>MAAN01000035.1 GCA_002163135.1 Alphaproteobacteria bacterium 46_93_T64
GGATTACTCATTGTATTTATGTGGTCTGGTTGGATTGTCGCTAGCCGTTCTGGTGCCACCTCTCCCCTTACTATTTATGACGTTGCCGCCCTGCGTTTTGGTATATCCGGGATCATCGCTCTCCCAATTGTGCTTTATTACAAACCTTGGCGAAGTATGAGTCTATTCAGAATTTTTGCGGTCTCTCAATTGACCGGGATTGCCTATATTCTAGTCGTGATACAAGCTTTCAAATTTGCACCCGCAGCCCACGGCGGTGTTTTCATGAACGGCATATTGCCTGCGATCACCATCGTACTTGGATGGTTGTGGTTTCGAGAGCGTCCTCACTGGATACAGCAAATCGGCGCTGCGCTGATCATATTCGGAGCCTCCATTACTTTGCTCGGGGGAAGCGGCTTCGAAATGGCTGGATCTTGGAGAGGGGATTTACTTTTTGTCCTCTCTGGCCTGTTTTTTGCGGTCTATATGGTCGTCACCAAACTTTGGAGTGTAACCTTCCACCAAATTTTACTCTGCGCACCTGTTGTAAATGGTGTGATCTTCACACCGATTTGGTTCTTTTTTCTTCCCTCCGGCATGGCCGAAGCCACTATGCCTGACATCCTATTACAAGGTTTGTATCAAGGCATTATTGCGTCATTGGTGGGGTTATCTATCGTTGCCTTCGCTGTCCGGCAAATCGGCGCCCCAATTACAGCTGCCTTTATGTCTGGCGTTCCAGCGCTCGCCGGTATTCTCGGATTTCTGATATTAGGAGAAGAGTTTGGGCTAACAGGTTGGCTCAGCATTCTGATCCTGACACCCGGCATTATCATTACCGCGGTCTGGAGCAGGCCTCAAAAGACACCAACGACTGAAACATAAAAAAAGCCCCGGCAGAAACCGGGGCTTTTTTTTATTTTCCGTTCACATCCCACTACCGTGTTGGTGTCGGTATTTCCGTTGTATAATCGTAGAACCCACGATTGGTTTTACGTCCAAGCCAGCCAGCTTCAACATATTTTACCAAGAGTGGGCACGGACGATATTTGGTATCAGCCAAGCCTTCATACAGAACCTGCATGATAGACAGACATACATCCAGACCAATAAAGTCAGCGAGCTGCAAAGGACCCATAGGGTGGTTTGCACCAAGGCGCATACCGGAATCAATCGCTTGCACTGTTCCAACACCTTCATAGAGGGTGTAGATAGCTTCATTAATCATTGGAAGCAGAATACGGTTCACGATAAAGGCCGGAAAATCTTCAGCCGGTGTTGGGGTTTTCCCAAGAACCAGTGTCAATTCCTTAACAGCCTGAAACGTTTCCTCATTCGTTGCGATACCGCGGATCAGTTCCACCAGCTTCATCATAGGAACCGGGTTCATGAAATGCATTCCCATGAACTGGCCCGGACGATCTGTTACCGCAGCAAGGCGGGTCACAGAAATAGAGGATGTGTTGGTTGCGATAATTGCTTCGGGTTTGAGCTGCGGTCCAAGAGGTGCGAGGATCGCTTTTTTGATTTCCTCGTTCTCGGTAGCAGCTTCGATAACAAGATCAACGTCAGCAAGGTAATCATCACCCATAACAGGCGAAATACGTGCCATAGCACCAGGTACTTCAGATGCTTCCATTTTGCCCCGGCCAACTTGACGATGCAGATTATCTTCAATAACAGTTACAGCACGATCCAGTTGTTCCTGGCTCACATCCCGTAAAAATACTTCATAACCTGCAACTGCCATAACATGAGCAATACCATTGCCCATCTGACCTGCACCAATAATACCAATTTTCTTAATCATAACTCATCGCCTGTTCGTCCGATTTTACAGAAGATCATAGCGCTACAATTATCACAAACACAAATCATTAAAGCGCTGCTTCCAATTCTGGCAATGCCTTAAACAAATCTGCGACGAGACCATAATCCGCGACTTGGAAAATCGGTGCATCTTCATCTTTGTTGATAGCGACAATAACTTTACTATCTTTCATACCGGCAAGATGCTGGATCGCGCCTGAAATACCAACTGCAATATAAAGATCAGGGGCAACAACTTTACCTGTTTGACCAACTTGGTAATCATTTGGCACAAATCCGGCGTCAACTGCGGCACGACTAGCACCGACAGCAGCACCAAGTTTGTCTGCAACAGCTTCAATCAGTGGGAAGTTATCGCCAGACTGCATACCACGGCCGCCAGAGATAACGATTTTCGCAGCCGTAAGTTCTGGACGCTCAGATTTTGAAAGCGCCGCACTAACGAAAGTGGAGAGGCCCGCGTCCGCGGCAGCAGAAGCATTTTCAACAGCAGCAGAACCGCCTTCAGCAGCAGCGGCTGCAAAACCAGTTGTCCGAACTGTGATAACTTTCTTTGCATCAGATGACTGCACGGTTGCCATAGCATTACCGGCGTAAATCGGACGAATAAAAGTATCTGCAGAAACGATTGATGTAATTTCTGAAATCTGCGCAACGTCAAGAAGAGCAGCCACACGTGGCAAAACGTTTTTACCTGTGGAAGTCGCTGGCGCCAAAATTGTGTCATAACCATCGGCAAGACTGACAATCAGATCAGCTGTGTTTTCAGCCAATGACTGGGCATAAAGCGCATCATCAACCAAAATTACTTTAGCAACACCTGCAACCTTTGCAGCTTCGTCTGCAACAGCAGCGCAGCCAGAACCAGCAACAAGGACGTGAACGTCACTGCTAATTTCGGCAGCAGCCGTAACCACGTTCAAAGTAGCAGAACCTAGAACGGCATTATCATGATCAGCATAAACAAGAACAGTCATTAGATAACTCCCGCTTCATCTCTAAGTTTCGCAACAAGCTCTTCAACGCTTGCAACCATAACACCAGCTTGACGCTTGGCAGGTTCTTCAACTTTCAAAGTTGTGAGGCGTTTGGCAACATCCACATCCAGATCACCGATTTCTTTTTGATCGATCGGCTTTTTCTTGGCTTTCATGATGTTTGGAAGAGACGCGTAACGCGGCTCGTTCAAACGCAGGTCAGTTGTCACAACAACTGGCATTTTCAGATCAATGGTCTGTAGGCCGCCATCGATTTCACGTGTAATTTTTGCAGTACCTTCACCCAAATCAACTTCAGATGCGAATGTACCCTGTGACCAACCCAAGAGCGCGGACAGCATTTGTCCTGTCTGGTTGCTGTCGTCATCGATGGCTTGTTTACCAACAATAATCAAATCTGGATTTTCTTCCAGTGCGACAGCTTTAAGAACCTTGGCGACGCCAAGTGGCTCTAGTTCATCGTCTGTTTTTACCAGAACACCGCGGTCGGCGCCCATGGCAAGTGCAGTACGGATTGTTTCCTGAGCCGCTTGCGGGCCAACAGAAACAACGACAACTTCAGTTGCCTTGCCTGCTTCTTTAAGACGGAGGGCTTCTTCAACGGCAATTTCGTCAAAGGGATTCATAGACATTTTTACGTTTGCGAGCTCAACACCAGTATTATCCGATTTAACACGGATTTTTACATTGTAGTCGACAACACGCTTAACAGCGACGAGAACTTTCATGGATCGGTTTTCTCCAAGCCAGATGGCCCTTCGGTCCTGCAAGATCACTCACCAGATCTGCATCCGTTAAGGGGGGGCAATTAATTTCTTCTTCGGCAGCGCACAATAATTAGCAAATGACAATCTGTCAAACACCATGCAAAACCTATTTATTGGTTCACCCCATAGGCTCTTTTAAACGACAAAATCCGTTGGTAAAAGACTATCTATTTGCGCCGGGCACCCAAAGTACGTCTTTATCGCCTTTTTCATTCAGATATCGAGCCAGAACAAACAAAAAATCCGACAACCGGTTTATATAACTGATTGAAGTATAATTGATATTTTCATGCTCCGATAATGAAACCATTCTTCTCTCAGCTCTGCGGCAAACTGTCCTTGCATGATGCAAATGTGCTGAAATTTCGGCTCCGCCCGGCAAAATAAAAGAATTAAGCGGTGCAAGCTCTGAATTTAGCGAATCAATCTCTTGTTCTAAACGTACAACCTGCTCTGTTGCTATGCGAAGCGGAGGATATTTTGGATCCTTTTCTTCCGGCGTACACAGGTCCGCACCCAAATCAAAAAGATCGTTTTGAATGCGCCCAAGCATGGCGTCGGCATCCCCATTGGAGTGAAGACGCGCAATGCCGATGATGGCGTTTAGCTCGTCTACATCACCGTAAGACGCCACCCGAACATCGTCTTTAGAGACACGCGCACCGTTACCAAGAGAGGTCTGCCCTTTATCGCCGCCGCGAGTGTATATTTTGGTGAGTTTTACCATATTGTCTAACTCGTACCCAAACCAAGACCAAGAGCTGCTAAAAGCAGAAGAACCGTAATTGCTTGCATAACAAGACGCAAACGCATCAGTTTGTTGCTGTATTTTCTGTTAAATTCCCCGCCGCGCGCCATAGTTATTAGACCCACGAGGACGACAAGAAAAGTTGCAGCCACAGCTGCAATAATGAGATAGTTAATCATATTGATCGAATAACATATTATCTGTCCCGCTCCAAGGCAGCATAACCACATAAATGAATGTAGATTTTTTAAAATGAAGAGTGACGTTGTAATTATCGGCGGCGGCGTAGTCGGCTCTGCCATCGCATTTTTTCTCTCAACTGACAAAAGCGTCAATATTACTGTTGTGGAAAAAGACAGCAGTTATCAGTTTGGATCTACAGCAAGATCTGCAGGCGGCATTCGTCAACAATTCTCAACTCCTGAGAATATCCGGATTTCTCAATACGCAGTCGAATTTCTTCGAAACATTTCAGACCACCTATCAATAGATGGTGACCCTGTTGATGTGAGTTTTATCGAAGGCGGTTATCTGTTTCTGGCGGGCGACACTCAAATCCCTATTCTCTACAACAACAATGCTGTTCAGAAACGTGAAGGCGTACCGGTTGCTTTGCTCGATCCTGATGACCTGAAGCGTAGTTACCCGTGGATGAATGTTGAAGATCTGGCGGGTGGTTCCATTGGATTGGAGGGGGAAGGCTGGCTTGATGCATATGGACTTAATCAAGCCTTTCGTAAAAAAGCCATTTCAAATGGTGTTCGTTATATTAAGGACGAAGTCGTCTCTCTTGGGAGTGCCAAGAATAAAGTTATTTGGGCACACCTTAAGGAAAACGGCAAAATTGAAGGAGACACTTTTGTCAACGCGGCGGGGCCCCGAGCTGCTGATATCGCCAACATGGCCGGCATCAATCTTGCCGTGCATCCCAAAAAACGCTTTGTTTATTCTTTTAGCTGCCGGCAAGAAATATCTGCCTGCCCGCTGACAATCGATCCAAGCGGGGTCTATTTCAGACCAGAAGGTCATCAGTTTATCACCGGTGGCTCTCCGCTTGCAGACAATGATCCCGACTGTCTTGATTTTGATGTTGATTACAGTTGGTTTGAGGAACATATCTGGCCAATCCTTGCTAACCGTGTTCCAGCATTTGAAGCCATCAAAATGGAAAATGCTTGGGCCGGCCACTATGCCTGTACGCACCTTGATCAAAATGCCGTTTTAGGGGCCCATCCAGAAATTTCTAATTTCTATTTTGCCAACGGATTTTCAGGTCACGGCCTACAACAATCTCCCGCCGTGGGCCGGGCCATCGCCGAATTAATCATAAGCGGTAGCTATCAAAGCCTTGATTTATCCTGCTTCAATTTTGAACGGCTTTTGACGGGCGCTGCAATACGTGAGATCAATATAGTCTAAAGTGATCAAAGGAATTATATAACGATGCCAATTATTCGTATTGAAATGTTTGAAGGCCGCGACGCCGCGAAAAAACTAGAGCTGGTACAAGCCCTAACCACAGAGGCTGTACGTATTTTGGGCGGTACAAAAGATGGCGTTCATGTTGTGATAACTGATGTAGCTAAAGATAACTGGGGTGTCGGCGGCGAACTTGCCAGCACAAAATTCCCAGATTAACATATGCCTAAAGCATTAATCCATTTACGAGTTCTCTGCCTTGAAATCATTCGGCACTTCGTAAAACAAAACTGTCTCCGTATGGCGACCGCGCTTAGTTATCAGACTTTGTTGGCGCTTGTCCCATTGGTGGTGCTTGGATTATCGCTCCTGACCTATGTTGATGCTTTTTATACATTGCAAACTGACATTATCTTTTTTCTATTTGATAATTTTCTGCCAACGACCATTGCTCATGCATATGATTTTTTACAGGATATCGTAATTAATGCCGAGCAACTAACTTATCTGGGGCTTGGCGGCCTCGCCCTGACAGCAATACTTTTATTCCTAAGTATCGAAAGCAGTTTTGCACAAATTTGGCAAACGGATGCGACGCGCAACCTGTTCAAACGATTGCTAGTCTATATTCTACTTATTCTTCTGGGTCCCATTGGTCTTTCCACCAGCTTGACACTATTCAGCTGGATTGCGCGACTTACAGAGGGTGCAAGTGGCCTCCACGTAATGGAGTATGCAGGGTATTTTAGCTTCTTATTACCCTTCATCCTTTGCTTTTCAACATTCTTTATGCTGTATCGATTGGTGCCCGCAGGGAAAGTACGCTGGCAACATGCCGCCCACGGTGCAGCGGTGGCTGCATCTCTCTTTGTACTCGGGAAACAGTTTTTCAAATTGTATTTGATATATTTCCCGAGTTATCAAGTGATTTACGGTGCGTTGGCAATCCTACCACTCTTTCTAATTTGGCTTTACGTAAGCTGGGCTCTTGTCCTGTTGGGCGCGACGATTACTGCAGTTCTCGGTTTTAGAAAAGACGACTGATCACATCCCCAGTCGGTCCGCCAATCTGTGCCATCCAAGAACCATCGGCATGAACCACGGGGATCCGTTATAAAATGCTTTTCCCTTAAGCGGCATGTCATCAAAGGATGTATGCCCCAATTCTTCTTGGCCCAAAATCTTGTGTCCCAGCTTTTTCCCGAAATATGTAGAGCGAGCCACACCGGATCCGCAATATCCCATAGCAAAATGGAGGCCGCCAATTTTACCAATATGCGGTGAATGATCGAATGTATAAGCAACAAGTCCGGACCACACGTGACTTATTTCAGTGTTTCCAAGCTCCGGATATATCTCACTCATGGACCTGTGAAGCAGTGCCGCATTCTTCTCAGGCGTGTCTTTCAGGCCTGTTGCACGACCCCCAAACAGAATACGGCTCCCGTCTGGAGATGGACGGTAATACGCGACAAGTCGTCGACTATCCCCGTACATACGCCCTTTCGGCATAAGACGTTTCATCACTTCTGGCGCTAAGGGCTCCGTTGCAATTAGGGCGCTTCGCAGCGGTAGAATCCGGCGTTTGAACTCGCCAAATGCCGACCCTGTATATCCATTCGTACAAATGGCGACCTGATCTGCAATCGTTTGACCTTTGGACGTTGATATTGCGAAACCAGCCGCTGATTTTTCCACTTTTTCAACAGGCGTGTGGTCAAAGAGCAAAACACCGGCTTCGCGAACTTTGTCCACGAGGCCCGAATGATATTTACCCGGATGAAGCCCACCATCCTGATGAAAAACGAGTCCTCCATAAAACTTGTCTGATCCGGTTTCATTCTCCAGATCATCTGCTGACACCATTTCACCCTTAACGCCGCACGCCGTTTGAAGCTCTTCCAATCCTACCGCCATCGTCTCAAAATGCGCAGGCTTTAAGGCACCCAAAAAACGCCCTGTTCTTTTAAATTCCGCGTCGATACCTTCTGTCTTCAGGAAATCTTCGAGAAAATCAACAAAACCAACGCTTTCTCTCAAAATTTCGTTGGTTTTCTCCGCGCCAAATTGCGCCTTCAGTCCAGCAATTCCGAGTTTGTGAAAACTTGGACCCACCATGCCACCATTTCTGGAGCTAGCCCCCTCGCCCAGTTGCCCCGCTTCAAAAACTGCGACAGACAAGCCAGCACGCGCGAGTACTAGAGCCGCGGACAATCCGGTAAATCCAGCGCCTACAATGGCAATATCCACATTTGCTGGCGGCGTCATATTCGACGCCTGTTCACGTGGTGCTTCTTCCCACCAATAGGGTGTGGTTTTCATGGACATACTAAATAATCTCCCTCATTTACGGGGAACGATAAGCAGCATCGAATTCCTGAACAAGACAAAAAAAGAGCGCGCTTCAAAAAAGCACGCTCTTCTAATTATCAAACAGGGTTTATTCAGTTCGCACCTTCAAGTAATCGCCGTGCGATCACCTGCGCCTGAATTTCACCGGCACCTTCAAAAATATTGAGGATACGCGCATCACACAGAACGCGACTAATTGGGTATTCCAGTGCGAAACCATTGCCGCCGTGAATTTGCAGCGCATTATCTGCAGCACTCCAGGCAACACGAGCGCCAAGCAACTTGGCCATACCGGCCTCAAGATCGCAGCGACGACCTTCATCTTTTGCACGGGCGGATGCATATGTCAGCTGACGTGCCATCATAATTTCCACAGACATCCATGCCAATTTTCCGGCAACACGTGGAAATTCAATGATCGGGCGTGAGAACTGGATGCGATCCAGTGCATAACGAAGACCAAGCTCCATCGCATTTTGTGCAACACCGAGAGCACGTGCCGCTGTTTGAATACGGGCGCTTTCAAAAGTTTGCATTAGTTGTTTAAAGCCATTGCCTTCTTCTTCACCGAGCAAGTTTTCAGCTTTCACTTCAAACCCATCAAAACCCAGCTCATATTCCTTCATCCCGCGGTATCCAAGAACTTCAATCTCTCCGCCGGTCATGCCGTCAGTTGGGAAGTCTTCTTCCTCTGTCATATGCTGTTTTTCAGCAAGGAACATGGACAGACCCTTATATCCCGGTTCATCAGAATTAGTGCGGGCGAGTAACGTCATGACATCGGCACGGGCAGCATGGGTGATCCATGTTTTATTCCCCGTAATCTTGTAGACATCACCGTCTTTCACCGCACGCGTCCGCAAGGATGCCAAATCGGAACCTGTATTGGGTTCTGTAAACACGGCAGTTGGCAAAATTGCCCCCGTCGCAATTTGCGGCAGCCATTTATCCTTTTGTGCCTGCGTGCCGCCGGTGAGTATTAGCTCAGCCGCAATCTCGGAACGGGTCCCAAGGGAGCCCACACCAATATAGCCGCGCGATAGTTCTTCAGAAACCACACACATGGACATTTTGCCGAGGCCAAGACCGTCATATTCCTCGGGAACCGTCAGACCAAACACACCTAGTTCAGACATTTTGTCCACGATCGGGCGCGGGATTAGCTCATCCTTCAAATGCCACTCATGGGCATAGGGCATCACTTCCTCGTCCGCAAAGCGGCGGAACTGATCGCGGATCATTCTATATGTTTCGTCAAGGCACGGATCACCGAAATGTCCAGTATCCATCCCGTCAGCCACCAACACAGCAATGCGTTCACGGACAGCTGATGTATAACCGGCCTCAATCAAACTATTTACAGCAGGAGTTCTAAACGCCGTCATGACCTCAGGTGCCACACGCAAATCTGCAGGACGAATAATCTCGCCAAGTGTCATTGGAATGCCGCCTTGCAGCTGGCTCAGGTATTCAGCGAAACCGGCTTGCAACATAAGCTGTTCAAGCTCACCAAGTTTCCCCTCAGCGCTCAGGCTCCGGGTCCACTTCAGGGTCTCTTTTAGAGTTTCTACATAGGTTACCAACCACGCCAAACCATGGGTGGCATATTGGTTTTGTTCAACAAGCTTCGCACTGATGCGGCCGTTATCGGCCCGTGTGAATGCGGCAACGCTGTTGATTGCCTGCTGCTTCAACATTTCAGCAGCTTGCAAAGCATCTTCGCAAAGAGCATCAAGCCCTTCAAGTACTAGGGAGCTATTATCGTCGGTCATTTATTCACTACGCTTTTGTTATTATCGTTGGGATATCTACAAAGGAAACGGACCGGAACTCCTAAGAGTTTCCGGCTTCCATTGCATCTTCCAGAGTCCGCAGACCTGGATACTTGGCAGATACCAGGACGGCCATGTTACCCGGTTTATGCTCATTATTCTGCATTTTTGTATGGGCACGTGGAATATCTTCCCAAGCGAACACTTCAGACATGCACGGATCAATACGACGTTCGATAACCAATTTGTTTGCCTGCGTTGCCTGTTTCAGGTTGGCAAAGTGACTTCCTTGAATACGTTTTTGGCGCATCCAGACAAAACGGGCATCCATTGTCAGGTTAAATCCAGTTGTCCCAGCGCAGAAAACAACCATGCCACCGCGCTTCACCACATTACAGGAAACAGGGAATGTTTTTTCGCCCGGATGTTCAAAGACAAAATCAACATCATTGCCTTTACCTGTAATTTCCCAAATCGCCTTACCAAACTCACGCGTTTTTTTCATGTAGGCGCCAAAATCATCGCCGTTCACTGTTGGCAATTGGCCCCAACAATCAAAATTATTACGATTGATCACGCCTTTTGCACCCAATGACATCACAAAATCGCGCTTTGACTCGTCGGAAATAACGCCAATAGCGTTAGCACCAGCCGCGGCACATATTTGAACAGCCATAGATCCAAGGCCGCCTGAGGCACCCCAAATTAGAACATTATGACCAGGACGCAAGATATGGGGGCGATGACCAAACAACATGCGGTAAGCCGTCGCAAGTGTCAGCGTATAGCAGGCGCTTTCTTCCCATGTCAGATGCTTAGGCCGTGACATTAGTTGCCGATCCTGAACCCTTGCGAACTGCGCGAAAGAGCCATCAGGCGTCTCATATCCCCAGATCCGCTGAGAAGGGGAGAACATTGGGTCGCCGCCGTTACATTCTTCATCGTCACCGTCGTCCTGATTACAATGGACAACGACTTCATCTCCGACTTTAAAGCGGGTAACTTTACTGCCAACAGCATAAACGATGCCAGACGCATCCGAACCTGCAATGTGGTAGGGCTCTTTATGAACATCAAAAACGGAAATCGGCTCGCCCAACGCTGCCCACACACCATTGTAATTGACACCTGCGGCCATGACCAAAATAAGCACATCGTGCGAATCTAGCTTGGGTGTATCAACGACCTCAACTATCATGGCGTCTTCCGGGTTGCCATGGCGTTCGCGGCGAATAGCCCATGCGTACATTTTTGAGGGGACATGACCCACGGGTGGAATTTCACCAACTTCGTACAAATCTTTGAGCGGGGCGCTCGAACTTGGTTCAGTGTTTTCAGTCGGGGTTGCAGCTTCACTCGTAGACATAAGAACTCTTCCTCTTCTCAAACAAACACGGTATTGGGCTTATTCATTGCCCATTTTTATGGGTTTTACCGCAGCGCATCATTTTTTCGTCGCCAAATCAATCTTCGGCGCTAATAATAGGAAGATTACAAGCCTTAAACGGCAAAGCAAGTTTTTTTTGCACTGCAGCACAAAGTTATGATATTACCAACGAAGAACAAAATAAGAAACATGTGGCTGTTTGCGTACGTAAAGACGAAAGATTATTATGAGCGACAACAAAGAAAAATCTCAACACCCAACACCCGCGGTGAAAAAAGACAGACCTTGGCTCTTTCGAACCTACTCTGGCCATTCCTCGGCGGAAGCATCGAACGAGCTTTACAAAACCAACCTGGGTAAAGGGCAAACTGGTCTTTCTGTGGCTTTCGATTTGCCAACACAAACGGGTTATGATTCGGATCATGTACTTGCAAAAGGCGAAGTGGGCAAGGTCGGCGTCCCAATTTGCCATCTAGGGGACATGCGAACTTTGTTCGATGGCATTCCCCTTGAGAAAATGAACACTTCCATGACCATTAATGCCACCTCCGCGTGGCTGTTGGCTCTATATGTTGCCGTGGCAGAAGAGCAAGGTGCTGATCGAAAATCCCTACAAGGCACAGTGCAAAACGACATCATCAAAGAATACCTATCTCGCGGAACTTACATATTCCCACCAGCCCCGAGCATGAAATTGATCACAGATGTGGTGAGTTTCACGTATCAGGAAGTGCCTAAATGGAACCCAACCAATGTTTGCTCCTATCACTTGCAAGAAGCAGGGGCTACACCGGTACAGGAGCTTTCCTTTGCTCTTGCCACGGCTATTTCGGTGTTGGATGCAGTACAGGAATCAGGGCAAATTAGCGCTGAAGACTTTCCGGCAGCCACAGGTCGCATTAGCTTTTTCGTGAATGCAGGTATTCGTTTCATAACCGAAATGTGTAAAATGCGCGCCTTTGTGGATCTCTGGGATGAAATCTTGCTGGAGCGTTACAAGGTTGAGAACGAGAAATTCCGCCGTTTCCGCTATGGCGTTCAGGTAAACTCATTAGGCCTTACGGAACAGCAACCTGAAAACAATGTCTACCGGATCCTGCTTGAAATGTTGGCCGTGACACTTTCCAAGAATGCCCGCGCCCGCGCGGTGCAGCTTCCGGCATGGAACGAAGCGCTTGGACTTCCCCGCCCTTGGGACCAACAATGGTCATTGCGTCTGCAGCAAATCGTCGCATTTGAAACGGATCTTCTGGAATATGGGGATATTTTCGAAGGATCCGTGGAAATTGACCGAAAAGTAGAAGAATTAAAGACCGCCGCCCGAGAAGAGCTGGCGCATATTGAAAAACTGGGTGGCGCAGTTGCAGCAGTCGAATCAGGTTATTTAAAAGAACAACTGGTTCGTTCCAATACAAACCGTGTGCAAGCGGTGATCTCTGGTGCTCTTCCGGTCATTGGGGTGAATAAGTTTACAGAAAGCACGCCCTCTCCGCTCGTCCAAGAAGGGGACGGCGGCATAATGACAGTGGACCCAGAGGCCGAATCCCAGCAAATTGAACGACTGCAAAACTGGCGGGCAGCTCGGAACCAGGTCAAAGTTGAGAAGGCTCTTAAAGATTTAAAAGCTGCCGCAACAAACGGCGACAACATCATGCCTGCATCAATTGCAGCTGCAAAAGCGGGCGTCACCACTGGTGAATGGTCAGAAACACTTCGCTCTATTTTCGGTGAATATCGCGCCCCAACTGGCGTCAGCAGTGCAGCGTCCAACAACACAGGCGACGATAATGATGAACTTCGAGCAAAAGTTAGTGATGCAGCAAAGATTATGGGCCGCCCGCTTAAAGTTCTTGTTGGGAAGCCTGGTCTTGATGGCCATTCAAACGGTGCGGAGCAAATCGCCGTAGCGGCTCGCGATAGCGGCATGGAAGTTGTTTACGAAGGCATTCGCTTAACACCTCAGCAAATTGTTAAGGCCGCGCAAAGCGAAAATGTCCATGTTGTTGGTCTGTCGATCTTGTCCGGATCCCATATTTCGCTAGCAACCGATGTTGTCGAAAAACTGAAAGCAGCCGGTCTCTCACACATTCCCGTGGTCGTCGGCGGCATCATTCCGCCTGAGGATGCTGAAGCCCTCAAGGCGAAAGGCGTTTCTGCGGTTTACACCCCAAAAGACTTCCATATGAATGACATCATGTCAGACATGATTGATATCATTGTAGAGAGCGACAACAAATAAAGGAGATCGTTTTTCTACGGCAGTAGTAGAACGATGGCACCCACCAATAATAGGACGAGCGTTACTGTTGCGGCACCTTGCCGTGACAGTCGCTTCCATTTTGGAGCACCCCGCCCATCAAAAAGCGCCAGTGGATGAACGATCCGCGCTATGATGAAGGCACCACCATATGCATGCAACCAGTAGGCAGCAACGCCTTGAATTTCCATCAAAAACAGCATGACGAGGATAATCGGTGCGTATTCGATAAGATTGCCAAATCCCCGAATTACGATCCCAACGTCCCCTTTACCGCCATCGCCAAGGGAGACACGATGTTTGACACGCATACTGGATACTCGCAAAGAAAGCACCAGCATAATCAAAGCAGTAAACCCAACATAAAGGGGCGTAATCGAAACAGAAATCATGGAGTAGACCTTTGCGTTCTAGTTATATTTTGAAGCCAATTAATTTTCTAACATCTTCTTGGGAATACCCATTTCCACGAATATCCTGCAACGTTACAGATTTATCTCGCTTAGCAAGCCGCCTCCCCTTCATATCGGAGACTAATCCATGATGAAAATAGTTCGGGGTGGGCAAATCCAGAAGATGTTGCAATAACCGATGTAAGTGGGTCGCACCGAATAGATCCTGCCCACGAACAACCAAATTTACACCTTGAAACGCATCATCAAGTGTCACTGCTAAATGATAACTAGTTGGTGTTTCCTTACGTGCTAATACTGCGTCCCCAAACTTTACCGGATCGCATTGGATGACACCTTTATCCAGTTCTCTGAAAAATAACTGTGTTACGTCCACTTCCTTAAGAGCTGCACTCATATCCAATCGAAGGGCGTAGGGTTTCTCTTTTGCGAAATTCTCATCCCGCTGTTTATTGGATAAGGACCGGCAGGTCCCGGGATAGAGAGGACCTTCAGATCCATGCGGCGCTGAATGACTGGCGGCTATTTCAGCGGCTATCTCTCTTCGCGTACAAAAGCAGGGATAGATGAGACCTCTCTCAAACAAGCGATCAAGAACTACTTCGTAATCGTCCATATGCTCGCTTTGTTTGCGAATGGGTTTTTCCCATTTAAGCCCGAGCCAGTTCAAATCCTCGTAAATCGCCTCCTCAAACTCAGGCCGGCAGCGAGTTTGATCAATATCTTCCATGCGAAGTAAGAATCGTCCGCCTGCTTCTATTGCCTTATTCCAGGCAAGCGTGGCTGAATAGGCATGTCCTACATGCAATAATCCGGTGGGGCTGGGCGCGAAGCGTGTAACTATGGTCATACTGTTACTTTTATCCAAGCAACGGACAAAAAAGAACTTAAAAATCAAAAATTTATATTTGTTTTCTTGCTTAGGCCGATATGAATGACTAGCTTTATTAATACTTTATTAACTGTAGCGGTCGCCGATGTTCAGAAAAACACTCATAATTGCAAACGTATTTATGCTGCTAACCGCCTGTACTTTGCCTTTTGCCAAAGACAGGGATATTGAGGGTGCACTTGACCGGTTTGAACAAGCTTATGTAGAAAAATACGGAAAAATTGATCAAGTAGAAGTTGATCGCCAGATCCTTTCCGAGGCTCTAGTGCGCGTAAAAAACCGTTACGTGGATGAAATTGATCCGGGAAAACTTGTTGATGAAGCCGTAAAAGGTTTGAAGAGCGAAAGCGACAGCAAAGAGAAGCCGATAACTTTGGCATTAAACTCCATGATGTCTTCGCTTGATTCTTATTCAGCCTATATGAGCCCGGAAAGTTACAAACGCTATCAAGATAATTTAGATGGTCGTTTCGTAGGTTTCGGTGTGCGCATTGAAATGCGTGACGGAAATCTTACTGTCATTACGCCGATCAAAGGGTCGCCAGCAGAAAAAGCCGGCATTCAGAGTAAAGACATTATTACCCATTTAGACGGGACACCTCTTGCAGGCCGCACTTTGATCGAGGCTGTTACATTCCTACGCGGACCTGAGGGCAGTCTTGCAGTTCTGACTATCCGCCGCGAGAACGTGACGACCCCTATAAAGTTGAGTTTGAAACGCAAAGCAGTGGACGTTGCTCAGGTTGAATATCGGGTTGATGGAGACGTTGGATATATCCGCATTCCCTCTTTCAACAGAAAAACAGCTGGTAGTGTAAATGATGCCCTAAATCATTTTAATGACAATCTGGGCAATTCACTCTGCGGGGTTATTATCGATATGCGGAACAACCCGGGTGGGCTGGTAACATCAGCTGTAAGAGTGGCGGATCAATTCCTCGAAAAAGGAAATATTTTTGCCGCTGAAAATCGCGGCAAGAAATTCTCCGCGGAAGATGCAGAAGCGGGAGATCATATTAACGGCCGCCCGATTATGATAATGCTGAACAAAGGATCTGCCTCAGCCGCTGAAATCGTGGCGGGAGCATTGCAAAATCAACACCGTGCCCAAATTTTTGGAGAGCAAAGCTATGGTAAAGGAACCATGCAGACGCTTTACAATCTTGATAATGGTGGCGGTCTTCGATTTACTACAGGCCGCTTTACGGCTGGGGGCGGCGCCTCCTTTAACGGCACGGGTCTAATACCTAATATCAAGGACAAGGCAGTAGAAAATGAAAACGAACTGGCGCCCATTGCCCGCGCTGGCCGTGCATTAGCTTGTAATCTGTCTGTTCAAACTGCAGCGGCGGCAATGACGAGGTAACATCATGTCTTTGGATCATACGGACGGACTACACTATCTAGAGAAAGCCGATACTGACTTCGCCCATGCACTGACGCTTATCTCACCATTACCTGATCGCATTCGCCCTGCGGGCTTCGAGCAACTTTGTAAGATCATTATTGAACAACAAGTATCCTTGGCTAGCGCTGCCGCAATTTGGCGACGGCTCATTGCTGCGGTTTCTCCGTTTACGCCTGAAAAAATGCTGGAACTCTCAGAGGAGCAATTGCGAGCAAGAGGCTTGGGACGCCATAAAGCACGCTACTGCCGTGCGTTAGCAAATGATATTATTAGCGGCACGCTGTCACTAGAAGCCCTGGACGAAATGAATGATGACGCTGCAATGTCGGCTCTTACCGAAGTTAAGGGAATTGGCCGATGGACCGCAGAAATATACTTATTCAGCTGCCTTGGCCGCACAGACATTTGGCCTGCTGGCGATGTCGCATTGCAAGCTGCACTTCAGCATTTGAAAAAGCTGCCAACTCGACCAGGCGTTGCTGAAATGGACAAATTGGCGGAACCTCTCCGCCCTCACAGGACACTCGCAGCACAGATTCTTTGGCGCTACTACTCAGACGTTGTTCGCCCCTCAAGTGTTGACACAGACGATTAACCAATTCGCATCGTAGGTACCGACAAACTAAGACATACGATATACGGTAGGTTTATATATATTTAACACAAAATACTGTATTAGCGTTTGATTTTTTGCATAAGTAACGCCACACTGTTTGTATGAGCATCGCACAAACGAAGGCTTACAACCAATGTTGGTACCAGCGGAAAAATTTCCGGCGCTAGTCCTAAACGCCGATTATCGCCCCCTCAGCTATTTCCCTCTTTCGCTGTGGTCATGGCAAGATGCGCTAAAATCGGTTTTTTTGGATCGTGTTGATATTATCTCGGAGTATGACCGCGTGGTTCACTCCACGAGTGTCGATATGCGGCTTCCCAGCGTGATATGTCTAAAGAGATATGTTAAGCGGAACAAGAAACCCGCATTTACACGCTTCAATCTCTTTTTACGAGACGGATTTACATGCCAATATTGCGATTCTCCAGAAGACTTGACCTTTGATCATGTGCTACCTCGCCGCCTTGGAGGCATGACAACTTGGGAAAACATTACGACGGCATGCGCGCCGTGCAACATGGCCAAAGGAGGACGCCTGACCCAAGAAGCCAGAATGTTTCCCAAAATAACACCGTTTATCCCGACACTCCAAAATCTGAATGAAAATGGGCGTTTATTCCCACCAAATTACCTGCATGAAAGCTGGCGAGACTTTTTATATTGGGATACAGAGTTGCTGGATTAAAACTCACGCTTCTCCTCTCTTGCCTTTCCGCGAGGCAACAGGTAAGACAGAGACTAACAATTATCCTCGTTATTTTCCTTACAATGTGATTAGCAATGAATTACGGACTAGGCCTTTCTGAAAAGAAAAAGGCGCGCGAGCGTCGAAATCGGTTTTTTAAATTTCTGTTCTACGTTCTCTTGCTCGGCGGTGCGGGAGTATATGGCTATTTTGAAGGGCAGTCAGAAGGCGATCATCGATTTGCAACGTCACAAGATCAGCGCGAAATCCTGGCTAAGGAAGTAACGCAGCTGAAAGAGAAAACGCGTTCTGCCATGGATAAACAAAGCGCGGCTTTAACAGAAGCGCGGTCTTGGCGCGATAAGTTTGAAAATGAAATCCCTAAAGGTGAACTTCTGGAAATCCTCGAACTGATCAAAGTCAGAATGGATGATGGATTGGATGCTGTTCGCCTTAAAAACCTCATCTCCCTCGCCCAAAACACAAAAAACTGCGATCTCAAGCCGGAGGTTAAACGCTTTATCATCAACACCCCGATCTTTACGCAGGCTGAAAATTCAATCAGTCTTGGCGGCGGCACTGTAACGGTTACAGGCAATGGCGTATCCAGCGTAAATGCGGAGGAAAAACCTGAGGCGTGGTATAATCCTGAAAAGCCGATCTCTGTCATATTTACAAAACTTGGCGGATCCACGGAAACCGTGAGCGGCAACTTGCCAATTCATAAAAGCGTTGTGTTTGGGACTGACGAATTTCGTTTCAGCATCCTTAAGGGCAAGCAAAGCTTCGCGTCCATTTCAGTGACGCGTTGCGATTTCCCTTAAACGTCTCTTGATTAAGTCAAATTCTGGAAGAGAGCCAAATCGCAAGTTTTGATCCGGTTTTCACTGCCGATGTAAGGATCTCGTATCCCGGTGCATCGGCGGCACCGTTCGCCCTTGCAGTATCGCGATGTTCAATCTCTTCTTCTCGGAATTTTTGAATGGTTTCCTTTAATTCGCTTTCATCATCCCCCAACTGTTCCAGTTGGTGCTGATAATGCTCGTCAATAACTTCTTCTACAGCCTCTGTGCAAGCCATAGCGGCTTCTTTACCTAGTAGCGCAGTTCCAGCCCCAAGCGCAAACCCAGCCACACTCCAAATCGGAGAAAGTAAGGTTGGGCGGACACGGCGCTCGGCTAGCAATTGTTCAAACTTCTCGCGGTGAACCTCTTCCTGCTCTTTCATATGCGCGATCGTATCCCGTTGATCGGTGTTCTTTAGAACAGCATATTGCCCTTCGTAAATTCGAACGGCACCAAACTCACCGGCATGATCAACACGTATGATACGCTCAAGCAGCTGTTCCCGGGTCAAATCGCCGGGCAAGCGACCTTCAGCCGTTGTTTTTGAACTTGTTAACACCTTACTTTTGTTCATCACACTTCCAATCGGATTTTATTGGGTCTTCAAAAGATTATGGCGGATGGCAAACAACATGAATATTACCATCGCTGATGCAAAAAGAAAATTGTAGCCCGCCATGGATATTCCAAAAAGCTCCCAAGCCACTTCATTACACTTCACCAGCGGTGCAGACATGATTTGCGCTCTAAGCTCCTGCAAAGACAATGTCGATGAGGTATCTGCTGAACATTCTGCACTTCCCTGCCACCAGCTCTTTTCCACGCCAACATGAAAAGCCCCGACCCCTGCAGTTACTGCAAAAGAAAGTGCTACCACGGCCTGAAAATAGACCTCAGAGATCTTGTTTTTTAGTATAAGCGCCAAAAACACTAAGGCAATCACCGCAGCATAAGGCCAACGCTGATATACGCATAAGACACAAGGCTTTAGCAAAAACCCATATTCAGCAGTAAATACAGCTCCCAGCGTTCCAATACTGGCCAGAAGCGCAATCGACAACGAATGTTTAAACAGAAATGACACTTGAAACCCCTCGTTTCTTATTCTTAAAAAGCATACTTAAGAATGAAGAAGCCACCAAACAACAGGACAAAAAACAGGATTGTCAAAATACCTAGATATTTTTCAATAAACTCTTGAATAGGTTCCCCAAAAGTTTTTAGAAGCCACGCTACCAAGAAAAACCGAGCACTTCTGGATAGAACAGAGGCAATCATAAATACTGCCAAGTTTAGTTTCACGGCTCCGCTTGCAATAGTGATGACCTTATAGGGAAAAGGTGTCAGGCCAAAAAAAGCGACGATCCATCCGCCCCACTCATCGTAGCTCGCACTAAATTTTTCGAATTTTGATTGATAACCATAAAAATCGATAATGGTTTCACCAATAAACTCGAAGAAATAGAGGCCGATAAAATAACCCAACACCCCGCCCAGCACCGAAAATAGGCTGCAGATAAACGCAATTCGCCATGCTTCTTTGCGGTTTGCGAGTACCATTGGAATAAGCATGACATCTGGCGGGATAGGAAAGAGCGAGCTCTCAATAAAGGATATGCCAGCCAAAAATGTTTTGGCTCTCGGGGCTGCGGCAAGGCGCATTGTAAAATCATAAAGTTTTCTGAGCATATTTATAGGGCAGACCACAGTTGAAACATAAAACGTAACTTAAGAGATCAATGGAAGTCCCCGCAAGATCATATTCCATTTCAGGCGAAAAAAGTGTTCCTATACAGGTATCAAGGTTGTAGAAGGAAATGTGAATTGTATTTACTTTAAGCATTGTATTGATTTTGTAACTTTTTTATTACAGGATGTTTGTCTAACGGTGGGAACGCCCTTACGGGCCAACTTTTAGCGGGAGGCGAGCCGACAACAACATGTATAATATTCTAATTGTAGATGATGAACCAGAGCTACGGCAGGTCTTGCGCGAAACACTTGAGCGCGAAAACTATGTTGTATCTGAAGCCGCTGACGCCGAAGAAATGCGCCGTGTGTTTGAAGCTGGTGAATTCGATTTAGTCTTGCTGGATTTGATGTTGCCAGACGAAGACGGGCTTACTCTAACCCGATATTTAAAAGAACGATCCGATGTGGGGGTTATTATCCTCACGGGTAAAGGGGAAAGTGTTGATTTGATTATCGGCCTTGAAATGGGTGCTGATGATTATGTGGCCAAACCCTACAATCGCCGGGAACTTCTCGCACGGATAAAAAGTGTTGTCAGAAGAAGCGGTAGAAGCATCGACAAAACTGCAAAAAATGGCGATGCAAAAAACTGCATTTTGTTTTCGGGTTGGGAACTTGATTTGCCACACCATAAATTGGCGGCACCAGACGGATCAGACGTGCCTCTTACGATGGCAGAGTTCCAACTCTTACGTGTCTTGCTGGAAGCCCCTGGCCAACCGGTGGGCCGTGAACAATTGAGCGTGCAAATCTTCAATAAGGAACTTCGTGAGAACAGCCGAAATATCGACGCATTGGTGAGACGCCTCAGACAAAAATTGGAAGGGGAGGTCAATCAAACCCAAATGATTAAATCAGTTCGTGGTTCGGGATACACTATCCTGACAACGTTGGAATAATCGCTTTCGATTTTTTTTCTTAAAAGCCGAACCTACTTGTTGACCCATGAAAATTCATCGCTATAGTGCCCCTACTTCCACGGACTAGCCCCTGTGGCGGAATCGGTAGACGCGACAGATTCAAAATCTGTTGTCCATAGGGCGTGCCTGTTCGAGTCAGGCCAGGGGCACCATTTAAATCAATGACTTAACGTCATTTTTGATTTGATCTTTATTACTCATTCTCATCTAGTAAGCACATAGTATGCACCGCAGACAAAACTTGCGGTGAAATTACAGCGCCGTCGAGAAAAAGCTTCTTCTGCCAACGAAGCAACACCCCCCACCAAGGATAACAATCGGATCCTCGGTGGAAAGTGGTCTAGGCATGACGTAACCTTGCCTCACGATGCAAAGTCATGAATATTCGAGAACATACTCTCTTTGCAAAGTTACCCTTTGGTGTACCAGCCATTATCTACATATAAGGCGTTTCCGGAAATAAAACTGGCTTCGTCTGAGGCCAGAAATAAAACCGCTGCAGCAACCTCTTCGGGCTCACAAATGCGGCCCTGTGCTTCAGCAAGTGCTCCCTCTTCCCAAGCTTGACCCGCATTGTCCAGCTCATCAATCTCGCGCAAACCGTGGGCCGTCTTAACAAAGCCAGGGCAAACCGCGTTGCAACGAATACCACTATCGCGATACTCAGCAGCAATAGATCGAGATAATTGCAAGACCGCCCCTTTTGTCATGCAGTAAAGAGATTCAAGGGGATACCCAAGTTCGGAGGCAATAGATGCTGTAATGACAATAGAACCTCCTCCATTATCACTCATTTCCTTTACTGCGCGCCGGCAAACCAAAAACGCAGATTTTACATTGATATCCATCAGCCGGTCGTAATCCTCTTCGGTCGTTTCATGAAGAGGCTTTACGGTGATGGTTCCAGCATGATTAAATAGAACGTCATAGGGACCTATTTCCTCTGTAATCCTGTCAAAAGCAGCATCAACCTGCTGCGCACTGGACACGTCTGTTTCTATGAACATGGCTTTTCCGCCATCTGCTTCAATTAATCGAACGATTTCCTCTCCGGCCTTTTTTTGAATATCCAGAATAACGACAACAGCACCCTCTCGGGCGAATTGAAGTGAGGTGACACTTCCCATGCCAGCAGCACCGCCCGTTATGACAACTGTTTTTCCTTCGAACCGATTTGTTTTCGGCGATGATTTTATTAACTGGGACATTTAGATTTGGCCTCCAACGGATGTAATATTTTCGAAAAACATAGCGAACAGTTCCTGCTGTGAGGAAATGCGTAATTTCGCGTATATATTTCGGCGATGTATGCGCACTGTCCCTACTGAAATGCCGAGATCCTTACCAATTGCTTCGGATGAATGTCCTTCGAGCACTTGTGCCGCGACTTGTGTTTCGCGGGGAGTTAAACGCTGACCAAACATTGTGCTAACTTTGCTTTCGATCAGTGTATGGCTGTCCATCTGTTGATCAACTGACGAATTATCTTTGAATTCGTTTGGAACCTCATGCCAATGGCGTTTGGCCAAACTGACAATCACGGGAACGACGCTTTTCAACTGTCGAAATTCGCGTGCTGAAAAACTGGAACTCCCCCCGGACCGCAACAATGAAATTACAACTGCGACGCCTTTTTCCAAATAAAACGTGTAACAGATTTCATCGGATAAGCCGGTCTGATTGTAATAGGATCTGTAATATTCGCTTTGATAGAAGCGGTCAGGGGCAATGTCTCGAATCCGATACAAGTCGGTGTCAATTTTCCGTGTACATGCCTTGAAAAATGGATCGAGTAAGTAAGGACCCTTCAGATACTCATCCACATAAATCACTCTTTTTTCAGGTGAAAAAGTATGGAAGAGGCACACCGGTCGTTCATTCTGATGATAAGCGTAGGCTTGTGCGAAGTCGATACCGGCAAGTACGTTCAGTGCCTTAATGAGTCTATCTGTAAAATGTTCAGTTCCAATTGAATCAATGCTTTGCGCAAGGAAAGTCATCCAAGTGGAACTTTCTACGCTTTCATTTTTTTTTGGTTTCGATTGGGTAGTCACAAAGTGGGTCCTTCGATATATTCCTTTTAGAGGAATATTTACATCAATTATGTTAAATTACGATATATACCTTAAAACAGAATAATACTTGAATACACGTAAAATAGGTGGTAGTCCACTAAGATAATAAAAATCTTGTACAGGGAAATTGGATGTATCAGATTTCAAACATCCCTCATGGGAGTACGTATGTGTCCACGTTAAAAGACCCGTCGCTTGTCGCCGACATTGAATTTAAAGACGTTACCAAGCTTTACGGTGATGTGCGGGCAGTTGATGGCATGTCGCTGACAATTGAGCGCGGATCATTTTTCAGTTTTTTAGGACCATCGGGTTGTGGCAAAACAACATCTCTGAGATTGATAGCGGGCTTCGAACACCCAACCCAAGGGGGTGTCTTTATTGGCGGCAAGTCCGTTATTGGCGTTCCACCCCATAAAAGACCTGTAAATATGGTATTTCAACACTACGCGTTGTTTCCCCACATGACCGTAGCGGAAAATATCGGATATGGGCTCCGTCAGCGCACGCCGCGCCCCTCAAAACCAGAAATGGCCCGGCAAATTGACGAAATGTTGGAGATGGTACAAATGTCCGGCTTTCGCTCTCGGCGAGTTTGGGAAATGTCGGGCGGTCAGCAGCAACGGGTCGCCTTGGCCAGAGCACTGATTAATCGCCCGACCGTTTTGCTTTTGGATGAACCACTGGCAGCGTTGGATCGGAAACTGCGCCGAGACATGCAAATCGAACTGCAAACGCTACAACGTGATGTGGGTATCACATTTATTCTTGTGACACATGATCAAGAAGAAGCCCTCTCAATGAGTGATCGTATTTGCATTATGCGAGATGGAAAAATTGCGCAATCAGGCAGCCCTCAGGATCTATATGATCGTCCTGTAAATAGGTATGTCGCTGACTTTGTTGGAAAAACAAACTTCATTTCAGGAAACGTGTCGCGGGTTAATGGGACAGCGGTCAGTATAATATCTGAAAGGGGACAGGAGTTTTCTGCAAATCCATCAGCAGGAACACAGCCATTTAATGTTGGAGGACATGCAAATATTGCAGTTCGGCCTGAATTGATCGTTATCGGCGCGAGCACAGCGAGCACCGAAGATATGCATACGGATGTCGCTCTTAAAGGGCGCATCAAGAACCAGATTTTCCTTGGGGAGCATACGGAATATTTGGTTGCAACAGATGGAATTGGGGATGTCCTGGTGTTGTCACCGAAGCATATGGAACACTCAAATGGGGGATTTGCCCCCGGCGACACAGTAACAATTGGATGGAAAAACGAACGCGCATTGGCGCTGGTGGATTAGTAGAGCCATAGGTCAATAAGTCGATGGTGGCTTGGTTTCAGAAGTAAATACGGATTTTTTAAACGGAGGTGTAAAAAATGAGTAAGAGCTATAAAGAAAATCAACCGATCTCAGCCAAAAATTTCATGGATGAATTCAGACGGTACCAAAAAGGATCCGTTTCACGGCGGCATTTTCTAGGTATTACAGGCCTTGGAACCGCTATGGCAGTGTTAGGCACTGCTGTTCCAGGGTTAGCAACTCGGGATGCCCATGCTTTTGGAGACGTCGGAAATAAAATGATCCTTTCCACGTGGCCGAACTACCACAATCCAGTGAACATCGAAGAATTCACCAAAACAACCGGGGTAAATATTCAGGTCAATGCGTTTGGTTCCAACGAAGAAATGCTGGCTAAACTTCAAGCAGGCGGCGCTGGCTGGGACGTATTCGTACCGACCAACTATACGTTATCGACTTATGTAGAACTGGGATTGATTCAAGAATTGGATCTTTCGCGGATCCCCAACTATGACCCAAATACGCAAAACCCTACTTTTGCCGGACCCGCGACAATTAATGGCAAAGTCTATGCGATACCGAAGAACTGGGGCACAACCGGCTTCGTTCTAAATACGGATAAAATAAAGAGCGGACCGAAATCATGGAAAGATTTCTTTGATGTCACAATGGGGGCCGGCTCCGGTCATACAATCGTCCATGACTATCAATTGACGACGATCGGGGCCGCACTATGCGCACTTGGCTTCTCGTTTAATTCTGTTGATCAAGGGGAACTTGCCCAAGCAGAAAAATTATTGATCGCTTCCAAACCACATTTGTTTGCCATCACTTCTGATTACCAACCAGGTATGCGGAGCGGCGACGCATGGATGTCTATTTGTTGGACAGGTGACGGAAAACAACTGCACACAGATATGCCTGAAATGTCGTATGTCGTTGCTTCAGATGGCGGTGAATTGTGGTCTGATTTCTATGCGGTTCCGACTGATGCCCCACATCTGGATGCTGCGTATGCATTCTTGAATTACATGCAGGATCCATACATTCAGGCCCGCGATTTTGAATCCCATGGTTATCCAACAAGTGATTCCAGAGTTGATGCCATGCTTCCTGCTGATATCGTAAATGATCCAATTCTATACCCTGCGAAGGAATTAATGAGCGGGCTGGAATTCGGCGCAGCTAAGACGCTGACTGATCCAGGTAGAGCTGAAGTGATTGCACGCTTCAAATCGGCTTGATTAAGAAATAGATATAGATACAGGCGACGACGATGACAGGTAGTAAAAAAGGATTATGGCTTACGACAGCGCTACTGGCGCCAACCACTCTGTGGTTCCTGGTCATGCTGATTTTACCTCTCGTCGTCGTCGTTATTTTCAGTTTTGGGGATCGGGCGCCAACAGGCGGATACGCCGCAGCGTTTACATTCGATCAATATGCCAATTTGGCATCTCGCCTCAAAGCTTTTACAAATACATTAACATACGCCCCTCTTGGGACATTAATGACCCTGCTCGTCGCTTATCCTCTTGCGTATTATCTTGCCGTAAAGGTTGATGAACGTTGGAAATTGCTCCTGTTGGTGTTGGTCATCGTCCCGTTCTGGACAAGTCTGCTGATCCGCACTTACGCCTGGATATTTATTCTGGGAGGTCGGGGTATTCCAAGTTTATTGGCCATGATTGGGTTTGAGGATGTTCGTCTGATCAATACGTCCGGCGCTGTTTTGGTCGGAATGATTTATGGATATCTACCTCTGATGGTTTTTCCAATTTTTGTCTCTCTGGAAAAACTTGATAAACGGCTTTTGGAAGCTTCCAGTGATTTGGGCGGAAGCCCCTTTCGAACATTTATTCAGGTGACTTTACCACTTTCTATGCCGGGGATGGTCACAGGATGCATGTTGGTCTTCATTTTATTAATGGGTGAATTCCTGATCCCTGCTTTTTTAGGCGGCGGAAAAATATTCTTTATTGGCAATGCGCTCGTCGACTTGTTCTTACAATCAAGGAACTGGCCTTTTGGCTCTGCGCTTGCTGTCACTTTGGTAATAATCATGCTCGTTATGGTCACTCTGTATATGCGCCTTACAACAGGCAGCAAGACCGAACGAGATCAGTCGGTAATGTAGGGTAGGTTATTAAGCAATGCGGTTTTATTCCATAGCGGTCTATCTATTTCTATATGTGCCGATAGGCATCATTATCCTGTTCAGTTTTAACTCTGGTCGTCACGCCAGCGATTTTCAGGGTTTATCCCTCAAATGGTACGGTAAGGCTCTGAGCAATCCCTTTGTGTTGGAGGCATTGACCTCCAGCTTGATTATTGCTTTTTCGGCGGCCCTTCTCTCCAGCATTATGGGAACAACTGCAGCTCTAGCATTGCAACGGATGAAGGGGCCCGTAAAAGCTCTGTTTGATGGTTTGATCTATGTATCCATCATGATCCCGGGGATCGTTATTGGGATTGCGACACTAATTGCCTTGGTAACTGTTTTCGATTTAATGAACCCCCTATTAGCCAGCCTGTGGCCAGAGGGCGAAAAACCGCTTCGGTTGTCACTTGGATATGCCTCTGTCATTGCAGCTCATACCTTGTTTACAATGTCGCTGGTGATCTTGTTGGTTCGGGCCAGAATAGAAGGCATGGATCGATCCTTGATAGAGGCATCGCAGGATTTATACGCGACACCGGCCCAAACTTTTCGACTGATTACATTGCCACAGATTTTCCCGGCTATTCTCGCGGGCTTCCTGTTGAGTTTTACCTTTAGTTTTGATGATTTCATCATTTCGTTCTTTGTTGCAGGCCCCAATACAACACTGCCCATATACGTTTTTTCCTCCATTCGGCGTGGCATTACACCCGAGGTTAATGCCATTGGCACCATGGTTCTTGGAGTGTCACTTTTCCTACTTGTTGCAGTGCAGTTACTCCTGCGATCAAAAAACAAACAAAAGACCAATATCGTCGCATCAAATTCAAGCGGGGAATAAGCCTATGATACTCAAAGATCGAATTGCGATTGTAACCGGCGCGGGTTCTGGTATCGGCAGAGGCGGTGCGCAAATCCTGGCTCGCGAAGGGGCTCATGTTATCGTTTCTGATCTCCATAGGGATCGATCTGAAGAGACCGTTGACCTTATCCTCAAGGCAGGCGGCGGAGCAGAAGCGAATTCAACGGACGTAACCGACAGTGGTGCTTTAGAAAAATTGATCAACGATACGCATGCAGCACACGGGCGCATTGATATCCTTCATAGTCATGCTGGAATTCAAGTCGAAGGAACATTGGAAGAGGTATCCGTTCAAGGGTTAGATGACAGTTATGCATTAAATGTCCGCCCTCATTTCGTCGCGGCCCGAGCGGTTGTTCCTTTCATGAAAGAACAAGGAGGAGGATCTATTGTTAATACCTCGTCTAATTCAGGTGTTTTTGTCGATGAGGGAATGCTTGCCTATATCACGACAAAGGCTGCCATTATCATGATGACCAAGCAGATCGCTCTTGATTATGCAAAGTTCAATGTTCGCTGTAATGCTCTTTGTCCTGGATGGGTCGATACCCCCTTTAACGATCCATACATTCGGCAAATGGGAGGGCGTAGTGCAATTGATAAATATGTGCAAAAAACGATCCCAATGGGAAGATGGGCGAGCATTGAGGAAATAGCAGAGTCGATCCTGTTTCTCGCCTCCGACAGATCATCCTTTATGACTGGTCATGCGCTCGTGATAGATGGCGGAGAATGTATCGCCTAATAAACTAATAAATTGACGGAGCAGGCCTCCTTAACGGGTCTCAAATCCTACTGAACAAGTTTCGAAAATTGGAGCGGAATATGCAAAGCCAAGCCAGAGTTGTCATTATCGGAGGCGGTATGATGGGGGCAGGTCTTCTGTATCATCTGGCTGAAGAAGGTTGGACAGATAGTTTACTCCTAGAAAAAGGAGAACTGACATCTGGCTCCACTTGGCATGCGGCAGGACAATGCCCAAGTTTCATCGCCGACTATAATATGGCGAAGATCCATCATTACGGAAATACCCTCTACCCTAAGTTAGAAGAAATGACCGGGCAGTATGTGTCTTGGCATGGGTGTGGCGGCATTCGTTTTGCCATGAATGAGGCTGAACTGGAATGGTTCAAGCATGTTCAAGGCGTCTCAAAATTAATTGGTTTCGAGATGCATATTCTAGGACCGGATGAAATAAAGAAATATAACCCGCACGTTGATGTCACGGGTGTAATTGCGGGTGCGCTTACTATTGGCGATGGCCATGTCGATCCATCCGGATGTTGCAATGCATTGGCGACCGGGGCTCGGAATTTTGGCGCCAAAATTGAACGATTTACGCGGGTTCTTGATATTCAAGCGGCTCCCAACGGTGAATGGGATGTTATCACCAACAAAGGCACCGTTCGGTGTGAACATGTTGTAAACGCTGCAGGTTGTTACGCCCGGCAAATATCTCAAATGGTCGGTACGGATGTGCCGATTACGAATATGGAGCATCATTACCTCATTACCGAGCCAATTCAGGAATTTATTGACAGTGACGTTGAGATGCCAGTGATGCGGGATCCTTCGGCTTCGGCTTATTATCGACAAGAGCAAAAATCAGCTCTTATTGGTATCTATGAAACTCATGTCGGAACTGAAGCTTGGTCTCATCGTGGCGGATGGCCTGAATGGGAGTCTGAAAGCGAGCTTTTTGATCCTGATATGGATCGTATCCTACCTTATGTTGAAAAAGTATTGGATCGCATGCCAATTTGGGCCAATGCAGGCATCAAAAGAATTGTAAATGGGGCAATACCGCATACACCAGACGCTAATCCATTACTCGGACCAGCCATGGGCGTAAAGAACTTCTGGCACTGTTGCGGATCTGCGATTGGCATTGCCCAAGGAGCTGGTTGCGGAAAATACCTCGCTCAATGGATGATATACGGAGATTCCGAAATTAACATGGCGGGTCTTGATCCACGCCGTTTTTGCGGGATGAGTACAGATGATTGGGTGAAGAATAAATCTTTTGAAGACTACACTCACATGTACAAACTTCATTTACCGGGTGAAGAGCGGGACGCGGGACGCTGCATGCGACAATCAAGCCTCTATGATAAATTGAAGGCCAAGGGAGCCGTTTATACAGAAGCCGCATCTTGGGAGCGCCCCAAGTGGTTTTCCCTTGATGGCCGGGTCGAGGACACAGTTTTCGGCAGAACCAATGTTCATGATGTGGTCGGTGCCGAATGCCGTGCAGTTCGCGAAAGGGTCGGCGTTATGGATCTCTCGAGCTTCGCCAAATTTGACGTTCGAGGTGCGGATGCGCGCTCATTCCTCAATCGTATTACAGCCAATAGAATGTCCCAAAAATCCGGCGGTATAACGCTGACGCACTTTCTTGGCGATAACGGTATGATCAAAGGGGAAGCAACGATTACCCGGCTTGCGGATGATCATTTCTATGTTCTATCGGGAGCCTCTGCTCAGCATCGCGATTTGGATCATCTTCGGTTACAAATTAACCCTGACGAAGCGGTCACGGTTGATGACATAACGGATGACTGGGGTGTTCTCGTCGTTGCTGGTCCAAACTCTCGTGACACATTGGAGACAATAACAGCGACTGATTTGACCAATGATAATTTCCGGTGGCTTACTGGTCAGGAAATCAACATTGCAAATATTTCTCTTCGGGCATTACGGGTTAATTATGTCGGCGAATTGGGATGGGAACTTCATGTCCCGATGGCGCAGTTGCCGGAACTTTATGACGCTGTCTGGGCTGCGGGTGCTGAATATTCGGTAGCCGATGTAGGAACTTACGCGGTGAACTCCTTGCGCTTGGAAAAGGCGTATAAAGGGTGGGGCGCAGAACTGACTAACGAAATCACCATGATTGAAGCCCAATTGGAGCGTTTTATCAAATATGAAAAAGACGATTTCAAAGGCAAAGCCGCGACCTTACAAAGGAAGCAAGATGGCATCGAAACACAGTTAGTTTACTGCCAAGTAGAGACTACTAACCATGATGCACGCGGCGGCGAGGTCGTTACAAAAAATGGAACCGTTATTGGTGTTACCACATCGGGTGGATACGGCCATTTCAGTGAAACAAGCCTTGTTTTCGCATACGTCAAACCAGAACATGCAAACCCGGGGACAATTTTTGAAATTGAAATATTGAATATTCCCTACAAAACAACCGTCTTAGAAAACCCTGTATTTGACGCTCAAAACAAACGATTGAGAGCTTAAGCAAGTTCCAAAATAACGTTAAACTTGCGAAATTCGCCTGCCAATATCACTGGTTGCGGGGCCCCGCAACCACACTACGAAATTTGAAAGGCGTTCTCTTCCTTCGCCGGTGTAGATCCAATCCGGAGCAAAGGGTTTGATTTCGCACAAAATGCAGATTTGAGTGGCTGGCAGAGCAAGATGTTCGGTATTGGAGCCCTATATGATGAGGATGACTTCTATATAGAATCCATTAGTGTAACGGCTGTACCCTTGCCGCCGTCGATCTTATTGTTAGGTGCTGCAATGATTGGCGGAGGGTGGTTGTCTCGCCGTAGAAAACAGGCAAGCGCCATTTGATTAATAAGATTTAGTTCACTTTAAAAGGGCAGCCTTCGGTTGCTTTTTTTTGTGGGTTGTAAGGTTTCTTGTTGTGTCTTCAGTTTAAGGGTGTGAAAGGGTGAGTGTTCGGCATTCTATGGTTGATATACACCTTGATTCGAAGGCAATTTGTGTAATAATTTGTATTATGATTTCATAAATACAGTTAGAGCTCGGCAATAAATGCCCGATATATGGTTAATACCATACTACTTCTTAGATATATAAGATAATTGCCCAGAAACCCCTGTAAGAATTATTTTCCTAATTGACAGTCCCAGTAGTTGCTCGTGATAATACAATTAATAATTTGTTAACGTTTTTGTAACAGTGCCACTCTCCGGCACGTTTTCCCTAGTATCAAGTAGTGGTTATTCAAGTGCCAGTATAGGCGCTGCCGTGTCATTGCGGGTTTTATGGAGAATGAATCAATGAAGAAACTACTGTCAGTTGCCATTATTGGATTAATGGCCATGTTTGTAAGTACAACAGTAAATGCTGCGACGTTGTCCTTGGTTGGTGGAACTGCTAATCACGCTCTTCCAGCGAATTTTAGTGCGGGGCCATTGTGGGCAACGGGTCTCAATCCCAACGACTTGGTGACTACTTTTGATAGTAGTACTGATGGAGAAGGACTAAAACTCTTAGGTACTGGGTCTGTAACAATTCAATTTGAGTATCTTGGGTCAGAGGCCGGTAACACTAACCAAGCGTTCGAAATAAGCACTGGAAGTAATTTCTTATTCAACAATAAGACGTCTAGTGTTGGAGACACCGTGAATGTTGTTCTAACTGCCAGTGGCGGATTTTTACCCTTTAGCTTTACAACATCCGGCGGCGGCGGACAAATAGCAGAGAATGGTTACATTCAAGACCCACTTGCAATCGCGTTTTCTGAATTGGTAAATAATTATTCGACAATTGCACTGTTTGGGGATGGTGCAGGGGACCATGACTTTGATGATATGGCAATCCGTATTTCGGTTGTTCCCCTTCCTGCCGCGCTTCCATTATACGGGGCTGGTGTTGCCTTGCTCGGATTTTTGGGATGGCGCAGGCGCAAGGCTGAAGCCGCTGCATAAATAATCAATTAAGTACATTTTGAAACGGTGGCCTTCAGGGCGGCGTTTTTTTGTTGGGGTCTGCCTATGACCGAGATGCCTTTCTGGTCCAGTGGCTTCAAAGGCTTCAATGGCTTTGCGAACTTTATCGAACATTCGGGGTCGTTGATCGAAATCAGCATGGCGCTATATTGGAAGAAACGGGCTGCGCGTCTTTAGTGCACGGACAACTCACTAACGAAACAGCCCGCTTTCTTTAAAGCGATTCACAGTAGAATTGTTTTGTGGTTTTCACAACGTGAAGGGTCTTGTCATTTATGCCCATGCTAGACCTACTATGAGCGTACCGTTAACCATACCAACGGCCAATTTTCAACATATTCATGAAATATATTCTACAAATATGGCTTTGATCAGGATATGTCCTAAATTTTGCTTGTTCATCAAATTCAAATTTATTAATATATTGTTAGTAAACGATTATTTTTGTTCGATTACTAACAATTGAATACTGTCCACAGATGTGTTTTGCACCCAAAACGATGCGAGCAGCTCCGTAGACCAAAGGGAGGGATTAAAATGAAAACAATAAAATTTATCGTTGGGTTTGTCGCAATTTGCACAACTTTAACAGCAACAAATGCATTAGCCACTGCCGTTCAGGTTGGCGGATTTGATGCCACTTATACGGCCGATGATACTTGGTTTAAGTCTGACATGAGAGCAGGTGGCACTGCAGAGATCGTGGATTTAACGGGTTTGGGCGGTAATCTGGAAACAAATCAGCCGCTGCCAACCGGGGTGGCAAAATTAACAACCGGGGCATCAAATTCTGATAAAGCAGAAGTCAGTATTATAAGGGACGGCGGCCATTACGGTACAATTGGTGACTTTCTCACCGGTGGGATGTTGTCCTATGATTACCATAAACAAGGTGCAGGCGACTTAAACCCATCAGCGACGGCCGCCATCAAGTTTACAGTACTTGATTTGAACACGACTCAATCGGACGGATATACAACATTCGTCTTCGAACCGACTTGGAACCTTGGAACCCCTGGAACCTCTGTCGTTACACCAACAGATACTTGGACGCAGGGAACGGTTACAGGGAGTGCCGGCATCTTGTGGCACACCGGCCTTTATGGTGCTGGAAATCTCGCCGGAAATGGCTCAAATGGCAACACACTTTCAGACTGGGTTGGTGTTTTTGGCGACGATCTGTTAGATGCTTTTATCGTCGGCATTTCTGTTGGTGTAGGAACTTATAATCAGGGGCAGACAGCTTTTTTTGATAACGTTAAATACCTGAATGGCGCAGTAGATCTGGCCTATGATTTTCAACCTTCTGTTGTACCATTGCCTGCCGCCCTTCCTCTTTACGGTGCGGGCCTTGCGGTGATGGGCCTTGTCGGATTGCGGAAGCGCAAGGCTAAAGTCGCAGCATAAATAGTCAGATAAGTAATTTTTCTCAAAACGGCGTCCATTGGGGCGCCGTTTTTTTTGTTGAGGGTTGTCTATAACAGAGATGCCCGTCCAGCCCTGTGACTCCTATGCCTGCCAAACTGTCGTCCAGATGCCGGATATCCACTGGACCTTTCAAATCTTAACCAGCGGATCTTGGATCCAAGCCTGTACATGTGAAAGTAAAAGGACTAATTGTGACGAAAATCGCGTTGGATAATGCGACAGCAAATATTGAAAGACGCTCAATTGGCACCGATACCTAGGTTCTTTTCCTGATGAGCGGAGTTGTGCCCGGTCAAGTGACGGATTGGTACGAAAATTGGCAGCGAAATGTGAATCTCAATGACTATTTTGCCCATGTTCAGGCCAGCGAAAGCGAAGCCGCAGAGGAAACCTCCACAAAGGAACACGCGCAGAGAAATTGCCACGATTTCTTGTGCCAAGGGCCAAAAAGGTATTTGAAACCGATCCCTTCACCACCGGGCTTTTTTTCTGCTGGGCGAACGCTTGGAAAAGGCACATTTTGTGAACTTATCAATGGAGCGTTCAGATAATCGGAACCTATAAAGTATGATTAATTGCAATCCGGTATAATATTCAAGTCAGTCTTCTTAGAGTAAAAGTTGACGTTCGTTGAAAATTTAACGAATGGTTATTTCTGGCAACTCTTGGAACAAAGAGTAGCTAAGACACTATGATTTCAAATTACGAATGATTTTCTCAGCCAAAGCTGCACGATCTAACCGAAGTTCTTTTACGAACTCCGGCGGAACCTCAGTTTGGTCATCCCAAATCTCTGCCCAATCCATAATTTCAAGCAATGCCGGAAGTAATCCAAGACCTTTATCCGTTAAGGCATAAACATATCGCTTACCGTGCTCTGGGTCGGGATGCTTTGAAACGATCCCCTCTGCCTCCAACTTGACCAAGCAGTTCGCCAGAATATTGGTGGAGATCCCTTCCCCTGCGTTCAGGAAATCTGCGTAATATTTTGCCTCTTTAAACATCAGATCGCGGAGGATCAACATGCACCACTTGTTCCCAAAAATAGCCGCACTATAGCGAATTGGGCAACCATTCCAGTCTTCTGTTGTTTTCTTTGTCATGCCTCATTTTATAAAATGTACTTGTAAAAAACAAGCAAATTGAGTAGTTCATACACTTGCTTTTTACAAGCATAATAACTCGCACTGTTTTCAAATGGAGACCCAATGTACAGAATTCTGATCGCCTGTATTTCTTATATAGTTTTGACGTTTGTTATCGCCATGACCTGGAATATGGTTTTATTTCGCGACATCTATATCTCGCTTGCCGCCAGTTCGTTGCGCCCGGAGCCGATTGTGCCATTGGGCCTATTGACTGTAGTAATCGAGGCGGTGGCTCTGTCGTTGCTGTTTCACACTTTTTACCGCTCTGCGCCGAGTTTTAAAAATGCGCTTCTCCTTGCGTTGTCAGTCGGGACTTTCAACATGACTTACGCTGCATTCACTGTTCCAGCCAAATTTCTCATTAGTCCAGTTTGGCAATATGCATCGTTGGAACTGGCCTTCGGCATAGTTCATTATGGACTCGCTGGAATAGCGTTCTTTTTCATCTTTGGTAAACGTGTCACGCAGGACGTTAGGGCTATTGATGGAGCGACATCATGAGCTATGAGCAGGCCGTCAACGCTATTTTGTCAGTTGATGGCGTTGAACTATCTACAATGATGAAAACGCCTTGCTTGCGGTATGAGGGCGATTTCATAGCTATGATGTTTGATAAAGAAGAGGCCTCATCATAAAAATCTCTCCTGAAAGAGTGAATGAGCTGATTTCTTCAAGTGTCGGCAAAGAGTTCAATTTCACCAAGAAGCGGTTCAAGGAGTGGGTTCTTATCCCACTCGAATATCAGACTAAGTACGAGAGTTTTCTTAACGAGGCGTTAGCTTATGCGAAGCGCTAATGCATCCTCAATTAGATATTCATTAAATAAAGCAATGAAATCACTCCATATAATATCTAATTGAGGATTTTGAGCGCCGGACTAGAGTGGCGTAAAGGTCGGCAATTGTGAACCGTCATCAACCGTTTTGGAGAATTTCAACTGAACCGCTTGGCCAATTTCCAAATTATCCAGATCACAATCAACGATGTTAGTCATCATCGAAATATCCGTCCCCTCCAGTGTCACATAAGCAATCGCGTAAGGGACTTTTGCCCGCCGCATAACGCTGTAGGAATAGATAACGCCCTTGCCAGATGCTTGCTCAAAGTAGGTATCGTCACTTCCACAATGCGGGCAAATGGTCCGAGGGTAATAATGGGCGCTGTCGCAAGTTCGGCAATAACGAACCAGAAAAACACCTTCCCGCGTGGCATCCCAAAATTCCTTAGTTTCCGGGTCAACCATTGGAGCCGGGAAAATTTGTTGCTCGGTCATAATTTTATTCCCTTTCCAGGATGAGAGTTGCACTACCGTGGCGTGTTCCAAGGGATCCGCCTGTGCCCTGAGCAACAGCCAAATCGCAATTTGGAACTTGAACGGCCGGATGCGCTTCACCGCGCAATTGACGAACAGCCTCAATTACTTTCGTCATACCACCCCGATTAGATGGATGGTTATTGCACAATCCGCCTCCATCAGTATTGAAAGGCAATTTACCCACACCAGATATCAAATTACCATCTGCTACGAATTTCCCGCCCTCACCTTTTGCACAGAACCCCAGATCTTCTAGCTGCATCAAAACTGTAATTGTGAAACTGTCATAAATTGAGGCATATTTAATGTCGGCTGGCGTAACTCCAGCTTCGGCAAACGCCGCCGGTCCTGTATATGCTGCGCCTGAATAAGTTAAATCTATTCTGCCGCCCATTTGATGCTTAGGTGCTTCACCAGCACCTTTAAGTTTTACAAGCGGACGGTTCAGAGATTTTGCAATTTCCGGCGCAACAACAACCAACGCACCGCCCCCATCACTGATCACGCAACAATCCAAACGATGCAGGGGGTCTGAAATCATTGGCGAGTTAACCACATCTTCCACCGTTACTACATCGCGCAACATAGCGTTCGGATTATGCTGCGCATGATGAGAAGCCGCGACTTTAATCCACGCAAGTTGTTCGCTTGTTGTGCCAAATTGGTACATATGGCGCATGGCACACATGGCATACATGTTTGCAACAACAGGAGAGAATGGAAACTCAAAGGGCACATCCGGTGCGTTGGCGCCGTAATTTCTTGGCGCCGTTCCCGTTGCCATGCCTTCCGCACGCGGGCGACCTGCAAGGGTTATCAACGCCACCTTACATTTTCCAAGCGCAATAGCTTCCGCCGCATGGGCTACATGGATCAAATAAGAAGAGCCCCCAGTTTCAGTGCTATCTATATGGCGAAGATTAAGGCCCATATAATCGGCAAGAGACAAAGGCCCAAGCCCAGGCGCGTCACCAGCACAAAAATACCCATCGACATCATCTTTAGTAAGGCCAGCGTCTTCCAATGCCCCTTTTGCACATTCCGCATGTAACTGGGCCAGTGATTTATCAACTGCCTTTCTTGTCGGATGCTCGAAAGCGCCCGCAATATAGGCTTTGCCATTAATTGACATGAAAAAATATCCCTTCGTTTTTGTTAGTTTTTACGCTGGGAGTAGCGTGGTCTGTATTAGTTTCGAGCCGAATTTTATTTTTTGTTTTTCGGGCTCAAACCATAATCAGTTGTTGAGGCTGCTTCAATTGACTGTTTCGTAGCTTTCAACGCTTCTTCTACTTTTTCGCAAATTTCACTGAGCGTAAAAGGCTTTGAAATAACATCGTGAATAAGATCTTCCAGATTATAGGCCCTTTGACGTTCAGCGGCGTAGCCTGTCATCAACAAAATCCTAAGTTCTGGAAAATCTTTGGCGACTTTCAGGGAAAGGGCAATGCCATCCATGACCGGCATAACGATATCGGTCAAAAGCAAATCATATGCGTTGTCGGATTGAAGTTCATGTAGCGCCTCCGCACCATCGCGGACTGCGAAGACATCATGACCATGATGCGCAAGTGCACGCTGCACAAATTCGCGCAACGAAACCTCATCTTCTGCAACTAGAATGCGTGCCATTCCTCCCCCCGGAGCCGTTACTCTTTCACGATGTGGCCAATATATGGCAACTCTCTGTAATAATGCGCATAATCTAGTCCATATCCAATAACAAATAGATCAGGACAATCGAATCCGACAAAATCAGCTTCAAAATCTACGATCCGCTTGCCTTTTTTATCGAGCATCAGGCACGTTTTCACCATCTGTGCGCCGCGATCCATCAAATCATTCGCAGCAAATTGCATTGTTCTGCCTGATTCGAGGATATCATCGATCAACAAAACCTTGCGCCCCTTCACGGTATCAACAATGTCGCGCGTGATGACAACTGTACCGCTACTGATTTGTTTATCGCCATAAGACGACAATGCCATAAAATCAATTTGTGGGCGGACTCCAGCATGATGCAGAGAACGAATTAGATCAGCTGCAAAAACAAAGCTTCCTTTGAGCACAGCAATAACCAAGATGTCCGATCCCATATCCTGCTCTATTTGCTCTGCCAGTTCAGCATTGCGTTTTACAATGTCAGCGCTTGAAAAAAGGACTTCGATTTGTGGCTCATTTGGGGCCATTTTATTCTCCAGTTCAAGATGCCTAGCTCCCTAATATGGGACGCATCCTAATTCCTAATGTACTTCTTTGTGTTCGTCTTTTTTTGGTTCAGCCTTCTTAGGAGCCTCCATGTGCTCTTGTTCAGGCTTCTTTGGCGCAATCAAATGCGCCTTAACATGCTTCGCTTCTTCCGGGGGCTGGTTCATACTGGACGAAAACTCTACAGATCCCCATGGTTCAACATTCTCAACTCCGGGCGCGGCACTCCAACTATAGACATGCAACCCTTCAGAATCGACCAGCTGTATGGCAATTCTCGGGATAGGTTGCTGATGTGCGGTAACGTTGACGATATTACCAGTCACCGTCAACCTGACAACACCATTTTCCAAGATTGATTTGGTCGTTAGGTTTTTAATTTCCAGCCCTAACAAATTGGTTGTTTTTACATCCAGCTTTATCATCTGATATAGTTTTGCCGATGCTGGCCAGAACTGAACTACGTAGTTTCGGCCATAAAAGCCACCTGCGCCCAAACCACCAAGGATCAGGATAAACAGCAACCAGCCAAGCCAGTTGCGCTTCTTCTTAGGCGGTTTTTCTTTTTTCTGAGCGCGCTTCTTGGAAGCGCGGCTCATTTCTTCAATACTCATCCCCTCAGCTTCAGGCACCTGTGGTGCCTCCGGCTCTGGCATTGGATCAGGTGCTTGTGGCAATTCCGCAACTTTTTTGGGCATGTCTTCAGGCGGAAATTCTCGCCATTTATGGCCGCATTTGGCGCATTTCACCATGCGCCCTTCGGCACTGACAGAAGCAGAATCAATTGAATAACGTGTTGAACAAGATGGGCAAGTTAATATCATGGGTAGGAAACAATCAGTCCATGGGTTAAGCGTTGGTTTTTATAGGCGTAGGCTAGAACATGCACAAGACTAGGCAATAAATCTACTTTAGATTATCGTAGGCATGAATTTTTAAGGAGGGATGCTTGGTCAGATTTGAAAATGTCGGAATGCGATATGGGATGGGCCCAGAGGTTCTACGCGATATCAATATGCACTTGAAACCCGGCTCCTTTCACTTTTTAACGGGGCCAACAGGCGCTGGGAAAAGCTCTTTGCTTAAATTATTAGCACTTTCTCATAGACCAAGCCGTGGCCTCCTGACCTTGTTTGGACAAGAGGTAAGTAAACTCCAACGGGAAGATTTGCCGTCATTTCGCAGGAAAATTGGTGTTGTATTCCAAGAATTTCGACTTCTCAATCACCTATCTGCTCTAGACAATGTGGCACTGCCTTTGCGAATCAGCGGAGCAGATGAAGACCAAATCCATACAAATGTGACAGAACTCTTGAGGTGGGTTGGCCTTGGCGAACAAATGTTTGCGAAACCACCCACTTTATCTGGCGGTGAAAAGCAAAGAGTCGCTATCGCTCGTGCAGTTATCAATCGACCACAACTTCTTATTGCGGATGAGCCAACGGGAAGTATGGATCCCGAGATGGGCCTCCGCCTCATGCATTTGTTCCAGGAACTGAACAAACTCGGGACAACTGTTGTTATCGCAACCCATGACATTGAATTAATTCGCCGGTTCTCATCGCCAGTGATGTTCCTTCAAGAAGGGACACTTCATCACAGCGGCGCAGAAGAATACCTGAAACGGCATCGACGGAGCAAAGTGTGATTAGTTTTCTCGGTAAATCTCCAGAGTTGCAGCTGGAAAAAGACGCTTCCAGTAGGTATTTACCCATTGTAATTGCGGCCATGGTTTTTTTGGCGTCCCTTGCTCTTATTGGTCTTTTCTCCCTGCACTCTGCAGTACAAAGCTGGTCCTCTGCAGTAAGTGGTAATCTAACAGTGGAAATCGCCTACGAAGATGGCGTGGACCTTGACAAAAAAATGGCAAAGGCAGCCAAATTTCTGAAAAAATTCCCCGGAATAGAAGAGGTTAATCCACTCTCAATAGATGAAGCGGCTAGATTGCTGGAACCATATTTGGGACGCGCTGACATCATAAAACAACTCCCCCTTCCGAGACTGATCGAAGTTACAATATCCGAGGGAAGTTCTGTTGATCTCCTCGCGACAGCAAAGAAACTATCCACAGAGGTTCCGGGTGCTATTTTAAACACGCATCGTCCTTGGCTCGATAAAATGATCCTGCTAGCCCGCTCTGTACAATTTTTGGCCGCCGCCATTATGCTCCTTGTAGGAGTTGTTACTGTGATCATAATTGTTTTCGCAGCCAGAACCGGAATGGTGATGCATCAGGCGATCATTGAAGTCCTTCATCTTATTGGCGCAAGAGACAATTACATCGCTCAGCAGTTCCAGAATTACTTTGCACGTTTGTGCCTAATTGGCGCTATTCCGGGATCTGTTATCGCCATTCTTACCATGCAACTTCTGTCTTTATTGGCCGGACGTCTTGAAGCTGGACTGATTTCTGCCCCTACATTAATATTGGAGGGTTGGATTGCGTTGGCGATGGTGCCAATATTAGTTGTCTTGCTAACCACTGTTACCGTCCGCTGGATCGTAATGGGTTCTTTAAAACGGATGATGTAGAGTGCTTGTACTTCTTGATAGAGATGGCGTGATTAACGAAGATCGAGATGATTTCGTCAAATCGCCAGACGAATTGGTTTTTGTGCCCGGTGCACTCGCAGCCATCGCCCGTTTAAAAAGGCATGGTCATATTCTGGCGATTGTTACCAACCAGTCCTGTATCGGCAGGGGTATCATTACGCCGGACACCCTCCACAACATCCATGAAAAACTACTCGACGCTATACGTGCTATCGGAAGTGATATTGATCATATTTTTGTCGCTCCTGATGCCCCATGGGAGGCAACCGAAAACAGAAAACCTGGAAGTGGAATGATGAAATCCGCCATGTTGATGTTCAAGGAGAGAGCATCGAACACAGTGCTCATCGGCGATAGTAAGACAGACATGCAGGCCGCCGCAGCCGCAGGATGCCATAGAATACTTGTGCGAACAGGCAAAGGCGCTAAAACACAAGCCGATGGGATTCCCTCCAATCTTTTACCTGTTTCTATAGCCAAAGATCTTGAAGAAGCATCAGGCTTTATTATTGGCGGGCGTTTTTCATAATGCGTCACAAGATCTCTATATGGCCAAAACTTTTGGCGACTCTGGTGGTTCTTTGGATTGGTGCATTTCTGTCCTATATCCACGAAATATCGGGATCAATCTATTCCACCGTTGAAACTGCAGATGGGATAGTTGTTCTGACAGGCACACCTGCACGGCTTAATATGGGGTTTGATCTTTTAAAGAACGGAGCAGGCAAACGAATACTTATCTCTGGTGTCAACAGGCAGGTAAGTAAGGAAACCCTGCGTTTGGCTTTGGGAGAGAGCGAAAATGTCATGTCTTGCTGTGTTGATATTGGACACATAGCTCGCGATACAGTCGGCAATGCTTACGAAGCTTCCCTTTGGGCTTCCGAAAATAAATTCAATTCTTTGATCATTGTTACCAGCGCCTATCACATGCCACGTAGTCTGGTTGAAATGAACAGGCAAATGCCGGAAAAGCCACTTTTTGCACTCGCTGCGAAAAACGATGCTTTAAAACTTAAAAAATGGTGGCTTAGTCCATCAGTTTCCTATGTATTGGCAGCGGAATTTAATAAATATATTTTTAGCCTGATCCGAGCCAATCTGGAACGACTGGCCATGGATGGAGATACCAAGTGATTTTTCTGAGATCTTGCCTGTTTTTTGTATGTTTTTGGCTCTGGTCCATCTTAATGAACGTGGCATTTCTTCCCATGCTAGCGTTTAACCGGATTTGGATCGTACGCGGACAAACCATTTGGTCTAAAGGCATCTTGGTTTTGATGAAAAACATTTGCGGCCTCAAAGTTGAGGTCCGCGGACAAGAAAACCTTCCAGAAGGGCGTGCGTTAATCGCTTGTAAGCATCAGTCCATTTTTGAAACGACCGCGTTTCATTGGCTCGTCAACGATCCGGCCGTTATTCTGAAAAAAGAATTGCTCAGTGTACCCATATATGGCTGGTATTGCCGAAAAACAAAAATGATAGCTGTAGACCGCAAGGGACATGCCTCGGCTTTGCGATCTATGATCGCGCAAGCTGAGCAAGCACTGGAGGATGAACGCCAGATTGTCATTTTCCCGGAAGGCACGCGCACCGCTGTTGACGAAGACCTCCCCTACCAACCCGGTATCGCGGCCCTGTACTCAAAGCTAAACACACCGATAATCCCAATGGCGCTTAACACTGGATTGTTTTGGCCCCGCAAAAAATTTCTGTGCCACCCAGGAACTATTGTCATTGAGTTTCTTCCGCCAATTGAAGCAGGCCTTAAAAGAAAAGAATTTGTGGGTCAGCTTAAGGCATGCATCGACGAAAACACAACCCGCCTTATCGAAGAAGGTCGCCGAAAACACATTGAAAAATAAGCGTTTATCATCAAATTCTGTTTTGATAAAGTTGCGGCGCGAGGGGAATTGGGCTACACTTGCACAACCGGCATTCAACGTAAATTTCAATTGAGGGTCCGATGGCTACACTGGCGCCAATATCAAGACAAATCTGGGATATGAAATACCGCTTTCGCAAGGCTGATGGTTCTGCGAAAGAGCGCACAGTTGAAGACACTTGGCACCGCATTGCATCCGCACTCGCAGAACCCGAAGAAAACTCAGCCAAATGGGATGCAGAGTTTTATGAAATTCTAAAAGACTATAAATTTTTGCCAGCGGGCCGCATTATGGCAGGCGCCGGTACAAAGCGAAAAGTGACACTGTTTAACTGTTTTGTTATGGGAAACATCCCAGACAACATGGCCGGCATTTTTGACAACTTGAAAGAAGCCGCGGTTACCATGCAACAAGGCGGCGGCATCGGATATAATTTTTCAAGTTTACGGCCTAAGGGTGCCCCAGTTCACAGTATGGGATCTGATGCCTCTGGCCCTCTGAGTTTCATGGATGTCTGGGACAGCATGTGCCGCACAATCATGAGCGCTGGATCCAGGCGGGGAGCCATGATGGCGACATTGCGCTGTGATCATCCAGATATTCTGGATTTCATCAAGGCGAAGCAGGATCCAGGCCGTCTGCGCATGTTTAACCTGTCTGTTCTTGTCACCGACGCGTTTATGGACGCCGTCAAAAATGATGATTCCTGGGATCTCGTGTTTGAGGGCTCGCAGTTCAAAACCATCCGTGCCCGTGAATTATGGGATGAGATTATGCGCTCCACCTATGCGTTCGCAGAACCGGGCGTTATTTTCATTGATCGGATTAACCAGCGAAATAACCTCAACTATTGCGAAACGATCACGGCGACAAACCCTTGCGGAGAGCAACCACTTCCGCCCTATGGCGCTTGCCTTCTAGGCTCAATCAATCTGACACGTTTTATCAAGCAACCGTTTGAAAATGAGTCAATTATGGATCTGGAGGAACTGGATAAAGTTGTCAGGGTGGCCATTCGTATGATGGACAACGTTATCGAAGTTTCGGGCTTTCCTCTGCCAGAACAGGAAAAAGAAGCCAAATCAAAGCGCCGGATCGGCCTTGGCATAACAGGACTTGCAGACGCTCTGATTATGTGTGGGTTTCGTTACGGATCAGATCAGGCCATCTCGGTCACACGGCAATGGATGAGCCAAATCCGGAAATCAGCCTACTTAGCCTCAACTGATCTTGCTAAAGAAAAAGGGGCGTTTCCTCTTTATGATGAAAAGCAATATCTGAAGGGCAAAACAATTGCAGCGCTGGACCGCGAAATTAGAGATGCCATTCGACAAAACGGCATTCGAAATGCGCTTGTAACTTCCGTTGCACCAACTGGTACTATTTCCTTGCTCGCAAACAATATCTCCAGCGGTCTGGAACCTGTCTTCAGCTTCTCTTATACGCGCAATGTCCTTATGCCAGACGGGTCGCGTAAAGCCGAAGAAGTGACTGATTACGCGTATCGCCTTTTCCGCCGTCTTAAAGGAGAGACGACACCTCTTCCTGATTATTTCGTAGACGCCCAAATCCTGACGCCGATGGATCATGTGAAGATGCAGGCGACTGTCCAAGACTATATCGACAGTTCCATTTCCAAAACCATCAATTGCGCAGAAGATATCAGCTTTGAAAAATTCAAAGATATCTACATGCAAGCCTACGAACTGGGGTGTAAGGGCTGCACCACTTACAGACCTAATGATGTCACCGGCGCCGTTCTTGAAACTGGGCCACGTGGGGATACATCAGAAGATCAAGCAACACTGCCACTTGATGAGCCAACGCCGCGCCCCAAAGACAGTTATGAAGCAGGCGGAATTGTCTACATGACAAAACCACTGGATCGTCCCGGTACGATCCCCGGACAAACCTACAAACTCAAATGGCCTGAAAGCAATCACGCCATGTATATTACTTTGAATGATATTGTTCAGGATGGCCGTCGCCGCCCGTTCGAAATATTCATCAATTCCAAGAATGTCGAACATTTCGCCTGGACAGTCGCCCTTACCCGGATGATTTCTGCAGTGTTCAGACGCGGTGGCGATGTGAGTTTTGTGGTTGAGGAATTAAAAGCCGTGTTTGACCCACGCGGCGGTGCATGGATGCAAGGACGATATGTCCCTTCACTTCTCGCTGCCATTGGGGATGTTATTGAAACCCATCTTATTCAAATCGGTTTTTTGCCAAACCCAAACAAGGATGAGAGAAAAAGCGAAGCACAGGTTCAGGTAATAGGCATTCAACAGCCCGCCCCGAGAACTGGACTTCTACGGCAATGCCCTGAATGCGGTGAAGCCTCTTTGGTGAGAAGTGAAGGCTGCGATACCTGTACTTCCTGTGGCTTTTCGAAATGCAGCTAAACGAATAGTTTAGTAAAAATTATGCGTTAAGGCATCAGCTGCGACTGCATAATCGACATAAAAAGGCACTCCTAAGTTTTTCTTGGAACTTAACGTCCGCTTTCCCCTCACCTGCAGACAGAAATTCACCGTCAGGACTATGTCTCGTTTGTGCCAACAACGGGCTTCTTCGCGAATATACTGTTTTGCCGGATAATGCTAATTAGTGGACTGGAATTGAACACATATTCTCTCTCATTGATAAATGGCTAAAAGTGAGCATAATTTGAATACAATTGCTATAGATATTAAATGCCAATCTGGAAAAACAACTAGTAACTTGCAGGACTTCTAGTGGTTACCATTGTTAGTTTGACTAATTGTTTCTGCGACTTTCGCTAGTCAGGAATAGATAGCCCCTCCGGCAATACATCCGCTAACAATTATTCCTACAAACATCAAAATCGTGTCCAGACTCATTACTGTCTCCAATGAATTACATTAGTGTTACTTTGATCAGTCAAATACAGTGATGTACGACATCAACACATTTTCAGTGTTTGACACTTCTCGGGGCAACGAGGTGACTGGGCCATTGCGGGGACGAACCTGCAACTTATGCAAGTCACTATGCCTACTACCCGCTGGGGTGCGTGGAAGGATGCTCAGCCTGAGAAAACGGTTCTGGTTTGCCTGGTCGCAGTTTTATCCTGACACTGCACTGTGATTCAGATAAGGCTGCATTTTGTGTGTATTGTCAGAGGAATTTATCTTGAGCAACAGGAACGCCGAATTTACTGTCAGTCGGTGAATAATCCCTTCCGCTATTTCAAAATATCTCCAGAGATCATCCGGCTTAACGGTAATAATTTGTATTCGCTTATCCGATTTCATTGCGACAAGTTGAAGATTTGCTCCACGATAGGGGGATTGATGTCAGCTACAAGACGATACTTTCTTGGTGGAACTGCTGTAGACCGTTGTTTGCAACGTAAATCAGAAAGAAACGAACGGTTTCTTCTCCCCATTCACCATAATGGGATGGCATCTGCATGAGGTTTTTGTACAGATAAATGGCGAAATCAATATCTATGGCGCGCCGTTGATCAGGAAGATTAGCTTCTCGAAGCATTCGTGGCAAAGTAAGTAGGATCGAAGAACAGCAATGAAGCTTTTGAAGAAAACTATGATGCCGCCGAGCAATCCAAAAGTGATCGGAACGGATAAATTGCGCTTTAACAATGCTGCAATGAAGGTGGTCGGGAATGAAAGTTGCCAGAAAACTGGCCGCTGTCTCAATCCACTCGTTGCCTGAAAAACATCGGCTAACTATTTCTCGTCGCTCTGTCATTTTACTCTGACAATACCAATTGGTCTGTAATTTTGCTTTCCAAGCCCGGTAAACTCCTGTCAAATAAATCAAATCAAAAAATAGGAGAGCGCGGATGAGTAGTAATGTTGACGCTATAATCATAGGGGCTGGGGTTATTGGAGCAGCCACAGCTTTCGAGATGACAAAAGGGGGGAAGAAGGTTCTCTCTATCGATAGAAACCCAGCCTCGGGTTATGGCTCGACCAGTGGATCCTGTGCCATTATACGGGTTCATTATTCCACATTTGCTGGAACAGTTTTCGCCTATGAGGGCTATCATTACTGGCGCGATTGGGCAGAATATTTGGGCGTTGAAGATGAAGCCGGTCTGGCTGAATTTCGCCAAAGCGGTTGTCTGGTGATGCAAACAGCACAGAATGATTTCCTCAAAACCCATCAAACTCATTGCGATGCGCTGGATATTGAATATGAAATTTGGGACGATGCGCGGATCAGAGAACGGCTGCCAATATATAATCTGGAAGGATTCTGGCCGCCAAAAAGGCAAGAGGCTGAAGGGTTTGGGCAAAGCACTGGTGTGGCAATTAAAAGTGGTGTCCATTTTCCAATGGCAGGTTTTGTCAATGATCCGCAATTGGCAACTCATAACCTGCAACGGGCGGCCGAGGCTCACGGTGCCGAATTTCTATTTCAAAAACAGGTGGTGGAAATTTTGGAAAAGGATGGCCGTGTCGCTGGTGTTCGTCTGGATGATGGTCAGGAAATATACTCTCCTGTTGTGGTCAATGTGGCGGGACCTGCCTCGTCTAAAGTGAATGCCATGGCGGGTGTTCTGGATGATATGACCCTCACCACCCGCGCGTTGCGCCAAGAGGTGGTGCATGTACCGTCTCCGCCAGAGTTTGACTTTGAAACTGATGGTCTGATTGTCTCAGATAGCGATATTTCCTGTTATTGCCGCCCGGAAATTGGCAATCATATTCTGATCGGCAGTGAAGACCCGGAATGCGACGCACATCAATGGGTAGATGATGAAGATTTTAATCATAATTTCACCGATCAATGGACAACTCAGGCCTATCGCTATGCCCAGCGGGTGCCATCACTTGGCATTCCGAGCCGAATGCAGGGCGTGGTGGACCTGTATGATGTAACAGAGGATTGGATTCCAATTTACGATAAATCAAGCCTTCCCGGTTTCTATATGGCTATCGGTTCCAGTGGCAATCAGTTCAAAAATGCCCCCATCGCCGGAAAAATGATGGCAGCACTGATTGAGTATTGTGAAGACGGCCATGACCATGATGCCTCGCCTTTGCAATTTCATCTGCCCTATACCGGGCATGATATCGATGTTGGATTCTATTCACGCCGCCGACAGATAAATTCAGAAAGCAGTTTTTCAGTTTTAGGATAATGCCAAAAAGATTTTGTTCCGATCCGGTTTTGGGTTAAAAAGAAATCATGGTGCCCAAAGAGGCACACAGAAAATGACAGTGGGATTTATTGGGAGGGTTACATGAAGAAATTACTTATGGCCGCCGCGACAGTTGCTTTGATGAGCACACCTGTTCAGGCTGAAGACATTAAAATTGGTGTTATTCTGGGATATACAGGACCCATTGAGTCCTTGACCCCTGACATGGCTGCGGGCGCTGAGCTGGCGATTAAAGAAATCAGCGACAGCGGTGCATTGCTGGGCGGATCGAAAGTGTCGTCTATACGCGCGGATACCACATGTACGGATTCTGCGGCGGCGACAACCGCGACAGAACGTCTTGTGACTTCTGATAAAGTGAATGCCATTGTGGGCGGCGACTGTTCTGGTGTTACCACGGCGATGCTGCAAAATGTGGCACTGCCAAATGGTGTTGTAATGATTTCACCATCCGCAACGTCCCCGGCACTCTCCAGTATTGAAGACAAAGGTCTGTTTTTCCGTACAGCACCATCAGATGCCCGCCAGGGACAAGTCCTGACAGCCATTCTGAAAGATCGCGGTATCAAGCAAGCCGCTCTGACTTATACCAACAATGACTATGGCAAGGGTTTGGCTGAAAGTATCAAAGCCAATTTCGAGAAAGCCGGCGGTAAAATCACCATTTCTGCGGCTCACGAAGACGGTAAAGCCGATTACACGGCTGAAGTAGGCGCACTTGCCTCAGCAGGCGGTGATGTTTTGATCGTGGCTGGTTATCTCGATCAGGGTGGTAAAGGCATTATCCAAGCTTCGCTTGATACGGGTGCGTTTGATACATTTGTTCTGCCGGACGGCATGATCGGTGACAGTCTTCCAATTGCTATCGGTTCAGATTTGAACGGATCATTTGGTACGGTACCTGGCACAGACAGCCCCGGCGCGGCTAAATTCTCTGACATGGCAAAATCTGCTGGCTTTAAAGCAGGTCCTTTTGCCTCAGAATCTTATGACGCGGCAGCGCTTATTTTGCTTTCTATGCAAGCAGCGAAATCCAGTGACAGTAACGTGTTTAAAAGCAAGGTTATGTCAGTCGCCAACGCACCGGGTGTGAAAATCTATCCGGGTGAACTTGCCAAAGCATTGAAAATCATCGCCGATGGTGGTGATGTCGACTATGTGGGTGCCTCTGCGGTTGAGTTGATTGGACCGGGCGAAAGCGCTGGTAATTATCGCGAAATCGAAGTGGCTGATGGTAAAAACACAACGGCTAAATTCCGCTAAGCTATCTTAGTCGAATGACCTGAAAATAAAGGGAAGTGATCACGGGGTTCCGAGGTCACTTCCCTTTTTGCTAAAGTAGTCTATTTATGATTAGAATTGAAAACCTACATATGCAATTTGGCGGTATTCATGCCGTTGAAAATGTGTCCCTGAGCATTGAAAAAGGGAGCATAACCGGTTTGATCGGGCCCAACGGTGCGGGGAAGACAACACTTTTTAATTGCATTGCAGGAGCCTACACCCCGACCAGCGGCAAGATCTACCTTGATGACGAAGAGATCACCGGTCTCAAACCCCATGAGCTATTTGCTAGGGGGTTGCTACGCACTTTTCAGATTGCGCAAGAATTCTCCACTCTAACTGTTCGGGAAAACCTGATGATGGTGCCGGGGGATCAGTGCGGCGAAAGTCTGATCGATACTTGGCTCCGGCCCGCAAAAGTACGCGAAGAAGAAGAGCGTATTCGCGCCAAAGCGGATAGTGTGATTGAATTTCTTGAAATCACCCATGTGGCCGATGAGCTCGCGGGAAATTTATCAGGGGGCCAAAAGAAACTGTTAGAACTTGGTCGAACCATGATGGTAGACGCCAAAATTGTCTTCCTTGATGAGGTTGGTGCCGGCGTTAACCGAACGTTGCTCAACACGCTTGGCGACGCTATCCAGCGGCTCAATAAAGAACATGGATACACTTTTTGCATGATCGAGCATGACATGGATTTTGTTGGACGACTGTGCGATCCGGTGATTGTTATGGCCGAAGGCGAATTGTTGGCTGAAGGCACCATCGAAGATATTAAGTCAAACGAACATGTGATCGAAGCCTATCTTGGGACGGGCCTCAAAAATAAACCGGAGCCTAAGTCATGAGCTATTTGTCTGGTGATAATATGACCGGCGGATATGGCGGTGCGGACATCTTGCATGGTTGTAATATTTCCGTCGATCTGGGTGAAATTGCGGTAATTGTTGGCCCCAACGGTGCAGGGAAGTCTACGGCAATGAAGGCCATTTTTGGCATGCTTGATTTGCGCGAAGGCTCTGTCACTCTGAACGGTGAAGAGATCACTGGCCTCAGTCCGCAAGACAGGGTCGCCAAGGGAATGAGTTTCGTGCCGCAAACCAATAATGTTTTTACCACTATGACCGTGGAAGAAAATTTGGAAATGGGGGCGTTCATCCGAACCGATGATATTTCTGCGACGATGGAGCAGGTGTATGAACTGTTTCCAATTTTGAAGGATAAACGTAACCAACCAGCCGGAGAATTGTCCGGTGGTCAGCGTCAGCAAGTGGCGGTGGGACGGGCGCTCATGACACAGCCCAAACTTCTCATGTTGGATGAGCCGACAGCGGGCGTCTCCCCTATTGTGATGGATGAATTATTTGACCGGATTATCGAGGTTGCAAAAGCTGGTATCGCTATATTGATGGTTGAACAAAATGCCCGCCAAGCTCTCAATATTGCTGATAAAGGGTATGTATTGGTACAGGGGCGCAACGGTTATACGGATACGGGAGAGGCCCTGCTTGCCAATCCGGAAGTCCGCAAAGCGTTCCTGGGAGGATAAAGGTATGGTCGATTTTTTAAACGCTTTTGCGTTGCTTTCTAATTTTGTGATCGTGCCTGCCATGACTTATGGTAGTCAGCTTGCGCTTGGCGCACTCGGCGTCACATTGGTCTATGGCATTTTACGATTTTCCAACTTTGCCCATGGCGATACTATGGCCTTTGGCACCATGGTGACCATTTTTGCTACATGGGGCTTGCAATCTGCGGGAGTTTCCATTCATCCCTTGCCAACGGCGTTGCTGGCATTGCCTGTGGGAATCGCGGCGACGGTGGCTTTATGCCTTGTGATTGACCGATCCGTTTACAAGTTTTACAGAAAGAGCCGCTCAGTTCCGGTGGTTTTTCTGATTGCCTCGGTAGGGGTGATGTTTGTGTTGAACGGTGTGGTTCGGTTCATCATTGGGCCGGGCGATCAGCGATTTGCCGATGGAGAGCGATTTATCATCAAGGCGAAGGCGTTCAAGAAATTGACTGGCCTTAACGAGGGGATAGCCTTCAAGACCAGTCAGGGACTGACCATCGTAACGGCAATTATTGTGGTTGCTGCGCTGTTCTGGTTTTTGAACCGAACACGCTCCGGTAAATCTATGCGAGCATATTCGGACAACGAAGATTTGGCGCGTCTGTCGGGTATAAACCCGGAACGTGTGGTGATGATCACCTGGACACTGGCGGCAGTGCTCGCCACCATTGCCGGTGTGTTGTACGGGCTCGATAAAAGCTTTAAACCGTTCACCTATTTCCAGCTGCTGTTGCCTATCTTTGCGTCAGCCATTGTTGGGGGACTGGGGAACCCATTGGGTGCTATCGCAGGCGGTTTTGTGATCGCCTTTTCAGAGGTTGTTGTGGCCTATGCCTACAAGAAATTTCTAACCTATCTGGTGCCCGAACAATGGGCTCCGGACAGTTTGGTGCAATTGCTGTCGACCGACTATAAATTTGCTGTGTCGTTTGTCATTCTGGTTCTGGTGCTGCTCATCCGACCGACAGGTATTTTTAAAGGAAAAGGCGCATGAACAGTAGCACGCGTACCATCGCACTTTTTACTGCCATGGCCGCTGCTTTGGTGGCGGTTGGTGTGTTTCAAAGCTGGCCATTGGCGCTGGCGATCCTCAATCTATGCCTGATCTCGGCCATCATGTCGTTGGGTGTCAACATTCAGTGGGGCTATGCCGGATTATTTAATGTCGGTGTTATGGGCTTCACAGCACTGGGTGGTTTGGCCGGTGTGCTGATATCTGTGCCGCCTGTCACCGAGGCGCTACAGGCAGGTGGCTTTGGCATATTCATCGCATTGGTCCTCATATCTTTGACCATTGCCGGTGCCATTCTGATTTATAAACGGCTGCCCGCAGGTAAAGCTCGCAACTTTTCCATGATTGGGGTGATTGTTATCGGGTATTTCCTCACTCGGTATTTCTTCTTTCCGGCCGTTGATGCCATCGAAGCTGTCGACTCGGCTCGGACGGGATATCTAGGCGGACTTGGTTTGCCGATTATCTTTTCCTGGGTTGTTGGTGGCGTATTTGCCGCGGCTGTTGCTTGGGTGGTTGGTAAGATCGCCCTTGGTTTGCGATCCGACTATCTAGCCATTGCCACGCTGGGTATTTCAGAAATTATCATTGCAGTGCTAAAAAACGAAGACTGGATGACCCGAGGTGTCAAAAATGTGAGCGGACTGCCGCGCCCTGTGCCATATGAAATCGACCTACAGCAAACACTATGGTTTCAGGATTGGGCCAGCTATTTAGGTATGTCTCCAGTAGATTTTTCATCGGTTTTTGTAAAGCTTTGTTACGCTGGTTTGTTCACAGTTGTGCTTTTAATTTTACTATGGTTCTCGGAGCGTGCGCTTCATTCACCGTGGGGCCGGATGATGCGGGCCATTCGAGATAACGAACTTTCATCGGCGGCCATGGGCAAAAATATAAAGGGGCGTCATCTTCAGGTATTTGTGCTGGGCTCGGCAGTTATCGGTATCGCCGGCGCCATGCTCACAACGCTTGATGGGCAATTTACACCGGCCTCTTATCAGCCACTGCGTTTTACATTTATCGTCTGGGTGATGGTGATCGTTGGTGGGTCCGGGAATAACCTCGGGGCCATATTGGGTGGTTTCCTGATCTGGTTTGTCTGGGTAGAAGCCGAGCCTTTCGGGCTTTGGCTGATGGATGTTTTATCATCAGGCATGGCTGAAGACAGCGATCTTCGCAAGCATCTGCTTAATAGTGCAGCCCATATGCGTCTAATGACGATGGGCCTGATCTTGCTGTTAGTCCTCCGCTTTAGTCCGCGTGGTTTAATACCAGAAAAATAGTGCAACGGCATTGTCAGGGGAAATTAGATTGAGCAATAGGAATGTTGGATTTAGACTCATCCGATGAATAATCCCTTCCGTTATTTCAAGGCGTCACTTGAAATCATTCGCTTCACGGTAATGATGTGCATTCGCTTATCCTCTGTCATTGCGACAAGTTGAAGATTTGCTTCAGGGAGAGGTGTTGAGGTCAGCTACGAGACGGCTAAAATGACTGGTCCGTTTTCCTCACAGCTGCCGACATTAATTTATGACCAGTATTTAGTCTCTTTAGTACCATAAGCAGTCAATTGAGTTTGCGGGAGAAAGCAACTCGACGACCCCAGGATTGTCTGGGAGATAAAAAAGTATCTCAGACACGCTTTTTAAATCTTTGAGGGGATAGAGCCTTGATTACATCTGCGGGCAGGCAACGGGGTCGACCCATGATCATGTCCACGAGTAAATGTGCCGCCATCAATGAGCTAAGAACGCCATAGGAGCCATGGGCGGCGGAAATGTATACGTTATCCTGACCTGTGGCGTTGCCAATGATGGGGAAGCGGTTTCTGGACGTTGCCCGGATGGAGGCACGCTGTCCAACGACTTCCAACCCGGCCTCCAGCCCAGGAATTGCTTCCGCCAATTTCTGGATATTCTCCTGATTATCCTGCTTGATAATATCTGAATGATTCTGGTCGGGTTGAAACGTCGCGCCCAGAGTATGAATACCGTCCTTCGCCGGCATGAAATAACCATCATAACAAATACCGCACTTAATATTTGCTGACAGCTGTGTGGCTTTCACCTGAGTGATCTGTCCGCGTACTGGTATAATCGGAAGATCAGGCACAAACTTGAGAACTGCCGAACCGCAAGCCAGGACTTTGACATCTGCGACAATGTCGTCGAGATATTCGACAGGTGAATTGAGATGGCATTCAATATCGCGCGTATATGCTGCGCAGAGCTTTTTAGGGGCAATACTCCCGCCGTCCGGCAAATACAGAGCATCGTATCGAAGATTAATGCCAGCAATTTCTGACGCTTCACTTGAGGATACAAGGCGCATATGAGCCGGCGACCAGTTCCAGTTTTTAACGGTTCGGTGCAGGCGTTTTTCCTTTTTATCCGTATCCATCAAATGCAGCACACCGATGGGGCACCAGTCAATATCATCGAGCATTTTAAAGGTTCGGAGCGCCATAGAATAGGCCGCAGCATAAAAATCAGCGTCCGCCCCGCGCAATGCAGAAAAACGCGGATTATATAGCCCGGAAACATTTCCCGAGGCACCGTTCGCAAGCGTTGGGCCTGCTTCATAGACAACAGGCTCTTGCCCCATCTGACGGAACATCCAGGCCACTGCACACCCTGCCAAACCGCCACCAATTATCGCGACTTTCACGCCTCGTCACCTGTAAAGCAGCCAATCATCATATCGCGCTTGCGTCCGAAACCTGTCACTTTTTCAATCGAAAATCCTGCCGCTATGAGATTTCTGCGTACTTTTCCAGCTGCGGTAAAAGTCGCAAGCCGTGTGCCTTTACGGCTGAGCCGCGCCATATTTTCAATAACAGTATCACTCCACATATCCGGGTTTGTTGCGGGTTTAAACCCGTCCAGAAACCACGCATCAACATCAGCAATCAGTTTTGGAATGGCTACATTGACATCATCGATAATGAGTGTAAGCGTCACCCGTTCATTTAAAACAACACGATGAAATCCCGGAATACCAAACGGATAATGTGCCAATAATTGCTGCAACCGATCGCCAAAAAATTCACGCCACGGCTGCAGATACATTCCGATTTCCTCCCCTTGCAAGGGATATTTTTCAAAAGAGATAAAATCAAGTGACTGGTGCGGCTCTGTCGTTTCTTCGAATAATTTCCAGGCTGACAAAAAATTCAACCCGGTTCCGAAACCCGTTTCACAAATTACAAATCGCTCCGCATTCCGCCAGTTTTCGGGTAAATTATTGCCGTCCAGAAACACAAATTTGCTTTCTGCCAATCCATCATCAGCAGAAAAATACAGATCATCAAACTCTCGGGATTTGGGTGGCCCTATCGGGCGTAAATCAGACATTTCCTGAGCTACATTAAAGCACTTGGCAAACTTCTTCAAAAGCAAATCTTGGAATGCGATCAAAAAGTATTTGCGTCCATGTTTTGTGGGGTGTCGATCGCGAAACGATTTAGACCTAGAATCTATGCATTGAGAGTATGATTGAATACAACAATCGCAACTTATTCTTCAATACATAGCAAATACTAATACAGTCATGCAGAAAACGCATGGGTGAAATGAGGTATTTCCGCATGTCAATTTTGCGCTCTCCGATTACATATGGGGTACAAACTTATTGGAGGAAATATCATGCGTGTACTATCTACAAGACCTACAAACTCTTCTCCTGCAGCTCACACTGTGACATCACTTACATCTCGTTTGAGCTTGGCGCTAGTTCGTAAATATCGTGCCCATAAGACGGCAACGGCTTTATCCTCTTTGAGTGACAATGAGCTTGAAGATATAGGTTTGGTACGCGCAGAGATCCTCACCATAGCAGAGCGCGCAGCACTCTAATATTTGGGGGAGTAACCCGTTACTCCCCTAACTTCTGAACCAATTGCATGATCGCATGCAAGGGGCCGTCTTTTATACCGAACTCATCCAGATGTTCAACGGTACTGTATAAATAATCTCTGTTAGGACCGCCCCGCCCAGATGCACGTGCAATGATTTTTGCAGCATCCTCAATGGAAGGGCTGCCGCAATATTGCTCATGATGCGGATCGGCAACAAAGGTCAATGCTGACACTCTACGTCCATCATTCAGCAATTTAAGAGATACCATTTTCGGCACATAGACTTTAGTTACCATTTCACGTCGGTACAGATAGTCGATCACCGGCTCACGAATACTCGCAGGGCAAAGAATAGCTTTCCCCCGGCACGAACCCCCAGCATCAAGACCTAAAACCAGTCCCGGATTCTCGCGGGTACCCCGGTGAACAACTGATGAGACGCAAAACGACCGGTGATATCCGTAAATTTGTGCATCGGCCACAGCCTTATGCTCAAAACCGGGCCGCCACATCAAAGATCCATACCCAAAGATCCACAAATCTTCGTTTTCCGGCAGCTCAGGCATCGGATGATCGACCGGCGGTAAATCGGGTTCAATCACAAGGTCATATTTACTCATTTCACAGGCTTTCCTGATTTCATGTTCACAAGCGCCACGCCAAGGACAACAATGGCCATGCCCGCGAAGGAATAACCGCTCAATTTCTCATCGAACAGAATATAGGCAACGACAGCCGTGCAGGGAGGCACAAGAAAAAACAGACTTGAAACTGTCGCTGCAGCTCCTCTTCTGAGCAACAAATATAGAAGCGATACAGCCCCCAGCGATAACACTAGTACCAACCAACCGAGCGCAAAAATCAGCTCACCCGACCAAACAATTGTGCGCTCCTCCATAAGAAAGGCCAGCACGGCAAAATACAAAGTCGCCACCAAGAATTGTATGAAATTTCCACTCTTCAGGCTCATGCCAGAGCAATATTTCTTTTGATAAAGCGTCCCAAAAGCAATGCTGAAAAGGGCGAGAAAGCTCAAGAAAATGCCAAACACAGATCCTTCACCAAGCGACAACTTGTCTGCAACAACCAGAAAAACGCCACACAGCCCGGCAAGCAAGCCACTCCATTGGCGAAAACTTACTGTTTCTTTCAACAAAAAGCCGGCGAGTGCCGCGACAATCAACGGTTGGATACCTGCAATCAATGCCGATGTCCCCGCAGGAACGCCAAGACTGATTGCCCAAAAGACAAATCCCAAATAGCCCCCATGCATCAGCAAACCGGAAAAGCCGATATGGAACCAGTCTTGCCAACGATCAGGCCATCTCGTCGAGGTCAAAAAAACCACTGGTAAGAAAATCAAAGCACAAATAGCGAAACGCACGCCTAAAAATGTCATGGGTTCGATATACGGTAAGCCCAGCTTCGCCCCGATGAAGCCTGTGCTCCAAAGAAACACGAATATAATTGGCATTGCCGCAAGCATTGAATTTTGCCGGACGATTTGAGGCGTATCTATCATTTTCAGCAGCTTTGATTTTAGGAAAATAAGTGACAGGTGAGGCCGCAACCTTATAGAGTGGCGCTCAAAATCTCAAGCCATAGAAACCGGATAATTACATGCGCGCCATCACCATCACACTCACTACTTTTGCTTTCCTAATCGGCGGATATATCTTTTGGTGGAATACAGTCGCAGATGCGGCGCTCAAACAAGTAGAAATCTGGAAAAAAGAGCAGACAGAAAACGGCTACATCATCTTTCATAAACCGATTATCACGTCCGGCTTTCCATACCGCGTGAAACTGGAAGCACAGAGTTTAAAAGTCACTAAATTGCAAGGTGATGATAGTGACGAGTTTGAGACAACTATTCCTGATATCTGGGTGATTGCCCAACCTTGGAAGCCTTCACACATCGTATTTGGATCATCGGGGACAAGTGAACACACTTGGATTAAAAATAGCGTGAGAGATACAGTCTCAATTTTGCCCGGGACAGCATTAGGGAGCGCAACTTTCACATCAAACGGAGAATTGAAGTCCTTGGCGATCGATATCAATAACGCCGAGATTAAGTCCGATGCCTACGGTCCTGCATCCGCCAAACGCCTACAACTCCATAGTCGTGTCACCAGTATGCCCAAAATCTCCGAAGGTACCGATGCGCCGACTAGCAAGATAGATACTCCTGCGTGGCAAATAGCTATTCGCGCAGATACTATCAAATTTGAAAACAGCGCAAACCTACCTCTTGGAGATACTATTACAAAAGCTGCGTTCTCAATACTTATCGAAGGCCATTTTTCTGACTTTAAAAATACCGATGCCATCACCAAATGGCGGGACAACGGGGGCATATTGGATGTGCAGGATATGAATTTGGTTTGGGGAAAAACTGAGCTTTCGGGTAAAGGAACCTTGACCCTTGATCAGCAAAATTATCCACTCGGCGCCTTTAGCAGCAAGATAACTGGGTTTAATGAATTGCTTGCCTTGCTCGGTAAAAGCAAAAATATGGATAAACAATCTTTAAGAACAGCAGCTATGGCGCTCAATCTCATCTCAAAAGAAGATGAAAACGGAAGCCGTTATCTCGAGATCCCTGTGAGCTTGCAAGACCGTGCTGTTTTTGCAGGCCCCTTTAAGCTATTGGGGACCACTCCGCTTTTCTAGTAACAAACCAGCCGTTTATTCGTCTTCACCTGGCGACGCCCGACCAAAATCAGGCTCTGCAGTTTCTTGTCCCGCGTCAATAATTTGCCTGCGGATTGCACGGGTGCGCGAAAACATCTGAAACAATGCATCCCCGTCGCCCCAGCGAATTGCGCGTTGCAAGGCGGTTAGATCTTCACTGAAGCGCCCCAGCATTTCAAGAACCGCTTCTTTGTTATGTAGGAATACGTCCCGCCACATTGTCGGATCAGAAGCTGCAATACGCGTAAAGTCACGGAAACCGCCGGCAGAATATTTGATAACTTCTGACTGTGTTACTTCTTCCAGATCGTCAGCTGTCCCTACAATATTATACGCAATCAAATGTGGGACGTGAGAGGTAATGGCCAAAACCAAATCATGATGTTTCGGATCCATTCTTTCAACGTCACTCCCTAAAGCCGTCCAGAAAGCATCCAGTTTATCTACCGCTTCATCGCGTGATTTTTCGGAAGGCGTTAAAATGCACCAGCGACCAGCAAACAATTCCGCGAAACCTGCAGCAGGACCTGATTTTTCAGTGCCTGCCACGGGATGACCTGCGACAAAATCCACACCGTCTGGAATATGAGGTTCTATAGCTTCTACTACTGCTTGCTTAACCGACCCCACATCTGTGACCAACGCTCCTTTTTCAAGGGCGGGCGCTATTTCTTCTGCTATGGCGCCGTAGGTTCCAACAGGCGTACACAAAATAACCAGATCAGCGCCTTTTACAGCATCACAAGGGTGCTCGTATGCATGATCAACAATACCGAGCTCCAAGGCTACTCGCCTTGTGTCATGGGTTCTCGCCGCGCAAACAATTTCCTTGGCGACGCCATGTTGACGGGCTGCCCGTGCAATGGACGATCCAATAAGTCCAATTCCGATCAGCGCAAGTCTTTCAATTTTTATTGTGTTTTCAGACATCTTACTGTTCCAGAAATTCCCGCAAGGCATCCATTACAGCGCGGTTATCATCATCCGTTCCCACAGACATCCGAAGGCAAGTTGGTAGCCCGTAAGATGCCACACTTCTTAGAATTAACCCACGTGCATTCAGGAATGCGTCCGCATCCGAAGCACTTTTGCCAGTACCTTCAAAATCCATCAGAATAAAATTACCAACACTGTCAGGAATTTCCAGGCCCATGCCGCGCAAATTTTGCACTAAGATCGGGATCCATTTATCGTTATGTTCTCTCGCCTTTTCGACAAACTCCTGATCTTTAACTGCAGCAACACCAGCCGCTTGAGCAATGGCGTTTACGTTAAAGGGACCGCGAATTCGGTTCAGCACATCAATAACGTCATCTGGACCATACGCCCAACCAATCCGCAAGGCCGACAACCCATAAATCTTTGAAAATGTGCGGGTCATAATGACATTATTATTTCGCGCAACTAGATCCACACCAGCCTCATAGTCATTTTTGCGAACATATTCCGCATAGGCTGCATCCAGAACCAGTAGAATGTCACTTCGCAGGCCTGCATGTAGTCTTTCAACTTCCGATACAGGGATATAAGTTCCAGTAGGATTATTGGGATTTGCCAGAAAAAGAATTTTCGTATTTTCTGTTACGGCAGCCAGCAACGCATCCACGTCTGTTGTCAAATTAGCTTCGGTCGCTTTTACGGGAGTTGCACCATTGGACAAAGCTGCCAATTCATAAACCAGAAAGCCGTGTTGCGAGAACAGCACTTCATCGCCTGGGCCCGCATAGGCGTTTGTAATCAGCGACAGAAGTTCATCTGAGCCATTGCCGCAAATAAGATTTTCAACGGGCAGCTTATGAATGTCCGCAATCGCAGATAATAACTCTCCAGATCCGCCATCAGGGTAATGATGTAGTTTTTCGCCAATATCCGCCAAAACAGCCTTCGCCTTGGGGCTTGCCCCAAGCGGTGTCTCATTGGAGGAAAGTTTAACAACTTTCTGGCTTCCCGCGACGGCTGATCTTCCGCCAACATACGGGGTGATATCCAGAATTCCAGGCTTAGGTGTTGGAAGCAAGGAGGACATGGAGGTTACTCTCAAATAACTGATAATTAGGACTGCACGGGAACGGCAAATGCTCCCAGAATAACTGTTTTGATGACGCTGTCGCCCACGAGTTCAACAAAAGCTTTGAGCTTTTCATCCCCATCGGTAACAAATTGTGGAACTTGGAATAGATGGAGCCAATCCCCTTCTTCCACCGCGGGAGAGCGCGAATCTACACAATGTCCGTTCAGGCCACATTTCTCCAGATACTCGTTAAGGCGCGCCCGGCTCACTTCATTTTCTGTCATGACGACAAACAAGCTGTTGTCATCACCAGAAGCTTCTGGAACCGCTTGTCCAATTACGAGCGCATTCAGGTCTTCAAAGCTACCAGATGTGTTCTGAACGAAGGGAAGCGCTGCTAGAATCTTGGGAACATTGTCACCGCCTTGGGCCAAATGCACCCACCAGGTATCACGCTCGATATTCATCCACGGCATTACACCCAACTTGGAGGGATCTGCAGAAACTTCGCGCAGAACAACGGTTGGAGATTTATGGAGTGTCATTGGGGTAGCCGCGCCAAAATGGCTGCGGGCAAGGTCCCAATATCCAACAGATTTTTCAGGCGCCGTAATGGAGATTGAAAGAGGCTTTTGCATCCGGCAAACCGCTGCAATAATTTCACGCCAAATATTGGCGACCACAACATCTGGCAAATCACTCGAATGCTTGTCCAGAATGCGGCGCATAACATTTGCTTCGCGGCCTGGCCTGAAGGCCAAAGCCGATCCGTCATCCTCTTTAGCGGCAGCGATGTCTTTTACGATTGCAATACGTTGCTCAAGAGTGCTCAACAGTTCAGCATCAAGGCGGTCGACTTCAGCGCGAAGGGCTTCAAGTTTTTTATTCGTTTTATTCACGTTTTATCCCTGAAATACGGTGCCAAAGAGCAAAAATTCCAACTGACGCCAAAATGAGAGCGTCAAAAGCAAAGAAATCATTGACAGATATTACTCCTCGGCACTAGCTATCAGCAAAATAACCTAAAACAAAGATTTTTCTAACGATAGAATGTGAAAAGAGTCAAAGCCGTGTCAATTATCACTCCAGATCCGAACCATCATTCCGTGATATTGGGTAAAGATCAACCCATGCCACTGGATTGCGGAGCGATGATAAGTGACATAACAATGGCCTACAACACTTACGGGCAGCTTAACCCAGACAAAACCAATGCCATTCTTGTTTGTCATGCACTCACGGGAGATCAGTTTGCCGCAAGCAAGCAACCGCTCACCGGGAAAGACGGTTGGTGGAGTGTTATGATTGGCCCCGGAAAAGTCCTGGATACCGACAAGTATTTTGTCGTGTGCGCTAATATTCTTGGGGGCTGCATGGGAACCGTTGGCCCTAAGGATATCAACCCTGACACGGGAAAAGCATACGGCCTAGATTTCCCTATTATCACCATTGCAGATATGGTGAGAACGCAAGCCCTGCTCCAAGACTATCTTGAAATCCCAAGCTGGTTTTCAGTGGTCGGTGGATCCATGGGCGGCATGCAGGTTCTGCAATGGGCCGCCGCCTACCCTGAACGCTGTTTCAGTGCAATTCCCATTGCAACAGCCGCAAAACATTCAGCACAAAATATCGCGTTCCATGAGGTCGGCCGGCAAGCCGTTATGGCGGATCCCGATTGGCTGGGCGGTAAATATTTGGAGCATGACAAAAACCCACGTGCGGGCCTCGCAGTTGCGCGCATGGCCGCCCATGTGACTTATTTGTCCGAATCGGCTTTGCACCGGAAATTCGGTCGCAATTTACAAGATCGGGACAATTTAACATATGGATTTGATGCCGATTTTCAGGTTGAAAGTTATCTACGGTATCAAGGAATAAATTTCGTCGATCGATTTGATGCAAATTCTTATCTGTATGTGACCCGTGCAATGGATTATTTTGATTTGGCGCGCGACCACGGCGGATCGTTACCCGCTGCCTTTGAAGGAACGCAAACACGTTTTTGCGTTGTCTCCTTTTCCAGTGACTGGCTATTCCCTACGACTGAGAGTAAAGAGGTCGTTCGAGCCTTAATCGCAGCAGCAGCAAATGTCAGTTTTGTGGAAATAGAAACCGACAAAGGTCACGACGCCTTTCTTCTAGACACACCTGAAATGCTTCAGACAATGGGCGGCTTCCTCGCATCGACGGCCAAAAGCCGAGGGTTAGAGCAATGATTGAAAACACGACACTCACACGCCCTCAAGACATTCGCGTTGATTTACAGCTTATTGCTGAAATGGTGAAACCGGGCAGCCGCGTTCTGGATGTAGGCTGCGCGGAAGGCACTCTTCTCTCTCATCTTGTGGCAACGAAAGAGGTCGATGGTCGCGGCATTGAGCTTAGCCAAGCAGGCGTAAATACGTGTGTTTCCAAAGGCTTATCGGTAGTTCAAGGCGACGCTGATGCCGATCTAACGGATTACCCAGACAAGGGTTTTGATTACGCGATTTTAAGTCAGACACTTCAGGCCACGCACCGGCCTATGCTCGTAATGGAACAACTCCTTCGTGTTGGCAAAAAGGCAGTAGTCTCCTTTCCGAACTTCGCTTATTGGCGCTGTCGCTCGTACCTAGCTTTTAACGGCCGGATGCCCATGACAAGCTCGCTTGACTATGCATGGTACGAAACCCCCAACATTCACTTCTGCACACTTCGGGATTTCACGGTTCTTTGTAACGATCTTGGTATTCGTCTGGAAAAATCGATTATTGTCGGGGGGGATGGCAAAGTTTTGGAGTATGATATCAATAGCCGCCGCGCAAATTTCTTTGCAGCGCAATGTGTGTTTTTGCTCTCTGACTGACTATTTATCTATACGGGAGCGATTAAGTTTTTCGGCTCCCGTAGTATTCGCACCTATTGGTCGCGCAGCGGGTGCAATAACAGGTCGTAATCTTTTACGTTTTTGCGGTACTTCAGGAATTGCATAAATCTGCTTTTCAGCCTCAATAAATCGAACACCACTGAAAAGCGGCCACCATTTTTCACCCAGATTTTCTAAAAACTGTGCCAGTCGCAAATTTATGCGGGTGCCACTTGGCGGAAAGTAAAGCGCGCCGTGCACCTCTCCATAAGTAAACATATTCGTCTGCAAAACACGTCGAAGCTGTCTATCGGAATATGGATAACCATAGCCAAAAGGTGTATTTTCAAGGCGAGACCACATCCCACGGCGCCCTGGCACAACCACCAGCAACTTACCACTCGACGTTAATATTCGCCAAATTTCCTGCAACATATCGTCGGCTACGCGGGTATTTTCCAAACCGTGCACTAATATCACCCGATCAATGGAACTATCGGCTAATGGAAGACCCGCTTCGTCACACAAACCCACCAGCGAAGGACCTCCATGGGGCCAGTGAATAACGCCTTGCTGCGCAGGCATCAAGGCAATGGCGCGTTCGGTTTCACTTCGAAACGGGTATAGATATGGCGTTGCATATCCAAGGCCCAACAAACGAAAATTTGAAATATCAGGCCAAATGTGACGAATTTTACGAACAAGTGCTTTTCGCACAGCCACGCCAAGACGTGTGTGGTAAAATTTTCTTAAATCGATAACATCGGGTCGCATCATGGTGGTATACTGCCTAGCAAGATATGGATCCCACAATAGAAGTATGGAACATATGAGCAAACTGGAAATTCATCAAATCCCTGTTCTAAATGATAATTATCTCTATCTGATTAAAGACCCAGATAGTGATGCAGTTGGAATTGTGGATCCCGCACAGGCGGATCCGGTCCTTGAGAAGCTCAATGAGCTAGGCTGGAAGCTAACGCACATCCTGAACACCCACCATCACTGGGATCACACTGGTGCCAATCTCGAACTGAAAGAGAAAACCGGCTGTACGATCGTTGGATCCGCTAGTGACGCTGCCAGAATTCCGGGAATTGACGTGGAAGTGCGCGAAGGCGAACACTACATATTCGGTACCCGGCAGGCGAAAGTGATAGAGGTTTCAGGTCATACCAATGGCCACATAGCCTATTGGTTTGAAGAGTCTGACGCCCTGTTTTGTGGTGACACCCTTTTTGCGCTTGGATGCGGCCGCCTGTTTGAAGGCACGCCCATGAAGATGTGGGAAAGTCTTTCAAAATTGAGTGCTTTGCCGGATCAAACGGAAATCTATTGCGCCCATGAATATACGGAAGCAAATGCTCAATTTGCGCTTACCATTGAACCTCAAAATTCAAAATTAAAAGCGCGCTACGATCATATCCAAAAGTTACGTGCAGAAAACAAGCCAACGGTTCCTTCAACCATTGGCGTGGAGAAAGCGACTAATCCTTTCTTGCGGCCTGCGATCATCGACATACAAGACAATCTGAACATGCAAGGTGCTGATGTCGTTGATGTGTTTGCAGAAATTAGGGCGCGTAAAGATACATTTGTGAACTAAATTAAAAAGAATAAAACTGGAAGACTAGATGAAATACTTACACACAATGGTGAGGGTTGCCGATTTGGAGGCAAGCCTCAATTTCTACTGCAACAATTTGGGCCTGAAAGAAATCAAGCGCAAAGATATAGAAGCGGGTCGCTTTACGTTAATATTTTTGGCGCCAGAAGGACAAGAAGAAGCTCAGGTTGAGCTGACCCACAATTGGGATCCTGAAGAGTATGATGAAGGTCGGAATTTTGGTCATCTGGCGTATGAAGTAGACGATATTTATGCCCTCTGTCAGCATATGATGGACAACGGTGTGATTATCAACCGTCCCCCACGTGACGGCCGTATGGCATTCATTCGCTCTCCAGATAATATCTCAGTTGAATTGCTCCAAAAAGGGGAAGCTCTTCCAGCGGCAGAACCTTGGGCAAGTATGGAAAATACTGGTAAATGGTGAGACGTGTTTGAGGAGCAAATTAAATTTTTCTCCTCGCCATCTCTTTGAAAATATTCAGAGAGCCAGTGATCGCACCAACAGTAATAAGGGCGCAACCGACGACAAGCGCCCAACTAAACGCCGTGGTTCCAAAGAACAGCAGCAGGATAGTCGACAGCAGCGGCGACACGTAGGATAGAACCCCCAGACCTTGAATATCTCCGCGTTTGACACCTATATCCCATAAGAAAAAAGCAGCCCCCACGGGTCCTAAACCAAGCCCAACGACGGCAACCCACATACCCCATGTATCCGGTAACAAAGTTTCCTCAAAAAACAGATGACAGAGAAATGCCAGAACGGCAGTAACGCCACAAAAAATTCCCACAACATCGGTCGAAACATCCGCAAACTTTCGACTGAGAACAGAATATCCGGACCAGATAAAGGCGCAGGCAAGCGCCGCTAAATACCCATTAGTATATTCAGAATTGATCGAGAAGGCTTCTCCTTTTGTGATCAACAATCCCGCCCCTATCAAGCTGACGACTGCCCCTAATATATGGAACCAAAAAAGCTTCTCTCCCGGTAATAGAGCAGAGAGAAGAACAATCAACAATGGCCATAGATAGGCGATCAAACCGGCTTCTGCTGCCGGTGCCGATTTCAGGGCTAGAAAATAGAAAAAATGATATCCGAATAAACCCCCAACTCCGAGTAGCCATAGGGCCGGAGGAAGTTTCACGAACTTGCTGATTTTATCGCCAGCAATTATCCATTTTGCGAGTGCAATCGAAAAAGCGACGGTAAAACTCATGGCCGTCAGCTGAAACGGGGGAATATCACCTGTAAAGACGGTAAAAAGGGCAAGTAAGGCCCAAAGGAGAATTGCAGCAAATCCGCACAACGTCGCTTGCATTCTGGTCAATGGCATTCTTCTTTTCATGATCCCTCGAGGTGATTACATGTGGCACATATGAGAGAACATATCTTGCCGCGGAGACACAGAAAAGCGAAAAGGCATGCGCCCAGGAAGGACGCATGCCTTTTCATAAACCGGTTTGACAGGAACCGACTTAATACATGTGTTGGCCACCATTGATGGACAGTGTGGATCCGGTAACAAAACCCGCATCATCGGCTACTAGGAAACATACGCCGCGTGCAATTTCACTAGCTTGACCTAGTCGTCCAACCGGTATTTTCGCAACAATTTTTTCAAGAACAGCTTCAGGAACAGCTGCTACCATTTCAGTGTCAATGTAGCCCGGTGCAATCGCGTTGACAGTAATACCCTGCCCCGCACCTTCCTGCGCCATAGCTTTTGTAAATCCGTGAATACCAGATTTTGCAGCGGCATAATTCACCTGACCATATTGGCCGGCCTGTCCATTGATAGATCCGATATTAACAACACGGCCAAATTTGGCCGCTCGCATATCTTCAATGGTTACCCGGCACATATTGAAGCAAGACCCAAGATTTGTATCAATAACCGACTGCCATTTTTTAGGATCCATGCGGTGCAAGGTCCCATCACGGGTAATACCGGCATTATTTACGACAATCTCAATAGGCCCTAAATCCTGCTTCACTTGCGCGACCCCAGCCATGCAAGCATCGTAATCAGAAACATCCCATTTATATGCACGAATACCTGTTTTTTCGGTGAATTCCTTCGCCTTGGCATCGTCGCCACCATATGCGGCTGCTACCGTATATCCTTTGTCATTTAACATGATGGAAATGGCTTCACCAATTCCCCGTGTCCCGCCTGTAACAATAGCTACTCTTCCCATGTTTTTTGATCCCTGATCTGAGGTTAGTTTACCGCTCTACACACATCGCTATACCCATGCCACCACCGATACACAGAGTGGCAAGACCCTTCTTCGCGTCCCGTTTTTGCATCTCATGCAACAACGTTACAAGAATTCTTGCGCCTGACGCGCCAATAGGATGGCCAATGGCAATTGCGCCGCCATTGACATTCACTTTATCTGTGTCCCATCCAAGTTCTTTGTTCACCGCGCAAGCTTGCGCAGCGAATGCTTCGTTGGCTTCAACCAAATCCAGATCGTCTGTCGTCCAACCCGCTTTTTCTAGGGCAAGGCGACTGGCCGGAATTGGACCAGAGCCCATGATGGAAGGGTCAACACCTACTTGCGCCCAAGAAACAACGCGCGCAAGTGGCTTAAGACCGCGTTTTTCAGCATCTTCTGCAGACATCATGACAACCGCTGCGGCTCCGTCATTAATGCCAGAGGCATTACCAGCTGTTACGCTACCACCTTCTTTTTGAAACGCAGTACGCAGACCCGACAATTTTTCAAATGTGGATCCACCCCGGATATATTCATCGTCACTAACAACCGTCTCCCCTTTACGGGTTTTAATTGTTACCGGTACGATTTCGTCCTTAAACCGACCTTCTGCCTGTGCAGTTGCGGCTTTTGCTTGTGAAGCTGCTGCAAATTTATCCTGCTGCTCTCTTGTGATTTGCCATTTGGCCGCAACATTCTCGGCTGTGTTACCCATGTGGTAACCATAGAAAGCGTCAATCAAGCCGTCTTTGAGCATCGTGTCTGTAAACTCCAGACCGCCCATTTTTTGACCATCGCGTAAATGTGCGCAATGTGGGGCTTGGCTCATGCTTTCCTGACCGCCTGCGACAACCACGCTGCTGTCACCGTTCAAAACCGCTTGAAACCCAAGTGCGACGGCCCGAAGACCTGATCCACAAAGCTGATTTACACCCCATGCAGGAACTTCCACCGGAAGGTCTGCGCCAATGGCTGCCTGACGTGCAGGATTCTGTCCCTCGCCTGCGGTCAGAATTTGCCCAAGGATCACTTCGGACACATCTGAACCTTCCATCTTGGAGCGGTTTAAAGCTTCCCGGATCACAATTTCACCCAATTTGTGGGCAGGAAGAGCAGACAGACCACCGTTAAACGAGCCAACCGGTGTGCGTACTGCACTTGTAATGACAACTTCCATTTAAGACCTCTTTCTTGACGATAGCTAATTAAACTTCAATTTACACATAATTTGCGTAACATTAGGAAAATTTTGCATCTATTTACGAAATAACGTTAAAATTTCGCAGATGCAACATGTTTTTGTGCATATGCAACAAAAATATACTACTGAGATGAAACCCATTGCAACATATTTGCCCACAAACCTTTGGAGGCACTGGACCCAACCACCATCCCTATATGTCCAGAAGGCGGCGTTACAAGGGACGCGTTCGGTATTTTCTGGGCCAACGCTCTGGCAGAGCCAGGCGGTACAATTCTGTCTGATCTTGGCACAACAATCATTGAGGGAATAGTAATATATTCAGGATTAATCACCTCCCCTCTTACCAGCCACTTGCAGAGGGCAGGGCGATTTTCCCCATACCACTCAATAAAGCACGAATATGCGACATTTTTTACAAGAGGTATCCCATCGTTGAGCCAATCTTCAAGCGCAACAAAAGTCTCAGCTCTTTTCTCTGTTTGCACCATTTGATCGAACAGGCTGAACTTATTCAGACATAAATTTGGATCAAGGTTCGCGAAAAGCGACTGAATTACATCAACGGGCAACTCCCCGTATGTCTGTAATATTGTCTCCCACGTAACAGGATTACTGATGATAGCACGCGCACTCTGGCCCAATCCCTCATGGAAATCCCAAGGAGCGGCAATCGTAATGAGGCTTGCAATTTTGTCCTGCTTAAACTGTGCTAAAGCTGTCGCAAGCGTGCCTCCCATACAATAACCCGCCAAGTGCAAAGGAGCCTTAGGGAACGATTCTGCTGCAAAATCAAGCGCTGGTGACAATACATCCAACAGATAATTGTCCAGACCGTACTCTTTTTCATCTGGCCCTGGCGTTCCCCAATCCACAAGGAGCGGACGGATACCTGCGTCTGCAAGTGCAGCAACAAAACTGCGCCCCGGCATCAAATCCAGTATGTAAGATCGATTGATTAGCGAGGGAACCAAGAAAACCACGGGTGCCGTCTCAGAAAGTGCTCCCCCATAATCGAAAAGTGACATTGATCCTTTAGACCATACTGTCGGAGGGGTCGGCATATTTCGGAGATAAGGATGGGTTTGATATTTTTTAATGCCGGACATCATTTGCGATAAAAGGCGTTGCCCCTCGTCCCCCAGAGCAAGGGCGAGCTCTGCCACCTCGAATTGGCCAAGTTGAGCCTGTATCTTCTCCGCCTCCTCTTGCAATTCAGGCAACCAGGCGAGAGTGCCATTTTTTGCCAAAGAAAGAGCGCCGAGAGAACTTCCAAAACTAAGCGTGGATAAAGATAGATGAAGCCCAAGTGGCCTTGGTCCCGCACGCAAAATGGAGGAAGGTTCTATTCCTGTCATTGTGTGCCACCGGTGTCCGGATCAGAAACGCGATCTGATTCTGCTTTTAGATACTCGGCAATACGTTTGCTTTCTGACACTAATTCTTCCGCCCGTTGTTCCGGCGATTGCGCAAGAAGCGTCACTTGTCGCTGCCATAACTGAAAAAACGCATTTACAGTGGCTTTTATGTCGGGCTTTTGTGACATCTGAATAGTATAGCTCTTTCAATCACGTCAAACTAGCAATCCATTTTCGAACAAAAAAAGGATAATGATTGCCAAATCAAAAACTGCATTGCAGAATAACTCTTTGCAGCGCAGCAATAACAGGGATTGTATGAACTTGGCAAAAAATACTTCAGAAAATAATGGCCCGATCGTTATCAAGAAATACGCGAATCGTCGTCTTTACAACACAGGGACGTCTTCTTATGTGACTCTAGATCATTTAAGCCAGATGGTGAAACAAGGCATTGAATTCGTCGTTTACGATGCAAAATCCAATGACGATATTACACGGTCTGTGCTGACCCAGATTATTTTCGAAGAAGAAGCGAAAGGTCAAAACCTTTTGCCAATAAATTTCCTACGCCAGTTAATCAGCTATTATGGCGATAGCTTACAATCCGTTGTCCCTGACTATCTTGATATGTCCATGCGGTCATTTTCAGACAATCAGGACAAGATGCGTGAAGCAATTCCTGAAAATGTAATGGGCAATCCACTCTTCATGCAGTTTGAAGAAATGGGGCGACAAAATATGGCTATGTTCAGTCAGGCTATGCAGATGTTTAGCCCGCCAACCTTCGGTGAAGCGGATCCACAAAAGGAAGCCGCACCCAGTGCACCTGCAGAAGCGCCAAATGAGACGGCGGAAATGATGAAAGAGCTTAAAGATCAGCTTACTCAAATGCAGGAACGTATCGACAAGCTAAGTGATAAATAACCGAGCGTTGAACTTTTGGTGATCCACTTTGCTAAAACGGCAGGAATAAGCGCTTTTTACAATTAAAGTTAATTTCAGAAGAGCCTTGATAACCTTTTGTTAAGGTTTTTTTCTCACAGTTAAGATATAGTTGCGTCACACCCTCCAGAAAAACTGGAGTTCTGGTTTACGATTAACCGCGTTGAATTTCATTGTTCATCTAACAGATCAGGTTAATTTCATCCAATGGAGCTTGCTCGTTCCAATCCATACCCGGTACTGTCTCATAATCCTGGAGCCCTCCGTCAGGCGGAAGCCCAAGCGTATGTAGAGCAGAGATTACTGGAGCTGCGGCAATCCACCAGCAGCAAAATTGAAGGCGGTGATCAACGCAGCATCACTGGACGCCGCCGTGCGCCAGCAACGTTGCTTGATGACGCTCAAAAATCTACAGTTCATATTGTTGTTCAACAAAGTAAGCCGCCAGCACCTAAAACGATTTCACGCCCTGAGCAACTCCCATTTGGCGAATCTTCCAGTGCTTTTCTCGCACAGCAATTGGCGCAAGACACGGGACAACAACTATCACTGGAAAATACTTTCCAGTCCGCCCATAGCAACGTATTTGAGCGGGCGAGTAGCGCCTATACGGATACTCGCAATCTAACTGTGAGCATATTGGGCCTGCAAGGTTTTCGAGAGCGCTTGATATAGCCCAAGCGTCTTCCAACCTGCGTTGTTAAATCCGGCAAGTGGCCAACCCACGCTTTTCCAAATATTGTTGATGGTAATCTTCCGCAAGATAAAAATCGGCAGCTGGACTAATCTCCGTCACGATAGGGCTCGAAAATTTACCGGCTTGATTCAAGTCCGCCTTAGATAATTCTGCTGCCAACTTTTGCGCACCTGTCTTATAGAAGATCGCAGATCTATATTGCGTTCCAACATCTGGCCCTTGCCTATTGAGGGTCGTTGGATTGTGAGATTTCCAGAAGACATCTAGCAATTGCTCATAACTTACTTCAGTTGGATCAAATTTAACCGCAACCACCTCCGCATGCATCGTGTCGCCGTTACAGATTTTCTCGTACGTCGGATACATTGTCGTACCACCCTGATACCCAACTGCAGTAGAGACCACCCCCGAAGCCTCACGAAACGCAGCTTCAACACCCCAAAAACAACCTGCTGCGAAATATGCAACTTCAGTTTCTAATGCCATCGTCTCTATTCCTATCCTAGTGCTTAAACCGTTCGGTATCTCTTTATGTATAGCAGATAGGTTGTTTCTAAACTCAAGCAATACAAACAATTACAACAATCTTGCTATTGGCCCTAAATTTCTTCTATTATTCTTACTTTGTTGGTACCAATATTATCTAATGGCTTCATTATGAAAAACGCCTATCTCGCCAGCTTATCTTTGGATTCTAGTGAAACATCGCCGTTGCACAGGCAACTGTTCTTGAAGTTACGCGATTCAATTTTGCAGGGAGTAATAAAACCTGGAACAAGGCTTCCCTCCAGCAGGCTTCTTGCAAATGATTTGAGGGTCTCTCGTAACACGGTATTGACCGCTTTTGATCAATTGATGGCAGAGGGTTACATCACCAGCCGCGTCGGCGCAGGATCCTACATTTCTGATCACTTGCCAGACGAGTTACTTCAACGCAAGAAACATGACGCTAAGGCGCCCGCACCTGTGCGTAAAATCCGGCTTTCACGACAAGCTGAAGCCCTCCGCCATACAGGCAACATAAAACCCTATCATCAAGGGCCATTTTCTCCTGGAAAACCGGAACTGGATTTATTTCCTTTTGAAGATTGGGCCCGCTTACTCGGACGCCACTGGAGAAAGCCCAAGAAAGAATATTTAAGCGGCAATCCAATTGGTGGCGCCACCGTGCTTCGCGAGGCATTAGCCGAACATCTGGGCCAGACACGCGCTGTCAACTGCACGCCAGAACAGGTGATTGTTCTCTCGGGCTCACAACAAGCAATCCATCTCGTCATAAGGGCTTTTGCTGAGATCGGAGATCCAATTTTGATGGAAGATCCGGGATATCCCGGAACTCGTAATTCCATTTTAGCCGCGGGCGCACACCCTATTCCCGTTCCCGTCGACGATGAGGGCTTTTCCCTTAAAGATGCAATCAGGCTCGCACCAGATGCCCGCCTTGCTTGCTTGTCCCCATCGCATCAATACCCTCTTGGCCCCACAATGTCTCTGCGCCGCCGACTGGATTTATTGGAATGGGCTAAAACAAAGGATCGTTTTCTTCTGGAAGATGACTATGACAGTGAATATCGCTATACGGGGCGACCTTTATCGTCACTCCAAGGGCTAGATACAGATAATCGGGTTCTCTATGTGGGATCAATGAGCAAGGTTATGTTTTCGGGTCTGCGCATTGGTTACCTTGTTGTTCCTCCTGAGCTTGTGGACGTGTTTCTGGCCCTTAGGCGGGATGTTGACGGGCATTCCCCAGCTGTTGCAGAGGCAGCCCTCGCCGAATTTATATCTGAGGGGTATCTCTCGGCACATATTCGGCGCATGCGGCTTCTATACCAAAAGCGCCAAAGCTGCCTCATTGCTCTTTTACACGAGAAGTGTAGTGAGTTCCTTCAAGTGGAAGCGCAAGAATGCGGCATGCACTTGGTCGCTTTTTTAAATCCTGAAATTTCGGACAAACAAATTGAGCAGACTTGTCGCAAAGAGGGAATGATGCTCCGTGCACTTTCCAGTTTCTATGAAGGGGCGGACCTCCAAAATGCCCTGATCATTGGTTTTGCCGGAACACCAGAAAAAGAAATGCCGCAATTGGTAGATAAGCTTGCCCTGATTCTAAATCAAACAAAGGCAGCCTAAAGTGATCAGAGTATTTCGAACGTCAATATTTCTGATATCAATTTATCTCACTGCAATTGGTTCTGCGGCCTCCGATACATCACTTGCCATGCACGGCGCCCCTAAATATCAGGGCTCTTTCACTCATTTCTCCTACGCTGATCCTGCTGCACTTCAGGGAGGGCATCTTCGACTTCCTGCGATTGGAACGTTTAACAGCCTAAATCCTTTTCTGGTCCGCGGCTTACCTGCCAAAGGATTGGGGTTTATTTATCAGTCTCTTCTGAGCCGTGCACGGGATGAGCCGTTTAGCCTTTACGCCAATCTGGCAAGCAATTTTGAAATTGCTTCCGATCGAAGCTGGATCACTTATGAAATCGACAAACGGGCGCATTTTTCAGATGGGACAACCCTCACCGTAGAAGACGTTTTGTTTTCATACGAAACGCTGCGGAAAAGTGGGCGTCCCAATCACCGTCAATATTATTCTGAAGTTGAAAAAGTTGAGATCCCGAAGGCAAACACCATCCGCTTTACATTTAGGGAAGATGCTGGACGGGAAATGCCGCTTATTCTTAGCCTGATGCCAATTGTATCGAAAAAATATTTCAGTAAAATACCATTTCAGACAACCAGTCTGCTGCCCCCTGTCGGTTCCGGTCCTTACCGTGTTACCTCGCTAGAAGCCGGTCGGCGGATCGTTTACGAAAAGGATCCAAATTTTTGGGGTGCTCCTCTTCCGCAATATAAAGGGCGCTACAATTTCAAGAAAATCACCTTCGATTATTTTCGCGATCAAGATATAGCGTTTGAGGCTTTGCTTGCAGGTGATCTGGATGTTTTTTTTGAAAACAATCCTGCCAAGTGGGCAATTAATAATCGGATTTTGGACAGACCCATCCACCGAGCAACCATAGATCTTAATCTGCCAGCCCCCATGACAGCCCTCGCATTCAACACCAGAAAGAAAATCTTTAAAGATCCCAATGTGCGCAAAGCACTAAGCCTTGTTTACGATCATAAATGGGTGAATAAGAACCTGTTACACGGCCTTTACACGCGCACTAGCAGTTACTTCCAAGACTCACAACTTGCATCGGATGGCCTTCCATCTGGACCCGAACTTGATCTCCTGAAGCAGTTTGAAGACGAGCTACCCAAATCACTATTCACCGAGCCCTTTAAGTTGTCAGAAACAGATGGAACGGGAAGAAACAGGCGTAATCTGAAAGCAGCAAAAAGCCTGTTGGAAGAGAGCGGCTGGATTGCATCTGGGTCTGGCCTGAATCATCAAGAAACGGGAGCTTCATTTTCTTTTGAAATTCTGCTGCGAGATCAGAGACATCTTAAATTACTATCGTCTTACAAAGACAGTCTTAGAAAACTAGGGATAGCTGCCAAGTTGCGTTTAGTAGACAGCGCCAATTATCAAAACCGCATCGGCAGTTATGACTTTGATATGATTGTTGCAAGATGGGGGCAAAGCCTCTCCCCCGGCAATGAGCAGGCGTTTTATTGGAGTAGCAAAGCGGGCAATCAACCCGGAAGCCGCAATTACCCGGGGATCAACTTAAAATCCGTAGATTTCCTTGTGGACCGAATTGCCAGATCTGAAACTCGAAATGACCTTGAGGCTTCAACACGGGCGCTTGATCGTGTCCTCTTATGGAAGCATTTTGTGATCCCACTCCAACATACCAATCAACAATGGTTGTATCATTGGCCACATATATTCCTACCCAAAGTCACATCATTATATGGTACTGGTTTGGATGTTTGGTGGGACGGAACAGTTGACGCCCCCGTCAAGAAAACGCAATAAAAGAAAACACAAAATTTCCACAGTTGGATTATCTATATGCTTGCTTTGCTATCACCCGCCAAAAAAATGGATTTTGAACGTGCAAACGTTCCAGATACTCACACCGATTTGAAATTTAAATCAGATACAGCTGAACTTTTGAAAACAGCACGCAAGCAAACTGCCAGTGATCTAAAGCGGCTGATGAAAATCAGTGATGATTTAGGCTCGCTTAATTATGAACGTTTTCAGGCAATGCAATTCCCATTCACGCCTGAGAATGCCAAACCAGCAGGTTTTGCCTTTACCGGCGATACCTATGCAGGCCTCGAAATTTCAACACTTAGTGAAGATGATTTGGCCTATGCACAAGATCATGTGCGCATTCTCTCCGGCCTGTACGGCCTTGTTAGACCGCTCGACCTGATCCAGCCATATCGCCTTGAAATGGGAACCCGTATGGCCAATTCACGGGGCACAAATCTGTATGAATTCTGGGGAAGCACTTTGGCTGAAGGCCTTAATGAAGAGCTCGAAGGCCATAAGAACAAAACAATCATCAATGTCGCTTCAAACGAATATTTTAAAGCGGTGCAGAAAAAACACCTGAACCATTCCGTCATCACGCCCGTCTTCAAGGAAATTAAAGGTGATGTTGCGAAAATGATCGGATTTTCTGCCAAACGCGCTCGCGGCATGATGGCCCGCTACATTAGCCAAAATCGCATTGATCAGCCTGAAGGGATTAAAGATTTTGACGCGGCCGGATACAGCTTCCAACCCGCTTTTTCAAATGAAAGCGAGTATCATTTCTATCGGACAGTTAGTTAAATCTGGACTTGTCGCGGCTGTTCCAAATTTCAGCCGCGCGATTGTCCAATTCCTCTGTTGATAACTCAGGCATCTTCATTTTAAGTGCAACAGATAACGTTCCAATTATACCGAGTTCTGGTACGGGAAGTTCAATTGATCCACTCCACATTTTAAGAAGTTGATCAGGCGCCAAATTTTCTTCGCGCCATTTATATGTATTCACATCTGTTAGCGCTGGCCAAATCATCTCGTCAACTTCACCGTTCAACAAGATATCAATACGTGCGGGCTTCATGGGGTTGCGCATAACTTCACCCCCGCCGCCTTTAAAAATCATGGCATTTGGCTGGTTCAGAAGTTTGGCAGTTTGCAGATGACTGTCTTTATAGGGCGGATGGAAAACCCCTTGCATTTGGCACGGCGCATTCATCGGGTTTAGCGCACGCCCAAACGTATTAACGGCAGTACGCACCCCAAGCAAAGGGCGCAAATCAAATAACTGTTGAAGCGGATAACAAAAATTTTCAAGTCCAAGGTAAACTAGGTTCTGCGTTTTTAAAGCCTCGCCCGCGTCTTTAAGCGAGGTAGTTTGAGAAATCCCGAAAACCTCAAGCCCCGAACGCGTGGGCGCATACCCATCCGTATAACCCTCAATCCCGTGCATTAAAATTTTACACCCCTGATCTGCGAGCAATATGGCGGCGAGTATAAACCACGGCTGTTGGCGATGACGGTCTGCGTAGGATGGCCAATCGTAATCAGGTTTGATGTCTGGCAGTTGATCTTTGAACAGATCCTTCGCGGCGGCTGTCATGCCCGCAAATTCAGCGCCTGTCTCCCCTTTACGTCGAAGTAGAAGTAAGAAAGCCCCCAGTTGCATGGGGTCGGCCTCCCCCGCTAAAATCATCCCCATAGCGTCTCGTGCCTCATCAAATGTAAGATCACGCCACATATTCGGCCCTTTACCCAAGGCTTTTACATATTTCGCAAATGGATGATCTGTTGTCATGATTACCGGCCTGTTTCAAAGTTCTGCAACACAGGTTTAGGAAATATCGCCTTCCTCCGCAAGCATCCGCTTACTGAAAACGTTCCAACAATCTTTTAAGATACTGTTTTTCTAGGTCAGAACGGTTTGGATCTGATAGGCGCCGTCTTACTTCATCCATAATAAGTTTAGTTGTGGACAGGAAGTTTTTCTGGAACAGTTTATGATCAGTTTTCTCAAGTCCCCGACCATTTCGAGAAGGCATAGGACGTCCAAGCGGATCTCGCCCCATGTTGGATCCGAATTGGCCGCCCCCTTGCGCGCCTTGTCCTTGCATCATCTGTTCTGCTAGGTCACTCGAGCCTTTGAGAAGTTGCTCCATCACCTGTTTTTGCAGATTTTCAGCAGCTTTTGGCTGTTGTAATTCAAGTGCCTGACGTGCTGAATTCATAGCGCGTTCTGCCTTACCAAGGGCATCCGGAATATCCCCACCTAGACCAAGTTCGCCCATAATATTGCCGAGCATCTGCCGTAAAGCTTCTTGCTGATCCCCTAATTTCTTAAAGGCTTTAGCATCGCTTTTTTCTGTGGAGTTACTACTAGGCTCAGTACGCCTTGAAGATTTCAGGGTGTCGTCCATAAGACCTTGTTGATCCCCCATTAATTTGCCAAGGTCATCCAAAAGTTTCTGCCCCGCCATTTGTGAAGGGGTGAGCGAAGTTCCTGCCGCCTGCAAATTCTCCAACACGTCCTGAAGTTGGCGAAGCAGATCTCGGGCTTCATCGCGCGCGCCTGAGCGAGCAAACTGGTCAACTTTATCCAACAAATTGTTTAGATCTTGCGCCGCTAACCTTTGACCATCGGTATTTGAGGGCATCTCGCTCTGCATTTCTCCCTGATTTTTTGAAAGCTCTGTCAGGAATTTTTGCATAGCGTCTTTCAATTCTTCAACCAAACGCTTGATTTCAGCATCATTCGCGCCGTTGTTCAGCGCTTCCATCAAAGCGTTCTCTGCATCGCGCAAGGCCTGTTCCGCAACCGTCAAATTGCCATTTTCCAGCTTCAGGGCAGCATGCCACAACAATTCGGCAGCTTCTTCGATCCTTTGTTCATCCCGAACAATCAATAAGATGCCGCGCGCAACGGAAACCATTAAATGGGCAGCCAAATTCTCGTTCAATATATGAGGAAGAGATACGAGGGCATCCAATGTACCAATTACGCCAAACCTGCTCACCGACGGGTCAGCGATCAATTTCTTACGTTCTTCTATTAGAATTTTAGCAATTGGGTGCTGAAAATCACGCTCAGGTAGGATCATGCGGACGGATTTTGAGCGCCCCAACTGTCCTTTTTCATCTCTCACCACAATGCTAAGCTCAACCGGCAATCCCGACCAAACATGTTGTGTTAGGTCATGATAACTTCGGCTTTCGGCCTTCTTCGCCCCCTGTATAAAGGGCAGCTTGAGTTTAATTCCATCCCCTTTAGACCCTCTACTAATCTGCCCGATAAGTTCAACTATTCCGTAATCATCACTGACTTCAGCGGTCAACTGCAGCGCTTTTCGATCGGTTATTGTCGGTAACGCAGGCATCCGTACAATAGGCGCAAGGTCAGGCATAATTTGCAAAGTCCAAGTTGCAAGCTCATCTCCGTCTTTGATCAATTGCCATTTTCCACCGGATATTTCTGTAACTTCAGCGTGGAAATTCATGCCCGCAATTTTTGAAAATGCATATTTGGTTTCACCATTTAGCAATATCGGGAGATCTTCATTTCCACCGCTAACGCGTGCGATTATTCGGCTCCCTTCCGGCAGCTTTATAATTTCATTTCGCTCCCGTAACTGTTGAATCGGCTTTTTCACCAACAGTACTGGCGCAAGCGCCGTATAGTCTGGAGGTGATGCCCAGATATCGACTTGAACAATTGGGTCTGGCCCAAAAAATTGAGGTGTAAAAGCGAATGCAAACCGCTCACTCGCCTGCCCGTTGCTCATAATAAAGCCACTCAATGCGAATAACAAAACTGCTGATCGGAGAGAGTAAATATCGCCACGATCAAAAGAAAAATCTGGCCAGAAAGCGTTCAACTTAGCGAGGTTTTGGTTTTGCTGTTGTTGGTGGAGGTCCCAAAACAAACGTGATTTTTCACCATCTGCATTAGTCTTGGCTGCGACAGCATCAAAAGATCTAAACGGCCGATGGGGAATATGACTTTCCCGCTCCAATGCGCTGCGGACTTCGTCATCTTTGGGCCAGAAAAAACGCTGCCAGAAAGTGCGACCTACTGCGACCAGACCGGCAGCGAACAGGATGAGCCCAACAACATGAAAAGCCGGCGCCACCACCCCCCAAAACCCGAAATGGGAAACCCCGAGAAATAGGAAGACTAGCCAAAACAAAGGCGCACTTGCCGCCCAGCCTCTTTCAAGTACAAGAGCGCACGCAGCCAACATGTATTGCCGTTTTATGCGTATCCCTAAACTATGCCAGCGTTGCTCCATACTTCCTCAAAACTCAAGGCAGCCGGATAACACAGAACTTATTCGTTATCCAACCAGGTTGGTACCGTATCCAGATCCAAAATTTCTTCCAGACTTGGACGCTTGCGGATCACAGCGTATTGATCACCGTTCACCAAAACTTCCGGTACAAGTGGCCGTGTATTATACGTCGACGCCATCACCGCACCGTAGGCCCCGGCACTTCTAAATGCTACCAAATCGCTTGCTTCTAGCAAAGGGAGGTCCCGAGCTTTGGCAAATGTATCACCGGTCTCACATACAGGTCCGACAACATCCATCGGTTCAAAAACTGCATCAGCAGAAGGCTCTTTGATTGTGTCAATATGATGATATCCATCATACATTGCAGGACGAATGAGATCGTTCATCGCAGCATCCAGAATAACAAATTTCCGTTCTGCTCCTTGCTTCACATAAATAACTTCGGAGACCAAAACACCTGCATTACCAACAATTAGTCGGCCAGGCTCGAAAATTAACTGAACACCCAAATTCCCCATGGCATTTATAGCAACAGCACCATAGGAGGTTGGCGTTGGAGGCATTGTCCCATCATAGGGAATACCAAGGCCGCCGCCCAGATCCACTTGAGTGATATTATGCCCTTCACTGCGAAGTAACATCACAAGTTCACGGACACGCAAAAACGCATTATTAAACGGATCTAGATCCATCAACTGCGATCCGATATGAACATCGACACCTTGAATTTCAATGCCTGGCAATTTCGCTGCATCACCGTAAATACGAGAGACATCTTGCCAAGGAACCCCAAATTTATTTTCAGCTTTACCGGTTGAGATTTTGGCATGGGTTTTCGCATCTACATCAGGATTAACCCGAAACGCGATTTTCGCAATTTTGCCCATGCGGCTTGCCACATTGGACAGAACTTTAACTTCTGGTTCTGATTCCACATTAAATTGGTGAATACCGACTTCCAGCGCCAATTCCATTTCCCAAGGGCGTTTTCCGACACCAGAGAAAACAATTTTGGACGCAGGGATGCCCGCTTGAAGCGCCCGGCGCAGCTCGCCTTCAGAAACAACATCAGCGCCTGCACCGAGGCGCGCAAGCGTTTTAATCACTGCAAGATTTGAGTTGGCTTTCACAGCGTAACAAACAAGTGCATTAACCCCGTCGAAGGCTTCAGAGAACACTTTGTAATGCCTCTCCAGCGTTGCGGTAGAATAGCAATAGAAAGGCGTACCTACCTCTGCCGCGATTTTGGCGATGGGCAAATCCTCGGCATAAAGTTCGCCGTCTTTATAATTAAAATGATCCATTGGTCAGGTCCGCTTATCCATTACTCTTCGATGTTTTACTTTGCTCGATGTTTTTGTTGTAAACCGGCGCGCCCTTTTTTCCGCACGCAGATAGTCCGCCTGCAAGAAGCGTGAATATTATTAAGGACAGCCCCAGTTTTCTCATTTTTTACTCTCCAGCTAAGCGTTGCGTCCAGGCTGCAACCTGTTCGCGAACTTTTGACGGTGCCGTTCCGCCATAACTCACCCGGCTGGCGACCGAGTTATCAACACCCAAAACGTCAAACACATCTTTTGTAATCGTGCTTTCCACGGTCTGCATATCTTCAAGGCTTAAATCTTCAAGACCACAGTCCTTATTTTCAGCCATTTTTACAAGTGCACCCGTCACATGATGCGCATTTCTAAACGGCATATCCAATTTGCGAACAAGCCAGTCAGCTAGATCGGTTGCCGTCGTAAAGCCAGCACCAGACGCCCCCTTCATCACATCACGGTTTACCGTAATGTCACTGATCATGCCAGACATCGCGGCAAGGCAGAGTTGTAGATTGTCTGCTGCATCGAAAACAGGTTCTTTATCTTCCTGCATATCCTTGCCATATGTCATGGGAAGGCCCTTCATCATCATCAGAAGACAGGTGAACGCACCTGCACTTCGGCCAGCTTTACCCCGAATAAGTTCGGCAGCATCTGGGTTTTTCTTCTGAGGCATAATGGAAGAGCCTGTTGAGAAGCTATCTGAACAGGTAACAAACCGGAATTGCGCGCTTGACCAGATAACAATTTCTTCGGCAAGGCGTGACAAATGCATGGAGCAGATAGAGGCAAAGCTTAAGAACTCTAACGCAAAATCGCGATCTGATACGCCGTCCAGAGAATTTGCTGTTGGGCGATCAAAGCCCAACTCTTTGGCTGTCATCTCCCGATCAATTGGGAAAGACGTCCCAGCGAGTGCCGCTGATCCCAACGGACATTCGTTTAAACGCGCCCGTGCGTCTTTTAGACGGTCACGATCACGGCTGAACATTTCAAGATAGGCCAACATATGATGACCAAATGTCACCGGCTGCGCCGCCTGCAAATGAGTAAATCCTGGCATGACGGTGCCAGCTTCTGCATCGGCCTGCCCCAACAATGCTTCTTGGAGAGCTTTCAATTCGCCGTCCAGATGGTCCATTGTATCACGAACCCACAGGCGCATATCCGTTGCGACCTGATCATTTCTTGAACGGCCCGTATGCAAACGACCAGCAGAATCGCCTATAATTTCCCGAAGGCGTGCTTCCACATGCATGTGAATATCTTCAAGCGCTGGGTCGGTTTTAAAATTCCCAGCTTCGATCTCACGGAGAATTGTTTGCAATCCTTCCTGAATTTTCTCGCCATCTTCCCTAGATATAATACCCTGTTCCATTAACATGCTTGAATGGGCCATGGATCCAGTAATATCTTGCCTGTAAAGCCGACGATCGAAATCAATGGAGGCGTTGATCCGTTCCATAATCTCTGCGGGGCCTTTGGCAAATCTGCCACCCCAAAGCTCATTTGCGCTCATGTCTTGGGCTCTCTTTATTACAATTGGACAAAATGACGATGAAAACCAAAAAGTTCCGTTCAGTTTTCTTAGGTTTAGTGCTTACATTTACAAGCCTTGGGGTAACAACTTCAACCGCTTTCTCTCAAAATCTCAATGATCTTCGGGTTGGAGAGATGAAAAACGTCGTCATTCGGGAAAATCCAACTCCTTTGCCTGATTTTTCTTTCAAAGACAGTGAAGGTAAATCGCACAATATTTCCGATTTTCAAGGCAAAGTCGTCCTGATCAATTTCTGGGCAACTTGGTGCGCGCCCTGCCGCAAGGAAATGCCCTCAATTGACCGGCTTCAGGGAGAGATGGCATCCGATGATTTTACGGTTTTAGCGATAGGCCAAGATTTGCAAGGGATCGAGAAGGTCTCAAAATTCCTAAAAGCGCTCAAAATAAAACATCTTGCGGCTTATAATGACAAAACAGTTAAATCCGGTCGCGCGGCCGGTGTGTTTGGATTACCTGCAACACTCCTCATCGACAGAAAAGGAAATGAACTGGCCAGACTAGTTGGTCCCGCCGAATGGGATTCGGAAGAAGCCAAGACACTTATTAGGGCGGTCATTGATCAAAAGTGATTTAAAGTTCAAGAGTTTAGGAATTTCTCGTTGCGATCTTTCATCGCTTTCATTTCGCGCTCGAACTTTTCTTTGGCCGCTTTATCTTGGGCGCTTTCTGGTTTCTTATTGTTATGAAGGGTTGTCACATAGATTCTGACAACCCGCTCCACCAGCATGCTTGTAAAAAGAAAGAAAATCCCTTTTACCGCAGTGAGCATCATCAGATCAGCAGCCAGCCCGAAATCATCGCTTTTATATCCAACAGCAAAATCGAAAGCCAGAAGAGCGAAAAGCCCGCCAAAGCCAATTATTCCAGTAATTTTCTTCCGTTTCTCAACAGCCCACGGAAAAATTATGAGGCTGATAAATATCGCCGCGTTGGCAACAGATGCCCATACTTCAGGATTAAAGCTCATCAGTTAGTTCTTTCCACTCAAGCGTGAAGCGTGGCGAGGGCAACCTCGACCATGGGACGCAAGCTTGCTTCGTCCTGCCTAATTTTCCCAAGCACTCGAACGCCTTGCATAATCCCAACAAAAAAAGCAGCAAGGTCCATAGCACTTCGTTTGTTTTTGATCTCACCCGCTTCTTGACCACGAGTAATTAGGTTTTTGAGGTCATTTTCAATGACATCGTAATATTCCCGCAGTCGGGAGGCACATTTCTCATCATATGAGGAACGTTCAACTGTTGTATTCGTAATGAAACAACCACGATTCTCTGGATCACCCAAGACCCGGTACATAAAGCCGAAAAGAAAATCGTGTAAAATTTCCACCGAATTCCCGTCGACTTGCAAGCTAGACCCGCGCGTTAAAGAACGACTTGTATATTGATCAAGCGCCGCAAGAAACAGCTTATGCTTATCACCAAATGTATCATAAAGGCTGCCACGATTAATGCCCATGCAATCCACTAGATCCTGAATGGATGTCGCTTCATAGCCACGTGACCAAAACGCGCCCATTGCTTTTTGGAGTGCATCTTCACGATCGAAACATTTCGTTCTTGGCATTTCTTTTCCCAACAATCTGCAAACTGCAGACTTGATACTTAACCGCTCACAGGCGCTCTGACAAGGCCTTCAGACCAATTTTATACGTAGGATACCTTAAGGTAATCCCAAGTTCTTTCTTGATTCTATCGTTGCTAATCCTTTTATTATCAGAATAGAAACTACGCGCCATTGGACTGAGTTCAGCTGCTTCGAATTCCTGAAGCGGTGGTGGGTCCATCGTCAGAAGTTCTGCGGCATAAGTTACAACATCTTCTGGTGGGGCCGAAAAATCATCTGATACATTATAAATTTGGCCTGGATTAGGCTTTTTCATTGAGGCCGATAATATCATCGCTAAATCGTTCACGTGAATGCGTGAGAACACATGGTCCTTTTTAACAATCCGATGAGCTTTTCCGTTTTTCAGTGAAACCATTTGATTGCGACCCTGACCGTAAATGCCGGGAAGTCGAAAAATATGCAGCGGTAGGTCATATATTTGGGCGGCCGCTTGCCATTGACTTTCCGCATCGACCCGACGTTGTCCACGTGCACCTGATGGATTAAGCGGAGTATCTTCTGTCGCTGTTCCTCCCTGCAAATCCCCATAAACTCCCGTTGTAGAGAGATATCCTACCCATTGAAGGCTTTTGATCTTTGCAAGCCGTGTCGCCATAAGACTACAGACACAATCTCCCGCTTCGGTTGGAGGAACAGATACAAGTATATGCGTAACAGTGTCTGCTATCCTGTCAAAATCAGCGGGTCCCGAAACACCGTCAAAAAGCACTTTTTGCACACCCGGGACGGCGACATCCAGGTCGGATTCGTGTCGTGTCGTCCCACTTATCTGCCAATCTGAATTTTGGCGCGCCACTTCACTCGCGGTGAAGCCAAAACCAAAGCAAAAAAGATGAGGTTGGGTGGTCGTGTTTTGCGTCATGGAAAGTCCTATTCAGAAACACGGCTAAGGATTACATTGGCCGACAATACATGTTTTTTTGAAACAGGCATTTGTGCCGAAGCTTGCTGTCTCCCCCCTGAATCTGATGACATTTCCTGAACTGCCATATTTTTAGACCGCATCAGCATTTGCTGGTGACGTGGATTGTCAGTTGAAGTACTCAGAAAATCCACAGTCTGCACATGATATTTCGCACCCGAAATGGCTTTACTCAGCCTCTCTGCCTCCTGCGCGGCTTCTGCATATATCTTACTCCGCAAATCAGCCTTAAGGGCATTTGTTTCTTGAAGCGTTGGTGAAAAATCAACATGTCCGATGCTTACTTTAAAGCCGCTGCGGCTAGCATCTTCAGCGCGATTATTTAACGCAGAAACAGCTTCTTCAGCTACACGCGCTGTTGCAGAAACATACCAGCGATTAAGTCCCGTATTATCTTTATTGACCCGGGTGGCGGTAATATACCAGTTGGCCTTCGGGGCCAGTTTTTCTAAGGAAGCCAGAATTTGAATCTTGAGTTCGGAAGCCGTTTCTCGTTGTTGCGTGATGTTAAAAAAGGCGTCAACGTTTGCTGAACTCGTTGTGACCCACCCTTCATGTTGTAGAGAAAGTACAACCCTATCCTGCGGGTTGGGCAATGAATCAGCGGATGCCACCGACACCAACGCGGCATAACTAATAGCAACAAATGCGAGACTTTTCATGGGAGGCTCCTTTAAATGGTCTGATCCCTTTATATTAAAACGAATTTAGACCGTTTTAAGGCGCGACAAAAACCTTTCTTTGTCAGAACGACCAAAGTACATAACGCGCATATATCATTTTGGCAGCCTAAATCTTGACGCAATCCATACAGAGAATGCCTTAAAGAACAGGTGATATTTCAATATTGGTGGTTGCTCGTATAAAGACAGGCTATAACACGCCTATTCAATAAAGCGGCGCGTAGAAAGTGATGACTTGCATGGCAAAATTTGGCGTAAAACTATGGGGGGCAACTCTCTTCCTGTCGTTGATTGCCTATGCTTTACCTGCTTCAACGAAGGCCTATGCGCGGGATGAAGCACGCGAATACAAAGCTTGCATCAAGTTGACCAAACGTGAGCCAGAATTTGCTTTTGAATCCGCCCTCACCTGGCGCGATCAAGGGGGCGGATTTCCTGCCCGTCATTGTGCAGCCCTTGCACTGATCGCTATGAAAAAATACCATATCGCTGCCCCACGCCTTGAAAAACTAGCAGAAGAAATGCAGACAGCAGGCCTTGATCTTGTTGTTCCGATCTTAAGCCAAGCCGCAAACACGTGGTTGCTTGCTCAAGATTTTAGCCGTGCAAATGCTGTCGCGAGTGCCGCCCTTGAGATGGAGCCGGGTAACATTGAACTACTCATTGATCGCAGCCGAATTCTGGCTGCTGCCGAAAACTATCAAGAAGCATTTAACGATCTGGATCTCGTGCTACGTCTTGATCCTACCAGATCCGATGCCTTAGCTTTTCGTGCCGCAGCCTGGCGACAACTTGGGAACAACAAACGTGCCATGGAAGATGCAGACCTCTCGCTTTCTCTACAGCCTGACCTCATTGATGCTTTGATTGAACGTGGGATCCTGCATAGACTTGCTGGAAATCGAGAAAAAGCACAACAAGATTGGATGAAAGTGCTTGAGCTTTCACCTAATAGCCCCGCAGGTGAGATCGCACGTAAGAACATAGAAAAGCTGGAATTTAGCGACTAGTTTGAGGCTCTAATTCAGGCAATCCTGCATTTATCAAACCTTGACGATGATGATCCATATCGCTGCTATGTTTGTAATGCAAAGTCTCCATGTAATCTGTTACCGTAAATTCTGGAGATAGCTTCAAAACCGCAGCAACATGCCCTCCCGCAGCAACATTATCCCCTAGATAAGAATAGCCGGCAGCTAAAAAAGCGTGATGAGTGAAGTCAGGTGCTGATAGTTTCCTGAATGAAGCAACTGATTCTTCATAGCGATGGGCCACGAATTGAGCTCTTCCTAAATGGTTCCAAAAACGTTCTGGAAAATAGGGATTAAGACGCATGGCTTTAAGAATCCAGTTTATTCCGTCCTCCGCTTGGCCGAGCCAGGAAAGCAACTCCCCCTGTTGAACCACGATAAGATCGTCGTTCGGATTAAGTGCTAGTGCACGGTTCTGATGATAAAGACACTGATCAAAATCGCCATGTGCCAAACTTGTTGCTGCCAAAATTCTATGAACATCACTGTCGTCATCATCAAATCTGCGAGCCATCTCCAATTCCGCGAGCACTTCGTCCCATGTGGCATCACGATCATCACACCAGTCATGCACCCAACTTTGCCCCAACACACATGCACGCCAAGCATGAGCATGGGCGTATGTCGGATCAATTTTAATGGCGCGATCCAGCATTTCCATCGCTTGACGATTAGCTTCCCGATTAGATCTGTGATGAAGTGTTTTTCCGGTTAGCACGCATTCATATGCCGCCAAATTTTCTGGCCGTTTGCGGTGAGCCCGTTCCTGACTGACGGCTTCAACGCGAGACGGCAAGGTCGCGACAATGGCCGTAGTGACTTCATCCTGTATAGCAAAGATATCTTCGAGATCCCGATCAAATTTTTCAGCCCAGATATGTTTGTCCGTTTCTGCATCGATTAATTGCACAGTGATGCGAACCCGATTTCCAACCTTTCGAACACTGCCCTCCAACGCATAGCGGGCTCCAAGTTCACGGGCCACGGTGGGAACACTGACCGTTTTCCCCTTATAGGCAAATGAGGACGTGCGAGAGATCACTTCTAAACCGCGAAACCTAGATAACTGCGTTAAAATATCCTCTGTTAGGCCATCAGCGAAAAACTCCTGTTCAGGATCGCCACTCATATTAACCAGAGGGAGCACAGCAATTACCGGTTTCTCTGCATCGGGATCTTTTGGAGCCCCATAAGTTTCCGTTCGCCGATTTTCCAACGAAACACTATAGGCCTGAATAGGCCGATCTATGTTTTTCAGAGTTAATAGTCCAAGGTCGATAAATTCCAGATCAACCTTTCCTTCCAATTGATCATGCACGCTACGGGATATACAAATGCCGCCGGTTTCAGCTTGGCTTTCAAGTCTGGCCGCTATGTTCACGCCATCCCCAAAAATATCATCCTCATCTATAATTATGTCCCCAAGATTTATACCGATACGAAACTCAATGCGCCTATCTGAAGGAACATCTGTGTTGCGTTTTGCCATTCGTTTCTGAATTTCTACTGCGGATGAGACAGCATCTGTAACGCTGTTAAATTCCACCAACAACCCGTCCCCGGTAGATTTTATAATGTGGCCGTTATTCTTAAGGATGCATGGGTCTATTAATTCTATGCGATGGGTTTTAAGTCGCGCTAACGTTCCCGTTTCATCCAGCCCCATCAAGCGGCTAAACCCAACCATATCTGTCGCGAAAACGGCAGCAAGTCTACGAACGGTCCCCAAATCTTCCATCAATCATTTTCCCTGTATATGAAGGTGTAACCCCTCCTACAAAGCGTTTATCATCCGCTCACTCCATAAACATGTGGCACAGTTTACTAAAAAACAGGGTCATCGGAATTTAACGCGTTGGGGAATGACAATTTCTTTAAAACTATTTAGGAAAATAAAGGAATTAGGGGATCTCTCATCATTAATCGCCTATGCCTCACTATCTTCAACGGAGGCTTATGCACGCAATAGTGACTAAACAAGACTGGATGAAAGTGCTCGAGCTTTCACCTAATAGTCCGGCTGGTGAAACAACAGCGTTGAGAAAATCGGTAACAACCCATCCAGCCGTCCCGAGTTAGTTCCCGAAAGCTAGCAGATCGAACTTCACGTATGTATTTATGAGGCTTGATTAGCAAAAAAAAGAAAATCGTTGCAACCCGTCAGTCGCAACGATTTTCGCCATTGAATAGGAATTTCAACGGAACACCTAATTGGGTGCAGATCGAATGAGCAAGCTCATTCGATTTCTACTTTTTCATGATCATGTAATAAATTGCAGCACCAAGCGCAGCCCCTATAACCCAGGCAAAGCCTGAGAGAGCTTCAAGGGCTGGAACCCATACCGTCGCCACTGAAAAAATGCCGGTTAAAGCAAACGCGAACATTGCTTTTTTATTCCAGCCATTGTCATAGAAGTACTCACCAGAAGGATCGGCCGAAAACAGGGCTTGTATATCCAGTTTTCCATTTTTAATCATGTAATAGTCAACAATCATGATGCCGTATACAGGAGCAAGAATGGCACCCAATGTGTTCACAAAGTTGAAAATACCGATTTGACTAATCGCTGATACCCAGAGGCCGCCAACAATCAAGGCAAATCCTGATGTAATTAGGCCCCCGATGCGGAAGTTGATTTTACTTGGCATGAGGTTAGCCAAGTCATATGCAGGCGGGATAAACTTTGCCACAAGATTGATCCCAACGGTTGCGGCAAAAAACATAAGGGCGGCTAAGATTGTCAACGGTAGCGAGTCAACACGTTCAATAATGTCAGTTGGGTTTGTCAGGGTTTCCCCCCATATTACAACGGTTCCCGCTGTAACAATCAACGCAATTAGCGAGAAAAAGGCGATATTTAAAGGAAGGCCGACTAAATTGCCTTTCTTCATGTCATCTTGCGATTTTACAAAACGTGAAAAGTCACCGTAATTGATAACGACAGCCGCAAAATATGCGATCATTGTTCCAACAATTGCAACAAATGCTGAGAAGGATCCACCTTCATAACTGCCTGTTCCTTTAAAGATATTGCCGATCTCAGAAAACAGGCCACTTCCAGCTTTCATCCAGATCACGCCGGCAAGAATGATCATCACTATGTACACAAAAGGTCCCGCAAAATTCAAAAATTTCGTGATCCATTCTATACCATTCCAAAAAAGCCAGATTTGAAAGGCCCATACGATCAAGAAGGAAACCCAGGAAATCGCATCCATTCCCAAGAATTCAGCACCTGAACCTGTACTTCCAATAAGAGAGTTCAAGAGAAGTGAAACCGCTGTTGATGCGAAATAAGTTTGCGCACCGTACCAGAAGATCGCAACGATCGCTCTGACAATTGCCGGGAAATTGGCTCCTCGAATTCCCATACTTGCACGAGCCATAACGGGAAACGGAATTCCATATTCAACACTGGGCTTGCCTATGATATTTACAAGCCACATAACAAAAAAAACCAGCAACTAAAATTGCGGCAAAAACAGTCCAGCCACTTAAGCCGTATGTAATAAATAATGAGGCCGCCAAAGTATAACCAAACAGACTTTGAACATCATTTGCCCAAACGTTAAATATTTCAAACCATCCCCAGGTTCTATTTTTTTTTGAGAATTGGAGCGAGATCTTCGTTATATAAACTCGGATCACGTTCCTTGATTACTAAATCAAGATCATTTGTTTCTATTTTTTTATTTTCATTCATCCATTCGGTCCCCTGTACTTTGAACGACGACATACTCACCGGCAATAACTAAAACTGCTTGATCAAAAAAGCGTGCATATATCCAGAAACCTGCCCCAACAGAGCCTCCAAAATATTATACTTTGTTATTGTGACTTTCCTTTTCCGTACATTTTTTTATATTTGATTGAAATTTTCGCGTGGTTAACAATAATCTCAATACACATAGCGTGCAAAAAAGCGTGCATAAGTCAATATTTTTTTGCAATAGAGGTTAGTAAAATGAAAATTGGCTATGCTCGAGTATCCACGAAATGGTACCAAAGCGAGCTACAAATCACAGAATTGGAAAAGCAAGGCTGTGATAAGGTCTGGTGCGAAACACTAACCGATGATCAAAACTCAAACCATGGATTGAAGGACTTGCTCGACCAGATTTCGGCGGGTGATACTGTGATTGCAACCAGACTTACCTCTATTGCTCATTCCTCAGCGGAATTTCTTTACTTACTTGAGAAAATTCAAGAAAAGGGAGCTTTCTTTCGGTCCCTCGCTGAACCATGGGTAAACACCAAAGAGCGTGGCGGCGATCAAATAATAGAATCCATTCGGGGTATGATTAATTTTGAAATGACACTTGCCTCGATGGAAAATAAACGTGAGTTCAATCGCCCTCAGATTTTTGGTGTTAGTCTTGGACGCCCACGCAAACTAACGGAACAGCAGAAAAATGAAGCAATGTCACTTTTGAGAGTTGGGAAATCTGCCGCAGAAATCGGAAGATTGCTTGGCGTCAGCCGCAGCACAATATCTCGTTTAAAAAACCTTCTACGCTAATTTCATTGGAAAACTATCAGGCACGCGTTGTAGCTAGCAAGCGGCGGTAACCTAAAGCTTCGCCAATGTGGTTTTGGCTTATGGTTTCGCTTTCGGCAAGATCTGCAAGAGTACGGGCAACTTTCAGAACTCGATGATACCCGCGAGCTGATAGCTTCATTTTCCCGATTGCATCGCTCATCAGCTTTTGTCCGCCGGTATCCAGTTGCGCAATCTTCTCAAGCACAGCCCCTTCGGCATCTGCGTTGGTGCGAAGCGGTTTTGGATGATCTATCTCAGAGAATCTTTGTCGCTGTATCTCTCGCGCTTTTGCCACCCTCGCCGCAACAATTTCCGTAGTCTCGCTGGGGGGTGGTAATGTTAGATCAGCTGCACTAACTGCGGGAACGTCTACAAAAATGTCAAACCGGTCGAGCATGGGTCCAGATATTTTGGATCGGTAATCAAGGGCACATTTGGGCGCTCGGGCACACGCTTGCTCCGCATCATCAAGATGCCCACACCGGCACGGGTTCATCGCAGCAATCAACTGAAAACGTGCGGGATAGGTAATGTGGGCATTAGCGCGCGCAATAACCGCCTTCCCCATTTCCACAGGTTGACGCAAGGACTCTAGAACTTGTCGGCCAAACTCAGGCAACTCATCTAAAAATAACACGCCTTGATGCGCGAGCGAAACCTCGCCTGGTTTTGCGCGTCGACCGCCCCCAACAATCGCAGCCACTGAAGTCGAATGATGCGGATCTCTGAACGGGCGCGTGCGGGACACTCGGCCATCGGCCAATTCGCCTGCAATACTGGAAATCATGCTTACTTCCAGCGCTTCCGCCGCATCCAAGGGCGGCAATATTCCAGCAAGGCGTGCCGCCAACATGGATTTACCGGAACCTGGTGGGCCGCTCATAAGCAGATTATGCCCCCCTGCGGCCGCCACTTCCAACGCCCGTTTCGCCGTTTCTTGCCCTTTGATGTCCTCCAATTTAAGGAAGGATTTTTGTTCGAACAGTTCGGGCTCTTGTGGGAGAGGTAGAACCTGACTTCCCTTAAAATGATTAATTAACGACAAAAGGCTGTCTGTCGCAAGAATTTCCAAATCCCCCGCCCAACTAGCTTCACTACCAGATGCCTTGGGGCAAATTATATTTTTGTCGCTCGCCATCGCATGTACTGCCGCGGGTAAAACACCCGACACAGAACTACAGGTTCCATCAAGAGACAATTCGCCAAGAGCTATATAACTCTCCATTTCGTCCGCGGGTAGAACACCCATTGCAGTTAGAACACCCAGTGCAATTGGAAGATCAAAATGCGCTCCTTCTTTTGGCAGATCCGCTGGAGCGAGATTAATAGTGATTCTTTTAGGAGGTAGCCCAATCCCTAACGATGTGAGAGCAGCGCGAACGCGCTCTCGGCTTTCAGCAACGGATTTATCGGGAAGCCCCACGACAGTAAAGGCTGGCAGTCCCGCCGCCATTAGAACTTGGACAGTGACCTTTCGAACATCCAACCCTTCAAATGCCACGGTTTCGATTTTTGCTTGCATTCTTCCCCCAAAGAACAGCTATTTTTTCAACCATAACATGAATTATAATTTTATTTATTATCTTTTTTAATAATAATGAAATACATGAGGAGAAGGGCGTGGAGGGAATTTTCTAGCTTGAGAAGTGATATTTCAGCTTAAACTAAGCCAAAACACCACCACACAAAGGTAGCCGATTTAGGAGATTTTCTCTTCGATACAATCCCAAATGTCTGCTTCAAGTTTCACACCGTCATAGCGGTTTATTTCCTGCAAACCTGTTGGGGATGTAACATTAATTTCTGTCATGTAATCCCCGATCACATCAATACCAACAAAAATTAAGCCCTGCGCCTTCAAAGACGGGCCAATTATTTCGCAAATTTCCAGCTCCCGCGCTGTGAGGCCCGTTTTCAATGCTTGGCCGCCCACGTGCATGTTAGAACGGCTCTCCCCTTCTTGGGGTACCCGATTAATGGCACCAACTGGTTTTCCATCAATTAAGATAATACGTTTGTCGCCCTGCCGAACTTCAGGCAGATACTTTTGTACAATCATGGGTTCACGGTAGAATTCATTAAACAGTTCATGAATAACGGTTAGATTTTCGTCTCCGGGTTTCAGATGAAACACACCGGCGCCGCCATTGCCGTAAAGTGGTTTGATGATGATGTTTTTATGTTCCGCGCGAAAGGCACGCATTTCTTCCAAATTGGAGGAAATCAACGTCGGCGGTAAAACACCTTCGAAATGTGTGACAAAAATCTTTTCAGGCGCGTTCCGAACACTAGCAGGATCATTCACCACCAACGTTTTTGGGTGAACCATCTCCAGTAAATGAGTTGCCGTAATATAGGACATATCAAACGGTGGATCTTGCCGCATCAAAACGACATCTGTATCCGCCAAATTAATACGCACTTCGTCGCCTAATGTGAAGTGATTACCGAGTTCGCGGCGAACTTCCAAAGGACGGGCCCTCGCAACAACTTCGCCGTCGAGAAACGACAAATCCTGCGGTCCATAATGATACAGGCTATGCCCCCGCTCCTGCGCTTCCAGCGCTAAAACAAACGTGCTGTCACCGTTAATATCAACGGCTTCAATGGGATCCATCTGGATAGCAACGGCAAGACTCATTATTTTTTCCTGTCTCAATTTTTATAAAGTGCGCGTAACTATGATTTATACAGATAGCAGGCACATACAAGCGACTATTTTGTCTTGCGACTGTCTTTCATCACAACATGATGGATTATTTTGCGAACACCATCGACATCCCGTGCGTGAAGATACACTCGTTCGAGCTCCTCAGGGTTTTGGGCAATCCCGATCAAGTAAACAATCCGGTTCACTGTATCAACGGAGTAATTTACGTGTTTGATGCCAATGTCTTGCAACAAACGCGATCTTAATTTTGCAGAAATCCAGCTATCTTCTGTTGCCGATGTGAGGCCCGATTTTTCGCTAATTTGAAGTTCATTCAAAACCTCATTAACGCCCTCGACCTCCCATATAGTCGTCGCGACAGAATTTCTTGTCTCCGGGTTTTGAACCTGACCCGTTACCAAAACCCGTCCTTCTATCACCGACGTAGAGACGTCCACAAAAAGCGTTTCACTTTTTTCGAACAGATTATTCATGATGTTCAGTTTAATGCCCGCATCTTCAATCGCGTCACCGACTGAACGTTCCTCTGCGACAACAACACCCGCTGCGGCAGCGCCGCCTACTACAACACCAATTGGCGTACATCCAGATAAAGTGACAGCTGCTATAACTGCCAGACACAAACTAAGAACCAACTTCATAAACAACCGCCTCATTTTTTATTTCAAGCAACTATATCCTGATACGAAGGCAGGATAAAGGCTCACTCTATTTTTACTACCAGGCGTTTTCCATATGTAATGGTTTTTGAAGAAAAGAGGTAACCAACACCAGATCCAAACGCACGTCGCATTCAGAATATTGTGGGTTACTTGCTAGAAACACTTCCAGTGCGCGGCGTATTCGGCGCTGCTGTATATGGCCAACTGCATGCAATGCCTTATCCAGATCTTTCCGTAACTTTACCTCCACTGCGACAATTGTGTTGTTTCGCAGCACAATAAGATCAATCTCGCCAACCGGTTTACGGTAACGCCTGACAATAATTCGATATCCCTTAAGGCGTAGCAGGAATTCAGCTACTTTTTCAGCAACAATTCCGCGCCGATGGGCACGTCTTCTTTTTTTGAGGATCTGTTTTTTGGTAGCTGATGACAAAATATAGCCTCACTTACCTGTTTCTCTTACAGAAGAATGGCACTATTTTGTTGCTGGTCCAAGTAAAGACATTTTAAACTGCAATTAAATATATCTGAGATAGATCGGAAGAGCCTTGCGGAAGCTTGAAAATACATACAGAAATTCAGTCAGTTTTATCAGGCTGCGCCGCGCAAGACAATTGGTCGTTGCCATTGGGTGTGTCGCCCTTTTATCCGGCTGTCAGACCCTTGGTAATTTTACCAGCAGCCAACCTACGGCGGCTAAACCAACGCCAGTGGCCGTAAAAGAGCCGGAAAAGCCTGCCCCTGTTAGTGTAGCTCCCGTTATTGCACCAGAGAAACAAGCTGCAGAGAACCTTCTTGATAAGTCTCAAATCGAACCCAAAATAGTTGAACAGCCAACAGATCAAAGCCTGCACCTCAACCGGCCTATAACTGAAACTGAAAAAACACCTGTCAGGATTGCACTTTTGCTTCCTTTGACTGGTGCACATCAAAAAATCGGAAATGATTTACTAAAAGCGGCGAACATTGCCCTTTTCGACCACAACAATGTACAACTCAAATTGCAACCCTATGACACCCAAGGCACTGCAGCAGGTGCAGCCATAGCGGCGACCGCAGCAACGGGTGAGGGCGCGGAAATCATATTAGGCCCCTTGTTTTCGGCATCGGTAAAAGCCGTCCGTCCCATAGCAGCAGCAAATAACGTCAGCGTTCTCGCATTTTCAACGGACGTGACCGCGGCCGGTGGCGGTGTGTACTTAATGGGATTAACTGCCCATCAACAGATCAATCGAGTGCTCGAATTTTCTTACCGACAGGGGTTATCACAGTTTGCAGTACTTGCGCCGCAAAACCCCTATGGCAATGCCGCTGTAATCAGCATTCAACAAGTTACCCAACGCCTTGGGCTTAATCTCAGACAAGTTAGCAGATACCCCGCAAACCTTCCCTCCGGTTCAGAAGAATTGCAAGAAATTGCCAAAAGCGCTGCCAATTACAACGCTCGAAATTGGCAACTAAAGCAGGAGATCAAAAAGGTAAAAGGGAAAAAAGATCCTGAATCTAAAGCCCAATATAAACGATTATCTAAACTTGATACCTTGGGCGAGGTTTCATTCGAAGCGCTTATTATACCAGAGGGTGGCCAAAAATTACGCGAGCTGGCTCCGCTTCTTTCGTACTATGATATCGACCCAACCAAGGTTCAGTTCATTGGAACAGGCTTGTGGGCAGATAATAGCCTAACAACGGAACCTTCCCTGGTTGGTGGCTGGTTCGCAGCCCCGGCGCCAGAGGCTTCCAATCAGTTTTTAGCACGCTTCAAATCCATTTATGGATATACGCCCCCGCACATCGCAAGCCTTGCATATGATGCGCTAGCACTTTCTGGACTGCTTGCCTTAGAAGAAGACGAAAACAAATTTTCAGATACGAACCTGCAAAACCCTGATGGTTTTTCGGGCTACAACGGGATTTTTCGGTTTACTGGCAATGGGCTAGCTGAACGCGGCTTGGCGGTCATGCAATTGGGACAACAGGAGCTGGAACTGCTAGAGCCAGCACCAACATCCTTCGCTCCGCTAATTAACTAAGAAGTTCAGCGAGCAAACTGTTCAGGACAAACCGTCCCCTTTCAGTGGTCCAAAGATGTTCAGCGTCTTGTTCAAGAAAGCCCGCTTGAACAAGCTTCTCTATATTTTGCTCTGGGGCAAAATCTGAAAACGAAAGCCCTACTGCGTCTTTGAAATTTTTGAACCAAACTCCTTCGCGCAACCGAAGCCCCATAAGCAGCAATTCTTCAGCAAGTTCGGTTTGGCTCTCAATGGAGAGCTCAAGTTCAGTTCCGTGACCGATATCTTGAGCCGATTTCAGCCATCTTTCCGGTTTTTTATGTTGTTGGCAAGCGTAACGAGCACCATCCACCTTTACGCGCCCATGCGCCCCGGGGCCAATCCCCAAATACGTTCCATAACGCCAGTAGGTTAGATTATGACGGCATTCGAAACCGGGACGGGCATGATTGGAAATCTCATAGGCAGGCATTCCCGCCTCTTCGCAAATTGTTTGCGTCAAATCGAACATGGCTTCTGACAGCTCGTCGCCCAAAACCTTGAAATCACCCCGCTTCACAGATCCAGCAAATCCTGTATTAGGCTCGATTGTCAGTTGGTACAGTGATAAATGGTCTCCAGCGAGAAGCAGTGCTTCCCTCAAATCTGCTTCCCACTCGCTCAATGTTTGTTTGGGAAGGGCATAAATCAAATCAAACGAAATATTTGGAAAAATACCGCGGGCGAGTTCAATTGTAGATCTCGCCTCTTGCACAGAATGCTCCCGACCCAAAAACTTCAAAGCATCGTCACGCAGTGATTGCACGCCCATAGATAGACGGTTCACACCGGCGCTGCGATACCCTTCAAACGATTTACCTTCGGCTGATGTGGGGTTGGCTTCTAGTGAAATCTCTATATCGTCTGCAATAGGGAAATGTTTGGCGACACCCTCAACTAAAGCCGCAACTGTCGCAGGCTTCATCAGCGACGGGGTGCCCCCACCAAAGAAAATACTGGTAACAGTTTTTTGCTCTGTCCGGTTTGCAAAATAGGCAAGCTCGCCTAATAGCGCTTCTGTCCATTCCGTCTGATCCACGCTTTCACGAACATGACTGTTAAAATCACAATATGGGCATTTCTTCCGGCAAAACGGCCAATGGAAGTAAATACCAAATCCCGGATCAGGCAGATTTTTATTTAGGGAAACAGGCATCAATCAATTGTCGGAACGCATCGGCGCGGTGGCTGATAGTGTGCTTTTCAGCAGGATCCATTTGCGCGAAAGTACGGTCCATTCCTTCAGGTGTAAAAACAGGGTCATAGCCAAAGCCTTTTTCCCCTTGGGCAGGCCATGTAAAATCGCCCCAAACGCGCCCCTCAAAACTTTCAGTGTGACCATCGGGCCACGCTAGACACAAGGCACAGATAAAAGAGGCTCGTCTGTTATCGCCAGCGCCAGCTTCTTCCAATTTATCTTGAATGGTTTTCATTGCGATACCGAAATCTTTGGACGGCCCGGCCCAGCGCGCCGAGTAAATACCCGGATCTCCGTTCAAGGCCTCAACCGCAAATCCAGAATCGTCGCTCAATGAAATTTCGCCAGAGCGCTCAGCAGCTGCCAACGCCTTGATTTTAGCGTTGGCAATAAAGGTATCACCGTCCTCCACAGGTTCCGGCAAACCAAGCTCGCCGGCAGATATAGGTTCCACCCCAAAATCAGCGAGCAACTCGCCAATTTCACGAACTTTACCTTGATTATGGCTGGCAACAACCAGCTTTTTACCTGTGAACGAACGATGCATTTTTAGAGTCCCAGTGCTTCGCGCTGCAAACGGCAAAGTTCTTTTACGCCGCTTTTGGCCAAATCGAACATGCCTGTAAACTGAGCTTCAGTAAACGGATCTTCTTCCGCTGTTCCCTGAATTTCAATAATCCGGCCATCCGATGACAGAACAAAATTCGCATCAGCTTGGGCGTTACTATCTTCCGGATAATCCAAATCCAAAACTGGAATGCCCTTGTAGATACCGCAAGAAACTGCAGCCACTTGGCTTTTCATGGGGACTTCCAGAATTTTTCCTTGTTCAACCAATTTGTCGAACGCTTGATACAGTGCGACATAGGCACCTGTAATGGACGCTGTCCGTGTTCCGCCGTCTGCTTGTATAACGTCACAATCGACTGTAATCTGACGCTCACCAAAACCTTCCATGTCAACAACAGCACGGAGTGAACGTCCGATCAGGCGTTGAATTTCAACTGTACGGCCCTGCTGTTTTCCGCGGGCTGCTTCCCGGCCCATGCGTGATCCAGTTGAGCGTGGCAGCATGCCGTATTCAGCGGTTACCCAGCCTTTACCAGTATTACGCAGAAACGGTGGCACCCGCTCTTCAATACTCGCCGTACACAAAACGTGAGTATCGCCTGCTTTTATGAAGCATGAACCTTCAGCATTTTTTGCATAGCCGGGTTCCATAACGATGTTGCGCAAATCGCCTGCTTGTCTACCTGATGGACGCATTATATTTCCTTAGATGTTCGTCTGTTTCGCATTTGACTTCCTTGTACTCTGTGCGCTTGATTGACGCAAGGCTCCCCCATCACTACATTTCATATGAAATCAGCCCGCTTAAACTAGGGCCAGAGTTAGGGTAAGAGACAACTGTTATGAAAATACAGGAACTAAATGAACGCAGCCGTGAAATCTTCCGCAATGTTGTGGAAACTTTTATGGAAACAGGTGAACCTGTGGGCTCGCGCACCTTATCAAAACTGAATAAAGTAGAATTGTCTCCGGCCTCCATCCGAAACATAATGGCGGACCTTACAGATGCAGGATTATTGTATTCGCCTCATGTCTCAGCCGGCCGATTACCCACACAAGCAGGCATGCAGTTATTTGTGGACGGCCTGCTTGAAGTTGGCAACCTGACAGAGGCCGAACGCGCAGATATCAAAGCACGTTGTGCGGTTGAGGGTAAAAACATCGACGAAGTTTTGAATGAAGCCTCAACAATGCTGTCAGGCCTCTCAAACTGTGCAAGCCTTGTCCTTGCACCAAAAAGCGATAGCCCCGTCAAACAGATTGAATTTATACGTCTAGGGTTTGACAAAGCTCTCGTGATTATTGTGACGGCTGATGGGCTCGTTGAAAATCGAACAATTGAACTTCCAGCGGGCCTTTCGGTCACCGCTTTGCAGGAAGCTAGCAACTATCTCACACATCGTCTTGCCGGTAGAACGCTCCTTGAAGCGAGATCCGAGATTCACCAGGATATTACCAGCCATCAAGCACAATTGGATGAATTGACCGCTAGTGTGGTCGAATCAGGTATTGCAAGTTGGGGCGGAAAAGAAACGCTGATCGTGAAAGGCCATGCGAATCTTTTGCAAGACGTTCAAGCCATAGAGGACCTAGATAAGATAAAAGAGCTGTTTGACACCCTTGAAGCTGGACGAGAACGCATTAAATTACTGGAATTAGCCGAAGGGGGAGATGGTGTACGCATTTTTATTGGATCGGAGAACAATCTTTTCTCGCTTTCTGGTACATCAATGATTATTTCTCCTTATCAGAATAGCCGCAATCAGGTGGTCGGTGTCGTTGGCGTAATCGGTCCAACCCGTTTAAATTACGCCCGCATCATTCCCATGGTGGATTATACTGCCAAGATCATCGGACGATTGCTGGATTAAACGAAGTCGAGTTAGAAAGAGACGAAAATGAACGATACAAACCCAAATTCCCCAGAAGATCCGGAAATGGAAGAGGGTATGGAAAATTCAACGCCAGAAGCGGAGCCCTTAGAATTAGAAGACATTGACGCCGCGACGATGGATGCTCTTTCTGAAGCTGAGGCTGCGACTGACGAAGTTGAACTTACTGTTGAAGATCAGCTGATCGAAGAAATTGCCGATTTGAAAGAAAAACTGCTTCGGGCCATGGCGGAAACACAGAATATCCGTCGCCGTGCTGAAAAAGAAAAAGAAGACGCGCACAACTATGCGGTCACCAAATTTGCACGCGATATGCTCAGCGTATCAGACAACCTTCGCCGTGCCGTTGACAGTGTTCCAAACGAAGACCGTGAAATTGAAGCCATCAAGACCTTCCTAACTGGTGTTGAGATGACAGAATCTGAACTCCTCAGCACGATGACCAAACATAAAATTGAGTTCATCGCCGCAGAAGGTGCAAAGTTTGATCCCAATTTCCATCAAGCTATGTTTGAAATCGAGAATCTCGACGTTGAACCCGGAACTATTTTGCAAGTGGTTCAGGCAGGCTATGTCATTGCCGGCCGGCTGCTTCGCCCATCCCTTGTTGGAATTGCCAAGGGCGGCAAAAAAGCATCTAGCATTCATATCGACGAAAAAGCCTAAACTTTCTAAAGTGTGGCTCAAAATTAAAACCGCTGGATATTCCAGCGGTTTTTTTATGCCTTCCCCGACCTAATTACCTTCAAAATCTACAAGCAATTTACTCAACAATCCGTTTAGAACAAGATGTTCCTCGTCCGTCAGGCTCGCCACTAGTCGCGCCTGAGTTTGAACATGCTCATTCACGGCTACGTCAATTACAGCAAGTCCTTTCTGACTTAGCGATATGATCACGCTTCGGCCATCTTCGGGATTGTGTTTTCGCTCCACCAACCCAGTTTTTACAAGCTGATCTACCCGATTGGTCATCGTTCCCGACGTCACCATCATAGTTGCGAGCAAATCCCCTGGGGACAACGCGTAAGGTGCACCCGATCTTCTTAAAGTGGCCAATACATCAAAGCTCGCACTATTGAGATTGTGAGCTGCAAATGTTTTGTCCATACCATGAGCAAAATGCTGTGCAATTCGCTTCACACGACCAATTAGGCTCATGGGGTTCACATCAAGATCAGGCCGTTCCCTGTTCCACTGCGATATTATTCGATCAATTTTATCCATAAAAAAACTTACGAATAATTTATCTTGACGTCAAGATATATTGAAGTATCTTGACGTCAAGATAAATTGATGGAGACACATAATGGCCCGAAAACTTGACGTGATACTAACTGCAATCGCCCCTGCGATCTGGGGCAGCTCTTATTTGATCACAACTGAAATGCTCCCTGCTGGATACCCACTAACAGTGGCTATGCTACGGGCATTGCCTGCTGGTCTCCTTCTACTTTTACTGGTTCGCCAACTTCCAAAAGGGGGCTGGTGGCTTAAGGTATTTATCCTGGGCGCCTTGAATTTTTCGGTTTTCTGGTGGTTACTCTTTGAAGCCGCTTACCGTCTTCCCGGCGGAGTCGCCGCAACTGTGGGCGCGATCCAACCTCTAATCGTCATATTTATAGCTCGAATGCTTTTGGGATCCGCTATTCGGGGCATTGCAGTCATTGCAGCCGTTACAGGGATTGGCGGTGTCGCGCTTTTAACTCTATCGCAGTCTGCCGCACTCGATCCTGTTGGAATTATTGCTGGTTTGGTTGGCGCACTCTCAATGGGGTGCGGCACAGTTTTAAGCCGCCATTGGCAACCCCCAGTATCGCTTCTAACATTCACAGCTTGGCAGCTAACTGCCGGCGGCATTCTGTTACTTCCCGCGGCTTTTCTACTAGAACCCGCTCTACCGAGTTTAACCAATACCAATCTTCTAGGATTTGCCTATCTTGGTCTAATTGGTGCCGCGATCACTTACGTACTCTGGTTTAGAGGGATTTCGAAACTGGAGCCTTCAGTTGTCTCATCCTTGGGATTTTTAAGTCCGGTGATGGCAGTCACCTTGGGGTGGTTGGTCCTGAACCAAAGTCTTGGAGTGTCTCAAATTCTCGCAATCGCCATCGTCCTTACAAGTGTTTGGCTCAGTCAAAAAAAGATCAAATTTTCACTGCATTCCCCCCTTGCAACCCTAATAAAATAACCCCCACAGAATAAAGGATTAAGGCTATGCGTATTACAATATTTGGAGCCGCTGGAGATGTCGGAAGCCGTATCGCAACAGAAGCCGTATCTCGCGGACATGATGTAACTGCAGTAGTTAGAAGAGCCGAGCAAATCACAGAATTACCTAACACACTTTCCGGCCAGTTAGCAGATGCCGCAAATTCGGCTTCTGTTGCAAAATTTGGCGAAGGACAGGACCTCATCATCTCTGCCATTAGGCCGCCAGAAGGAAGTGAGTATCTTCTACCAGAACTCACAAAATCCGTGCTCGACGGTGCGGCAAAAGCGAACACACGTGTCCTAATTGTAGGCGGAGCAGCTAGCCTGAAAGTACCGGGTCTAAATGGTCATACAGTGTTATCTGCACCAGATTTTCTACCGCTCTCTGTTGTCAATATTGCCCGCGCCTGCCAAGAACAATTTGAGATTATCAAATCAGAAACGGAAGTTAACTGGTCCTACCTCTGCCCACCAGCAATGCTTACGCCAGGAATTCGAACTGGGAAATACAGGTTAGGGTCTGATGAACTGGTAGTCGATACAGATGGTTTATCTGCCATTTCCATGGAAGATTTCGCAGTCGCAATGCTGGATGAAGCTGAGCACCCTCTGCACACAAGAAAAAGGTTCACCGCGGCCTACTAGATAAATTCACGTTCTGGGCTGCTGAGGAAACTCAACAGCTCAGATATCGTAATTAGCGGTATCTCGCATGAATTTCAGCTACTTTTCCATTTTTTTGCAACTCTCTAAATCCCTGATTAAATCGTTTCAGAAGCTCCTTGGTTCCAGGCCACTTTTTGCTGAAACACAAATGGTAAGGACGAGAAGCCAGATCTATGAGCGGAATAAAATCAAGCTGACTAATCATTCCCTCTTGAACTGCTAAAAACTGGCCTGTCTCCATTGTCAGGAACAGACCATCGATCCTGTCGTTGCGCAGCATTGGAAAGGCATTATCAAGCAATGGAATCTTGAAATATGGAATCTCGAGCTCTTCTAGATGTTTGTTCGATGCATATCCAGCAATTGATCCTATGTTCATTTTCTTTAAATCTTCTCGCGTAGAGATCTGAAAATCGGAACGGTTTTTCTTTACGATCACGCCTTGCGTCGTGTAGCTAATGGGCGTCGAATAGCGAAAAAATTCTTCACGTTCAACTGAATGGCCGCATGAAAACATGCCTGTGGCATTTCCACTTTTTGCACTCTCAACGACCCGCTTCCAAGGCCGGAACTCGATACTGATCGGTATATTCAAGTGTTTAAATACGGCCTGAATAACCTCAACATCAAAGCCGTGCGCTTCTCCGCTCAGATTTACGAATTCGTATGGCGGATAATTGTCTGCAAGAAAAACCAATTTTTGTGCATAAGAAAAACGTATTGATCCCATACATAAGGCAACGGCAATCGCCGCAATCGCAAATACATGTTTCCATTGGCATCGGAAACGTTTCGATTTCATCTAAAACCCCGGGTCAGTCCAAGCACTATACTACTTATAAATTATATACGCCAAATGGGATAGTCTTTTACCGCCTACTTTAAGAAAGCTGGCTTTTCGCTTAAACCAAAATGCTATTCAAGGTCAAATCAATGAGACGACGAGAGTCTGTCCACGGATAATCCCCTATTGTATTGGAACAGAGCGCAGCACCAATCATTGTAACGATCAAGACATCCGCTTTTGATTTGATGTCGCTGCCATTGGGCGAGGCTGCTTCGACCAAGCCGTAGAAGTATTTAAAATGAGCTCGCGTTTTGTCATCTTGAATAAAAGTTCCGACATCTGTTCGCGTAATGTCATTGGATATGAATACCATACGAAAATGATCCGGATGCTCCAACCAATAGTCAGTAAATTGGTAGGCTGCTGTTCTCAACCGTTCCGCCGGCGCGTCGATATGCTTAAGGTTCGCTTCAATTTCTTTAAACACCCCGCCAAGAACTGCTGCCCATAAGTGCTTCAATATTTCGATTTTTCCATCGAAATGAGCATAAATAGTCATTGGAGCACACCCAACCTCCCCCGCAAGACGGCGGATTGAAACAGCATCATAGCCTTCTTCTTGAAATAACTTCAAAGCCTGAGCTGAGATTTTTGATCGTGTTTGTTCAAATTGCTCCGCACTACGAGGACGGCGTCCAGTTTTCCCTGACATTCGTTAATCTCCACAATTAGCCATTACAAAGATCTGACAGATCCTATTTTATTAGTACGCGTTATATTTAACTATTGACTTCTCTGCAATGCATGATTTATAGAACGCGTACTAATTAATTAAATATCGAAGAGATTCATTGTCACAAGGGGCTTCAAAATGAGAACCACAATCGCACTCAAACTGGTTATTCTGCTGATCGGCATCGCCATCATGTTTTTGGGATTGAACATTGGCCTAGGCGGAATAAGAACCCTTGGTTGGCAAATACCGCAGAATTTCCTTAACGTCACAGACGCCTTAACATTCCAGACACAGGACAATCACATTCGATTTATCGGTGGAGTCTGGTTCGGTATCGGGATGATATTTGCATTAAGTACATTAGCTCTCGCAAAGTTACGACCAACACTGATTTCCCTGTGTGCAATTATTGCAGTGGCAGGCCTGTTCAGGTTTAGCATTTTGGACACTGACGTAATATTCAGTGCCGCCATTCTTCCGTCACTTGTATTCGAACTGTTAGGATTTCCGTTGCTTGCAATATGGTTGTATCGCTCAAAATTATGAGGACTTACGGCCTCGAGAGCGAAGGCCGTCCCAAGTATAAATCAGCAATCCTGCCCATATCAGCGAAAACGCTGCGAACTGTGCTTGTGAGAAATCTTCCTTGAATATGAAAATCGCCCAGATTATATGCATTGTGGGCGCCACATATTGCAATATTCCAACAGTCGTTAGCCGTAGCCGCTGGGCACCAAATGAAAATAGGATAAGAGGAACCGCTGTTACGAAGCCCGTGCCTGCGAGCAAAAGGAGGGTATCAATTTCGTAGAATTGACCGCTTAAACTACCGCCATGCAGAGTACCGGACAAAGTAAGATACCCAATATATGCAAAAGATATAGGGAACAAAAGTCCAGTTTCGATCGTAAGACCGACAACAGATTCTGCTTGCACCTTCTTTCGAAGCAGCCCGTAAAAACCGAAGGAAAAGCCGAGAACCAAGGACACCCACGGCAAACTGCCCATAAGGACAGTCATAATTAAAACAGCCAGTGTTGCTAATCCGATGGCAAGCCCTTGCCAACGATTAAGCCGTTCTCCTAGAAAGAGCATACCAAGGCCAACATTCACCAGCGGATTAATATAGTATCCAAGACTAGCCTCAAGTACCCGGTCATTGGTAATAGCCCAAACAAACGTTACCCAATTAAGAGCGATTACCGACGTGGATGCTAGAAAGATAAGCATGGTCTTGCGATCTTTTAAAGCTGCAAATACTCGGGAAAACCTGCCTGTAAAGGTAATGATAATCAACACTAACAACAGGGACCACACGATCCGATTAGCCAAAATTTCTAAGACTGGGATATCGCCCAACAATTTGAAATATAGCGGAAAAACACCCCACAATAAAAAAGCAGACAATGCCGCGAGGAGGCCTTGCTGTCGATCTTTTTTGGCAGCAGCAATAGATGTGCTGGTTGCGTTATTTGCGGAAGAATCGGTCACGGGGATATCCTGAAACTGGACATAAAAAAGGAATATCCATTCCAACTAACAGAAGGCCGATAAAGCGTAAAGCGAATAAACCTGTGTATCAGAACGCCGAAACAACTATTTTGAAACCTATTTTATCCAGAATCTGCCTGCCCACTGGAAAAGAAGTGTCGATTACACACAGGGCTCTTGCACAGTTTCTGCATCACACCTATATAAACGTCATAAAGTAACAAACTCCAATCCTGGGGATCTTTGCGGTGCAAAAAATGGCTGCAAGGATTTGCCAATATAATCGAGGATAAAATGGCTAAAGTAATTGGTATTGATCTTGGTACCACAAACTCTTGTATTGCTGTCATGGACGGTAAGGACCCTAAAGTTGTGGAAAATGCGGAAGGCGCCCGCACGACACCTTCAATCGTGGCCTTCACTGAAGATGGCGACAAGCTTGTCGGTCAAGCCGCAAAACGCCAAGCGGTCACAAACCCTGAAAACACACTGTTCGCTATCAAGCGTTTGATCGGTCGCCGTTTTGACGACAAGGCAACGCAAAAAGATATCAATATGGTTCCCTTTAACATCATCAAAGCAGACAATGATGATGCGTGGGTGGAAAGCCGCGGAACCAACTATTCACCAAGTCAGGTCTCTGCTTTCATTTTGCAAAAAATGAAAGAAACAGCGGAAAACTTCCTTGGTGAAAACGTAACGCAGGCTGTTATTACTGTTCCAGCCTACTTCAACGATGCACAGCGCCAGGCAACGAAAGATGCCGGTAAAATTGCTGGTCTTGAAGTATTGCGGATTATCAACGAGCCGACTGCAGCGGCCCTTGCTTATGGCATGGACAAAAAAGACCAGAAAATTGCTGTTTTCGATCTTGGCGGCGGTACATTCGACGTTTCCGTCCTTGAAATCGGCGACGGCGTTTTTGAAGTACATTCAACAAACGGTGACACTTTCCTTGGTGGTGAAGACTTCGACATGAAGTTGGTTGACTACCTTGCAAGTGAATTCCAAAAAGAAAATGGAATTGATCTTCGCGGCGACAAAATGGCGCTCCAACGCCTGAAAGAAGCTGCAGAGAAAGCTAAAATCGAGCTTTCATCCACGCAAGCCACAGAAATCAATCTGCCGTTTATTACTGCAGACGCTTCTGGTCCAAAGCATATGCAGCTTAAGCTGACACGTTCTCAGTTTGAGAATTTAGTGGAAGATCTGATCAAGCGCACATTGCCTCCTTGTGAGAAAGCATTGAAAGATGCTGGCATGCAAAAAGGCGAAATCGACGAAGTTATTCTCGTTGGTGGTATGAGCCGTATGCCTAAGGTTCAGGAAATCGTTCAGAACTTCTTTGGATGTGAGCCTCATAAAGGTGTGAACCCTGATGAAGTTGTTGCCATGGGCGCGGCTATTCAGGCTGGTGTCTTGCAAGGCGATGTTAAAGACGTTCTTCTTTTGGATGTGACACCTCTGTCACTTGGTATTGAAACATTGGGCGGAGTATTTACACGTCTAATCGACCGCAATACGACAATTCCTACAAAGAAAAGCCAGACTTTCTCAACTGCTGAAGATAACCAGTCGGCTGTAACCATCCGGGTCTTCCAGGGTGAACGTGAAATGGCTGCCGACAATAAGATCCTTGGAAACTTTGATCTGTCAGAAATTCCATCAGCACCACGCGGTGTTCCACAAATTGAAGTGACCTTCGATATCGATGCCAACGGCATTGTGAATGTGTCCGCGAAAGATAAAGGAACTGGTAAAGAGCAGAAAGTTCAGATCCAGGCATCAAGCGGTCTAAGCGATGACGATATTGATCGCATGGTTAAGGAAGCCGAAGAATTTGCGGCTGACGACAAAGTGAAAAAGGAACAGGTCGAAGTTCACAATCAGGCTGACAGCCTTATTCACACAACTGAAAAAACCATGTCCGATATGGCTGACAAACTTGATGATGATGTAAAGGGCCCAGTTCAAACAGCCCTTGACGCGCTGAAAGAAGTCAAAGAATCTGCGGATATCGACGATGTAAAAGCCAAAATGGAAGCCTTGCAAGAAGCGTCCATGAAACTTGGCGAAGCAGTTTATGCACAAGCTCAAGCTGAAGGCGCTGCCGAAGGCGAAGGCACTGAGGCTTCCGGCGAAGAAGCACCTGCTGCTGACGACGATGATGTTGTTGATGCCGACTTCGAAGAAGTCGAAGATGACAAAAAAGATAAATAAGGCCGGACAGTCTGTTTACAGGCTGCACATCCTTTAAGGTAAACGACCGCTCCGGCTTGGGAAATCCAGTCCGGGGCGGCATTTAGTTGAGCAGAACCTTATGGAAAAACGCGACTATTACGAAATATTGGGAGCGGCGCGCGACGCTGACGCTGCTGTTCTCAAAAAATCCTATCGTAAGATGGCGATGAAATACCATCCGGATCGGAATCCGGGTGATGATCAGGCAGAAGCAAACTTCAAAGAAATTAATGAAGCCTATGAAATTCTGAGTGACGAGCAAAAACGCGCAGCCTACGACCAGTACGGTCACGCAGCCTTTGAAAATGGCGGCATGGGCGGCGGCGGCGGAATGGGCGGCGGTTTCTCAGACATATTTGATGACCTTTTCGGCGACTTCATGGGTGGCAGACGCGGTGGCGGCGGTGGCCAAAGCCGTGGTTCAGATTTGCGCTACAACATGGAAATCTCGCTTGAAGAAGCCTATCACGGCAAAGAGACCGAGATTCAAATCCCAACCTCTGTCCAATGTGATGGTTGCGAAGGAACAGGCGCTGCGGAAGGCTCAACACCTGTCAATTGCGGAACATGTCAGGGACATGGTAAAGTCCGTGCACAGCAAGGTTTCTTCACCATTGAGAGAACCTGTCCAGCCTGTAATGGTCAAGGTCGAGTAATCCAAAATCCTTGTACAAAATGCCATGGCGAAGGCCGTGTGAATAAGGAAAAAACTCTTTCCCTTAACATCCCAGCAGGTGTTGACGATGGCAATCGCATTCGTCTCTCTGGCGAAGGGGAAATGGGCGGACGTGGCGGCATTCCCGGCGATTTGTATATTTTCTTGAGTGTTTCTGATCATCGCATTTTCCAAAGAGATGGCCAGAACCTGCATTGCAGGGTCCCTATTCCAATGACAACAGCAACCCTTGGCGGCGACATTGAAGTGCCGACACTGGACGGCGCACGTGCGAAGGTCACTATTACGGCCGGCTCACAATCAGGACGAAAATTCCGCCTGCGCGGCAAAGGTATGCCCATTATGAGTTCGGCTGGACACGGGGATATGTATATCCACACGATTGTGGAAACGCCAGTGAACCTGACAAAGCGTCAGAAAGAACTTCTCCGCGAATTTGAAGAAGAAGGTGGCGGATCCCATAACCCTGAATCTGAGGGCTTCTTCTCTCGCGTAAAAGACTTCCTTGCTGATTTAAAAGAATAAAAGCACCCCCCCTCGCCAGAGGGGGGAGTTCTATGCTACACCCAAAGCCAATTAAATGACTTCAAAGGTGATAAGCATGAGCGATATGAAAATCGGTATAGTTGGGTGCGGTGGCCGCATGGGACGCATGCTGGTTAAGCAGGTTACTGGTACCGCTGGCTGCGTAGTTTGCGGCGGTACGGAGCCCGCAGGCTCGCCGTTTCTAGGACAAGACATCGGCACATTGGCTGGACTTGATCCGTTAAACATTCCTATCACTGACGATACTGCTGCCCTATTTGACGCTGTTGATGCCGTTGTTGATTTCACGTCTCCGGCCGCAACTGTTGCGCATTCGAAACTCGCAGCCAATGCGGGGAAAATTCATATCATCGGCACCACCGGGATCAGCAATGAAGAACAGGTGACAATTCAAGACGCCGGCTCGACCGGCGTTATTCTTCAAGGCGCGAATATGAGCCTTGGCGTTAATCTACTTGCGCAATTGACCAAAAAAATTGCGGCAATTCTGGATGATGACTTTGATATTGAGGTCCTTGAAATGCACCATCACAACAAAGTAGACGCCCCTTCCGGAACAGCCTTGCTTCTGGGTAAAGCTGCTGCGGCGGGACGGGAAGTGGACCATGACAGCGTTGCCGACCGTGGCCGCGACGGCATCACAGGAGCCCGCAAAAAGGGCGATATTGGGTATGCAGTGCTTCGGGGCGGTAATGTCGTTGGTGATCACACTGTCTATTTTGCAGCAGAAAACGAAATTATTGAAATTACGCACCGCGCGGGCGACCGGGCTGTCTTTGCACGCGGCGCGGTTCGCGCTGCCCTTTGGGCACGGGACAAAACTGCGGGTAATTATGACATGATGGATGTCCTTGGTCTGGGTGACTAACTGAACCGATAGCTGTTGCGCCAAGTTTGAAGGGCTGAGGTGATCTCTTTCATCACCTCCTCTTTTTCTTCCAATATCAAGAAACGACCAATTTCTATTGCCTCGTTTCGGTTTCGTATCAATAATTTTTCCCCTTCGATAACGCTACGCGACCAATAGGCCTGAAATCTTCGTGTTCTTTCTTCGCCCCCGGGTGATATGGCGCGAACACACAGCTCTCCATCAATGATTTCAATCACTTCACGATGGCGTCCATTGCGATAATTCATCTTGAACGCAACGTAAACCAGCAGCACATCAAGTCCAAAAAATCCGAGAATTGGCCACGCCCCCATCATTAGAAAGGCTGTGCCAGCTACAAAACTGACACCCCCGACAAATAGCATCAAAAACAGAAACCCTCGCGGGCTTAAACTGCGGTGCGGATACAGGGACAGCGCGTAATTTTCAGGAGTATTTTGCAATCTGGCCATAGGGTTCTAGCTATGCCAAAAAGTTCAGGTGTCAAATGGGGATTGCACAAGGCATCCAGCTGTGCCAATAACTGTTCCATGAAAAAGGCAGATATCAACGAATTTTTCCGCCGGATGCGCGAAAACAACCCCGTGCCAGAAGGCGAACTGGACTATGTGAACCCGTTCACATTGCTTGTGGCGGTGGTGCTTTCCGCGCAAGCCACTGATGTTGGGGTAAACAAAGCGACCGGCCCGTTGTTTGCTATCGCCGACACGCCGGAGAAAATGTTCGCTCTTGGCGAAGATACTGTCCGCGATTACGTCAAATCCATTGGTCTTTATAAAACCAAAGCGAAGAACGTCATCAAACTATGTGAAGCACTTATCCGCGATCACGGAAGTGAAGTTCCACAAACCCGTGAGGAGTTGGAAATGCTTGCTGGTGTTGGACGGAAAACTGCAAACGTCGTCTTAAACATTGCTTTTGGCCAGCCAACAATTGCTGTTGATACGCATTTATTCCGGCTCGGAAATCGTACAGGCATTGCTCCGGGCAAGACGCCCCTCGAAGTCGAGAAGAAACTCGAAAAACGTATTCCCAAGGAATATATGCGAGATTCACATCATTGGATGATCCTACACGGCCGGTATGTGTGCAAAGCACGCAAACCAGAGTGCGCCAAATGCATTGTTGAGGATCTGTGTAAATTCAAAGGCAAAACCACGACGGCCTAAGTAGTCTGAAGTGTGTGTTAGCTCAATGATTTGGCTCGGGCAACACCCACTCGGTGTAGCTGGCTTTTAAAGCAAGGTTTGCTATCAGCTGGGCGGGCAACATCCCGGTCATTCATAGAAAAATACTTTACCCGCATCGTCCCATTTCCTTCGTCTTCAGGATAGAAAACAAGATGCAATGCGCATTCACTGGTCAAATATTGCCAAACTTGCGCTGGCTTATCTTTTCGAAGCAAAACAGGCTTTCCAAAAACGGCTTCGATTTCAGCAATGGACTTGCCCCTCAAAACGCCAATGGGAGGTAGCGGAATAACCGGTTCAGTTTGTTTCAACCGAGCCTTGGGTAATATTTCGGGCTTTTTTGACAAAGCCGCGAGAGAGATTTTCTTTTCTTTAGACAAGATCGGAGTTTTAACCGCAATGAGTTTTATCTCTGGAGTTGTCGCAGATTGGGTAGTTGCCCCGCAGGCACCCAAAACGAATGGCAGCAATAGCGCCGAAATACCAATTACTTTTTTCATACGACTTCTACTGATGTTGAACCTGTCATCGCTTTTGCACGTTTTTTGTATAAATGAACCATCGTGGCTGTCGCGATGATTGGAATGATCAGGTTCAAAACCGGGATTGTCATACAAAATGCTGTAGCTACACCTGTGAGGAATACATCCATTCCTCCGGCTTTGCGAAGCTTGTTGACCATTGTCATGTCATGATGACGCACGGCAACTTGCTGGAAAAACTCCCGGCTGAGCAAATATCCGTTTAAAACATAATACACAATCAGGTTCACGCCCGGAATAAGATAAAGCGGCAACACAAGCAGATTGCACAAAATAATCACTGCAAAGAATTTTACTGCATCCCAGATGCTGGACCAAAGAGGGATCTCTCGCGCAGGAGCATCACCGGCATAGTGCTTTGCCTCCACAGCATTTGCAATGTCGTCAAGGAAAATTCCGATAACTGCTGCCATAGACAACGGGAAAACAAACAGGGCGATGAAAAACGCACCTACGCCACTTAACCAACCAACAATAGTATTCACCCATTCCCAGTCAGATTGCGGGATCAAGCCCGCCAGCTGTAGAATAACGACGAACGTCAACACCAGCGCCAATAGTGAATATAACAATGATTTCACAATTACAGACCTGAATGCAGGATCAGTCATCTGCGTAATGGCTTTGTTTATTGCCGCTATCACTTTACGCCCCCGGTATACTTTTAATTTGAACTTCGCATCATGTAAGTGTTTGTACGCTAATATGCAATATTTTTTCTACGCAAGCTTCCTTGGATCGACCGGAACCATCGCCGCATAGTCATGATCTTGCTCAAACAAAGCTGCTGCTTTCAACACGAGATCTTCCCGGTGGGCTGGCGCCATAATTTGCAGACCAACAGGCAATCCAGATTTCGTAAAACCGCAAGGGATAGAAATCGCAGGACAACTTGTATTGGTTAGCAGATAGGTTTGGGCAAGCCACGCAATATAATTATCGAATTTGACCCCATTTACTTCACGTATGGATCTAATTTCATGATCGAAAGGCGGCACCATAACCGTTGGTGTCAGCAACAAATCATATATTCCGAAGAAATCTGCAACCCGACCATAAAGGGCACCCTGCTCTCGCTGCGCCCAACCGATATCTTTAGCAGTTAGCTTAAGACCAGATTCAATATTCCAAATCACATCATCTTTAAGCTGCTCGCGATGGGTATCAAGTTTCGGACCATGTCCGGCTGCGAATTGTGCGGCTCTCAAAATCTGAAAAATCTCATCGCCACCTGTCAGATCAAAACAGTCTTCTTCCATACCGCTGGTATGTTGCATGAAGGATTGCGCAGCCTTAGCGCATATTTCTGCGACTTCCGTATCGATCGGGCATTGTCCTAGATCTGGACTGTAGGCAACGCGGCCAAATTTCTGCGGACTTTTGATAACTTCCGAATACAAATAATCTGGAGCGGGCAAGCTGATGGGATCAACAATATGTTCCCCCACCATCATATCGAGCATTAATGCCACATCCGCAACGGTACGTCCCATGGGACCTTCAACAGATCCCACACCAAACGGTAAACCGCTTGGGCCGTGCGCGACCCTACCCGGTGACGGACGAAGTCCCACAACTCCTGTAAAGCTTGCTGGTATACGCAGACTGCCACCCAAATCACTTCCTTGAGCCAACCAGACCTGACCGGCTGCCAAGGCAGCTGCAGACCCTCCAGACGATCCACCTGGTGTCTTTGATACATCCCAAGGGTTCGTCGTCGTACCCAAGACCTCATTAAAGGTTTGCGCGCCCGCCCCGAATTCAGGTGTGTTGGCCTTACCAACGACAATTGCGCCTCGTTTTTCCAGACGCTTGACCATAATGTCTGAATGCGCCGCAATTTGATCCGCGAAAATGGGCGATCCCATTGTGAAGCGAACATCTTTGACTGGTGTCAGATCTTTAATCGCTATGGGAAGGCCGTGAAGATACCTCGGGCCATGCTCCTCAGAACTTTCTTTCATGATATGATGGGCATGCGTTCTGGCCCTCTCAAAACAGCGAATGGGAATGGCATTTACATCATCATCTGTCTCAAGAATGCGGGCTTCGGCCGCGTCGATAAGCTCAAGCGGGGACACCTCACCCGCCTTCAACTTTTCTACTGCTTCTATGGCAGTTAATTTTATTAAATCTTGCATAACTTATTGATGGCAAAATTTGACGCGGTTGTACAGCTCTGCCTTGCACCATCGCAAGGAAAGGGTATACTCCGCCGCGCTCATTTAACCGCTGGAGATATCATGAACAACACCCGTTTTGACACCACTTGCATCGGAAATGCCATTGTTGATGTGCTCAGCAGGATTGACGATGACTTTTTGACGCAAGAAAATCTTGTCAAAAACTCCATGAATTTAATCGATGAAGCCCGGGCGGAAGACCTCTATTCCAAAATGGGCAGCGCTGTTGAAATCTCTGGTGGATCTGCCGGCAATACGGCCGCGGGGGTCGCGTCTCTTGGCGCGCGCAGTAACTATATAGGTAAGGTCCGGAATGATCAGCTCGGCGCGATTTTCGCCCATGATATTCGGGCAACCGGTGTAAATTTTGAAACCAAAATGAGCGAACAAGGTGCCGCGACTGCCCGAAGCTTTGTTTTGATAACACCGGACGCACACCGGACTATGAACACGTATCTCGGTGCCTGCATTGAACTGGGACCGGATGATATTGATCCAGAAATTATTGCAGCGTCAGCTGTAACCTACATGGAAGGCTACCTGTGGGATCCCGATGGCGGGAAAGCAGCATTTAGAAAAGCCGCAAAGATTTCCCATGAAGCAGATCAGCGTGTTTCCCTAACTTTGTCCGATAGTTTTTGCGTGGATCGCTTCCGCGACGAGTTTATCGAATTTATTGACGGCGGCGTTGATATTCTGTTTGCGAATGAAGATGAGATTAAATCTCTCTACCAAACGGACAGTCTTGAAGTGGCTATCGACATAGTTCGCGATAAAGTCGAGATTGCCTGCGTTACCCGCAGCAGTGAAGGTTCAGTTATCCTGCAAGGAGATACAACGGTTGAAGTTACCGCGGATCGTTCTATAGACGTAGAAGATACAACCGGTGCCGGTGATTTATATGCCGCCGGTTTCCTGTATGGTTTCACAAAGGGTCGAAGCCTCGCAGAAAGCGGTGCAATTGCTTCTATTGCAGCAGCAGAAGTTATTAGCCACATAGGCGCACGCCCTGCTGAAAACTTGAAGGACCTGATTGCATCTCGGATGGGTTAATCTTTTACTGATTGATGCAGCACTTGACAGAGGAGCAGTGAAGAATCACTGTTAGCCTGTAAAAACACAGGAAAAACATGACAGTTACTAGCGGCCCAAAAGTACAGGAAAAATCTGGCCGGGGTTGGTGGAAGACGGAAATCCTCCGACTATACAGTGGCCTTGTTCTTATGCTGTTTCTAACGCTTCATTTGATCAACCATAGTCTTGGTCTGATCTCACTGGAAGCGATGGAAGCTGGGCGACTTCTGTTTATTGGTATATGGCGCAGTCTTCCCGGAACAGTGATACTGCTGTTGGCAATGATAGTGCATATATTGCTAACGTCTGCAAAGTTGCTAACTCACCGTTCTTTCAGGCGCATTCCTCCAAAAGAAATCGTCCAAATTACCTTGGGGCTGGCAATTCCCCCCTTGATGATAGGGCATATTGTGGGCACACGTATTGCCCATGAAAATTTCGGGATAGATGACAGCTATACCTACGTCCTTTATGTGGTCTGGGTTGCAACCCCTATTCAAGCGCTTCTTCAAACTGCTGGCCTGATAGTCGCGTGGTCCCACGGCTGCCTCGGACTACATTTTTGGCTTAGGCTGAAGCCATGGTATGAAAAAGCGTACCCATTTCTCTATACCACTGCCCTCATTTTACCGATCCTTGCTCTAACCGGTTTTCTTGTAAGTGCAAATGAAGTCGAATTTCTTGCACGAGATACTGCGTGGCAGACACAACTCTTTCAAAACCTTAATCTAACTCAGGAAGATTTTGCTTGGGCTTATCGCGTTCGAGACAATGGGCTTTACGGCATGATCGCAGCATTGGGCCTACTCCTATTGAGCCGTCTATTCTGGTTTATCCATTTTAGGAAAGAACGCTTGGTGACAGTTCATTACCCTGAAGGAAAAGACGTCTCCGCCCCGCCGGGGACAACGGTTCTGGATATCAGCAAGCAAGGCGGCATTCCTCACGCATCGGTTTGTGGTGGACGGGGACGGTGCTCCACGTGCCGAATACGCATAATTGAAGGCGCAGACACCCTTGCACCGCCAAGTGATAAAGAACTTGCCGTTTTAAAACGGGTTGGCGCAATTGAAGGAACTCGTTTGGCCTGTCAGGTCCCCGTGATGGCAGATATGTCGGTCGTGCCATTGCTTCCCGATAAAGCATCGCACAAGCATTCTTTTGCAAAGCCTGCCTATCTTCAAGGACGTGAGAAAGATATTGCGATCCTTTTTGCAGATTTACGTGCCTTTACCAAATTCTCCGAAGATAAACTGCCCTATGACGTGGTTTTCGTTATCAATCAGTACTTCCGCCACATGGGTGAAGCCATAGAGAGTACTGGCGGCCATCTAGATAAATTCATTGGCGATGGCGTCATGGCACTTTTTGGATTGGATGATGATCCTGCCGTAGCCGCCCAAAAAGCTCTGCAAGGCGCAAAAGCGATGGCAGATGCGTTGGAGGTAATGAATACCAATTTAAAGTCCGACTTAGGCGAACCGTTAAGGATCGGGATTGGCATTCACATGGGCCATGTGATCATTGGGGAAATGGGGTATGGGAAAGCAACATCTGTTACGGCTATCGGCGATGCCGTAAATACAGCAAGTAGACTTGAAGCTATGAACAAAGACTATAAAAGCCAGCTCATTTTCTCGGATCGTATTGCTGTGGAAGCTGGCTTTACTGGCCCTACTCAGAAAGAGGAAGTCCTGGTTCGTGGGCGGAAATCACCGCTTAATATTCATGTTGTCCAGAGTGCAAGCGAGTTAAAACTTTAACTCGTTGTGCTTAGCTTTGCATCCCGCGCGCCATACTGCCTTCTTTGATTTTTTGACCGCCCATTATATGCACATGAAAATGTGGCACGATCTGTCCTGCGTTCTCACCATTATTGGAAACCAATCGGTAGCCGCTTTCAGGCACACCAAGGTCTCGGGCAATCTGACCGACTTTTGAAAAGAAATTCCCAATTTCGATGGTACTTGCGTTGGCTGTAAAATCATCCAGATCGATGTAATTTCCTTTCGGGATCACAAGAACATGCACGGGTGTCTTCGGCGCAATATCATTGAAAGCCAAAATAGAATCGTCTTCATACACCGTGTTGTTGGGGATTTCATTCCGCAAGATTTTGGCAAAAATATTATCGTTATTATACGCCATTTCGGTCCTTAGCTCTCTACTCTGGAAGCTTTTTCGACAAGACCGGAAAGACCTTCCCGTTCTGCCAGCTTGGCATAGATTTCTGAAGGTTCAAGTCCCGCATCTGCCCAAAGCACAAACATATGATAAATCAGATCCGCACTTTCCGAAATGATCTCGTCTTTGTCTTTCAGCACCGCAGCCAAAGCAAGTTCAACACCTTCTTCACCCACCTTTTGGGCAATTTTTTTTGTCCCTTTAGCGTAAAGACGCGCAGTATAAGAACTATCTGCATCCGCCGTTTTACGGGCGGCAATAGTTTCAAAAAGGCGATCGAGAATTTCTGCCTGAGTTGTCATGAGATCCCCTTACAATCTAACCGGAATACCAGCGTCACGCATGGTTTCCTTGGCTTCACGAATTGTGTGTTCACCGAAATGGAAGATAGACGCCGCAAGTACAGCTGTTGCGTGGCCTTCCTGAATACCTTCAGCCAAATGGTCCAACGTGCCAACACCGCCGGACGCAATTACTGGAATGCTTACTGCATCGGCAATTGCACGGGTCAGCGGAAGGTTAAACCCTTCACGTGTACCGTCTCGGTCCATGGAGGTTAGTAAAATCTCTCCGGCGCCATAGTCGGCCATTTTTTTGGCCCATTCAATGGCATCAATTCCAGTTTCCTTGCGGCCACCATGGGTGAAGATTTCAAATTTTCCGGGAGCCGTCTGTTTGGCGTCTACCGCAACCACTATACACTGATTACCAAATTTCTGCGCAGCTTCGCGGACGAATTCGGGATTAAGCACCGCAGCAGTATTGATGGAAACCTTATCTGCGCCCGCTAACAATAATTTGCGAACATCTTCGACGGTTCGAACTCCTCCGCCCACAGTGAGCGGCATAAAGCATTGTTCGGCCGTTCGGCGGATAACATCATACATGGACTCACGATTATCAGAGCTCGCGGTAATATCCAAAAAGCAAAGCTCATCCGCACCCTGTTCATCATAAACACGGGCTTGCTCTACCGGATCACCAGCATCGATGAGGTCAACAAAATTTACCCCTTTGACGACGCGACCATCCTTAACATCCAGACACGGGATTACTCTTGCTTTAAGCATTTGCCTGCTCCACCAACTTAAGGGCAGCAGCCGGGTCAATTCGCCCGTCATACAGCGCCCGACCAATGATCACGCCCTCAATACCACTGTCCTGAACCTTCAACAGCTCCTCAACATCTCGGATAGAAGCAACCCCACCAGAGGCGATTACAGGAATGGAAATTTGCGCTGCGAGATCGCGAGTGGCCTCTACGTTCACACCTTGCAGCGCGCCGTCTCTATCAATATCGGTATAGATAATTGCTTCAACACCGACATCTTCAAATTTTCGAGCAAGGTCCAGTGCTGATGTCTCGCTTGTTTCAGCCCAACCTTCAACAGCAACCATACTATCGCGCGCATCTATGCCAACGGCCACGTGTCCCGGGAAAGCTTTACAAGCTGCCTTTACAATTTCTGGATCGCGGAGCGCAATTGTTCCAAGAATTACACGGCTAATTCCCTTCTCCAACCACATTTCGATGGTTTTGAGATCACGAATGCCGCCCCCTAGTTGAGCGGGCACATCCGTTGCCGCCAATATCGCCTCAACAGCGGCGGCGTTTACGGGCTTGCCTTCAAAGGCACCGTTTAGATCAACAAGATGAATTCGTTTGAAGCCTGCCTCTTTAAAAGCTGCGGCTTGATCCCCCGGGTTCGTATTAAACACCGTGGCAGCATCCATCTCCCCGCGGAGAAGGCGCACACAATTTCCATCTTTCAAATCGATTGCCGGATACAAATTCATAACTTCACGACCTCCTCGAGATCTTTGACATAATAATAGCCATCCACATATTTTTCACCATTCCAGGCATATTTCTTTTTCGTGGCCCAGTGAAGGAAACCGCTGTTTTCAATAAGGGAGATGGCAGCTGTTTGTGTTTCACGAACGTCCACCTCAAGGCTTTTAAAGTCCTGATTTTTGGCTGATTGCACGAGAACGGCAACCAGTCCTAACGCAAGAGCGTGCCCGCGCGCATAAGGCGCAATAAAGAACGTGGATATGTTCGCAATATGTCCGCTTGCTTCGTTATTGGCAAAAGGCTTTACCAATTGCCCCGTCCCCACAATACGACCTTCCAGCCTTGCGCAGTAAAGCTCGCGAACAGGCATTGCAATTACTCCGCGCCAAAAGGCCTCTTGAACCGAGCGTTCAGGCGGCGTTAGCCAGCCAAAACCATTTCCATCCAGAATGGCTTCATCTGCAGCAACACACAGATCTTCCATATCGGCTGCTGAAATTTCCGTCATCAACTCGATTACCGGTTGCAGAATATTTCTACTGTTATCAGACATACCTGTTCCTCTATGGCTTCCATTTCAAAAAGTTGGAAATCAGGCGCAAGCCCGTTTCCTGACTTTTCTCAGGATGAAATTGCGTCCCGATCATATTATCCCGACCAATCATTGCTGTTACAGATCCGCCGTAATCAACAGTTCCCAGAACCTCTTCAGGTTTTTTGGAAACAACATGGTAGCTGTGAACAAAATAAATATGGTCCCCATCCTTGATGCCATCGAGCAAGACATGGTTGTTTTCAACTTTAAATTCATTCCATCCCATATGCGGGATTTTCATGCTGGTATCGTCAAGTTCCAGCGCGGACACATCACCCTCGATCCAGTTAAAACCTTCGGTTGTTCCGTATTCAAGGCCCCGCGTCGCCATAAGTTGCATGCCAACGCAAATCCCGAAAAAAGGTACTGCGCGGTCTATAACCGCTTCCTGTAACGCATCACGCATTCCGTCCAGTGCATTGAGGCCATCCCGGCAATCGCGAAAAGCACCCACGCCCGGCAACACAATTCGGTCGGCACGTGCAGCCACATCCGGATCACTGGTTACATGGACTGTATCACTCAGTCCTGCTTCACGCACACAGCGCTCAAACGCCTTAGCAGCAGAGCGTATATTTCCGGAACCATAATCAATTATCGTAATCATTCTTCTGATCCAATTGCCTGATCATTTACAGGCGTTTCATTTTGTATTTTACGAACAGAGTAATTTGTCAGGGCTGTTAAAGCCGCTTTCTCAGCGTCATCAATTGTCTTCGCCGATACAGGGCCTAGTTCGCCATATCCATCCTTACTCAATTTCAAATGCCTGAATTCAGGTGCAAAACTCGCATAAAGAAATGCAAAGGCGAAACTGCAAACTATTTGGATGCCAAAACTCGCCCCAACAAAATCCAATCCCAATTGAAGTAAGACCGAACCAGCCACATAAACCCCAAGCGCTACCCACAACTGATGTCGAAGCGCCCAGATGGCAGGAAGGAGGAACGCAAACCAGCTAAAACGCTCACTTACCAGAACCAATCCATTCGCATCCAGCGGCCGTTCTTTGTGAAAATAGGCTGAATATGCTTGCATAACGTCCCCGCCGAACTTCAAATAGATTAAAGGCTACCGCCCAAAACCCCTTTTGTTGACGGGACTGCGTCGGATTTGCGTGGATCAATTTCCACAGCATCCCGAAGCGCGCGCGCCAATGCTTTGAAGCAGCTTTCAACAATATGGTGGTTATTTTCACCATAGAGATTTTCCACGTGCAGCGTAATTCCTGCGGCTTGAGCAAATGCCTGAAACCATTCTTTGAACAGCTCAGTATCCATATCGCCCAATTTGTCACGAGTGAAATTCACCTTCCAGATCAAATACGGACGATGAGAAATATCCAATGATACGCGTGTGAGGGTCTCATCCATCGGAATATAGGAAGAGGCATATCGTTTAATACCCTTCATATCTCCCAGCGCTTGTGAAAACGCCTTGCCAATGGCAATACCGCTATCTTCGGTCGTATGATGGAAATCTATATGCAAATCACCTTTTGCCCGTACTTTCAGATCCATCAGACTGTGTCGTGACAACTGTTCCAGCATGTGATCCAGAAAGCCTATTCCTGTCTCTACATCATATGTACCGGTACCGTCCAAATCGAGCCAAACATCGATTTCGGTTTCCTTAGTTGTCCGTTTTGTACGACCTTCACGCATGAAAATTCCTTCCGGGCGCAGATTATAAGCGTAATATACCCGCGTGCATATAGCAGGAGTTGCCCACAAATCCAAGAAAAGACGCAATATCTGTGACGGATCAACAAACTATCGTGTTGCCTCACCACATCCTTTGTTTCAGGAGCCGTAATTCATTAGGGCTAAATGGTGCTCATGGGGGCTACCGTTTGGGGGTTTTTAAGATGACTTAACTGTCGCTCAGCATGGTTCATCGCAAATTCCAACCGGTCAGCCAGTTCACCATACCCATCCCGTTTGGCATCCACTTGCAGATAGGCAAGAATCTCGAATATCGCGCGCAGATTACTGGCTTTTTCGTCCGTATTACCTGATGGATTATTCGAATAGTTCATTAAAATCTCCTGCGCAGCATAAAGTTATTCATTGGGCAAAAGACGGCTGTATGCTTATTCTGTGAAAAACCGAAACGAAAGCAGGGTGTTTTCATACTTATTTGGCGATCACTTTGCTCCAAAGCCTTGACCCTTGGCACAAAATGGTTACATCGTCTTTCAGGTTAGAAATTACAAAAGCTGGATATTGAAACTACATGTCTGAACAACTCAAAAGCTGGCGCGGCACCACAATCCTGTCGATCCGAAAAAATGGCAAAGTTGTCGTTGCAGGCGATGGACAGGTCTCGCTTGGCCAAACTGTTATCAAAGGCAACGCCCGCAAAGTCCGGCGCATTGGTGCCGGCGGGAATGTAATTGTGGGCTTTGCCGGCGCAACTGCTGATGCCTTCACTTTGTTTGAACGTCTTGAAGGCAAATTGGAACAGCATCCGGGAAATCTTACACGTGCGTGTGTGGAACTTGCAAAAGACTGGCGAACAGACAAATACCTTCGCAGACTGGAGGCTATGATGGCGGTTGCCGATAAGGATGTCTCCTTGATCCTGACCGGTAACGGCGATGTGCTTGAGCCTGAAGACGGTATTATTGCTATTGGCTCCGGGGGCAACTACGCCCTGTCAGCAGCGCGCGCGCTTATTGACCTGGATGATATGGATGCGGAAGCAGTTGCCCGTAAGGCTATGAAAATTGCTGCGGATATCTGCGTTTATACGAACGAAAATGTTACACTTGAGAGTATTTAGACAATGAAGAATTTGAGCCCGCGTGAAACCGTATATGAGCTGGATCGCCATATTGTTGGACAAAGCGAAGCCAAACGAGCCGTCTCTATCGCCTTTCGCAATCGTTGGCGCCGTCAGCAGTTGTCAGAAGAAATGCGCGAAGAAGTGCTGCCAAAAAATATCCTGATGATCGGCCCAACCGGAGTTGGTAAAACCGAGATTTCTCGCCGGCTGGCCAAACTGGCAAATGCACCATTCCTAAAGGTAGAAGCCACAAAATTTACCGAAGTTGGATATGTAGGCCGCGATGTGGAACAAATCGTCCGCGACTTGATGGAGATTGCCATTGGCATGATCCGCGAGAAAAAACGCACAGAAGTCACCGCCAAAGCGGAAATGTCGGCTGAAGAGCGAGTTCTTGACGCACTGGTTGGTGAGGGCGCCACAGCTGATACACGACAAAAATTCAGAAAAATGCTTCGGGAAGGTCAACTTGATGACAAGGAAATCGAGCTGAACATGGTCGACAGCAGTGCTGGTGGCCTGCCAACATTTGAAATTCCGGGAATGCCTGGTGCTCAAATGGGCATGATGAATCTCAACGATATTCTTGGCAAAATGGGGCCGGCACGCACTAAGCCTCGTAAGATGAAGGTCGCAGACAGCTACAAAGTTCTTATTGAAGAGGAGAGCGATAAGCTTCTGGATGAAGATAGTGTTGTGCGCGAAGCTATTTCACTTGTTGAAAATGACGCCATCGTCTTCCTAGATGAAATCGATAAAATCTGCGCCCGTAGCGATCGTCAAGGCGCCGATGTAAGCCGCGAAGGTGTCCAACGCGATTTACTCCCGCTCATCGAAGGAACCATTGTTTCTACAAAATATGGAACGGTTCGTACCGATCATGTTTTGTTCATTGCCTCAGGCGCATTTCATATTGCCAAACCATCTGATCTTCTACCAGAACTACAGGGCCGTCTTCCAATCCGTGTCGAACTCTCTCCTCTCACAAAGGAAGATTTCAAACGCATTCTAACAGAACCAGAAGCAAGCCTGATAAAACAGTATATCGCGCTTTTGAAAACCGAAGAAGTAACACTCTCATTTACGGATGATGCAATTGATGAAATTGCCAGTATATCCGCTGAAGTAAATGCAACAGTGGAAAATATTGGTGCCCGTAGATTACACACGATCCTCGAAAAAGTACTAGAAGACATCAGTTTCAATGCCACTGACAGTTCGGGAATAGAACTGGTAATTGATGCAAAATATGTTGAAGAGCATCTGGGCGCTCTGACAACCGATTCTGATTTGTCAAAATTCATCTTGTAACAGTGAGCGGCAAAGCGGGCTAAATAGCCTGTTTTGCCGACTTTAAGGCTATTATTTTCTTAAATTGTCACGTTTCCGCAGCCAATTTCACGTCTTTAGAATTGTTTAACCTGAAAACTTTAATCTTTCCCGCTCAATTATAAAAACGGGGAACTTGTTGTGTCCATGAAGGTACTTACAGAAGCAGAGCTAGAAGCTCAATATGAAGGCGAAGCTTTGGACGAGGCACGGGATGTTGTTGCCAGCTTGGAGTTGCGTATGCAGCAAATTCGTGGCGGCACTTTGTCTCCAGAAGATGCAGCAATGCAATTGGCACAAGATGCCTCTAATTTACGCATAAAAGCAAAAGCTGTTAATCTGCCGGGCCTGACCCCTTTAAGCCATCGGCTTGATGAATATCTTGCACAGGCAACTCAAATCACCACCCAAAACCTGAAAGATCTGCAACTCTTTAGCGATCGCATCAGCTCTATCCTCGATGGCGAAGTAATCCCAGAGGAGAACATTGCAGAGGTTATCAGAAGCCTGCCCCATAAAAGTACGTTTGATGTTGCCGACGTCACCATAACTGATACTGAGGTCACGTTGGTATTACCGCAAAGAACGGCTGCACGAGTTGTGGAGCGGGAACTTGCAGCATGCGGATATCGTGTATCCACCGTGCTTGACCCAATCGAGGCCTTTCAAATTGTTCTGGAAACCAAGCCGGATCTGGTCATAACAACAGCCGTTATGCCCCGACTTTCAGGAATTGATTTCGCTTGCGCACTCGCCGCAATGCCGGCAACAAAACAAATTCCAGTTGCCGTCCTAACAAGCCTTGAGCCCAATCACCCAGACTTGAAAGCGCTCCCGATGAATGTCGGTATTATTCGGCGGGGTCCACAGTTTGGATCTGATCTTGCGGACACTTTGCAGCGTTTCAATATTACCTGATTAGGATCCTTTAAAGACGGGCGGGCGCTTTTCGGCAAGCGCCGCTCGGCCTTCCTTGAAATCATCAGAATTCAAACAAAGCTGCTGTGCCGCACGCGCAGCATTCATATCGATGGCTCCCCGAGCGATAGAATTAAACGTCGCCTTCATTCCGGAAAGGCTTAACGGTGCCAAACCAGCCATTGAAACAGCCAGCCCCTGCACTTTATCGTCCAATTCATCTGCACCCACAATATAATCCAGAAAACCAATTGCTTTCAATTCGGTGCCATCCATAGTTTCAAGCGCAAGAAAAAGACGCTTCGCTGGGCCCAGACCCAATCTGGACACCGCACGCTCCATCCCAACGGCATGATAGTGAATTCCCAAACGCGCCGGCGGAATAAAACACTTCATATCAGGTGTACCGATCCTGAAGTCGCAAGCAAGAGCCAAATCTGTCCCGCCACCGTAAACACCGCCATTCAGTTTGCAAATGACTGGATAGGGCATTCCTTCAATTTGATCGGTAAGTTGTTCCAGAGGATTTTTGGAAAAATCATAATCATCCAGTTCTCCAAGGTTGGCTCCGGCACAAAAACTCCGTCCCTCTCCCGTTAAGACGCCAACGCGAATACTACTATTCTGCGCTTTTTCTGCTAAACAGGCACGTAATTCATCCATTTCTTCGGGATTTAGGACATTATGTTGTTTTGGCTTATTTAACGTGATGGTCAATACAGCATCATCAATATTGGCAGTAAAGAAAGAGCCCATGGAATATACACCTGTTATTTCGTTTTATTTGACTTGTAGCATATCAGTAGGCAGCTTGACAAAAAGAGTATCAGTTTCTACCAAAGCCAAGCAACTTTATTGGAAGGCGAAAGCTAAATGAATATGCGGCGTTTGCGGATGGGACTGAACACCCTGCTGAACATTAAAAAACAGGGCTTTTTTATCCCTTATCGATACGCCGACACTTTTCCTGCTCCGGAAACGAGAGAGCTTTATCCCGCCGTTTTCGATGTTTTCAAAAGCTGTGAACCTGCCTTCGAAAAATTTCTGGGCGAGACGGATGACTACGCAAAAACCTTCAGTGAGTTTGGCAAGGATCACCCGCCCGCACCCCGCTGGGAGCAAGACTGGTTTCCAAGGCTAGACGGCGCGGCCGCATACAAAATGGTTCGCGATTGTAAGCCCGCAAACATTATCGAAGTTGGATCAGGGCATTCTACCCGTTTTATGGTTCAAGCTATTAAGGATGGAAATCTAGATACTCGATTTACAGCTATTGATCCTGCGCCGCGCGCTGACATCAGTAAACTGCCCATAACAATTCACAATGACATTGTTCAAAATAGCCGAGTGGAAATTTTTGATCAGCTTGGATCCGGTGACATTCTATTTATCGATTCCAGTCATATTGCCATGCCCGGCTCAGATGTGGATTTTCTATTTCTGAATATCCTTCCAAGGCTTCCGTCAGGTGTCATTGTTCATATACATGATATCTTCCTACCGCATGACTATCCACAAAGTTGGGAATGGCGCGGGTATAACGAACAACAAGTCGTCGCTCCGCTTTTATTTTCCGGATATGAGGTCCTTTTCTCTAGTCAGTACGCGGCCCGTCAAATGAGTGAGAAAGTGGATGCTTTGGACATCGGCAAAATACGTCTTCCAAACGGTGCTTTTGAAACCAGCTTGTGGTTACAGAAGAAGTAATAACAATTAAATGAGAATAAGTGACTCCAAATTCACAGCGAATAGGTCATATTTCAATCATGCTTAAAACAATTCAGCGAACAATTTTGGGAGAACCTATCGCCGGCACCCTACCAGCTCGCGTTCAGTCTGCGATCCAGCGTCAGCAGGATCAGTCTGAGGTTCTCATCGCTTGCGTTCAACTGTTCCTTGTAATTACATTTTCCATTCTCTACGCACTTTCTCCAAAAACATTTTCTGCAAACACTATGTTTGCGCCTGTCCCCTATGCCCTGGTGGGTTATTTAATTTTTACCCTCACACGACTATTTTTGGCAGTGAAGTGGCGTCTGCCGGGCTGGTTTCTGTCCCTTTCCGTAATTGCAGACATGTTTTTGCTCATGTTTTTGATATGGAGTTTTCATATCCAATATCAGCAAAGTCCCGCCTTCTACTTGAAAGCACCGACACTTCTGTACGTCTTCATTTTTATCGCTCTGCGGGCTTTAAGATTTGATATGCGTTACATTTTGCTCGCAGGGGTAACTGCCGCGTCCGGGTGGTTGGTTTTACTTGGATATGCCGTTCATTACGGTGACGGAATGTCTTCAATAACTAGAGATTACGTGCTGTATACAATGTCCCACAAAATTCTGCTCGGGGCAGAATTTGATAAAGTTATCAGTATTATAGTGGTTACGTTTCTTCTCGCACTTGTGATTTTCAGGGCAAGACGGCTTCTCGTAAATTCGGTCTCTCAAGCGACGGCTGCAGAAGATTTATCCCGTTTCTTTTCCCCTGAAATCGCAGAACGAATTACCCGAGCGGAAGGCTGGATCGAACCCGGAACCGGCCAGACTCGCGAAGCCGCAATTCTTCATTGTGACCTTCAGGGATTTACCAAACTCTCCATGGCAAAACCGGCGAATGAAGTGATTGCACTGCTTGCTGAATATCAGGCGCGATTGGTCCCGATCATTCAAAAAAATGGGGGCACCATCGACAAGTTTCTTGGGGATGGCATATTGGCCACTTTTGGCGCGGCTGTAGAGACTGACCAATATTCAGCAGAATGTTTGAACGCCCTTGAACAGTTGATTGACGAGACACATGTTTGGGCGGAAGAGCGTAGAGCAATGGGTCTGGACCCTCAGGTTATCCGCTTTACGGCTGCATCCGGCACCATACTGTTTGGCGCGGTCGGAGATAAGAGCCGGCTTGAATACACGGTTATTGGCGAGCCCGTAAATCTGGCGGCTAAATTGGATAAACATGCAAAAATCGAGAGAGCTCAAGCTCTCGTCACACTCCATTGTTTTGAAGAGGCTCTATCCCAAGGATACAAACCCACCAAGGGAAGTGATATCAGGGCTGCACGAGATGTTGGCGGTGTAACCGGCCTTGTTGATCTGGTAGTGCTAAGTAACGCAGAATAAAAAAGAAAGGCTGCCGAAGCAGCCGTTCATTTACTTATACGGATCAGCGGCATCCCGCAGACCATCCCCAAGGAAGTTAAAAGCCAATACGACGATGATCACCGGCACAACCGGATACATCAACCACGGTGTTGTCGCTACGGCGTTGATATTCGTAGTCTCGTTCAATAATACGCCCCAAGATGTAATAGGTGGTCGCAACCCAAGCCCTAAGAAAGACAGCGCGGTTTCTCCCAATATCATACTGGGAACCGCGAGGCTGGCACTGGCAATCAAATGAGAGGCGAACGAAGGCATCAAATGCCGTCCAATTATTCTAGCAGGGCTAGCTCCTGTAAGCTGGGCAGCAGTTGTAAAATCTTCTTCTCGAAGCGATAAGAATTTCGATCGCACGGCACGGGCCAGGCCCGGCCAATCCAGGAGACCCAAAATAACTGTCAGGCCAAAAAATACCCATATTGGAGACCATGTTACTGGTAGGGCGGCTGACAGAGCAAGCCAAAGCGGGAGTTGCGGTAGCGATTTAAGGAGCTCAATGGTTCGCTGAATAACGTTATCAATCCAGCCACCGTAATACCCAGATATCCCTCCAAGAATAATACCAAGGGTAAAACTGATAATGATACCAATTAGGCCAATAGTGAGCGAAATTCGTGTTCCATAAATGATGCGAGAAAAGATATCTCGACCGAGCCGATCTGTCCCCAACCAAAAAAAGCTGGCACGCCGATCATCAGCTGCGCAGACAAGGTGCTTATCAGTCTCAAACAGGTTCCACATACTATAGGTGTCACCACTACAGAGGAACCGAAGTGGATATATACGATTGGTGTCAACGCGATATTCACGCTGCAAAGTTTCAAGGTTTAGCCGCTGCCGATATCCATAGATAAACGGTGCTCTTAACTCCCCTTCATGAAAGACATGAATTGATTGCGGAGGTGCAAAAATGAACCTCGTATTGCGACTATGAAGTTCATACGGCGCCAGAAATTCTGCGAAAATAATCGAGATATAAAAGAAAAGCAGTATAAGGCCACTGATCACTGCAACACGGTGGCGGCAGAACTTCCACCACATCATCCGCCATTGCGAGGCCATATAATATTTTTCTTGTTCTGCTGTCAGTTTTACGACTGACTGCGGATCAAAGGGCTCAGTTGAATGCCAATGTTCAAGCTTCGTATCTTTGCCGCCGCCAAAGGATTCACTCATTTCGTCGCCCCCCCGGTCAAACGTATTCTGGGATCAAGCATAGCCAACAATATATCAGAAACGAACACTCCAATAACAGTTAGTAAGGCCAAGAACATTAGGAACGATCCAGCAAGATACTGATCTTGACTTCTCAATGCCTCAAGAAGCATTGGTCCCGCAGTGGGCAAACTCAGCACAGTACTCACAATAACCGATCCCGAAATCACATCCGGCAGCAAATTTCCGATATCTGCAATAAATGGATTTAAAGACATGCGGATTGGATACTTTACGAGTGTTTTAAGACGCGGCACCCCTTTAGCCCGTGCTGTAGTTACATATTGTTTTTGTAATTCGTCCAGCAAGTTCGCACGAAGGCGTCGGATCATAGCAGCGGTACCGCTCGTCCCTATCACAATAACCGGGATGATCATGTGATTCAAAATAGAAATTACTTTATCAAAACTCCATGGCTGATCAAGATACTTCTCATCCATGAGGCCACCAATAGAAAGACCAAAATAGAAATTCGCATAATAAAGCAATACCATCGCCAGCAAGAAATTCGGGGTCGCAAGCCCCAAATATCCGACAAGTGTAAAGCCGTAATCTCCAATAGAGTATTGACGGGTTGCAGAATACACTCCGATGGGGAAGGCAACGATATATATGAAAATTACCGTCGAGAAATTGATCACGAACGTCAGCAACATTCGGTCCCCAAGGACTTCTTTTACTGGCAGATCGTAGGCGAACGAATGTCCCCAATCCCCTTGTAATAATCCAGAAAATCCATTGGGCCCGGGCCAAAAGCCCATCCAGATCGCATATTGTTCGATCATGGGCTTATCCAGTGAGAATTGTTCCCGATAGAATGCAATCTTGGCCGCGGCAGAAGCGCTTTCCCCTTGTGATTTCAATTCCTGTAATTGGTTGGACAGATAATCACCCGGAGGCAACTGGATAATCACAAATGTCAGGATACTGACGACCAGAAGTGTTGGGATCATTACCAGCAGTCTATGTACGAAATAGCTGAACATATCTCTCTATTCCCCTCCCTGCTTGTCATCAAACCAGAAAAGATCAGGGTGATAGATGCCAAAATGTGCGCCAGGATTCCAGTTGAATATGGCAGATTTCGGTACATTTTGAAGAGTGTTGGTCACAACAACAGGTTGCAAAATGCCACTTACAACACCGATTGTGTATTGTTGGTCAACGTGGATATTCAGCATTTCTTTCCAAATAACGGTGCGATCTTCATCGTTGTCCGATTTTTGCCATTTGCTATAGAGCACATTAAGTCTGGCAACGTTCGGCATATCAACAGGTTCACCCGATTGGCCTTTGGTTTCGAAATATTGTCCCCATTTTGGCCATTGATAACTCAATTGACTGGTTGTCGCCAACGCTGCGGGGGTAGAGGAAGGTGAGGGAACACCGTTTTCAAGCCCAGACCATACAGATATCAGTGTCTCGCCGGCAAATATTCGGTTTCTGAACACGGCCCGCTGGGAAGGTTTTGTGTAAAGAGCAATCCCAATTTCGCGCCAGGAATCTCGAACAAGTTCGAGGACATCAGCCCTCTCGGAACTCTCACCCGCTGTTTCAACAATAATGGATAAAGATCGGCCATCCGGCATAAGGCGAAGGCCTTCTTCATTCCTCTCAGTCAGACCAATTTCATCAAGAAGTGCATTGGCTTTATCAATGTCGAGTGTTGCCCATTTTGTCTTCAGTGCTTCCTGATAAAGGCTACTTTGTTCCTGAACCGTATTATTTCCCTCTTTCGCCAGACCGAAAAACAAAACATCATTTACTTCTTCCCGGTCGATGGCCAATGACAATGCTCGCCTAAAGCGCACGTCACGCAATAACTTGCGCCATATGGGATCGTTCGCATTTAGGTTCGGAAAAAGAGCAAAGTGAGATCCACGCACGGTGGGCCATAGAAGTGTCCGATATTTCGACCGCTTTTCATTGGCTTTAAGGAAGGTTGCGTCCTGCAGTTTAATCGCGCGAACCTGCAGGTCCACATCCCCTGAGGCTGCCTTTGCAGAAATAAGTTTTGGCTCAGATACTGAAAGAATAAAGCGGTCAATATAGGGGAGTTGACGTCCGTCACTATCCACCCGATGGAAATACGGATTGCGCTCCCCGATAAATCGGATCGCAGGAGCAGACGTCGTATTTCGCCAAGGCTGTAACGTTGGTAACTGTGGATTATCGAATTTGTAGAGATTATCCAGTCGGTTGTGTTTGGATGCCCAGGATTTCAGTTTGATTTTCTGGATTTTGTTCATTTTTGATTTGTCGATGTACCTGTCGTGAAACGGTTTCAGATACTCTGAGGGTCGATAAATCAATAACGGTGAAGCTGAGGCTATAAGCCCAAGGAAATCTGGATTAGGCTTAGACCATTCATAGCGAACCGTCAGCTTGTCAGGAAATGTGACTTTGGGGTACTCACCCTCCACTAGCAGTGAGGCTGGCGGTCCAGTGGGAGAGAGTTTTTTGTTATTGGCGACATCTTCCCACCAATACCTAAAATCTTCTGAAGTAAAAGGCTTTCCGGTCGACCAACGATGGCCATCCCTTAGGCGGAATGTAAATACTCTGTTGTCCGTAACCTCATAGCTCTCGGCAATATCTGCAGCCAATTTCAGGTCAGATGTGTATCCCACAAGGCGGGCGTATCCATATACAAACATCAGCTTCACATCTGAAGCATTGCCGATCAGGCTGTTCAAGTCTCCGCCGTATTGGCCAAGACGCTGTTCCTCCATAAGAGGAACACGCAATGGATTTTTCGGAAGACGATCCGCCATGGGCGGCAAGCCGCCACTTTCCACCGCATGCTTCAGCATTGGTATTTCTAAATTTTGGGCCTGAGCAGAATTGATCGCAACAAAAGAAATCGCGGCAGATGTCAGGACAAGCGAGAGTTTTTTCAAGACCCAAATCATTGTTTCAACTCCTCGCGTGTTGTTCCTTCATGCACCCGAACAAAATGTCCCTCCCCAAGATCCATCATCATAGGTCGCGTGCTGTCATTGATCGTAAATGGCGCACGCCAAGCAGAGGGATCAGATGCTTTTTCGGACACAAGATGACTAAAATCCAGTTTTCGATCGGGACTTGGTTCTGGGACAGCGGCCAACAATCTTTTTGTATAAGGGTGTATTGGATCTTTAAACAAAATCTCTTTTGGCGCAGTTTCCACGAGACGTCCTTGGCACATCACAGCAATTCTATCCGCAATATAATCCACAACCGCCAAGTTATGGGAAATGAACAAATATGTAAGTCCCAGTTCTTTTTGAAGATCTTTTAACAAATTCAGAATTTGCGCCTGAATTGAAACATCTAATGCTGAAACAGGCTCATCACATATAAGCAGATCAGGCTTTAGGGCCAATGCCCTAGCGATACCTATGCGCTGACGCTGTCCACCAGAGAATGAATGGGGGTATCTTCGCAAAAAGCGTGCATCAAGACCCACAAGGTTCATCAGCTCCATTACCGTTTCTTCGCGTTCCTTCTGAGTTCCAATCTTATGGATAATCAGTGGCTCAGAAATAATATCAAACACGGTCATTCTAGGGTTCAGTGACGAAAACGGATCCTGAAAAATAAATTGAACTTTACTGCGATAATCAAACAGTTCTGAGTTATTGAGGGATAAGACATCCAGATCTTTGCCCCGATCATTATAGGTCACTGTCCCGTTAGATGCAGTTACAGCCCGCAAAATCAATTTAGACAACGTCGTTTTGCCGCAACCGGATTCCCCCACAAGTCCCAAACATTCTCCGGGCTTTATGAAAAAACTGACCTGATCAACCGCTTTGACATTACCTGCTGGTTTACTCCCGATAATAGTCGTTTTCCGGGTAGAAAATTCTTTAGTTAAGTCTGTAACCTCAAGAATTGGTTTTTCATCTTTATCATTGAACTGCCGAGGGTTCGCTTGCGCTAAAAATCGACTGTCATGATCGCGTATTATTTCGCGAATAGGGGTCAGTCGCTCCCCATCTTTCATATCAAATCTTGGAACCGCTTTTAAAAGTGCTCTCAAATAAGGATGGCGTGGATCATCAAAGATCTCTTCTAGAGTTCCCTGCTCCATGACCTTACCGTGATACATCACAACAACTTCATCGGCCATACTTGCGACAACACCCAAATCATGAGTGATAAGCAAAATCGCCATCTTCAGTTTTTTCTGCAAAGATTGCATCAAGTCGAGGATCTGCGCTTGAATAGTAACATCCAGAGCTGTTGTCGGCTCATCAGCGATTAAGAGAGCAGGATTGCAGATCATCGCCATGGCGATCATAGCGCGCTGACGCAAGCCACCAGAGAGTTCAAACGGATAAGTGTCTACAGCAGCTTCTGGGTTAGGAAATCCAACCAGCCGTAGCATTTCCTGGGTAATTTCAAGACCTTCTTTTTTGCTTTTTTTATGATGCAGATGCAACGCTTCTGAAATTTGGTTACCAATAGTGTGAAGCGGCGATAACGACGTCATGGGTTCTTGGAAGATAATGGTAATTCGGCCGCCTCGAATTTCCCGCATTTCACGGCTTTCTGGCTTCAATTTGGCGATATCATAAAAATTACCAGGCTTCTCTGGATCAAAGAACAGGATCTCACCTTTGGTGATATGAGCGGCCTTTGGCAGGATCGACATAATCGCCTGACTAATAACGGATTTACCAGAGCCGGACTCGCCGACAAGCGCGACTGTCTTACCTTCCGGAACCCGGAAGCTAACCCCTTCAACCGCCTTTACAACGCCTTCTGAGACCCTGAACTCAATCTTCAGATCACGCACCAACAACACATTGGACATTAGTTGCTCTTTTCCGAGTTGTTTGCATCGGTATGATCATTGAAAGTTGTATCAAGGCCAAGAGCTTGCATATTGCGGACCGTTGCCGGATCCAACGCCAAGCCCTTCTCTCGTGCCTTTTCCGCACAAATACTCACCAATTCCCAAAAATCGGAGATGGTAGACTCTACCCTCAATCGATCACCCCTGCTTTTCAGCCTAAGTTGCATCCACCCCATTTCCCCGTCACGACGTGTCGAGAAATACGCGAGTTTCAACTCCTCAAGCTCTTCCCATTGTATTAATTTCTCCCTCAGGCCAGTCACTTGTATCGCCCGATCCCCTAGGATTATTGACATCCTTTTTCGACCATATGCCCGCACTCCGTAAAACGCGAACAGACACAAGAAACTTCCCAATATATAAACAATGACAGATGATGGGCGGAACAACAAGAGGGGAAGAACTGATAAAGTTACTCCCGTTCCTGAACGCCAATACTCTTTGGTGATTTCTTTAGCGGAATATGAGTATGTCTTTACCATCATTTGTAAATTGCTTCCGTTAAGGGAAATCTTTTAAATCGAATTCTTCGATCACAGACAGGGCACCGGGAAGCGTCAGAAAACGCACAGCCTTATGTGAATTTACAAATGAAAAAAACTTGTAGGTAATCTCCCATAAAGGCTCATCATACATTATGTGGTGGGATAAAAACCCGGTCGGCTCGCGCGTATCAACACGGCCCAGTCGCCTGTCACACAAATGATCACATGCCATTTTAAGAATGTCAGCTTCTGCCAGCGTACTTCGACCATTTTTCCAATCAACAGGATCGATATGCGTATTAACTTCTGCTAGTCCCTGCACTGGGACGGCAGATGCTCTAGGTTTGTATCTTGATATTCCGTGAAACCCCAACTTGGCGATATCTGGCAGTAAAGCCTCTCCCACCCGGTTCCATGGCGGCACTAGAAAAGGATAAAAATCGCCCTCAAATAGCGTTTCCATCCGAGCCTTTCCAAGCGTCAGTTCCGCCACCATCTCTGTTATCGATCTAGAAGCTGGAAATTCTGATTTTTTTTCGCCTTCTTTTGCATGGGATGTATGGGTGACCCCATGTTGCACGAGATGGCAACCGTCCAGATCATCCGCAATGTGGGGATCTACATTGTCCGGGATCACAGCCAAAGTCAGCGGGATATCCAGCCGATGTCGCATTTCAAGAAGCCTATCAAAAGCATTGGTTGGCTCGTTCAAATCATCATCACGCCACCAGAAAGTAGCTGTGATACCAGCCTCTTGCCAAAGATCGAGTTCGTCTTTCAAAGCATCCCAAGACGCCATTATCTCTCCGCCAACCAAGATTTCAGCATAGTTACAGTTCTGTCTGCCCCGTCCACATCGATGGTAGCAGATGAGGGCGGCCCTGCAAGGGCAGCATTTACTTTAACCGCGAGCTCTTTGGCATCCAATCCATCTTCTTCAGCAATTTGTAAAACCCCTTTTTGCGCGAGTAACTCTGCACGTATGGTTTGCTCAGTCTCAACACCCCCAGCATAGGGAACAATTACGGCACGGCATTTCGCATGCAGTATTTCCATTACCGTGTTATAGCCGCCCTGACTAATGGACAAGGCGCAGTTCATCAGCAAAGTTGTAAAATCTTTTCGGGCACGTTCGACAATGACACCCTTGGGCGCTAACTCCAGTAAGTCCTGATAGATACTATCCTCAACCGTTGCGCCAACCATCAAACGCCAAGTCAGATGGCTGGCATTTGACTGCGCCCGAGCTAACATTGCGATTTTAAGTAAATCCGTGCCCACGGCACCACCGCCGCTTGAGACAATTACTTCATTGCTTCCAGGTGCCAGCCTGTCGCCCTTCACACCTGTCCGGTCGACCACATACCCCGTATACACGATCTTATCCGAGATCCGTTTTGTATGTGGAAAGGTTTTATCAAGTGAAATCAGTTCCGGATCGCCATGCACAACAACTTTATCGAAGTACTTTTCTACCAGTGCCAACATCTCATCGTTACGGCCGGGTTTCATTTGCCCCACCAGAATATCACGAACTGAAGATATGATCAGTGGGGGCGTGTCAGAGGCTTTTGCTGCCTCTAACAGCGGCAGTAATTCGAACCGCATTTGCCGGCGACCAAAAGGAAACAACTCAGTGATCAAAATATCAGGCGCTACATCGTGGTAGATCTGCAGCAGTTTTTCACTGCGCATTTGGCGCCAACTGTCATCAATATCGTTGCCATTTTCATCTACCAATTGCTTGAAAAACAAATCCGTCGCGCGCGTCGCTGGCAGTTGCTCAATTTTCGCGTCGCCAAAATCCATATCAATTTTGTGGCCCCCAGAGACAATTGTCACATCAAAACCGCCTCTCGCCAGATTCCGGCACAATGTCGCTGTCCGGCGCAGATGGCCTATCCCCAGCAAATGCTGCACATAAAACAATATTCTAGGGGCAGATTTTTGATCCATTACGCCACATCCAGTTCGATATTTACAGCTTCAGCATGGGGCCGGCCCAACTCGTCAATCATGAAAAGATGTCCCGCATTCCAATTAAAAGGAACAGGAGATTTGTCTGTCATATCCCAGTTATACGCAAGGGATTTAATAGCTCTAATCACCCCTTTATGTGTCACAGCGATGGTCGGTGTTTTTAGCTCTTGCAGAAAAGGTAGCAATCTATTTTGAACATCCGCAGGGCTCTCGCCTCCTTCGGGGCACATCTGAAGTCCTTTGGCTTCGTTATCCTTCATGGCGCTCCCATATTGGGCACGAAGCTCACGGATCGTGTATCCCTCCCATTTTCCCCAATCCATCTCAATCAATCTGTCATCAAGCACCAGATCAGTTGCACCCAAAATTTGAGCAGTTTGCTCAGCGCGTTTAAGGGGGCTCGATCGCCAATGAAAATGAGAAAACTGTTCAGGAATTTCACAAGTTTCCAGAATTTCCCGGCCTTCGCTACTTAGTGGAATGTCACGGCGTCCTTGCAGTTTTTTTTGGGCGTTCCACTCGGTTCTTCCGTGGCGGATAAGGAGTAAAGGGATCACAATATTACCTTTTCAACATGAGATTTCAGAGCAGAGCTTGTGGCTTTAAGGCTGCGCTCTTCGCGTACAAAACGTTGACCTTCATCTCCCATTTTCAATCTGAGAGCCGGATCATCAATCAACGTTCGAACATGATCCGCGAATATCTTCATATCCCCCACAGGAGACAGCAGGCCTGTTCGGCTATCCATCACGACATCAGGAACACCGCGTAGATTGCCGGCGACAACAGGCAACCCTGCGCGCGCGGCCTCCAAAAATGCCATCCCGAACGCTTCACCATGAGCAGGCCAGACATATATATCAGAGCGCTCGTAAGTTTTAATCAACTCCGCCTCCTCCAACCTACCCAAATAGGTTATCCGATCCCCAAATCGCGCAAATAACTTTTCAACATCGGCTCTTTTCTCGCCATCCCCCGCGATTAGCAACTGCCAATCCTCTCCCTCCAGATACTCCAGCACCTCTGCCAATTGACAGAAAGATTGAAATTTATCGCCGTCCCGCATCATGGCAACAGACAACAAATTTACTTTTGATCTGGAGCCTCTCTCGATAACGCGTTCAGTTGTTAAGTTTTCAATGAAAGGGGGCAGGTAAACGAGCGTCTCGGAAGATTTCGCCAACGGCTCAAGACACGCACCATCCAGCCGAGTCATATGAAATATTCGGTCTGCATTCGAGATGGTCGTAGCTGCTGCGCTATATCCGCTAGCCCAAGGTCCGCCGTCTTGTTTTGGCGCATGGCTCGCCTCAGCCACAAAATAAGGAATATCCAGTGCATCAGATACAATCGGACCTATCCAATCCGGCGCTTTATGATAAAGGTGATATGAAAACCAGAGGGCTGGTCTTTCATCGGGCCCTGCCCCCTCGTATTTTGCGATGAGCTTTTGAGCTTCTTGATGAGCAGATAAACGCACCTTTTCCTGAAACTCTGCATCTCCGTTTTTGTCAAAGCTCCTGAAGGAGGAGGCAAGCTCCACCTCGTAACCCGCGTTTGAGAGCGCCTGCATGAATAAGCGTGCCATCCTCCGATCCCCGGAAGGGGTCGGATGATCTGGCGATTTCATCGGCGCATAGAACGCGATCTTCATCCAACGTTTCCTTTAGGAAGCTTCACGGACAAACGCTCAATCCAGTTTTGGGCGTCAAATTTACGTCGCAGCTTCTCATCTCCTTTTAACGAAAACTGAGCTCTTTTTTGAGGATCCCTAATTAACTCTTCCAAAGCCACTCCAAGAGCTTCCGGGCTTCGTTCTGGTACCAATATCCCTGTTTCTCCGCAATCGATCAATTCTGGAATGGCTGAAACCCTTGTTGAGGCAACCGCTGCCCGCTGACTTTGGGCTTCCATCAGGACATTCGGTAATCCATCACGATCGCCATCCTCCGCAATCCGGCTTGCCAGCACAAAAATATCTGCCTCGCGCAAAGCCTCAAGCACCATTTTTTGGGGTTGTGCGCCTTTCCAATGGATTTTGTCTGAAATCCCGAGATCATCGGCCTGCTTCTTGAGATCCTTCAACAAGGGACCACCGCCGATATGTGTGAAATGCCACGCCAGATCGACAGGCAGACTAGCCAGCGCCTTCAAAAGATCGTCATAACCCTTTTTCTTAACCGCCCGGCCCACAGACAATATGCAAACTGAATTTTCTAAACTCGAGCCATCCGAAGTATGTTTCTTGTCTAACGGGGCGGTAAAACGGGATAAATCAAGTCCGTGATATAAAAGTTCTACCTTGGTCGGCTCTTCTGCCAGATCCCGCAGATGCGATACATTAAAGGATGTGCAGGTTACAAGCCACGCCACGTCCTGCAGCTTTTCTGCAAGTTCCCAATCCGGGGAAGTATAGATATCCTTCGCATGAGCAGAACAGCTCCACGGCAAGCCCGTAATCATTGCAGCATATCGCGCGACTGACGCCGGCGTATGAAGAAAATGTGCATAAATATGCGTGGTGTCCGCAGGAAGTTCTGCCGCAAGAACCAAGGCCTGTCCAAACCGACGGACACGGTTTCTGGACTTGTCTCTCGAAAAATCACGCATCCATGTTGAGAATGCAAGATCATACCCCGGCAGATTTCGAACCCGACGCCAAGCTTTTAATACGCGGACGGGTTCATCGTGCAAATACTCGGGTAAATAGGTAACTGGAGCCTTGATTTCGTCATGGATAGGGTGACGAGACGTATCGGTTGGATGCCGAAGGGAAATCAAATGGAGGCGATGCCCGCGTTTTTCCAGCGCCAACAATTCTTGCGCAATAAAAGTTTCCGACAACCGCGGATAACCTTTCAAGACAACAGTGATGACTTCCGGCTGGGTATTTTCTTGCGACATAAACAATTAAACTCGGCAATTCAAAATTAATTTAGTAAGCGCTCAGGCCGCTAAATTCAACCTGCAATCTTTATAATTTACCTCTCAGGTTTGCCCACCAAACAAGATTTGTATAAAGCCCTACAAATTTGTTTCTTGCTAGGAGCGCAACAACTATGGGAGAGTATAAAAATAACTATGCGCTAAATATTAAACAAAAATCCTAGAAACAGGGCGGGCAATACTGCATGGAAAACAGTATCTACAAATATATTTTGGCTCACAGCAAGAAGCAGCAAATTATACTTACCCTGCTGTCCTGCGCATCCTTTCCGTTTCTTTATTATTATTTAGAACTTCCCAAAATCATTATCGATCAGGCAATTCAGGCCAAGGATATCGTTTTTCCCGTTGAATATATGGGATTTTCCATAGATCAGCAGGCTTTTCTATATGTTGCCGTTTGTATATTTTTAGTTCTTGTCGTTATAAACCAAGGCTTTAAGTACGTCATCAACGTCTATCAGGGCATTACCGGAGAGCGCATGCTGAGGCGCCTTCGATTTCAACTTTATAGTCACATTTTACGTTTCCCATTGCCCATTTTTCGCAAGAAAAGCTCAGGCGAATTGATCCCAATGATCACGGCGGAAGTAGAACCCCTTGGAGGGTTTATTGGTGAAGCCTTTGCGCTGCCCGTTTTTCAAGGTGGGTATCTGGTTGTTATTATGGCGTTTTTGTTGATCCAGAACGTCTATATGGCAATGGCTGCCATTGCACTTTATCCACTGCAAGCCTATTTCATTCCGAAAATGCAGAAAAAGGTAAACTTGCTTGGAAAAGAACGTGTCCAACGCGTTCGGGCGCTTTCTGAAAAAATTGGTGAAACCGTTGCTGGCGTCCAGGAAATTCATATCCACGATACTTCCAATTACTTGCGGGCCAATTTTTCACAGCAACTTGGACGTATCTATAAGGTTCGCTACAGCATTTACCTGCTAAAATTTGTTATCAAATTCCTCAACAACTTCATTCAACAATTAGGCCCCTTTTTCTTCTACGGCCTTGGCGGCACCATGGTAATTGAAGGAAATCTTGAAATTGGTACTTTGGTCGCAGCTATTTCCGCCCATAAAGAGATGGCGGCCCCGTGGAAAGCACTTCTGTCCTATTACCAGCGGCGTGAAGATGCCCGCATCAAGTATGAGCAAGTTGTTGAACAATTTGAACCCGCGGGCCTACGTACTGAGGCTCATCAAAGCACGGAACCTGATCCTTTGCCGTTGCTTTCCGGTGAAATGATTGGATCGAACATCATCCTTTCAGATGATACTGGGTCAGCTCAGCTAGAAGGTTTAAATATTAGATTTGGGCTGGATAAGAAAATAGCCATCGTTGGTGCAGCGGGTTCTGGCCGCGAAGCTTTGACACAAGTGCTTGCCCGCCTGATTGACCCTGACAAAGGGCGTATTTCCGCCGGTGACTTAGATATGTTGCAAGCCCCTGAAGCCATAACCGGTCGCCGGATTTCTTATATCGGACAGTCCGGATACATTTTTAACGACACTATTGGCGAAAATCTGTTTTTTGGTCTGAAACATCGCCCTCTGCAAGACATTGAAATCCACGACGAGGAAATGCAAGAATTTCTGAACAATGACAAAGCTGAGATAAAATTGACCGGCAATAGCCCTCATAATTTCACTGCCGACTGGATTGATTACGCAAGTGCTGGCGTAACGAACCCTGAACAATTGGATGTGCGCGCCATCGATGTATTGCAAATGGTGGAACTTGGGGATGACGTGTATCAGTTTGGACTTAGAAGCACTCTAAATCCACAAGAGGATGTTGAAGAAGCCAGTCTTATACTTGCAGCTCGACGGCGTTTCTTTGAAAAACTAGAGGCAGATCCTGCACTTGCAAATCTGGTAGAGGCCTTTGAGCAGGATAAATATAATACCAATGCAACTCTGGGTGAAAACCTGTTATTTGGGACCCCGGTTGGCAACAAATTTGATATGGAGCGCCTCGCTGAAAACAGTTACGTCCAAAAAGTAATTGAAGAAGCCGACCTTACAAGAGCCTTCCTTGAGATGGGATATCATGTCGCCACGTTGATGATTGAGCTGTTTGCTGACCTGCCACCAGATCACGAATTTTTCCAGCTATATGGCTTCATCAGCTCAGAAGAGCTACCTGAATATCAAGCCATAATTAGCCGTGTCTCTATGGAAAATGTCGATCAGCTTCGTGAAGAAGATCGGTTGCGCTTTATGTCGCTGCCTTTCAAAGTAATCCCATCACGGCACCGACTCGGTGTGATTACGGATGATATTCAGGAAAAAATCGTCCAGGCACGAAAACAATTCGTAGATCATTTACCACATGACTTAGAGGGCAGTATCGCATTTTTCGATGCCGACGCTTATAATGCTGCTGCGAATATTCAGGACAATATCTTGTTTGGCAAGATCGCCTATGGATATGCGCAAGCCAACGAAAAAATCGGCGCACTTTTGGCGTCTGTTGTTGAAGAGATGGAACTTAAACGGGCGATTATAAAAGTCGGGTTGAATTTCAACACTGGAGCTGGCGGTGCGCGACTTAGTGAAAACCAGCGGCAAAAGCTCTGTATTGCTCGTTCAATTATCAAAAAACCACAATTGCTTGTTATTAATCAAGCCATTGCCTCTTTTGATCACAGAACACAACAACGGTTACTTGAAAATATTTTAGAAGAATTTGAAGAACGTAGTGTTATCTGGTCCCTAGAGAAACCAGAAATGGCCTATTTGTTCGATCAAATTGTCCTTATTAATGGTGGTGTAGTCGCGGAGACAGGTGACTATGACCAATTGCAAAAAAGTAGCGAGCAATTTCGAATGCTAACCGCATAATTGCCGTGAAAAGGAGTGTGTAAATTGAGCTTGAGAGAAGAAGTAGAAACCCTTCGGCAAATCCCGCTATTTGCCAAAGTCGATCCATCAAAAATAAAGCTACTCGCTTTCACGTCTGAACGGGTAACGTTTCAACCAGGCGAATTACTTTGTAAACAGGGTGATATGGGTGATGCGGCTTATGTCATTATTAGCGGACAAGCCGATGTGTTAATCGACACACCTAACGGCTCAATTCGTGTTGCTACATTCAAGAAAAATGATGTGGTTGGCGAAATTGCGATCCTTATCAACATCCCAAGAACGGCGACAATCAAAGCTTCGTCCGAGCTCACGGCACTCCGCATAACAAAAGATTTGTTCTTGCGCATGATTTCCGAATTTCCAGAAATGGCTGTTGAAATGATGCGCGTTCTGGCGGAACGTTTGGTACGAACAACAGCAGAGCTCCAAAAAGCTCAAGAGAGCCTTCAAAAAGCGGAAAATGACGACTGATTGAGTAAACCAACTCTGGGCTTTTCTTATCATTCATGCTGTAAGTAAGGTCTTTAGTTTTTGTCAATATATATTTTGAAACAAACTTGATGACTTCGTACATTAACCGTTGGATAAGTTCAGCCGCAATTTACCGTGACCCAAGAGTTATGGTTATTCTTTTTCTGGGTTTCTCTTCAGGGTTACCATTGGCATTGACGGGAACTACTCTTTCCCTGTGGCTGAGGGAAGAAGGGCTCACCCTTACCTCCATCGGTTTATTTGCAAATGTAGCAACACCCTATGCCCTTAAATTTTTGTGGGCGCCGCTCGTTGATAAAATGCCAATCCCAATTCTCAGCCGCTTACTTGGCCGCCGTCGTGGCTGGCTAGTTCTCACACAAGTTTGCCTGATCCTTTCCATTTTTGGGCTGAGTACAACTAATCCTGTAGATAACATTGGTTTGACCGCGTTTTTCGCCTTTCTGGTAGCTTTCTCGTCTGCCAGTCAAGACATTGTCATTGATGCTTACCGCGTTGAAATTAGTGACGAAAAAAGTCTTGCTGCCGGCGCGGCCGCAATTGTTTTCGGATATCGAATTGGTATGCTGGTCTCTGGTGCTGGTGCCCTTTATTTGGCATCGACGGTTAGCTGGCAACTCACTTATGCCATCATGGCGGCTATGGTTTTGATCGGCGTAATAACGACTTTCATATGCAGGGAACCTGAAAATTATGCCCCCTCTAGGTCAGCAGGGTTCAATGCAGAGACACCACGCTTTGATGCTTATCTAACATGGATTAAAGAAGCCGTTATTGATCCGCTGGCAGACTTTGCTAAACGACCAGGCTGGGTAGCTATCCTGTTATTCGTCATGTTGTATAAGTTTGGAGACAGCTTGGCGGGCGTTATGAGTACGCCCTTCTTCTATGATCTCGGCTTCACAAAAATAGAAATTGCAAATGTAAGTAAAGTCTATGGGACTGCAGCGACATTTTTAGGACTTGCGCTTGGGGGCTGGCTTATGGCGGCAACAGGCCTATACCGAACCTTATGGATTTGCGGTTTCTTACAATTGGGGTCAAACCTGATGTTTGCTGTGCAGGCTATGGCTGGAAACGATGTCACAGTCCTCGCAGCAACTGTTGGTATTGAGAATTTGGCTGGAGGCATGGGGACTGCGGCCTTTGTCGCGTACCTTTCCAGCCTTTGCAATGTTTCCTATACCGCCACGCAATACGCGCTGCTCTCATCATTCATGGCGACAGCGCGCATCTGGTTCTCCTCTCCGGGAGGCCTACTCGCTGAAAGCGTCGGCTGGGTCGAATTTTTTCTTCTAACAACTGTGGCAGCCATCCCCGGTCTAATGCTACTATGGTGGCTAACAAGGCCGGGAACTAGAACCCGGACCGGAGAGACTGAAACCAATACTGTGTAACCAAGAGATCCAAAAAGGATCCGGAGACGACAATGAACATAGCAAATTTACTCGCACGAACTGCGCGGACTTATCCCGATCATGCAGCCCTCGCATACGGGACGGAAGTAACCGCGGACTATAAACAGTTTGATGCGCAATCAGCGGCCCTCGCAGGCGCTCTGCTTCAGGAGTACAAACTTGAAAAAGGGGATCGGGTTGCATTGATCATGAAAAACCATCCGGAATATTGGGTGGCACTATTTGCTGTCTGGCGGGCGGGCCTCGTGGCTGTTCCAGTAAATGCAAAACTGCATATCACCGAGTTTCAATATATTTTGGAAAATTCCGAAAGCAAACTGTGCTTCGCGACACCCGAACTCGCGGATGCACTTAAAGACTTGAACGGCCTAGCCGAGGTTATTGACATCACCAGCGCAGAATATGCAGCGCATAAATCCCATCCCCCCGTTCACATGATTGATATGGCGCCGAACGATCTTGCGTGGCTATTCTATACGTCGGGAACAACAGGCAAACCAAAAGGAGCTATGCTCAGTCACCGCAATATTCTTTGTAGTATTTTGAGCTATTTCGCAGATGTGACAGATCTGGAGCCCGGCGATGCCGTTATCCATGCAGCGCCTCAAACTCATGGATCCGGCCTTTATGGCTTACCGCTTATTGCTAAAGGCGGTATTCAGGTGACGCCGCTAAGTGGTGGTTTTGATCCTGCAGAAACTCTTGAACTTATAAATCACTACCCAAACTCCTGCTTCTTCTTTGCCCCTACCATGATCCACCGACTTATTGGATCCTCCGCCTTCGAGGGTGCCGATACCAGCAACATTAAGCTGATCGTTTATGGGGGCGGCCCCATGTATGAGGCCGACATTCGAAAGGCCCTCATCGCGATTGGTCCTAAATTCTGCCAAATTTATGGTCAAGGCGAAGCCCCAATGACCATCACCGTTCTCACACAATGGGAACTTGCCAATAATGCCGGGCATCCGAAACGGTCTGAACGTCTGGCCTCCGTTGGTGTGGAGCGGACAGATGTGGAAGTTCGCATTGTGGATGAAGAAGGCAGGCAATGCGCGACCGATGAAGTTGGCGAGATTACGGCGCGCGGCGATGTTGTGATGTTAGGATACTGGAAAAACGAAGTGGCAACCCAAAATACCATCCGTGATGGCTGGCTATATACGGGTGATTTGGGATGCATGGACGATGAAGGGTTTCTTACCCTCAAAGATCGTTCTAAAGATCTGATAATTTCTGGTGGCACCAACATCTATCCCCGAGAAATTGAAGAAGTTCTTCTAAAACATCCTTCTGTAGATGAAGTCTCAATTGTTGGTCGACATCACGCAGATTGGGGCGAAGAAGTTGTCGCATTTGTTGTTGCAAAAGAGGGGCATTCACTGGATACGGAAACACTGGATGCGTTTTGTATCGAGCATATGGCCCGCTTCAAACGTCCTAAAGAGTATTTCTATCCAGCTACTTTACCAAAGAACAACTACGGCAAAGTTCTTAAAACTGAACTCCGCGCGCAGCTGAAGGCTTAAGACCTTTGAAATCGGCTCACCTGATATGTCAGATGGTTTTTGACGGTGGGCCATTCACTTTGAATAATGCTGAAAACACAGGTATCTCGGAGCGAGCCATCGGGCAATAATCGGTGGTTCCTCAAGATACCATCTAGTTTTGCTCCAAGACCCTCAATTGCTGTTCTGCTTTGGCGATTTAAAAAGTGCGTACAGAATTCAACGGCAATACACTCCAATTCTTCAAAAGCATGTTTGAGCAACAACAACTTACATCGCCTATTAAGTCCGCTCCCGTGAACAGATTTTCTATTCCACGTGTGGCCGATTTCCAATCGTTTGTTCGCAGCATCAATATTCATAAAAGTCGTCATACCAACAACTTTACCCGATGCTTTTTCAATGACGGAAAATGCAATCATACTGCCCGATCCTTGCAAGCTTAACCTGCGTTCAATCTCGGAGCGCATTTCTTCTGGTTTTGGAACCATGGTGTACCACAAGTTCCAAAGTTCGCCATCTTTCGCAGCCTCCACGAGATCCTTTTCGTGGGAAAGCTCAAGTGGCACCAGCTTAACAATTTCATCCGATAACGTTATGGGAGATAACCAAGACATATTCACACCTGTTCAAATATTGAATAGATGATTTAGAATTCAATTGGCTCTTTCAAAAGATCCAATAATACTTAATTGATGGAACCATTCGATTTGGGCAAAAAAAACAGCCGCCCATTTCAAGGCGGCTGAATTATTTTTGATTTATAAAAACTTATTGACCAGCTTCATGAGCCGCCAGCGCTGCCATGTTCACAAGATCAGAAACTGTTGCCCCAATCGGCACAATCTGAACCGGTTTACTCAAGCCAACCATCAACGGGCCGATAACTTTTGTCTCCCCCATTACAGATATTAACTTTGACGTAATATGCGCAGAATGCAGACCCGGCATCACCAACACGTTGGCTGGACCTGATAATCGGCAGAAAGGATAAAGCGCCATAATTTCAGGATTGAGCGCCACATCAGCCGACATTTCACCGTCGTATTCGAAGTCAAGTTCCTGCTGATCAAGCAGTTTAACAGCCTCTCGCATGGACTCGGTCGTTGCATGTGCTGGATTGCCAAAGTTTGAGTATGACAACAAGGCGACCCGGGGTTCATGTCCCATACGCCGCGCAACTTCTGCGGCTTCTTTGGTGATGTTGACCAGCTCCTGAGCAGAGGGAAGCGTTGTTACGGCAGTATCAGCAATAAACACAGTACGGTCGCGGCCAACGGCGATGGAAACACCAATAACCTTCTGGTTTTCTTTGGGGTCGATGACCTTGACAATTTCTTTAAAAGAAACAGAGAAACGCCGTGTTACACCCGTTACCATGGCGTCCGCGTCACCGCTTGCCACCATACAGGCCCCAAAAATATTACGATCCCGATTTACCAGACGAACACAATCACGGTACAAATAGCCTTTGCGTTGCAAGCGTTCATAGAGAAAATCGTGATACTTTTCGCGATCGTCCATTTCCAGCGCATTGTAAATCTCAATGTCTTCATCAAGTGCAATACCGACACTGGCCATGGTCTCTTTGATCACGGCATCCCGGCCGATCAAAACTGGAACGCCATAACCCGCTTTCTTGAATTCGATCGCAGCACGGATAACTTTTTCTTCTTCACCTTCGGCAAAGACCACGCGGCGTGGATTGGCGCGAACTTCATCCATGATCATTTGCAGGGAACCTGCCGTTGGATCAAGGCGAGCACGCAGTTCATTTCGATACGCAGCCTCATCAATGATCGGTTTACGGGCCACACCAGTTTCCATCGCAGCTTTTGCAACAGCCATGGGAACGTGTGTGATCAAGCGCGGATCAAATGGCACAGGAATAATGTAGCCTGGGCCATAAACGGGGCGATTGCCTTTATAAGCCGCGGCCACTTCATCAGGGACATCTTCACGAGCAAGTTCTGCCAAAGCTTCCGCAGCGGCAATTTTCATTTCTTCGTTAATAGTCGTCGCGCGAACATCCAGCGCACCCCGGAAAATATAGGGAAAACCGAGGACGTTGTTGACCTGATTTGGGAAATCTGAACGCCCGGTTGCCACAATGGCATCCCCGCGCACTTCAGCAATTTCTTCAGGACGAATTTCAGGATCTGGGTTTGCCATGGCAAAAATAATTGGCTTAGCTGCCATTTCTTTTACCATAGATTTAGTGACAGCATCTTTTACAGAAAGCCCGAGGAAGATATCAGCACCAACCATAGCTTCCGCAAGTGTGCGATGATCTGTTTCCACCGCATGAGCAGATTTCCATTGGTTCATGCCTTCTTCACGGCCTTTGTAAATCACACCTTTTGTGTCACACAAGATGGCATTGCTATGCGGCAATCCCATTGCCTTGATCAACTCAAGGCAGGCAATTGCCGCCGCGCCAGCGCCGTTTACGACAATTTTAACGTCTTCAATTTTACGCCCCGTCAGGTCCAGCGCGTTAATCACGCCTGCGGCGCAAATGATCGCTGTGCCGTGTTGATCGTCATGGAAAACCGGAATGTCCATAAGCTCACGAAGGCGTTGCTCAATAATAAAGCATTCTGGTGCTTTAATATCTTCAAGATTGATGCCGCCAAAGCTCGGTCCCATCAAACGGACAGAATTTACAAATTCGTCCACATCTTCAGTATCCAGTTCAAGATCGAAACAATCCAGATCGGCGAAGCGTTTAAATAAAACCGCCTTACCTTCCATAACCGGCTTCGATCCCAGTGCACCCAGATTACCGAGGCCCAGAACAGCTGTACCGTTTGTGATCACCGCAACGCGGTTGCCTTTGGTCGTGTAATCATAAACCGTATCTGGATCTTCAACGATCGCTAAGCAGGGAGCGGCAACACCTGGTGAATACGCTAGAGAGAGGTCCTGTTGTGTGGCAACCGATTTAGTCGCAACAATCTCCATCTTACCGGGTTTGCCTTGTGCATGGTAGCGCAATGCTTCGTCATATTGACTGGAATCCCGTGTATCACTCATCTTGCTTTTTCCCCAATTTGAACATCAAATTTTGACCTTGCAAACCTCTTGGCAAAATAAGTTGACAAAGGTGTTGGCAAAACCAGCGTCTATGGTAGTTTTCCATCATGCCTACAGTAGTAAAAACAAAGTCGCAACAGAATAAGTCAGTAACCCCAATGATGGCGCAGTACCTAGCCATTAAGGCGGATCATACAGACAGTCTTCTCTTCTATCGTATGGGTGATTTCTACGAGCTCTTTTTTAAAGATGCCGAGATCGCTTCCCGATCGCTCGACATCGCTTTGACCAAGCGCGGAAAGCACGAGGGTGAAGACATTCCCATGTGCGGTGTCCCTGTTCATTCCGCTGATGGATACCTGCAACGCTTGATCCGTAAAGGTCACCGTGTGGCTGTCGCCGAACAAACGGAAAGCCCGGCAGAAGCCAGAAAACGGGGAAATAAATCGGTCGTGGCACGAGATGTGGTCCGTCTGGTGACACCCGGAACGATCACCGAAGACAGTCTTCTGGACGCGCGCTCTCATAATTTTCTGGCAGCAGTTGCAAAATCTGGCCGAGATTACGCCCTCGCGTGGTTGGATATGTCCACGGGTGAGTTTCATTCCTGTGCCGCAACACTAGAGGAAGTTCCGACACATTTATCAAGACTTCATCCGGGCGAAATATTACTTTCCGACAAGTGGCTAGACGATGAAACTATGTCTCCCATTTTGGAAGATTGGGACGCAGCATTAACCCCTCTTCCCTCTGTACGATTTGACAGTCAGAACGGAGAGCGACGCCTTAAGGATCTTTTCAATGTCTCCGCCCTTGATGCTTTCGGTCAGTTTAAACGAGCAGAACTTGCCGCGTGCGGGGCGCTTGTCGATTATGTGGCCCTTACCCAAAAGGGGAAATTCCCGCTTATAAAGCCACCGCTTCAGCAATCCAGCGGTGATGTTATGGCCATTGATGCGGCGACACGGCGCAATCTTGAGCTAACGCGCACGATGTCTGGCGACCGGCAAGGAAGTTTACTGGCCATAATTGACAGAACCATTACCGGTGCGGGTGCTCGAAAGCTGGCGGCAAATATTGCAAGTCCACTTACCAATGTGGAAAGTATTCTGTACCGCCTCGATATGACTGACTATTTCACTGCTGATAATATTCGCCGCGAAGCTTTGCGTGATATTCTCAGACGCTGTCCAGATATGGAACGCGCGCTCACGCGATTGACATTGGGACGCGGCGGCCCTCGAGATATGGTCTCTATCAGAGATGGCCTTGCAGAAACTGCGAATTTGCGATCCGTTCTAACAACGGAACCACTTGGCGGTGATGTCGCTGGTATTAAAGCGGCATCTGATCTTTTAGGGTTTCACGCAGATCTTGTAGATGAATTGACCCGTGCGCTTTCAGCAGATTTGCCCTTGCTTGCAAGAGATGGTGGCTTCATTGCACAAGGGTATCGTCCCGATCTCGACGAAATGAAGGCACTCCGCGACGAAAGTCGGCGCCATATTGCTAACCTACAGGCAAGATACGCAGATGACGTAAAAGTGCCCTCACTCAAAATCAAGCACAATAATGTTCTGGGTTATTTCATCGAAGTAACACCGCGCTTTGCTGACAATATTACTGAAGGCTACATTCACCGTCAAACAATGGCCAATGCCGTTCGGTACACGACAGTGGAGCTTGGAGAGCTGGAAGATAAAATCTCTCGCGCGGCAGACCGGGCCCTTGCACTAGAGCTGGAGCTTTTCGATCAATTGCTCACAAAGATAACTGATTGGGGTAGCAAGATCCTTGAGGCTGCTGAAGCAATGGCAACCCTTGATGTCGCAGCAGGCCATGCTGACCTTGCACAGGACAAAAATTACACCCGACCTGAAGTAGATGACAGTCTTGCTTTTGATATTGAAGGCGGGCGTCATCCTGTTGTGGAAGAGGCACTTTTGGGGAGTGACACAGGGAGTTTCGTCTCAAATAATTGCAGCTTAAGTGATAACAATCGGCTTTGGTTACTAACGGGCCCCAATATGGCTGGTAAAAGTACCTTCCTTCGACAAAATGCGCTGATCACTGTGCTTGCCCAGATTGGGGCATACGTGCCAGCAAAAAAGGCCCACATCGGCATTGTTGACCGCTTGTTTAGCCGCGTTGGAGCCGCTGACGATCTTGCGCGCGGTCGATCCACCTTTATGGTTGAAATGGTGGAGACCGCTTCCATCCTTAATCAGGCGGGCTCTCGTGCACTTGTTATATTGGATGAAATTGGTCGCGGCACAGCGACGTTTGACGGTCTTTCCATCGCGTGGGCAACCGTTGAGCATTTGCACGACATCAATAATTGCCGTGGATTATTTGCAACCCACTATCATGAACTCACTGCGCTTTCAGAAAAACTAACTGCAATTTCCAACCACAGCATGAAGGTGCGTGAATGGAAGGGGGATGTTATTTTCCTGCATGAAGTGGGAAGTGGATCTGCTGATAGGTCGTATGGCATTCAAGTCGCGAAACTCGCAGGCCTGCCAAAAGCGGTAATTAAGCGCGCGGAGACTGTCCTCACTCGTTTGGAGGAAAAGGATCAGAAAAGCTCATCGTCCAAAATCATTGATGATCTGCCACTCTTTGCGGCCTTCGCAGAAGAAATGGACAAACCTGATCCATCGGACGAACCGTCAATTATTGAGGCGCGCCTGCAGGAAAGTAACTTGGATGACCTCTCGCCACGTGAAGCACAGTCGTTGCTTTACGAACTCAAAGATCTGCTGACAGAAGCATAATATTATGAACAGGTGACAAGGTGCGCACTCCTCGGTAATCTATTTGGAACGATCAATCATATAATAAAAAAGGAAGGCGACTAATGTTCGACCTATCGGGAAAAAACGTCCTAATCACAGGTTCCAGTAAAGGTATTGGTAAAGCCATTGCACAACAAATGGCTCTTGCCGGGGCGAAAGTAACTATTTCAAGCCGTAAAGAAGATGTTTGCAACGAAGTCGCCAAAGAAATTAATGACAGCATTCCAGAAGGATGCACAGGCGGTGCCGTGGTTATTCCATGTAACATCAATTCTAAGGAAAACCTGCAAAATCTTGTCGACCAAACCCACGAAAAACTCGGCCAGATCGACGTATTGGTTTGTAACGCAGCGCTGAACCCTTACTTTGGCCCGTCAAGTGATATCCCCGATGATGCCTTCGATAAAATCATGTCGGCCAATATCAAATCCAATCATTGGCTCTGCAATATGGTCTTACCTGAAATGAAGGAACGTAAAGACGGCGCCATTATTATTGTCTCTTCTATCGGTGGATTACGTGGCTCTCCAGTTCTGGGTGCATACAGCATTTCAAAAGCAGCAGACATGCAGCTTGTTCGCAACTTGGCGGTCGAACATGGGGCAGACAATATTCGTGTTAATGCCATTGCACCGGGCCTGATCAAAACTGACTTTGCCCGTGCACTTTGGGAAAATCCAGAAATACTGAAACGCGCCACTTCCCGCTCGCCGCTTCAGCGTATTGGACTGCCGGATGAAATTGCGGGTGCTGCAATTTTGATGGCGTCTAAGGCAGGAACCTTCCTCACCGGACAAACAATCACCATTGATGGTGGTCAGACAATTACCTGATTTTGAAAACAAGGGCTCGGTAAAGCCGGGCCCTACTTCTTCAACTAAATGTTACTTCCATTTTAGAGCGACAAAGCGCTAAATCGCTTCCATGGCAAAAAAAAATCTTCTTAAAATTGGTGTCATTGGCACTGCAATTTCAGCCCTCTGTTGCTTCACACCTATATTGGTAATTGTTTTTGCGACGATGGGTATCTCCGCATTTGTTGGCATGCTTGATTATATATTACTCCCCAGCCTTGCAACGTTTGCCGCCATCACATTATATGCATTTTTGAAAAGGCGGCGAAATGACTGAATTACAATCCGTTCTCACCTGTCCAGCTTGCGGTCATCAGGAAGAGGAAACCATGCCAACGGATGCTTGCCAGTGGTTTTACGAATGCAAGTCTTGTAAAAAGCTCTTGAAGCCTAATGCGGGTGATTGTTGTGTGTATTGTAGCTTTGGCTCGGTCCCCTGCCCCCCTATCCAAGAAGGCGATGATTGCTGCGCCACCAATTAAACGTCAGCCAATAAATCCTTTATGAGCCCAGCCGCCACCAAATACATCATCATAGCTACTAAGAAGTCTAACGCTCTCGCACCGAATGGATGACGCATGAGCGGACTTATGGCGCGCGCGCCATAGGCCAGCGCAAAGAACCATACAAATGAAGCTGTAACGGCTCCGCTCACAAAATATATGCGCGCATCGAAAGCATATGGCGCAGCAATCCCCCCTAAAAGGATGACTGTATCCAGATATACATGCGGATTTAGCAGACCAAAGGCCAACGTCATCATCACAGCTTTTTTGAAACTGGATGTAACCGGGTCTCCTTGAATTATCACGGTAACGCGGGCCCGAAATGCCTTATACAGTGAGAGAGAGCCAAAAATCAGAAGAAATGCAGCGCCGCCGACGCTGGCAACGGTAATGGCCAATGGAAAAGCAGAGATCAGACTGCCAAGGCCCATCGCTCCAAAAATAATTAACACGGCATCAATCACTGCACTTAACAAGGCGACAGCAAACACCTGATCCTTGGCCATGCCTTGCCTCAGGACAAACATGTTTTGCGCCCCGATCGCAATAATCAGGGCCCCACCCAGCAGGGCGCCGTTCGTAAATGCTGATAAATACATGATTGGAAGGATCTCGTTTTGGAAGGAAGTCGTTGCTGTTCTTTAACAAACCTGTGTTATACAAAGACTATTGGGCATTAACCTGCCACGCAAGAAATTAAGAACCGGACATGTGATTTATGGAAAAAGTACCCAACCGGCGGGAAATAATTGATCGCAAAAAGCTGATCGCAAAAATTACTGAACTGGCTGAGGGATATTCGCCAGACAGCATGGATTTTCGAAACGCCATTTTATCACTCCTTAAAGAAGTTATGAAAAGTGGTAATGACGTTGTGATGCACCGCTTTATGCAAAGCAATAAAGGCCGGCCATCCATGTATGCCTCGGCTTTTTTGATCGATCAGATTATCCGTACAATTTATGATGTTGCTGTTGCGTATGTGTATCCTCTCAACAATCCAACTCCGGGGGAGAAACTCTCCCTCGTCGCAGTTGGAGGATATGGACGCGGTGAACTGGCGCCACACTCCGATGTAGATCTGCTGTTTCTGTTTCCCTACAAGCAAACGCCTTGGTCCGAACAGGTTATCGAATTTTGCCTGTATATGCTTTGGGATCTAGGACTTAAGGTTGGCCATGCTACGCGTACTCCTGACGAATGCATCCGGCTTGCAAAGAATGATATCACGATCCAAACAGCGCTTTTGGAATCCCGTTATCTATGGGGAGATCAAGATCTCTTCACTGAAATGCGAACAAAATTCCTTAAAAACATTGTCGCTGGAAATAGCAAAGCGTTCATTGAAGCAAAATTACAAGAACGCAGCGACCGTCATGCACGTTATGGCAATTCACGGTACGTGGTTGAGCCAAACATGAAAGAAGGTAAAGGAGGCTTACGCGATTTACATACTCTGTTCTGGATCGCAAAGTTTGTCTACAGCACCACAGATGTCTCTGAATTACAGGCACGAGGTGTATTTACCGACGCAGAACGTCGCCGATTTACAAAGTCGTCCAATTTCCTGCGGACTGTACGGTGTCATTTACATTATCTGACGAACCGTCCGGAAGAACGCCTGACTTTTGACGTGCAGACGGAACTTGCAAAACGGTTGGGCTATAAAGATCACGCGGGCACACTTGGTGTTGAGCGTTTCATGAAACACTATTATTTGATCGCCAAGAATGTTGGGGATCTCACCCGTATTTTCTGCGCTAATCTGGAAGCAGAACAACAAAAGAAGAGCCGCATACCTATCCCTACATTTGGGCTTCTTAGGCGAAAACTAAACGGTTTTCTTGTGGAAGGTGGGCGCCTTAATGTGCAGTCGGATGACGACTTCAAGCAGGACCCCATAAAGATGCTGGGGCTATTCCATTTGGCGCAAAAGAAAGATCTGGATGTACATCCAAACGCCCTTCGCCTTATCCGCCAAAATCTAAAACTGATCAACCGAAAGCTCCGCAGTAACAAAGAAGCTAACAAGCTTTTTCTAGAAATGCTCACAAGCCGAAAAAATCCTGAAACCACATTACGCCGATTGAACGAAGCAGGCGTCCTTGGCCGGTTTATCCCAGACTTTGGCCGCGTTGTCGCACAGATGCAACATGACATGTATCATGTCTATACGGTGGACGAACACACCATTCGCGCCATCGGTATCTTGGCTCAAATCGAAGATGGCATACTCGCCGATGAACACCCCCTCAGTCACAAGATCATGCCTAAAATCTTGTCGCGCGAAATACTATATGTTGCTGTTCTCTTGCATGATATTGCCAAAGGGCGGGGCGGAGATCATTCCGAGCTTGGCGCAGATATTGCTGAAAAATTATGTCCACGCCTCGGCCTCTCGCCTTCAGAAACCGAAACCGTAGCGTGGTTGGTAAGATATCACTTGCTGCTTAGTAATGTCGCGTTCAAGCGAGATATTTCTGATCCGAAAACCGTCGAAGATTTCGTGAAATTGGTACAAAGCCCGGAGCGCATGAAGCTTCTGCTCATTTTGACGGTTGTCGATATTCGAGCTGTCGGCCCAAATGTATGGAACGGTTGGAAAGGGCAACTGCTTCGCGAGCTTTATTACGCAAGCGAAACAGCTTTGACCGGCGGACATGTTACAGAAGGCCGGGCGGCACGGGCTCGGCATCAAAAAGAAGAGCTGAAAGCTGCTCTTTCTGGATGGACCCCGCAGGAAATTGAAGAACATCTTGATCGTTTTTACGAGTCATATTGGATCGCGAATAATCTGGAAACCCAATTAATTCATTCAGATCTAATCCGAAAAGCAAACCAAGAAGGCCTGCCCCTTACAATTCACGCAAATAGTGATGAATTTCAGGCAATCACAGAAGTGACTGTATATACCGCAGATCATCCTGGTCTATTTGCCCGTATAGCCGCGGCGATGTCTATTTCTGGCGCTAATATTGTGGATGCAAAAATCCATACAACAACCGATGGCATGGCGCTTGACACCTTCTTTATTCAAAACGCTGAAGATGATGTTTATGATCAGGGCGGTCGTATGAAGAAGCTTCGAAATATCATCGAAGAAACACTAAAAGGGGAGCGCAAAGCCCATCAGGAACTGATAAAGCGCCGCAAATCTGCGCTACCAAGCCGCACCCGCGTATTTAAGGCAGCATCATCTGTTTTGGTCAATAATGTCGCTTCAAACATTCATACGGTGATTGAAGTTCGTGGGCGTGACAGATCAGGCTTGCTAGCGGAACTAACCCGCGCATTATTTGAACTGTCCCTCACTATTTCATCCGCCCATATCTCCACTTTTGGCGAACGAGCAGTGGATGTTTTTTATGTAAAAGATATGTTTGGCCTTAAAATCACCAACAAAGTGAAGATAAAAAATATTGATAAGAAATTAGTTGAAGTTTTGACCGGGCCTGAGAAAAAGCCGAAAAAATCAGTCAAAACAATTACCGAGAAAGCAAGCAGCGGATCATAATGCTGGAATTATCAAGGGGCGGGGCAGCCACTTTCACATCTAAGTTGCAGAGGAGGCTGAAGTGAGCCTTATCAAGTCCGTTGTGACCGTTGGTGGCTTTACGATGGTCAGTCGCATTTTGGGGTTTATCCGGGATATTCTGATTGCTACTGTTTTAGGCGCGGGGCCAATTTCAGACGCCTTTTTTGTGGCATTTCGCATTCCCAACATGTTCCGACGTCTCGTGGCCGAAGGTGCATTTTCCGCGGCATTTGTCCCCCTATTCGCCCGGGAGCTTGAAGAGGGAAGTAAAGAAACAGCACTCGAATTTGCGGCCCACGCCCTTGGATTTCTAACGGGTTTTCTATTTGTGTTCTCCGCGCTCTTTATGATCTTCATGCCCTTTTTGATGCAGTATCTAGCGCCCGGCTTCGAAGCTGGTGGCGCGCGTTTTGAACTGGCGGTTACCTTCACCCGGATCACATTTCCCTACCTGATCGCAATGGCGGTCGTGGCATTGCTTGGTGGCATCCTAAATGCGTTTTATAAATTCGCAGCCATGTCTGCGGCTCCCATTTTGCTCAACATCATTTTAATTAGCTGTTTGATTTTCCCTCTTTTGAACAATTCTTTTGACGCTGGAATTCTTCTAGCATGGGGTGTTGCCGCCGCAGGTGCCGCGCAAGCCATCTACCTAATTATTGCCTGCAAACGTGAGGGTGTATGGCCGGGGGTACGTGTTCCGCGTTTTACGCCAAAGATTAGAAGACTATTTCGGTTGATGTTACCGGGCCTTGTAGGGGCAGGTGTTCTACAAATTAATATTCTTGTGGGAACGATTATCGCTTCCTTACTGGCGACGGGATCCATCTCCTATTTGTATTATGCAGATCGCGTCTATCAACTGCCGCTCGGCGTTATCGGTATTGCGGTGGGGACTGCCTTATTGCCTATGCTCTCGCGCCAACTTCGCTCCGGTGAAAAGGACCTTGCCAATGAGACGATGAACCGAGCTGTAGAGCTTTCAATGTTGTTCACTCTTCCGGCGGCTGTTGCCCTGATGATAATCGCACAACCGGTCATATCGGTATTGTTTGAACATGGTCAGTTTGACGCAAGCGCCAGCGAGACAACAGCCAAAGCTTTAGTTGCCTTCGCCAGTGGCCTCCCCGCATATGTTCTCACGAAAATCTACGCCCCGGGTTTCTTTGCCCGTGAAGATACGACAACACCTGTCATTATTGGCATTATTGCCATGCTGATCAACATCGTCCTCAGCTTGTTATTACTGGATTTGTTGGCCCATGCAGGCATTGCGCTGGCCACCTCATTAGCTGCATGGATGAATGCGCTCACATTGATGGCCCTGCTTCTTATGCGGGGTCACTACAAAACAGATCGGCGTCTAGTACGTCGCCTAATCGGTGGATTAGCGGCATCTGCGGTTATGGGCGGAGCGCTCTGGGCAAGCCTTCCCTATACACACATACTCACTGGAACGGACGATCTGCTTTTGCGTATCTTGGGCCTCACCTTGCTGGTCGGCGGCGGCGGTCTTGTTTTCGGAATATCAGCTCTTGTTTTCGGGGCTGCCAATTTAGCGGATTTGAAAAATATGTTAAGACGGCGAAAGTCAGCATAAAAAGTTGACGCTCTCTGCTCGCCCTGCAATAACCGCTATTCCTTTTTTCTCTCGCCCGGGCGACCCACGGGGTTGATGTGCCGGGCTCGTGTCCAAAGCGTGAGGAGCGTTTTAATGTCTCGTATTTTTTCTGGCGTACAGCCAACTGGTAACCTTCATCTTGGCAACTATCTTGGCGCCATTCGTAATTTTGTCCGTCTTCAAGAAGATTACGAGTGCATTTACTGCGCTGTTGATATGCACGCCATTACTGTCTGGCAAGACCCTGAAGAACTACGCGGCAATATCCGTGAAGTAGCCGCCGCCTATTTGGCCTCCGGAGTTGATCCTAAGAAATCCATCATTTTTGCTCAAAGCAATGTGTCCGCTCACGCAGAGTTAGCCTGGATTTTCAATTGTGTTGCCCGTCTTGGCTGGTTGAACCGCATGACACAATTCAAGGAAAAAGCCGGCAAAAACCGTGAAAATGCCTCCCTTGGTCTTTATGCATATCCATCGCTGATGGCGGCTGACATTCTTGCGTATAAAGCAACACATGTCCCTGTTGGCGAAGACCAGAAACAACATCTGGAACTGACACGCGATATTGCACAGAAATTCAATAATGATTACGGAACGGAAACGTTCCCTTTGGTTGAACCCCTGATCTTTGGAGAAGCAACCCGTGTTATGTCTCTTCGTGATGGTTCCAAAAAGATGTCGAAATCCGATCCAAGCGATTATTCACGGATTACCCTAACTGACGGGCCCGATGAAATTTCCAAGAAACTTAAAAAAGCGCGGACCGATGCTGAACCGATCCCTGAAAAGGTTGAGGATTTGGCAGAACGCCCTGAAGCTTCCAACCTTGTTGGGATATATGCGGCTCTTGCGGATATGACTAAGGCGGATGTACTTGCGGAATATGCTGGATCGCAATTCTCAAGTTTCAAGCCAGCCCTCACGGAACTAGCCGTTGAAAAATTTGGTCCAATTGGTGCTGAAATGAAACGATTGATGGCCGACCCGGGATATGTAGATAGTGTTTTGAAAGACGGCGCTGAACGGGCTCGTGTAATCGCAGATCCTGTCATTCGCGAAGTAAAAGAAACAGTTGGATTTTTGGTAAGCTAAAAACGAGATAGAGGCGACAAACTTGTATCCTGTCGCCTCGCTCTTACATTTAGGTGTACACTTGCCTAAACAAATGAGGATTTAGAGACCATGAGCGAAATCGGAACGGGCGGAAATACACCGCGAGGCCGTAGCATTACACTACGCGGCCATACCCGAAACCTTTCGCTGATCCTTATTGCCCTCGTCGCTATCTATTACATCGGCGGCATGATGTGGATCCATACAATTGACGACGATGTAAAATTCATTCCCGCCAAATCCAATCAAATGCCAGGCGGTAGCCGTGCCATAGAAATAATGGCGGGCCTCATTGACCGTGAAGTCATCCAGAATGTCTGGACAACAAACGATCCGTTTTTTATGCCGGGATCCCTGCTCGATAACATGCCAAATTATCAGCAAGGCATCGTTTCTGCGTTAGCCCGCTTCGGGTTCGAGCTAACTGATCAAATTGGCCGAACGCGTGGATCCAGCCAAACGGACCCCGATCTTCAAATAACTGCGGGTCTTCTGCAATACCCAGCAGATGTCTTTGAATGGGACCCTTCTGTCTCATTCCTTCCGACGGCCTCCTCGGAAACACAATATAAAAAAGCCCGCAATTCCTTGATCAACTACAACAAACGCCTTGCAGAGGGGCGCGCCGTCTTTGAAAAACGTGGCGACAACCTGCTTGCAACACTGGACCGCATTGCACTTGATCTTGGCTCTTCCACGGCTGTTATTGATAAACATATTGCCGAACATTCCGGCGCCTACGTAGATTTCTTGGCAGATGATCTTTTCTATGGCTTCAAAGGGCAATCTTATGCCTATTACATGATCTTGAAAGCCTTGTCAGAAGATTTTGAAGACTTGATCCAAGAACGAGAACTTGGAAATGCATGGGAACAACTCCTGTCCAGTTTTCAATCGATCGTCGAGCTGGACCCCTATATCATTTCAAACGCCAAAACAGATGGTCAGCTTTTCCCTAATCATCTCGCTGTACAAGGGTTTTATATCTTACGTGCCCGCACACAACTTCGGGAAATAAGTAACATTCTCTTGAAATAACCCTTAATCTGATGGCAGGATAGAGGCTGGTATTAACAACATTCGGAAACTTCATGAGTGGTGACACCCAAACTTCTAAACGCCGAAACAAATTTCTAGTTGTTGTCGATGACACGCCCGAATGCAAATCGGCTATCCGGTTTGCTTGCCGGCGTGCTTGGCATGTTGGCGGTGGTGTTATTTTGCTTAAAGTGATCGAACCGCCTGATTTCCAGCATTGGATGGGGGTTGAGCAGGTCATGCGTGAAGAAGCCCGCCAAGCAGCAGAGGAGCTGCTACAGGAACTGGCTGCTGAAATTCAGAATGACACCAATCTAATACCGGAATTTGTTATTCGTGATGGGTATATAAAGGATGAACTTCTGGCCTTGATTGAAGAAGATCCAGATATCCGCATTTTGGTGCTGGCAGCTTCACCCGACACAGGTGGCCCTGGTCCACTGGTGAAAAGCCTTGTTGGGGAAATGTCAGGTACGTTTGCCATCCCCATCACAGTTGTTCCGGGCAACATGAGTAGCAGTCAACTGGACGCTGTTACATAATCTTTCCCATACTCGATTCGAGATTTTTATTCGAGTATCGATTTTCCCCCGAATCTTGAAAAAATTCGTGAGTTGTAACTCCTTGAGTCTCCACAAGATTCCGTTCGGCTGACTCAAGGCTTGCAATTAACACTTTCTTAATACATATTCCGTTTCCGCCGACATGTCATCGTCGTATTTTGACTTGAAGGCACAGTATTTAGTGTATTGGTGGTGTTACACGCACCAAATATAGTGTTCTAATACGCCTGCGTTAGCAGGTTAACTATGGTACGGCGATAAACTGAAATGCGTCAGATAACATCTGCTCTTAAATCAAGTAAGGTTGCCACCTTGCTCGCTTTGTCGCTCGTTGTGGTATATGCCGCGACAGAGTTTGGCGATCACCCATCTCAGATGGCGTATGCGAGCTTGCCTGTAAAACCAGCCCCTGTGGCCGTACCAGGTGCTGCTGACAGCTACAAGACAGCATTGCTTAACATCCCGACGCCGCAACTGCGCCCGGCAGATCTACCTGCTGTGGAGCAACCTTTTCAGATTACAGTGGTCTCGCTGACTAACAGCTGGAACAACGTTGCCTTTAATCTGCCTCAGATCAGATCCGGCCAGGATGTGCCGCGGTATTTCGTGCAAAACATGCCAACGGATATCCTCGATATCGAAAATGTACAGGACCGTAAGAACCTGTTTTTGTCAGTTGCCCTGCCCCTCATTCTCAAAGTGAACGAAAACATTGAGAAACAGCGCAAGAAGCTTCAAGAACTAATGGCAAGCAGCCAAAATGGAACGTCCCTTACCATCAAGCAAGCCACTTGGCTTAACTGGCTCGCCAAACATTACAGTGGAAACGCCAATGACATGCCGGGCTTGTTATTACGTGTAGATACCGTTCCAGTCTCCCTTGCTCTTGCTCAGGGCATCGAAGAATCAGGTTGGGGAACCTCCAGATTTGCAAGAGAAGGCAATGCTCTGTTCGGTCAACGCGTCTGGTCGCCGGGCGAAGGACTTGTTCCCCACGAGCGTGCAGAGGGAGAGCAGTATGAGGTTAAAGCATTTGATGAGTTGCTTCAGTCTATTGAGAATTATGCAACGAACTTGAACAGCTTTAGCGCTTACGAAGAATTCCGCCTGGAACGTGCCCGCCAACGCAGTGAATATGGCATCGCAAGTGGATACGAACTTAGTCGTACGCTTACATCGTATTCAGAACGCGCTGACGATTATATTGAAGCCCTGCAATCCCTCATGAGGGTGAACAACCTAGGCCAATTTGAAGATTCCAAATTGGCCCCAGAGCGGTTTGCTCAGATAGTCAATTCATCTAGCAACTGATCTGCTGCAGCCGCCAGTAAAGATGTTTCTGCTGCACATAATAGAAAATCAAAACCTTCGGCAAACATCTCATTTGTACGAGCGGATCCTGTAGAAATACAGCCCAGCCATTTGCCACTTTTCTTGATTTTATCTCGCGCCAGTTCAAACTGTGCTTTGACGTCAGGATCGGCGAACTCGCCAAGTTTACCGATACTTCCTGATAAATCATAGGGACCAATAAACAACATATCGACGCCATCTACGGCCGCGATTTCCTCAATATTGGCAACAGCTTCTGCCGTTTCTATTTGGCAAATAATCATCACATTATCTTCAAAATCACGACGATATTCTTCTGCATGACGTCCATATAATGCTGCCCTAGCGGCTCCAAATCCCGCACCACGGGTTCCGTTAGGTGGATATCGACATGCGTCCACAGCCATTTGGGCTTCGGCTGCCGTATTCACAGAAGGGAACATGATCCCTTCCATACCGATGTCCAGCGCACGTTTTACCTCAATAGGATCATTTACTGGGATCCGCATAAAAACACTTGTATCACCAACAGAGCGAATAGCACGGTGCTGATCCATAGAAGTTCGAAGATCTCCTCCGCCATGCTCATGGTCAATCATAATTGCATCAAATCCGCAGCCACCCATCACTTCCGCCATTTCCGACGAGCCCGTAAATAGCCAAGCACCCGCGGTTTTTTGACCCGCTTTTAGTTTGTTCTTAAGTCGTCCAATACCATTCATTATCTGTCCTTAATTTCGCGGAATATAAAAGAGATTACCAAACCAGCGAAAACGCCCGTTTGCACCTGGCAACGTACAATTTATTCGCCCACGCCCCGGCTGGTAAGCCCTGCTTAATCGGATTTCGAACCGGTTCTCTCCGATGCGCTGAATTGGAACGGTCCCTCCCGACTGATTTGAAGAATAGCAAGTAAGCTGTTTCAAATTGTCGTATTTCTCATCCAAAGAAAAACCGAATGCAGGAGGATTTATTTTCAGGACATTGTCCGTAGGGGTCACATTCTTAACCCGAAGCGGCAACGCATTTGCGGCCAAACGTAACCGTCCGATACTCCCGTAATTCTCGTTCATTGCAAAACGAGGGTACGAAAATTTGTCATGTCCTGCATAAGCAACACCTGATTGCTGTCCAAAAGCAGCCTTGAAACCGGCATCTGCAATTATATTTTTTATATCCAAACCGTACTCACCGTATGGATAGGCAAAAAGAGCCGGAACAAATCCCAAATTTTTCTGAAAGGCTTCATTTGCGCCCGTGATCTCGTTGCGAATTTGATCAAGAGACAATTTTGGAAGATGCGCGTGGCTTGCCGAGTGATGGCCAATATAGACGTTCCCGTCACTCATCTCTTTCAATTGCGCCCAATTCATATAGTCCGGATTATTTTTTCCCAGGTAATTCGTTGAAGCAAATACAGTAAATGGCAGATCAGCTTTCTTCAAAATCGGCCAAGCTTTTTCGTAAACAGACCGATAAGCATCATCAATGGTAATGGCCACAGTGCGATCCGGAAGAGTTTTATTATTTTCCAGATGTTCAACGATTTGTCCAAGGGGTAGAACCGTATATCCACCATTTTTAAGCTCATTCACGTGGGCCTGAAATTGCTCAAGTGAAATATTAGTTGTCGGATACTTACTCTCGTCAAAACGATGATACATGATCACGCTGGCCCAGTCGTCAGCCTGTGCGGGGATTGCAGTTAAAAGAGTTGCACCAAACAATATTGCGGCACAGTTCATCCAAAATGCTGCTCTCAGAAACCCTTTATACTTACCATATCCCGTCATTATTACCTCTTAATCCAATTCCATCATTTGTGTCGCCGCTGCCTCATCAGATAAAGTTGGATATCTACGCGGTTTGAACAATTGGTAGTGCCACCATTCATTCCGATAAAAATCCCAACCAGACGCCGTCATGAGCCCCAGCAATATTGCTCTATTTTTCTGTGCTTCACTCGAGATGTCCAGCGCTCCGTGATGAGACAATTCTGTCATCGCATCAAACTCTGTGCCCATTTCAAGTTCCGCGCCCTGCTTATCAAGAAGAGTCAAATCAATCGCAGCCCCCCTTGCATGCGGCGATCCACTGGAGGGCGGAGCCAGATACGCCGGGTTTGGGGTATGATCCCAGAGCGCCTGAACTGCCTCTGTCGGTCTAAATCCGTCAAACACCTTAAAGCGATATCCAACTTGTTTTGCAAGTGCCGTTGCTATTTTCAGATTTTCGGCGGCCTCTTCATTCAAAAAACATGCAGATCGTTTGTAAATCGGAGCTTCGGTGAAATTGTTAACACTGGCATAGCGTATCTCCAACTCTACATCGAACGCTTCTTTGGTAATCTCTACGAGCTTCATTTGTGACCCATCACCCATACGAAACTGGCGTCTGTCATACTTTTACACCAGACAAGAAAAAAACTATATGCTAAGGCCTAGCCTCGCTGAGAAAGGGAGCCTACTAGGACATGACGCAGAAGGCAATGAGGATACTTGCATTGGACACCGCCTTAAACGCGTGTTCTGTTGCCCTTAGTGAAGATGAAACCATTTTGGCGTTTCACCATGAAGAACGCGCTCGCGGACACGCTGAAACCTTGTTGCCGATTATTAAATCCCTGATGACCGAAGCCCACACCCGCTTTGAAGATCTGGATATGATCGCTGTCTCGGTTGGTCCCGGTACCTTTACGGGCTTGCGCATTGGTCTTGCCGCCGCGCGTGGAATTGCCATTGCTGCCAATAAACCCTGCCTCGGAATTACAACTTTAAACACCTTGGCAGCTTCAGTACCGGCAGAGCTTGCCGACGGTCGCATAATAATTCCCGCCATCGATGCCCGGCGAAAAGAAATCTATGTTCAATCTTATCGATATGAAGATAATTCAGCCCGGCCAACGTCTATCGATGCGCCACAAGCCGTTGAGATAAGCGCCGCCCACACTTTCTTACCAGACACTCCTTTTCTAATTCTTGGAAGTGGCGGTCCACTTTTAAAAGAAGCTGGGCAGCTTGAAGGTCTTTCTTTTGAACTAGCGGACTTGGAGCCTAATCCTGACGCAAGGGTTATTGCGGCACTTGCAAGAGAGCGAGGTGTTCCAGTGGAAGGATCACCGCCACCAGCTCCCTTATATCTGCGGGGGCCGGATGCAAAATTACCGGGCGGTATAGACCCTACGCCAGCAAAAAAATGACGTTCACTCACGAGTTCTTACATTCTGAGACAGTCGCTCCGCTACTTGCTGCCCTGCATAAAGAATGCTTTGCCCCTGCGTGGAATGAAAAAACATTTTCCGATCTGTTAGCCCTCCCGACGACAACAACGCAACTTCTTTGCCGGGATGTTACTCCCATTGGATTTTGCCTATATCAAATTACTCATGACGAAGCCGAAATTCTAACTCTCGGAATTCTACCCGAGACAAGAGGAAGTTCATGTGGAGCTCTTTTACTTGAGCGCGGGCAAGAGTATCTCTCAAACCGAAATGTTCGGCGCCTACTGCTGGAAGTTTCCGAAAAGAACATCCCGGCCAGACGCCTCTATGAAAAGGTAGGGTTTTCTGAAATTGCGCGGCGAAAGGGCTATTACCGCGACGAAACTGGACGTGTCGACGCACTGATTTTCGAGATGACCCTCCACGCGCGTTAGCCATCGTTGTTTTCCAAAAAACGAAAGTCTCTATTCAAGTTCAGCAATCTTGCATTACTACTTAAATAGTTAATCGCAACTGTTTAAGTACTTATACAGTTGTCCAATGAACTGGGTTAATAAATTTTTTTATCACAACCCCTTTTTTCTTGCGCTAGTATTGCACATATAAACTGCATACATTATAAGGCAGCAACCTTTTTTATTGGAGGACTAGTAAAAGTGTCTGACAAAGTAGAGAAAATGGAGCTACTTGCTCTAACAACAGACATCGTCACGTCGCATCTTTCTCGCAATGCGGTGGAAGTTGGTGATATTTCCAGCCTGATCCGGGAAGTATATTCTACTTTGGCGACTGTTGGCACTTCCGAGCCAGTAAATGACAGACCACAACCAGCGATCTCAATTCGCAAGTCTGTTCAACCAGACTTCATTGTCTGTCTTGAAGATGGCAAAAAACTGAAGATGCTAAAGCGTCACTTAAAAACAGCCTATAACATGACGCCTGATGAATATCGGCAACGCTGGGGCTTGCCTTCTGATTATCCAATGGTTGCCCCTAACTACGCAAATCAGCGCAGAAACCTTGCAAAAAAAATCGGCCTTGGCACACGCCGCAAGAAAACAGTGGCCACGTAACATTTCTTTTGTGGCCCCGGGATTTGTATTTGTATAAAGTGGCTGTACTAGAATTCATCAGCAAATATTAGTATTGAGGTCCGGATGTCATCTCGAGTGGAACTACTATGCATCGACAAAGGATTGCGCATGACAGAACAGCGCCGCGTAATCGCGCGTGTCCTGTCGGAATCTCATGATCACCCTGATGTGGAGCTAGTTTACAAACGCGCAGCAGATGTTGACGAAACCATCAGTATTTCTACCGTTTACAGAACTGTTCGCATGTTTGAAGAGAACGGCATTCTTGAGCGTCATGACTTTGGTGACGGACGCGCACGTTATGAAGAAGTGTCGGAAAAACATCACGATCATCTGATTAACATTGAATCCGGACAAGTAATCGAATTTACAAGTGAGAAAATTGAAGCTTTGCAAACTTTAATCGCCAAAGAACTTGGCTTCGAACTGGTCGATCATCGGTTAGAGCTATACGGAAAGCCAATTGTGGGCAAAAGTGGTGCGGAACTAAAACCTGAAGAGTCAGTTGTGAATATCAAGCACACATCTCTTCATAAAAAAGACAGATAGTATTTCTTTCAAGCCCGGTTTTTCCCGATGAACAGTATCAGATCCATATGTGTTATTTTGCTCGCTCTGCTTTGGGCGGCGCTGCTTATTCCTGTTCACATGATAAGCAGGATTGTTTTTCCAAACACTCGATATCTATTGCCTCAAATTTTTCACAAGGGATTGTGCAAACTACTGCGTGTTAAGCTCATTTGCCATGGCACACCTTCTAAAACCCAACCCACGCTATTCGTGATCAACCATATTTCCTGGCTCGATATTCCCGTGGTTGGTAAAGCTCTTCAGGGGAGTTTCGTTGCCAAAGAAGAGGTTTCAAAATACCCGCTTTTCGGCCTTTTCGCGAAACTTCAAGAAACAATTTTCATTGCCCGCACCCGCCATTCTATAAAAGTTCACAAAACCGACATGCAAGAGCATTTGGAAAAGGGAGACAATATGTTTTTGTTTCCCGAAGGAACTTCTTCAAATGGGTTGGTCATTCATAACTTCAAAAGCGCCTATTTTGCCCTTGCCGAAAACCATGCAGGCGATAAAGCCCTTTGTGTTCAGCCTGTGACACTTGCATACAGCAAAATGGATAATATGTATGTAACACGGAACATTATGAAATCTATCGCATGGGTTGGCGACGAGCAGTTACTGGGTCACATTTGGGAATTTTTGAAGTCTGGGCACGTGACTGCGGAGCTCAGGTTTCATCCTCCAGTAACAATTGAAGACTATGATTCTCGAAAAGAGATGGCTGCAGATTGCCAACTCCTCATCGCAGAAGGCCTATCAAGGGCAATGACCAACCGAGCAGAGCCAATAGTCGCCGATAATTGATTGATTTTTGACTTTTTTCATCAAGTTCTTCATTTTTGAGGAAATTGCTGTTAAAAATCGCCGTTTACAAGCAATTGTAAGTACTTTTGCCAAATCTCGATTCCACGTAATATGTGGTCAGTGAGGACGAGTGACCAAGAAACTGTATATTTCCACGTATGGCTGCCAGATGAATGTATATGATTCTGCCCGTATGGCCGACATTCTATCCCCTTTGGGATATTCTCTGACTCCTACCCCAGACCATGCAGATATGGCAATTTTGAATACTTGCCATATCCGGGAAAAAGCTTCTGAAAAAACTTTTTCAGAGCTTGGTCGCCTGCGTAATAAACGCCGGGTAAAAATGGAAGCCGGCGGCGGAGAAATGACGATTGCTGTCGCAGGCTGTGTTGCACAGGCTGAAGGCGCAGAGATTATGAAACGTGCGCCCTATGTGAATATGGTTTTTGGGCCTCAGTCCTATCATAAACTCCCAGAAATGCTGGCCGAAGCGGCACGCGGGTCCGGTCAGATACTCGAAACTGATTTCCCAGTTGAGCCAAAATTTGACCACCTGCCCGATGAAGCCATTGATACCAATCTAAGCGCGTTTCTCACCGTGCAAGAAGGCTGCGACAAATTCTGTGCATTTTGCGTTGTGCCTTATACACGCGGCGCTGAGTTTTCTCGTTCCACCACTGAAATCATTAACGAAGCAAAACGGATGATCGCTGGGGGCACCCGCGAAATCACGCTGCTGGGACAAAATGTAAACGCCTATCACGGACTTGGAACTGATGATCAGTCACATTCATTGGCAGAATTGATCAGTCAATTGTCTGAATTGGACGGTCTTGAACGTCTTCGCTACACGACATCCCATCCATTGGAGATGACGGAAGAACTTTGTCAGGCCCACAGAGATATCGACATTCTGATGCCCTACCTGCATCTTCCCGTACAAGCAGGCTCTGATAAAATCCTGGAGGCCATGAACCGTCGCCACACAGGGGATGAGTACCGCCGGATTATTGAAAAACTTCGAACATACCGCCCGGATTTAGCATTGTCTGGTGATTTCATTGTCGGTTTCCCCGGGGAAACTGAGCAGGATTTCGAAGATACCATGCAGTTGATCCGCGACGTGAATTACGCACAAGCCTACAGCTTCAAATATAGTCCTCGTCCCGGAACACCCGCCGCGGCACAGGAAGCTCAAATGATCCCTGAAGAGGTGAAATCTGAGCGATTAGCACGCTTACAAGCTCTGCTAAACGAACAACAACTTGCTTATAATCGCTCGTTCGAAGGAAAGACAGTTCCTGTCTTACTTGAACGCGAGGGCAAGCGCGAAGGGCAACTCATTGGACGCAGCCCGTATATGCAGTCGGTTTATGTTCAGTCACCGACACATCGTATTGGCCGTGTTGCAGACGTTATCATTGATGAGGGGAACGCAAATTCGTTGCGCGGAACCTTGAAATCCAGCAGCTCGGAGAATGCTGCTTAAGCCAAGGAGAAATTGTGTCGAACTCAGTAACTGATTCAAAAACGCCAAAAGAACAAAAAGAAAAAGTAACTCTTGTTGAGTTTGACGACAATCATTTGCTGGCACAGCTGGTCGGTGAACATGACCGGTATCTAGCCAGAATTGAACAAGGGCTCGGGATTTCAGTTACCCCGCGCGGAAATAAAATGGCCATAACTGGCCCAGCCGACACTCGCCTGCTCGCAAAACAAGTTATGGAAGACCTTTATCAGCGACTTGAAAACGGTCTAGATGTTACAGAAGGCGAAGTAGACGCAGCCATTCGCATGGCAAAAGACCTTCCCGCGGCAGATGGAACACGCAGTTCAGTGGCAGCTACGGGTTCCATGATTGTGACGAAACGGCGCAGGATTACGCCTCGCTCTACCAACCAGTCCTACTACGTAAAATCCCTCCACACGCACGAACTGGTCTTCGGGCTAGGTCCTGCAGGAACCGGCAAAACGTATCTTGCTGTGGCAAACGCAGTTTCGATGTTGATCGAAAACAAAGTGGATCGGATCATTCTTGCTCGTCCAGCAGTTGAAGCCGGAGAAAAATTAGGTTTTTTACCGGGCGACATGCAAGACAAAATTGATCCGTATTTACGCCCGTTATACGACGCTCTGTACGATATGCTTCCAGCCGAAGAGGTGGTAACACGCCTTGAAAACGGTGAAATCGAAGTGGCTGCTCTGGCCTTTATGCGCGGCAGAACCTTATCAAACGCAGCCATTATTCTGGATGAAGCACAGAACACCACACCCGTTCAAATGAAAATGCTCCTGACCCGTATGGGCGAAAATTCGTCCATGGCGGTAACCGGCGATTTATCACAAATTGACTTGCCTATCGGCGTACCATCAGGTCTTAAAGAAGCTGTCAAAATTCTCAGGGGTGTTAAAGGCGTCGATATTATTGACTTTGGTGAATCTGACGTGGTTCGCCACCCGTTGGTTACTCGAATTGTTCGCGCCTATGGCGAACTTGACCGCGAGAAACAACTCAGTCTGGAAATTCAGGCCAAAGTGAAGGGCTTGAAGAATAACACCTGACTATCTCTGCCGCAGCCTTTTCTCCTATTTTCAGGAAAACAATAGTGACATCAGAAGACCCCTTTTTGGCTGACCTATACCCACTCCCATTGGAATGTTTGGCAAGCATCTCCATAGATGAAGCACATTGGCAGCTGCATAGCGAGACGCTGCATGTCAGAACTCAAGCGATTTTGGCTGCTACTTTGCTTCATGTTTTGCCGCTGCTCGAGGTAACATCTGCACCAGAGACTTCAGAAGTAGAAGTGAGCTTCCTGTTTACAGGGGATGCGGAAGTTCAGGTTTTAAACAGAGAATACCGCGGAAAGGATAAACCGACGAATGTCCTTTCCTTTCCAGATACAGAATTAACCCAGGAAAATTTAGCAGAAGCGCTCACGTTTAATGAGCCCTTGGTTCTTGGTGATATTGCTTTTGCAGAAGAGACAATAAAAACTGAGGCCACCGAACAGAATAAGTCGTTTCTAGATCATGCAACCCATCTAACCATTCATGGGGTTCTACATTTGCTCGGCTATGACCATATAGAAGAGGCCGATGCGGAGGAAATGGAACAACTTGAAGTTCAGATCCTTACAAAGTTGAATATCGACAATCCATATTATTTAAGCGATAGTTAGAGGATCAAATAACCTAGCAGATCATGACTGACAATATACCGACACATAACTCATCCTCCAAAGCTCATACGGACGATACAACATCTGAGCAACCCGGACTGTTTCGCCGAATGTTCCGCGCGTTAGGTCTTACCCAACAAACTGACAGCAGTGTTCGTTCCACCCTAGAGGAACTGATTGAAGAGCATGATGACCCAGAACAGGAAATAAATCCTGCAGAAAAGGCGATGCTGACAAACATTTTGGGAATTGGCGACATCAATATTAGCGATGTCATGATCCCGCGCGCAGATATAGAAGCGATTGAAAACAGCTTAACTCTGGATCAAGTTGTTGCACGTTTTGCAGAGACTAGTCATTCACGCCTTCCTGTGTATGAAGAAACCCTCGACAACGTCCTTGGCATGTTCCATATCAAGGATCTGATTAATTTCTGGGACACAAATAACGATACAAACTGGCAAAACTTCCGCCGAGAAGTCCTTTTTGTGCCGCCCTCCATGTCTTTGCAGGACCTCCTTCTAAAAATGCGAGCAACCCACATTCACATGGCAACAGTTGTGGATGAATACGGGGGCATAGACGGACTTGTTACGATTGAGGATCTGGTCGAGGAAATTGTAGGCGATATTGAAGACGAACATGACGAACAGGAAGGCCCGCTGATTATCGTTGCAGGTAATGGCAACATTGAAGCGGACGCACGCGCCTCAATTACAGAACTTGAACAGCTTCTCGAGGTCGACCTTTTGCCAGAAGATGAAGATGATGAAGTTGATACTGTAGGAGGTCTGGTGTTTCAGTTAGCAGGCCATATCCCAGTACGCGGCGAGATCATACCCCATATAAGTGGTCTGGATTTCGAAATCACTGATGCAGATCCTCGCAAGGTAAAACGTGTCCGTATATGCCGCAGACCTGAACTCTTAGCAGAGGCTGAATGAACATAAGGATGCCTAAACTAGACCAACTACCATTTTGGAAGCTGGGAGGGATAGCTTTTGTCCTCGGACTTCTTTTGGCGACAACATTTGCACCTCTTCATCTGATATTTTTTCTCCCTGTCTGTTTCTCCGGCCTGCTAATCCTTCTTGGGAAATGCCAAAGCAAATGGCAAGCATATTTCATCGGTTGGTGGTTTGGCTGGGGCCAATTCATCGCGGGCCTCTACTGGATTGGGTTTTCCTTTACTATTGACGCCAACGCCCATGCGGCCCTTATTCCCATTCCAACACTCATACTACCAGCATTTCTCGCCATTTTTTGTGGGCTTGCAACATTATCTCTGCATATTCTAAAGGCGCGAGGCTTGATAAGAGTGTTGGCATTCGCCGGTATCTGGACGTTGTTTGAGTATATTCGCGGCGTAATTTTTACAGGCTTTCCCTGGAACCTTGCTGGATATAGTTGGGGCAATACACTACCACTAATGCAGTGGACTGCCTTTTTCGGCATTTACGGGCTTACTCTTTTGACAGTATTTGTAAGTAGCGTTCCTAGTATTTTAGCAGATCCAACGTTAAGCCAGCGCACTAAGAACAGATATATTCTTGCAGATTGCGCTATGCTTGCCTGTCTTTTTGCCGTCGGTTTTACTCGTCTTCAAGCACCTCCATTGGATCTGATCGAAGGCACCGACCTCCGCATCGTTCAACCAAACAACGATCAACAAGGCAAATGGAAACCAAAAACACGATTTGAACATGTGCGCCGGTTAACTGAACTCAGCCGAGAAGGCGAAACCTCAGCCAAATATCTTATTTGGCCAGAAACAGCTGTCCCGTTTTTTTTAACAACTGACGAACGACTCAAACCTTATCTGCAACAATTTGTTCCTCCCGGCGGCGCTATAATCACCGGAGCGCCTCGCAAAGATCCAGAGAGAAGGCTGTATTGGAACAGTGTTCAGGCCCTCAGTTCCGAAGGCAAGATCCTTGGAAAATATGATAAGCGTCATCTCCTCCCATATGGAGAATATTTGCCATTGAGATGGTTCCTTAAAACATCCGGAATTTCCAGCCTCATTCCCGTTCTCGACAAAATGTCCGATTTTTCATTCCCTGAAGAAAATGCTTCAGACATTTTAAGCGTTGGGAATTTGCCTCCTGCACGCGTTCTCATCTGTTATGAAGTCGCCTTCCCATGGGAAATAAAGGGCCAAGCCCCTTTTGAATGGATCTTGAACGTTACAAATGATGCATGGTTTGGACATACGTCCGGCCCCTATCAGCATTTTGTCACAAGCCAAACACGTGCCATTGAACAGGGTGTGTCATTGATCAGGTCTGCAAACAAAGGAGTTTCCGCAATTGTTGATGGATACGGCCGTGTTCTGCAAAAGCGCGCACCTATAGATGCGGGTGTCATTGATGGAAAAATCCCGTCTCCCATAGAGGGCAGAACGTTCTATAGCAAAGTTGGGGAGTTCTTACCCTTTGGCCTTACGATTGCGTTTATTCTCCCAGCGTTATATTTGCGTCGCCGTAGCCTCAAAAGTTCATAATCTACTGTGCGGCAGAGAAAAAGCAGAAATTTATCGTATCACGAGGCTCAAAATTGACTTATTCTGATGGCGCTTCTGGCATACAACCGTTAATGTTTTTTTAAATCAACCACAGTATGAATTTCTAACCGGAAGAGAGGGTAAATACATGTCACATCATCCTGTGGACGTTCATGTGGGCAACAAATTGAGAGAGCGAAGAAATTTTCTACGCATTAGCCAGGAAAGACTTGGAAAAGATCTGGGGCTTACTTTTCAGCAAATTCAAAAATACGAAAAAGGCGCAAATCGCGTCGGTGCAAGTAGACTTTATCAGATCAGTCAACTTCTAAAAGTCCCGCCAGCTTTCTTCTTTGATGAAATTCCAGATAGCTTAACCCTGAACGGCAGCCAAGTTTCAGACGACGCGAATACGTTTGAACAGCAACCCGTAACAACGAGAGAAACTCAACAGCTTGCACGTGCCTTTTACAGCATTTCCGATGTAGAAACCCGAAAACGAGTGCTGGAACTCATCAAAGCAATCGGAGAACAAGAACAAGCGACGAGCACAGAAACATAATGTGTAGCATAATCTGTGCTTGACCTGAGCAAGTATGACGCTAAATTGCCGAAACGATTAATCAATTTGCGGAACCGTTGAGTTCGCAGCAATCACTGATAAGAAAGCCGAGGCTTAGCGTGAAAAACTCCAACTATCTCTTTACTAGCGAATCCGTATCTGAAGGTCATCCTGATAAAGTTTGTGACCGAATATCAGACGCTATTGTGGATTTGTATTTATCTCACGACCCTGTTTCAAGAGTAGCCTGCGAAACACTGACAACAACTAATCGCATCGTTTTGGCAGGTGAGGTTCGTGGCCCTGGCGTCATTACCAAAGCCATGATCGAAGAAACTGCACGTCAAGCTGTTAGAGACATCGGGTACGAGCAAGAAGGTTTTCACTGGCAGAATGCCGCGGTTGATATTTTCCTTCACGAACAATCCGCAGACATCGCTCAAGGCGTTGACGCAGCAGGCAACAAAGATGAAGGCGCTGGCGACCAAGGTATTATGTTTGGCTACGCGGTTAATGAAACCGATGTGTTAATGCCTGCCCCTATTTATTATTCACATAATATTTTAAAATCACTTGCTGATGCACGGCATTCAGATGCGAAAAGCATTCTAGGACCGGATTCCAAAAGCCAGATCACTCTGGCCTACGAAAATGGTAAACCAGTTCGCGCAACTTCCGTCGTTGTATCCACGCAGCATGCAGAAGGTGTTGAGACCGAAGAAGTCAGGGAAGTCGTTCGCAAATATGTTACGGATGTTCTTCCTTCAGGTTGGATGTGTCCAGAAGAAGAATTTTACGTAAACCCCACAGGCAAATTTGTCATTGGGGGACCGGACGGCGACGCAGGTCTCACCGGCCGTAAAATTATCGTAGATACATATGGCGGTGCCGCGCCGCACGGCGGCGGTGCATTTTCCGGTAAAGATCCAACCAAAGTAGACCGTTCAGCGGCATATGCATCACGCTATCTTGCTAAAAATGTCGTGGCAGCTGGCCTCTCGGACAAATGTTGTATTCAAGTCTCCTATGCCATTGGCGTCTCCAAACCTTTGTCTCTATATGTAGACCTATACGGAACAGGAAAAGTTGAAGAAGGCCGTCTTGCAGAAATTCTGATGGAAGTAATGGATTTAAGTCCTCGCGGCATTCGTGAACACCTGAATTTGAACCGTCCAATATACACAAGAACCTCCGCGTATGGTCATTTTGGCCGTGCACCAGATGAAGACGGCGGTTTCTCGTGGGAAAAACTGGATTTGGTTCAAGAGCTACAATCCGCATTCTAATTTAAGTAAAGCAATGTCTCCAACTGAAGAAAATCGTAAACGCATTCTCTACGGCCGTCGTCGGGGTAAAGCACTTCGCAAAAACCAACAACATGCCGTAGAGGAAATCTTGCCTGCTTTGCGTGTGCCAGAAGATGAAAATCCGGTAGATCTCGCGTCCCTGTTTAAAGACAAGGCAGAGGAATATTGGCTAGAAATCGGATTTGGCGCAGGCGAGCACCTCGCGTGGCAAGCGAAAAACCATCCGAATGTCGGGATCATTGGCTGCGAGCCCTTTCTTAACGGAGTTGCCGTGCTTCTCGGAAAACTCCAGAAAGATGGGTCCGACAATGTTCGGCTTCACAACGAAGCGGCGGAACTTTTAATGGAACGCTTGCCTGAAGCTTCGCTAAAAAAAGGGTTTCTACTATTTGCCGATCCTTGGCCAAAAAGCGGACATCAAAAGCGCCGATTCGTCACTGATGAGAATATAGCTGCACTTGCACGTATTCTGGAGGATGATGCTGTCTTGAGAGTAGGGACAGATCACACAGATTACGGCGCCTGGATTTTACATTATTTTTTGCGATCAGAAGACTTCGTTTGGGAGGCTGAACATCCCGCAGATTGGCTGAATCGCAGCGATGATTGGCCTCAGACTAGATACGAAGCCAAAGCATTAAAAGAGGGACGTAAATCGGTCTACTATCGATTCCGGCGTACCGCGCGTAAATCTAACGCCTAAAGTCCAAGAAATAGCTTGGCTTTACCCGCACTTGAGCTATTATATGACTAATAAGATACTGTTCGCTTACCGTAAGGATAAGCTGTTTGAACGGTGGGCCTCTGGTCCACTGTTTTTGTTTATGGGGCATAGACTTCTTGTCTTGCCATAGTAAAGAGACATTCATTGGATCCGACAACTAAGATAGCTGAGTTAATTGCGCCAACCATTGAAAGCCTAGGCTATGAACTGGTGCGCGTAAGTTTTACCGGCGGAGAATATCCGATTCTTCAGGTAATGGCGGAAAAAGAAGACGGCACTATGACCGTTGAAGGCTGCGCGGAAATTAGTCGCGCCGTTTCTGCCCTAATGGATGTTGAAGACCCTATTACAGAAGCCTATGACCTGGAAGTATCTTCTCCTGGGATCGATCGACCACTGACACGATTAAAAGATTTTGATCGCTGGTCTGGCTTTGAGGCAAAAGTGGAGTTACAAGAAGCGGTAAATGGCCAGCGCCGGTACCGTGGTAAATTGTTAGGTTTAGAAGGGGAAAATATTCTTCTTCTGGATGGTGCTGGAGAAAAATGGGAACTGCCTTTCGCGGATTTAAGAAAAGCGAAGCTGGTATTAACAGATGAGTTGATTGCTGCAAGTCAGAGCAGCAACAAGTCCTGATCAAAATTATTGGACGGAATTGAAGTCATGGAATCGGCTGCAAGTTTAAATCGCCTGGAACTGCTGCAAGTTGCAGATGCGGTTGCCAGAGAAAAATTAATTGACCGGGATATCGTTCTGGAAGCCATGGAAGAGGCAATCCAGAAAGCTGCGCGGGCTAAATACGGTCACGAAAATGATATTCGTGCCAATATCAACCGTGGAACTGGCGAAATTCGCCTCGCACGTGTTCGCGAAGTTGTTGAGGAAGTGGAAAATGAAGCCACACAACTCACTGTGGAAGAAGCAGAACTGGAAGTCCCTGGAAGTCAGGTTGGCGACCTTTTAACTGATGATCTTCCGCCCATTGATTTTGGACGAATTGCAGCTCAAACTGCGAAACAGGTTATTGTTCAAAAGGTGCGTGAAGCAGAACGTGAACGCCAGTTTGAAGAATATAAAGATCGCATTGGTGATGTTATTAACGGCATCGTTAAGCGTGTCGAATATGGCAACGTAACTGTTGATCTGGGTAAAGCTGATGCGGTTGTTCGCCGCGATGAGCTTTTACCACGCGAAAGTTTCCGTCAGGGCGATCGTATCCGTGCCTACATCTTTGATGTTCGCCGTGAACAACGCGGCCCACAAATTTTCCTTTCTCGCAGTCATCCGCAATTTATGGCGAAACTGTTTAGTCAGGAAGTGCCGGAAATCTACGATGGTATCATCGAGATCAAATCAGTTGCCCGTGACCCTGGAAGTCGCGCAAAATTCGCAGTGTCCTCCAACGATCCAAGTATTGATCCTGTTGGTGCTTGCGTTGGTATGCGAGGCTCTCGCGTGCAGGCCGTTGTGAATGAATTACAAGGTGAGAAAATTGATATCATTCAATGGTCTCCCGATCAGGCAAGTTTCATTGTAAACGCCTTGGCGCCTGCTGAAGTTGCCAAAGTGGTTCTCGACGAAGAAGCTAACCGTATTGAAGTTGTTGTTCCGGATGATCAATTGTCTCTTGCTATTGGTCGCCGCGGACAAAATGTACGATTGGCCACACAACTTTCTGGCTGGGATATCGATATCCTGACGGAAGATGAAGAATCTAATCGTCGTCAGGCAGAATTTACTGAACGCACCAACACCTTCATGGCAGCCCTTGATGTTGACGAGACAATTGCTCAGCTTTTGACAACTGAAGGTTTCTCATCGATTGAAGATTTGATCTTCACAGATGTCGCTGAAATCGCTGAAATCGAAGGTTTCGACGAGGAAGTCGCTGAAGAGTTGGTTCGCCGCGCACAGGAATTCATAGAAGCGTTTAATGCTGAAATGGAAGAGAAGCGACAGGCACTGGGTGTCAGCGATGATCTTGTAAATGTTGAAGCTTTAAGCCCTGCAATGGTAGTTGTTTTGGGTGAAGCAGGCGTTAAAACACTTGATGATCTAGCCGATCTTTCTGGGGATGAGCTGGTGAGTGCCGAAGACGGCATCTTGCGCGAGTTCGGGTTGAACATAGATCTTGCAAACGAGATTGTAATGGCGGCTCGGGCACACTGGTTTGACGACGAAGAAACTGCTGAAGAAGAAGCTGTTGAAGAGGAAGAAACCGCGAGTGACGAGGAAAGCGACGCCTAAGGCAAATCTTACGCGTCAACATCGAGACTTGAGTGATCCGGTTCGCCGGTGTATAGCCACTGGGCAGACACGAAAAAAAGAAGAACTTCTTCGTTTTGTTGTGTCGCCTGATGGTTTACTGGTCCTCGATATTCGTGGAAAACTTCCGGGGCGCGGAATTTGGATTAGTTGCAGTAGAACGGATATAGAGCTTGCCTGTAAAAAAGGGCTGTTTTCCCGATCTGCTAAGCAAAAAATTACTGTACCAGAGAGTTTGGCAGAGTCTGTCGAAAACGCTCTGGCAGCAAGATGTTTAAACACACTCGGCCTTGGTCGGAGAAGCGGTTTGGTAAAAACTGGCTTCGCCAAGGTAGAAGCCTCTTTAAAAGCCGGAAAAGCTGCTGTATTACTTGCGGCAAATGACGGCTCAGAAGATGGGCGAAAAAAACTGCGATGGCTGGCGGCTTCTTTGCCAATAGTCGAGCTGTTTAGCAGTGCAGAATTAAGTCAGGCGCTTGGCCAGGGAAACTCGGTCCATGCGTCGTTAGTCCGTGGAGGACTAACAGATAAGTTTTTGGTCGAGGTTTCCAAGCTGGCTGGCTTTCGAAACCAAGACGATGAAGGTGAAAGAACCGGGTCGGAGTAAGAATGACTGAAACAAACGACAAGGGTGGGCGCAAATCGCTTAGCCTGAACAAACCGCTGGAAATGAAAAAAGGCGCCGGTGACAGCGGTCAGGTTCGCCAAAGCATTAGCCATGGTCGCTCCAAAACTGTGCAGGTAGAGGTTCGCAAGAAACGCGGCGGCGCACCTGCGCCAGCAAAACCTGTGGCTTCACCAGTTGCACCCGCAGCACCCGTTCAGAAGAAACCACTGGGCGCGCAAAAACCTGCTGGCAAATCAGGCCAAAAACGGCGCGACAACAATCGTAGAGATCCGAACCTTCTGACCCAAGGTGAGAAAAGCGCGCGTGCTGCTGCTCTCCAGCTTGCTCAAGAGCAAAACGTAAGACAAGCGCAGGAAGCTGCGATACGTGCTGTTGAAGATCAGAAACGGGCCGAAGAGCAGGCAATCCTTGATAAAGCCGCAGAGAAAGAGCGTAAAGGCCAGGAACGTGTTTCCAATCGCCGCTCTCCGGAAGAGCGTCGCCGTGCTGAAGAAGACGAAGCACGCCGCTTGACTGATGAGGCGACAGCGACCAAAGAAGCTGAAGCTGCAAAACATCGTGCAAAGAATAAGGCAGCTGCCCCTGCTGCGGAGCCAAAACGAGCTGCGCCGCAAAAACCAGCAGCAAGAACAGCTGCTAAACCAGCTGGCAGACCTGCACCGCGTACAACAGAAAGTACAACTGACAGCAAAGACAAGCCTGCTGTTGGCGCTCGCAGGAAACTTACAAAACCTCGCGGTGCCGCAGACGACAAAGCAGCAACACCTGCTCGCAAAACTACTGATCAACGCCGTCGTTCTGGTCGCATGACCCTTGGGGATGCACTTAATGATCGCGGGCCGAAGCAACGCTCTCTAGCGGCAGTTAAACGTGCCCGTAGAAGACAGCAGATGCAGCCAGAAGATTTGCCGCAAAAGGTTTATCGGGAAGTCACCATTCCAGAGGTTATTTCCGTACAGGAACTTGCTAACCGGATGACTGAACGGGTTGTCGATGTTGTTAAAACATTGATGAAACTCGGTATCATGGCAACACCAACGCAAACCATTGATGCAGATACTGCTGAACTAGTTGTGGCAGAGCTTGGACATACTATAAGGCGTGTCGCAGCTTCCGATGTTGAAATCGGTCTTGGCGGCGAAATTGCTGATACTGCAGATAGCCTCATTCCTCGCGCACCAATTGTCGCTATTATGGGCCATGTGGACCACGGCAAAACATCTTTGCTGGACGCCATGCGCAAAACTGACGTTGTATCTGGCGAAGCCGGTGGCATCACGCAGCATATCGGCGCCTATCAGGTAACGATCGCATCTGGCGACACCATTACGTTCCTGGATACACCAGGCCATGAGGCATTTACTGCCATGCGTATGCGCGGTGCGAGTATCACTGACATCGTTATTTTGGTTGTTGCTGCAGATGATAGTGTCATGCCGCAAACAATCGAAGCCATTAAACATGCTAAAGCGGCGGAAGTGCCTGTGATTATCGCAATCAACAAATGCGATAAACCGGGCGCTGATCCGGCCAAAGTTCGTCAGGAACTATTGCAGCATGAAATCTTCGTGGAAGATATGGGCGGCGACGTTCTGGATGTTGAAGTATCAGCGCTGAAAGGCACTGGTTTGGACAAGCTGCAAGAAGCCATCTTGTTGCAAGCTGAAATCCTTGAACTTAAAGCTAATCCAGAGCGCAATGCACAAGGCTCCATCGTCGAAGCCAAAATCGAAACTGGCCGCGGTATGGTTGCGACTGTTTTGATTAATCGCGGAACACTTGAAGTCGGCAATTATTTCGTCGCTGGTACGTCTCACGGTAAAGTTCGTGCCCTTCTTGATTTCCGGGGGAACCCTGTTACCTCCGCTGGACCATCTGTCCCTGTTGAGGTTCTGGGTGTCCAAGGAAACCCTGTTGCCGGTGATGACTTCATCGTGACTGAAACAGAGGCGAAGGCAAAAGAAATTGCTGAATACCGCTCGCAGGTTGAAAAAGACAAGAAAGTCACAGCGACTGCACGCGGCACGATCGAGCAAATGTTCACCGCAATTCAGGAAGGTACTGCTGACGAACTTCCAGTTGTGATTAAGACTGATGTTCAAGGTTCTGCCGAAGCGATTGCGGCCTCTCTTGAGAAACTTGCAACTGATGAAGTGAAGGTAAACATCCTACTTTCCGGTGTCGGTGGTATTACAGAATCTGATATTGCTCTGGCGGCAGCCTCTGGCGCCATGGTAATCGGATTTAATACACGTGCCAACAAACTGGCCCGTGAAGAAGCCACAAACCAAGGTGTTGATATCCAGTATTATTCTGTGATCTACAACGTAATTGATGATATCAGAGCAATGCTATCTGGCATGCTTGCGCCAACATTACGCGAAGATTTCCTTGGATATGCGGAAATTCGAGAAGTCTTCAACATCACCAAAGTTGGTAAAATCGGTGGCTGTATGATTACTGAAGGTGTCGTTAAGCGCGGTGCGAAAGTTCGCTTGCTGCGGGATGATATTGTTATCCACGAAGGTACTTTGGGCACACTGAAACGCTTCAAAGATGAAGTTAAAGAAGTTAAGTCCGGTATGGAATGTGGTATGGCCTTTGAAAACTACCATGACATCCAAAATGGTGATTTCATTGAATGTTTCGAAGTTGTGGAAGTTGCTCGCGAGCTCTAATCCTTCTTCGAAAACACCGTATCAATATAAAAATGCAGGGACGTCTCGTCCCTGCGTTTTTTTGATGAATGAGGCATCTCATGGCTACAAAAAAACGCTCTGGTAGACCCGCAAGCAAACGCCAACTGCGTGTTGGTGAACAGCTTCGTCATATTATTTCCAGTATTCTGACGGAAGATAATATGCACGATCCGGATGTCACCAGCGTCTCCATTACTGTTACAGAAGTTCAGCCCAGTCAGGACATGCGGAACGCGACTGTATATGTCCTTCCCCTAGGCGGTGAGAATGAAAAGGCTGTTATCGACGGCCTAAATCGATCCAGCGGGTTTATTCAGGCTGAATTAGGCAAACAACTTACTATGAAGTTCACACCTCGATTAGTTTTCAAGAAAGACAATTCTTTTGAATATGGCGATCACATCGATGCCCTTATTCGGCGCAACCAAACCGACGTGGATGACTTGGACGGTGACGACACCGACAATAGTGAATAACTGAACATGGCTAGAAAAAAACGCGGCGAACCCATTCACGGTTGGCTGAATATCGACAAGCCTGCAGGCATGAGTTCTGCCGCAGTTGTCGGTGCAGTTAAGCGAATCACCAATGCTCAAAAAGCGGGTCATGCGGGAACGCTTGATCCTTTTGCAACAGGCGTGCTTCCTATCGCACTGGGGGAGGCAACAAAAACTGTCTCCTATATCGTTGACGATTTAAAAGAATACAGCTTTACAACAAGATGGGGTGAAGCCCGTAATACTGACGATATTGAAGGTGAAGTTACCAAAACCTCTGAAACACGCCCGAATGAAGCACAGATTATTTCAGCGCTCCCGAAATTCACAGGTCTCGTTCGCCAAATACCTCCTGTTTATTCCGCCATCAAAATTGACGGTAAACGGGCCTATAAACTCGCGCGCGAAGGTGCAGACATAGTCATGCCAGAGCGGGAGATTACTATCCATAAATTCTCCTTTGAAAACATCCTGGATATTGACCATGCGAGCTTTCACGTTAAATGCTCAAAAGGCACGTATATCAGAGCCTTAGCTCGTGATTTTGCACTGGAGCTCGGCACCTATGCGCATCTGTCACAACTCCGCCGCACCAAAGTCGGGCCTTTTTTAGAAAAAAGTGCGATTTCACTGGATATGTTAGAAAAGCTGTGGCAGTGTCCGGCGGAATTTGAGGACCTGCTTCCTTTGACGACCGCGCTGGACGACATCCCGGCGGTGGCCATAACGGAAACTCAAGCAGATCGCGTGAGGCACGGCAATGACGTGGCGGTTCCAAATACAGTGGACGGAATTGTCTGCGCCATGAACGAGGATATCCCCGTGTCGATCGCCAGAGTGGAGAACGGCATTTTATATCCGGTTCGTGTTTTTAATATTTGATAATGGAGTCTATCGATGTCGATTAGTGCTGAAAAAAAAGCAGAATTGATCAAGGAATTTGCAACAACTGAAGGAGATACAGGTTCTCCAGAAGTACAAATTGCCATTCTTACTACACGTATCACCAACTTGACTGAACATTTTAAAGACCACAAAAAAGACGTGCATTCACGTCGTGGCCTTCTCAGCCTTGTTAGCCGTCGCCGTCGTTTGCTCGACTACGTGAAGAAAAACAGCGACGAGCGTTACCAGACAGTTATTAAACGTCTTGGCATTCGTAAGTAAGAATACCCTTGCCAGGTCTTTCAAAGACCATGGAAGTTTCCAACGCCGGTTCTGCCTCGGGCTCTTTGCCCGAAGCCTCCGGCGTTCGGTGATTCTGGAGTTTGCTCCAGCACCAAGTTGTTAAGATAAGATATTTCACCAGTGCATAGGGCATTGGTTACACGCGGTGAGGCATAGGGCCAACCCGCTTCGGAAGGAAGAAAAATGTTTGAAGTACATCGCAAGGAAGTGATGTGGGGTGGACGTCCACTCGTACTAGAAACAGGTAAAGTCGCACGTCAAGCAGACGGCGCAGTAATGATCACATACGGTGGCACACAAGTTCTTTGTACAGCAGTCGCCGCAAAGTCGGAAAAAGTCGGTATCGATTTTTTCCCTCTCACAGTAAATTACCAAGAAAAAGCATATGCAGCCGGTAAAATTCCGGGCGGCTTTTTCAAACGTGAGGCCCGCCCATCAGAAAAAGAAACACTGGTTTCTCGTCTGATCGACCGCCCACTCCGCCCTTCATTTGTAAGTGGCTTTAAAAACGAAACACAAATCATCTGTACAGTTGTTGCGCATGATCTTGAAAATGATCCAGACATCATTGCTTTGATCGGTGCATCTGCTGCTTTGACTATTTCTGGCATCCCATTCATGGGTCCAGTTGGCGCAGCACGTGTGGGCTTCATCAATGGTGAATATGTTCTGAACCCAACATCCGAGCAAATGCCTGAATCCGATCTGGACCTTATTATTGCAGGTACAGACGAAGCCGTTCTGATGATTGAATCAGAAGCATCTGAGCTTTCTGAAGAGCAAATGCTTGGTGCTGTGATGTTTGGTCACAAAGAAACACAAGCTGTCATCGATGCGATCATTGATCTTGCCGAAGATTGTGCAAAAGAGCCTTGGGATTATCAGCCAGCTGAAGTTGACGCTGATTTGATGGCTAAGGTTAAAGCCTCTGCAGAAGCGGCCTTAACAGACGCTTATAAAGAGCAAGTAAAACAGTCACGTTCTGAAAAAATCTCAGTTGCCAAAAAAGCAGCCCTTGAGACTTTGGATGATAGTGAAGTTGAAGCAGCTGCAGGTATCTTGAAGAAAATCGAGAAATCTATTGTTCGCGGCAACATCATTTCAACAGGTACACGTATTGACGGTCGCGACACATCTACTGTCCGTCCAATTGCAGTTGAAGTCGGCGTTTTGCCACGAGCTCATGGTTCTGCCCTGTTTACACGCGGTGAAACTCAGGCACTTGTTGTGACAACGCTGGGTACTGGCCAAGATGAGCAAATCGTGGATGCGCTCGACGGCGAATACCGTGAAAACTTCATGCTTCATTACAACTTCCCTCCATATTCTGTAGGGGAAGCTGGCCGCGTTGGCTTTACAAGTCGCCGCGAAGTAGGCCATGGCAAGCTCGCATGGCGCGCTGTTCACCCATTGCTTCCAGGTAAAGATAAATTCCCTTACACTTTGCGGGTTGTTTCTGAAGTGACCGAATCTAACGGATCGTCTTCTATGGCAACCGTTTGCGGTGCATCTCTGGCATTGATGGATGCAGGTGTTCCTCTGACACGGCCAGTTGCTGGTATCGCGATGGGCTTAATCCTTGAAGACGATGGTAAGTTTGCTGTTCTGTCAGACATCCTTGGCGATGAAGATCACCTTGGTGACATGGACTTTAAAGTTGCAGGTACAGAAAAAGGTATTACATCTCTACAGATGGATATCAAAATCTCCGGTATCACAGAAGAAATCATGAAGATTGCCTTGGCACAAGCCACTGAAGGTCGTCTGCATATTCTGGATGAAATGGGTAAAGCTATTGACGCCGCCCGTGACGGCGTTCGTGATGGTGCTCCGCGCATCACTCAGCTGAGTGTTGCTAAGGACAAAATCCGCGACATTATCGGTACTGGTGGTAAAGTTATTCGCGAAATTTGCGAAACAACTGGCGCCAAAATCGATATCGATGATGACGGAACTGTTAAAGTTGCAGCGACTTCAACAGAAGCTGCTGAAGCGGCTGTAAACTGGATCAAATCCATTGTAGATGACCCTGAAGTTGGCGTTATCTACACAGGTAAAGTTGTAAAAGTTGTTGATTTTGGTGCGTTCGTAAACTTCTTCGGTAACCGCGATGGTCTGGTTCATATTTCTGAACTTGCCCCAAAACGCGTTGCCAAAGTAACCGACATTGTAAATGAAGGTGACGAAGTTCGCGTGAAGGTTCTTGAAATTGATGGCCGCGGAAAAGTCCGTCTATCAATCAAAGCAGTAGAAGCTGAAGAGGCCTCTACTGAAGAGCAAAACGACGACTAATAAATAGTGATTTGAGGCGGCTGTTTATTAGCGGCCGCCTCTGTCTTTGTTCACCGCTTGATGCTAAGATCAAATTGCTCTAAGTGGTAACTACTACGTAACTCAGTATTAGGGATTGTCTCGTGAAGTCACTGAATGCAATTGTCATGTCGGGAAAAGAAGTTCTTCCCCTTGTTGAAGGCGGTAAAGGCATCGCTGTTTCATCTGGCCAAAGCTCAGGCGCTTGGGCGGCTGCAGGAGGTGTTGCCACTTTCTCAGGTGTGAACGCAGACAGTTACGACGACAATGGAAATGTTATTCCGCAAATCTATCACGGCCGCACCCGTCGGGAACGCCATGATGAATTAGTTGCATACGGTATAAGTGGCGGCATTACGCAGGCTCAAATTGCCCATGAACTCTCAGGGGGCCAAGGGGCCATCCATATGAATGTTCTTTGGGAAATGGGCGGCGCAGAACGTATTTTGCATGGTGTTCTCGAAGGTGCCAAAGGTCTCATTAACGGCATCACATGCGGTGCTGGCATGCCTTACCGGGTCGCTCAGATCGCATCAGACTACAAAGTTCATTACTATCCAATTATCTCCTCTGCCCGTGCGTTCCGTGCACTGTGGAAGAGGGCCTATCACAAATTCTCCGACTGGCTTGGCGGAGTTGTCTATGAAGACCCATGGCTTGCTGGTGGCCACAATGGCCTCAGTAACTCCGAAGATCCGATGATACCGGAAGATCCATACCCACGTGTGGCTTTGCTTCGTAAAATGATGAATGAAATGGGTTTGCACAACACACCCATCATTATGGCCGGTGGTGTTTGGCACATTGAAGACTGGTCTCATTGGCTGGACAATCCGGAAATTGGACCGATTTCGTTTCAATTTGGAACACGTCCGCTTCTAACCAAGGAAAGTCCGATTTCCGATGCCTGGAAGCAAAAACTAGGTACTCTCAAAAAAGGCGATGTCTTTCTAAACAAGTTTAGCCCCACAGGCTTCTGGTCTTCAGCGGTTAGAAACGACTTTCTTGGTGAGCTTAAAGCCCGTTCAGATCGACAAGTTGCCTTCTCTAATGAGCCCGTCGGTGAGCATACAGCCGCCTTTAGTATGGGTCCGCGAAAACGTGAAATTTTCCTAACCCCTACCGATAAATCTCACGCAGAACAATGGGTTACAGGTGGTTTTGACCAAACCATGAAAACACCAGATTCAACCTTGATTTTTGTTGATTCTGAAAAGATGAAAGAAATCCGTAAAGATCAAGTGGATTGCATGGGTTGCCTGTCACAATGTAGTTTCTCAAACTGGGCGGAAAATGAAAAAGGTAACACAGGCCGTAAAGCAGACCCTCGCAGCTTCTGTATCCAGAAAACTCTTCAGGATGTGATCCATTCCGACGCAAACATTAATAATAATCTGATGTTTGCAGGACACGCTGCATATCGCTTCGCAGATGATCCGTTTTATGCGGATGGTTTTATACCTACTGTTAAACAGCTTGTTGATCAAATCATGACAGGTAAATAATCAATTCCTGCAATTCAATTTGCATATTTGAATTATTCCAAAAAAGATCCTATATAGAGATTAGGTTGTTTTTATAAGCTGCGATTATCGCGGATTTATATAGCCTGAGAGGACTGTCATGACCGCTATCAAATGCGATCTGGAAACAAAAATCAGGAAGGCCAATTTACGCCCTACCCGACAGCGTATTGCACTGGCTAATTTGTTATTCTCAGGTGGAAATCGGCATATTACGGCTGAAACCCTCCACTCCGAAGCACTTGAAAAAGGTGTTAAGGTATCACTGGCAACAATTTACAATAACTTGCATCACTTCACCGAAGCTGGATTACTGCGTGAAGTTGTCGTTGATGCTTCTAAATCTTATTTCGATACCAATACATCCGATCATCATCATTTCTTTTTTGAAGAAGACGGTTATCTAGAAGATATTTCCGCTGGCCATATCAACGTAAAAGATATTCCAGATATTCCCGTGGGTACAACAATCTCCAGCGTCGACGTCATCATTCGGGTCAGAAAAAATACTGAATAACGATCAAAGCTTACCGCGATGATACCCGCGATATGAGCTCAGCCTGCTTCGAAATTCAAAAAACTGCAACCGATCCCCTCGATAACATTAGATAAATTCCGTAAAAATGCGCTATTCTCCTTTTAACTCGATAAAAAAGGAATGGTGAGAGAAATGATGACGACCAGGAAAAGTCGCTTTTGGACCTACGCTTTTTTAAGTCTATTTCTAACTTTCTCTATGGCCCATGCTCAGGCTGAGCAAAATGACAAGGGGATCCTGTCAGCATCTTCCCTACAGAAAATAGTCGATGATGCTTCTGCCAAAGGGCTTGATGTCATTATTGTCTCGTCCAGCGGATCCTCCGCCAATTCCGCAGCGATGAAAGCCAAATCGGAAGGTGCTCAAGCTGTCGTTGGACATTTTCGCGACAGAGTAGCCGTACTTGGCCATTTTCTACCCGAAATTATTCCAAATCTACTTCTCACATTCAAAAAGGTTAATGATAATATAGGCGGATCCGGCCTTCTTTGGACCTTATTTATCGTCATACTTTCCATGTCCATCGCGGCAGTAGTTGAACACAAATATCTAAATTGGGTCATTCATAAACTCTCTTCCGTATGGGCATCCCTTCCTTCAGAACGCAGCATCAATATGTGTTTTCTTCTCGTCCGCTATGCGGGCAGAACAGTTGGTATTGGAATTTTCTGTTTAGTAGCTTTCATCCTTTCAAGCGTAATTTTGGGGGACAGCAAATACGAACAAGCGACAATTTTTCAATGGATTATCGCTGTAGCTTGGGCATGGCTCATCACTGAAATCTGGCGCATTTGGACATCCCCCAAAATGCCATCTCGGCGTATTCCTGCACTAAATGACGACGATGCGGCTATGTTATTCTGGTGGCTAAGAGCCAGCACGATTATTGGTATTTGCGTGATTGAATCTACCAACTGGTTAGAAAAACTCGATTTTCATGACAACTTGATCGTTCTTTTTCGCATCCTCGCGACCGCGATAATTCTAATTCTGACTCTCACCTTACTTGCAAAAGCCCGTAAACCGATTTCGTCATTAATCATGAAGCCCGAAGACAAGGTCAGTTCTTCTCTTCTTCAGCGTCTTGTTGCCTATAATTGGCAGTATGCAGTTGGGTTATACGCGTTTGTCGCTGCTATTTTTTCAATGTATCGGTTGGTGATGGATTTACCCAACGCTATGGGTTTGATCGGCGCAATGTATTGGGTACTGATGATTTCTCTAACAGCCTTTGGTATTGGTACAGTGATGATTGATCGCATTCTGGAAAGACGTAGAACACTTTCCGATCTTGTTCAGGAGCCACAAATTGAAACCGTGCTCACCAAAAGCGGAGAGCACGAAGAAATTGATCAACCAGACGATCAACCGGTTAAAGCAGTCATTGTGCGTGACCTGTCCTACGTCGGGTTGGCGCGACAAGCTCTCATGTTAGCTATTTTCGGTGGTGCCGGTATTTTCATGCTGTCCAGCTGGGGTGTCGACTTCACAAGCGCGGATAGTGTTTTGGGCCGACTATGGGGAGTCTTTTTTGTGATTGTGTCAGGCTATGTCTGTTACCAGATCGCAAAAATCGCATTTGGGCGAAAAATGATTGAAGAAGGTGGTGAAATCTCGTCCGAACCTGGCGAAGAAGGTGGGCACGGAGGCACCTCACGCCTTGCAACCTTATTGCCACTTTTACGCTACTGTATTTTGGCAACCATAGTCGTTTTGACAACCATGATTGCCCTGTCTGAGCTCGGACTAAACATTGGACCTCTTTTTGCGGGTGCAGGAGTTATTGGTATGGCAATCGGGTTCGGTGCTCAAACCTTAATACGAGACATTTTCTCCGGTGCATTCTTCTTGATGGACGATGCTTTTCGCAAAGGCGAATATGTAGATGTGGGCGGCGTAAAAGGAACTGTCGAAAAAATTTCCATCCGATCGCTCCAACTCCGTCACCATATGGGACCTCTTAATACCGTCCCATTTGGAGAAATTAAGACTCTCAGTAATTTCTCGCGAGACTGGGTGATGATGAAATTAAAATTACGTTTGACCTATGACACGGATGTTGAAAAAGTTCGTAAACTGATCAAAAATTTGGGTAAAGAGCTACAACAGCACCCGGAATTTGGCGATCAATTCCTGCAGCCCCTGAAATCACAAGGCGTATATGCCATGGAAGATTCAGCGATGATTATCCGTGTTAAATACATGACCCGGCCTGGGGACCAGTTCGTAATACGCAAACACGTTTATTCCCGGATCCGTGAGCTTTTCGAAGAACAAGGAGTTCATTTCGCAAATAGACTTGTTACTGTACGGCTAGCTGAAGACGAAAATAGTAAGGCATTAACAGATACTCAGAAAAAGCAGGTTCTGGGGGCTGCCCTTCCTGAGGTTGAAACAGCTGCTGGCTCATAATGATGCGATATTTATCTTCTTATTAAGGCCGTTCATTTTCTTTTTAGAAACGTTCCAATTTATTGACAAGCCAAACTTCACAGGACTATAGTTAAATTATTCTATTCTAATGAAAATGAAACTTGCCTATTCCAATTCAGGAGGAATGTCCATGTCTGTAAAGGGAAGTAAAACAGAACAAAATCTGAAAGACGCATTTGCCGGCGAATCACAAGCAAACCGCCGCTATCTGTATTTCGCACAGAAGGCCGATATTGAGGGTTATAATGATGTTTCTGCGGTCTTCCGCTCAACCGCAGAAGGCGAAACAGGACATGCTCATGGCCATCTTGAATACCTAGAAGAAGCCGGCGACCCAGCGACAGGCCTTCCCATAGGTGCGACATCTGACAATCTGAAATCCGCTATCGCGGGTGAGACCCACGAATATACAGATATGTATCCAGGAATGGCCAAAACTGCTCGTGAAGAGGGTCATGATGAAATTGCAGACTGGTTTGAAACTCTTGCAAAGGCGGAGAAAAGTCACGCCGGCCGGTTCCAAAAAGCACTGGACGATTTGGACTAAGAACCCGACTACTAAAACACCGAAAATGCAGTCCTGCTGCGCTTTCGGTGACTCCAGCAAAAATACCGGAGATCTATATGCGTGAAGGAAGCCTCGAAGCCCCTACGCGTCACGCGATTGACTGGAATAATCCCGAATTTTACGACGCGGAACTTCTGGATGCCGAATTGCGACGTGTTTTCGATATATGCCACGGTTGCAGGCGTTGTTTCAATTTATGCGATTCATTTCCAAAACTATTCGACTTGATCGACTCTTCTCCGTCAGAGGAACTGGATACCGTCTCTTCAGAAGGCTTCAAACCCGTCGTCGATGCGTGCACGTTGTGTGACATGTGTTTCATGACCAAATGCCCCTATGTCCCACCCCACGAGTTTAATCTTGATTTCCCGCATCTCATGCTCCGATATAGGGCGGTCGAAAAATCCAGCGGCATCGACAAATTTGCTCAACGTGAACTTTCCAAAACAGACCGCAATGGTGCCCTCGCCAAACATGTCGCACCGCTCGCAAACTGGGCAACCGATACGAAAAACACCGTCACGCGCGGAATAATGGAAAAGACACTCCATATTCACCGGAAAGCAGCGCTTCCGAAATATCATTCAAAAACACTCATCGATCAATGTAAAGCGTCAGAGCTTGTTGTTAACAAAAGCGCACCTGCCTATGGCCGAAAAGCCGTTCTCTATGCCACATGTTTTGGAAATTTCAACAATCCAGCTATTGGGCTCGCCACCCGAAAAGTATTGGCTTTAAATGGCGTGGAAACAGAGGTTGTATACCCTGGATGCTGTGGCATGCCGCTTCTTGAACAAGGTGATCTTGCTGCCGTTGCAGACAATGCAGTAGGTGTGTCGATGGAACTTGGTCGCTGGATCGATAAAGGATATGTCGTCATCGCTCTTGTCTCGTCCTGCGCGTTAATGTTGAAATTTGAATGGCCGCTGATCTTGCCCCTAAATAAGGAGGTAGAGAAGCTTTCAAAAAATACCTTTGATGTCAGTGAATATGTGGTTGGTATCGCCAAGAAAGAAGGCATCGTAGAGGAATTACAACCGTTAGACGGTGCGATCTCGATGCATTTGGCCTGCCATGCAAGAGCGCAGAACATGGGAGCAAAAGGGGCTGAAATGCTACGCCTAATCCCTAAGACACGTGTCGCTGTGATTGATAGATGTTCTGGGCATGGCGGATCCTGGGGGATCATGAAAGACAACTATGATACCGCCCTCAAAGTCGGAAAGACCGCCGCCAAGAATGCTTTGAAATCAGGCGCGCCGCATATTGCATCCGAATGCCCGTTGGCTGCAGAACATCTGATGCAAGGCATTGAACTCCAAGATGCCGAAGCGGCAAGCACACGTAGCGCCTCCCACCCCATTGAACTGCTGGCAAAAGCCTACGGATTTGAGTGACATTAAGGATTTCCAATTATGACAGCTTCCAACCGTACTATTGATAGGAGCGATATTCTCCCTATGGGCGAATATGAGAAAATCCGGAAGCAAAATAAACAGAAATTGCTTGCCATTAAAAAGGATCGTCGGATCAGTGTTGGTCCTCACGCTACATTTTATTTCGAAAATTACGACACCATGTGGTCACAGATCCATGAGATGCTTTTCATCGAAAAAGGTGGAGAAGAGCAGATAGCGGACGAATTGTCGGCCTATAATCCCTTGATCCCGAAGGGAGATGAGTTAATCGCGACTTTTATGCTAGAAATCGATGATCCGGTTCAGCGCGACAAGATCCTTCACCAGTTAGGCCATATCGAAGAGACAATCTATCTTTCGATAAACGGCGAAAAAACCATTGCGGTTCCGGAACAAGAAGTAGAAAGGACAACTGAAGCCGGGAAAACTTCTGCCATTCATTTTCTACACTTTCCGCTAACAAGTACTCAAAAAGTGGCTCTATTATCAAACGAGAGTGAACTCGTTTTAGGTATTGAACACAAAAACTACGGCCACATGGCCCGTGTGAGTGACACAAGCCGCGTATCGCTCAGTTCAGACATTGAGATTTGACGCTAACGGATTTTTTCGTTTTCAAAAACACCATAAAAATGCGCCGCTTTTAACCATCCTTTATTACCCGCAATTTCTACCTCGCACCAAAACCCATTACATTCTAACAACTTACCCTGCACACCGGGATCAACGAGTAGAATAACAGGGCTGTCGCCATCGGCTTCTTCATAAACAGGCCGCTGCTTATTAGTAATGAGGATAGTCCGGCGGTTCGATAAAAGATTCGTATGTATCCAACCTGTGGCCCCTTCCACATCTCGAATTTGGCGCCAGCGTTCATATTCGGCAATAACCTCGACAGGCCAACCGCTCCGAACATATACCCACGATATAGGATAACGCTTACCAGGACCGACCCGCACATTGACCTTATCTGAAGAGAGCGAGACAAACCTCGGAACGTCGGAGCTTGCGGCAACACCGTTTTTAGAAGGTAGAGCGACAGAAATTGCCATAAAAACAGCAATCAGAATAATAAAACGCAACGCCACGGAGGAAAACCTTGGTTAGGAAGTTATTTGAACTATCTTTATGCCGTGCCTTACCCTTACGGGTCAAGACAGCAAAAAAAGTACACTCATTCGCAGCTCGCAATTGTATCACGAGTTTCTATCTGCTAGAAAAAAGCTAACGGTCAACCAACGCACGATACTCGGACCAGAGAGGCCTCAAATGTCAAATACGCCCAAGAAGAAGCCCGTTGTTGTTGTAACTCGAAAGCTTCCAGATGCGATTGAAACGCGCATGATGGAACTTTTTGATACGCGGCTCAATCACGACGACAAGCCTATGTCTCAAGCGGAACTGGTAGAAGCTGCCAGCATTGCAGATGTTCTGGTACCAACGGTAACAGATAAAATCGATCTTGGTGTGCTCAGCCAGAGCAATCCGAACCTGAAACTTATTGCAAGTTTTGGCACAGGTGTTGATCACATTGATCTGGCAACTGCCCGCCAAAGAAACATTACGGTAACCAATACACCTGGTGTTCTTACAGAAGATACTGCCGATATGACCATGGCACTGATTATGGCAGTACCGCGCCGCCTGACAGAAGGCGAACGCATGATGCGCAGTGGCGAATGGCAGGGTTGGTCTCCAACCAGCATGCTAGGCCACCGCATCTGGGGAAAACGCCTCGGTATTGTTGGTATGGGCCGCATTGGTCAAGCTGTTGCCCGCCGAGCCAAGGCTTTTGGCTTGTCGATCCATTATCATAACCGGAACAAGCTACCCGACTATATCGAAGATGAGTTGGAAGCCACGTATTGGGAGAGCCTTGATCAGATGATGGCACGGATGGATATTGTCTCCATCAATTGCCCACATACACCGGGCACGTTCCACCTTCTTAATGCGCGCCGACTGAAACTGCTTCAGAAGCATGCGTATGTGGTCAACACGTCGCGCGGTGAAGTGGTCGATGAAAATGCCCTAACCCGTATGTTACGCGGCGGTGAAATTGCCGGTGCAGGCCTTGACGTGTTTGAGCATGAACCTGCCGTAAACCCAAAGCTGCTTGAGCTCGATAACGTTGTCCTGCTTCCTCACATGGGATCAGCAACTATTGAAGGTCGTATCGACATGGGCGAAAAGGTAATCATCAACATTAAAACCTTCGCCGATGGTCATACCCCGCCAGACCGAGTTTTGGCTGCTATGCTTTAGAAAAAAGGGCTCGATTAACGAGCCCTTTTTTTATTCAGGAGTTGCAGCATCCACCTGTCTGAGATTCCTTCCCTAATAGGGCTTTGTCCAGCCCACTGCCGCCTAAATAAGTACGTTCTGACAAGTAGAGCCCTTTAAAAGCATCCACAAAATCAACAGCCACAGATTTCTCATACAGTTCTGTGTCCGAGAGGGCCGCTTGCCAGCGCTTAACTTTCGGGAATTTTTCCAAAAAATCATAATCGGAATGATTTTGGATAATGGCAGCCCGGTGTAATAAGGGGAGCCAGGCGATATCTACATTTCCTATATTTATTCCCCCAAAAAAGGGACCGCCCTCCAACTTCTTTTCTACCTTTGAAAACGCAGAATCCAGCTTTTTCTTCTTCTCTTCTAAGGATTCGCGATTTCCACTTTGCATGGCAGAACATTGTACAAGATAGTGCTTTGACGCCTGATAACTCCACGCGCGATTAACCGCTCTCTGCTCAGGAGTTAAATTCTCTTCCAACGGTTTTGAAATCTCGTCCACATATTCTACGATTGCATCGGATTCAAATAATGCACTCCCCGCTTCGGTCACCAGAAGGGGAACTTGTCCAGTAGGTGATAACGCCAAAAACCAATCTGGTTTATCTTTCAAACTAATATATTCGATCTCGTAAGGTATTTTTTTTGCTTCGAGCAACGCTGTCACACGTTGGACGAATGGGCATATTTTAAAACTGACTATTTTTATCATATTCGGCCTTCTTCATGGTTAATCTATACATGTAAGACGGAGTCAGATCCGAAAAGACGAAATTTATTTCAACATTTAGTACAACTATTTGATTTAGAAGAATAATCTATGACCCCGCCATTTTTATCAAATGACATCACACAACACTCTTCAAACAAATTTCGCAGAAGAATTCTGGATTTTTGAACGCGAGATTTCAATGTTGAATAATCAATCCGATGTTCTTTTGCATACTCTTTTTGTGACATTCCCTGAATATCAATTTTGCTGAGTAATTCGGCGGAACTTGCAGGGAGCGCATTGATCAGAGGCAACACACAATCAGACAAAGATTGCTGCAAATCAGGATCATCTTCTGAATACCACAGCTCTTCTGATTGAAGCGATTTGCTCTTATTTTTAAATCGGTAGTAATCCATGATCGTATTATTTGTAATTTGGAAAAGCCAAGATTTCACATTGCTCGTTGAACTAACCTGATGAAGATTGGTATAGGCTTTAATCAATATCTCCTGTAGCAAGTCATCAACATCTGAAGGATTTGAAACCTTTGAATGCAAAAACGCCTTCAGATTAGATCTGTAGTTCAGCCAAATTTGTGAATTTTCCATTTACCGTCTCATAGCAGTCGTGTTTTCTGATCAGATAACCTAAGATTTAGGGCAAGCAAGACGAAATTTAAACCTATTAGAAATTTTGACCTATTTGCGTGATCTATTTCTAACCTCCGCCGAATATTCAAATGGTCAAAAATGCTGAAAATCACCAACACAGTTTCTATTGATGAAGATGAAATTGAAGAAAGTTTCATTCGCTCATCCGGCCCCGGCGGTCAAAATGTGAACAAAGTGTCCACAGCGGTACAATTACGTTTTGACGCCAAATCATCTCCGGCCATTTCAGAAACCTTGTTCCTTCGAATGTGCCAGCTCGCCAGTCACTTGATAACCAAAGACGGGATTTTGATCATCACAGCGGAATCTCATCGCAGTCAGGATAGAAACCGTGTGGATGCCCGGGATCGGCTGATTGAAATTATCCGAAAAGCGACGATCGTTCCCAAGAAACGAAAACCTACCAAACCAACTTATTCATCTAAACTCAAACGAATGGATAAAAAAACTCAACGCGGCCAAACCAAAAAAAGCCGCGGGCGTGTTTCTAAATCAGACTATTAAAATGTTGAGAAAGAGAGCTGTAACTCACACACGGCTTTGCAAGATGCAGGACAATAATTTCGAAAAATGATGGCTACGGAACACGCTTAACCTCAACGGCAGTTACTCACCAAACATGTCGCAGCCGGGTGCCCAAACTTGATTATTGAACACCCATTTTTCACATTTCACAAACTTACCCACATTGCAGTTAACAAGCGAAAATGGCTTCAATTTCAATTTTTAACTCTGGCGCAAATAACTGATCGATTTTAATCAGCGAGCTTGCGGGTTTGTGATCCCCATAAATAGACGTCAACAAGGCCCGCAATTCACCAACTTCTAACAAATCTGTTACAAAAATCGTTACTTTAATCAAATTTTCAAAAGATGTTTCCTGTTGCTCAGTAATCAATCGCAACTGATCAAAAATTGCGCTGGCTTGCAGGACAATCGATCCCTGCTGCGCCTCACTACCAAATGCTGTAAACCCTGACGTGTAGAGCGTATCACCGTGACGAACAACATGTACATACGGCCCAACAGGCTCTGCTAGTTTGTGAATATTGATGCGTTCTAAAGGCATAGTATTTCCTTTCTTGTCTATATGGCCTGTCATTCAAAACGGACATTTATTTTTTGTGCGAAAACCTGAATGGTTGGGGCGCTTATAAAAGAGATCAAAGCCGCTATAGGCCAGGCCAATTGAAATGCGTGTAGCCATTTAGCAAGGAACAAAGGGTCAGGGCCAAGATTGAGCCACGTGACCCACAACGTCATGAAAAACGACAAGACAAAAGACATCAGGACCGAAAAAATAAGGCGCAATTTTATGGTCATGGCTTAGGTCCCGCAAGACCCACCATTTTCTCGATGTAATTCACTGTCGTAAATCCATGCGCAAGATACTGTTTGGTATGAGGCATTTCAAAATGATGCGCTAATGACGCTTCATCCTGCCATATTTCCCATAAAGTGAATGTCTGTGGCATTTCCAAATGCTGGTGAATCTCAAACCGGATGCAGCCGATCTCTTTGATTGTTTCTCCAACTAAAAGGGACATTGCATTTTTGGCCGCATTCAAACGTGACAAATCGCTAACTTCGATACTGGCACTAACCCATAATTTCATAATCATATCTTTCAATCATATCTGTTGTTTGCAGAGATGAATTATGGATATATGATTTTATAAATTATAAATACGGCCATCAATGCACTCTTTAATTCCAGATATGAAATCATGATAGACGACATCACCCTTTTTATTCACATCGTTGAGCGGCGCAGCTTGGCGGGCGGCGCAAAAAGTTTAAACCTACCACCAGCAACGGCCACCAGACGTTTAAAAAAGCTGGAACACTCCCTCGGCTGCCGGCTTATTCACCGATCGGCGCGTAAGTTTGTGCTCACGGCAGAAGGCAATAGTTATTATCAAGCATTCTCAGGTTTAGTTAAGCAGTTTGAAGAAACTGCCCGCAATTTAAGAGCAGACATCCATCAACTAAAAGGCCCCCTAAAAGTTCTCGCCCCGACCAATATCTCGATCGGCATACTCCAGCCTATGTGGTCAAAATTCATCTCCGATTACCCAGAAATTCAACTGGATTTACAGACTAACAATGTGACGGAAGATATCCTGTCCTCCCAAGTTGATCTTGCGCTTCGTATTGGTCCACAACAAGATTCTTCTCTTTTTCAAAAACGCCTAGGCGCTGTTTCAACCATCTTAATCGCATCCCCTGATTATCTGTCCCAAAGGGGCAGCCCAGACACTGTAAATGATCTGCAGGTGCATAAACTAATCACTACGGATACCCTCCCAGCTTGGCGTTTACTGAACACCAAAACCAAACAAGAAGAAGTTCTCTATCCGCAAGGTGACTTGATTCTGAACGATATTTATCTTGCTGCGCAAATGGTCATCGATGGTTTGGGGGTTGCATTGCTGCCAACAAGTGAGGTTTATAACGAACTAGACAGCGGAAAGTTGGTGCGCGTCCTATCCCCCTGGCGCGGACCGGAACGTACTATTTATGCAATTTGGCCGAGCGGCCGCCTGTTGAGCGCAAAAGCACAAACACTTCGGGATTATATGGCTGAATACATCCGAAATACTAAGATTTTACAGACTGAAATTTAGCGTGAAAACAATGCCTTGTTGCATCATATTTTAGTATTTGGCCCTATGAAAGAGCAATTACTATATTTTGCTATAGCATCCCTCCTATTCGTACCAAGCAGCGCAATTATCATGAGATAATACTGATACTAAATCTACCAAGAAGCGCGAGAACGTCTTATTGAAATCATTCAAAAAACTACCATTGCCCCTAAAACGCGCCGTCCGATAAAACCAACTTTTGGATCCAAAAAACGCCAATTGGAGTCTAAAAAGCAGCGCGGTGACATTAAGAAAACCACGGCCATGTGTCTAAGTCAGACTACTAGTTTTTATGTTTATGGCATCTGCCGCAAAGTCTATAAAAGCCCTGATTCGTGCGCTATTTTGGATATCTGAGTGGGTAAGAAGCCAAAGATCAGTTTGAAGATCGCGCACTGTGTCACCAATGCGGATCAACTGTTCGTTCTCATCCGCAAGGTAGCAAGGCAACACAGCGATCCCGGAGCCGCATAAAACTGCTGAATACATACCTAACACGCTATCTACACGATACTGACATTGTGTATCAAAGCCATGTTTCGCCATCCATCTTCTTAACTCTGTATAAGACATACCTTCATCAGGCCCTATCCAAGAAGTTTCCCGAATATCTACATTTTTGCCGTCGCCGTACAATTGCCGAAGACCATAGATAGATTGTCTAATCACACTAATTTTACGCCCTACGAGTAACTCATGGGGCCTTGATGTCGGGCGAATGGCAATATCCGCTTCTCTTTTGGATAGGTTCAAAGTTTCATTCGATACTGTAACTTCCAGCGATATATCATTAAATGTAGTACGAAAACTTCCAAGTATTGGGGCTAACACTCCTGCGAGTAAAGTATCGGTCGTTGTAATTCTTATTGAACCAGATGGCTTATGGTCCAGCCCAAGAATATTTCTTTCAACCATCTTTACTTCGGTTTCTATTCGACGGGCTGTTTCGGCCATCGCCTCTCCAGCTACCGTTGGTGAATATCCCGTCTTAAATCTATCAAAGAGCCTTACGCCAATGCGCTGCTCAATAATTCCAAGGCGGCGAAACACCGTTGCATGGCTCATTTGTAACTTGCGCCCAGCACCGGACAAAGAACCCGAATTTGTGATCGCCAAGACTAAACGCAAATCATCCCAAGCTAATTGGCTGTTCATTTCTGCAAACTCACTTACTAAAATTGGCTAATTAATCTCTAAAAATAAACATAGTAGATTCTAAAATCACTTTGAACGACTATTATAGAGAAGCAACCATGAATGCTCTTATTGTTTACTGCCACCCTGAACCAAAATCATTTAATGCAACATTGAAAGATGTTGCAAAGACATCGCTGGAAAATTTAGGCTACTCAGTCACTGTGTCAGACCTATATGGAGAAAAATTTGATGCTATAGAGCAACAAAGTCATTATGAAACCCGTGCTAATTCTGATTTTTTCGCGCCATTGGCCGAGCAAAGGCACGCTTTTTCAACAACGACCCTGGCAAAGGATGTGAAGCGGGAGGTCGGACGGCTACAGCAAGCAGACCTTATTATATTCCAATTCCCTCTTTGGTGGCACGCACAACCTGCAATGTTAAAAGGTTGGTTTGACCGAGTATTTGTAAGTGGAGGACTTTATTCAAGTACCATGCGTTACAACCATGGCTTCTTTAAAGGTAAGAAAGCCATTTGCTCCGTCACTACCGGGGCACCTGCCGAAATGTTCGGCTCTGGCGAACGTGGTGGTGACATCAATGTCATGCTATGGGCATTTCACTACTCACTTTATTATATGGGGTTCTCGGTACTACCGCCATTTATCGCTCACGGAATTCAAGGACATGGATACAGTTATCAGTCAAAGGAAAGCTTCGAAAAAGAATTACAAAAACACAAACACAACTTCACAGAGCGACTTGCAAGCTGGGAGCAGGCTTCCCCACTTGAATTCCCTGGTTGGGACGATTGGAAGGACTAAAGTAGGAATATTTTTCGATTTATCATCACCGCGGAATCTCATCGCAGTCAGGATGGATGCCCGTGATCGGCTGATTGAAATTATTAGAAAAGCGACGATCGTTCCGAAAAAGCGAAAACCTAACCAACCAACTTATTCATCTAAACTCAAACGAATGGATAAAAAAACACAACGCGGCCACACAAAAAAAGCCGCGGGCGTGTTTCTATATCTGATTATTAAGTTTGGTAGATATACTCAACAAACTCTATGAAAAATTGGGAACCTAGGGTTCTTTAATTAACAAGAGAAAGGCGCACCCCAAGACCAAGAAGGCAAAGACCTATGCCTTTTTCAATTTTGCCTCTAAACCTCTCAAACATAGCTTTCAGGCTTCTGTGTGTAAGCACTACCGCCACAAACCCGAACCAAATGAAGTGAGCAATAGCGATAAAAACGCCAAAACTTAGTTGCCCAATAAAGGGTGTTTCCGGATGAACGATTTGACTAAACAGGGCCACAAAAAACATAGTCGTTTTTGGATTAAGGGCATTACATAGAAAACCAGACTTAAAGGCGTGAGTAACGGATAACGCTTTATCCTCTACGGCATTTTCTTCCGTTGTTTTAAGGGCAACTTGCCGATTTCTAAATGGTTGAATACCAAGCCAAATTAGATATGCGGCACCCAGATAACGTATAACCTCCAATAGCCACACAGCTTCAGCCAGGACGAGACTAAAGCCAAGAATTGAATATACGATATGAATTGAAACGCCCGCGGCGATGCCAACACTTGTCGCAAGTCCAGCTCGTCGCCCGTAAACCAAGCTGTTGCGTAAGGTCATGGCAAAGTCCGGACCAGGACTGATGACTGCCAATACGGTAATTGCCATTACGACCGGAATTTGCGCCTCCCAACCACTCATTTGGGGCCGCTTTCAAAGCTATAATTTGTCATCATAATATTTTCCATTGGATAGTTTCTATATATTAACGGAATTTATCACGTTTGAATTCAACGTAAATCTATTTGAGCTGTCCATAATTGGTGATATATACTAAACAATGAAAAGACATGATATTCCGTCCCTTGATGATTTAAGGGCATTTGAAACAGTCGCACGCGCGGGGTCAGTAAGAGCTGCGGCAGAAGAACTTGCGCTGACTCATGGAGCCGTTAGCCGCCGCATCATAAAACTGGCCCACGATATTGATATCGTACTATTTGAGCGTGATGGTCGCGGGATAAAACTCACTATCGAAGGCGAAAAACTAGCCCAAACAACGACTGAGGCCTTTGCGCTTCTTTCTAAGACGCTATCTGATATCAAATCGGTACCGGATAACGTACCAATAACTCTATCTTGTGAACGTTCCGTCGCCATGCACTGGTTAATACCGCGCTTAAGTGTTTTTCAAGATGCCCATCCAGAAATTGAGGTTCACCTTTCTGTTGGAGGTGGAACGTTCGACTTTGTAAAAGATCGTATTGGACTTGCAATTCGGCGGCTGGACTTCGCTCTCGATCCTGATTGGCTTGTTGAACCGCTCATGGAAGAAAGCATGGGCCCTGTTATGCAGCCAGATATGATCGCTCGATTTCACAGCGGCGACTATGTGGCGCTCGCATCGAAAACACGCCCCAATGCATGGAAAAAATGGATAGAGGCACATGGTGGCTCCCATCCACCTAAAGAAATCCGCTTCCTTGACCACCACTTCCTAATGGTTGAAGGCGCCGCCAACGGTCTAGGTGTTGCTATGTGCCCAAAAGTGCTAGCCTTCGATGATCTTACCCGTGGCCGGTTGATTGCGCCTTTTGGGTTTGATTATGACAGTACCCATTATGGCATTATTCATCCAAACAATACTCCAGCAAGTGACCAACTTACTCTCATAAAAAATTGGCTTTTTGAAATTGCCAAAGAATTAAAATAGTAAACAGGTCACTTCATTGTCGACGTCCCAAATTGGAACCAATTGGGCACAGGACCCAAGTTTTGCACATGACTCTGCCCTATCTTCCCGCTTTTTCCCCATGAATAATGAATGTGTCCACATAGATTAAGGTGTGGTTGCCGCCGCTCTACAAACGCTTTAATCGCTCGGCTACCGTCATGTGATCCGTTCCGCTGTTGATCTGCAATACCTAAGGGAGGCGAGTGGGTCACAAGAATATCGCATGACAATTCAGCCTCCAATATTTCACCCGCTTGGCTCTCCGTAAGAAATCTATTCCAACTTTCTTCACTTGATCTAGGGGTTTCATATCCGAGCCCAAAAATCCGGACCCCTTTAAAATCTATTGCTTGCCCATGCAATATTTCAACATGTTCCCAGCCTGCACATTCTTTCCTTAAATCAGATACATCGTCATGATTTCCTGGCACCAAAATAGTTGGAATTTTTAGACCAGAGAGCAATTGAATTACTTTTTCCATTCCTCTTTGTTTGATTGCGTAATCACCAGCGCCAATGACCAAATCAGCGCCTTCTGCCTTTGCCTGATTTACAATATTTTCGGTGGCGGCTAAATCTGTGTGTAAATCGCTAAACGCCAGTATTTTCATAGTTTGATCCAACTTTAAATCTAGGCCAAGCGACTAATCACCAAGCCAACGAAGATAATAGAAATTGAGAAATAGGTAGAAGGCGAGCTTTTTTCTTTCAGAAAGAAATAACCAAATATCATCGCAAAAATAATGCTGCTTTCCCGGAGTGCAGACACCAGCGCGATGGGTGCCTGAGTAAACGCCCAAATTGAAATGGCAAATGCTGAGAAAGAGGCTAATCCGCCAATCCAAAATATTGGTACTTGAATATATGCCCTAAAAGCAGGCCGCTTTCGCTTTTGAAAAGCGACAAGTGCATACATCAAAAAGGCATTAAAAAGAGCGAGCCATGAATAAAAGCCTAAAGCTGTACCTGCTTTTAACGCACCTACGCCATCAATCAGGCTATAGGTGGCGATGAAAACACCAGTGATAAGGGCAAAGAGTATCGGTTTAAATTCACTTTTGTTATTGATTTTAATCGATGAGGCTCCAAGACTAATGACACCTAGGCAGATGATGAGAATTGTAGAACCGTTCAAAATTGTCAGTGAAAAATCCAGAAAAACCACAGAAAATACGGCGATAATCATTGGCGCAATCCCCCGAGCGATGGGATAGATCTGTGAATAATTTCCAATTTTATAGGCCTTGCCCAAAAAAAACTGATACCCAACATGAACCCCCGCTCCCGCAATAATGAACGGCCAACTTTCCATTACTGGCAAGGGGAATATAAGCAAACCAATCAACGCATATGGCACATGTCCAAAAACGACCGCGCCCATTGCAAACTCATTATTCGGACTGAGTTTAATCAACAGGTTCCAGCCTGCATGTAACGCGGCCGAAAAAAGAACAGCTACAAAAACGATCATACTCAAGGACATGCTCCGATGAAATTTGAGACATCCTTGCACATCTACAAACATATATTTACTATGTAATTATTCATTTAATAGATAGGAAAGGTATGTTTTGGAAACACGGTTTATCGAGAGCCTAATTGCGATAGTTGAAAATGGATCAATCGCTGGAGCGGCAAGATCGCAGGGATTAACCCCAGCAGCCATTAATCAACGCGTGAGAGTTTTGGAGATGGAATTTCAAACCCCCTTGTTCCAAAGGGCAGGAAAAACGGTTCTGCCAACGGAGGAGTGTCTTCGGCTACTCCCTCATGCAAAAGAATTGGTGGAGAATGCTAGCTTACTGAGAAACCACATGGACGAGACTGGATTAACTGTTGAGCTGAAAATCGGAATAATTTCTACAGCTATGGCATCTCTCGTCCCTGATACACTTGCGTCGTTAAAGGCACTCGCCCCAAATATCACTGTGGACATTATTCCCGGAACGTCAACATTTCTATATGATCTGCTAGACCGAGGGGATCTCGATGTCGCTGTCTTGATTAACCCGCCCTTTAACTATTCAAAAAAGATCACAGGACTTCTACTAAGATCCGAATCCCTTATGTTTGCAGGATCTAAAAATCAAAACCTATCAATAAACGAAGCTCTCCAAAGCCAACCTTACATTCGCTATGGTTCCAACTCTTGGGGCGGCCAACTTGCAGATCAATATTTGAGACATCACGGCATTTCTCCTGAGGTGTTTTGCACGATTGATGACATGGAAACATCCGCCCGCATGGTGGCAAGTGGATTGGGGGTGTCCCTGTTACCCAATTGGTGTGGCCGGGAACAAGTCGCTTATGATTTAAGTTGGTGCACGATCGAGGATACAACTTACAATCGCGATATCGTCATAATGCGCCAGCAAGGAACGGGAAAAGAAAAGGCTCTCACAGTCTTTGAAAAGGCCCTTATCAATACACATCAAAAATTCCGGTAATGCTGACTTTCCGTCTGTATTTCACAGAAATTAAACTCGCGAAATGACAATCGATATCTGAAATTTCCGCTGCCCATATTGTTCAAGAAAATAAGTTTACAACGGATAATGGTGGTCAACAAAACCATGTTCCAAAATATCGAGGCGCTGTTTAGATGTTGCGCTCCCGTAACGATCTAAATGCAAGTTCACGTTATATATCTGCTTGCTGGCCATGGATGTGTTTGCGTACTAGATTGTAGTTAGAGATCAAGTGCATCTTACATTCCTGCAGGCACCAACATTGATACAAAAACGAATTTGGCTTTTTTCATTTATTTTCTGGATCACTCTATCCTCCCTCTTCACTGTTTGGCGGATTAATGATGAGATAATGGAATTCAATACGGACTTGAGTGAAAAAGCTCTCTCTTTGCACCGTCTTGTCTCACAAAGGGCCGATCAACATGACGCCCACTTAACAGGACTTTCAGCCTTAGCCTCGACTAATCAGAAACCTCTGTTTGGTATGATGACGAGTTTGAGTAGCACGATCCAAAAATTCTATCCCAGAATTACATCCATTGATCTGGTTACCCGCAGTCCCAACAATCCACTTGAAATCTTTTCTACACGCCAATCATCACTCGATAATCTGACAATCCAGCAAATCAATAAGGCTGCCCTTGCCGCAACGGGCCCCTTACGAATTATACCTAAAGATGGATATTACTTACTTGTAAAACGTTCTCCAAATACGGACGCCGCGAGATACGGTTTGTCTCTCACCATTGACGCCAACGCCTTGTTACAAAATGATCTGGACTTTGGGGCAAACAGTGCGATTTCCCTTCTAACGCCAAAAGGCGCCTCAATATTGCGTATCGGAGACGCCTCCAGCGACGGCTTCTTTCCACAAGAATTGAAATTCCGCCAAGTTTTGGGTAGTCAAAGCCAGCCTTTAGTCCTGGAAATCAGAAAAATAGTTACACCAGCGGGCCTCTTTCCGTGGGCCAGCTCCCTCACTTTTACGCTTTTTCTGGGCTTCGTGCTTTTTGCTGTTAACACATATTGGAAACAATTGAGACATGCAAAACTGGCTGAAAAGCGAGCGCTCCTTCGAGAAAACGAAGCCCGTATAGCGCAAGCCTCGCGGATCAATAGCTTGGGGGAGATGGCCTCTGGCATCGCCCATGAACTAACACAACCGCTTACAGCTATTTTAAGCCAATCGCAGGCAGGGGAGCGAATTGCAAAATTGAAACCCGAAGAGACTGAAAAAATTGTTTCAGTTCTAAATGCCATTAGCCAACAAGCGACCCGCGCAGGAAATATACTTGAACGGCTGCGCAAATGGAGCACCAAATCTACCAAAGGACTGGAACAGGTAGATTTGAACAAAGTGGCACAGGATATCAATGATCTGATGATGGCCGATCTCAAGGAAAAAGGCATTCGCCTGAAACTTTCCTTGAGCTCAACGGCTCCTATTATTTTGGCAGATGCCGTACAGATCGAACAAGTCGTCTTTAATCTGGCTCGAAACGGCGTTGAAGCCATGGAAAGAATTCAAAATGGATGTCTCGAAATTGACACTCGAATGAATGACGGGTGGACTGTTATTACGATCTCCGACAACGGGACCGGTATCCCAGCAGATATTCGGCCAAACCTATATGATCCCTTTTTCACCACCAAAACAAATGGCATGGGATTGGGACTTTCCCTTTGCGAAGGCATCGTCGAGCGATTTGGTGGTATTTTGAAAGTGGAAAATGGAAAAGACTGCGGTGTTGTGTCTAAGGTTAGTTTCAAATTAGATCAGTCAAACGGATAAAGTCATGAGCTTTCCAATTTATATTGTAGATGACGACCAGGCTGTACGGGACGCCCTATGCCTACTGCTGGAAACTGTGGGATATACTGTTGCGACATATGAGGGACCTGAACCCTTTCTCTCAGATTTACCAGACCTGGCTGCGGGCTGCATTATCATGGACATTCGCATGCCCATGATCTCCGGCCTAAAAGTTCAAGAGAAACTCAATTCAGCAAACTGCAATTGGCCGGTTGTTATCATCAGTGGGCACGGTGATATTAATGCCTGCCGCAAAGCCTTTAAAAATGGTGCCATTGATTTCTTAAGTAAGCCACTGGATGAGCAAGACCTGATAGACGCGATCCAAAAAGGGGAAGAGGTCCTGCTTACACTCACTACTCGCGAAGCAGAAAAATCTGATACCAAAGACTTACTCGACAAGCTGACACCTCGAGAAAGAGAAGTTCTTGAGATGGTGAGCCGAGGGTGGGCGACCAAAGAAATAGCCGGAAGCCTGTCAATTTCCCCGCGGACCATAGAGAGCCATCGAGCCCACATCGCAGAAAAACTTGGAACAACCTCTGTAGCGGAAATGGCTAGAATGGTTATCGAAGCACAAGAATGATATATCCGTATTTCTACGGATAGAGGATCGGCACCCTACGAATTACGCATAATTTAGACGCGCCCTATATTAGCTCCAGTTACTCATACACTGGAGCACACAAGATGAACTCAACACGTAAAACCCTTCTCAACCTAGGCGTTGCAGCTATTGGCCTTACAATGGCATCAACTGCCATGGCAGTAGAACTTCCTACAGCCCCCTATCTGCCACTTGAAATGGCACAAAAAGCAGCCCAAGCTGCTGCTGATCAGTGTAAGGCAGACGGTTATAAAGTAAGCGTTGCGATTGTTGAACGTTCCGGTGCCGTAAAGGTATTACTTAAAGGCGATGGATCTGGTCCACATACCTTTGGCAGTAGCACAGGTAAAGCCTTTACGTCGGCAAGTATGGGCCGCGCAACACTGGGCCTTTCTGGCTTTTTGAAAGACCACCGTGAACTCGATGGTCTGCGCGATATGGATGAGCGTATGATCATTTTAGGCGGCGGTTTACCAATTAAATTCAACGGAGCTCTTGTTGGTGGGATCGGTGTCGGTGGCGCCCCAGGGGGCGATAAAGACGAAAAATGTGCAAAAGCTGGTCTTGCTGCTATTGGCGCAGAGTAAAGCACTTAATTGATTGCGGCGCGAGAGCCGAGCCTAAAGGGAGTAAGGATATGAAGCTGTTAGTATCGATTTCAACGATCAGCCTGCTGTTTCATCTGCTACTTCCTGCGGCCGTGCAGGCCCAGACGCCGCCATCAGATTATGAAATTTCCAACTTCAATTCTTTCCACGCGGCCATTTATCGCGGGGAGATAAAAAAAATCGAAAAACATATTCTTGATGGAGCTGATGTTGAGCAGACCGACAACTTTGGAAGAACAGCTCTCCACATTGCGGCATATCAATCCAATGAAGAGGTTTTCAAACAATTGATCAACGCCGGTAGCAATGTAAATGCGTTTGAAAATGACCGATACGATGTTGTCACCATAGCCGCTGTTGCAAATGACCTCCCAATGCTGCTACTTGCCCTTGAAAACGGCGGCGATCCTAAAAACATGACAAGTCCATATGATGGAACTGCACTCATCGCGGCTGCTCATTTAGGCCATGTGGAAATTGTCAAAGCGTTGCTGAAAGCAGGTTCAAACATTGATCACATCAATAATTTGGCTTGGACCGCTCTGATTGAAGCCGTTGTTTTAGGCGATGGTGGTCCAAAGCATACGGCAATCGTAAAAGACCTGCTCGCCTACGGTGCTAACAGAAATATAGGGGATCGGGACGGTGTTACGCCCCTCACCCATGCCAAAACCCGCGGATACAAAGAAATCGTTCACGTGTTAGAAACAAAGTGACGAATACTTTCATGGGTTCGAACCTTATTCGCTAGTATATCGATTTCAGGATAAAAGCGGTGGCCGCTGCCATGCAGAGCACTGTCGGGATTTTCCAGTGCAAGCGGAGCAACAAAACGCCGCTTATCAGCGATACAATAACTACAGACCAATCGAGCGAAGCCAAATCCGGGACCCATAGCTGCAATATGCCCCTTTGTTCCAAAGCGACCTCCTCAAAAAAGACGTGAACCGCAAACCAGACAGACAAGTTCAGAATTACGCCAACAACCGCTGCGGTGATGCCAGACAAAGCGCCTTTTAGTCTTGGCTGGCTGTTAATCCATTCAATATATGGGGCGCCAGCGAATATCCACATAAAGCAGGGCGCAAAAGTTGCCCATAAAGCGACCATTGCCCCCATCAAGCCCATAACAAACGAATTTCCATTGTCATGTTGATAAGCCGAGAGGTAACCCACAAATTCAGTAACCAAAATCAACGGTCCGGGCGTTGTTTCAGCAAGCCCAAGCCCGTCCATCATCTGCCCGGCATTCAACCATCCATTTGTGACAACCACATCCTGTCCCATATAAGCAAGAACCGCATAAGCGCCTCCAAAGGTCACAACAGCCAGTTTCGAAAAGAACCAACCAAGATCGCTTAAGATCTGGTTGGAACCGGTTGCGTTGGAGAGGGCAATTATTGGCACTAGCCAAATAGCTGACCAAAGAAGTGTGGTTCTGAGTGTGCGAGATAGTTTGGGGCGAGCAGCGACTGGATCATCGTCCGTATTTTCCTGAGATAAGCGAACAAACCCGTATAAAGCTGCCATTAGAACAATGACAGGAAAAGGCAGTCCTAGAAAGAAGATAGCGACAAAGGACACTCCAGCAATTAGCCAATGTTCTTTTGAATGCAATGCCTTACGTGAAACCCGAAGAAGGGCTTCGATTACGATCACTAAAACAGCCGCCTTGATCCCAAAAAACAAGGTTTCAATTATTGGAACCTGCCCAAATGCAGCGTAAATCATTGCAAGCGACAGAACAACAATTGCACCCGGAATGACGAAGAGTAACCCCGCCATCAAACCGCCTGCAACACCGTGCAATCGCCAGCCCACATAAGTAGCAAGCTGCATTGCCTCAGGTCCGGGTAGAAGCATACAAAAACTCAAAGCGTTTAAATATTGTTTCTCACTAAGCCATTTTTTCTCTTCCACTATGACCCGATGCATCAATGAAATCTGCGCCGCTGGACCGCCAAAGGAAAGTAAGCCGATCATGGCCCAAACTCGAAAACTTTGAAGTAAATGCGGCTGAGCTTCAGCCTTCTCTACTTGAAGAGTCCCAATATTTTCCATCGTTCAAGTCCGCCCAGTGTTTACTGGCCAGTCATGCGTTTCCTTTACAGCATCCCGTGACCAACGATAAAACGCATCGTACAGAGACATACTCGCTTCTAATTGTGTGAGATCATCGCGATACATACGAGAAAACCCAAGCGATGCCGCCAGCAATCCCGCTGATTGAGGACAGAGGTCCAGTTTATCGGTATCTGCGCCGCGAACGATTGTTGCAAGGCGCTTCAGCGCCTCCGTCTCCAATGCGAATTCTTCGATCATTGTATCAAATGTACAATGATCCCCCCGGTGGCTCCAATAAACATCCTCAACATCAAAGGGGGTTGCATTGAACTTTTCCGCAACAGCCATCACTTCACTGGGCGCCACAAACAAAAATTGCGCCTTTGGATCTACGAAGCGCCGGATTAGCCATGGGCAAGCAATCCGGTCAATTTTCGGGCGGTGCCTTGTAACCCATACAGACTGCCCTGTTTTGTTAAGCTCCGGTATTTTCGATGCCGGAACCATAGGCTGGCCCGCATCCCGCCAACCAAAATTGCCACCTTCTAAAGTTTCAACCGAAATGTTGTGTGTGCGAAGGATGGCCGCAGCCCCTTGGCTCATCTTTTTGCCCTTTTGGCAGATGATAACGACATCCCGGTTTTGTAAGTCTGGAACTAACGAGCAGATATCATCCGCAGGGTGCCGAAAAGCACCCGGGACAAACCTTGGATCTGCTTCAAAATCTTCATCAATGCAGACATCGATCAAGACCGGTACATTGGGCGTGCCCATAAGGCGGGCAAGTTGGGAGACTGTAATTTCTGTAGGTGAGGGCATACTGCGTCCTCCTTCAAAATAAGGTAAATGGACGCGATCCTTGGGCTGTCGCCTCACGGGGCGTTTCGCAAACCCCATGTTTCAATTGAAACAGAAATACCCCGGACAGTCAACTTGTGTTGCAGTTCAGGCTTTGACCCTTTCTCGCAAGATCATAAAAAGGGCAGATCCTATAATCAGTGCCGCGCCTATCAAAGTGTACATATCAGGGAGTTCTGCGAACAACCAGTACCCCAATATCGTTGCATATATGATCTCGGTATAACGAAGAGAGCTGACCAAACTTGCCTCCCCAAGCCTAAGGGCATGGATACCAGTCCATTGCGCGACAGTTGACACTGCGCCGATGCCGATTAGAAAAGCAAAATCACTCATACTTGGTGTTGTCCAAAGCCAAAACATAGGGATCCCGGCAAGTACCCCAACAAATATAGCCTGATAGGAGAGGAGCGTTACTGTGCTGTCAATTTGCGACAGTTTTCGCACACAAATAACCGCAATCGCCGCTCCAAATGCGGCAAAAAGAACGATCAATGAAGTCGCTTCGGAGATGGAGGCAAAAGAGGGTCGCACGACAACAACCACGCCAATAAACCCAACCAGAATAGAAGCAATTCTATAGCGTCCTATTTTCTCGTCTAGAAATAGGACCGCAAGGATGGACACAAAAAAGGTCGTGGAAAACATTAAAACAACGACCGTCGTCAACGGCATAATTGAGACCGCCCACAAACTGATACATAATGTTGAAAATGCGCCCGCCAATCGCAACAAATGCGGAAACGGATGTCTAGTTTTCAGGTTGTTTGGGAAATGTCGAACGATGGACGGCAAGACAGAACAGAAAATGACAGCTTGTCTGATAAATAAAATCTGCAAAACGTGAAAATCTTGGACTGCCATTTTACTCATAGCAATCGCGATGGCAAACATCGCGGTGGTTCCGAGAGCCCAAAATGCCCCTTCCAGATTTTTTGACATGTTAAGGCTGTTACCTTGATCAGTTTCTTTTTTTATTAATCAATAGCGTAACATCAATACTAGAAAAGTTCTTATTTAATTTCGCCGCTACGTTGGTGCTAACGCCGCCAAAACCAGCAGCCACCCTGATATACTGAACACGCCAAGGACTGTACTTTGCAATACTGTGTTTGCCGCAACATCTGTCGCACGGTTAAACAAGGTTGCGAAAATATAGACATTCAAGCCCGATGGCATCGCGGCTGTGAGCACCGCAACCCGAACCAGATCCCAATCCAAACCGAAAACGTAGTGGGAAAAAAACAAGGCGATCAAAGGGTGCAAAACCAGCTTTAAAAGCGAGGAAATTAGCGCCTGCCCCCAACTTTCGCGGAGTTTATATTGCACCAGCGCACCGCCGAGCCCAAACAAGGCCGCTGGCAAAACTGCCCGCGCCATCATTTTTGTAGCATCGTCGATCAATTCCGGCAGCTCAAATCCAGATAAATTCATCAGGATCCCCAGACTAATCCCGATCAGAAGCGGGTTGCGAACCACTCTTGCAAGAGAGTGCTTCACCGCTTGCCCCATCGGTGCGCCGTCTCTGCGTGCGAACTCCATGACAATCATGCCAAAACTCATGAGGAGCGGTGCATGAAAACCCACAATCGCAAACAACATAGGAAGTGCTTCATTCCCGTAGGCACGCTGAATAATGGGCAGGCCCAACAAAATCGTATTGGTAAAATAGGCGGAAAATCCAACGGAAACGGATTCGCCTGCGCGCCGCTTGAATATCAATCGCGCGATTAAATAAGAAATGGCAAAACAAGAAAAGGCGCCAATGTAGAATGAAAACAGATATTCAGGATTGAAAGCCGTACTAAAATCCACTGTCAGCATCGCCTGAAAAAGCAGGCACGGCGTCGCAAAGTTATTCACAAAACTAATCAGTCCACCAACCCCTGTCTCTGGATACAAGCGTAGACGAACACTCATATATCCCAGTGCGACAAGCGCAAACACAGGCCCGATGACACTGAGAACAGCGAACATTTAGATCAGTTTCCTTTTGGTTATTTACCTGAAAGAGGCTAGTGCGCCTCTCCCCAGTTATCGCCAATACCTGCATCAACAATTAAGGGTACTGTCATTTCAACGGCTGGCGCCGCGGCATTTTCCATAATGTCGCTGATAAGAGCTGCTGATTTTTCAGCTTCATCTTCAGCGACTTCAAAAATCAATTCGTCATGAACCTGCAGTAACATCCTAGCAGACAATCCAGCATCCTCAAGAGCACCTGGCAGTCGGATCATTGCCCGTTTGATGATATCAGCGGCAGATCCCTGAATAGGGGCATTGATCGCGGCCCGCTCTGAGAAGCCACGGCGAGCTCCGTTTTTATCATTAATTCCTGGCAAATGGACGCGTCGACCAAATAGGGTCTCCACATAGCCGTTTTCGTGGCAGGATGCCTTGGTATCCTCCATATAATTGCGGATACCCGGGTATTGCGCGAAATAAGCCTCGATATAGCCTTGCGCTGCTGTTCTCGATACATCTAGCTGGCGCGCCAGACCAAAGGCACTGATCCCGTATATGATACCAAAGTTGATCGCCTTGGCAGAACGGCGCATCATTGGATCCATACCCTCCAATGGAACACCAAACACTTGAGAGGCAGTTTTCGCGTGAATATCGATGCCTTCTGCGAATGCGTCTTTCAAGCTTCCAATATCTGCCATATGGGCAAGAATACGCAGTTCTATCTGCGAATAGTCAGCGCTGATAAGTTTCCGGCCTTCTTCTGCAATAAAGGCATTGCGTAGTTTTCGACCTTCTTCCGACCGAATGGGAATGTTCTGCAAATTGGGCTCGCTAGAAGCCAAACGTCCAGTCGCGGCGGCGGCCAAACTGAAAGACGTATGAATGCGGCCTGTCCGGCTGTTTATCTGGGCTTGAAGTGCATCTGTATAGGTACTTTTCAGTTTTGATAGCTGACGCCATTCCAAAACTTTTCGCGCAAGCTCTACGCCATCAGATGCCAGACCTTCAAGCACATTGACGTCGGTAGTATAGGCACCGTTTTTGCCTTTTTTGCCGCCTTCAATGCCCATTTTATCAAACAGGATTTCTCCCAGTTGCTTAGGGGAGCCCACATTAAACTCTTCACCAGCAAGTTCATAGATTTCCTTAACAAACCCATCCATACGCGCGCCAAAATCTTCAGACAAGTTGCTCAAAAATGGGGCATCTACCTTAATTCCATTTTGTTCCATATCCGAAATAACGGGAACCAAAGGACGCTCGATAGTCTCGTATAAAGTTGTCGCTTTATTGCGGAATAAGCTTGGTTTCAAGACTTTATGAAGTCGCAGGGTAATATCCGCATCTTCCGCCGCATATTCTGTTGCCTTATCGATTGGCACTTCTGCGAAAGTGATTTGAGATTTTCCAGTACCGCAGACTTCCTTGAAGGGAATAGGAGCTATGCCAAAGTGCAGTTTTGACAATTCATCCATGCCATGCCCATGCAAACCGGCTTCTTGACAGTAAGACAGCAACATAGTGTCATCTACCGGCGAGATTGTGATGCCTTCATTTGCTAAAATAGTCTGATCATATTTAATATTTTGACCAATTTTCAAAACACCCGGGTCTTCCAAAAGGGGTTTTAAAGCCGCTATAACATCTGCCTTTGGCAGTTGGTCAAGACCCTCATCTTCAGCGCCCGTTCCCGTGTCATCCCCGAAATCAAAGCCGCCCTGTGCTTTCGGTGCACGGTGCCCAACAGGAATATAGCAGGCAATACCGGGCTCAATACAGAGTGAAACACCAACCAGTTCTGCCGCCATAGCATTCAGACTGGTTGTTTCTGTATCAACTGCCACATGGCCAATTTTTTGAGCGTTATCAATCCAATCTTGCAACGCCCTCATTGTGGTCACAGTGCTGTAGGATTTTTTAACGTCAGACAAATCCACTGTACCCGCAGCAACCTCTGTTTTCTTCTTCGCGGGCTCTGACGCAGGGATTGAAACCGTAAACTCACTCCCAAAGAAAGAAGCAACCCGGCTGCTTAATTGACGAAACTCGTTTTCTTTAAGGAAGTTGTTCAAAATGTCGGCGTCAGGGTCTTGAATGGTTAGATCCGCAACATTGATCTCGAGCTCCACATCATCTTTAAGGCGCACCAATTCACGGCTAACACGGGCCATGTCTGCAAATTCCAGCAGTTTTTCACGGCGACCTTTTTGCTTGATGTCGCCCGCCCGTTCCAGAAGCGTATCCAAGTCTCCATACTCATTAATCAGCAAGGCAGCTGTTTTAACGCCAATGCCTGGAACGCCCGGAACATTATCCACGCTATCCCCTGCAAGGGATTGAATATCAACAACTTTATCAGGGCCAACACCAAATTTTTCGTGAACCTCGTCAACGCCTATAAGTTTGTTTTTCATGGGATCAAACATGCTGACGGGGCCGCCGACAAGCTGCATGAGATCTTTATCCGACGAGACTATGACACAATCCATGCCTTGCTCCCGAGCCTGACGGGCATAGGTCGCTATAATATCGTCGGCTTCAAAGCCGGCCTTTTCAATGGCAGGAACATTAAAGGCACGTGTCGCTTCACGCACCAAAGGGAACTGCGGAATCAGATCATCCGGCGGGGCGTCGCGGTTCGCTTTGTATTCAGGGTAAATTTCTGTGCGAAAGGTCTTTCGGCTAGTGTCGAATATAACCGCTAAATGACTGACCCGCGCATCCCGCTGCATGTCCTGTATCAATTTGAACAGCATGTTGGAGAAACCTAGAACCGCGCCCGTTGGCGTACCGTCAGATCGCGTAATAGGGCCGCGTCCCCGGATCATGGCAAAATAGGCCCGGAAAATATAGCCCGAGCCATCTACCAGATACACACGATCTTTTTGCTTCGGATCACCCGTTACATCGGCTTCCGTCATACTGTTCCCTTTCAGTCGGGCAGGCCCGAAACTTTTTCGATACTTAGTGTGCGTCAGATACTTTCGCGCCGGATTTCAGCACAAATTGGTGTCCACAATACGGACAATCGACTTTATTATCGTTGCCAAGGTTAAGGTATACGCGTGGGTGACCCGTTGCCCCTTTACCGCCATCACAATGGACTTTCATGGTTTCAACTTCGGTTTTTGCCGGTGCGCTCATGTCCCGTTCCGTTCTCTATTTCTTGTCATTCACTTGCAACTGAGGCCTATTGAGATTAAATCTTCAATCAACCGGCTCAATCCTCTGGGTCGGATGATATCGAATGCCAGTGCTTTCGCAACCTGAAATGCGCTCCAGCTCACCTGTTTTAAGAGTTACGCCCTATGACCTTTGCTGCTGCCCGCCCGCTTACCACAGAAAATGCCCTGGAAGTCCGTGATCTGACAAAGATCTACAAGGGTAAAGGCAAGGTTCCGGACAAGCACGCGCTCAAAGGCATCACTCTTAATGTACCGCGCGGATCTTTCTTCGGTCTGTTAGGTCCCAATGGTGCGGGTAAATCTACGCTAATCAACATACTGGCAGGTCTAGTCAATAAAACTTCGGGTTCCGCCAATGTGTGCGGACATGACATTGAAACAGATATGCGCCTTGCCCGCCGCGCCCTTGGGGTTGTCCCTCAAGAACTGAATCTGGACGCATTTTTCTCTGCCCGCGAAGTAATGGAATTTCAGGCTGGCCTCTACGGTGTTCCCAAATCCCAGCGCCGCACGACTGAAATCCTAGACGCCATGGGGCTTGCCGATAAGGCAGATTCTTACGCACGAACGTTGTCAGGCGGTATGCGTCGCCGTCTGCTTGTTGCAAAAGCAATGGTTCACCGACCTGAAGTGCTCATCTTGGATGAGCCAACCGCCGGTGTAGATATTGAACTCCGTCAGCAACTTTGGGAATATATCCGGGCCCTCAATGAAGCTGGTACGACTATCATTCTAACCACCCACTATCTTGAAGAAGCAGAAGAGTTATGTGATCAAATCGCCATTATCAATCACGGTGAAGTAGTGGCGTGTGAGCCCACAGTAAATCTACTTTCAAAACTTGACACTAAAACCGTGACATTGGTTCTAGATCAGGAGTTAACCGAAATTCCCGCATCCCTTAACGAGTTTGCCCCAGTCCTTACCCATGGACGTCGCCTGTCCATTCATTATAAGCCCAGCGAAGTTGCCATCAGCGATATTTTAAATCGCGTAGCAGAGTGCGGTCTAAACATCACAGATCTTTCAACGGAAGAGCCTGATCTTGAGGATGCTTTCTTGCAAATGACATCCTCAAAAAACAAAAAATAAGTTGTAAGAAACTCAAAAAGCGTTCCCACAAGCCTTGCAATATTGCTTTTCATCAAACAATATAGCGGCGTGTGTTCCCTGTACAAACGCTTCTAAGGTAAGTATTCATGACAACGACATTATATTCTGGAGGCCTCGTTTTTGATGGAACTGGCCCGCTCTTAAAAGATCACGCAGTTCTTGTGGAAGGCGACACAATCAAAGATGTGGCACCTGTAGAAAAATACGCCGATTATCAAGGCACTAAAGTTGATACAACTGGCGCCACGTTAATGCCTGGCATCGCAGATTGCCATGTTCACCTTGTGTATCGCGGCGAAGCGGATCCATCGGGAAGTGTTGAAAAAGCAAGCCCTGCCGAAATCACTTTGCGTGTTCTTGAAAATGCCCAAACATCTCTTGAAGCCGGTATTACAGCCGTCCGAGATTGTGGTGGTCGTAATTACCTTGAGTTTCCAGTCCGCGATGCTTGCAACAGCGGCCGCTTTCTCGGCCCAAACATTATGGCTTCTGGAAAAATGATCTGCATGACAGGCGGCCACGGAAATCGAAGCGGGCGCATTGCGGATGGTTGTGATGAAGTTATTAAGGCTGTGCGGGAACAAGTGCATGCAGGCAGTGATCTGGTGAAGATTATGGCCACAGGTGGTGTTATGACACCGGGTGTCGATCCGGAAGATGCCCATTACAGCGCGGAAGAGATGGCTGCTGGGGTGCACGAGGCTAAGCGTTTCCATAGAAGCTCCGCCTCTCATGCGCAGGGCGCCGAAGGCATTATGAATGCTGTAAAAGCTGGCATTACTTCAATTGAACATGGCATTTTCATGGATCAGGAATGTCTTGATGAAATGCTGGAGCGGGGCACCTATTTAGTACCGACACTGTCGGCAGTTAAAAACATCATCAAAAATAAAGATATGGGAATTGCTTCCTATATAGTTGAAAAAGCTCTTCGAGTTTATGACCGGCATCGGGAAAGTTTCACTATGTTCTACAAAGCTGGCGGCAAAATCGCCATGGGAACAGACGCAGGAACACCGTTTAATATTCACGGCGACAATGCCATGGAACTCGCCTTCATGGTGGATTGTGGCATGAGCCCGCTTGATAGCCTTAAAAGCGCGACATCAGTTGCCCATGCCTGCATGCAATATGACAATCGCGGGCAGCTTAAAAAAGGTTTCAAAGCTGATATGCTTATCGTAAATGGCAACCCCGAAGAAGATATCTATATGGTGGCCAAACCAGAAAATCATCGTTCGGTCATCAAAAATGGCAAAAAAGTTAATTTTCCATCGTAACGCAGGTATCTTCCTTGAATAATAGAAACCGGACTTTCCAAAGTCCGGTTTTTTTTGGCCTTTTTGCACCTTTGCCCTACTTTCTTAATACACTGAAAAAACACCTCAATTGTTCCAGATCCGAAGGAGGAGGGACATGAATTTAAGTCAAGATCTTGCGCGCAAGCTCTCACTCAAAAGCCGCTATTGGCAAAGAATGCAGCGAGAGAAGGTTATGCAACGCCAAACCATACAAAATCACAGCCGCGAATATGCCGATATTATCAATCAGAAAAAATCTATGGCGAAACAACTAGGTAAAATACACAATATGCGGCGCCACTGATGTATTTTGAGATGACTTTGTATTTCACTGTCAGGCGCAATGGCCCTTTGTTAATCAAGAAGAATACAACTTGATCATATCATGCAGTTTCTGCTGAATGTGCACCACAAGTTCCGGTGGCTCCAGAGCCTGACAATCTGGACCAAGTCTCATTATATCAGCGCTGGCGCGTTCAATGGTTTCGATTGGAATAGACACGAGGTAGAACCCCTGGGTATCCGGTCCGCTGAGGCTCGCGTTTGCTGCCTCTGCAACTGGAGTCCCTAATTCATGCAAGTTTTCAAGCCCTGCTTTATTGACACGAAGCGTTGCAGTTTCGCTGTAAATAGCTGTTTCATATCTTTTAACAGCTTGACGCCAGAAATTTGGTAGATCGAAATTGACAGGCCGCGAGAAAGTGTCTTTAAGCACTTTGAGTTCCTGAAATTTTCCGACCCGATAAATTCGCTCATCCCCCTCGACTTCTCCGGCCAAATACCAGCGACCTCCTTTCACGACAAGTCCAAGCGGATTAATCATCCGTTGAACTGACCCTTTCCAGCTTTCGTAGACGCAAGTGATCTTTTGAGAATTCCAAACTGCATCCGCTATATCATGAAGCTTCTCTGCAGGCTCTTCCGCTCCAAACCAGGAAACTGGATCCACATACACATAAGCGGATATTTTACCAATTGCTGCTCTTTGTGTTTCTGGCAATGTTTCCAACAGTTTAGTCTGGCCGCTCAGCATGGACGTCTGCAAACCAAGCTGTTTTACTTGGTCAGGCATACCTGACAACAACAAAGCTTCGATTTCTATTCCGGTCAAACCGGTTGGCGGCATTTTCCAACCCTCCAACAATTGAAATCCGCCAGATCGGCCTCGATCTGCATAAACAGGGACACCGGCAAGGCTGAGATGGTCCATATCCCGGTATATGGTTCGGATTGAAACTTCGAGAGTTTCTGACAGTTGCTCTGCAGTTACCTGCCCTTGTTGAAGACGCATGATAATGGACAGCAATCGAGACGCCCGCATTTATTTTGTTCCCGTTTTAAAACCTGACATCAAATGTCAGGTATAGACGCATATTGTCCTTGTGTGAAGACGATCCAATTTTTTGACGCATATAGGACCCTACAAAATGGCACAAATACCCGGTACAGAGTTTGATTTTTTCTTTGGCGATTGGGATGTCCAACATCACCGATTGATCACACGCTTGGCCGAGGCTGACGATTGGCAGGAATTCAGCGGCGTTACCTCTGTCCAACCAATTCTAGGCGGCAATGGGAACATGGATGATAACCTAATTAACCTCTCAGGCAGTCCCTACAGAGCAATTTCCCTGCGCACCTACAACCCATCCATACAAAAGTGGGCAATTTGGTGGCTTGATGGCCGTACGTCTCATGACCTTGATGTCCCTGTTATTGGTCAATTTGAAGATGGAATTGGCACCTTTATTGCCAATGATACGTTTGACGCACAGCCGATTAGAATGCGTTTTACTTGGACAAAAACAGAGACAGAAACCCCTCGCTGGGAACAGGCGTTCTCAAGCGACGACGGTGTGACATGGGAGATTAACTGGATCATGAATTTTAAACGAAAATAAACAAATCTAGATTAACCGAAAGCAACACCACCCACAATTTTCGTAAAGACTTTGCCGTTGCGCTCCTCAGTGCATTGGTTTATAGGAGGGACCTCTTCTAAGCACCCGTAGCTCAGCTGGATAGAGCGCTGCCCTCCGAAGGCAGAGGTCATGAGTTCGAATCTCGTCGGGTG
>MAAN01000030.1 GCA_002163135.1 Alphaproteobacteria bacterium 46_93_T64
ACCAACGAGAGGGATCTGAAAAAAGATCTTCCTGGTTTTGATACAGCCAGTTTAATTGGAATAAATATCGATACTTTCCATAAAGTACCCTCACATCAGAGACAAATACTTGATGGTTTAGCGTCCACTACAGAAACATCGCTTGAAATTGGTGGATTGAACTTCGATTTGGTTGTTTCCCCAATTACCAACTCAAACGGAGAACGTGTAGGCACTGTTGTTGAATGGGAAGATGTAACAGCTAAACTTGCTCAACAAAAAGAGGAAGAAATTCTCCTCAACACAAATTCTCGTATCAAATCTGCGTTAGATAGTTGCCAGACCAACGTCATGGTTGCCGATGCAGATTACAATGTTGTTTATGCAAACGAAACTATGATCGAAATGTTGCAAGGCAATGAAGCAGATCTCAAAACAGATCTCCCTAGTTTTGTTGCAGACAAAGTCATTGGCAGCAACATTGATGTCTTCCACAAAAATCCTGCGCATCAACGGGGTATTCTTGATAACCTTAAAGAAACAACCGAAACTTCCCTTATTGTTGGTGGATTGAACTTCGACTTGGTTGTCTCCCCAATTGTTGACGAGACCGGTGAACGTATTGGTACTGTTGTTGAATGGGAAGATGTAACTGCTAAACTTGCCCAACTGGAAACAGATCAGCATCTGGCTAATGAAAATTCTCGCATCAAATCAGCATTAGATAGCTGCCGGACCAACGTCATGGTTGCCGATGCAGAATATAACGTTGTTTATACAAACGAGACCATGCTTGAGATGTTGCAAGGAAACGAAGCAGATCTTAAAACAGATCTCCCTAACTTCACTGCAAACAATGTGGTTGGCAGTAATATTGATGTCTTCCATAAAAATCCTGCACATCAACGGGGTATTCTTGATAATCTTAAAGACACAGTCGAAACTTCCCTTCTTGTTGGTGGGCTGAACTTTGACTTGGTTGTCTCCCCAATTGTTGGCACGGATGGTGAACGTATTGGTACAGTTGTCGAATGGGAAGATGTAACCGCCAAGCTTGCTCAACAGAGAGACGAGCAACGCATCGCCAATGAAAATTCCCGTATTAAATCGGCATTGGACAATTGCACAACCAATATAATGGTGTCAGATGCCGACTACAATATCATCTATGTCAATGAAACCATGAAGGATATGCTACTCACTACCGAGCCAGATATGAAAAAAGATCTACCGCAATTCGATGCTCGTTCGATCATCGGAACAAATATCGATACATTCCACAAAAACCCAGCGCATCAACGCGGCATGCTAGATCATTTGTCAGCTGCTTTTGATACGAGCATCGTTATTGGTGGACGCTTCTACGACCTAATTGCAAGTCCTGTTCTATCAGATGATGGAGAACGCATCGGAACGGTTGTTGAATGGGCTGATGTAACTGCCGAACGAAATATTGAAAAAGAAATCGATCAAGTGGTTACAGCAGCGGTTGCTGGTGATTTTGGAACCAGACTGGATCTAGATGGAAAAGAAGGCTTTATGCGAGGTCTTTCTGAGGCCATTAACAATCTTTCTGAAACAGTTTCCAATGCGATGGAAGATGTTGGTACGTCTCTGTTAGCCTTGTCTGACGGCGATCTGACACGTCGTATAACTGCAGAATATAGCGGTGTGTTCAATGATTTGAAATCCAACGCGAATGGAACTGCAGAACAACTCACAGATATCGTTAGTGATATTACAACGGCTGCTACCGAAGTGAATAATGCAGCTCAGGAAATTAACGAAGGAACAATGGATCTTTCGCAAAGAACTGAACAGCAAGCTTCTAATCTTGAAGAAACCGCTGCTGCAATGGAAGAAATGTCTTCCACTGTGAAACAAAACGCTGAAAATGCACAACAAGCAAACCAACTTTCTATTTCCGCAAGAGATGTTGCGCAAAAAGGCGGTGATGTGGTCGGCGAAGTTGTCGATGCGATGAACCGAATAGAAGGTTCATCACAGAAAATTTCAGACATCATTGGTGTTATCGACGAAATCGCTTTCCAAACAAACTTGCTGGCCCTAAATGCTGCTGTTGAAGCCGCACGAGCCGGTGATGCGGGTAAAGGGTTTGCCGTTGTTGCAGCAGAAGTTGGAACACTTGCACAGCGATCGTCTCAAGCTGCAAAAGATATCAAAGGCTTGATTAACGATAGTGGTAGCCAGGTAAAAGATGGCGTTCGCCTTGTTGGTGACGCAGGTGAGTCCCTCAACGAAATTGTGGATAGTATCAAACGCTTGAGTGATATTGTTTCCGAAATTTCTGCGGCGAGTGATGAACAATCAACCAGTATTACAGAGATTAATCGTTCAGTTGCACAAATGGATGAAATGACGCAGCAAAACTCGGCCCTTGTTGAAGAAAATGCTGCGGCATCACGAACACTTCAAGAGCAGTCTGAAGGAATGAAAGAACGAATTTCGTTCTTCCAACTTGAAGAGGAACTTAAATCAAAAGCTAAAGCGGCAAGCAAAAAGGCGACGTCCCCACCCGCAGCAGCTAGCAACACAAAAACTGCAAGAAAGCAAAAGCAAATGACCGCCGTCTCTGGTGGACAGGCGACTGCTGAAGACTGGAGTGAGTTCTAGGTTTAATGAAGCCCCCCATCCCAATTTTCTGGGATGGGGGAACCATTGAGAATTGACATGACTCGATCTAATGAAACACAAGATAGGCAGCGAGAATTCGCATTATCGAATAAAGAATTCGAAAAATTGACTGGCCTTGTGCATTCCTTGACAGGAATTGTGTTAGGCGAACATAAAAAGGACATGCTGTATTCGCGGCTAGCAAGGCGATTGAGAGATCTCGGCCTACAATCCTTCAATCAATATTGCGCATTACTGGATTCCCAACAAGCTGCAAAAGAAACTGGCTTTTTAGTCAATGCCATTACAACAAACCTGACCAAGCTTTACCGTGAAAGTCATCACTTTGACTCGTTAGCATCGTATCTACAGACTATTCAAAAGGATAAATATCGGAAAACTGGAGACAAGACCGTTTTAATATGGTCGGCAGGATGTTCTTCGGGAGAAGAGCCTTACTCAATTGCAACTACTATTCTGTCAAAAGCACCTTTGCTTAGCAATTGGAATGTAAAAATTTTGGCCACAGATCTCGATACAAACATGTTGGCCAAGGGGAGAGAGGGCGTCTACCCCTTATCCTCTCTCGATAGCTTACCGTATGGGTATAAAACTGCAATTAAGGACAATATCCAAACAAAAGATACAGAAATAAAATTTCGAGATAGAGCGAAATCACTCATACATTTCAAGCAGTTAAATCTACTTCATGAATGGCCAATGAAACACAAATTTGACATCATATTTTGCCGCAATGTTTTAATTTATTTTGATGCTGAAACAAAAGACAATCTGGTCCAGCGTTTCACCGAAAACCTGCGTCCAGATGGCATGCTTTTTCTAGGGCATTCGGAAAGCCTTATGCACAAACCTGAAGAAATAAAACTTATTGGAAAGACTACGTATGTAAAGGAGAGCCTTTCTGATGGTTGATACCCCTTCTGATATTTGTGATCGACGTCAAAAATCGATTTTGGATCCCGCACTTGATCAGGGTCGTAAGCGCTATTTTGATGCCAAACATAACCATGAAGTGGTTCGCGTTCAACCTGGTGATCACTACGTCTCAGTCCATGAAAACGAAATGATCGTGACAGTCCTTGGTTCTTGTGTTGCTGCATGTATACGTGACCCAAAAACCGGAATTGGTGGCATGAACCACTTTATGCTTCCAGAAAGTGAAACCGGTAATTGGGGCTCTGTAAGTGCCACCATGAGGTATGGAAATTTTGCTATGGAAACATTGATAAATGAAATCCAGAGAACAGGGTGCCCTCGCGAAAGACTAGAAATCAAGTTGTTTGGTGGCGGTAACGTTACTCCAGGTCGCGTTCAAGTGGGCGATATGAACGGTCAGTTCGCCCTTAACTATCTCAAATACGAAGGGCTGCCACTCACGGCCTGTGACCTTGGGGGTAAAGATCCAAGACGCATTCATTTTTTCCCAAAAACCGGAAAAGTTGATCGCCTTCTTTTGAAACGGCAAAACGACTCTAAATATCTTGAAGAAGAAAACGGCTACCGATCTCAACTATCTCAGAAGATTAAAAAGGTCGGCGAAATCGATCTATTCTAGGAAAACGCCATGTTGAACAAGAAAATTACAGTTCTAATAGTAGATGACAGTGCCTTGATACGTCAAATGCTGACGAGCATGTTGAGTTCAGATCCTGGTATTGAAGTTGTTGGTGCGGCACCGGATCCCGTAACCGCACGGAATATGATAAAGCAACTTAATCCAGATGTTTTAACGCTGGATATAGAAATGCCAAAAATGGATGGCATTACCTTTTTGGAAAAGATCATAACGCTGCGCCCAATGCCGGTTGTTATGATCTCGTCTTTAACACAAGAAGGGGCAAGCGTAGCGCTTCAAGCTCTTGAGATTGGAGCTGTTGACTATATAGCAAAACCAACTAATGATCTCCAAGCTGGTTTAGAAGGTAAAACGGCTGAAATTATTTCCAAAGTCAAAATTGCGTCGCGAGCCAAAGTAAGTGCGCGATCGCGAGAACGCCCTGTAAAACAAAATAATATTTCGTATAGTTCCTACAAAACAACCGAACAAGTTATTCTCATCGGTGCTTCAACTGGTGGCGTTGAAGCTCTTCGCGAAATTATTACGGCCCTTCCACCAAATAGTCCCGCTGCTCTTGTAACGCAGCATATGCCGGGAACATTTACCTCTTCTTTCGCGGATAGGCTAAACGGTATTTCCAAAGTTACTGTTATGGAGGCCTCCGCAAATCAGCGCGTTTTACCGGGTCATGTATATATAGCACCTGGAGGTCGTCATTTAGAGCTCGCACGTTCAGGAGCCAACTACATATGCCATCTAAGGGATGGTGAAACTGTGAGCGGTCATAAGCCTTCGGTGAATGTACTCTTTGAGTCTGCAGCCAAAGTAGCTGGTGAAAATGCCATAGGTGTAATTTTAACAGGCATGGGCCGAGATGGCGCAGAAGGGCTTTTGTCCATGCGACAAGCCGGCGCACGGACCATAGGACAGGATGAAAATTCATCTGTCGTATATGGCATGCCTAAAGCTGCCTTTGAACTTGGTGCTGTAAAGAGCCAATACCCTCTTACAAACATCGCATCCGCGATTTTTAGCAGCCTGGAAAAACAGGATATGAAAGCGATCCGAATATGACAGATATCGCAAATCAGACATATCAAGAAACAGAAAGCCAGACGCTGAATGGTCTCACACCAGAAACCAGTGAAAGCACTCCATTTTCAGAAATCCCTCAAGAGGAAATTTCTGAAAAATTGGGAGTTGAGGGCCAGTTTCAACCATCGGCTGATGTTCTTAAAGAAGTGATGGAAAACGCGAGTGATCCTGAGCTCGCGCATGAGTTTCTAAATAAATGGCTAGGTCTTTCCGAAACTCAACAGAAAGCAATGTCAATTATTATAAACGAAATAGAACTGGTTTCGGAACTTGTCGAAACAAATGTCAGTGATATTTCTCATAAATTTCAAGAATTAGCTAAACATAGCCAAAATCAAAGTGACCAGGTAAGCACGCTGGCCGATGCGGCGCAAAACGTTATGTATCAAGGTAAATCGATGGATCTCTCCCAGATCATGAACACCATCGATGGTCACTTGTCTACGATGATAGATAAAATCGTGGAAAGTTCAAAACATGGTGTCGAAGTCGTTTACGCCTTGGATGATGTGACAAAAGACGTCGTAAAAGTTGAAAATCTGATTGGAGAAATCGAAGCAATTAACAAACAAACTAACATGCTTGCTTTAAATGCCCGAATAGAAGCTGCGCGGGCTGGCACTGCTGGTGATGGATTTGCCGTGGTCGCTCATGAAGTTCAGGAACTGGCAAAAACCATAAATGAGCTGGCCTGGACGATGAGGGAAGAAGTTACAAGTGTTGTAAATGGTGTTCGGCTTGGGAACACCAAAATCAAAGAAGTAGCAAATGTAGATCTCACCGATAATATTCTCGTTAAAGACACCATCAGAGAGCTAATGGATTGTATATTAAACCAAAATGATATTTACAGCGACGCACTTCGCTCTTCTAAAGAAACTTCACAAGATATTACAAAAGATATTTACAGCGTGATCACGCGGCTGCAATTCCAGGACCGAGCTAAGCAACGACTGGAGAACATTGTGTCCACTCTTCAAGTCATGGAAGAAAGCGTCACATCATTTTCAACTGAAACACGTTCAACATTCGAGACAAGTCTTACAGGTAGAACCAACGAAGAAGACTGGTTTAAAGCTGTGATTAAAGACTTAACCCTTGGTGAAATGCGCGGGCGCTTTCTAAAGGCTGTTTTTGGTGAAGAGGATGCGTTTACTGAAGAAACAGAAAACACCGTTCCACAATCATCATCGACCGATTTTGAATATGATGATGACAGTATTGAATTGTTCTAGAAGGGAAAAAAGATGAAAGACAGTGTCACCACTACCGATAGTAGCTTGACCATCTCATTATCGGAAAAGCTCACTTTTGAAGATCATACGAACTTTCGAGAACTCTTAAAATTGATAAATAATGATATTCATCGGAACTGCAGCATAGACCTCCGAGGTTTAGAAGCTATTGATTCAGCTGGTCTTGGAATGTTGATGATTGCATTTGAAACTGCTGAGAAGTTCGGGATGAGTTTTAATCTCTACAAGCCAGTAGGTCAGGTCAAAAGGCTTTTAGAAATTTCTGATTTCGAAAAAGTTATGAGTATTGTTTCATGAACAGCAGGTTAGATTAGTATGAACGATCTAAATATTATTAAAAAAGAAAAACCGGAAATTCCTTACAGCGAGGATTCCGACGCTATTTTCAATTCCAAAATATTGGTTGTGGATGACTCGGCGCTTATAAGGGAGCTGTTCGGGGCCTATCTAACTCAAGCGGGTTATACGGACATACAGTATGCGGAGAACGGCCAACATGCTCTGGATATCATTGACGAAAACATTCCAGATTTGGTTATTTTAGATCTCGAAATGCCCATAATGGGCGGTTTTGAAGTTTGCAGGATATTGAAATCCAATCCAGAAACCAAACACCTGCCGATCCTCATCCAAAGCGGGCGCGACACGGCATCAGACTTAACAAAAGCGTTTAGTCATGGTGCGAGTGATATGGTCCTTAAACCCATCAAAAGATATGAAATACTAGCCCGTGTAAAAGTACATTTAGAAAACCGAATTCTTGTATCAAAATTAACAGACTACCACGATCGAGTTGCGAGCGAACTTGAACAAGCTAGGCAGATACAACTTGATATATGTCCGTCAAAACATGAGTTGAAAAACTACTTACAAGCCTATGGCTTAGATATAGGCTGGCATTACGAACCTTCCTCTGAAATTGGGGGTGATATAGGTGGAATTCTACCCATTGATGAAACGAGAATTGCATTCTATATCGCAGATTTCTCTGGTCATGGTGTTGCGGCAGCACTGAATACATTCCGTTTACAAACCTGGCTGACATCCGCCTCTGAATTGTATTCATCTCCCGATGAGCTTCTGACCAAGTTAAATAGCTTTCTGCATAACAACCTGTCGTCAGGCTCATATGCAACAATGCTTTTCTTTTGCCTGGATATTGAAAAACAGGAACTTACGTATTCGGCCGCAGGAAGCCAGCCTCCCCTCTTACAGGGATCTGACGGTTCAAAAGAGTTTGAGTTATTAAGCTCCAAAGGAATGCCGTTGGGATTACGTCCTCACTGGGATTACGAAAATATTAAGTTTCCCTTTGAAAAAAACACCAAAATTCTCATATACAGCGACGCACTCGTGGAAGTGGAGGTTGAGGAGAATACGTATTTAGGGGAAGAAGGACTCAGAAAAGAAGTCTCTGATCTTTGGCACGAAGAGAAATCAACGGAAGACAAAATTTCTCAACTTGTCGCAAATTTTCATCAGAGAATGGATCCTGATAATTCGGATGATCTAACCATAATATGTTTGGAAAACGTAAATGAACTACGAAGCTCATAATAGAACATGTGTCATATTGTTGGGCAGTCAAAAGGGCGTGCTGGCCGACATGAAGATGTTAAATTCATCTGATCCCGACATACAATTATTTTCACCTGAAGAATGGTTAAAGGATATAGATCATCAAACTCGTGAAGTTGCTGTATTTGTTGCAAATTTGACCGAACTAGATGGTAAGCAACAAAAAACGATACTAGATATTTGTCAGTTGGCCCAGTTCACTTGGTCAGAACTCATCTTACTTTATGATCTTAATGACTGTCCAAATATGTTACCAGAAGTCGTCGCACGCGCGAGCACTCTAACTTCAAGCTCAAAAAACCCTAACCAACTCTTTGAAATCATTACAACCTCTAAACGCAATTACCAACAAAAAGCCGCCATTAGAAAAGATCTTAATAATACACTTAATGCGTTCAAACTTATGGATAAAGGCGTCTTTAAGTTGAAGACCTTAGACGAAGCAAAGTCTATTTCTATACTTCTCGCGACACTATGCCCGGACAGCGCTGAGCTCTCCATGGGATTATTAGAGCTTTTAATCAATGCTATTGAACACGGAAACTTGGAAATCACTTTTGATGAAAAAGGGAAACTCCTACAAAATGGACAATGGCTTCAGGAAATTGAGAGGCGTCAGCAGTTGCCACAAAATTCCGAAAAACAGGTAACCATTGAGTATGTACATAAGCCCGATAGAATTGAGTTTACAATTACAGATGAAGGATCAGGTTTCAATCCTGAGAAATTCTTAACCGATGAGATGAACAACCCGATAGAGTCCAATCCCACATGTTTTCATGGAAGAGGAATAAAATTGGCGTCGAGAATGTACTTTGATCAGTTGGAATATGTAGGAGTTGGTAAGCAGGTAAAAGCCGCAATCGAATTGAGGTGAAAATTGCATATCGCAGATTTTGGTGGAACTAACAAACTGGCAGTTATTTTATCGGATGTTAAAAGCCTCCATAAAATTGGTGTGTTATTTGCCCAATATCTGCTAGTTGGATTGTGTATCACTTCAGTATACTACGTTATTCACCTTGTTAATTGGCCAAATACGCGTGCATTTATACTCGCGACTTCAACCCTCTCCATATTTGTGAGCACGTTAGCAACAGCAGCGTTTCTAATTTTTTATTATTTTAAACGAGAAAGACTATTTCTTGTCATCGCACTTACAACCGTCGGCTGCACGGTGTTTGTTCTCAATGATGTAATACCCAGTCTCTATTCACCGCAATTAGAGATGGGGCATCAGGGCCATATCCCAGAGAAACATGATCATAACAATCACATGTCCCATTTATTTTTAGGACTGATGATGGCCTTCGGATATTTTCAAGAAAAAATTAGTGATCGGTATAGTGAAAAAGACAAAATAAATATCATTATCCTAGCTTCCAGTATTTTTTTTCTACTAACTATAATAGAACAATCTTTTATAGAAAACACCTCGAGCCATCACCTTGCAGAAATAGTATCCGGGATCACAACATTTACGACACTAATAATACTATCGGTGGCATTCTTCTGTTTCCTGTTCAAAGGTGATAATGGCCCACAAACAGTTGGATTTTGGTTGGTTTTCTATATTGCTGCCAACTTTTATCTTCACATACCAAGTTTCGAGCAGTTTTTTAAAGTTCCCCCAATCAGCGCAACCAAGTCCGGATTATATTCCATCAGTACGTATTTGATTCTGTTAAGTGGCCTGATCTACAATTCCTTGTGGATAATTTCGAAAGAAACTGAGACACGCAGAAACCTTACGAAGCAAAATAAAGCAATTGAATTGCTGTATATGGGAGGCATGATAATTGCTGATTCCGAAGACTTTGAAACGGCAACATCTCAGTGTCTTGAAAGATTGGTTGATTTTGGTCACTGGGAATTGGCGCACGCATATTTTATAGACAATAATGATGACAGCTTTCAGCATTATTGGTGCGGAGAAAGACATGAAGAATGTCAAGATTTCAAGGCTATTACAATGCAGCTTGGAATTGATTATGGCGTCGGATTTTCTGGAAAAGTCTGGGAACGAAAAAAACATCTAAAGATAAAAAATATTGAGCGCAGTAGCGATTTTTTACGTAAAAAGCACGCCTTGGAAGCCGGTTTACATTCCGCACTTGCATTCCCAATTACGCATGAAAATAAACTTGTCGCACTCCTAGAGCTATACTCAACAAAGGATGATGCGATCGATGAGGGCTTTACATCGGCAACTAATAATTTGTGCCACCAATTGGAAAACCTTTACGCAAAAGAACAAAGAATTTACAAACTTGTCGCAAGAGAAAAACTTTTAAATGAACTTTTTGACAGCTTTCCTAGTGGAATGGCTACATTTGACGAACATGATCACCTTGCCATCTTCAATCAAAGATTTGTCGAGGCAAATTCCCTCTACGGCCTAGAAATCCATAAAAATATGGACTTCCATGACTGGGTAACGACGATAGCTTATAGTGGTCACATCGAAGAAGCATTTGGTCGTGAACAAGAGTGGATTGAGCAACAACTAGCCATGCACAAATATGGCTATAAAAGTCAAGATCGGAAACTAACCGACGGCTCCTATTTACGGTTTAGTGAAATTCCGCTGGAATCGAGCGGAACAGTTTGCATTTGGACAGATGTGACCGAAATCAAACGCAACAAAATCAAAAAGAACTATATGTTTGAAATGTTAAAAACGTCACTAACGAGTTTTCCAGGTGGTGTTTGTATATTCGATGCTTCGTTGAAAATTGTAACCTATAATAATGCAATGATAAAATTACTTGCCCTGTCCTCGCTGGATATCACCGAGGGTGCGAGCTTCAGCGATTTTTTAGATGTATTTCGAAGAAATCAAAACATCTACAATGAATTCATAACTCAGCTTTCAAGTCTACACGCCAAAGTCGCAAAAACAGGAAAACCCCAATCTGATCCATCTATAATAATAGACGATAAAGTATTCATGTTGCACATGAACCCTCTAAAGACGGGGGGGTTTGTCTTAATTCTCACTGACATTACGAATACACAAAACTCACAAGTTCACTTTGTGAATGAGTTCGATCCGGCAGAAATTTCCATTCAAGCGAAATCAGAAATTTTTTCTGAACTTGGTCATGATTTAAGAACACCGCTGAACGGGGTCTTAACATCGTTAGAGCTACTTCGGGATACGAAAATTTCTTCTAATCAATCTAAACACATAGAAACTATTAGTAATTCCGCTCTGTCTCTGATGAAAATACTTAATGACAATCAAGATCTTTCAAAAATTAAAGCAGGCGAATTGGTTCTGGATCTCGCTCCGGTATGTACAAACGATATAGTTCACTATTTACAAAACATCTGTACATATCAAGCTGGGGTTAAAGGTATAACATTTTCCGTAAACCGAAACATTGACCTCATCGACGTCATTAATTGCGACTTTGATAAGCTATTACGTATTCTCACAAATCTTGTCGATAATGCTGTTAAAAACACATCTGAAGGAGTTGTATCAGTTTCGATTTCTCAATTAGATGCAAAGAAAACCAAAGATGAGTATACGAAGTTGAGGTTTGAAATCACAGATACAGGAAATGGTTTAAGTAAGGCGCATTATGAAATTTTGACAGAAGATCATTTGCATTTAAACAGGTCGTTGACGTTATCAGATGGAGGGTCCGGGGTAGGCTTAAAACTTGCGAAAAATCTTGTAGACCTGATGGGAGGCCTCATAAAAATCAACAATGATAGTATATCAGGGACCGCAATTTCTTTTGACCTGAAAGTTGGTGTATCGAATTGGAAAGCGCTGGAAAAAGCAGGAACTCGATTTACATCGAAAACCAGTGAAGAGTTCGAAAGTGATCCTCTGTATATCCTGGTAGCTGAAGATCATCCCATTAGTCAGACCGTTCTGAAAGAACTGTTGACGAGGTGGGGACATGAAATAACTATTGTTGAAAATGGAGAACAAGCAGTAGCAGCTGTTGCAACCTGTAAATATGATTTAGTTCTAATGGATATTCAGATGCCGGAAATGGATGGATATACAGCTGCACTGGAAATCCGAAAACTTCCTGGTCGGGTGAAAGACATTCCCATAATTGCCCTAACAGCCAATGCTATGTACGGTGAGCGAAAACGCTGTCTGGATGCAGGGATGAATGAATATCTCTCAAAACCAGTTGTAAAATGGCAGTTGGCGGAATCTCTTTATAAATTTGGCAAGAATAGAACAGACCCAGAAAGCTATCATAAAGCGGATACTCAACAAACAAAGACCTCTCCAGACAGGGAAATCAATTTGGAAGCCATACAGGAAATGACGGATACTTTCGGCCCTGATGCCGTTAAAGATCTCGCATACAAAATGATGTCTCAGTATGATGAGCACCGTCAGAGAATTACCGAATACATGCAAAAAGAAAAATGGCACGAAATTGGCCGGGAGGCACATATGCTTAAAAGCTGCTTTGCACAATTTGGCTTACAAAATGCTTCTGTGGAAGCCGCAAAAATTGACGTTTTTTGCAAGCAAAACGATCTCGATAAAATTATGGAAACCACTCCGGCAATGCTGGATAGATGCGACGATGCCATTGCTGAATTAAAATCCCAATTTATCAATCTTTAAATTTAACAAACAATTTCCTTGTTATGGCGGCTGCTAAATTGCAAAGTCATTTTTCTTAACTTTCCCAGATAAAGAGAGAACAATGAAATCAGGTTTTGCTGATCTTGCTACCCATAAAATTTTCTACAAAATTAGGGGCGAAGGCTCCAGATTATTGATCATCACAGGGACTAATTCGGATACACGCCATACGCCGACGATATACGATGCACCAGGGTCTGGTGCGTTTGAATTATTGAATTTTGATCATCGCGGAATGGGACAATCGTCAACACCAGATGCCCCCCTCACGATGCAATGCTACGCAGATGATATCGCCAAATTACTCGATGTTGTAGGATGGGAAAAAACTGCGGTCATAGGTGTCAGTTTTGGCGGTATGGTTGCCCAGCATTTTGCTTTATCTTATCCTGAAAAAGTCAACAAACTGATCCTTTGTTGTGCAAGCAGCGGTGGCGAAGGTGGATCCTCCTACCCTCTTGAAACATTGGTCGATTACACAGCAGAAGAATATGCATCTTTCATTATGAAACAAATGAACTTGAAACATAATGACGACTGGCAGGCAGACCATCCAAAGCTTGCGAAACGGATCTACGATTATTACTTTCAAGGCGCAAATGCCAGTTATAACAACCCCGATAAATATGCTGCGATGAAGGAACAATTTGCGGCACGCGCGGACCATGATGTCTATGACAGATTAAAAACGCTGAATATACCAACGCTTGTTGCCTGCGGGGAGCTAGATGGTGTTGCCCCCCCTGAAAATTCAAAAGCAATGGCAGGTGTTATTCCTAACTCGCGACTTGAGACTTTTAAAGGCGGCCATCTATTTTTAAAAGAAGACGCCAAGGCCTGGCCAGTCTTATTCGACTTCCTCAAGTCTCCCCATTAGATTAATGTGAAACCATTATCTATTTCAGAGGTTCATAAATGACTGCAATTCGTAACGTTCTTTTCATCATGTGTGACCAGTTACGCGCAGATTACCTTGGATGTACCGGCCACCCGACAATCAAGACCCCTAACATCGACAAACTGGCGACCCGTGGCGTTAATTTTTCACGCACCTTTGTTCAAGCACCAGTTTGTGGCTCTTCCAGAATGTCATTTTATACTGGTCGCTATATGTTTACTCACGGAGCAACTTATAACGGAGTTCCGCTAAACATTGGTCAACCGACATTGGGCGACCATCTTCGAGAGCTCGGTGTTAAAACCGGCCTTATCGGTAAAACGCATATGGCTGCAGATCGCGCTAATATGGAACGCCTCGGGATCGATCCTCTCTCCAAAGCTGGTGTGCTTGCAAGCCAGTGCGGGTTCGAACCATGGGAGCGTGATGATGGCTTACACCCTGATCAGCTTACAGGTCCAAACCTGAGTTATAATCAGTATTTGCAGTCAAAAGGATATGACGGGGATAATCCTTGGCATACTGCCGCGAACTCTGGATATGACGAAAACGGCGATTTACAAAGTGGATGGTATTTACGCAATGCACATCTACCTGCCGCGATCGACAAGGATCACTCAGAAACCGCCTATATGACAGATCGAGCTATCGAAAGAATGTCAGAGTTGGGGGATCAACAATGGTGCTTGCATCTTAGTTATATAAAACCTCACTGGCCGTATATTGCACCAGCCCCCTATCACAATATGTATTCGGACGAGGATGTTTTGCCAGCCAATCGAGCCACTGCGGAAAAGGAGAAACCGCATCCTGTAGTGGAAGCTTTTATGCAGCATGAAGAAAGTAAAAATTTTTCCGATGAAGAAAAACGTAGGCACGTTATCCCCGCATATATGGGGTTGATCAGCGAAGTAGATCATCATATCGGACGTTTAATGGAATTCCTTGAAGACGCTGGAAAATTGAAAGAGACCCTTATTGTCTTTACCAGTGACCACGGGGATTACCTCGGTGATCACTGGCTTGGTGAAAAGGAATTATTTCACGAAGAAAGCGTTCGTATTCCAATGATTGTCGTCGACCCATCCAGTGCAGCTGATAGTACTCGGGGAACTGTTAGTGATCAGTTGATAGAGGCTATCGATCTTGTCCCGACCTTTATTGACGCCTTAGGCGGCGACGAAAAACCCCACTTACTTGAGGGCCGCTCCTTGATCCCTCTCCTTCAGAATAAAATGAATATTAGCTGGCGTGATACGGTCTATAGTGAAGTCGATTATGCATGGCGCGGTGCCCGACTTTCTCTTGACCTGCCACCAGATCGTACAAGGGGCTATATGCTCCGTACCGACAGTTGGAAATACGTCTCCTTTGACGGATTTAATCCCCAGCTATTTGACCTTAAAAATGATCCAAAAGAACTTAATGATCTGGGCCAAAGTAATGAACATGCAGATCTTCGTATTGGTTTTGAGGACAAGTTGCATCACTGGATCCGTATGAGAAAAACACGCTACACTATTTCCCTAAAGGAAATTGAAACAAGAACTGATAATGCAAAAGAGCGCGGTATATACTTTGGTGTTTGGTAGGAAATACTGGCGATCCGACACGCATCTTCAGCTCTTGAGTACTTTCTCAACAAAATCGCTTACTCTGTTGATTTAAACTATGTTTTTTAAACTCAAGAGACAGCAGTAATTCAGGTTGCCTATTTTTGGAGATCCTAGAGACTTTCCCAAAATAACATCCAAATTTCTACAAGTTAGGTTTCATGCTACCGTCATGCATCCATTGAGCATGTGCTGGTGCTTTCTTAGTACGATCCCATTCTTCCAACATTTCCCATTTGACTTGATCAAGCTTGGTATTCATTTCCGGAGTATCTGTATTAGCTGCCAATTCAAGACGATGACCATTTGGATCGAAAAAATAGATGGATTGGAACAACGTGTGGTTAGTTGGGCCAATAACTTCAATACCATCAGCCTCAAGCCGTTCTTTGGCTTCCATTAGATCATCCATACCACCAACTTGTAGGGCAAGATGCTGAACCCATTCTGGTGTCGATGGATCTTTTCCCATTTCTGGTGAGTTTGGAATTTCGAAAAATGCCAACACATTTCCCCCGCCAGCGTTTAGGAAAACATGCATATATGGATCTGGAGCTTTAGTGGAAGGAACTTCGTTTTCTGCAATCGCCAATACAAAATCCATGTTCAGGTATTTCACATACCATTCAACAGTTTCTTTTGCGTTTTTACATCTGTAAGCCACATGGTGAATTTTTTGGACTTTCATTTCGGCAGTTCCTTCTTGATTCAAGAATTCATCACCACTAAAATAAGTTACATTTGTAACTAAATCAAGTCAAAACAAAAATATTCGATATGGATCCGACTTTTGTTTACAAATACAACTCGTCATTTAAAACATTATACCACCAAACTATGGCTTCTTCACAAGCTGCGTCTAATTCTGGTAGCAAAGATCTGGCCATCCTCATGTCATCAATTGCGGCTTCCATTTTTTTTGTTAAACAAGCAAGACGAGACATCTGAACAGAATAACAGGCGCCTTTGAACGCATGACAAGCATCCTTCAACTCTTGCCTATTTTCAGACTTTATAGCTTGCTTTATCGCAGCAGACTCTTTTTCAATAGAAGGAGGTGCGCATTCAACTAGTTCACGTACTATCTCTGCGCCCGATCTAGAAGTAAGATCCTTTAGGAAATTCAGGTCACCAATTGGCAATTCACTGCAATCCAATTCAACCCTCCCCTTTTCGCATGCAGTAACGATGTAAATGGTATTGTTACCTGACAAATATTTCTAAAAACTAAACTAAATAAAATCAGACGTTATTATCGGACAAAATCATCTCAGATGCCTTTTCAGCGATCATAATAACAGGCGAATTTGTATTACCAGATGTAATTGTTGGCATAATCGAAGCGTCGACTACTCTCAACCCAGCAACACCATGGACACGCAAGCGGTCATCTACCACAGCCATATTATCATCTCCCATCTTGCAGGTTCCAACTGGATGGAAAATTGTTGTTGCGATATTCCCGACTTCTTTAACGATTTCATCTTCACTCTGAATAGACGCGCCCGGTAAAAACTCTTCAGGCTCAAGCCCTTTAAGAGCGTTAGTTTGCATAAGCGATCGTGTAAGTCGAATACTATCAGCGGCAATTCTTTTATCATTCGGCGCAGATAAGTAGTTCATTACCAATGCCGGCTGCTCTTCTGGCGCGGTACTTTTTAAATGGCAAGAACCCCTACTATCGGGTCTCAAATTGCAAACTGAAACCGTTACGGCTGGAAAAGGGTGTAATGGATCGCCGAGCTTGTCAGTGCTTAGCGGTTGAACATGATACTCCAGATCAGGTGTTTCAAGCGAGGGGTCACTTTTCGCAAATATTCCCAGCTGACTTGGCGCCATGGAAAGTGGTCCAGACTGATTTACGAGATATTCTAGGCCCATTTTGACCTTGCCAAACACGCTATTAGCTTGTTCATTGAGCGTTTTGGCATTCTTGATTTTATATACAGTTCTTATCTGTAGGTGATCTTGTAAATTCTCACCGACCCCCAGTAATTCATGAACAACAGGAATATCAAATTTACCAAGAATATCTGAACGTCCAATGCCGGACAGTTCCAATATTTTGGGGGAATTCACTGCTCCTGCTGACAGTATAACTTCACGTCCTGCACTTGCTTTTGAAGCTGTTCCTTTAACTGAGAACTCAACACCTGTTACACGTTTACCATCAAGGATTAGTTTTTCAGTCAAGGCATGTGTGATAATTGTCAGATTTTTCCGATTTTTAGCAGGGCGAAGAAACGCTTTTGCTGTGCTCCACCGGACACCCGATTTTTGATTTACTTCAAAATAGCCGGCACCTTCGTTCGTTCCGCCATTAAAATCATCTGTGCGTGGGATACCGATTTCACTTGCAGCATTAATGAAGTGATCTAGAACATCCCAGGACAAACGCTGCTTTTCAACACGCCACTCACCACTACTCCCGTGATCGTCAGAGGAGCCGTCATGATAATTTTCGGATTTAATGAAATAGGGTTTTATATCATCCCAAGACCAGCCAGTATTACCAAGCTGCCGCCACTGATCATAATCGCGGGCCTGCCCCCTCATATAGATCATCCCATTGATAGAGGAGCACCCACCAAGTACTTTCCCCCGCGGGTAGTTGAGAGAACGCCCGTTCAGTCCCACATCAGGTTCTGTCTTCATCATCCAGTCTGTGCGCGGGTTTCCCATGCAATAAAGATATCCAATGGGGATATGTATCCAATGATAATTATCTTTTCCACCAGCCTCGAGAAGTAAAACCTTGTTAGAGGGGTTTTCAGATAATCTATTCGCTAGAACACATCCAGCAGACCCCGCCCCGACAACGATATAATCATACTCACCAAGATCTTGCTGCGTCACCATACGTATCTCCCCTTTTGTCAGGATAATAAACGGGAGTGAAATGAAAAGTCGATCTTTTTATGTTTTCCTACAAACAAAAAAAAGGCCTGCGAAAGCAGGCCTTTAGATGAAAATGTACCAGCTACGATCATTTTTCACCATGAAATATACACAAGACACAAGAACATCAGCACCGACTGCTAGAAGCCCTTATGTATTTCTGAGTAAATTTCAATTTCCGTCAGAAAGCCCAAACCCGAACATTGCTATCTGACATAATCTTCTTCGAACCAATTTCTCAAAAAATAATTTCAGTTTCATTTAATCCAAATTTTCTTTTCAATCTCCTCGATTGCTCAGAATGTTTACCCCCTGAACCTCTGATGAGAAGTGTCACATGCTCATCCGGATCGCACCCATTTTCAGTAAATTTTTTCAGTCTTAGCTGATCCGCACCTACCAATACCGCAATAGGCCATCCATCTTTCTTTGGAATTAAGAACGAACCGTCTTCAGTTGAAAACAGGTGTTTGTTGGTGCTCAGTTGGTTGCCCATGTTTTTTAGTATGAAACACTGTGCAACTGGATCTTGGCAGAAAATTTGATTTTTTCGATCAAGAGATACTATATCTCCCAAAATCAACATCTCATTGGCATCATGGTTTGCAAAAAGGACTTTGCGTTGACTATTCAGTATGAAAATCGCTGGCGTAACTGTGCAAAGCACACGTAACGCATCACAATAAAAACTATCAGACCTATCCTCTTTTGTTAATGACACAGACGAACTCGGCTTTAAAAAGCCTTCGTCACGCGAAGCGATCCCCTCAAACCGTTGCGCTGACAAATTTTGACTTGTCGGTCCCCCAAGTAAAGGGCCCTCATTTCTTTCAAAACTGTCTAACGGCCGATTAGAACCAAATTCGTCCACTGTCACTCCTCTACCCCTAGAGCTCTACAACTTAGAATCAACAATGGCACAACAAGGCGAATTGAAACGTGAATCGTATTTTTCTTATGAATAAAAAGGGAGATCTCCAAATTGAATTATTCAATTAGGCTTCAAACAAGTTGCCATACTATTCTTCCGCAACCCCTGCCAATCTTAGACCATTTACATAGTTTTCAGTAATTTCTTTATCCAAAGGTGGATAGTTCTCTAAATGCCAGTTTACAGAAAAATCAGGTTGGAATTTCTGAAATTCACGGCGAACAGGAGCGGCTTCTTCAGCTCTACCTAAATGCCCTAAACTGCATAGTAGTGGACGATAATTTGCATGGAAATTCGGATTATTGCGAAGGACCTTACGTCCAATACGAACCGCATCTTCGTATCTGCCAGACAGCATGCTAGCGATACATCTCGCCGTATCAAAATAATAAGGGTGTGCATCAAACGGCATTATCTGACGGCAGCGCCCGAGAAGCCGCAATGCTTCATCCGGCTTTCCAACATAACAATGCGTAATAGCACTAAACCCCCATGTATAAGCACAATTGGGATTGGCATCCAGAGATCGGTCGAAATACTCCAAGGCGGTTGCAAAATCATGATAAACAAATGCTTCCAGATGCCCCGCAATGGCTAGACCGATATCACTGCCTGGACTTAACTCAATCGATCTGCGAATAAGAGCTCCAGCCTCTTCGCGCGTTGCCTGAGGATCGGAAGCATACCCCTGCCCAAGTTCGATCGATTTTAGGAAAGCTAACCATGACATAGCTTCTGGATATCCTGGAGTTTGCATAAGAGCTCGGTGCAAATATTGCTTTGCTTCGAAAACGGCCGCCTCAGAAAACCGGAACATGAGAGAGATTGCCCTCAACAGGCACTGCCTTGATGTCAACTGATCATCGGCCACTCTTTTCGATTTGTCAGTCTCCTTTAGCTCTATCATACTATAAATTTCGATAGCCGCTAAAATGGCCTGTTCATCTGCACCGGACAAAAGAGCCTTCATCTCTGGTTTGATGCGCTTCATCCAAAGAATATCACCTGAACTCTCGTCAACCATTTGCAGTAATATGGCCGTATTCTCTGCAAACGATATAACGTTTCCTTTAATTTGATAGGATATATCTGAGTGAGAAAAATTAGTGTCTTCCCTATTTATAGCGAGCATTCCATCAGCTATACCGCCTCTCACAGAAAATCTTTCGTTTCGTGAAAGCTGCTCACAGATGTCTGATCTAAAAGTTTGTGCAACGAAATCCAAGATCGGATCATTGCCTTTCGTCTTGAAATCCTGAACGTAAATGTTTGGCTTGATGATTGCTTCATCAAGCAGATGGCTCGGAGCCGAAACCAGAATTTGTTGTTCAAAAGAAGCAGATTTTTTAGATTTTATTTTTTGAGCGAGTTGAGTGGTTTCTTCAGAGGGTTCTACAGACAGCTCGCGCTTTAGGACATCCTTACAAATATCAAATTGACGTAATGCAGAAGCGCGATCATCCTCGTTGGAATAAGCGTTCATCAATGATCGGTATGCCCGCTCATTCGTCTGATCAAATTTTAGTATTGCGCGAGCAACATGTTTGATCTCTGCTGAAGACAAAGCGTCGTTTTCTAGAAAATCCAACAACAGTAGAGATACATTTTCGAGGTCTTCTTCTCGTCGTGTGCGTTCAAGGTGAAGCCAATCACTGAAAACTTCAGTGTCAACGGGGCAGTCCACCAAAAATCTTCCCAGATCATTCAGAATAAGTTGTTTGGCAATGGAGACGTCAAAGTTGGAAGAACATTCGGTCGCAATTCGAGCATCCACCCAGATTCTTTCTAAATCCAAGCTTAGATATTGCGCATTAGCCTGAAATAAATCAGAACCAAATGATCGCTCCATATCTCTTATTTCGCGTACGGATTGCCTAAGACTTGCAAGTGGATCCTTACCATTTTCCCACAGGAGTTCTGCCGCAGCTTGACGCCTAATGGTACCATCAGGGGATAACGCAATGAATGCGATCAAAGCAGTAGTTTTATCGCGCAGCTTTGGCATGGCTTGCCCTGAAGCAAGCTCCCACTTGAACTGTCCAAATAAAAATAGCTTATCGCCCATATATCTCAACTTACGGCCACATTATTCCACAAAGACGTGTAGTAGATTGTACTTCAGTTTAGTAATATTAAGGGGATTATGTAAATAAAGAACTTATATAGTCAAATCAGTGAAAGACATAAATCTCCCCCCGAAACACCCAGTAGACGGTAAAAAAAATCGCATTTCACCCTCTGGAAAACTAATTTAGAGTATCTTCAAATTATTAGCGATAGAAACAGCCTGTGTTCTATTCTTCGCTTGCAGATCCTTCATCAAATTTGAAATATGAACTTTTACTGTGCCAGCAGAGATACCAAGATCCTCTGCTATCATTTTATTTGATTTTCCTTCAGATACGGCCCGTAACACTTCGCGTTGTCTGCTTGTCAGACGTCCTGAATTTTCAACAAGCTGATTTACCTCATTGATACCTTGAATACTTGTGCCGCCAATCATTGAATGGACTTCTGGTGGGAAGTACTTTCCACCAGCAAGTATGAGCTTTATTGCTGCAATCACAATTGCTTTGTTATTAGAGCGATCGAGGAAACCTCTTATGTTATGCCGGAAGGTATCTAAAACCAATTCTCTGTTTACAGCATTACCAACCACAACGATCGGCGTATCCGAAGCAAACTTTCGTAAGCGAAGAAAAGCAGGATCGGTTGCATCAATCCTTTCTTCTACTGTCAGGATAACAATATCTGATCCGTGATCATCCATACATGAAAGCGCTTCTTCAATGGTACCCGCTTCGCAAACGATGGCATTTTCAAAATTGCTTTCTAGGATAGATTTGAAACCACTCCGGCAAATTTCGAATTTGTCTATGATCAAGGCACGCATCTAAATTTCTCTTCCGAGTTGTACAAAATTTCGACATCTTCCAAAATACTAGAATAGAAAACAAACGTTTGTCTCTTCAGAATTTACAAAAAAACATGAAAAATTGGGAGTGATAATCATGTTCAAGGTTTTTAGCCAATCGGCATACATATTTTGGAGTATTTTACTAATTATATAATACACTAAACCTTGGAATATTGTTTGATTCAAAACAAATTAAATGAAAATACAGCGTAATTGATATGATATTTCTAAACCACTTCGAATCGTCGAATAAAGTTACGAAACATACACAAATAGATTAAAAGAAGGGGAATGGTTCACTGACTCTCAATATTATGATGAAGGCGATGCGATATGGCGACGGACGAAAAGCACTTCTCAACTCATGCAGCTGAGATAGACCCGCGCAATGATGAACTAAAAATATACGTAAACGGAACTATAGTACCTAAAAACCAAGCGGTCGTTTCAGTCTACGACTCCGGCTTCATGTTGGGAGATGGCATCTGGGAAGGTATTCGCTACTACAATGGTAAGTGGGCATTTCTGGATGAGCATATGGACCGGCTATTTGGTGCCGCAAAAGCCATAGATCTTGATCTTAAGCTAAACCGTGCGGAATTTGAACAGGCACTCGATGATACGGCTGCAGCAAATGGCATGACAGAAAATGTTCATGCCCGTTTGATGGTAACACGCGGTATAAAAGAAAAGCCGTTCCAAGATCCCAGATTAAGCCAATCAGGTCCGACCATTGTCATAATAATGGAGCATTCCAAGCCAAGTACGGAATTGGTCTCTCAAGGAATTCGGCTCCATACCGTCCCGATCGTCCGTGGCCTGCCAATGTCTCAAGACCCAAAACTCAATTCCCATTCTAAATTGAACTGCATTTTGGCCGGTATTCATGCACAAAAAGCCGGAGCCGATGAAGCTCTTATGCTTGACCCACACGGTTTTGTTAACACCACAAACGGCTGTAATTTCTTTATTGTGCGAAAAGGTGAGGTATGGACGTCAACGGGTGACTATTGCATGAACGGTATCACCAGGAAAAAGGTGATCCAGCTTTGTAAGGACAATAATATCCCGATTTTAGAGAAAAACTTTTCAGTGACGGAAACTTACGACGCTGATGAAGTATTTTTAACGGGTACGTTCGGCGCGCAAACACCGGTTAGCGAAATTGATGGCCGGAATATTGGTGATGGTCAAGCAGGACCAATGACGGAACGTATTCGCGGCCTGTATTTTGATTTATTGCAACGGGTAACAGCTGACTAAATTGTCTCAAGGACATTTCACCCATTTACGAAGTGTTCTTTCTTCAGTTAAGAGGGAAAGATAACTCTTTGCGCGATCGTGCACCCTCCAAGGAAAAATGAATGAGCGACACTCCCCTTTCTCCTTCATCAGGTACTTTATCTGATGAGGTTATGCCCGCCTTTTTAGACAGTACCTACTCATGGGTAAGGTTAATGATTTCACTGCTGATAGCAACAATCGGCAGTGTTGGCATGTGGTCAATTATCGTTGTATTGCCGCTCATTCAAACGGAGTTCGGATCGGACCGAGCTGCGGCCTCCCTGCCCTTCACAGCGATCATGATCGGTTTTGGTCTTGGCAACCTTGTTGTTGGAAAAATTGTGGATCGATTGGGAATTTTTATACCCATGGCAGTGTCAGCAGTCCTGCTTGCAAGCGGTTTTTACCTTTCAACACTTGTGACCAGTATTTGGCAATTCGCAATTATTCAGGGCCTTTTCATTGGCCTTGGTACCGGTTCTTGTTTTGGGCCGCTTATGTCGGATATCTCGCACTGGTTTCATAAACGACTAGGCATTGCTATCGCAGCAGCTGCCAGTGGTAACTACTTTGCCGGTATGCTTTGGCCATTGTATCTTAAAGGAATAATCGAAGATGAAGGATGGCGCATTGCCTATGGGAATGTTGCAATCATCATCTTAGTTGTGATGTTGCCTCTGGCCTTCTGTTTACGTCGGCAACGCCCAAGAGTTTCCACAAATCTAACGGAAACATCAGCGACTACGCAACAATCCAGCCCCCAAAAGCTGTCATCTGGTTTGTCACCAAACATGTTGCAATTTTTAATGGTTGTCGCTGGCATTTCCTGCTGCGTTGCCATGTCGATGCCGCAAGTTCACATTGTCGCCTATTGCGCCGACTTGGGATATGGCGTCACTATAGGCGCTGAGATGCTGTCACTGATGCTTGCAGGCGGTATCATTAGTCGATTATTGTCAGGCGTTCTTGCTGACTATATCGGTGGTGTCCGAACACTTCTGCTCGGTGGCATCATGCAATGTATCGCCTTATTTCTTTACATTCCATTCGATGGGATGGTGTCGCTTTACATTGTTTCTTTGGTATTTGGACTGTCTCAGGGCGGCCTTGTTCCAAGCTATGCCATTATCGTTCGTGAATATCTTCCTGCACATGAAGCTGGACAACGGGTTGGTCAGGTCGTTTTCGCAACTGTTATGGGAATGGCATTGGGTGGATGGCTTTCCGGCCTAATTTACGATTTAACACAATCGTACCAAGCTGCGTTCATCAACGGTATCGCCTGGAATTTCCTGAATATCGGAATTATCTCTCTCATTTTGTTCAAGACAAAATTGAAAAAATCTGCGGCAATAGCATAAAAAAAGGCGGCTGAAATCAGCCGCCTTTTATCAACATCTAAACCTATATCTTATTCTTTAGTCTCTGGCTTATCTTCAACGTCCTTCGTTGAGCTACCTTCAGCTTTTGCAGCTTCCGCCCGTTCTTCAGCACGCTTCAAACGACGATGAGTTGACATGGCAAACGGGATTGTCCCCAAATATACCAATGCAGCACCTGTGAGAAGCTCCCAAGGATAACTAGCCATTACTGCTGCTAGGCCGCCAACAAGAATGAGCATTGGCATAATGAATTTTCGTGGAATACGAACACTTTTAATGGAAAATGTTGGGATACGGCTGGCCATCAAAAATGCCAAGAAAAGTAACCAAGCAGCATTCAGAGTAGCCGATTTGAAAATCTCTGCGTCCGAGTAGAAACTGATCACCATAAACAACATTGCAATTGCAGCACCGCCTGGTGCCGCAATGCCTGTGAAGTAGCGCCCCTCCCATGCGGGCCCATCCTCTTCAAGCATCGTATTAAATCGTGCTAGGCGTAGGCCACACGAGACCGTGTATACAAGCGAGATAATCCACCCTAATCCACCAAGCCCAGCTTCCAGTGTCCACAGGTACAGCACCAGTGCTGGAGCGACACCAAAACTCACAAAATCTGACAGGGAATCCAGTTCAGCACCAAATTTGGAACTGCCCTTAAGAAGACGTGCCATCCGGCCGTCTAAGCCGTCCAAGATACCTGCAACTAGAATTGCCGAAACCGCGAATTCCCACTTTTGTTCCAAAGCGAACCGTACTGATGTCAAACCTGCACAAAGTGCCAGTGTTGTCAGCATATTCGGGATCAGTGAATTAATTGGTAATTCACTGAGCTTGCGACGCCCTAAAGCCATTAGCGAACCTCCACAGAGATCGCCAAATTATTCTCGGCGACAAGATCTGCGATAATAGTTTCACCGCCAACCATATTCTGACCAACACCAACTTGTGGCTCGACGCCATCTGGAAGGTAGATATCAGTGCGGCTACCAAAACGAATGAGACCGAAACGTTCACCCGTACGTACTTCCTGATTATCACTCAAATCACAAACGATCCGGCGTGCGATAAGACCTGCAATTTGGACGAAGATAATGTCTTTGCCGTCTTTGGACCGTACATGAACAGCATGACGTTCATTCTCTTCAGATGCTTTATCAAGGGCCGCATTCAGAAATTTTCCTGGGCGATAAACCTGTTTAATCACGGTACCAGCAAGCGGTACCCGATTTACGTGCACATTGAACACGTTCAAAAACACGCTAATACGAAGCAGAGGATCATTTCCAAGGCCGAGTTCTTCTGGTGGGACAGAACGTTCAATCACCTGCACAACACCATCAGCCGGACTTACAATCAGTCCTTCGCTTGTTGGGACATGACGATCTGGATCCCGAAAGAAATAGACGCACCAAAGTGTCAGAACAACCCCGATCCAACCAAGGAAAGTGCTTGCCATGAATAGTAAGAGTGTCACAACCGCAAAAATTGCGATAAAGCGATACCCTTCTTTGTTAATCGGTACCAAGACTGATTTTAACGTATCCATATTCTTCGTCTCTCAAATACTTATTAAGTAGTTTGACTAGCCTAATAGCGTATACGCGGAATAAAAAGAACCTTAAACATACAATAAACTCGAATTTTGGCCTAGTCTTGAACTTCCAGTAACTTTTCCTGATAGGTAGCAACTTCTTGTTGCCGCTCCCACATTTCGGCATATTGGCCTTGTTTTTCAAGTAACTGTTGATGTTGTCCGCGTTCGATTATACGCCCTGCATCTAAAACAAGAATTTCATCCGCGTCCACGACAGTTGAAAGCCTATGTGCGATCACTAATGTTGTTCGATCGCGGGATACTTCCTTCAAGCTTTCCTGAATGTCTTGTTCTGTTCGTGTATCAAGTGCGGAGGTCGCTTCATCAAACAAAAGAATTCGCGGATTTTTCAATATTGTACGGGCGATAGCGACGCGTTGTTTTTCGCCGCCTGAAAGCTTAAGCCCTCGTTCCCCAACCATCGTATCGAAACCATCAGGCAATTTTTCAATAAATCCGTCAATGCTCGCCATTTTGGCGGCTTCGCGAATTTCAGCGGCGCTGGCATCCGGTCTCCCATACCCCACGTTATACTCAATGGTATCATTAAACAGAACGGTATCTTGCGGGACAATACCAATTGCACCACGTAGAGAACTTTGGCGGATATCACGAATATCCTGACCGTCAATCGTGACACTGCCGGCATTAACATCATAAAATCGGAACAATATTCGTGAAATTGTGGATTTACCGGCGCCGGATGGACCAACTATTGCCACCTTTTGGCCAGCCTTAACCTTAAACGATACATCATGAAGAATTTGACGGCTTTCATCGTATCCAAAATCCACATGAGAGAATTCTATCTCCCCCTCACCCTCCAGAAGATCAATAGCGCCTTCACGGTCATCAATTTCTCTGTGTATCCCCAAAAGTTCAAACATTTTTTCCATGTCTACGAGGCTTTGTTTAATTTCACGGTACACAAACCCCAAAAAATTCAACGGCTGAATAAGCAACATCAAAAAAGCGTGGGCAGCCACAAAATCACCAACGGTCATTCGGCCTTCAGCGACACCGTTGACAGAAATCAGCATCACAAGAACAAGGCCTAGGCTAATAATGAACCCTTGCCCAATGTTCAGATAGGCGAGTGTTGTCTGGCTCCGAACAGCAGCCGTCTCATAGCCTGCTATAGCAGCGTCAAATCTGCTACTTTCATGGTGTTCATTTCCAAAATATTTAACAGTTTCAAAGTTAAGTAAGCTGTCAATTGCTTTGGTATTCGCCTCACTGTCTTTTTCGTTCATGGTGCGACGATATTTCAGACGCCATTCAGTAACAGCAAGTGTAAAGTAAATGTACCCTATCAACGTCACTGCGGTGACGATAGACATCAGATACCCATATTCAACCCACATAATTCCGCAAATAAAAATAATTTTTAGCAATGTGGGTATGATATTGAACAACATAAACCGAAGTAGAAAATCAATTCCTTTGGTTCCACGTTCAATAACCCTACTAAGGCCGCCCGTCTGCCGATCCAAATGAAATCGAAGTGACAATTTATGTAAATGTTTAAATGTCTGAAGAGCTACTTGCCGTATTGCATTTTGTCCGACTTTGGCAAAAATCGCATCTCGTAATTCGCCGAATGTCTGTTGCAATAGACGGGCCGCGCCATAGGCAAGGATAAGGCCAATGGGCACAACCGCCCATTTTTCAAAACCGCCATCATTACTAGTCAAGTAGTCTACAACAAACTTCAAGATATATGGTGAATACACCAACGATATTTCCGCGGCTAACAAACAAAATACTGCTAAAACGATGCGAATTTTCAAATCCGGCCTGTCTTTAGCCCAGACATACTTAATCAAAGAGAGAGCGGTGGCGATGTGACTTCGCTGTTTACTTTGGCTGTGACTGTCGAACTCAGTGGGGCGCATTCAGATATCCTGACATTTGTTTTATATATCTTAGTTCAATTTATAAATGCCGGTTACCAAATTTTTAACCACTTTGATTACATAGTAACATTCATCACAGGTAGCCATCTGCTCAATATTATGTAGGCACCCAAATGACTGATATCAAAGTTGACCAAAAACCCGCAAAAATTGAGGATCTCATACTAGAAGGCAGTGAGAAGCTTGTCTGGCTGACACCAACGGCTCCGCTTTCATTCAGCTTTACATGGGAGAAAGTCATTTTCACCGGAAAGCTCACTAAAGTTGGAGAAGATCACAGGTTAATTCTACTGGGTGATTTAGGTCCACTCCCCTTTTCTGCCGAAAACCCACACTATAGAGAACGCCTCCTCAAATTGATCGCATGGCAGCCTGAAGAGCGAATGAAGTTCGTTCTTGAACCACACCATCAGAGGATTTACCTGATGATCGATGACATCCTACCGAAAGAATTAACAGGAATTCTTTTGATAGCCTCAGTCATCGCATCTCTATTCCATGTGCGGCCTTTTGTCGAACTCGCAAAAGAAGTAGGCTGGCAACATCCGGATCAGCCACCGCGCCCTAAAATAAATATTGTTTCAAAAAAAATGACCAGAAACGATTAATTCAGTTTATCAAATTTTTTCGAAGGCAATGTAAATATTTGTCCAGGAAAAATTAAATCCGGGTTTTTAATCTGTGACTCATTTGCCTGATAAATAAGTGTATATTGCATTCCCTCGCCATACATACGACGGGCGATACGCCACAAGCTGTTTCCAGGTTGGACTATTGCCCTAATTTCCAGGCCACCTTTGGCCAAAATAACATCCTCTGCAGAAGCCCGCTGGAAAGGGATTTCAACGCGGGAAATAACATCCCCTTTGTCGTCTAATTGATCTACACGCAAGTTATAATTACCCGGCGCAATTTCCTTTTTAGGAATAAGGCTCCAATCCCCCTTCTCATCTACAGGGGCGCCACCAACATGTTTATTCTTCAAATACACTTGAACGTCATTGCCAGGCGTTCCTCTACCTGACAAAGCCACATTGCCTTGGTTATCATAGTCGATACTAGCCACAGACAAATCCTTGGCTTTTGCAACATTTCCAACTGGTTCTGGCATCTGTAACAAGCGTGTCACGCGTTTTGACAACTCGGTTTTTTTGCCTTCTACTTTCGGTGTAAGAACCGCCAGTGCGGGCGCACGTTCTTTTACGTCCTTATTACAGTCAGGGACTTGCATAATGACCATTCGTGCTGTTTCAACTTCGCGATTATCAGGATTAATTGCTTTAACATTTATTTCCTGGGCACCTGAAGAAAGTGGTTCTGTCGTCACAAACACCCATTCACCGCGGCTAGATGTAAAAGTAGATCCAATATCTTTACCATTGGCGTAAACGGTCACTTCTGATGTCGGTTCAGCTCTCCCCGCTACCAGCAAACCACAATTCTTATCAACTCTGACAACATCAAAGCTGGGATCTTTCATAGCGACAATACCGGTTTCAATTTTTTTCGCAGGTTTCAGCTTCTTTTCAACAATGATAGGTGCGTTTGTAACTTTAGTTTCGGGCGCACTCGCCGTTACAGTCTCGTTCGACGTCATCGTCGGTTCGGGATCTTTAGTAGTTTGAAGAACCTTCGGCTGAGATTGTTCAGCTTTGGTTATAACCTTACCATCTGGGGCTTCATCCCTAGTAACAGGCGGAGGGATAGTGTCATCGTAAAGAAAAAAGAAAAGACCCAAAGCTACAACTAGTAGCAGGGCTAAAACAGCCAATACTCGCACAACAAATTCTCCCACAACCCCATTTTCAAGCAGTATGGACTTTTGCCTACACCGACGCAACTAGTGGATTATTCTGCACAAAGAGCCCTGAATAACTATTTGTTTGTTTTATGCTCTGTCGGAGGCAAAGACATTAGATAGGCTGAAATTTCGGCCTAATCTTCGGGAATGAGTTTGGAAGGACCGCGCAGAATGATCTCGTCCATCATTCATTGAACGTCATCAAAGTCCGGATTCAATCCACACGACAACCAATGCCACGCAAATGTCATGTTCTTTGTTTTGACGTGTAACTGGTTCCAACGATCTTCGATAGTCAAATACTCTGAGCGCATCTTCGTCTGTCATATCGTGCGTAACGTGCATACTGAAAGATGAATTATTACTGAGGCAATTCAATTTCATATATTTTACCTATATAACCATGTTTTTTATCACGCGCCCTAATAATCACATTTTTGACATACATTGGTATTGAAAGCTTCATGGATCGTGTGAAGGGCTGCTCTGCATCGTGAGGATGCATGAGCACTCTGGTTCCAAGAACTGTTCCCGCTTCATCGAGTACGTCCCAGCGATCTGCATAATGCTCCCATCCTTCATCGGAATGCCGAACCGTTACTGAAAAACGATACATATCTGCATCAGTTTTCACTATCTGCACTTTCAAAACATCCGCCTGCCCAGCTAAAACAACGCTTGACGAAGACAAATGTAACGCGCAAGTAACAAAGAACAAACCTAATGCAAATTTCCACTTGAGATTGGTGACATACTTCATGACAAAGATTTCTTCCTTGTGTGTTTATTGCGGTTCCAGAATGCCTGTAGACGAAGCTTTTTCGAAAGCAGCACATGATCTTGGGACCCAGCTTGGGCAAAATAACATTCAACTCGTGTATGGCGGCGGCCATGTTGGATTAATGGGCATTACCGCAGACGCCACGTTAGCAGCTGGTGGACAGGTTATCGGGATTATTCCCAGCCATCTACATGATATTGAGGTTAGTCACGAGAATTTGACAGAGCTACATGTTGTGGACAGCATGCATACGCGAAAACAAATGATGTTTGAACGCTCCGATGCCTTTGTTGTTTTGCCTGGTGGCCTTGGGACTCTTGACGAAACTTTTGAGATGGTGACGTGGCGACAGCTCGGCCTACATGACAAACCCATCTTGCTGGTTAATTACAAAAATTATTGGAAACCTTTCCTTGAGCTCATTGATCATATGATTGAAGCAGGATTCGTAGAACCTTCTGCTAAAGAGCTTTTCTTGGTCGTTGAAAGCTTGGATGACATTCTTCCAGCACTTAAGCACTCTCCAGATGCTGAAATCAGACCTGATATCTCTAAAATGTAAGAAAATTACGCTTTTTTGCACCGGATAACTTGCGATTGACGCAAGCGGTGCTATTTTGCGCCCACTGAATAAAAAATTGTAAGGCAAGAAGGATCTCGAAATGTCAAAGATTAAAGTCGCTAATCCGGTTGTAGAACTGGACGGAGACGAAATGACCCGGATTATCTGGGACTTCATCAAACAGAAACTCATCCTTCCTTATCTGGACATCGATTTAAAATATTACGATCTTGGTATGGAGTCTCGCGACGCCACAAATGACCAGATCACTATCGATGCAGCAAACGCTATTAAAGAACATGGTGTTGGTGTTAAATGCGCAACGATTACACCAGACGAAGATCGTGTTAAAGAATTCGATTTGAAAGAGATGTATCGCTCTCCTAACGGCACGATCCGTAACATTCTAGGTGGTACAGTTTTCCGCGAGCCAATCATTTGCGAAAATGTTCCCCGCCTTGTTCCAGGCTGGACAGACCCGATTGTTATCGGACGACACGCCTTTGGCGATCAGTACCGTGCGACAGACATGTTGATCCCGGGCCCTGGTAAACTTACAATGAAATACACACCCGCAGACGGCGGCGAAGAGCAGGAATTCGAAATCTTTGATTTCCCTGAAGCCGGTGTTGCAATGGGCATGTATAACCTTGACGAGTCCATTCGTGGCTTCGCACGTGCTTGCATGAACTACGGCCTTGTTCGTGGCTGGCCTGTGTATCTCTCCACTAAAAATACTATCTTGAAAAAATATGACGGCCGTTTCAAGGACCTGTTTGAAGAAGTTTTCGAAGCTGAATTTAAAGCAGACTTTGAAAAAGCAGGCATCACATACGAACATCGCTTGATCGACGACATGGTTGCATGTGCCATGAAATGGTCAGGTAAATTTGTATGGGCTTGTAAAAACTACGACGGTGACGTTCAGTCAGATACTGTTGCTCAGGGCTTTGGATCACTCGGTTTGATGACATCAGTATTGATGACACCAGACGGGCAAACAGTTGAAGCTGAAGCGGCTCATGGTACAGTGACACGTCATTACCGCGAGCACCAAAAAGGCAAAGAAACTTCTACAAACCCAATTGCATCTATTTTCGCATGGTCACGGGGTCTTATTCACCGTGCTAAACTGGACGGCAATGATGAGTTGAAGAAATTCGCTGAAACTCTTGAGAAAGTTTGTGTTTCCACTGTTGAAAGCGGCGAAATGACTAAAGACTTGGCTCTCCTCGTTGGACCCGATCAGTCATGGCTTACAACAAACCAGTTCCTTGATGCGCTGGATCGTAACCTACAAAAAGCAATGGCATAACAAACAACCCATTGATCATAATGAGAAAGGTCGGCGTAACGCCGGCCTTTTTTATTCTTCCACAACATTTAATTAGTTAATAAAACGTAAAAATTTCTTTAATAATCGCAACAGTTCCTTTAGCGTGTATAGCATAATAACTAATACATGGTGGGGAATGTCATGTTTACGCGATTTAGGGCAGGTATTTATATATCTTTACTTATGTCTGGCTTTTTAAGCCCTGCATTGGCTTATGCTGACACCCTCGATTTTACTGAATTGAACGGTATCCCTTCGTTTAGTGTGACAAATTTAGTTCTGTCGAATGCAACTATCACCAGAACCTCCGGAGATAATTTTTTTCCATTTTTTGACGGAAATGGCCCTGAACTATCAGGCTTCAACAATAAAGGTTCCATTTGTGCAATTAGTGGTGGTTTTTGTCTGGGAAGCATGACGATTACATTCGATAACGACATTCAAAATCTCTCGGTCGGTTTCACCGGATATAATTCTGGCGATGAAGTTATTGTCTCCGGTTGGAACGACGGTATCCTTTCAAACTTCATGTTTGTAACCAACCAAAGTATTGTAGATTTTTCATTCTTCGGTGTTATCGATGAATTGAAATTTTTCAATGACAGCGCAGCAGGCAATGGAGATGGCCTGCTTTATAGAGACTTTAACTTTGATACTGTTGAAGTGATCGCAACACCTTTGCCAGCCGCCCTCCCTTTATTTGGAGCCGCATTGCTTGGCCTAGGGCTTACTGGACTTCGCCGCAAGAAAAAAAACAGTTAATCCTTCTGCGGAAAACAAACTGCCTCAATTTTATGACCATCAAGATCTAGAATGAAGGCCCCATAATATTCCGTCATTGCGGCTTGACGCGGACCCGGCGCTCCGTCACATAGTCCGCCTTCGGTCAAAGCTATTTTGTGAAATTCATCGACGGCTTCAGTGGTCTTACATCGCAAACAGAAATGAAATCCACTATTTCTGGAAATGCGCGCCATCCCTTTGCGCGCATTTAACCAAAATTCTGGATAGTGTTTTCCAAACCCAATTGCAGTCTCTCTTTGAACCAGCCGTTTGAACCCTAGGGGGGCCAGTATTTTCAAATAGAATTCATCGCTGTATTGTAGGTTTGAAACCGGAATAGAAATATGATCGATCATCTAATCCATGCCTTTACAAAACTGTTTCCCGACGGCTCCACAATAACTCGTTAGAGTATTTGGCACCATCGCGCCCTGATTGCGGCGTAGTTTTAAGAAGTAACTGCTCTCCTCTCCACTCCATAGTGCGGATGAGCGGTGTTCCCATCCATTCTGGAATGGTCGCAAGGCTAACGTCATGAATGACCTCATCCCCTTCAATGCGAAACTTTCCGGCATAGGAAAGGCATTTAGAAGCTTTTGTGTCAGATCCCGGCACTTCGGATCCAAAATCAGCTCGCATCAGAAAGCCCGACATAATCCCCTCTTTCGTGTAAATTAGCTGACCTTTACCGTCTTCGCCCATAGGAAATTTATAGAATTCCCCATCGCGATACGATCGCCAAGCGAGTAATTCCCATGTTCCCAAGAGATCGGTCATGTTTGTAGAATTTGTCATCTTTGCATCCTTATTATTTTTAATTATTTGCAAATCATATCATAAGCCTTCTCCCATAAAACCCACAACAAAAAAGCCAGCCTGAATAATCAGGCTGGCTTTTTGATCAAATCATATAGTCGTGTATGAATTAAGCGTCTTCGTCTTCCGGCGTTCCTTGAAGGCTTCCTTCTAGGATGCCCGCATTTTCACGGATCTTAGTTTCGATTTCGCTCGTCATTTCTGTGTTCTCAAGGAGGAACCTCTTAGCCTGTTCCCGCCCCTGACCAATACGTTGGCTATCATAAGAATACCAAGAACCAGATTTTTCAACAATCTCAGCTTTCACACCAAGATCGAGGATTTCTCCCATTTTGGAGATGCCTTCACCGTACATAATATCAAATTCAACGACCTTAAACGGCGGAGCAACTTTGTTCTTCACCACTTTCACACGGGTCTGGTTACCAACAATTTCGTCTTTGTTCTTCACTTGGCCAATACGGCGAATATCGAGACGAACGGAGGCATAAAATTTAAGAGCATTACCACCAGATGTAGTCTCAGGACTTCCAAACATGACTCCGATCTTCATGCGGATCTGGTTAATAAAAATAACCATGCATTTAGAGCGTGAGATTGAACCTGTGAGTTTGCGAAGAGCCTGGCTCATCAAACGTGCCTGAAGACCCACATGGGTATCTCCCATTTCGCCTTCAAGCTCAGCTTGCGGCACCAAAGCCGCCACACTGTCAATAACCAACACGTCAATAGCGCCGGATCGCACAAGCGTATCTGCGATTTCAAGGGATTGTTCGCCCGTATCAGGTTGCGAGATCAACAACTCGTCAATATCAACACCCAACTTGCCCGCATAAACCGGATCAAGCGCATGCTCTGCATCGACAAAAGCACATGTACCGCCGGCTTTCTGCGCTTCTGCGACCACATGGAGCGCAAGTGTAGTTTTACCCGAACTTTCAGGGCCATAAATTTCAACGATCCGCCCCTTAGGCAGACCACCGATACCAAGCGCAATATCAAGCCCCAAGGAGCCCGTTGATATCGCCTCAATTTCCATTGCGTCTTGTTGCCCTAACTTCATGACGGACCCTTTACCAAAGGCTCGATCAATTTGGCTCATCGCCGCTTCTAAAGCTTTTTTCTTATCCATGCCACCATCTCTAACAAGATTTAATGCTGCCTGTACCATTTGTCCCCCACTTATTTCATAGGTCCACCAAGGATGCAATACGATGAATGTACATGATTTGTTCTCATTGGCAAGCGCTTTATAAACTTTTGATTTAAATCATAAAATATCGTTTGTTTGCCATATGTTCTCAATACGGAATTTTTTTATGTATAAAATTGGAACAAGCGATTCCACGGAATCAACTAATTCTTGGTGTCCCAGTCATAGTTATTCTCCCACGGATACATATAAATTTCCGGGATAAAGTGGGATAATCCGAAATGTAGTGGGATGGTTTTCCATTTTCATTGATTTAAAGCACCCATACGACACCGTTTCAACTTTGGGTTTTAACCACCATTCATCATCTGTTTCATTTATGTTAGCACCTACTCAAATAGCTTCAATTATTACTTAAAGACAATAAACGCTTGTGGATGAGTTCCTCGCTATCGCCCGTAGCATTACAGAGCATGCGCCGTTAACCATTCAGGCCAGCCGAACCATGATCGAGCAAGATTTTGACCTTCAACTGCAGGATCATTTCAGAACCACATCATCACAATTTGAGATACTAAAGATCATAATAATTTATTTTTTGATATGATTAGGGCGAGGTAAGGTGAGAGCAATTATTAGTTTGTTTATTGTTCTGAGGTTGTCATGTCATCACAAACATCGATCGTTCGCATTACTGTTATCGGCGCAATTACCTTGGCGCTGGCCATGGGGATTGGGCGTTTTGCTTTTACTCCGTTACTGCCGATGATGCAGGAAGATGGATTGTTGAATATCATGGACGGTGGTTACCTTGCCTCTATCCATCTACTGGGATACTGGCTAGGCGCTGTATTTGCCGCCAAAATTTCTTGGTCGCCAAAAGTAATGTTGCGGATCTCCTTGCTTGCCATCGCGTTTGGCACCATGGGGATGGGTTTGACGGATAATTTCACCGTGTGGATGATTTTGCGCTGGATTTGCGGTGTCTGCAGTGCTTGGTCGTTGGTGCTGGTCAGCAATTATTATGTTAAATATTTGGCTGATAATAACCGCTCAGCGTATCAGGGATGGGTTTTCTCCGGTGTTGGGCTGGGTATTGCTATCATCGGTTTAGGATATCTAGCGTTCATGGCAAACCAGATCGACAGCTCACACAGTTGGTTGATAACTGGCGTTATTTCATTTTTGGCGATTTGCGCCCTTTGTTTAAGTATGGGGCCGGAAATTCCAAACGAGAAACCCACCACCTACCAACAAGAAACTAAACGCAGCCCGCTGAATTGGCGTCTAATTGCCGCCTACGGGGCAATGGGGATCGGCTATATTATCCCGGCGTCTTATTTGCCAGTTATGGCCCGTGAAATCATTGAATCTCCATTCGTTTTCGGCTGGGCTTGGCCGATTTTTGGAGCCGCTGCGTTCATTTCTACAATTCTTGCGTCCAGATTTCAAAAACGGTATTCCAATCGCCAAATCTGGGCTGTAAGTCAGCTCGTCATGGCGGCCGGACTTATCCTTCCCGCCGTATATCCGCATATTCTGACAATCCTAATTGGCGGCCTATGCGTTGGCGGAACTTTCATGATCATCACCATGACTGGTATGAAAGAAATGCACCGCGTTGCGCCTCCTCAAGATGTTATGCGGCATATTGCCGTGATGACAGCATCCTTTGCCACTGGGCAAATGATCGGCCCGCTATTTGCCAGCTTTGTTCATGAATTGACGCAAAGTTTCACAGCGTCTCTCATTTTTGCCAGTGTTATTCTGGTTCTGACAACAGCTATGTTGATCGAACGTTCACCTAAAAGGAAAATAGTTCGGCTCTAAACCTAACTTTTCACATGGGATAGCGATTGCAGGCGCTGCCAAAGGGATTGGGCAACGATGCCGACATCGCCGTCCCGCCTGCGGATTTGATAAAGTTGTGAATGACGTGGGGGATATCCTTCCAGATTAAGCGCCACCAACTTTCCTTGCTCCAATTCCTCTGCCACAAGGTGTTTAGGCATGCCGCCCCAACCCATTTGGGCAAGCAAGATTTCTTTTTTCGCAGCGAAATCAGACACCGTCCAACGCAAGCCTCCCGGCAACAAATCTCTACTCTGTTCAAAGGCACCGCTGCTGCTATCTGAAACGATAATCTGCGTATAACTTTGCATATCTGAAATAGACTTAAGATGATTACTTTTTGCCGGTCCATAATCTGGATGCGCGACAGGGACAATTGTTACGTGCGCAAAGGGGATTGCCTCCACCTGTTCAATCGGAACATTATCAAGCGCCGCAATTATAATGTTGGCGTCATCTCTTAACAATCGTTCAAGGGGGCCACCCATGCTTTCGCGCGTCAGACGGACATGGGTCATCGGGTATTCCGTCGTAACATCACCCACAATTTTCAAAAAGGGCTTTAAGGGGTAGGTCGCTGTTACTGCAAGAAAGACTTGCGCCTCTTGTTTGGCGCTTAGGCTCTTTGCCAGATTTCCCAGCTGCTGCATTTGTTGAATAACGCGTGTGGCTTGCCTGTAAAACACCTCTCCGGATGGAGTTAGTTTGGGACGGTAAGACTCTCTTGAAAAAAGGTCAAAATCAATCTCAGCTTCAAGTTTCTTGATCATGTGGCTAAGGGCGGGTTGAGATTTATTCAAATGCTCTGCCGCAGCTCTGAAAGTGCCTTCGGTGACGATAGCGTTTAACACCACCAGCTGTTCATAGGTCATATGGTCGCTCCAAACATGATAATTTTTTTGAATTGTTATCATGAAAATTCAATATTATCAAATAATCGATGAGCTCCATATTGTGAGGGTATAGACAGTAACCAAAACACAAGGAGTATTTACGATGAAACTATTTTATAAACCCGGCGCGTGTTCACTGGCCTCACACATTATCTTACGCGAAATCAGTGCAACCTTTAGTCTCGACGAAGTTGATACAACAACCGGACAAACCAAATCCGGTTTAGATTATTCAATAATCAATCCAAAAGGATATGTCCCAGCCCTTCAACTTGAAACAGGTGAAGTACTTACAGAAGGTGTCTCTATCCTTCAATTCATTGCAGATCGCAATCATGGCAATCAATTGGCGCCTGCGCAGGGAAGCGTTTCCCGCGCTCGGTTGCAGGAATATTTGAACTATACCAGCTCAGAATTACATAAAGCCTTTGGTCCGCTTTTTTCTGATAGTGCAACCGAAGCACAGAAAAGTGACGCTCGCAAAAACGTGGCGAAGAAAATCGATTATTTCTCGACGCTTCTTGAAGATGGCAAAGAGTACCTGGTCGACAACAAATTTTCCGTGGCAGATTCCTATGCCTTCGTTGTGCTTAACTGGGCAAACTTCACCGGTATCGATTTAGGCGATTGGCCAAGTGTTCTTTCTTATGTTGCCCGTATCGGCGCACGCCCATCTGTCAAAGAAGCACTACAGGCAGAAGGATTGGTTTAATGCCAGAGTTAGGCGCCTACGTGGATACGGACAAATGCTTAGATGTCGTCAAACTTATGCGGAATTATTTTGACGGACTCTATCATGCGGACAGCAAATTGCTTGCGGATGTTTTTCATCCAGACGCAATTTATATAAACATGACGAAAGGGGATTATATGAACTATTCCCTTGGCGAATATCTCCAGATTATAGAACAACGCACTTCGCCCGCGAGTCAGGGCGAACTGAAAATCGATGAAATTCAATCCATAGAATTCGGTGGCTTAGAAATGGCCTTTGTGAAAGCAAAGATGACCATGATGGGCCGGGAATATCTGGATTTTTTGACCCTGTCTTTCGATAAAAATGGTTGGAGAGTCATATCCAAAATCTTCACTTACAAACTCCAATAGGGAGAAATGCAAATGCCATATGTAAATATTAAAGTCACCAAAGAAGGCGGACCAGACGGTACGGGCCCATCTGCGCAACAAAAAGCCGAACTGATTAAAGGCACAACTGATCTTTTGGAAAAGGTGCTCGGGAAAAATCCAGCTTCTACCTTCGTTGTCATCAATGAAGTTGCCCTTGAAGATTGGGGGCTTGGTGGGCTGCCAGTCGCCGAATATCGAAAAAATCAGAAGTAATAAACTGCTCATCGGCGCGCGGCGCACACGCAACGCGGTATGTGTCTTCGCCCCTTTGGGATGTCTCGACTTCACCTACACAGCAACTATAAAGCTTGACGGAAAAACAATGACAAAATTAAAGATTGAAATGGTCCACGACATTGTATGTTCGTGGTGCCCCATTGGTTATAACAATATTCAGGCTGCTATCAAAAACCTGGATCTTGAAGTAGACTTTCATTTTCTTCCCTATGAACTTAATCCTGAATTGGATGAAAATGGGGAAACCATCGAAAATTATTTCAAAGGCCGTTTTGGATGGGATGATCGTAAACTGCTCGATTATCAGTCATCTCTTGTAAACACCGCCAAAAATGCTGGTGTTATCATAGACTTTTCCAAAAGAGAGAAATACTACAACACAAGGAAAGCACACCTGCTCATGCACTGGACCGAAGGGTACAACAAGCAGACACAACTTAAAGAGCGATTTATCAAAGCCTATTTTGAAGAAGGCCTAGACATTGGTAGCGTAGATGTTTTGCTGGATATTGCAGTAGAAATTGGACTAAACAGGGAACTGACAGAAAACGCCCTTTCATCTTCTCAAATTGCACAAGAATTTGACGCCAAAATTGAACGCCGGCAAAGGTTTGAAATTCAAAGCGTTCCCGCATTTATTCTTAACGAAACGACATTGGTATCAGGTTCACAATCCGTAGATTTTTTTGAAAAACTCCTATCTGAATACCAAAAAGAATTGGCTGCAAAACAACTAAGTGCATAGTGTTTATTCACCCAATGAATACCCTAGGCGATATTTTAACCGCCTTAAAATTCTAGAAGACATCCTTTCGTGGCCGACCGATCAAGTTATTCGTAGTCGGCCATGATTTTCACAAACCGCTTGCCGGGTTTCTTTGTTCCAGCGGTTTTTTGCTTCTTGTCCGACAAGTGGTGGAAAGCGATATGGTGTATCATCTGGATAGTTTTTTTCCATAACATCGCCTTATTGCCTGTCATGCCCATCACCATTGGGAGGTTCGTCTTATGGTACGAAGCGCTTTAAAGCCTCTGGGAATGGAAAGTACATAAAGGGACCACACTTAAATCTGTAGGCTGGCTGATTTCTATAAGGAAATAGATGTACTGAGAATTACGTCTATTGTATACTAGTTAAAGTAGTGTTTTACTGAATTTATTTTGCCTGAGTTCAATTTTCCAATGGAACTAATATCCCGTCGCTTTAAACAAAATATGCCAATCTTGAAAGACGGCTCACCTCAACCTGAAGGAAAGATTTCTGATTTTTATAAACATCACATTTTTGTAGTTTTAGGGGAGCCGGGTTTAGGTAAAACAACTTCATTTGAACACGCAGCTAATGAAGAAACTCGCGCCAAATTTGTTCGCATTGGTGAATTTCTGAGTTTATAAAAAATGGATCATCTAATAGGATATACGCTTTATCCAGACGGGCAAGATGAACACCGTAGCCACGCTGATGGTATTGATGTTATGGACCCTATCATCGGCCGACTAAAGCAGCTTAGTTGTCCAAAAATTCGAATTTCCTGTCGTACTGCCGAGTGGCATGGTGGCAAAGATTTAAGTGCGTTAAGCGTCGTCAGTATAAACACGCCTGTTGTTCTATTAGACCTTCAACCATTTACACAAGTGGAAACCCTAAGAGTATTAGAAGATTGGGAAGATTTTGTTGAAGAAGCGCGTGAACACGGCCTAGATGAATTTTTACTTAATCCGCAAGACTTCCAGCTCCTTCATGAATTTTACAAAGAGAAAAATAGTTGGCCTAAAAATAGATCAGAATTAATGGACGGTTCCTGTAAAGCGCTGCTCATAGAATTGAATGAGGCACACTCGACAGCAATAGACGACTGGATTACAGATCGGGCATTGGAACGAGCTTCAAATTATTTATTTGCTGTTCTTTTGCTGTCTAACGTATCTGGGATTTCCACTAAACATACTTTTTCGAATAAAGCCTTCCCTTCCATTCAATCTCTTGATGGTGACTTGTATGCAATGACAGGAGCTACCCGTAGGCGTGTATTGAAATCTGCTGGTGAAAATAGATAATTCCCGGCCACCATATTTAATTTCCGGTATAAGGTTATTGCTTGGGCGCTAATTTAGTCATCGTCCCGCTGTTGCTGTCCGTTAGGATCATGATGGCGCCATCATGGGTATTTTTTACATCACGGATACGTGCTTGCCCTTGTAAATAGCGCGCTTCACCGATGACGCGGTTCTTATCCATTACCAAACGCACCAAAGATCTGCTGGCCAATCCGCCGATCAGAATACTGCCTCGCCAGTGCGGGAATTGGTTGCCATTATAAAACGTCATTCCACTTGGCGCGATTACCGGATCCCAATAATAGAGGGGCTGTTCCATTCCGGATTTTTTGGTAATGCCATTATTCACTGGAGAACCATCATAGTTTTCTCCATAGGTTATGACAGGCCATCCGTAGTTTAGCCCAGCTTCAGGTCGATTTAGCTCATCACCGCCGCGGGGGCCATGCTCAACTGTCCATAATGCACCATTCAGTCCCAGTGTGGCCGCCTGTACGTTCCTGTGGCCCCAAGACCATATCTCAGGTAATCCAGATTTAATATTGGGATTGCCAGCAGCCGCACCGCCTTCGGGATTAATTCTAAGAATTTTACCCAAATGAGTTGTTATGTCCTGTGAAAGCTTACTGGCTTCACCGTATGAACGCTCTCCAGTAGTAATAAATAACGCTCCAGTTCGATCAAAGACAAGACGTGAGCCAAAATGATAGGTCGAGTCCCATGCCGGTGTTTGACGGAAAATAACTTTTACATCGCTGAGAGAGGCTCCATCCGAAGAAAGTTTTCCTGTCGCAACCGATGTTCCATTTTTCCCGCCCTCTCGTGGCTCTGCATAGCTCCACCAGATACGACGTGTTTTGCTGAAATCCTTTTGGACCGTGACATCCAGAAGCCCCCCTTGCCCCCGCGCATCCACAACCGGCAATCCGATAATGGGCTTGGAAATTTCTCCGTGTGAACTCACCAACCGTAAACGTCCAGGGCGTTCGGTTACCAACCAACTTCCATTTGGGAGCTGTACCATGCCCCACGGATGTTTGAGATCTTTGGCGAACGTCGTTTTTTCAATCTGAAGAGTGTCCTGAATAACTGGTGCTCGAGTCTGTCCTTGAAAATCAGGTTGTTGTCTTTCGGCGTTCGGTCGATTTTTGTTAAATCCGATTTCACTTGCACTACTCGGTAAGGCCACAATTAAAATAATGGACGCAGCCGCAAACTGCCAAAACAAGTTCAACCTTATGGTCTTTTGGAGGTATTTATTCATCAAACTTACCTGATTGGTTTTGTGCCAAATTTGTGAAAACCTAAAAATTCTCTTATGGCCTAGCAATAGTAGCATTACCTAAATGCAGCAAAGATTGAAGAAGTATATTTTGGGTTTGCCTTAACACCTAATTTAAGGGCTTCATTTCATCAAAATACAGCGAAATTTTTCGCCGTAGAGAAGCCTGCGCAGATTACTGACGTATTACTTTCCAAATATTGGAAACTTTGAAACTGGAATTTCCAATTTCCGTCATCAACTATATGTGTTTCGCGGAATACTCGCTGACTCCGTATCTTGGCACGGCAGTTAAGCTGTATGAATGGAGATATTTATGACAGAACTAACAATAGGCAGACGTGCTGAGGGAACCGGTTATAGAAAACGTTGGATTTTCAGTGGTTGAGGAAAAATGATGGAGGCAACATTTTTCTCCTTTTTCCTCCTGCCGATTGGTTTGGGTCTCCTCGGCTTTTTTGAACCATGTTCAATGGGCACCAATCTGCTATTTATAAAACACATTGAACATCGAACGGCATCAGCAAAAATCTCAGCCGCACTGATATTTATGAGTATACGTGGTTTGACCATAGGCCTGCTTGGTGGACTCGTTGCAATTTTAGGAACTGTGTTTATTGAAGCCCAGCAGGGTATCTGGCTTTTACTAGGAGGCATTTATTTTATTCTGGGGCTAGTGTATTTAGCGGGCAAGGGGCGCGTGTTAAGTCTCAAGTTGGGTCCCCGACTATCCCAATTAACAGAGACACAGAGTATAATTGGGCTCAGCTTGCTATTTGCTTTCAATATTCCTGCCTGTGCCGCTCCCCTGTTGTTTGTTCTTTTTGGAACCGCCGCTGCTGGAACGGTGGGGCAAGGTACAGTTACAATGGCTTTGTTCGGACTGGCTTTGTCTCTACCCCTCGTTTTGGCCGTGTCATCCCCGATACTGAGCCGGCAGATGGAACGCCTTGCCGGTTTATCACAACGCCTTCCATTTTGGACCGGGGTTGTCTTTATTCTGCTTGGGTTGTGGTCCATTTACTTCGGACTTTTCGTCAATCTGGAAGATTGGACATGAGACAATAGGTTCATTTTTTTACTGTAGACCGTCGGCAAACTGTTGGTTCCGCTGGGAGTATGTCCTTCTGTCAGATCATCGCTGATCTTTTGATTTTCAACGGCGCAAATATTGCTATATAGATCGCAAATTACTCATTTGTTATGATTTATCCAGCGGTTATCTGGAGCTCAACTCAAAACAATAAAAGCCCCGCCATAAATGGCAGGGCTTCGTATTTGGAGTATCGAGTTACATCCGGGCAATTTTCACCGCGCGGATATGCCGATTTTAACTTTCGTCACCGATGTTGATGCCCATGTTCAATAGCTGATTGGATGTCAGGTCGCCGTTATGATCTCCAAGATCAACACTATCCAAAGTGACTGAGAAGTTCGCAACATTATTAATTGTGATTGTCGTACTCGACCCGTTATCAATCAAATTCACGTCAGCGGCACGATCTTCATCAGCGATCCCGAGATTTTCAAACAAAGTGTGCAAATCAATCTGATCACCTTCTGAAGCATCAAATCCAATGATCGTGTCATCGCCGTCAGCGGCGCTTGTATAATCGAACCGATCTGCATGATCACCACCGGTCATCGTATCGTCACCAGTGCCACCGGCAAAGTAGTTGTCACCGTTACCGCCAAACATAATATCATCTCCGCCATTGCCGTAGAAGATATCATCAACATCACTGCCCGTCAGGGTATCGCCGGATCCACTACCATCATGAGTTTGGCTCATATAGGAGCTGTCCTCGGCCACATTCACTGTCAATGTCGCAGTAACTTCGTCACCGCTAATATCAGTCAATGTATAGGTAAAGGTTTCTTCCTGCATGCCGGTGATGCCGCTAGGTGCTGTATAGGTATATTCCCCATGCTCATCAATTTCGAACGTACCACCTAGCGCCGTGGTAAAGCTGATCTGCCCCATACCAACAGTATGCGGCGATCCGTCGTGGGAAACTGACGTTAGCAGGGTCCCGTACTCTACAAAATCGGTATCGCCCCAAGTGTGGCTGCTGCCTGGATCATTCATAGGATCGTCCAAGACATTACCGGAGACTTCTTCTGTTGATGGAATAGCTCCGAATTTAGTAATGTTGTCAACAAACAAGTCTGAATCATTGCTTTTTGAATTAACATTTACGACGCCAATGAATAATGTATAGCTGCCGGACGAGACCGGAGACAGACTTTTAGTCCCTCCACCATCGTTATTTCCATTCTGAGCGGTTGCAAGAATGCCTTGTTCGACAATTGTCCCACCACTCTTCAATACATAGAAAGCGGCATCTGGAGCAGAGTTTCCTCCTTTTTCATCGAAATACCAATCAAAAGAAATTACATCACCATCTACGGCAGTAATCGCTTTGGAAATAGCAGAACCTTCGCGTGGATCGCTAATGCCAAGTTCTGATCCAAAATAATTGGTGGTTCCAATGAATGATTCCAAATTACCAATATTCGATCCATCAGCTTGAATTTTGACGGATTTACTGCCCTCCGTATCATGGCTGTTGCTTAACCCAACTTTACCTTGTTCATCAAATCCGCTTTCATTCTCAAAACCTTCGAGAAGTGACGTCCCCTGAGTTGATCCACTCTGCTCCACATAAGCAAGGTTATCGTACGCCGAAGGTGCATTGGCAGTGACTGTTACGTCAACATCGATGCTCCCCATTGCTTGATCTCCGTCATCATCCTCAATCACATAGGTGATCGTTGTATCGATAGACGGCGAACCGGAGGCAACACCAATCTGATAATCACCTGTGGCAAAATCGAACGTGAAGGTATGTCCGCCGCTGGTGATCTCCAACACAGAGCCTGTAGCGTCTGTATAAGTGCTTCCAAATGCAGTGACCGATACAATTCCGCCTGCGCCATCGGCGCCGTATGTTCCAGCTGCGGTTCCATCAAAGATGTTGCCAGATACGGCTTCAGCAATTGTTCCAGCCAATGTTTCAGTTAAGTCACTTGGATTATCCACCACAAGAATATTGGCAGAAGAAGATCCAGCATCATCTGGGTCATACGAGACACCTTGTAAGAAACTATTGCCAATTGGATTAGAAATATCTCCACCGATGACTACAGCGTAAGATTCCACTTCGTTAGTGGATACAAAATTCTGCCAGTCGCTGCTATTGAAAGAATCTACGTTGTGATACCCATCAGACAAGAAATACGCCAGTTTCTGAGTATTCTCTGACTGATCGTCTAACAACATAGGGGCCATACCATCTTCAAGGGCGGCGACACCGTCTTTATAATCTGTGCTATCGGAAATGCCTTGGCTACTTGCCCAACTACTGCCCGCATCATCAATGGTTCCAACTGCGGCCGTAAATGACGATAGATCAGTATATGTTCCAAGAATATGACTGCCATCTGCAAAGACGGACAGGGATATGGCCACATCATCACCAGCAGCAAACAAGTCTGCGGCAAGGTCGATTGCAGATGCGGTCGCAGTCTCTAATCGCGTATCATCACTGTTATTGACTGAACCATCACCATTGCTGTCATGACGCGTATTCATACTGGTTGAAATATCGACACATATTGCAACACTGTAATCCAGCAAGGCAATATCGCCCGTGAATGATTGATCGCCGGCATCAGGTCCATCATCTTCGACGCTAACGGTAACCTCTCCTTGGTAACCGTCAGATTGATAGTTAAACGTCAATTCCAGAACATCAATAGCACCAGTTTCATTTTCATCCGGATGATCGATAGGCCCAAGTTGGGTGTATTCATAAGCGCCCGTTGCTGTATCCGTCATGGTCAGTTCAAATACAGGATCGCCCCCAACTGAACCGGTGAGCGTTAAACCATCCACACTAACTGTAATATTAATCGGTTGACCACCGGATGTGAGAGGAACAGCCGCTCCTCCCTCTGCATCGACAGTTACTGCAGTTGTAGACCATTCAAATCCAATTGCCGCACCCTGATCAAAATTCAGACTGCTTGTATCTGTCTCATCTGGATCGGTAGGCGTTGAACCCGGACTGAAATCACCATTTTCATCAATCGCGGCTTCTTCAACGGCAAGCGTTCCGTCGCGTGTGTAGAAATCATCGCTAATAATATCAACGCTCACAGTGTCATCGGTAATCGTGGCTGTTCCCGTTGTTATCGTCGGATTTATCAATGTAACAACAATTGTTTCGATAAGTTCAATTGCCGCATCATCTGTTGCACTGACAGCGAATGAAAGTGATCCATCAAATGATTCATCGAAGGTCAATGTCGTCCCATCGAACGAGACACCCGTTTCTGCATCCGCCGCAATTTGCAATGATTCCAGAAGATCATCAGTCAACATTGTTCCCAGAACACTGACATCATCACCATCAGAAGTTCCCGTAAAACTGACATCGATTGAGGCATCATTTCCGGATACTAACGGATCCCCTGTCATATCGATGGTGAAGGTCACTTCTTCAGTACCGATCTCACTGATCGATGTTTGATTTGCAGAAATCGCAAAAGCCACATCTAGAGGTTCAAGAACACAGACAATTAAGTTTGCGCCATCAGTATCCCCATCGCCATCCCGGATAACATAATTAATTGTCTCTTCGCCGGTATTCTCACCTTGGTACAGATAGTCACCATTTAGGAAATTAAATGTGAGTGTATTCCCGAGCGTAGTCGTGAATTCATATTCATCTGGATCTGTTGTTGCTGTGCCTCCGCTTGGGTTTGTACCATCAAAGGTGATCACAGACCCGCTCACAGTCAGCGACGAAATATAACTCAAACCATCCGCGCCTAACTCGTCAACGGTCGCAGGGTTGTCAATAGCACCCCCATCTAAATCGTCTGTAACGACGTTACCGCTCATATAAACACCAACTATGGTGTTGCCGCTCAGGGCCCCGGACAAATCACCAGCATTGGCAACAGATACAATGGCTTGGTTTCCGCCCGAGTTAGCGACTGGTATCAAATAGGTATCAGGAATATTACCGCCAATTCCAATGGCAACAACATCAATCAAATCTTCACTACCATCACCCGCTGGATCATCAGCAAAACTCTGCCAACCGGTTGGTGCTGCAAGCCCGCTCGTTGGGGCGCCATCAGAATAGAAATAGACTTTATTTATGCCGTCATTCGCATCAATATAGTTTTCCAACACCGTTTGGGCAGCAACAAGTGGCGCGTTATAGTTTGTTGTTCCGTCATCATCATATATACCACCACTCAGAACATCACCATTTCCTTGTAGTTGAGTCTCCAGGAAATCGATCGCAGCTTGACCATTGGTATATGTCGGTAGTGTCGTTGTCCCTGAGAAATAATTGATAGAACCATCAAACCCGATCAGAGTTACGTTGACAGTATTCCCATCACTCGCAGCCATGTAATCGGTGATCAAGCTTTGAATAGACTGGATTTCCAATCCAACATCGGCGGAGCTCATGCTACCTGATGTGTCAAACACAAACACCAAGTTATAATCAGGTGCTGTTTCGCCAATCACTCCACAGATTTCATTGTCAAACGCTTCTTGTGCATCGTCAACAATTTCAACAGATATTATACCCTGATGTGTGTCACTACTGTAAAAAACGCCAAGCGTGATCTGATCGACACCGCCGTCCAAATCCACATCAGGATGATCAATTTGACCAAGTAATTTGAACTCGTACTCACCTGTTGAACTTGCAGGGTCCAGTTTCAGAGTAAAGATAACCTCACTGCCGACCTTGCCGACTATATCATGCCCGCCATTTTCAAGCGTAACAGCTATTGGAGTTCCGCCGGACGTCAGATCCGTAAGGAGTTTTGCTTCTCCATTAATCGTTACAATGACATCATCGTTCCAGCTAAAGCTATTGGACGTTTGATCCACTCCAAATGTATGCTCCGAATTCTCCGCATCACTTGTCGGGTCCGAACCATCCGGCAGCGCAAACTCCTGCACCGTAAAGGCATCGTTGAAAATGACAATGCTTTCTTCAAGCGTACCTGTCGCTGTGTCCGCATCAATGCCTTCCGCAACAACGCCACTCGTGCCGCCCGAGTCTCCAGGTGCATAAACAGTGACCACACCGCCAGAAACAACGAAATCTTCATCGCCTTCAAAGCCGCCAGCCGTATTACTATCTAATACGATCGCGCTGGAGGCTGTCAGCCCACCCGCATCAACAACCAGATCGATATAAGTCGGCAGCGTGCCCACCAAATCCGCATCGTTCGCACTGGCATCACTGCCTGTCCAATCAAGCGCAACCCGCACAATCGCACCTTCTTCAAGGGGCGCAGAGCCCATGTCAAGTGTCAGGGCAACCGCATAACTCAGATTGCCACCTTCGGTAACTCTGCCCGCATCGCTGATCTCAACCGAACCGTTCACATCCGTGATCGTTCCAATATCTGAACCCGACGCCGTCACATCAACATTATTCGTCCCCGTCAGCGTGATCGTCACGGTTTCAGGAGTTTCAATGTCGCT
>MAAN01000037.1 GCA_002163135.1 Alphaproteobacteria bacterium 46_93_T64
ACGTATTGATATCAAGCTAGAACTTGGAAATGACGGTCGTGTAATTGCTGTCATATCTGCAGATAATCAGGACAGCCTTGATTTACTCAAACAAGATTCAAAACAGCTGGAACAAGCTCTTAAAGATGCTGGATTTGAAACTGGGTCGGACAGCCTGAGTTTCAGCCTTAACCAAGAGCAAGGTGACAATGAAGAACCAAGCGGTGCCACCGTTGCTGGCACCACAGTTGATGAAGATGACAACTTAGATCTCGACCTCCCATTAACATCTACACGCAGTGGTAACACTAATGGCAATCTGGATATTCAGGTTTGAGTGAAATAGAAGGATTAGAGTAATGAACATTGATGAAGCTAATGCACTTTATTATGACCCGGGCTCAAAAGCAGCTCAGTCTGCCGTTTCACTTGCAGATAATTTCGATGACTTTTTAACGATGTTGACAACACAGTTGCAAAATCAGGATCCATTGAACCCAACAGATTCAAATGAATTTACCAGTCAACTAGTATCATTCACCCAAGTTGAACAATCCATCTCGACAAACCAAAACCTGGAAGCACTGATACAGCTTCAAAGCATTAGCCAGCAAAACAATGAAGCGACGGTGCTACTGAGCTACCTCGGTAGAAGCGTCGGGACGGATTTGAATATCGCCAAACTGGAAAATGAAGAAGCGAACTGGAACTTAGATTTCGGATCCTCTCCAGACACAATTACCTATGACATCTATGATTCAAATGGTGTCAAGGTACATACGGAAACGTCAGATACATCGCAATCCTCAGGTGAACATGTGTTCTCATGGGATGGCCGCCTGAGCAATGACGGCCAAGCACCTGAGGGAGCTTACTATCTTGTCGTCAACGCTGAAACAAGTGGCGGCAATCAGGTAGATGTTTCTTACAGCTTTAAAGGTGTCGCAACCAAAATCGAAACAGTAAATGGACAACCAGTGCTTATGGTCAATGGCTTGCCGCTTGGTCTTGGCAATATTACCAGCGTAGAAGTAGTTGGTTCAACGAATGACCCTGCTTAATGCAGGCTCGTAACCCGTGTTTGGCGTTTTACAAATACGGTCTTTAAAAGGAGTATTATCATGAGTCTTACCGCAGCAATGTTTTCAGGGGTATCTGGGCTTGCAGCCCAGTCCATGTCTATGGGCATGATCGCTGATAACATCTCAAACAGCAGTACAGTTGGCTACAAACACACTCAGGCCGTGTTTTCCACTTTGGTGACCGAGACAACTACTGGCACATCATATTCGCCAGGCGGTGTAATTGTTCACCCGACCCAGCAAGTAGACAAGCAGGGTCTGATTACCGCTTCAACGAATGACACGCATATGGCGATTGCCGGTGATGGTTTCTTTGTTGTTCATACATTAGCTGATCCGACAGCATCGGGCGGCAACTACCTTTTCTCGCGTGCTGGTACGTTTGAGCCTGACGATCAAGGTAGATTGCGCAACGCTGCCGGTTATTATTTGCAAGGTTGGGAAATTGATGCCGCTGGCAATATTCCAACTAACCAATCTGATTTGTCTGCATTGCAACCCGTCAACATTTCCGGACTTACGGGTAACGCTGAAGCGACTTCAATTATTAGCCTGAAAGCTAACCTTGCTAAATCCCAAGCTACATTCGGCGCGGGTTACGTAGGCGGCAACATGGCTAATGGCACGACAACACCGCACTTTGTGCGCTCTTTTCAAGTCTACGACAGTGTTGGTGAGGCTCATTCGGTAACGTTTAATTTCCTTAAAACAGGAACAGGTGTGACACCCAACGAATGGACCTTGGAAATCACTGCCGATATAGACAATGACGGTGCCGAAGATGTGCTTTCCACAGAAATCGTCGCCTTTAACACAGATGGTACGATGGATCTATCTTCTGGTGCGACTACACAAACTAACGCAATTACTATTCCCTGGGCAGCTACCTTAGGTATCGACAGCCCGCAAGCTATCACGTTAAATTTCGGAACAGATGATCAATCTGACGGCTTCACACATTTTGCTGGTAATTCCGAACTCGTTTCCTCCCAGATTAATGGTGCATTATTTGGTGCCTTTAATTCTGTGTTTATCGATGAAGAAGGTAATGTGATTGCAAAATTTGACAACGGTACGTCAAAATTCATCTATAAAATCCCTGTTGCGACATTTCCAAACGCCAACCAGTTGTCGAACAAGGACGCAAATGCATATGATGAAAGCCCTGAATCTGGTACTTTCACCCTTCGCGAAGCGACAATTGGGGGGGCTGGCCGCATTATTTCATCCGCGACTGAAGCCTCAACAGTTGATATTGCAACAGAGTTCACCAAAATGATCGTAACGCAGCGGTCATATTCCGCAGCAAGTAAGATTATTACAACTGCTGACGAAATGTTAGAAGAACTCATTCGGATCAAACGTTAATCTAACATCTTGATTAAATACTCCTTTTTCACGGCCAAGAATGCACTTTTTGGCCGTGAAATAAAAAATTAACCAATCTCTTTAGCGGTTTGTTAAATCACCGTCGCTACCATCCCCCTCATTGAAATTACGAAGTTGGAGCAAGGTAGCGCCAAATGCAGTCCGTTACGGAACATAAAATTAGTCAGATCATTGGGCTTGATGGGAAACCCATGACCCTAAATGATCTACCGCCTAAAGACACTAAACGCTGGGTCATTAGACGCAAAGCCGAAGTCGTTGCCGCTGTTCGTGGGGGATTAATTAGCCTCGATGATGCGTGTAACCGCTATAAACTGTCAGTTGAAGAGTTTTTATCTTGGCAGAAAGCAATCGACAAACATGGCCTCCCTGGCCTGAGAACAACTCGACTGCAACAATACCGCCCGCCGCCCCTACCAGAGGTCAGTAATTAGGCCTCTACATCCCTCCCCTTGATTCTCTCCAATATCTAAATAGAATCGATCACTTACATTAGCGATTCATACTATTTTATTTTTCTACTTCAATAACTTACCCTGATAGGAAAATAATTCCTATTACTCGGCAAATATTGCCTATTGTTAACCTTCTGTTTATAACATGTGTCTAGATTGCTTCCATTAAGGACAGTATTCGAACATGTTATTTGCTTATAGGTGTCTCTTGTGAACGGTCTAAGTCAGCTACTTCAAAGCCTCGGTACGGTCAGGATCGCCATCTTGGGATCTGTCGCAATTGGTTTAATTGCGCTGATCATGTTTATGGCAACGCGTATCGGCAGTTCCGATTACGCCCTTCTTTATGGCAATCTGGAACCAGAAGACTCAGGTTCAGTTGTTGGTAAACTGGATGCCCTGAGTGTTCCGTACAAATTGAGCGCTAATGGGCGCGACATTATGATCCCGTCTGATCAGGTAGCAAAATTGCGATTGAGCATGGCGCAAGAGGGATTACCCAACGGCGGTTCAGTCGGCTATGAGATATTCGATAACTCCGACGCCTTTGGTACAACAGCTTTTGTACAAAATGTTAATTTGGTTCGGGCGTTGGAGGGGGAGCTTTCACGTACAATCCGAGCCCTTAACAGTGTCTCTTCTGCGCGCGTTCATCTGGTTCTTCCAAAACGTCAGGTTTTTAGCCGCGAGAAAAGAGAAGCAACAGCCTCAATCATCATTAAGCTCAAAGGAAGGTTGCTCGACGATCAGATCGCTGCAGTCCAACATCTGGTGGCCGCAGCAGTCCCAACGCTAGCTGTAAATCGCATTTCTATCGTTGATAGCAAGGGAAATTTGTTGGCACGCGGAGATGGTAAAGAAAGACCCGGCAACGGTTACGGCAGTCAAACCGAGTTTATGCGAGCGACACATGAAGCCCGCTTACGTGAGCAAATTGAGGCGCTGCTGGAAAAATCTCTTGGCAAAGGTAATGTTCGTGCGCAGGTGAGCGCGGTGATGAATTTTGACCAAAAAACAATAAAATCTGAAACTTACGATCCGGATGGACAAGTGGTTCGGTCTACGCAAATAGTTGAAGAAACCAGTTCATCCAATGACGGCAGCGACGAAGCAGGTGGCGTAACAGTTGCTAACAACCTTCCTGAAGCTCAGGCTGGTGCAGAAGGTGGTATTGGAGCACAAAATGAAGCGAACCGCCTAGAAGAAACAATTAATTACGAAATTTCAAAGACTATTACGACAGAAATCCGCGAAGCAGGTCTCGTTCAAAGATTAACAGTTGCGGTCTTGGTCAACGGTCGTGCAGCCATTGATGCAGAAGGCAAAGCAACCTATGAGCCCTTGGGCGATGAAGCGCTTGATCAAGTTGGCCGCCTTGTCAAATCTGCAATTGGCTTTAATGAGGACCGAGGTGACGTTGTTGAAGTGGTTAATATGCCCTTCGTCGAAATTGCAGTTCCCGATTTTGAAAGTGATCCATCCGAAGAACCAATTTTCCTAGGCTTCAACAAACAAGATTTGTTCAAAATGGGAGAAATGGGCGTCCTCGCGATTGTTGCCATTCTTGCTCTACTTTTGGTCGTTCGACCTCTCCTCAACAGAGCGCTTAGCGCAGACGCAGCAGGCAACGCGCTTGCAGGGGCCGGCGGTGCAGTGGGTGCGCTTGGAGGTGTCGGCGGTATAGGAGCGACAGCGGCTCTCCCTGGTGGAGGTGTTGACGCCTCAGGAAACGCCTTGGAAGGACCCGCAGGGGGCCAATCTGCTGCATTGCAATCTGAAACATTAACGGAACTCGATGAAATGATCGACCTGGCACAAGTAGAAGGCCAGGTCAAAACATCAGCTCTTAAAAAGGTCGGCGAAATTGTTGAAAAACATCCCGACGAAGCAGTCGCTATCCTTCGCAACTGGCTTTATCATGAAAAGTAATTCAGGACAGTTCAATGGCTATAACTGATATTAAACAGCTTTCCGGAACAGACAAAGCCGCCATTATGATGCTTGCTTTGGGCGAGGAACATGCGGCTCCTCTCTGGACACGTCTTGACGAGGAGGAGATCAAGGAGATTTCCCAAGCCATGTCTAACTTGGGCACAGTATCGTCTGATGTTATGGAGGCGTTGTTTGTCGAATTCGCAGGCAGTATTTCATCAACTGGCAATCTCGTTGGCTCTTACGAAGCGACAGAAAGATTACTGTTAAAAGCGCTTTCAACTGATCGTGTAGATGGCATCATGGACGAAATCCGAGGCCCCGCAGGTCGGACAATGTGGGATAAGCTTGCCAACGTGAATGAAGCTGTTCTAGCCAACTATCTGAAAAACGAATATCCGCAAACTGTTGCCGTTGTCATGAGTAAAATAAACCCTGACCATGCTGCAAAGGTATTAGGCACGTTGCCGGACGATTTTTCGCTAGAAGTTGTCAATCGCATGTTGCAAATGGAATCCGTTCAAAAAGAGGTTCTTGATAAAATCGAAGACACTCTGCGAAGTGAGTTCATGAGTAATCTTGCGAAAACAAACAAACGTGATAGCCATGAAATGATGGCAGAAATTTTTAACAATTTCGATCGCAATACGGAAAGCCGATTTATCGCAGCCTTGGAGGAGAGAAACCGAGACAGCGCTGAAAAAATTAAGGCACTAATGTTTACTTTCGAAGATTTGATGAAACTAGATCCCGCAGGCATTCAAACACTGCTTCGCAATGTAGACAAAGATCGTCTGGGAATTTGCCTCAAGGGTGCCTCTGACGCTGTTCGAGATCTGTTTTTCAGCAATATGTCAGAACGTGCGGCAAAAATCCTGCGAGAAGATATGGAAGCTCTGGGCCCTGTGCGTCTTCGAGATGTAGATGAAGCGCAAATGGAAATCGTAAATGTCGCCAAAGATCTGGCTGACAAAGGTGAAATTATGCTCGCCGACAGTGGTGGCGATGACGAGTTGGTTTATTAAGGTAAATAGTTATGAGTTCCAATTCAAAATTCTTGTTTGATACAGAGTTCGGTAGCGCGACCCCTCTGCATAAAAAGGCAGCGGCTGCACCGGAAGCCCCGCCCCTTCTTTATACAGATGAGGATAAAGAACGAATGTGCACTGAAGCGTTTCAGTCAGGGCATGCAGAAGGAAGGCAAGAGGCACTCATTGGTGTAGAAGCTTCATCCTCTGAGGTTCTGAACACGATTGGCGGACAGCTACAGCAGATGGCGCAAACACACCGCAATCAACTGGAGAATATCCGGTGTGAAGCGGCAAGCCTTGCTTTGGCAATCGCAAAAAAGCTGGCTCCTGCATTGATTTCGCGTCAGCCAGAGGCGGAAATTTTGAATATGGTTGAAGAGTGCCTGGTGGACCTTCATGACGAGCCTCGAATTGTCCTTAGAGCCAGTGAAACTGTTTGCGACGACTTATCTGAAAAAATTGACAAACTGGCAACGGCAAATGGCTTTCAAGGAAATGTAATTTTATTGCCAGATGATACAAAGACAAACGGTGATTGTCGGATCGAATGGGCGGACGGCGGTGTCGAGAGAGAAATTTCTGACACGACTAAAAAAGTTGAAGAGATCATCAACAGATTTATTCGTTCTAGCGGTGACTTGGGGGAACATTAATCCGCTGATTTTTTAGCGGTTAATAATGGAGATTTAATGTGGCAGAAAATGAAGATCTAGAATTGGACGAGTTGGGAGCAACCTCCGGCGACGAAAATTCGACAGGTGATAGTTCTGAGGGTGAAGAACAAAGCAGTTCCATGGACGCGATTGACGAAGATTCTTCTGAAATCGCCAGGACCGCAGCTGACTTGGAAGCTGTATTTGACATTCCAGTACATGTATCTGCTGTACTTGGAAAATCCAGAATGCAAGTAAGCCAGCTTTTGAAGCTGGGACGCGGCGCTGTAGTTGAACTGGATCGGAAGGTTGGCGAAGCAATAGACATTTATGTCAACAACCGGCTGGTTGCAAGAGGTGAAGTCGTGGTGGTTGAAGATCGCCTGGGCGTAACGATGACAGAGATCATCAAATCTGATCGGCGATAAGTCTATGAATTTGGATTTTGCGACAATTATCGGACTGTTTGGCAGTTTCGCTGTCATTACTGCAGCGGTCCTCATCGGAGGATCGGTCACAGCCTTTTATAATCTGCCTTCGGTCTTGATTGTTTTAGGTGGCACATTCTTGGTGACTACAATGAGCTATTCAATTTTTGAGGTTATTAGATCTCAAAAATTGATTTTCCGGACGTTGTTCGTGTCTCGGAACAAGCCAGCAGATGTCGCATTTGACATGCTAGAGCTTGCGGAAAGATGTCGCGGAAAAGGAATTCTGAAACTGCAAGATTTTCTTGGAGGCAGCGAAAAAAATAGCTTCCAAAATAAAGCCCTGCAATTGGTCGTAGATGGGTTACCCGCTGATGACCTCAATCGCATCTTAAGTCACGAACTTCGGGCGATGACATCTCGACATTCCTCTTCTGCGGGAATATTGCACAGAGCAGCGGAAGTAGCGCCGGCAATGGGACTAATCGGAACCTTAGTTGGACTTGTCCAAATGTTAAGTAATCTGAATGACCCCACAACCATTGGACCCGCAATGGCAGTTGCACTGCTTACGACATTTTACGGTGCCGTGCTCGCTAACATGTTTTTCAGTCCACTGGCGTCCAAGCTAGAAAGAAATTCAGCTGAAGAAGTTCTGATAAATCGAATTTACATCGCAAGTGCCACTTCAATCGGAAGGCAGGAAAACCCTCGCCGCCTGGAAATGGTTCTAAACACATTACTGCCGCCAACTGAGCGCGTGCAGTTTTATAATTAAGTCGTAGGAGAGTAGCCAGATGCGTTTGCTTATAATTGGAGCATTGGGCGGTCAGATTGGCGCCGCGAGTCAAATCGCGATGTCACGAGGTGCTAAGGTCAGCCAAGTCAACGACGTTGAGGCAGCGTTGAAATCATTGCGTTCAGGTAAAGGCGCAGATATGGCGATGATTGACGTCAATTTACCCATCCGCCAACTGGTAGAAAGTCTTGCAAATGAGCGTATAAACCTGCCTATCATTGCATGTGGTGTAAATACAGACGCGACGGCGGCAGCCAATGCCATTCGTGCAGGCGCGAAAGAATTTTTACCTCTCCCACCAGATCCTGAACTAATCGCAGCAGTTCTTGAAGCTGTTGCTGAGGATAATTCAAAGCTGATCTTCAGTGATCCAGCGATGCAGGAAGTAGTGAGTTTGGCTGACCAGATCGCCCCCTCTTCCGCGTCCGTGTTGATTAACGGAGAGACAGGAACCGGTAAAGAAGTGATGGCGAGTTATCTCCACAATCGCAGTCCACGTGCGGACAAACCGTTCGTCTGTGTTAACTGTGCAGCCATTCCTGAAAACTTGCTTGAGTCAGAACTATTTGGCCACGAGAAAGGCGCCTTCACTGGCGCGATTGCTCGCCGAATTGGAAAATTTGAAGAAGCACATGGCGGCACGTTGCTTTTGGACGAAATCAGTGAGATGGACATTCAGTTGCAAGCCAAACTACTTCGCGCCATTCAAGAGCGCGTGATTGATCGCGTTGGTGGATCCAAACCAGTCCCTGTCGACATTCGAATATTGGCTACCTCGAACCGTGATCTTTCAGAAGCCGTTCGCGAAAAAACGTTCCGCGAAGATCTGCTTTTCAGATTAAATGTTGTTACGCTCAAGATCCCGCCGCTACGAGAGCGCCCTTCTGATATTGTTACTCTTTCGAAGCATTTCGCAAAAAAATATTCAGAAATGAATTCAGTTCCATTTCGAGAGATTAGCGATGCCGCAACAGAAAAACTCAAGATCAATCCATGGCGCGGAAACGTCCGTGAGCTTGAGAACACAATGCATAGGGCCATTCTACTTGCACAAGGTGACGACATTGGCCCTGAGGCAATCTTGATGCCAGATGGGACTGCTGTTCCTGAAGCTCCACAGTCTAAAGCAGCTTATCAACCTCAGGCAGACAACTCGGCGACTGTTTCTAATCAAGCAGAAAGCAACGTAATGGTTGGGCGCACTGTAGCTGATGTTGAAAAAGATCTTATTTTGGACACATTGAAGCATTGCCTTGGTAATCGTACCCATGCCGCAAATATTTTGGGAATTTCAATAAGAACACTGCGGAATAAATTAAAACTCTATTCGGGAGACGGTTCAGAGATCCCTGCATCCGGTTCCGGACATCGTTCTGCAATCTAACTATACTCAACTGGAATTGGTCGCGTAAATGAGTGATAGTCAAGGACAACAGCCCGCATCTAGTTCTGGAGAGGATCCTCTCCGGCGATTAATAAATATTGTCGCGCGCGGTGATATCGGTCTAGCGTTGGGCGTCGTATGCATACTTATTGTTCTTGTCCTGCCAATGCCAAGCTGGCTCCTTGATTTCAGTTTAGCCGTTTCAATTACATTTTCTGTCATCATCTTGATGACATGCTTGTTTATTTCCAAGCCTCTTGATTTCAGCACCTTTCCAACAGTTCTGCTGATTGCAACAATGCTACGATTATCGCTCAATCTCGCGTCGACGAGATTGATTTTATCTGAAGGACATACTGGTCCAGGTGCTGCTGGAGACGTTATTGAAGCCTTTGGGAATTTTGTCATGGGCGGCAATTTTGTCATTGGTATCATTGTCTTCTCTATCCTTGTGATTGTGAATTTCGTCGTAATTACGAAGGGTTCCGGCCGTATCGCCGAGGTTGCTGCCCGCTTTTCACTCGATGCTATGCCCGGAAAGCAAATGGCGATTGATGCTGACTTATCAGCAGGAATGATTGATGAAAACACTGCGCGTACCCGCCGTAAGGAACTGGAGGATGAAAGCAGTTTCTTCGGATCTATGGATGGTGCGTCAAAATTTGTTCGTGGCGATGCGATCGCGGGCCTTCTGATCACTTTCATCAATGTCATTGGCGGTATTATTGTTGGCGTTGCACAAAACGATTTAACGTTTGGGCAAGCCGCCGAAAGCTATACTCTGCTGACAGTTGGTGATGGCCTCGTCAGTCAAATTCCCGCCCTTATCGTTTCAGTCGCTGCGGGTTTACTTGTCTCGCGGGGCGGCGTTACTGGTACTGCCGACAAAGCCCTTATAGGGCAGCTCGGTGGATATCCTCGTGCTCTTGGCGTCAGCTCGTTCTTGTTATTTTCGTTGTCCCTGTTGCCTGGTATACCCATGATCCCATTTCTGCTTCTGGCAGCTGGAATTGGATATGCAGCTTTTGTGATGACACGGCAAAAAGAAGTACAACAAGTCGTCGACCGACAAAAGTTGGTTGAAGAGCAGAAAGAAGCTATTCCTGTGGAAGAGCCGATTGCAACAGCTCTTGCAATTGATGATCTTCGTTTGGAACTGGGTTACGGACTTCTATCACTTATTAATGACAATGAAGGCTATCGCCTAACGGATCAGATTAAAGCACTTCGCCGCCAAATTGCCGGCGATATGGGGTTCGTCATGCCGAGTGTTCGAATACTGGATAACATGCAACTTCCTGCGAATAACTACGTAGTTCGGGTCAAAGAACTGGAAGCGGGTGAAGGTGAGGTCCGGCCAAACCAACTCCTTGTCATGGATCCTCAAGGTTTGCCAATTGACTTGCCGGGTGAAGAAACAACAGAGCCAACATTTGGTCTACCCGCTGTTTGGGTAGATGAAGGACAGCGCGAAGAAGCATCTTTCCGTGGATACACTGTCGTTGATCCTGCAACTGTCGTCACAACGCATCTAACTGAAATCCTGAAGGATCATATGTCGGATCTGCTTTCCTATGCAGAGACACAAAAATTACTTGATGAATTGCCCCAAGCCCATCAAAAACTAGTGGCCGATGTAATCCCATCACTGATTACTGTCAGTGGCATTCAGCGCGTGCTTCAAAATCTGCTGACCGAAAGAATTTCAATTCGGGATCTAGCCTCAATTTTGGAGGGCATATCAGAAGCAACCGGCTACACTCAAAACATCAGCATGATAACGGAACATGTCAGGGCCCGTTTGGCGCGACAGATATCTGCAACAAACACGGCACCAGATGGCTTTATACCGTTGGTTACTCTCTCGCCGCAATGGGAGCAAAATTTTGCTGACGCCATAGTCGGTCAAGGGGAAGAGCGCCAACTCTCTATGGCGCCGAGCCTATTACAGGAATTTATTGCAAATATCCGCGACAATTTTGATCGGTTAGCTCAACAGGGTCACAACCCCGTGCTTCTGACCAGCCCGGCTATACGTCCCTATGTACGTTCAATTATTGAACGTTTCCGGCCGGTAACAGTCGTCATGTCTCAAAACGAAATTCATCCGAAGGCTAAGTTAAAAACATTGGCACAGGTGTAGGAAATTCTAGATGCGCATTAAATCCTTCACAGGCTCCAATATGTCCGAGGCTATGAATAAAGTCAGATCAGAGCTTGGAGACGAAGCTATTATTCTTGCAACCCAAGAATTACCATCTGGAGAATCCCAGATAACGGCAGCCATTGAGCAGGCGGATCCTGAACCGCCCAAAATACTCCCAGACAAAAATGGTTGGGCTCTGGATTGGGACAGCGACTGGAAAAAGGAAGCAACATCTCCTGCCATTCAGGAGACAAAAAAAAACAGAATAATAAAGAAAAAGGTAAGCGATAAAGTTGAACCGTCGCCGAACCACCCAATCAAAGTTACGCCTAGAGTAGAGACATTGGTTCAAGCAATGGCCTATCACGGCATCCCGACACTGCTGGCGGAACGTATTTGCAGATCTGCGTTGAGTGTCGAAACTGAAGATATAACAATGGCGTTGGCGGCTTCTTTCGACAGGCATTTTAATTTTTCACCAAAATTTTCTCGAAAAAATATCCCTTTGATGCTAATCGGTCCGCCTGGTGTTGGAAAAACCATGACCCTCGCCAAGATGGCTGCCTCAGCAACGTTAGAAGGCCGAAAAGTTCATGTGATAACCACTGACAAAAGCCGCGCCGGAGCCGTTGAACAGTTGAAAGCGTTCACTGATATCCTGAAACTCAAACTCTGGGTCACTGATAGTGCCGACGGTCTTGCCGATATTCTGTCCAAGTCAGAGCTAAAAGATGGATCACACATTCTCATAGATACTGGTGGCATCAATTGCTATGACAATAGCGAGATAGAAGGCCTAGCGGCCCAAATTGTTGCAAGCCGGGCTGAGACCGTTGTTGTCTTGCCTGCAGGTACTGACGCTGCTGAAATGAGCGATACTGCAGAAAAATTTGCGGCTATTGGAGCAAAACGAATTATTGTGACACGTCTTGATACGACCCGACGATATGGCGGTATCTTTACAGCAGCCGATAACGCCAATCTCAGTTTTTCCTACGCCAGCGTTTCTGCGTCAGTGGCAACCGGGCTTCATGTAATCAATCCGGTAAATCTAGCGCGACTAGTTCTGCGCGATCCAGCCCAACAGGGTATCAGCAACGAGTTCGATAAGGCAAAAAAATGACCGATAAACATAGCCCCCTAACAGATCGACCTGCGGCCCACCCTGCAACAACTGGCACCGGAAAGAACTTGATCACTATTGCCTCTGGTAAGGGAGGAGTTGGGAAAACTGTTTTAGCTATCAGTTTGTCACACGCACTCGCTAATGCCGGAAAAAAGGTACTCTTATTCGATGGTGACGTGGGGCTTGCCAACGTTGATATCCAGCTCGGTATTATGCCGAAGTATGATTTAGCCTCCGTTGTCTCTGGGGAACGTAAATTGAGCGAAGTCGCTTTTCCCTTTGAGGCTGGCGGTTTCGATATCATCGCTGGCCGTTCCGGTTCTGGCTCGCTGGGCACACTGGACAATGCCCATCTGAAAGCCGTTCATCAAGAGCTTATTCAGCTAGGCAGTTTCTATGATTACATAATTTTGGATTTGGGAGCTGGCATCGACGGCGCAGTTAGGACACTTGCATCAGCCATTGGACCCAAACTCGTCGTAACCAACGGGGAGCCGACATCTCTTACAGATGCATATGCCTTCATCAAGGTAACGAACCAGCAGCAAGAAAATGCAGATACCCGAATTCTAGTAAATATGGTAAAGTCAAAGAATGATGGGCAAAAAATTTACGACAAGCTTTTGGCGGCATGTCAGAATTTCCTTAAGCTTGAACCGCCTTTGGCAGGGATCATTCAACAAGATGATAGAGTAGCAGGTGCCATTAGATCGCAGTCAGCTTTATTGAGCAGGTACCCGACGAGCCTGGCAGCTGCGGATATTGAGAAACTGGCAGCAAATATTATTCGAGGGTCCGCATAAGTATCGGACATAGGAAATGAGCGGAATTCGGTCTACATCAGGAAGCACACCGACATCTCCGGTTGAAACCGGCAAAGGGACTCCCGTGTCTCAACAGGTTACTCCCGTAGGCGCGTCTTCTCCCACAGGTGGACAAAACAATCCGTCAGTGCCGCAATCCACCAATGCATCCTCCTTGACCGAGGGAGCAATATTTTCTGCTGTAGTGACTGCACGTGCAACCGGCGGCGACACCATGCTTCACACGGAGGTTGGTAATTTCCGCATGGCATCAGGAAATCCAATACCAGTTGGAAGCCACGTCGTACTTGAAGTGGAAAGCGCAAGCGAAGTAATTATCGCACGGGTTGTCGCTATAAATGGTGAAAAACTGGCATCCCCGCCATCTGTTACCCTGCTCCCAATCGTAAACACGCTTCCTCAAGCACCGGAAAATTATGGGCTGAGTGGGAATATTCTACAGCAAGACAACAGTGAAGGCGGCCTAAAAAACATTACGACAGCACTTGGGAATGCTGTGGGAAAATTGGCTGTCGATGTTGGAGCCAAACCGCAAGGACAAGTTTCCCAGCAAAATACTCAAAATACACAGCAAGAACATTCGCCTAAAATGGCGAAACAGACAACTCCGATTGCCAACAGCTCATTTCTTGCGTCGACACTATCAGCCAATAACTCTACATCAACCTCTACTCAAGGTCGACATTCAGGAACCGCGGCTTACGCACATACGACTAATCCAGGACAAAAAGTGTCGTCGATTGGCATAGGCATTCCAGCGACCAGCAACGTTCAACCTACAACGGCTTCAGCACAGATCACGACTGGCAACCAAGGACGAATACTAGAGATAGTTCGCGCCACGATAGATCATGCGCCCCTCAGCCAACAAATAACGTTGCCTTCAGGTGAACAACAGGTAAAAAGGGGCAGTAAACTCCCACTCATTGTTTCGAACGCCGCGACTGGAACGCAGAACATAACTTCAACTGGAATCGTTATTAGCCACTCTGGCGTGGCAACGAACATACCAGCCGGACAACAAAAGCAAATTCAAGTCCATGTTCAAACCGCATCTCTGGGGACACTTCGCTATACCACAACCAACCCGCCAGCGATCGGCTCGCAGGTTAGTCTTACCTTGGCTGAAAAAATGGATCAGTTTCCAATATTGACGACTCCAACAACCAGTAGTTATTTCAAGACGCCACATTTACCTATAATGACTGAATGGCACAATCTCAGTGCCATGCTTAATGCAATCGCTGCAGACAACCCTGAATTAGCAGCCTCTGTATTGAACAGCCGAATTCCATCTCCCAGCAACCAGTTGGGTGCAAGTTTACTGTTTTTCCTATCAGCTTTGAATGGCGGCAATGTCAATAAATGGCTTGGACAAGGCGTTCAAGCTTCGCTAGAAAAACTGGGTAAAGGTGACTTATTCCGCTCTCTCAGTGATGATTTTGCTAATCTAACTCGTATAAATTCTGAAACCGGCGGGCAAGATTGGAAAACATTAGTATTCCCCTTCTACAACGGCGAAACACTTCGTCAGCTGCGCATGTTCTACCGACAACATGACCATCAGGGAGGTGAAAAGGATGAAGATGAAACCCGGTTTATTATAGAACTGGATCTATCAAAAACCGGCCCGGTTCAATTGGATGGGCTGTTCAAAAAGCACCAGTTTGATCTGGTATTCAGATCCCAACGAATGATTGATGAAAGCCTTAGGGTTAAAGTTTCAGAAATTTTCAAAGAAAACATTGAGATTACTGGCCTCAAAGGAAGTTTGACATTTAGGCAAACCACCCCATTTCCTCTTCACCCGACAGAGGAATGGGAAGGTATGAAACCAGATTTTCTTAACGCGTAATCATGAGCTGGATTTGCGGCGATGCATTTCAATAGAGAAACCGTCCATCTCTTCCTGGTCTCGCTTTTCCCGTAACTCTTTTAGTAATCGAAGCCTGGTTTCTTCCGAAATTTCGTATTTTTTCAACTCTTGAAAAACCTCCGACATTTCTTCTCTTTCGACTTCTATACGCTTCTCAGAATCAGCGATGCTGTTTAAAAGATTTTCCCGTCGAAGCTTGGCAGCTTCTGCATAATTTGCGTATATGAAACCCGCATCAGGATCTTTCGCTGCGATTTCCTGTTCACGAACTTGTTCATGATTGAGTTTGTCTAATTGCGTGCGAAAACTTGCCAGCAAATTTTCCATATCAGAAATCACCCGGCGTTTTTCATCCAACTTCCATTTCTGAACCCGAATAAGGGTACCCATTCCCTTCATTACTCAACTCCTCTGTCAGGCATCTGGTGCCTGATTTTCCAAACCAAACGTTGGTTCAATACTCAAAATACGTTTTAATTCTGTGAAACATTGCTCCATGCTTGTCTTCTCAACTTTCTGTTGCGACAAAAATTGTTCGAGCAATGGGAAATAAAACAAAGCAGCGTCAACATCAGGATCAGTTCCCTTCCTGTATGCGCCAAGTCGGATTAACTCCGCCATGTCTTCATATGTAGACAAAAGTTGCTTCGCTACCATAACAACCTGATTTTCTTCATCACTATTACAGGCGGGCATCGTTCTGGAGACAGATTTCAAAACATTGATTGCAGGATAACGACCGCGTTCTGCGATTTTCCGCTCCATCACAATATGACCGTCAAGGATCCCTCTTACTGCGTCAGCAATCGGCTCATTATGATCGTCACCTTCAACAAGAACTGTAAACAGACCTGTAATTGTTCCTTTGCCCGGGCCTGGACCAGCACGTTCCAACAGTTTAGGAAGCTCACTAAACACCGTTGGAGTATATCCTTTACTGGTCGGTGGTTCTCCGCCAGACAGTCCCACATCACGTTGAGCCATGGCAAATCGGGTTACACTATCCATCAGGCACAAAACATCTTTTTCTTGATCTCGGAAATATTCTGCCAGTGCCAGCGTCAAATACGCAGCTTGCCGCCGCATAAGAGCCGGCTCATCCGATGTTGCAACGACAACAATACTGCGAGCGAGACCTTCTGGACCAAGGTCATCTTCTATGAATTCCTGGACTTCCCGCCCGCGCTCTCCAATCAGTCCGATAATATTCACATCGGCCTCTGTATTGCGCGCCAACATGGACAGCAAAACGGATTTACCAACTCCAGAGCCTGCAAAAATTCCCATTCGTTGTCCCCGGCAACACGTAATAAAAGAATTAAGCGCCCGAACTCCTAGATCGATCTTTCCTCTAACACGTTGGCGTGAATGAGCAGGAGGGGCCGCATTTTTAAACGGTACACCAATACTTCCCTTACGAAGCGGAGGTCCGCCGTCTATAGGCTCGCCCATGGCGTTTACAACGCGCCCTAGCCAGCTTTGATCAGGGAACATAACAGGCTCTTGTTCAGCTATCAGTGCTTTACACCCCATCCCCACGCCATCAAGTGAGCCAAAGGGCATTAGGAGAGCACGGTCATTTCGAAAGCCGACGACTTCACACAGAACTCTTTTGTCACCCCTGGCGAGCAAATCAACGCGACTTCCGATACTTAAATGGCGCTGTATTCCCCCAACTTCCACGAGCAAACCCTGAATGGCCGCAACTCGGCCATAAAACTGTTGAGGAGAAAGACGACTTATTTCAGATATTACGCTTAACAAAAAACGGCTCCAATCAAGCCAAATGGCTCGAAAAACATTCATAAAAGACACTTTGCCCTACAATTTTTAAAGATTAGTAAAGGACCTCGCATCAAAAAAAAATAATTTAGTTAATTTTTTAACTTGGGTTTTTACCTTTTGTTAAGCTAAAATATTAACAATATCGACTTACAGGAGGTCCAAACCAATGCGGGTACTATTGATCGAAGACGATAGCTCAATGGCAAGAGGCATCGAATTGATGTTAAATGCCGAAGGATTAAACGTATATTCCACTGATCTTGGTGAAGAAGGTGTGGATTTAGGTAAGTTGTACGACTACGATATAATCATACTTGATCTGGGGCTACCGGACATGTCTGGATATGACGTTTTGAAAAAACTTCGTACAGCCAAGGTTGCAACACCGATTTTGATTCTTTCCGGTATGTCTGAACCAGACGACAAAGTGAAGGGTCTCGGTTTCGGTGCAGATGATTATCTGACGAAGCCTTTCAACAAAGATGAATTAATTGCCCGAATTCACGCAATTGTTCGCCGCTCGAAAGGGCATGCGCAGTCAACTATCACTACAGGTAAGCTGACTGTAAACCTCGATTCCAAATCAGTTGAAGTAGACGGGCAACGCCTACATCTAACAGGTAAAGAATACGGAATGCTTGAACTCCTCAGCCTTCGGAAAGGAACGACCCTCACAAAAGAGATGTTCCTGAACCATCTATATGGGGGTATGGACGAGCCTGAACTTAAAATTATTGATGTATTCGTTTGTAAGCTACGTAAAAAACTAGCGTCAGCTACTCACGGGGACAACTATATTGAAACTGTTTGGGGTCGTGGATATGTGCTCCGGGATCCTGATGAGGCTAACCGCGCAAAAGCCAGTTAAGCTAGCCCTCAACTGAATAATAAAAAAAACGCTCGTAATCTTTATTGATTGCGAGCGTTTTTTATTGAGTAAAGAATTTTTACCTCTGGTATCTATCCGGTATTATCCAGCTGCAGCGAGAACACCTCCGGTAGCGGGGGTATAAACACCTTTCAAGCCACTTACCGGATTCAATTCATCGCATATTCCAAGAACCGTCTCTGCGCCACCTAAGAACAGGGCGCCATCATTGGCCATAATTTTATGCATCTTTGAAAGTACTTTTGCTTTCGTTTCATGGTCAAAATAAATCAAAACATTACGACAGAAAATAACATCAAAGCTGCCGAGCATATTTAAACTTTCAAGCAAGTTTACATTTTGAAACTTGACCATGGCACGAATAGAACTGTCAATTTGCCACATCTCACCCATTTGTTGAAAATATTTGATTAACAACTGAATAGGCAAACCGCGCTGTACTTCGAACTGAGAATAGAGACCAGATTTGGCCTTTTCCAAAACTTCGTTTGAAATATCTGTCGCTAAAATCTCAACACGCCAGCCGGCCATTTTCGCGGCCTCTTCTTTCAACAACATTGCCACAGAATAGGGTTCCTGCCCTGTTGAACAGGCTGCATTCCATATGCGGAGCGTCTTACGCGAAGACCTTGTCTCAAGAAGATGAGGAAGAATTGATTGTTTAAATATATCAAAAGGCTTGTTATCACGAAAGAAAAACGTCTCATTTGTCGTCATTGCTTCTGTGATATCGTCTTTTAATTTTGCATCATTGCTTCGACGAAGTTCATTAGCAAGGTCCGCAAGCGTGTTCAGTCCTCGCTGCCGCGCCAATGGCACCAAACGGCTTTCTAACAAATATATTTTATCCTCTGTCAGTACCAAACCTGAGCGGTCTCGTACAACCCCGCTTAAAAGCTGGAAGTCCTGGCTGTTCATGAAGGTCTCCCTGTCAGCGCATTTTCAACGGCTGCGGGTATATTGTTCAGTGGCAAGACTGCGTTGGAAAGTCCTGAAGTTGCAACTGCACCTGGCATACCCCACACAACACTTGATTCCTCATCTTGGGCAATAACATATCCGCCTGAACTGGCGATCTGTTCGCACCCTTTTTTCCCATCGTGGCCCATACCAGTTAAAATAACGGTAAGAATACGACCACCATAAACCTGATCCAGGCTCCGCAGCATTGGATCAACCGCCGGGCGGCAATAATTTTCTGGAGGATTTTGGTTCAATTTTATTTTGGCTTCCGATCCATCTTTAACAACAGTCATATGCCAATCACCTGGAGCCAGGTAAATCCGATTATTTTCGACTTTTTCACCGTCAATAGCCTCAGCACAATTCATTCCAGAGATCTTCGCAAGATGTTCGGCCAAGATTGCAGTAAATGTTGCAGGCATATGTTGCGTTATGAAAATTGGAAGAGATAAACGCCCTTTAAGTTTTTCAAAGACCGAAAATAGTGCTTGCGGCCCTCCCGTTGAAGACCCGATAGCTAAAACTTTAGGAATGAGGCCTGGCCGATGTGGTCGTAGTTTAACAGCTGCCCCGCGATATAGACCGTTGCTTTCTTTAACTTGAACCTTACTTGATGGTTTCGCTTGTATCGATTGATCGGTTTGGGGGGCTGTATCTCCAGTTTTGCGACGACGATTAGCACCTAAGATTTTTATTTTGGAAATCAAATCACGTTGAAAGGCCTCTTTGTCCCCCGCATGACGCGTACTTTCCGGTTTTGGAATATAGTCAGCAGCGCCTTTTGCAAGTGCTTGCATGCTGATATTCGCGTTTCGAAGTGTGAGAGTTGAGGCCATGATCACTTTTACATCTGGGTCTAGCGCGATCAGTTTCGGAAGTGCTGTCATGCCGTCCATTTCTGGCATTTCAATATCAAGGATAACGACCTCAGGTTTGCACTTCTCGAACTCCCGAAGTGCATAAACACCGTTACTAACTGAAGCAACTACTTCGATATCACCTTCTTCTTTCAGCCATCTTGCCAAGAAACCTCTGATTACAGCGGAATCGTCGACAATCATCACCCGATACGGACTTTGCATACTAGACTTTGCTTTCTTAATCTCCGGATTGCCCAGCTGAAACACTAAAGCACTCCTACCTGAGAAAATTTTGCTTCGATAATAGCACGGTCGAACGGCTTCATTATGTACTCATTCGCCCCAGCAGAGATCGCCTCACGAATATGAGCCATATCATTTTCTGTTGTGCAAAAAATAACCACTGGCGCTTCGCCGCCCTCAGTATTCCGAAGCTGCCTAAGAAATTCGATACCGTTCATAACAGGCATGTTCCAATCCAGCAATATCACATCTGGCATTCCACCAAGACATGAATCCATCGCGTGTTTTCCATCTTCAGCTTCCCGAATTTCGAATTTCAGATCCTCCAAAATTCGTCTAGCAACCATTCGAACTACTTTAGAGTCATCAACAATCAGACATGAGGCCATACTATTTCTCGTTTCCTAGTATTATTATGCGGCAGCGCTTGCATTGCCTGCGAAGTCAAGCAAGCGTTCAATCTGTAAGATAACAAGAAGGTTATCCTGCGTTCGGTATATTCCCGCCGACACTTCACGCCAACGAGGATCCAAGGTTGCAGGGTTCTTCTCAAGTTGTTCAGATTTCAAGTTTATAACCTCACCAACAGTATCAATTAGCAAAGCATACGGTTCGCCATGATGCTCTACAACGACACTCATTCTTTGACCTGTTTCTTCTCGTGCTGGCAAGCCCAAACGCTTGCGAACATCAATACAGGTTACAATTCGACCGCGTAGATTAAGAGCGCCAGCAACTTCCGGCGGTGCCAGAGGAATGTTTGTCAAGTTAATGCTTCCAAGAACATCATGAACCTGTAGCACTGGAATGCCAAACATTTGTCCTGCGATCGTTACAGTCACATACTCTTGTACGTCGTAATTACTCATCTAGCACCTCCACCCGCACGCAAGGTTTGGGATAATGTATTCATTAACGCATCGCGATCAAATTTTGCCACGTAATCAGAGAAACCTACCTGACGTCCACGATCAAAATCTTGTGGGGTTGTGTGTGATGACAACGCGATTATTGGGGTGCCTGCCCAGCGTTCATCTTTAAGAACTTCCTCTGCGAATTGGAAGCCATCCATACCAGGCATTTCAATATCACTAACAATAATATCGAATTCCTTACCGGCCTCTCTCATTTCCAGAGCCTCGGTTGGGTTCTCTGCTGTGCTTACTTCATATCCTGCAACAGATAGAAGTGGCACCAACATATTCCGGAAGAATGGACTGTCATCTACAAGCAATATTTTCTGTGAAGAGCTTTCGCTACCAAAGGCCGCTGTCTCACCCCCACCAAACCAATCACCAAAACATTTTTGTAGATAATAACCAACATCGATAATATCCGTCGCTTTTCCTCGAATAACAGCGCTGCCGATCATTCCTTCAACGCTGGAGGCCATCTCCACATTCAAATGATCTTCAACAATATCTACGATTTCATCAACGACCAGTCCCATTGTTCGGTCATTATCGGTAAATACGAGGATTGGTTGACGACCGGTTTCTACTATCGTTGCGTTATCACTCATGGTTACCAGCGGCATAATTTTTCCGCGATACTGAACGACCATCTGATCATTTGTACGTTCGATGGTCTCTATGTCCACCTCTTCCAAGCGGGCTACCAGTGAAAGCGGCACCGCTTTTGGTTCATTTCCGCCAGCGCGGCAAATCAGCATCGCAACTTTATCATTTTCAGATGTATCTCTTTGCATTTCTTCTTCAATAGTATGATCGCCAACGAGATTTTCACCGGTTTGCGATGCGATACCATTTGGATCCAGTATCATGATAACGCTACCGTCACCAAGAATAGTATTACCAGAGAAAATGGATAGATGCCGTAAAATAGGAGCAACTGGTTTAACAACAATTTCTTCAGTATCGAACACGCGGTCCACAACTATACCAAATGTATAGGCACCGACTTGCGTTACAATAATAAATTCTTCATCGCCCTTCACTTCACTTTGTTCAGCGATCTCATCCGCGGCCGTCTCTAGCCTTAGAATTTCGTTTAGATGGATAAGCGGCAATAACCTATCGCGCAATCTGAGAACAGGTGCTTCATTAATAAGTTCAATTGTGTTTTCGCTGCGGCCATCAGTAGAGGCGCGCACCAGTTCCACAACACTAATTTGTGGAACAGCGAAACGCTCTCCGGCACATTCAACAATAAGAGCGGATACGATTGCCAAAGTCAGTGGGATCTTAATTGTGAAAACTGATCCCTTGCCTTCTTCAGATTTAAGTTCAACCGTGCCACCAATTTTTTCGATATTCGAACGGACAACATCCATCCCAACACCCCGCCCGGAAACATTGGTCACTTTATCTGCAGTTGAGAACCCTGGTCTCATAATAAAATTCTGGACTTGTTGAATACTCATCGTTTCCAGTTCAGCTTCACTGGCCAAACCGTTTTCGATTACTTTCGCTTTGATTTTCTCGCTGTTAAGACCACGACCATCATCAGAAATCGTAATGATGATGTGACCACCTTCATGATACGCGTCAAGAACAACTCGGCCAGTATCCTTTTTGCCCGCCGCCAATCGTTCTTTTGGAGTTTCCAGACCGTGGTCTGCTGAATTCCGAACCATGTGCGTCAAAGGATCTTTAATCATTTCGAGAACTTGACGATCAAGCTCTGTTTCCGCTCCGTGCATAACGAGGTCAATCTTCTTATCAAGATCGTTGCTCAAGTCACGAATAATTCGGGGTAGTTTAGACCATGCATTGCCAATTGGTTGCATTCTGGTTTTCATCAAACCTTCTTGCAATTCCGTTGTTACATGGCTTAGGCGTTGAAGAGGAACGGTAAATTCATTATCATCCATCCCCCGAACCATTTGTAATAGTTGGTTCCGGGTCAAAACAAGTTCACTGACCATTGTCATCAAATCTTCAAGCAACTCGACATTTACACGAATGCTCTGGTTTGCAAGTGACGTTTCCTTAGGCGCGTGATCTTTCGCAGCTACTTCAGGTGTTTTCTTTTCCGCGACCACCGGTATTTCCATGACAGGTTCTGCAACCAACTCAGGCTCATCTGGTTCATCGTCAGGGCCAGGAGCCGCATTAAATGCAGCTTCGAGTTCAGCCTCGGAAACCTCTCCAGGTCTTACTTCCTGAGAGACAAGTGGTCGTATCTGAGCTTCGACTTCATCTGGGCCTGCTGCAGCTGCAAACGCGGCTTCCAGATCAGCTTCGCTAACTTCTTCCACGAGTTCAACAACATTTGAAGACCCACCAGCGGAGGCGGTTACTGTACCATAAGCCACATCATTCAGACGGGCTATCAAGTCAGCATCATTGCCTTCCGGTTCTAGTTCGGTTTGCTCAAGTGTCTCTAAAAGGTCTTTAATAACATCCATTGCTTCAAGGATAATCGTCACAACATCCGCTGTGACAGTTAATTCTTTGTCGCGAATTTTACCCAAAACATTTTCGCCGGCATGAGCAACGGCTTCCAGCCTTGGCAATCCAAGGAAGCCACATGTTCCTTTAATGGTGTGAACAAGACGAAAAATATTGTCAATTTGACTTCCGTCATCTGGGTTCTGTTCAAGCGCAACCAGCGCCGCGTCAACGATCCCAATATTCTCGTTTGTCTCAGTTAAAAACTCACTTAACAGATCATCCATGGTGTTGCTTTCTCCCCGCAATTGCAGGTTCACGAATAAATGAACTCATGCCACCCAATTTGCGTCAGAATGCGCTAAAGAGGTTAACAAGCGGTTACGGTTAATGTGAGCAACAACAGAAACTCAAAACTTTAAGAAAAATTTTAGCAAAAATACGTAAACTAGCCTGAAATTCAGTCTTCTAACTGTATTATCTAGATCCGAAACCACGAAAATCTGTTATTTTTCGTGCGCTTAGCCATCCAGAATTTCTGCTGAAATTAGCCAGATTTTGCAGTAATAACTGTCAGGTCATCTTCCATCTTAGAGATGGTTATGGTGTAATTATTGTTGGCACATATCGCCATCAAATATTGAGCACCAACATTTTGTGCCGTCAGCTGCTCTTCGTCATAACCTTCCAAGAGTGTATTGGTCACATCTTCGCGCAACCCTGCACGGGGGCCGCTTGCATGAAATTCAAAATTCCAACTGCCGTCATTAATGTGACCAGATACCGTTAGCTTGCCCCCACGCGGCAATGCACTTGATGAAATAGCCGCGAGATTACACAATACTTTAATTGCATCTTTAGACAGATTTTCGGCACCGCCCGCTTCATCTGGCCAATCCAACTCTACTTTGCCATATGACATATGTGTTCTGCAAAGTGTACGCGCGTCCCGAAGTGAGACTTCAGCGCCCAATCCACCGGCAAGACCAAACGCCAGTCTGTAGAACTGCAGACGGGCAGCAGCTTCACCTGCACTTTGACTAACCAGTGAAATGGCCTGGTCGCGCATATCTGCGTTACTCTCATCTTGCAACAGTTCAATACCATTATTTACAGCACCGACGGGACCAATAATATCATGGCAAAGTTTAGAGCTCATAAGTGCAGTAAGTTTTAGGTCTATCATTGTCTTCCAAGCTATCTTTGTTGCATTTTCAAATGTATCGCAAACTGTTTTGTCCTGTAGACTGCAGTTTGCTACACTCTACCCCTAACAATCAACCAAGTGATCCAATTATGATAACGTTTTTTTCTCCAGGACAGTATGTACGCCACACAAAACAACCTGACTGGGGCTTGGGCCAAGTGCAATCTGCTGTTGCTGATCGTATAACCGTGAATTTCGAACATGCCGGAAAACAACTAATTATTGGCGGTCTCGAACTAGTTGTTGTCAGCGAAAGAGAGATAGTAGAAAGCCGAGCTCAGGACACCAAGGGTAATTAGATTATGACATCTTCCGCTTCTTTCACCCAAACAACAAAAGCACCAGGCAAAGCCAGAAAATCTGGCAAAGGCCGTTATCATGCTAGAGGTCGGCAAGTTGCCCCTGAAGCCCGCGAGACATTAGAGAAACTGCTGCATGGTAAAGGATTGAGCAAAGACTTGCTCATTGAAAACCTGCATATCCTTCAGGATGAGTTTGGTCATTTGAAAAAAGATCATTTGGCAGCACTGGCAGAAGCGATGCGGCTTTCACTGGCTGAGGTGTACGAAGTCGCAACTTTCTATCACAATTTTGTTGTACTGGAAGATGAGAAAATCGCCCCGAAAATAATTCTTAAAGTATGTGACAGTTTATCTTGCTGTCTCGCAGGCGGAGACGATCTTTTCAAAGAATTAAAAAAATATGGGTCGACAGAAGTCACCATTTCTCACGGCGCCTGTATGGGCCGTTGCGATACAGCTCCGGTGGTTCGCATTGGTGATACATATATAGAAAATGCTACTCAGGAAAAATCCTCGAGTGCCCTAAAATTAGCAATGACTAGACCCCAAGAAATTTCCAAACCAGATGGCTACCCAACGATTGAAGAATACCGTGTATCGGGAGGCTTCCGCATCCTGAAAGAGTTACAGTCGAATAAAATCGATAGTAACCATATCATCGAAAATCTAAAGGAAAGTGGACATCGCGGCCTTGGGGGGGCGGGCTTCCCTCATGCAATGAAGATCTCATCTGTTCTCTCTATTCCCGGCCCTAGATATATGGCAGTGAATGCGGACGAGAGTGAACCTGGTACTTTTAAAGACCGCCATTATATGAACTCGCACCCGTTTCAGTTTTTAGATGGCATGTTGATAGGCGCAGAACTTGTAGACGCTAAAGAAATTTACATTTTTCTCCGCGATGAATATCCAGAAACGGCTACCATCTTAAAGGATGCCATCGCTGACATCGAAGAGGCTGGGCTAAACAACGACCGTAAAATCTTCCTGAGAAGGGGAGCCGGTGCCTATATTTGCGGTGAAGAAAGTGCCATGCTGGAAAGTTTGGAAGGAAAACGAGCACTTCCTCGTGCAAAACCTCCCTTCCCTGCCCATGTTGGTTTGTTTGGCAAGCCCACATTGATTAATAACGTCGAGACACTTTATTGGCTTCCGGAAATTCTGGAAAAAGGATCCGACTGGTATAAACAAGGCGGACGTCATGGTTCCACTGGTTTTAGAACTTTTTCTCTATCTGGTCATGTGAACAAACCGGGCGTTTATCTAACCCCTGCAGGCATCACAGCATCGGAACTGATCGAAGAGTATGGCGGCGGCATGCAAGAAGGCCATACTTTCAAAGCCTACCTTCCCGGTGGCGCCTCGGGCGGTATATTGCCCTCAAACATGGCTGACATACCGTTAGATTTTGGCACACTTGAAAAACATGGATGTTTTGTCGGATCAGCAGCCGTTATTGTTCTATCGGATCAAGATAATATGAAAGAGGTTGGCCGAAACCTTATGCGTTTCTTCGAGGATGAGAGTTGCGGTCAATGCACTCCCTGTCGTGTCGGTACGGAGAAAGCCGTAAAAGTCATGGAAGGTGACGTTTGGGATCTGACACTTTTGCAAGATCTCAGCGATGTTATGCAAGACGCCTCCATTTGCGGTCTTGGTCAAGCAGCCCCCAACGGGTTACTTGGATTGATGAAATATTTTCCGGAGGAATTGGCATGAGCGACATGATTTCCTTCACATTAAACGGCGAAACAGTCGAAACTGATGGTAGTAAATCCATTTGGGAAATTGCAAAAGATAGCGGAACGACTATCCCGCACCTTTGTTACACGGATCGATCAGGTTTTCGCGCAGATGGGAATTGCCGCGCGTGCATGGTTGAGATCGATGGGGAACGTGTCCTCGCTGCGAGTTGCATGCGAACACCCACCGAAGGTATGGTCGTAAATTCTGCTTCAGCACGTGCTGAAAAAGCACAAAAAATGGTTATTGAACTCTTAGTTTCGGATCAACCTGCTCAAGATAAAAGCCCTGATCCTAATAGTCATTTTTGGCAAATTGCAGAATCCTTGGATCAAACCAATAGCAGGTTCGAGACAAAAGAAACGGGTGGCACCCTAGATTTTTCTCACCCTGCTATGGCTGTAGATCTGGAAGCCTGTATTAACTGCGACCTTTGTGTGCGTGCGTGCCAAGAGGTCCAAGTAAATGACGTCATTGGAATGGCAGGTAGAGGCGCTGATTCAAAAATCATTTTTGATTTGGACGACAGCATGGGCGATAGCAGTTGCGTCGCATGCGGAGAATGTGTGCAAGCCTGCCCGACAGGTGCATTGCTGGAAAAATCATGGGCTGCGGCTGTCGACATCGACCGTAAAGTAGATAGTGTTTGCCCGTTTTGTGGAGTTGGTTGTCAACTCACATACAATATCTCAAACGAAAAAATCGTATCGGTCGATGGACGTGATGGACCCGCTAACGAAGAACGCCTGTGCGTAAAAGGCCGTTTTGGCTTTGACTATATTCACAACTCCGAGCGGCTAACAAAACCGCTCATCCGAAAAGACGGTATTGCCAAGTCTGATATATCAGGACTGGATCCCGCAAACCCGCTCACTCATTTCAGAGAAGCAACCTGGGAAGAAGCATTAGACAGAGCTGCAACAGGCTTACAAAAAGTAAAATCAAACAAAGGCCCCAAGGGCCTTGCAGGATTTGGATCTGCTAAAGGTTCTAATGAAGAGGCATACTTGTTCCAAAAATTGATCCGAACTGGATTTGGAACAAACAATGTGGATCATTGTACACGCCTTTGCCACGCATCATCCGTTGCAGCCCTTCTTGAAACCGTCGGGTCAGGTGCCGTATCAGCACCGTTCAATGAAGCAGAGAATGCCGATGTCGTCATTGTCATCGGGGCAAATCCATCAGTAAACCACCCTGTTGCTGCGACATTCTTTAAGAATGCTGTAAAAAAAGGCACGAAACTGATCATCATAGATCCACGCAAGCAAAATCTTACGCGTCATGCCACCTATCATTTGCAAGAAAAACCCGGCACTGATGTTGCGTTATTAAACTCGATCATGCATGTCATCGCAGAAGAGGGTCTTACAGATGAGGCCTTTATTGAGAAATCTACGGAAAATTATGAGGCCCTAAAAGAACATTTAAAAGGGTTTTCGCCAGAAGCAATGGCAGAAAAAACCGGCATAGATCCACAAACCATCAGGGAAGTCGCTAGGCTTTATGCAACAGCAAACGCTGCGATCATATTCTGGGGAATGGGAATTAGCCAACATGTTCATGGTACAGATAACTCTCGCTGCCTAATTTCGCTATCTTTGATGACAGGGCAAATCGGACGTGCGGGAACAGGGCTCCACCCTCTTCGCGGACAAAATAACGTTCAAGGGGCATCGGACGTTGCATTGATCCCGATGTTTCTACCTGATTATCAGTCTGTCGAAAATCCGGTAATTCGGGAAAAATTTGAAGTTTTTTGGGGATCCGCAATAGATCCGAACAAAGGTCTAACCGTTGTTGAAATTACAGATGCAATCCATGATGGTGACATTCGCGGCATGTATATTATGGGCGAAAACCCTGCCATGTCCGATCCGAACGTAACGCATGCGAGAGAAGCTCTTTGCATGCTGGATACACTGGTTGTGCAAGATCTGTTTTTAACCGAGACAGCCGCTTATGCCGATGTCGTTTTACCTGCGTCTGCTTGGCCGGAAAAAAACGGAACGGTTACAAATACTAACAGACAAGTACAAATGGGACGCGCTGCCGTCTCTCCGCCAGGGGATGCGAAACAGGATCTGTGGATCATTCAAGAAATCGCCAATCGATTTAACCTTGGGTGGACATACGATCATCCATCAGAAGTTTTCTCTGAAATGACCCAAGTCATGAACAGCATCAAAGGTATGAGCTGGGAGCGTCTGGAACTGGAAGATGACATTACCTATCCGTGCAGTACTCCCGATGATCCAGGAAAACCGTTAATTTTCACAGAAAACTTCCCAACCGCCACTGGCCGCGGGAAATTTGTCCCTGCGGAATTGATCTCTCCTGACGAAGTACCCGACCGAGAATATCCAGTAGTTTTGACAACAGGACGCTTACTTGAACATTGGCACACAGGGTCAATGACACGCAGATCCACAGTTCTGGATGCAGTGGAATCTGAACCAACCGTTCAAATGTCACCTGCAATGATGGAAAATCTGGATGTTGCATCGGGCGAGTTTGTTGATGTTCGCTCTCGCAGGGGCCACTTACGTATAAGAGTTCGCGCAGATGGTGCCGTTCAGCAAGGAATGGTATTTATCCCGTTTTGTTTTGCAGAAGCAGCTGCCAACTTATTGACAAATGACGCACTTGATCCATTTGGTAAAATTGCCGAGGTGAAATATTGTGCGGTTCAAGTTGAAAAGGCTCTTTAGGCCCCAAATATAGAAATCCCTAGATGAAATCTTCAAAGTTAAAAAAAATCGGTATCCTGCAAACAGGTAAAGTCGGCGGCGATCTTGGTGAAAAGTACGGTGAATTCCCGGAAATGTTTATCACCTTGCTTGGAGAAGAGACGTTCGATTACGAAATTTTTCCCGTTGTAGAGGGCGTTTTCCCAAACTCTCCAGATGAATGTGATGGCTGGATCGTAACTGGGTCCAAACACGGTGCGTATGAAGACCACTCGTGGATAGCACCGTTAGAAGAATTCATTCGGCAATTGGTCGCAAGTGGCGTCCCCACACTGGGTATATGTTTTGGGCATCAGATTATGGCGCAAGCCATGGGCGGGGTGGTGGAGAAACATCCGTCAGGATGGGGCATCGGCGTTCAGGAATATAAGGACCTTGAAACAGGAACTCAGGCGCGATTGCTCGCATTCCATCAGGATCAAGTCATTACCGCGCCTAAGGGTACAGAAACGACCCATACATCCGATTTTTGCACCTATGCAGGCCTCAGATATTCTAAAACCTGCTTTTCCTTGCAACCCCATCCGGAGCATATCCCAGAATTTTCCCATGATCTGCTTATGAGTAGACGCGGAACTATTATTCCTGAAGAAGTCACAGATACGGCACTGAACTCACTAGATAGCGATAATACCCACAAGGAATACGCCCATCGTTTAAGAGAGTTCTTCCTCAGCAACTAAATCTCGCTCCTTATTTGCTTTGGTTTCCAATCTCCGTTCCCGGTAGAACGTATAAATTCCAGTAGTCACAACAATGACACTGCCTGTAATTGTCCAAATATCAGGGATATCACCAAAGACCAAAATCCCTAGCAGGATTGACCAAAGCAGGATCGTATAGCGAAACGGTGAGACAAAACCGATATCACCGGTTCTCATGGCACTTACACTTAGCACATACCCTACAATTACAAACAAAGATGCCGCCATCAGTATGGAAGTATTTTCGAGTGTTACAGTTTGCCATTCGACAAGCGGAAGCGCACAGGCTGACGTGACCATAATACCAAGTGACGTCACGAAAGAGACCATGGAAGATGGAATGGTCTTGGAGATTTTACGAGTTGTCAGGTCCCTGCAAACAAACAGAACAACAGCGCCTAATGCGAAGAATGAAAACGAATTAAAGCCTTCTGTGCCGGGGCGAACAATGATCATTACTCCGCCAAAACCGATGAGTACAGCCAGATAACGCCGCCAACCAACATCTTCTTTCAGGAACAGAGCAGCAGCTAACGTTATGGCAAGCGGCATGGATTGCAATAACGCCGTGGCGTTCGCCAAGGGCATATTGAAGATCGAATACAGAAACAAGTACGCACCGATTATTTCGCCAACCATCCGCAAGAAAATGAGCTTCCAATCTCGCCTAGCGATCCCAACACGAAATGCTTTTTGCCGCCAAGCCAAAATCCCCAACAAAATGCTGGTAAATATTGATCGGATAAATATCGTCTGTACGAGTGTAAAATGTTCAGATGATGATTTGATAAGAGCGTCGTTAATTCCAAACGCTGCCATGCAGGTCACCATGAAAAAGGCACCGCGCATATTTTCAGATAAATGTTTCGCCATTCCCCTCTTGTGTTATAGAAACCGTTAAAGGGCAATTCATTTTTTACGGTGGGTTCAATTATTCCTACACTGTTAGCAACGAAGAATTGCCGAACTAATAAATCGTAAGGATCGCTCAATGCCGCTTTCAACCATCGCCTTTGACGCGGATGATACACTTTGGGAAAACGAACATATATTTGTGCTGACACAAAAACGGTTTGTTGATCTCCTTAAAGATTATGGTCCTGAAGACAGCCTTTATGAGTCTCTACTCGCGACAGAATGGCGAAACCTTCAATATTATGGCTATGGCATAAAAGGGTTTACGCTCTCCATGATCGAAACAGCCATTGAGATTACGCGTGGTGATGTCCCTGCAACAGTTATTCAAGAAATTCTTAATGCTGGACGTGAGATGAAAGATCATCCTGCAACCCCCATCAACGGGGTCCATGATGTTTTGAAAGCACTTCAAAACGACTATCGGATCGTCATGATAACGAAAGGCGATCTGTTTGATCAGGAACGTAAATTGGCGCAATCAGGTCTTGGTGATTTTTTTGATGCCATTGAAATTGTAAGTGACAAGAACGAACAAACCTATCACCGAATTTTTGATCAATATGGCGATGGCCCATCACGGAGTATGATGATCGGAAACTCGTTGAAATCTGACGTTATTCCAGCGATCGATGCCGGTGCGTGGGGTATCTATATTCCGTCCAGTTTTGACTGGGCTGTGGAAAGAGCGGAAGCACCTACACAAAGCAAGCGCTTTCGCGAACTAAAAACCATCAAAGAGCTTCCGAGTTTAATCGAAAACCTGCCCGATTAACGTTTGGCGGTTACTTCTATTTCTATCTTCATGTCATCGTTCATGAGACAGGTTTCAATCATCGTCGCTGCAGGTTTGGCCACGCCAAACGCAGCACGAAGTGCCGGCCAGCAGGCTTCGAAGTCGCTTCTATCTGGTAAATAGTAGTTCACCCGAACGACCTTATCCAAAGACGAGCCCGCTTCTTCAAGCACGCCTTGTATATTTTTCAAACACTGCGTCGCTTGATCAAGAACACCGTCTGCCAGTGTCATGGTTGAGTAATCCATGCCCGTGGTGCCTGCAACGAAAACATAATGCTCGTCAATCACCGCACGTGAATACCCAATTTCTTCTTCGAATGTAGAACCGGAGGAGATATGCCTAACCATTTTAAGATCCTGTAAATAGTAATAAAGACAGAACTTAGAAATACAGGAAAATGGACGCAAGTCAAAGAGAAGACGCTGCGATGACCGAAGCCATCGCAGCAAATATCAGCTACATAAATCAGCTTTCGCGGATCATATTTACGATACCTGAGAAATCGGCCAATTCACCGTCCCCCGATACGTATTTTTCATAAAGTTCAGTCGCAGCTTTACCAAGGGCTGTATCCGCTGCAAAACCATCTGCAGCCGACTGTGAAAGATGCAAATCCTTCAACATATTTTGCGCAGAAAAACCTGGTTTATAGTCATTATTAGCAGGGGATGTTGGTACTGGCCCCGGTACTGGGCAGTAACTCGTGAGGGACCAACACTGGCCCGATGCAGTAGAGGCGATATCATATAATGTCTGATGTTCCAGACCTAGTTTTTCGCCAAGAACAAAAGCTTCTGAAACCGCGATCATGGAAATCCCCAAGATCATGTTGTTACAGATTTTAGCCGCTTGCCCATTTCCAGAAGCACCAGTGTGAACAATGTTCTTTCCCATGGCTTCAAGAACTGGTTTCGCGGCTTCAAACGCACCCGCAGGTCCGCCAACCATAAAGGTAAGTGTTCCAGCAGATGCACCGCCAACGCCGCCACTTACTGGGGCATCAACCATCATCATACCAAAACCGGCAGCCGCTTCAGCAACTTCGCGCGCTGTTGCAACGTCAATGGTTGAACAATCGATGAAGAGCGACCCTTCACTAGCGGCAGCAAGCGCGCCAGTATCGCCGAGATAAACACCTCGAACATGGTCGCCTTTTGGCAACATACTGACAATAATGTTTACGCCTTTTGCGGCATTTGATGAACTTTCTACAGCGGTGGCACCAGCATCTACGCAAATCTTGACGGCAGCTTCTGAAAGATCAAAAACCTGCACATCATGACCGGCTTTAAGTAGATTGAGGGCCATTGGGCCGCCCATATTTCCAACACCGATAAATCCAATTTTTGCCATTTCTTCCTCCATTAAGGACGAACGCCCCGGAAAAACCGGGGCGTTCTATCTCTATTTATTACTTGTGAGTTGGCATCACAAATTCAGCACCGGCCTTAATTGAATCAGGCCAACGTGAAGTTACTGTTTTCACTTTCGTGTAGAAGCGAACGCCTTCTGGGCCGTGTTGGTTATGATCACCAAACGCAGATGCTTTCCAACCACCAAAGCTGTGGAATGCGAGCGGCACAGGGATCGGAACGTTCACGCCAACCATGCCAACTTCAACGTTGTTTGAGAAGGCACGAGCCGCATCACCGTTACGAGTAAAGATTGTTGTACCGTTACCAAACTCATGTTCATCAACCATTTTAATGGCATCACCAAATTCCGGTGCGCGCACGATAGCTAGAACTGGTCCAAAAATTTCTTCTTTGTAGATACGCATGTCTGTTGTCACGTTATCAAACAAACAACCGCCCATGTAGAAGCCATCTTCATAGCCTTGCAGGGAAAGGTTCCGACCATCAACAAGCAGATCAGCTCCTTCTTCGATACCAAGATCAACATAGCCTTTAACTTTTTCAAGATGTTCAGCCGTAACAAGAGGGCCCATGTCGCCATCAGCCGCGCTTGGGCCAACTTTTAGTGCCCGTACGCGAGGTGCAAGCAATTCAGCTAGTTGATCACCAGCGTCACCAACCGCAACTGCAACAGAAATCGCCATGCAGCGTTCGCCAGCAGAACCGTAGCCAGCGCCGATAAGAGCGTCT
>MAAN01000028.1 GCA_002163135.1 Alphaproteobacteria bacterium 46_93_T64
TCATGTACGGCGGTGCTAAATCCGACAACATGTACGGCGAAGCTGGTGAGGACGTCATGTATGGCGGAACCGGCGGCGATAACATGTATGGCGGTGCTAAATCCGACGTAATGTACGGCGAAGTTGGCAAAGACAACATGTACGGCGGAACCGGCGGAGACGTCATGTACGGCGGCTCAGATTCCGATGATATGTACGGCGAAGCTGGTGAAGACATCATGTATGGCGGAACCGGCGGCGATAACATGTATGGCGGAACAGGCGGAGACGTCATGTACGGCGAAGCTGGTACAGATCTGATGTACGGCGAAAGCGGCGACGACACCCTGTACGGCGGTGACGATGCAGACGTCATGTATGGCGGCGCTGGCAATGACGAAATGCACGGCGAGGAAGGTACTGACCTGATGTATGGCGGTACTGGCAGCGTTGACGTCATGTACGGCGGAACTGAAGCCGATATGATGTTCGGTGATAGCGGCCAGGGCGGTGAAATCGGTGACGATGACATCATGTATGGCGGTGCCGGTAATGATGACATGCTGGGTGAAGGTGGCGCCGACTTGATGTATGGCGGTTCAGGCTATGACGAAATGTCAGGCGGTTTCGCTGACGACACCATGTCAGGTGGTGCTGGTAACGACTTTATGATTGGTGATAGCTGGTCTGATGGTCCGGAGGGCGATCCGACTGTCGGTGGTGACGACGTTATGTACGGTGGCGCTGACAGCGATGACATGTTCGGTCAAGGCGGTGATGACTTAATGTACGGCGGTTCAGGCCATGACGAATTGGCTGGTGGGCATGGCAACGATGTCATGTACGGTGGCACTGGCGCAGACTATATGGATGGTGGCTCCGGCAATGACGTTATGTCCGGCGGTACTGGTCGCGATTATATGGATGGTGGCTTCGGCAACGATGTCATGGACGGCGGCGATGATGATGATGACATGTACGGCAACTTTGGCAACGATGTCATGAGTGGCGGTGCTGGTAACGACTTCATGGTCGGTGGTCGCGAAAGCGGTCCTCCAATATTTGGTGAAGATGACGTTATGTACGGCGGTGCTGGCAATGATGTCATGATCGGTGACAACTTGGAGCATGGTGAAGAAGGTCATCCATTCGAAGGTGGTGTCGACCTTATGTACGGCGGTGCTGGCAAAGACGAGATGTATGGTCAAGGCGGCGACGACGTAATGTACGGCGGTGCTGGTGAAGACGAAATGTCCGGTGGTTTCGGTAACGACGTCATGGACGGCGGAACCGAAGGTGACTTCATGACCGGCAGCTTCGGCAATGACACCATGCACGGCGGTGACGGTAACGATGCCATGTTTGGTGACGATCCAATGTCTGGTGGTTATGGCAACAGTTCATTTGGTCCTGCTGATGATGTTATGTATGGCGGCGCAGGCAACGACTTGGTCGTTGGCATGGGCGGCGATGATCTCATGTACGGCGGTGCCGACCAGGACGAAATGTTCGGCGAAGATGGCAAGGACACCATGCACGGTGGCGAAGGCCATGACCTGATTGTTGGTGGCGACGGCGATGATCTTATGTACGGCGGTGCCGGCAGTGATGAAATGGTCGGCGGGGATGATCATGACGTCATGTATGGCGGGACTGGCATCGACGAAATGTTCGGTGGTTCTGGCAATGACCTGATGTTCGGTGGTGCTGATGCAGACGAGATGGAAGGTGGTTCAGGTAATGATACCATGTTCGGTAACGATGGTACTGATGGCCTAATTGGTTCCGGTGATGTGATCGACGGTAATAGCGGTGACGATGAGATCCACGGTGAAGGTGGAAATGATACGCTTGACGGTGGTTCCGGAAATGACACCGTAAACGGCGGTGCCGGTGACGACGTTATGAAATGGTCATATGGCGAAAATTCCGGTGATACCGATCATTACGACGGTGGCACAGGAGTGGATTGTCTGGAGCTTTACTTCACAGCAGCCGAGTTTGCAGCTTATGAAACAGAAATTGCAGAATTTGCGAACCTAGTTGAAGATCACAATCACGGTATTCTGGACATTGGTGGAAGAACTCTGAACGTAGAATCAGTCACTTATGTGAAAGTCTTTGTAGACGGACACGAAGTTCCGGTTCTGCTGGATGATACGCTTGGTACTGGTGAAGATACGGATATGGCCGCTGTCAGCATTACGATTGATAACGACTTCATTCCAAACTCCGCAACAACAACCTACGACATGCCGGGCGATGTCACGTTGACAATGCCAGTCCCAGCGCCAGATCCGGCGGTTGAAACCGTACACACTGGTTGGGTGGAAACATCACTGGGTTCCAATGTTTGGGAGCTGACTATTCCGGGTTATGGCGAAGTAACGTTCGATGCAACAGATGCAGAAGATGTTCAGGTCTCTCTCGACATTAATCCAGTTGATGACGCTGCAGATGGCGACTCGGGCTTCGATCCACTTGCGGTCGGTGAACAGGCAACTGTTGTCTTTGATTACACTGCTTCACTTGATGGATCTTCTGGATCTGAAACAGGAACAGTAACAATCGAAGTTGGCGGCGTTAATGACGATCCAACGATGGTTGATGGTATTGGGTATGTACTTGAAGATGCGGATCCAATCCTTGTTGATCTGTCTGTTCTTGCAGATGACATCGACAATGACGATACTGGTGCTACGCTAACTTACAGCATTGTTACTGCGCCGCTTGCGGGTCAAGGTACTGCGTCAATTATCGGCACTGATCTTCAATTCAACCCGGGCTCTGACTTCCAGGAACTGGCTGAAGAAGAAGACACAACGGTGACTGTCCAAGTTATGGCAACAGATAGCCACACTGGAACGTCTAATGTTGTCGATATCGTTATCACTGTAGTGGGAACGAATGACGCACCTGTCATGTCAGCTTCTATCCCGAGCATCGATGATGTGTCTGAAGATGACGGATCAGTTGAAATTATGGATCTGTCAACTCTTGGCTCTGATATCGATAGTGACGATGATGCGGCTTCTTTGTCTTACTCTATCGCTCCTGGCGGTGATCCAGCTGAAGGAACGGCATCAGTCTTAGGTTCTGTGTTGTCATTTAACCCAGGCTTAGACTTCCAAGACCTCAATGACGGGGAAACTCGTGAGGTGACGATTGAAGTATTGGCAACGGATAGTCACCTTGAGACATCTAATGTCGTGGAAGTTACCTTCCTTGTAATGGGCTCGAATGATGCCGCTGAAATAACTGGCGATATTAGTGCGACACTCGTTGAAGACGATATAGTCGTTGAAGCGGATGGTCAGCTCTATTCAGCTGATGTTGATAACACGGACGATGCTTTCCAAGTTAATTTCGGGCCTACCTCATATGGTGAGTTCACAGTTAATGCGTCAGGTTATTGGACATACGAGCTGGACAGTACAAAACCAGCTGTTGATGCCCTGAACGTCGGCGATGAATTGGAAGACACCTTCACTGTGAAGTCGGAAGACGGAACAGAACAGGTAATAACCATTACAATCGAAGGTGTGAATGACGCCGCGACGATTACTGGTTCGGCTATGGGTGAGGTAACTGAAGATGAGGCTCCGGGTACAGTGAGCGGCGATCTTCACAGTGCTGACGTCGATAACACGGACGATGCCTTCCAGGAAGTTACGACCGATACTACATCGGATGATGGATATGGAACGTATACAGTTACTGCGGCTGGTGTTTGGACATATACTCTGGATAACACTCATCCAGATGTAGATGACCTGGATGATGGCGAAGAATTAACGGATACCTTTACGGTTCTTTCCGAAGATGGAACGCCGAAGGAAGTGACCATCACAATCAATGGTGCCACAGACAATTCACCGCCGTTTGCAAACACTGACTATATCGTTACTAACCATTATTCGGCCGGTTTCTGGGTGGCGGATGCTCTTCTCACCGGTAATGATACCGATGTCGATGGTGATGCGCTTGAACTCAATGCTGTAAGAGACCATGATAATGTGGATGCTTCGAATGACGAGCCTAATGATCGGGTTCGTGTTTGGGATGCTCATGATGAGGGGCACTTCCATTACAGAGTTACTGATGGTGACGACACTGCCGAAGGTGCCGTTTATGTTGATTACCAAGGTTCAGCCAACTTAAATGGTGGTGGTGCCGATGTTGATCAAATTCTGGTCGGTCATGGTGGCGATAACCGCATTCACGGTGGCGGCGGTGACGATACGTTAATTGGCGGTGCAGGTGAAGACACTCTTCATGGCGATGCCGGTAATGATACCGTTTACTATGGTGATCTAAATTCAGGTGTTTATGTAGACCTAGACTATTATAGTGCCACCTGGGGGCGTGCTTCTGCAGACGGTGATATGGATTATCTAGAAAACATCGAGAATGTTATCGGATCGCAAGGTACTGACTATATCTACGGAAGTAATGGTGCGAACCAACTCGACGGTGAAGGCGGTAATGACTATGTCGCTGGTTATGGTGGGAATGATACTCTGACCGGTGGCGATGGTAATGATACGCTAATCGGTGGCAGTGGGGATGATACCTTGATCGGTGGAGCCGGTGATGACTGGATGGATGCCAGAGATGGCGGCGGGGAAAATGATACCTACGTCTTCCTTGGTGGTGACAACGGTGAGGATACCATTAATGATTATGATATTACTGGTGGTAACCAATCCGCAATAGATCTGGATGCCTTGTTTGATGCCATGGGTCTGACGGTTGATGAACGTGATACGGCCGTTGATACAGGCTTCTCAGATAATGGAGGGCATGCGGTTCTATCTATCACTGACGGATCGAATAGTATCCACATCCAATTCGATGATCAGAGCCTTGCTGACAAAGAAGACATTATTAATACGATCAATGTCGGCGACGAAAGCTAACCAACATTGAAAGTGGGCTTCGGTCCACTTTCATAAATACCCGGTATTCGTTACGGGCTAAGACAAAAGACAAACCCTGCCTTTACGGCGGGGTTTGTTGTTTTTAAAACGTCTGAATTGTGGAGAGGGGAGACGCGCTGAAAGTTGGCGCGACTAAGCCTCCGCAGGAAGCGTTTCCTGAAGGCTAAGGTATCTGTACTTTATTGTTTAGTGAGAAATACGTGGGAGGGTCTTCAAGCGTTAGACCGCAGTATCTGCCTTCATGCTCTTTTGCAAAAGCTTCAACGCGTTATAAAAGTTCTTTTCCCCGATAAGGCCCACAACTTCAAAAATGATATCGCGCTCTGGAACATCATCTGTCCCTAGAAAAGCAAACTGTGCGGCTTCTTGAAAGCTTTTGTAATGGTCCGCGTGGTTTTCGGGTTCAATATACATCATTTGAACCTGCATATAGACATTGTGCAGGGGCGTTTTAATCTGATTGGGAAGCATGATGTCACGCTCTCTCATAATCGACGCGTCATTTTCCAGTGAAAAATGCATGGCCTTGCTACTGGTGTTGGTAATCACAGCACCATTAACGATTATTTTTTCCCCAGCCGGAATACGGAATTTCAATGACATCTAATTAAGCCCCCAGTCACACCAAAACGCGGATTTGTAACAATAATCACAACCGCACAAAAATGCGACCTTTTGTTTGATACTGTGCCGTATAGCGTACAATTTTATCTAAATTGTTTATATATTAAAAGCTGTTATGCAACTGTCTATACCTAATAAGGGGGATGAAAAGCCCATAACAAATTTGATAAAAATGTTAATAAAAGTATCTGTCACCCATTTGAGGTATGACAAAAAGTGTTCTTCTCTCTATTTTCACTGACAATCGTATGTGTGCGAAATTAATGTGCTCAGCAATGTAGCGTGCCGCTGGTTCAATAGGCGGATAGGGAAAGAAAAATAGTATGGCTAAATCAGAAAACAATGTTGTAAGCGGAACTGCAAACGGCACAACTGTCGTTGTTGAAGCGGGTCAAAACATCTTGGTCGATGTCACAAGCCCTGATCTCGTTGTATTTTCCCAAGACGGCAGTGATCTGATTATCACCTCCATTGCGGACGGTAGCAAAATCGAACTGGAAGGTTTCTTCTCGCAAGCCGCCAGTGAGCTTCCTCCTCAACTAACACTTTCCGACGGTTCTGTTATTACAGCAGCTGATGTTACCGGATTGGTCGAAGCCTTCGATCCAGGTGCAGTAGCGCCTGCGGCCGGTGGTGCTGGTGGTGCTGGTGGCGGTGGCGCCAGCTTTGACGCTTATGCAGATGACGGTATTGGTGAAGGCATTGGTATTGACGGTCTTCTGGATCCTACTGACCTCGGTTTCCCTGCCGATGCGCCGATAGAATTCCTTGTGGCCCTTCCAGGTCAACCACAATTCCTCTTAAATGAAATTGGTCTTGGCACTGATCTTTTCGGCGGTGGTGAAGAAAAAAGAGAAAGCGTTAGCGATCTTGAACAACAGATGGGTGAGCTTGGGAATGCTGCCGTAGATGCATTCCTTGAAGCAGCGTCAGGTGAACACGTTGATTTTCTAGAGCTTCGCAATAACACAAATTCAGATCAATCCACAGGCGGCAACGGCCCATCCACAGTTGGTGAAGGTGTCACAACCGTTTCCATCATTGGTCCAGACGGAGAGCCAGCCTCTTTCGATCTTCCAAGTTTGACAGTTCCATCAGGCGGACATTTGCTGATTTTGCAAGTGGAAACTGGTGATGAAGAAGCAACAGAATTTGAAACTCTTTATCTAGTATTTGATGCGGACGGAACCATCACACAAAGCGGCCCCCTTAACGGTGCAGACGATTGGCCAATGGGCGGCGATACGACAGAGCCACTTGGCGTGCTTGTTACTTGGACGCTTGGAGGGGATGTCGGTCAAGTTGATACATTCCTTGCAAATGGTGCACAGTTCGAGCCGATTAACCTGAACGATAATTGGGCTGGTGTTCCTGAAGAAGCCGCGACCCTTGATATATTTGGGGATAACGCGACTTTTAACGGACAGATTTCCACACAGGAAGAAGTTAGCGATCCAATTTTTGACGCTTACGCCCCTGTAACAATTTCAGATTTGGTTGAGGCCGGACCGCTCGGTGAAGATTTCTTCCACGACATTCCTGTAAATAACATTTTTGCCCGTGTTGATAATTTCGATTCTAACACAGCAGGCGACTGGACAACTGGCCTTACGCCAACTGCAGGTTCGGTGAATAACGTTGGCGAGGTTGCTTTTGATGGCCCTATCAACGTTGAAAAAGATCCGTCTAACAGCAGTCAGGAAACAGCTCAGAACCTCGATGCTGCGTTCGGTGTTGCATTTGATCCAAATGTAGCGAATTCCGGTACGTCCGGTCATGTATCTGTTTCAGGCGAAGGAAATGGCTCATTCGATTGGTATAGCTTCACTGTGCTTGCCGATGGATCACGGGTCGTTTTGGATATCGATGAAGGCGCCGGAGGCGGTGCTGGCAATGACGATACAGAATTGTTCCTCTATGATGCGGATGGTGAACTCGTAAGTCAAAATGACGATAATGGATCGGATGCAGGTTCATCTACAGGTCTGGATTCACAGATCAGCACTATATTGCCCGCGGGTGTTTATTATGTAGCTGTTGGTGAGTTCCCATCTTCTGATAGCGCCGGTCCATTTAATCCTGGCGGCGATGTTCTGGATGCTGGAGCGACCTACACATTAAATATTTCTCAAGGTCCTGACACTCTAGATCCAAATCCACAAGATCCATACAACGACGACATGAACCCGGGTCAGCCTACTGGCCCGGAAGCAACCGAAGATGAAGTTCTGGATAACAACGGCCAAAACGTCATTATTGTTGGTGAAAATGAAGAAGAATTCCTTAATACCGAAACCGGTGCGATCGAAGGCGGGCGTGCGCAAGACTTCTTGGTCGGTGGTGCTGGCAACGACATGCTCGACGGCGGCGCGCATAACGATTACCTCGATGGCGGTGCTGGCAACGACATGCTGCACGGCAGCTCTGGCGGCGATGTTCTGATCGATGATCAAGGCAACGACATTCTAATCGGCGGTTCTGGTACAGACGTGATTTTCGGTCGTCGCGGTGCTGGCGAAGAAATGGGCGGTGGTTACGGCAATGAAGACTTTAGACCTAAAGACTTCATGAGCGGTGGCTACGGCAACGACAGTAACGAAATCGGAAACGAAGATGGTGCGCATGAGTATGGTACTGGCGATCTTTTAATCGGTGATGATCTGTTCGTGGGCGCTTACGGCAACGATATGATGAGCGGCGGTTATGGTAGTGAGAGTGGCTTTGGCGATCCACAAGACTATATGCGTGACATCATTGTAGCTGGCGATGGCAGCGATGTGATCTTTGGTGATAACGCTGATGTTCCTGAATTTCTTGTAGATGATATTGAGGGACTTCACTGGCAGATCTGGTCGGAAGCGGCATTTGATCCATACGGATTTGCGGATTTGATGCGCGACAACGTCCAATTCTATTATGGCGGTGCGGACCTGATCTATGGCGGTTGGGGCGACGATGTAATCTTTGGCCAAGGTGGCGACGACTTTATTCTCGCTGGCCACGGAGACGACGCAGTAGCTGGTGGTACTGGCAATGACATCATGCGCGGTAATTCTGGTTATGACAGCCTGTATGGCGGTTACGGTAACGACATCATGTATGGCGATGCTGGCGACGACTTCATGCAAGGTAACGAAGATGATGACGTCATGTACGGCGGCACTGGCTACGACAACATGTATGGTGGTTCTGGCGAAGACTTGATGTATGGCGGCGCGCAAAGCGACGACATGTATGGCGGATCTCAGGATGATGTCATGTACGGTGGTACTGGCTACGACGACATGTACGGTGAAAGCGGCGCTGACATCATGTATGGCGAGAGCGACTCTGACGACATGTGGGGCGGTGCTGGCAACGACCTCATGTATGGCGGAACGCAAGGCGACTTTATGTCTGGTGGCACTGGTAACGACATCATGTATGGCGGCAGCGGTAACGATGGCGTCTTCGGTGATAACGGCGACGATGTCATGTATGGTCAATCTGGTGATGATTACATGCGCGGTGGCAATGATGACGACAGCATGTATGGCGGTGCCGGTAATGACAACATGGACGGGGACGCTGGTGAAGACTTGATGTACGGCGGCACTGGTAGCGTTGATACGATGCACGGTGGTTCCGAAGATGATGTCATGTATGGCGACAGTGGCCAAGGCGGAGCCATCGGTGATGATGACATCATGTACGGTGATGCTGGTAACGATGACATGTTCGGCGAAGGCGGCAGCGACCTTATGTATGGTGGTACCGGCAATGATGAAATGTCGGGTGGTTTCGCCAATGATGTCATGTCAGGTGGTGCCGGTAACGACTTTATGATTGGTGATAGTTGGAGCGATGGCCCGATGGGCGACTCGACTGTTGGTGGTGCCGATGTCATGTACGGTGGTGCTGGAAATGACATTATGCACGGCCAAGGCGGTGACGACCTTATGTACGGCGGTTCTGATGGAGATCGTATGTTTGGTGGCGTCGGCAACGATGTAATGCACGGCGGTAGCGAAGAGGACACTATGTCTGGTAACTCCGGTAATGACATCATGCACGGCGAAAGCGGCAGAGATGACATTTACGGTGGAGCTGGCGAAGACATCATGTACGGCGGCACTGAGGGCGACGACATGTATGGCGGAACAGAAGCCGATGTGATGTATGGCGGTTCTGGTGCTGACGATATGTACGGCGGCGCTGGCGAAGACATCATGTATGGCGGTACTGATGGCGACTACATGTACGGCGGAACAGAAGCCGATGTGATGTATGGCGAAGCTGGTGAAGACCTGTTACACGGCCAAGCTGGCGCAGACGTCATGCATGGTGGCACTGCGGGCGATCGGATGTATGGTGAAAGCGGTGCTGACGTCATGTATGGCGAGTCTGGCACTGACAACATGTTCGGCGGTACTGGTAACGACAACATGTTTGGCGGAACGCAAGGCGACTATATGTCTGGCGGTAATGACGACGACGTTATGTCCGGCGGTGAAGGCAACGACATCATGTACGGTGACGATCTCTCTGATGGTCGTAATGGAGTTCCATTCAGTGGTGGTGACGACGTCATGTACGGCGGCGCTAACAGTGATGACATGTTCGGTCAAGGCGGCAATGACTTAATGTACGGCGGTTCAGGCCGAGACGAAATGTCTGGTGGTCATGGCAACGATGTCATGCATGGCGGCACTGAAGATGACATCATGTACGGTAGTTCCGGTAACGATGTCATGAATGGCGACGCTGGCAACGACGAAATGAACGGTGATTATGACAACGACACCATGAATGGCGGTGCCGGCAACGACCATATGGTCGGTGGTTTTGGTAAAGACGTCATGGATGGCGGTGCTGGTAATGACGTCATGATTGGTGATCTCGATGGTGGCGCACCATTTGGCAACGACGATGTTATGTACGGCGGTTCAGGTAACGACATCATGTACGGTGACAACTTAGGAGATGGTGCTGAAGGTTCTCCATTTTCTGGTGGTGATGACGTTATGTACGGCGGTGCTGGCAAAGACGAGATGTATGGTCAAGGCGGCGACGACGTTATGTACGGCGGTGCTGGCGAAGATGAAATGTCCGGTGGTTTTGGCAACGACGTCATGGATGGCGGAACCGAAGGTGACTTCATGACCGGCAGTTTCGGCAATGACACCATGCACGGCGGTGACGGTAACGATGCCATGTTTGGAGACGATTATTGGCATGACGCCAACGGTCCTTCTGATGACGTCATGTATGGCGGTGCGGGTAATGACTTGGTTGTTGGTATGCAGGGCGATGATCTCATGTACGGCGGTGCCGACAATGACGATATGTTCGGCGAAGATGGCAACGACACCATGCATGGCGGAACTGGTGAAGATTACATGCGCGGCAATTCTGACAATGACCTAATGTACGGCGATGCTGGCAATGACGACATGGATGGTGGTTCCGGTAACGATGTCATGTTCGGTGGCGCTGATGCAGACGATATGGAAGGTGGCACAGGCAATGATCTTATGCATGGCGGTTCCGGCAATGATGAAATGTTCGGTGAAGATGGCAAGGACACCATGCATGGCGACGAAGGCCATGACCTGATTGTTGGCCTGGATGGCGATGATGTTATGTACGGCGGTGCTGGCAATGATGACATGTTCGGCGTGGCTGACCATGATGTGATGTATGGCGGAATTGGCGAAGACTTCATGTCTGGTGGCTCCGGCAATGACACCATGTACGGCGAAGCTGGTGACGATATCATGGAAGGCGGCGACAATGACGACGTTATGTACGGCGGCACTGGCAATGACGACATGGACGGGGACGCTGGCGAAGATCTGATGTATGGCGGCACTGGCAGCGTTGATACGATGCACGGTGGTTCTGAAGATGACGTCATGTTCGGTGACAGTGGCCAGTTTGGCAAGATCGGCGACGATGATATCATGTACGGCGATAGCGGCAATGATGACATGTTCGGCGAAGCCGGCAACGACCAGATGTATGGTGGTACCGGCAATGATGACATGGACGGCAACCGTGGTGCCGACGTCATGTTTGGCGGCACCGGTAATGACGACATGTCAGGTGGTAACGGATCTGACCTCATGTTTGGCGGCGAAGGCAATGACATTATGTCAGGCGGCAAACAAGACGACACCATGACTGGTGGCGCTGGTAATGACGACGTTGATGGTGATAAAGGCGACGATACTCTTCGCTGGACTATGAGCGACAACACACCGGGAACTGTTGACGATTATGACGGTGGCGCAAACGACGATACGTTGGAGCTCTACTTTACTGAAGCTGAGTTCAATGCACCGGGTGCCGAAGAAGCAATCGCATTATTTGCAAATACTGTTGAGGAAACTGGTTCAGGTACACTTACCCTTGGTGGCCGTACGCTAACAGCAACGAATATGGAATTTGTTGCTGTTCATGTAGACGGTGATGAAATTCCAGTTCTGATCGATGATACGCTTACGACAGACGAAGATACGGATGTGACACAGGTAATCACAGCGACACCAGCAACTCTTGGTCAGGATTTCATTCCAGACGCTCAAACGACAACGTTTGATACTCCCGGTAGTGTACTTCTAACAATGCCGCTTGATGGTGGATATGATGTCAACTTCGATAGCTCAAGTTGGTCTCAGGTTGGTGATGTATGGACTATGGATCTCACCGATGGTGATGATGAGTATGGTTCTCTCATCTTTGATGCAACAGATCCTGAAGCGGTTACCGTGACTTTGGATATTCCACAAGAAGATTACTCTGTATGGGATCCAATGGATGACGGTGATGTTGCAACTGCTGTCTTTGATTACTCGGCCTCTGTTGAAGGATCGGAAAGTGCGACAGTGACAATCAATGTGAACGGTGCAAACGATGCTCCGGTTGCTGCGGATGACATTGTGATCACGAACATTCTTGAAGGTCCGATCTTTATTCCAAAATCAGCGTTGCTGGCGAATGACGAAGATATCGACGAAGGCGATGTACTCTCAGTTGAAGAAGTTACGGATCCATCGTCAATCTTTGATGAAAACTTCATTCTTAATTTGCCTGGTGATAATCGGGTGATTAATGGCAGCTTTGAAGATCATGGCTCAGACGTGAATAGAGGTCATGGTAGCTGGGCAACTTATGACAGTCTTCCAGGTTGGATGACTGATACTGGTGTCGCCAATGCTCCGATTGAGCTTCAATTTGGTGGTACTGGTGGAATTGGTGCTCAAGATGGACGCACTAAGATGGAACTCGACTCTCATAGAGAAGGTCGGAACAATGAGGGTGATAAATACACATCTAGCATCTCTCATGTGTATCAGGATGTTCCAACATCTGCGGGTGAAATGCTGACGATTAGTTTCTGGTATTCACCTCGCTCTACAGGCAGGAGCGCTTCAAATGAAGTGACTGTAATGTGGGATGGTGAAGAAATAGCCACTCTTGAAGGTAATGTTCGCGGTTGGCAGCAATTCAGCTTCGAAGTTGAAGCCAGTGACACAGATGATGTAACTCGCCTCGAATTCCAGGGTAGCTCTGGATCAAGCACAGTTGGCGGCTATATCGACAATGTTTATGTCGGTGAGCGTGACTTCGATTATACAGCCTCTGACGATGGATCGCTTGATGCGGATCATACTGATGATGCGCATGTAGATGTTCAATATCAAACTGGTAACCAGCTTGTAGGTACAGATGAGAATGAGATCCTCATCAGTGGTGAAGGTTCGGATACTCTATTCGGCCGTGACGGTGATGATACGCTTATTGGCGGCGAAGGTGATGACACATTGGTTGGTGGAAGCGGTGAAGATGAATACTTCTTCAGCAATGTCGAAACTGATGGCCACGATACGATCCTTGGTTTTAACGATGCCGATGATACGATCGATCTAGATGCGTTGTTTGATGAGTTGGAAATTGCTCCAGCAGATCGTGCAGAGCTTGTGGAAATCGACGGTGGAACCATTACGATTGATCACGCGGATGCAGTTGATTTCTCTATCACAGTAAGTGGCGCCGATCTTGGTGATACAGGTGTCGATTACACATCTGAACAACTTGCTCTGAAAGGCATCATTGTCAGCGACGAAAGCTAATAGAAATTTTGGGAAGGTTTATCCTTCCCAAAATTGGAAAAGCCCGGTCATTATGGCCGGGCTTTTTATTTGAGTGGAATTGTTGAAAAATAAGCTGGTGCGTCTTCGCATACGTCTTTATGATTTCCATCAATTACGACAAGCGGTTATCTGAAGGACACTCTTGAAAATGCCGAAGAATTTGGGATCTACTCTTATCAAGTTGCTGATCGGCTCCTTCCTTGTTGGCTGGATGCTGACACTGTTTGATATTACGCCGCTGGAGCTACTAGAAGATCTAACCGGTACAATTGGTGAGATTTATTCTGTCGCACTTCGCTCTGTTCGCTGGGCTGCGGACTACATATTGCTCGGTGCTGTTATCGTATTGCCAATATTCGGTGTGGTTGCTGCCCTTAACTATGTGCAAGAGAAAAATCGCAAACGCAATCGCCCTACAAACAAAGAAGATTAAGCGCCGCTAGCTGATGCGCAGCTTATGCAAAGGGCTGTGCTGGGATCAAGTTCAAGCCGTTTTTGAACGATCTCTTCATCGCAGTTCATGCAATATCCGTAGTCCCCTGATTTTACGCGGGCCAGCGCAGCTTCGATGCGGCTAAGCTCGTTTTTACGGCGGCGAGTTGTTTCTTGTGCCATGGCCTGCCCTTGCAAGGCATCCATTCGGGATAAACGCCCCACGCGGGACTGATCGAGCTCAACCGGTTTATCATCTGCTGCACTGGAGACCATAATCTCCAAGAGTTCACGTTGGCGATCCAGAAGTAATTTTTTTGCATTTTTGATCATCAGAAGTCATCCCATATACCTATTGTCAGAATAGTAGATAAACAGAATGAATGCAAAAAAGGCCGCAGTGTACGCTGCGGCCTTTTAAACTCAATTATGGGAGGGCGTTTATACCTCCCAAGTATGTCCCTCACGCAACAATGCATCCAGAGACGGTGCAGCGGATTTCTTGTGGGCTTCTTCCATCTGGAATTCGACACCAGTTTCATAGGTTTGTGCAGGGTCGCAAAACAAGATACCAAAGGCAGTTGGGAAGACTTCGTCGCCCATTTCTGCAAGCATGGTTGCCAGTAGTTTGTTCTTCTCATCATGAACCAGAATATCAGCTTCAGTGATACCGTTTTCATCAAGTGTTACGATTTCAAGAACAAGATTGGCCGGATTAAGTTTCAGACCTTTGTCTTTTTCGGCGCCAAATATGAGTGGTTCACCATGAACAACATGGATTTGTCTTTCCGCAGCAACATTGCGGGCCAAAACATTATCAAAAACGGCGTCATTATACACAATACAATTTTGCAGGATCTCCACGAGGGATGTTCCTTTATGCGCGTGCGCACGTTTGAAGGTATCCGGAAGCGTTTTCTGAATATCAAAGCCACGTGCAACAAAACGGGCGCCTGATCCAAGTGCAAACACGCACGGTTTTAGCGGTGTTTCAACGGAACCTGTGGGAGAAGACGGTGTGTTCAGGCCTGTTGCTGATGTCGGAGAATACTGGCCTTTGGTAAGTCCATAAATTTCGTTATTGCAAAGAAGGATTTGCATATCAACATTGCGGCGCAAGGCATGTAACATGTGATTGCCACCAATACTAAACCCGTCGCCGTCGCCAGTGACCATCCAGACATCCAGTTCAGGATTGGTTACCTTAATGCCTGTAGCAAAGGCCGGTGCCCGACCATGGATGGTATGGAAGCCATATGTGGACATGTAGTATGGAAACCGAGATGCACAGCCAATGCCGGAGACAAAGACGTAGTTTTCTTTATCAACATCCAGATCTGGCAAAGTCCGCTGAACGGCTTTCAAGATGGCATAGTCTCCGCAACCGGGGCACCAGCGAACTTCTTGATCCGAAGCGTAATCGGCTGGTCTCAGTTTATCTTTTGTAGCAACTACATTCATCTTAACTCTCCAACGCGGCATCGATAGCAGCTTCAATTTCTGCAATCTTGAACGGCTGACCTGTTACTTTAGTTATTGACTGTGCATCCAGTAGATACTGATCACGCAACACAGTCTTTAATTGTCCATCATTCATTTCAGGAACGATCACCTTGTCATAGCCTGCAAGTAATTTGCCAAGGTTGGCGGGCAGTGGCCAAAGGTTTTTAATATGGATGTGCGCAACATCTTTGTTTTGGGCGATTTTGGTATTTACGGCACGGCTGATCGGACCAAAGGTTGAACCCCAACCGACAACCGCAAGCTTACCGCCTTCATTTCCCTGTTCTGGTTTGGCTGCAGGGATGTCATTGGCAATACCCAGAATTTTATTACGGCGAATATCTGTCATCCGCTGATGGTTTTCAGGCTCGTATGAAATGTGGCCGGTATCTTCTTCTTTTTCGATACCCCCGATACGATGTTCAAGACCTGGAGTACCCGGTACCGCCCAGTTACGGGCAAGTGTTTCCGGGTCCCGTTTAAACGGCAGAAAACCTTCTGCTTCGGTTGTGTGCTCTACCTTGAAAGTTTCTTTATCTTTCATAGAAGGGATTAGCCATGGTTCCGCGGCATTTCCGATGTAACCGTCTGTAAGTAGCATGACAGGTGTCATATACTTAGTAGCAAGGCGGCACGCCTCGATCGCAGTATCAAAACAGTCCCCAGGACCATGAGCTGCCAAAACAACCAGCGGAGCGTCGCCATTACGGCCGTATACGGATTGATAAAGATCTGATTGTTCAGTTTTAGTAGGCAGTCCTGTAGAAGGTCCAGCCCGCTGCGAGTTCACAATAATCAAAGGTAATTCGGTTGAAATGGCAAGGCCAATAGCCTCGCCTTTTAGCGCGATCCCAGGACCTGATGAAGACGTCATGCCAAGAGAGCCTGCATATGATGCACCGATGGCGGAACAAATTGCCGCAATTTCATCTTCAGCCTGAAATGTCTTAACACCAAATTGTTTCATTTTTGCGAGCGAGTGCAAAATAGGGGACGCGGGGGTAATCGGATAGGAGCCAAAGAAAATATCAAGTCCTGCGAGTTCCGCGCCGGCAACAAGACCCCATGCCAACGCTTCGCCGCCGGTAATGGTCCGATACACGCCCGGTTTCATCTCTGCAGGGGCAACAGAGAATAAGCCGATGCTGCCGCCAAGTTCCGCCGCTTCGCCGTAAATATGACCTGCGTTCAGGGCCGCAATATTGGCATCTGCGATGTCTGGGCGTTTTGCGAATTTTTTCTTAAGCCAGGCCACTGTTTCTTGGCGATTCCGCCCATAAATCCAGTATACAAGACCCAAGATCCAGAAGTTCTTACAACGAAGTCCTTCTTTTTGACTGAGTCCAAATTCTTTGACAGCTTGCAGAACGTTCTTAGAGATATCAATTTCTAAAACAGTGAAATTATCAAGAGAACCATCTTCGAGAGGATTGTTTTCGTATCCCGCCTTTTTTAAGTTTCTGGTACTAAAGGAGCCGGTATCAACAATTACCGAGCCGCCGTTTCGTAAGAGTCCAATATTCACTTTCAAGGCAGCAGGGTTCAATGCGACCAATACATTTGGATCATCCCCATGCGTTTCGATGTGGCGCGCGCCAAAGTTAATTTGAAAGGCGGAGACACCAAAGGTTGTTCCGATAGGTGCGCGAATTTCAGCTGGGAAATCTGGGAATGTCGCAAGATCATTTCCAGCAAGAGCGGTGGTGTCAGTAAAGCGACTGCCCGTGATTTGAATGCCATCACCAGAATCGCCAGCAAAGCGGATTACAACGGATGGCAGGGAAGTACGGTCTACAGCGCCTTCCTCTATATTAGTATTTATTTCGTTCAACTCTACTACTCGCTTCCTATTTTTGGCACATGAAGCTCCGAATTTTAAGCCAAGACGGGGCGCCATGTTGTAACGGTGAGCTTTTTTCGTAGGCGTCAGTAGCTTGACGTCCAATACTTATAAAGGCACCAGTCTTATTTACCTATATATGTAACATGTTCTATGCCGCTTCAATCCAGTATTGAAACTAAATATCGTATGTGTACATATAATAATCAATATCTAATGGCAAATATATTTTATATTTTCAAATTGTAAATAAAAAAAATATACAAAATTTAAGTGTATTATAGCTCAGGATCTGTTTTTAGGCCATCTTTTAGGAGGCGAACGAAGAAGATGCCAATTTGCTCTGGTGTTTGGCCGCCGGGGCGATACCAACTGGCAGACCAGTTTAATGATCCCAGCAGACTAAGTCTCAAAAGTGTTGGATCAACATCTTCCGGCAGTGGGAGTTTCTCAATAAGTTCCATGAAGAGCGCATCATAACTGTCCCGAATTTCAATTAAACGAATTCGGAGCGCTGGGGCAGCTCTTGAAATGTCGCCGCATAACAAGATCGAAAAATTGTTGCCGCCGAAAAGAGTGTTCATATGGGCGGCGGATGCTTTGTAAAGGCGCTCCCAAGGGTCTGAGCAGTCGTTTGTAGCCTCTATAATGGCTTGGCTAATGAGACGCGTACCTTCTTCATAGGTAGCAATAATCAAATCATCTTTTGATGGGAAATGATAATACATGGAACCCGCCAACATGCCTGCTTCTCGGGCAATATCTCGCATTGACGTTGCATCATATCCACGTTGATTGAAGAGGTGGGCGGCAGCGGCCATCAATTCCAAGCGGCGGTTATCGCTTCGGTATGGATTGTCTTCTGATTTGGCTGATGTGTTGGTCACTGAGCTTCCCTAACGAACAGTTGTTGTTCTTTAGTTTATGCACCTTCGACAGTATATCGGCAATACAAAATATCAATGAGGTGACTTTGAAAGCTCAGTGTATAATTTCGGTCTAGATAAGATCCTTCAAGCAAACCAGCGTGCTGTTCCACCCCTCTTCGTGGCGGCTCTTTGCTTCAAGGTCGATAAAGTTAGTATGGAGAAGCGTCATACGAGTTTTTCCGCTTTCTAAAGCCTTGAATTTTACAAAGACCTCCATTTGATGACCGGAGGTGCCATCTTCTTGTATCCAGCTCCATGTAAATGAGAGGCTGTGCGGCGGCGCAAATTCTGTGAATGCGCCCACAACTGTATGAGGTTCACCACTTTCTCCCATCATTGGGAAACAATATTCACCACCCAATTTTGCCTCACAAGTTGCATCCGGACAGCTCATGCCTTGCGGTCCCATCCACTTTCGCAGGACGTCCTGATTTGTCCAGGCATCAAACAGAGTTTCAATCGGGGCATCAAAATCGCGTTCAATTTCTAATTCCCTATCAGTTTCGGGAACGAGGGTTTGATGTTGTGTCATTCACTTGGCTCCTTTTCCTTGGTTACTTCATCTAAATAGGTATCTAAAGCAGCAAAACGGTCTTCCCAGAATTTTCTGTATTGAGAAACCCAATCACTTGCCTGCTTAAATCCTCCGGCGTTGAGCGAGCATCTACGCCATTGCGCGTCAATTTTTCTTTCTATCAGGCCGGCATTTTCCAAAACTTTGAGATGCCTAGAAATAGCAGGAGCTGAAATCGCGAAAGGTTTGGCGAGTTCGCCTGCCGATTTTTCTCCTGTCGCTAACTGCTCCAGAATTTGTCGGCGTGTTTCGTCTGCAAGTGCTGCAAAAATTAATGAAAGTGGATTACTGGTCATGTTTAACTCAATTATTAATTAACAATTTAGTTAAATGCTAAATTCGAACTTTTGTCAAGTATGGAACAGTGTGTTTTAATTGTTTAGAAGGTTCTTAAGCAGGCGGAGCGCGCCTTCGGTTTCATCCATAGCACCGTTCAAAATGTTTCGGGCCTGATCTGATAGGGAGAGGTCAGTGTTTAGGGCCGCGATCGTTGTTTCACGCAATATAGGAAGAAATAAACGTAGGCTGAGTTCTTTTGGTGTCAGTCCGCCAGATGCACTTCCAAGATTCGATAGCGTCAGATCTGCAAGTTTTGCGGTTTTTTTTGTACCATTCAATCCGTCAGTTTGAACAAAAACCACACCGTTTTTCATTTGGAAGTTTTCGATAATTATTTTTTTCGCAGGGCCATGAAGCGATTTTTTTACAACTGAGTTTTCAATGTAGCGTTTCAAAGTCCGAAGGTTGTCCGACTTATCAGATATTTCGTAGACAACCTCAGGTGCGACAAGTGTCATTGCTTTGATGTTGATAACATCCGTATTTAAAGTTTCTGGATCGATCCAAAGTTCAATTCTGTCGAATGTGAAGGCGTTTTTTGATTTAAACCCGGCTGGGTTTTCAATTTGCATATGTATAAGCGTGGCAAGGCCCGTATTCGCTGAGTAGTCAGCTTCACCTAACGTCACTTTGGTCTGAGTGATCTCGCTACCCTTCGAGGCAATGGTTTCTGAAATAACAGAGCCAATAGATGAGTAAACAACTATAATTCCCGCGATGAAGAGTGCGAGAACAATCGCCATTGCAATAGTGATGCCTTTTTTCATTTGTGGTGACCTTTGACGAGCAGATTGAAGCTGCGCACTTTACGACAGGTCTGCATGTTTCAGCAAGAGGTGTCGCAAGGAGTAGGTCACTTACTCATCAGCCAGTGTTATTTCACGTGTATATCGCCACCCTGATACGAAGCTTTCTTCATCGGGATTAGCCGCTTTATAACTCTTAAAGGCTGCGACCAGTGCGTTTTGACGTTTTACCAATTTGAGTTGATGGAATTGTGCTGCATCGCTCCAAATGCCAACTTCCTGAAAATAGCGGATTGCTCCATTATGATAGGGCATTACCCAAGTCAGATTCTGCCAAGACAAATTCCAACCCTCTGCGCTTGGTGTGTGTTCCTGGATGGCATCGAGATTTTCAGACATTGCTTTTGTCAGCGCATAGACTTCGTCTTCTGACTTATGGGCCGTTGTCAACAAAATGGGGTAGGGATGCGATAGTCCGCTCCAACTGTTCGGTTTTGAAAATGTCGTTACAGGCGATAAATATGGAGCAACGTCTTTTATCCGTCCAAGCTTCAATCGGTTTTTGGAGTTAAACGCAGGGAGAAATGCTTTTCTGCGCCCGCTCATAATTTTGTCGAGCTTGGGGGATGTTCCTGAGACAATAATGGCGTCGATCTGTTTTTTGAAAAACCCTTCAACAGCTTCATTGTAGCCAGGGTACGTCATTTTTTGAACATCACCCCAGCCAATATTTGCATATGAGAGAAATGCAGTCGTATTTGCATTAAGTTGATCCGCTCCTCTGATCCATGCAATACGTTTTCCTGTGAGATCTGACAGAGTTTTGGCTTTGCTATCTTTTGCAATTGCCAAATTATAATGAAAGTCACTACTGGAAGAGAGGATTATACGAAGGGGTTGAGGGCCGAGTTCGTGTGTTTCGAATTGCAACAGTCCTTCTTGGGCGTAATAACTATCCATCCCGCAAGCACAGTAATCGGCTTCTTGGGAGATTAGTAATTTCAGACGCGTTAGTCCAGAAGCCTCAGGTTTGATCTCGAAATTCTGTTGAGTGATGGCCTTAAGTGTCTCCGCTATGGCCATAGATTGCATGTAGCCAGATGTGGTGACGCCGTCACTTACAATTACTGTGGCCGGTTTGGCATTTTCTGCAGCAGCAGCTTGGATTTCAAATTGCCCTAACGATAAAAACAAAGCAGGCAGAAACCCGACCTTAAGCCATACTTTATTAGCGTTCATTTTTCTCTCCTTGGGCCGTGAAATCAGCTGCTAGATCCTTATATAATTATAGTTTGGGTAGTGTTGGATCAATCTGTATTTTAGGTAGTTCCAGATTAATAGGGTAAACGTAAAAAAATCCCTGCGGAAATTAATCAGCAGGGATTTTTTAAGTTTATATTGAAAAGGGCAATCAGGTCACCCTTTTCAATATCAAGCGAGGAGCTGCGCTCCGTGTTTCTTATTTTGCATATAGGCAAGAAGCATTGCAGAGCCACCAAATATAACTGCGGTAACTGCAAGTTGTATATCCGAGAATGGGATAATGTTTCCGCCACCTGGTGTTGCAAAGCAAAGCCCCGCAAACATGATGAAGCCGCGAATTGGCCATCCCAATATTGCGTGGCGATGAAGATTGCCGATGCCCATCAAGTATCCTTGAAGTGCGCTGGCGATCAATATGACCCCGACAACTGCTGAGACAAACAAGAATGCGGTTCGGCTAAGATCCCCTTGCAGAATCAAAGCGGGATCCAAGACAAAGAAGAAAGGCACGAAATAAATAATCGAGCCTAATCTCATTGCTTCAAAACCGGTCTTCATCGGACTTGCGCCTGCAATAGACGCTGCTGCAAACGCTCCCAGAGCTACTGGAGGCGTAATGAAGGACACCATTCCCCAATATAGAATGAACAGATGAACTGCCATTGGGTTAAGTCCGCCTTGCACCAATGCTGGAGCCAGTACAATCGCTAGGAAGATATACGCAGCGGTTACTGTCATGCCGATACCCATAATAAAGCTGGTTATCGCGCCCATGAGAAGTAGGACAAGAATATTACCACCAGCGATGAAAATGAGATCATTTACAAGAGTGCCAGCCATACCAGTAATAGACAGTGCGCCAACAATCATTCCGACACCAACAAGAATGGCGCCGATCTCAGCGAGTAGCTTTCCTGTTGCTATAATAAAGTCGATGAAACCGCGTTTATTCCAGCGCGTATGCGGGAACACCTGATTGATCACGATTAACAGGACAGTGGCATAGAACGGTGCGAGAACTTCCTGTTTTAAATACACCAGCATCACAACAAGCAAAACAAAAACCAAAATGAAATGCCATCCCTCTTTCAAGGTTTTTTTGACGCTCGGCAATTTTTCACGTGGAATACCCGGCATGTCATTTCGTGCAGCAAACGCATCAATTTGAATAAACAATGCGAGATAATACAGAACTGACGGGATAATCGCAGCTACGGCAATAGTGATGTAAGGTACATCAAGAAATACCGCCATGATAAAGGCCGTTGATCCCATAATTGGCGGCATCAATACGCCACCTGTAGAGGCGCACGCTTCTACGCCAGCTGCATAAGACCGGGAAAAGCCTGTTTTCCGCATCGCTGGAATTGTCAGGACGCCTGTTGTGATAACGTTTGAGACAACGCTACCACTCATGGAACCCATCAAACCACTGGAGAAGATTGCTACTTTTGCAGGGCCGCCGCGCACATGCCCTAAAAGAGCAAATGCCAGATTAATGAAGAAAGTACCGCCACCTGTTTGAGTAAGAGCGACACCGAAAATCAAAAAGCCGATGACTAGGTTGGCAAGTGCCTGCATTGGTATGCCGAGCATACTTTCGGCGCTTAAAGCGTGATATGAAATTGTATCTGCCATGGAGCTGGAAAGACCGGAAATCGGCCCCGGCATCTTATCTGCATAAAGCGGATAAAGAGAGATCAGGAATACAATAACAAAAAGTGCTGTTCCTCCGGCTCTCCGTGTAGCTTCGAGTACCAAAGCCCACAGGATAATGCCAAGCACAACAACTTGTGTTGGTGCACCCATTTCCCATCCGCTGTCGACAATTAGTTCAGCGTTCACGAAGAAGTAGACGAGTAGGGCGAACATGAGACCAGCAGCACCAATGTCGTACCAGGGTACTTTATTTTTGCTTGATTTTTCGGTGGCTGGGAAAATTAGAAAAGAGAGGGGGACGAGTAATCCAAAGAGAGCGTATTGGTACTTATTATCGAGCCAAACATGATTGATAAAGAAACCAAAATTGAACAACTGGTTGACGGCTAAGCCTACGACCAGGATCGTCGCAACAATAAGTACGATTTCCCACCCAGTCGAAAGCAAGCGATGGCGGCCACCTTCTTTGGTGTCCGCCTCCACTTCATTTTTATTATCCGTTAGTTCCATTACGGAGTCATGCCTTTGGCTTTAAGAGCAGCAGCACGAACTTCCATCCATTTATCTTTGAATTTGTCATCCGCGAGTTCCATGGAAGCCATGGTTGCCCAAGCAGCAGCTAGAACGTTTTGGCGCTCAATCAGTGCTTCATTGTGTGTGTTCATGTCCGCTGTCCAAACACCAACTTCTGACCAGTATTTTACAGCTGCTTCATGATAAGGAACCGCCCATTTAAATGTTTGGTTCTCAAGTGACCAACCTTCCATTGCAGGAAGAGCATCCTTGTAGTTTGGATATTCTGTATGAAGAGCCTTGGTCATTGAATACACAAGATCCGAATCCTGATCTTCGCGCGTAATCAAAATTGGGTAAGGGTATGAACCTGCTTCTTGTGGGTTGTCTTTTGAAAGGCCTGTACCTAGTGTTGCTGTATGCTTCACGAAATAAGGAGCAACCTCTTTCACACGTGCCCAACCGGCTGTATCTGAATGAGGCCAGTCTGGCCAAAAGATACCGCGTGGGGATGCTTGAAGTTTTTTGGTTGGGCCAGAAACCGTAGAGGCCACAGCCGCGTCAACCTGTCCACTAACCATGCCTTTCCACATTGCACCGTATCCGCCAAATTCTACGATTTCTACATCTTCGAATTTCAGATTTGCAAATGCGAGCGCAGCTTTTGCGCCAATTGTCAAAGCAGGAGAACCACGAACAATACCAACGCGCTTACCTTTAAGGTCAGCCATTGTTTTGATATTTGCATCTGCGGCAGTGCCGAGGCTGATGTTCGCTTTAGATGTTGCAGTCATCAGCAATCTGATTTTCTGCGGTCCCCAAGATTTAGCAGCAAAGTTGTATGTGCCTTCTGACGCAAAGAATGTACCGCCACCATTTGCAACAAACTGAACTTTATTGGTGCGAAGAGGCGCCATTCTAGAAATGTCGTTTTTGCCTGGTACAACTCTGAGGCTAACGCCATATTTGTCTTTGAGTGCTTTACCAACGGCTACTGACTGATTGTATCCAGTAGTACCTGTGTTATAGGCACTCCATGCTATTGTAGAAGGCAGTTTTACATCTGCAGATACGGCTGTACCCGCGGCACCGATGACCATAGCGGACGCTACGGAAATGAGGCTAAAATTCAAACGCATTGTGATTCTCCCTAAAATAATGAAACTTTTTATTCTTCTAGATGTTTCATTGAAATGTTATTCTGCATAGTGGAACGGAGTTCTGCAAGCAAATATTTATAACTTATTTTTAATTCATACTAATTTTCGAGATTCGAATGACCATCAGAAATTTTAAGACTATTACCGAAGGGAATACAGAGAAAGACAGGCATTTTGTAACCTCCCTTGCGAGGGGGTTGGAAGTGCTACGTGCTTTCCGGCCAGGGGAAGGGCCAGTTGGAAACAATGAGCTTGCGAAAAGAACTGGATTGCCTCGCTCAACCATTTCAAGATTGACAAATACTTTGGTTCAATTGGGGTACCTGATCCATCGAGAGGATTTAGGAAGGTACGAGCCTTCTCCTGCCGTTCTTTCACTTGGTTATACTGTATTAGCAAATAGCCGATTGCGGCTCGTTGCGTCACCAGCCATGCGGGAACTGGCTAGGCAAACGGGCTACAGCATTGCACTTGGTGCTCGCCATAAATTGAACATGCTCTATGTGGAAGCAGTTCGCGGAACGTTGGCAAGCACGTTAGTTCTCGATGTGGGATCTTATATTCCAGTTGCTAAGACGTCCATGGGCCGGGCTTTTCTGTGTGGCCTGGATGAGCCGGAGCGAGATTTCCTGATGGATAATATTAAAAGACATGCTGAAGGCGATTGGGACGATATCAAAAAGGGAATCGAGCAATCTCAGAAAGATTATTTGGATTTTGGATTTTGTATTTCGGCCGGCGAGTGGCAACGTGCAACATCTGCGGTAGGAGTGCCAGTCTGGGATAGAGCCAAGGGAGACCTAATGGCATTTAACTGCGGTGCTTCCGCATACCTTGTTTCGGAAGATGTTTTGCGCGAAGAAGTCGGCCCGCAACTGGTCGCCTTGGCAAGAGGTGTTGAAATCATGTGCGGACAGGGGTAACACTTTGTCTCCTGTATATTTACAGAAATAAAAAAATAATAAAAAAAGGATTATTTGAATGGCCCTCGATCAAGACACCTTTTTGCAAGTTAAGGACGCGGTCTCCCGATTTGTTAGGGAAAGGTTGGTTCCAGCGGAAGATATAGTTGAAGAGACAAATGATGTCCCTGAAGACATTATTCAGGATATGCGTGATTTGGGTCTATTTGGCCTGTCCATCCCGGAAGAATATGGCGGGCTTGGTCTGAATATGAGCCAAGAATGTGAAGTCATCCATGAACTGTGTCAGGCTTCTTTGTCATTTAGATCCGTGATCGGAACCACTGTTGGTATTGGCAGCCAAGGGTTGGTCATGACTGGAACAGAAGAGCAAAAACAAGAATATCTTCCTCGTCTCGCAAGTGGTGAGATTAGCTCTTCTTTTTGCCTAACAGAACCTGAGGCAGGCTCTGATGCCGCGTCTCTCAGAACCACTGCGAAAAAAGATGGTGATTTTTACGTATTGAATGGGACGAAGCGGTTTATCACCAACGCTCTTCGTGCTGGCATGCTGACGGTTATGGCGCGTACTGATCCGGATAAAAAAGGCGCGAGCGGTGTCTCTGCATTCCTCGTTGATCCTGCGACACCTGGGGTTACTATTTCTAAAGCAGACGACAAAATGGGACAACGCGGTACCAAAACAAGTGATGTCATTTTTGAAAATGCTCGCGTCCCAGCCAACGCCCTAATGGGCGGGGAAGAAGGTCAGGGGTTCTACACTGCCATGCGTGTGCTTGATCGCGGCAGGCTACATTTAAGTTCTGTGTCGACAGGAATTTCCGAGCGAATTTTACAAGAAGCTCTTAACTATGCCGCAGAGCGTAAGCAATTTGGGAAAGCTATTGGTGAGTTCCAATTAGTTCAAGCAATGTTGGCGGATAGTCAGGCAGACTTATATGCTGGTAAATCCATGACATTGGATGCTGCAGGCAAGTTTGATCGAAAAGAAGATATTGCTATGCTTGCTGCTTGTTGCAAAATGTTTACAACCGAAGCTGCAGGCCGAATTGCCGACAAAGCAGTTCAAATCCACGGTGGTGCGGGCTATATGGCAGAGTACAAAGTGGAACGTTTCTACAGAGACGTGCGACTGCTACGCCTTTATGAAGGGACTACACAAATCCAACAACTTGTTATCGCGCGTAACATGTTGAAATCAGTGAATGCCTAAATCAAATGAATAAGAACAATAGGATGAAAAGGATAGGAAAATGGGTGTAGATTTAATTAGCGACATGGTTCCGAGTTTAAAGGGCAAAGTATCTGATGAAGAATGGCAGGCCCGTGTTGACCTTGCCGCTTGTTATCAACTGGTGGACCATTATGGGATGTCAGATATGATTTTCACTCATATTTCCGCCCGTATTCCTGGCAAGAACGATCAATTCCTGATCAACCCATACGGTCTATTTTTTGATGAAATTACGGCCTCCAGCCTTGTAAAAGTCGATATCGATGGAAACATTCTGGATGATACCAAATTCAAAATTAATCCAGCAGGCTATACCATTCATAGTGCCGTACATGGTGCCCGTCATGACGTCGGCTGTGTGCTTCACACCCACACAACAGCGGGGATGGCTGTGTCAGCACAAAAGCAGGGCCTGCTTCCCTTAAGTCAGCACTCTATGATGTTTTATAATCGTCTGGCTTATCACGGGTATGAAGGAATTGCTCTTAACTTGGATGAACGTGAGCGCCTGGTCAAAGATCTTGACGACAATATTGCCATGATCTTGAGGAACCACGGATTGCTTACAGTGGGAAGTACTGTTTCCGAGGCGTTCCGCCGTATCTTCTATCTTGAAAAATCCTGCCAATCTCAAATTGAAGCACTTGCCGGAGGATCTGAAGTGATCTTTCCGCCAAAAGAAGTATGTGAAACAGCGGTGGCTCAATTTACAGCTCGATCTGACAAAAACACATTGGAATGGGCAGGATGTTTTCGAATTCTTGATCGCAAAGGAAGCAACTTCCGCCACTAGTCTCAAGGATATCCAAGCCGTTGTGTCTAGTGCTTGGTAGTGCAGAAGTCTTCAAAAATAACAATAAAGGGGATGCGCGATGAAGCGATGGATACACCGGCCGGAAGGGTCAAATTGGGGTGATTTCGGTGAAAACGACCAGAATGGCCGTATGAACCTGATCACGCCTGAGAAAATAAAAGCGGCTGCAATAGAGATACAAACAGGAGAACGCTTTTGTTTGAGTTTGCCGTTGGATTTACCGGGCGGTAATGCGCTGAATGCAGGGCGCCATCCGCCAAAATTGCAACCGACTATGCGAGCGGGGAAAGCAAACTCAAACTATGCTCTCTCCGCCGACTATCCCGATTTTAAGGATGTCATTAGCGATGACGCGGTGTTCTTGCATACGCAATATTCATCCCAGTGGGATGGGCTTTCTCACGTTGGGCAGGAATTTGATGCGGATGGAGACGGCATCGCAGAAGCTGTTTATTACAACGGTTACCGAGCTGACTGCGATATTGGTACGAGTGCCAATAATGGCGAAATGTATGCAAATGCGCTGGGGATAGAACGTATGGCGGAAGTCGGCGTTCAAGGTCGCGGTGTTATGATCGACCTAGAAGGGGAGTTTGGTCGGGCGCAGGTGTCAGTTGGTTATGACCAACTGATGCGTATTATGGAGCAGAACAACATATCAGTAGAAGAAGGTGATATGTTGTGTCTTCATACAGGATTTGCAGAAATGATCATGGAAATGAAGGGCGTCCCTGATAAGGAAAAATTACATGGATCCTGTTCTGCTCTCAACGGTCGCGATCAGAAGCTTCTGAATTGGATAACCGACAGCGGCCTTTCTGTGATTATCGCCGATAATTATGCGGTGGAAAGTTACCCTGCTCAGAAAGGGAATGGGTGTTGTGCCGCATTGCCTCTACATGAACATTGTTTGTTTAAACTGGGTATTCATCTTGGGGAACTTTGGCATTTGACGCCTCTGAATAATTGGTTGCAAAAACACAATCGAAATCGATTTTTCCTGACGGCACCGCCGCTTCGGCTGCCCGGCGCCGTAGGATCGCCTGCAAATCCTGTTGCAACTGTATAAGATACGTCTTGTATTTAATGTGATAGGGGTTATCTAACATCTTGATAGTACTTGTCCTGTCGGCCGAAATTTGATAGCTGACGGGGAGTATTTTTATGAGCGAGTGGAGTATTATTCATGTTTATTCAAACACTGCCTTTAGCAGATGAGAATAAAATGCAGTTTTTGCCAGGGCGGCAGGTGATGCCTGCAGGCTCTATCTCGTTTGACGACGATAAAATTGCGCGTGAAAAATCTCCCTTGGCGGCCCGGCTTTTTGATATTCCGGGGGTGAGCGGTGTCGAACTCGGTGAAGATCAGGTCACTATCACTAAAAAGCCTTTGGACGAAAAAGGTGCGCTCTGGATCCAGCTTAAGCCCATGGTACTTGCTGCGATCATGGATCATTATATGACAGGGATGCCTGTTATTAACGGCCCCGTTGAAAACGACGATGACGGAAATTATTCACCAGAAGAACTGCTGCTTGTAAACTCAATCAAAGAATTGGTTGAAGAAAGAATTCGACCACAGTTGCTTGATGACGGTGGAGACGTGGCGTTTAAGAGCTATGATCCAAGCGATGCTACGATCGTACTGGCAATGGATAGCAGCGGCTTGAGTACCCCTGCGTTCGGAACGCAGATAAAAATAGAAAATACGCTGAAACATTTTGTTCCTGAAATTTCCCGCGTTCGTTTTGAACGTATGGAAGAGGAAACGGAAGCTTCAGAGGAAGATCGCCCCGGCCTTCGTACAGCAGATGCTCAGACAATTCGTGTCCTTTTGGAAACACGCATTAACCCAGCCATTGCCGCACACGGCGGTTATATAACCTTGATCGATATCCAGGAAGAAATCGCATATGTTGAAATGGCAGGCGGTTGCCAAGGGTGCGGTATGGCGGATGCTACGCTGAAACAGGGCGTGGAAGTTGAGATTAAGAGCGCTGTTCCAGCTATTGAGCGGGTGTTGGATGTAACGGATCACGCTGGTGGTACAAACCCCTATTACTCTGGATAATTAGCCGTTTGTTTCTTCGATTGCTTTAATGACGAAACCATGACCTGCACGCCACTTTCGGTTTGCGATATCCCAAGCTTCTTCTATTGACGCGGCGTTAATTTCAAAATAGTGGGTATCGGCCCAGTCATCATCCAAGTTCTTGTGATGCTCTCCATCTTTAAGGGCGTTTAATACGTCTTCATTGAAAACGGCAGCTTCATATTTATTTATCATAAGGATCATACTTTATTGGAACTAACTGACACATAATATGTCGGGAAGGGTTAATAGAAACTTATGGAAAAAGGAGATGGCGGAATTTCTTTGTAAGTTTTATGGGAATACTCAATTTTTTGAGAGCAAGGTGTAATCTTGTTTACATTCTCAGTTGATATTGTACCTAAGTGGGATGTTCTTCACAGAAAAACCAATAAATATGACTGGTAAAGACGAGTATGTTCGACGCAGCGCTTAGACATGTAATCGATCCGCCCTTAAATATTGCGGGATCCAAAATTGCAGATTTGGGCATTTCTGCGAATACCGTGACGATCGTTGGCTTCTTTATTGGCGCGGCGGCAATTCCGTTGATTGCTTTTGAATATTATTGGGGGGCGCTCGCTTTAATCCTGATCAATCGCTTGTTTGACGGACTAGACGGTGCGGTTGCTCGTCAGTCTCTTTTGTCAGATTTTGGCGGATATCTTGATATTGTATGTGATTTTATTTTCTACGCGGGGATTGTTTTTTCCTTCGCACTTGCAAGACCTGAAAATGCAGTGCCGGCAGCATTTCTCATACTCAGTTTTATTGGAACCTCTTCAACTTTTCTAGCCTATGCCGTCATGGCGGAAAAGAATAAAATCACCACAGACATTCGGGGCATTAAGTCACTCTACTATCTCGGTGGGTTAGCCGAAGGCGCCGAAACAATTTTTGTATTTGTTCTATTTTGCTTGGCACCTGATCATTTTGCGTTGATCGCCACTGTATTTGGGACCATGTGCTGGGTTACAACAGCGACCCGAATTTATGCTGCAAAATTATCATTTGGTGCCAAGTCTTAGTCATATTTCGTTAGCGTGCGCGGCTGGTCCAACTTAGCAGGTCTTTTTCGAGTGCCTCTAATATTGGTTTGTCGAGCGATTTCAACCATAGTTTGAAACCACGTTTCAGGTCTACTGCGCGGAGATCTTCGTCATAGGCGCTGAACAGCATCTCTTTAAATTCTTCGACAGTGTCACATTCAAAATCATTGTTTTTAGGATCGAAGTCTTTGAGTTTTTCTTCCGCCTCTGGGAACGATGTTGCCGCGTAGTAGGGGATTTCTTCTTCTAGGGCAAAGCCGCCCCATTCTAGCCACCAGGCAGAGCTGTTTTTCTGACCAAGATCCCAAGCGTAAGAGACTTCTGCCTCAATTTCTTTTGCAGTCTCTTTGGCGACTTTCTCAAGCTCGGTTGCGTCACTGGTGACTTTTAACGTGATCGGTCCAACTTTAAAATAGCCGGTTTCACCTTCATTCCATGAAGTGAAATACTGTTCGAGATTGCTAGGTTTAACCATTTTTCATCTTTCCAGATAAAGAGAAGCCAATCGAAATTAAGTTTCGTGGCTTTCCTTGAATTTATCCAATGCGCGTCTGTCGGCTTTTGTTGGACGACCTGTGCCAGGTTCTCGTTCAAAAACTGTGGACGATTGAGGCGCTTTTGTTTCGCTTACTTTTTCCTCTTTCGGCGCAAGATCTTCATAGAGCATTTGCGCTTCAGGGGCTGGGCCGCGTCTTTTACCAATATCCAATACTTTAATGACTCTGATCTCTTTACCTTGCGGGAAGGTTAGAACATCATTTGCAGTCACATTAACACTTGGCTTTGCAATAATTACGCTGTTTAATCGGACTTTTCGGCTCTGCACTATTTTTGCAGCGATGCTGCGACTTTTAAAAAACCGCGCAAACCACAACCAGCGATCAACGCGAATTGTGATTTCATCTTGGGCAGAGCCTTTATCCATGGCCTATTTTGTATTTAACGTCTTCAGGATTGCAAAAGGCGAATCAGGATCCATTTCCTGTACCCTTGGTTTAGCTGAAGCTGCAGGGCGTTTTGACCCTTTATGTTGAGACGTTGCATTGCGGTTATTCGGCTTGTTTCCAGCCGGGCTGTTTGGCGCAGTGCGTTTACGTTTTTTGAAGGACACTTTCTTGTAGGTCAGCTCTTCGCCTTCGCCTTTGGCTTCATAACCGAGCTGTTCAAGAATAAGTGTGAATTGTTCCTTTGTGGTACCAACTAGGGACAACATTTCGTGGGTCGGTTTGAAAGCCAAATTGCGAGGAAGATCTTTCTTCTTTTTATCAACCTGTTTGGTTTTTTCAGGTTTATCGGAAGTGTCTTTCTCGCCTGTTCCCGCAGTTGGCTCTTCTGCTTTATCAGCGTCCGACGCTGGTGCAGGAGTTGCTTCACTAGGTGTGGTTTCTATCGCGGCCTCTTCAGGCGCAGTTTTCACCGCTATATCTTCAGTCGAAACTTGCGCATCCTGATCAGTTGTTGCTTCAGTTGCTTCAGTTGCTTCAGTTGCTTCAACAGCTTCAACTACTTTTACTTCGCTTTCGGCTGTAATTTCAGCTGTTTTCACTTCAGGGGCTGGCGTGTCGGGTTCAAGCAGGCCACGGGACGCACGGCGTAATAGACCCGCTAGTCGGTCCAACATATCCAAGCGAATAGCGAGATT
>MAAN01000016.1 GCA_002163135.1 Alphaproteobacteria bacterium 46_93_T64
TAAATGGTTATGGGGAGTTGTATCCCTGTATTTGCCTAATCACACGGTAAAACGTCGGATTTACTCCCCATAACAATTATCCTTTTAGAATAGTCATTAGGCTGTCAGTCATACCAAATTTCCCTTTTTTAATATTTGGGGGCGTCATTAAATTGATTGCCTCCAATTTTTCGGTCGGATCTGTCCGCAGATACACTTCGGTCGTTTGAGTGCCACTGTGACCGAGCCACAAAGCCACTTTTCGGATATCTTTAGTGGCTTGCAGAACCGCCATTGCGCAGGAATGTCTCAAGGAGTGCGGAGATATATTCTTTCTCCTGAGTGAAACACACTGCAAACTGGCCAATTGCGTATATTTCTTTAACAGGTGCGCAATACCCCATCGGCTCAGTGGTTCATTGTGGTTATTGATAAAAAATTCAGGCACTTGCACTTCACCACGAACGGCCAACCAGGCACGCAAGAGAATAACGGTCTCTTTCCACAGCGGCAGCGAACGTTGTTTTCTTCCTTTCCCCCGAATAAATATCGCAGGTGCAGGAGCAAGCGTAAGCTCGTCAAGTCTTAATCCAGTAAGCTCTGAAACACGTATGCCAGTGGCCAGCATCAGTTGTATTATCGCAATATCCCGGATACCTATTTTGGTGTTTACATCTGGTGCATCAAGTATCGCCTGGCCTTCTTCTCTGGTCAGGTAGTGGACAAGTTTGGATCCCGTCTTTTTTTTCACAATCGCGAATATGCGACGCCCCTGTTCCAGGGATGACGGAAGCCGATATTCTAAAAAATGGAAAAAAGATTTTATGGCGGCAAGTCGTGTATTACGGGTACTCGATGAGTTTCCTTTTTCTTTTTCCAGGTATTCGAGAAAATCAGTCACCAGTAGCGCGTCTATTTGCTCCAGTGCCAAAGATGAGGGTGGTACTTTTAGCCGTTGGCTGGCAAAATTAAACAGTAACTTAAAACTGCAAGAATATGTTTCACAAGTATATTGACTTGCCCCTTTTTGCTTCACCAGATAGTCTCTCAGGTAGGACTCCATGTGGGGTGCAATTGCAGTCATGATGCATCCCCTTGCCAAAATGACTCACAGCTTTTGGCAATGCTTTGCATCAACTCAGGTGTTGATTCCAAATACCAGTAGGTATCAGATATGTTTGTATGCCCCATGTAGGCTGACAGGGCAACGATATGGCGATCAATGTTGTCCTGTTCTTTTTGGTAAACTTCAAGCGTACGACAGGCAAAAGTATGACGAAAATCGTGAATTCTCGGACGACGCCATCCTCTGGGTGCTGGATCCATACCAATTTTTTTGATGATTTTTACAAAGATCCATTGAACAGCACTGTGCACAAGACCCTTGCCGCTAATTGATATGAAAATATGCTGATCATCCGTTGGGAAATCATTGCGATACACTAAATACTTTTCCAAACCAAGCTGTACCGTTTGGTGCAATGGCACAAGTCGGCTCTTTTTAAACTTGGTATCCCGGATCATTAACCCATCTATGGTGATATCATCAAGCGTGAGGTTCAATGCCTCCGATATCCGCAGACCAGTGCAGACTAGTAACGCAAAAAGCGTACTATAGGTATGTGGTTGTAACGAGTCGACAGGGTGAAGTTGACAAGCCGCTGTGAGCAACTGGCCTACCTCCTCCTGCGTAAAAATGAAAGGAGGTTTACGCTTCTTTTTATTACCTAAAAGGCCACGCGGAGGTATCTCGTGTTGCAGGTCTTCCAGCTTGGCATAGCACGCAAGCCGGATAACAATGTTATAGCGATGAACCCTTTGGCCTGAAGAAGGTGCTTGGCTCGCCCAGTCGATGACAGTTTTCGTCATTATAAGTGATTGTCCACGTTTGGCAGCAAAACGAGCAAAGCTTCGTAACAGGTATTCTGGCACTTGCAGTTCAAATCCTGCACTCCTGCGAATAGACAGGTAGGCGTCTACGATTTGCATAATCATAGCAACACCTCCGGCCATGGCTGCACCACGAGATTTAGCAGACCGATGTCCACCTTTGTATAACGGGCTGTCATATCAACGGATTGATGCCGCAGTACAGTGCTGATTTGATATAATGATGCGCCCTGTTTAAGCATCTGGGTTGCTGCTGTATTCCTGAGTATGTGTGCACCATACCGAGAGGAAACGATAGCCGCTTTATGCATGGCTCTGGTGACAATCGTCGACACAGCACTACTAGAATGGAATGGTCGATAGGGGGCAATTGCACGAATAAAAACAGCATCGTCTGCAACCGGGCGTCGATGTTTCAGGTAGTCCAATATAGCATCACCAACTTCTTGAGGTAACGGCAACCGAGCCTCACGACGATTTTTCCCTGAAACAATAATGCTGCCATCGTGCCAATCTATATCTGTGAGGTTTAAATTTGCCACGTCGCCTGCACGAAGTCCCAGTCGGGCCAATAATAAAATAACCGCTTTATCTCTCATCCCCATTACCATATTAATATCACAGGTATCCAAAATTCGTTGAACTTCAGATTGTTGGAGATAATTTGGCAGCGAGGCATTATGCCAGCTGGCGATGCGGGGAATGGCATTTTCCAATCCAGCCAGACATTTATCTTGTGAAGCCAGATAACGTAAAAATATTCGCAATGCAGAAATCATGGTTTTTATCGCACCATTTCCTTGCTGTTTTGCGTAATCAAGCAAAAAGTGGCGAAGCGTTTTGGCATTAAACTGTGCAGTATCCTCCCCCAAGGTGACCAATAATTTATTCGCATCCCGGCAATATTTGTACACAGTTGATGGAGACAGACCACGATGTTGAATAAGCCAAAACCGAAAGGTTTTAATTAACTCAGGCTCTACTGCAAGCTGAGGTTTAAGCGGTGGATTAAAGCAGTTTGTATCATATAAATAGGCAAGGAATTGTTTGGCACCATGTCCAATATCCTCGATTGTGCGTTTATTCGGCGGAATTCCATCAGAGGTTGCCAGATGTTGCCGAAAATCATCAATTATTGTGGGATTGGACAAATCCAGATCGATGTCTTTGAGTTTTACAAAAGATCCCAGACGAGCGCCAGCATTAAGCATTCTTCGGGCGACAGATTTTGCATATCCCTGTTCATCAAGTTGCTGTGCAAAGCCATCAAGATAATGGCCAAGTGGGCCAGACCCGAGGCGATTGAGCGTATAAGTGTTTTCAAAATACGTTGATAACATGGTATTCCCCTTTAAAGGCATGAAAACCACCATTGAGGACACTAATGTTATGGGGAGTAAAGTAACATTTTTAGAAGTTTAAATAATTGAAAAATAATAAATTAGATGTAATAGAGAGGTGTAACTCCCCATAACCATTTACGCACCATAAGTA
>MAAN01000024.1 GCA_002163135.1 Alphaproteobacteria bacterium 46_93_T64
ATGTAACTGTGGATGTTGAGCTTATTGCTCCAATCGCCATGGATGAAGGTCTCCGTTTCGCGATCCGCGAAGGTGGCCGTACTGTTGGTGCCGGCGTCGTCGTCACCATCACTGAGTAATAAACGTTTCAAGGCCGCCTCTTACTGAGGCGGCTGATATCTGGAGTGACCAGAGTAATGGAAAACCAAAATATCCGCATTCGCCTCAAAGCGTATGACCACCGCGTGCTTGATAGCTCGACTGGTGAGATTGTAAACACTGCAAAGCGCACAGGCGCTTCTGTGCGTGGTCCAATCCCACTACCGACACATATCGACAAATATACAGTTCTTCGTGGACCGCATATTGATAAAAAATCACGCGAACAGTTCGAAATCAGAACACACAAACGTGTTCTGGATATCGTCGAGCCTACGCCACAAACAGTGGAAGCGCTGATGAAACTGGAACTCGCCGCTGGCGTCGAAGTATCCATTAAGTTGTTGGGGTAATCTGAAATGCGCTGTGGATTAATCGCAAAAAAACTGGGCATGTCTCGCGTTTTCGCTGAAGACGGACAACATGTTCCAGTAACAGTCCTGGAAGTGGATAACTGCCAGGTTGTTGCTCACCGTAAATCTGAAACTCATGGTTATAATGCCATGCAAATCGGTGTCGGTGCTGCTAAAGTTAAAAACGTGTCAAAAGCTATGCGTGGCCATTATGCGAAAGCAAATGTTGCTCCGAAAATGAAGTTGGCTGAGTTTCGTATTGAGGAAGACGGTTTCGTTGACCTCGGTTCTGAACTGACGACAGATCACTTCGTACCAAACCAGAGTGTTGACGTTGCTGCTACAAGTATTGGTAAAGGTTTTGCCGGTGCCATGAAGCGTCATAATTTTGGCGGAATGCGCGCTACACATGGTGTGTCAGTTTCTCATCGTGCGCACGGTTCCACGGGTCAGTGTCAAGATCCTGGTAAAGTGTTCAAGGGTAAGAAAATGGCCGGTCACATGGGTGCAACTCGTGTAACTACGCAGAACCTAACAATTGTATCTACTGATGTAGAGCGTGGACTTATCCTTGTAAAAGGTGCAGTACCGGGTTCCAAAGGTGCATGGGTTTATGTTTCTGACGCTGTTAAAATAGCACGCCCTGAAGAAGCTCCATATCCGGCTGCAGTCCGGTCAACGGTAGCTCCTGCGGCAATAGAAGAAGCGCCTGCTGCAGACGCTTCTGCTGAAGAATAAAGGATCTGTTGGAATGAAGGTTAATGTAATCAACCTCGAAAATAAAAAAGCGGGCGATATTGAGCTTGCTGACGAGGTTTTTGGACTGGCTCCGCGCGCGGATCTGCTCCAACGGATGGTAAAGTATCAACTTGCTGCTCGCCGTTCAGGGACACATAAGACAAAAGGTGTCGCTGAAGTGTCCGGTACAGGTGCTAAGCCGTTTGCACAGAAGGGCACTGGTCGTGCTCGTCAAGGTCAGAAACGTGCTCCGCATCAACGTGGCGGTGGTGTAGCTCATGGTCCGGTCCTCCGGTCTCATGCGCATGATCTGCCAAAGAAAGTTCGTAAACTGGCGCTTAAGTCAGCGTTGTCTGCAAAAGCAGCTGAAGGCAAGTTGATCATTATCGATGAACTCAAAACAGCTGATGCCAAAACTAAGGTTATGGCAGTAAAATTTGCAGCACTTGGTTGGACTTCCGCTCTGATCATCGATGCAGGCGAACCAGATACTAATTTCGCATTGTCTACTCGCAACTTACCACAAGTTGACGTTCTGCCTGAAAACGGCGCGAACGTTTACGACATTCTTCGTCGTGACACGCTTGTGCTGACAAAAAGCGCAGTAGAAAGCCTGGAGGCTCGATTGAAATGAACCAGGAACGTATTTACGACATCCTGTTGGGACCAGTAGTTACTGAAAAGTCCACAATGGGTTCAGAGGTTAATCAGGTTACATTCCGTGTAACTCTGGATGCGACTAAACCCGAAATCAAAGAAGCTGTGGAAACACTCTTCAAGGTTAAGGTAGAGAACGTGAACACTAACCGTACAACCGGTAAAGTTAAGCGTTTCCGTGGTCGTCTCGGCAAGCGGTCTGATTACAAGAAAGCAATGGTTACTTTGGCCGAAGGTCAGACCATTGACGTGACGACGGGGATTTAAAAATGGCGCTTAAAAGTTATAAGCCAACAACACCTGCGCAGCGTGGTCTGATCCTTGTTGATCGTTCCGAGTTGCATAAAGGTAAGCCAGTCAAGACCCTTACTGAAGGTTTGACAGGTAGTGGCGGACGTAATAATAACGGTCGCATCACGGCACGTCGTCGTGGTGGTGGGCATAAACGGTCTTACCGGATCATCGATTTCAAACGTCGCAAATTCGACGTTGCGGCGACAGTTGAACGCTTGGAATATGATCCAAACCGGACCGCCTTTATCGCGTTGATCAAGTATGAAGACGGTGAACTGTCTTACATCCTTGCTCCGCAGCGTATTTCGGTTGGTGATACAGTGATTGCTGGTAATACAGCAGACATTAAGCCAGGCAATGCGATGCCGATGAAGAATATGCCAGTTGGAACCATCATCCACAATGTGGAGATGAAGCCAGGTAAGGGCGGTCAAATTGCACGCTCTGCTGGTACATATGTACAGTTGATCGGTAAAGACGCCGGTAATGCTCAGCTTCGTCTGGCATCTGGTGAACAACGTATTGTTCCTGCTGAATGTATGGCTACAGTTGGTGCGGTATCAAACCCGGATCAAAAGAACATTAAGCTTGCTAAAGCTGGTCGTTCTCGCTGGCTCGGACGTCGTCCGTCAGTACGTGGCGTTGCCATGAACCCGATCGATCACCCGCATGGTGGTGGTGAAGGTAGAACTTCGGGTGGTCGTCATCCAGTGACTCCTTGGGGTAAACCAACCAAGGGCAAACGGACTCGGTCAAACAAGTCTACAGATAAATCGATTATGAAGCGCCGTCCGCAAAAACGGAAGAAATAGGGAGCGTTAAATGGCACGTTCAGTATGGAAAGGTCCGTTTGTTGACGGCTACATGCTTAAAAAGGCAGAAGCTGCCCGCGATAGCGGCAGGAAACAGATCATCAAGACCTGGTCACGCCGGTCTACTATTGTACCTCAGTTTGTCGGTTTGACATTTGGCGTTTATAACGGCCAAAAGTTTGTACCGGTTCTTGTGGATGAAGATATGGTAGGTCATAAGTTTGGAGAGTTTTCTCCTACTCGTACATATTATGGCCACATGGCCGATAAGAAGGCCCGGAGGAAATAATCATGGGTAAGCAGTCCGTCGAAAGGCAGCTAGACGATACAAGCGCGCTTGCTAAAGGCAACCGTCTTCGTGTTAGTCCACAAAAGCTGAACCTCGTGGCAGGGCTTATCCGCGGCAAAACCGCGGAAGTAGCTCTTAAAGAACTCACTTTTTCAAAGCGCGCGATTTCACGCGATGTGAAAAAGGTTCTTCAGTCAGCAATTGCGAATGCAGAAAACAATCATCAGCTTGATGTTGATCGGTTGTTTGTTGCAGAAGCGTATGTTGGCAAATCCCTCGTCATGAAGCGTATGCGTCCACGTGGTCGCGGTCGCTCAAGTGGTATCCTGAAACCTTTCAGTAACATCACGATCATTGTTCGTGAACGTGAGGAGCAAGCGTAATGGGTCAAAAAGTTAATCCAATTGGCCTACGTGTTGGCATCAACCGTACATGGGATTCCCGTTGGTATGCAGAACGCGATTACGCGAAGCTTCTTCATGAAGATGTTCGTATTCGTAATTTTCTGGAAAAAGACCTTGTTCAAGCGGGCGTAAGTCGCGTTATCATTGAGCGTCCTGCTAAGAAATGTCGCGTGACAATTCATACAGCACGTCCAGGGGTGATCATTGGTAAAAAAGGCGCGGACATCGAAAAGCTCCGTTCCAAAATTGCCAAGATGACAGCTTCCGAAGTTCATCTGAACATCGTAGAAATCCGTAAGCCTGAAATTGATGCGAAACTTGTTGCCGAGAATATCGGACAGCAGTTGGCGCGTCGGGTAGCGTATCGTCGTGCGATGAAGCGTGCAGTTCAGTCAGCGATGCGTTTGGGTGCTGAAGGTATCCGAATCAACTGTGCTGGCCGTCTTGGTGGTGCAGAGATCGCCCGTACTGAATGGTACCGTGAAGGCCGTGTGCCGTTGCACACTCTACGTGCAAATATTGACTACGGGGTCGCTCGTTCCTTAACTACTTATGGTATCATTGGTATCAAAGTATGGATCTACAAAGGTGAGATCATGGAGCACGATCCAATGGGTCAAGAAAAAGCGCAGGAAAAACAACAGGCCACTGGCCGTCCCGCAGGTCGTCCCGGCGGTCGTCGCGGCTAAGGTAAAGAGGTGATATTATGCTTCAACCGAAGCGAACAAAATTTCGTAAAGCACACAAAGGACGCTTGAAAGGTGTCGCAACTTCAGGTACAAGCCTGAACTTCGGTGCTTTCGGTCTCAAAGCTCTTGAGCCCGGACGTATTACTGCACGGCAGATCGAAGCGACCCGTCGTGCAATAACTCGTCACATGAAGCGTGCTGGTCGTGTATGGATTCGAATCTTTCCGGATATTCCGGTATCCAAGAAACCTGCTGAAGTCCGTATGGGTAAAGGCAAGGGTTCTCCGGAGTTTTGGATGGTTCGTATCAAGCCTGGTAAAGTTATGTTCGAACTCGACGGTGTTCCTGCCGAGTTGGCCCGTGAGGCCTGCGAACGTGGTGCTGCCAAACTGCCGATCAAAGTTAAGTTTATTACCCGTCTCGGCGAAGGGGGTTGATCATGAAGGCACAGGAATTATTGGGCAAAAGCCCAGATGAATTGAAGGACGAACTGGTTTCTTTGAAAAAAGAACAGTTTAATCTTCGTTTCCAAAAGGCTAGTGGCCAATTGGAAAATACGGCTCGTGAACGTCAGGTTCGTCGTGATATTGCCCGGATTAAAACGGTCATGTCATCGAAACCTGCGTCATAGGAGAAACAACTATGCCGAAGCGTATCCTGCAAGGGACAGTAGTTAGCGACAAGAGCTCTCAAACAGTTGTTGTCAAAGTAGAGCGTCAGGTGATGCACCCGCTGTACAAAAAATACATTGGCCGGTCAAAAAAGTACCATGCCCATGACGAAAAAAGTCAGTTTAAAGCTGGTGACCTCGTTCGTATTCAAGAATGTCGTCCCATTTCTAAATTGAAACGTTGGGAAGTTCTTTACGACAACGCCTAAAGTTAAGCGTGTCAGAACCAAACAAAGGTAAAGACTATGATTCAAATGCAAACCAACCTGGATGTTGCCGACAATTCCGGCGCGAGACGGGTGCAGTGCATTAAAGTTTTGGGCGGATCCAAACGGAAAACCGCTTCAGTTGGTGACACTATAGTAGTGTCAGTAAAAGAAGCGATTCCACGTGGCCGCGTGAAAAAAGGTGACGTGCAACGCGCCGTCATCGTACGCACTAAGAAAGAGATCCGTCGTGCAGACGGAACAGCCATTCGCTTTGATAGCAACGCAGCAGTGTTGATCAATAAAGCGGGCGAGCCAATCGGTACTCGTATTTTTGGCCCAGTTACACGTGAGCTTCGTGCTAGAAACATGATGAAAATTGTGTCCTTGGCTCCGGAGGTGCTCTAATGGCTGAAAAATTCACTGTGAAAAAAGGTGACAAGGTCATCGTCCTCACTGGTAAAGACAAAGGCAAAAGCGGCGAAGTTCTCAGCGTAATTCGCAGTGACCGTCGCGCAATTGTTTCCGGTGTAAACATGGTCAAACGCCACACGAAACAGAGTCAAACAGATCAAGGCGGCATCGTTGAGAAAGAAGCCACCATTCATCTGTCTAACCTTGCGTTGCTGGATCCTAAGGATGGTAAAGCAACTCGTGTTGGCTACAAAATACTTGAAGACGGTCGCAAAGTTCGTGTTGCCAAGCGCTCCGGCGAAGTTATTGACCTTTAAAGGATAGTAAGATGGCAGCGCCAAGACTTAAAAATCTTTATAACGACGAGCTTCGTAATAAGCTCAAAGAAAAATTTGGCTACAGCAATGAAATGATGATTCCAAAACTGGAAAAAATCGTTATAAACATTGGTTGTGGTGAAGCAGTAGCGGATTCAAAGAAAATCAAGTCAGTATTGGCTGAACTTTCTAAGATTTCTGGTCAGAAACCAGTTACCACTGTTGCTAAGAAATCAATTGCGACTTTCAAATTGCGTGAAGGTATGCCAATTGGTGCAAAGGTTACACTGCGTCAGAATCAGATGTATGAATTTCTTGACCGCCTGGTAAACATTGCTTTACCACGTGTTCGTGACTTTCGCGGAGTGTCACCGAAAAGCTTTGACGGTCGTGGCAACTACGCCATGGGCTTGAAAGAGCAACTCGTGTTCCCGGAAATCAGCTATGATGATGTGGCTGATGTACGGGGTATGGATATCGTAATCTGTACGTCTGCTGATACCGACGAAGAAGCTCGTGAGCTTCTTAGTGGTTTCAATATGCCGTTTAAGATTAATTGATCCAAGGAGAATTATAGAATGGCTAAGAAAAGTGCCGTTGAAAGAAACCTTAAGCGTGTTCGCCTTGCTGAAAAATTTGCCGGCAAGCGTGCGGAACTTAAGGTTATTATCAACGACGAAAATATGCCTCAGGAAGACCGCTTCGCCGCGCGTCTGAAATTGGCTGAGCTCCCTCGCAACTCTGCGCCGACTCGTATTCGCAATCGCTGCGAACTTACAGGTCGTCCACGCGGTGTTTATCGCAAACTAAAACTTTCCCGTATTGGCCTTCGCGACATGGCGTCCGCTGGTCAGATCCCGGGAATGGTTAAGTCAAGCTGGTAAGGGGAACATAGAAAATGTCTTTTAGTGATCCTCTCGGCGATATGCTTACGCGTATCCGTAATGGTCAACACGCAAGCAAGAGTGCTGTTAGTTGTCCAGCTTCAAAATTGAGAATGAATGTTCTCGAGACATTGAAGCGTGAAGGTTACATCCGCGGCTATGAGGTTTCTGAACCAGAAGCTGGTAAGCGCGAATTGTCCATCGAATTGAAGTACTACCAAGGTAAAGGCGTTATTGAACACGTAAGTCGTGTTTCTAAGCCTGGCCGTCGTGTGTATTCAGGTGTTAAAGGTCTGCCAACTGTTCAAAACGGTCTTGGTATTTCCATTCTGTCTACACCACGTGGTGTTCTATCTGATAATGAAGCACGCGATGCCAATGTTGGTGGCGAAGTGCTTTGTAAAGTCTACTAGGAGGAAATATGTCTCGAATTGGAAAGCATCCAGTGGCAGTCCCTTCAGGTGTAGATTTACAGCTGACAGGTAAGGACGTTACGGTAAAGGGTGCCAAAGGTGTTCTCAGCATGAAATTCGTCGATGACGTTTCTGTTGAGCGCGAAGGTGACTTGGTTTGGGTTAAGCCTGCAAATGACAGCATACGTGCTCGTCAAATGTGGGGCATGCAGCGTACGCTTCTGAGCAATCTTGTTGAAGGCGTGACTACTGGTTTCATTAAGAAACTGGAAATCGTCGGCGTTGGTTATCGTGCTGCTGTAAAGGGCAAGGTTCTGAACCTTGCTCTTGGCTACAGTCACGACATCAATTTCGATATTCCAGAGGGAATCGAAATCAAGTGTCCTACAGCAACGACCATCGAAGTTTCAGGTGCAAACAAACAACGGGTTGGGCAGGTTGCTGCTGAAATCCGTTCATACCGGAAACCAGAGCCTTATAAAGGCAAGGGCGTTAAGTACGCGGATGAATTTATCTTCCGTAAAGAAGGTAAGAAAAAGTAGGATAGGACCATGGCAAACACAAATGTACTATCTGATCGCCGTAGCCGTAGAACTCGCGCGAATCTCAGAAAAGTCAGCGGTGAACGTCCTCGTTTATCCGTGCACCGTACTAACAAACAAATCTACGTTCAGGTTATTGATGATAAAGCAGGCGTAACACTTGCTGCCGCGTCAACTCTTGATAAAGACTTGCGTGAAGCATTGAAAAACGGTGGAAACAAGGATGCCGCTACTGCAGTTGGCAAACTGATCGCCGAACGCGCGAAAAAAGCTGGTGTAACAACCGTCGCTTTTGACCGCGGTGCCTTTAAATATCACGGCCGGGTTAAAGCCCTCGCCGAGGCCGCCCGTGAAGGCGGGTTGTCCTTCTAGGGGGTATATGAAATGAGACAAGATCAAAACGAAAAAGGCGATTCAGAATTCGTCGACAAGCTTGTTCACATCAATCGTGTGGCAAAAGTTGTTAAAGGTGGCCGTCGCTTCGGTTTTGCTGCTTTAGTAGTAGCTGGCGATCAAAACGGTCGTGTTGGCTACGGTCACGGTAAAGCCCGTGAAGTGCCGGAAGCCATTCGTAAGGCAACTGAAGCTGCAAAGCGTAACATGGTCCGTGTACCGCTTCGTGAAGGCCGCACATTGCATCATGACGTGAACGGTCACTTCGGTGCCGGTCATGTGGTACTTCGTGCAGCGCCAGCTGGTACAGGTATCATCGCAGGTGGTCCAATGCGTGCAGTATTCGAAACACTCGGTGTTCAGGATGTTGTGACGAAATCTATCGGTACTTCCAACCCGTACAACATGGTGAAAGCTACTTTCGAAGCGCTTAAAGCCATGAGTTCACCTCGGCAGGTTGCTGCTAAGCGTGGCAAAAAGGTATCGGAAATCGTTGGGCGTCGTTCAACTACAGCTGTGAAGGAGACTGCAGATGGCTAAGGCTAAAGCTACTGTTACCGTGACACAGATCGGAAGTCCGATCGGACGTCATAAATCTCAGCGGGCGACACTCATCGGCTTGGGTCTGAACAAAATGCATCGGACCGTTGAAGTTGAAGATACCCCATCCATTCGTGGGATGATTCGCAAGGTTCATCACCTCGTACAGGTCACGGAAGCCTCTTAAGGGCGGCCTGTAGGATAAGGAATACAGAAATGTTATTGAATCAATTGTCTGATATTGCGGGCGCGACAAAGAACCGCAAACGCGTTGGCCGTGGTATCGGTTCCGGTAAAGGTAAAACTTCCGGTGCTGGTCAAAAAGGTCAAAAATCACGTTCTGGTGTTGCCATCAAAGGTTTTGAAGGCGGCCAAATGCCAATTCATCGTCGTTTGCCAAAGCGCGGTTTTACAAACATCTTCCGCAAGGAATTTGCTGTAGCAAACCTCGGCCGAGTGCAAACTGCTATTGATGCAGGTAAACTTGACGCGAAAGAAACAATTACGATTGCCAAACTTCAGGAAGCTGGTGTTGTCGGTAAAGTGGTTGATGGTGTTCGTCTCCTTGCAAAAGGTGAGCTGAAGTCCAAAGTAACTTTTGAAGTTTCTGGTGCGTCTAAAGGCGCAGTTGAAGCTGTCGAAAAAGCTGGCGGTTCTGTCACATTGTTGACACCGGCAGTTACTAAAGGCGAATAAGAAGAACGCGTATAGGGCAGCGAACAGCTGCCCTTTTTAACCTGGAGTACCCCTAAATGGCGTCAGCAGCAGAACAAATGGCTTCATCCATGAACTTTGGAGCGTTTTCCAAGGCGACGGAACTTAAGAAGCGTTTGTGGTTCACGCTCTTTGCATTGATCGTTTACCGGCTCGGAACGTATATTCCGATCCCGGGTGTTGATCCAAATGTGTTGGCAGATGTTTTTGCCCAAAACTCCGGTGGCGTTCTAGGAATGTTCGACGTGTTTGCTGGTGGTGCGCTCGGGCGTATGACCATTTTCGCGTTGAACATTATGCCTTATATCTCTGCGTCTATCATTATGCAGTTGATGACATCCATTTCTCCGCAAATGGGTCAGCTGAAAAAAGAAGGCGAGCAGGGACGTAAAAAAATCAATCAATACACCCGTTACGGCACGGTGCTCCTTGCGACGTTGCAGGGCTATGGTATCGCGGTCGGCCTTGAAGGTATGTCACTTTCTTCCGGTCAAGCGGCTGTAATCGATCCAGGGCTGTTCTTCCGAATTACCACTGTTGTTACTTTGGTTGGCGGTACAGTTTTCTTGATGTGGCTCGGTGAACAGATCACAGCGCGCGGTGTTGGTAACGGAATTTCACTGATAATCTTCTCCGGTATTGTCGCAGCCTTGCCAAGCGCCCTCGTTGGAACGTTGGAACTTGGACGAACTGGCGCGATCTCTACTTTTGTTATCCTCTTCTTGCTCCTCATGTCAGCCGCAGTTATTGGCTTTATCGTCTTCATGGAGCGGGCACAGCGCCGGATATTGGTTCAGTATCCGAAACGGCAACGGGGTAACAAAACTTATGGCGGACAGAATTCGCATTTACCTCTCAAGCTCAACACTGCTGGTGTTATTCCGCCAATCTTTGCATCCTCTTTACTATTGATGCCGGTTACGGTTGCTGGATTCTCTGCAGGCAGTGGGCCAGAGTGGCTTACAACAGTTACGACCCTGATGGGACGTGGAACACCGCTTTACATGTTGTTTTATATAACGGGTATCGTGTTCTTCTGTTTCTTTTATACCGCTGTCGTCTTTAACCCTGATGATACAGCAGATAACTTGAAGAAGAACGGTGGCTTTGTCCCCGGTATCCGTCCCGGTAAAAGAACATCTGAGTATTTGGACTTTGTGTTGACGCGCCTCACCGTTTTGGGTGCAGCCTATCTGTCCTTGGTATGTATTTTGCCTGAGTTATTGATTTCGCAGTGGGCGGTTCCATTTTATTTTGGTGGTACTTCATTGCTGATCGTTGTATCCGTTACGATGGATACTGTGGCGCAAATTCAAAGTCATTTGCTCGCACACCAATACGAAGGCTTGATTAAGAAATCGAATCTTGGGGGACGGCGTAGATGATACTCATCTTATTAGGAGCACCGGGAGCAGGCAAAGGGACGCAAGCTCAACGACTTCAGGATAAACACGGTTTAATACAACTCTCCACTGGAGATATGTTGAGATCCGCAGTTTCCGAGGGAACAGAAATCGGATTGAAAGCAAAAGCTGTGATGGAACGCGGTGATTTGGTTTCAGACGATATTATGACAGGGATTATCTCTGATCGGTTAGACCAACCTGATTGCACCAATGGTGTTATTTTGGACGGCTTCCCAAGAACTGAAGCGCAAGCAGAAGCTCTTGATTCGATGCTGGCAGACAAAAAAATGTCATTAAATGCCGTTATTGAGATGAAAACTGATGATACGGTACTTGTGGAACGGGTTACAGGCCGTTATACATGTGCCAACTGTGGTGCTGGTTATCACGATAAATTTTTGAAACCAGCCGAAGAGGGTGTGTGTGATAAATGCGGTGGAAATGAATTTTCCCGCCGTAGTGACGACACTGCAGAGACGGTAACAACCAGATTGCAGTCATATCACAATCAGACCGCACCCTTGTTACCCTATTACAAAGGGAAGGGTATCCTGAAACAAGTTGACGGGATGGCCGAAATAGAAGAAGTCACATTACAGATAGAAGCGTTGCTTAAAAATATCTAGGTGTTGACTACTAACGACAAGTTTATATAATCGCGCGCTTCCCGGAAGCGCATTGAGACAACGGGTCGATTTGACCTGATTTTGGTGATGAGGAGAAACTAGCGTGGCTCGTATTGCTGGTGTAAATATCCCGACGAACAAGCGGGTGCAGATTGCACTAACTTATATCCATGGCATTGGTACAACCAAGGCCAAACAGATTTGTAAGACTGTCGGTCTTGCTGATCATATGCGTGTGAACGCACTGAGCGATTCTGAAGTCGTTCGTATTCGTGAAGTAATTGATGCTGATCATACTGTTGAAGGCGATCTTCGCCGTGAGACATCTATGAACATCAAACGCTTGATGGATCTGGGTTGCTACCGTGGCCTGCGCCACCGTCGTGGCCTGCCAGTGCGCGGACAACGTACACATACAAACGCACGTACCCGTAAGGGTCCGGCTAAGCCGATTGCTGGAAAGAAGAAGTAACATGGCTCGTGATAAGACTCGTATTAAGCGCCGTGCGCGTAAGAACATCATTTCAGGTGTTGCTCACGTAAGTGCTTCCTTTAATAACACTAAGATCATGATCACTGATGCACAGGGCAATGCTATTGCTTGGTCATCTGCGGGATCACAAGGTTTTAAAGGGTCACGGAAATCTACGCCATTTGCTGCTCAGATTGCTGCGGAAGATGCCGGCAAGAAAGCGCAAGAGCATGGAATGAAAACTCTTGAAGTAGAAGTAAAAGGTCCAGGTTCTGGACGTGAGTCAGCGCTGCGTGCGTTGCAATCAGTGGGCTTCACTATTACTTCAATTCGTGATGTATCTCCGATCCCACATAACGGTTGCCGTCCACCAAAACGTCGCCGCGTATAAGGGAAAGTAGACAGTGCGGGAGGTTCCTGCACTGACTGTTTTTGAGATTCTGCAGGCCCACAGAGGGTCTGCTCAGCTATGAGGTCAACGCCGTGATAGTTCAAAACTGGAAAGACCTAATCCAGGCAAATCTTTCGGTTGAACCGGGGGAGCATAGTGGTCGCGAGGCAACTATTGTCGTCGAACCCCTCGAAAGAGGCTTCGGTCTGACGCTTGGTAATGCATTGCGTCGCGTACTTTTGTCGAGCCTGCAAGGCGCGGCAATAACATCGATTCAAATCGATAGCGTATTGCATGAATTCTCGTCAATCGCCGGTGTGCGTGAAGATGTTACAGATATCGTATTGAACCTGAAGAAAATGGCTATCCGTAGTCATGTTGAAGGTCCAAAACGTGTGTACCTGAAAGCATCAGGCCCATGCGCTGTAACAGCTGGTATGATTGATACTGGCGCAGACATTGAAATAATGGATCCTGAACAAGTGATCCTGCATTTGGATGATGGCGCTGACATCAATATGGAAATGACCGTAAATACTGGTAAAGGCTATGTCGCAGGCGTTGCAAATCGTCCTGAAGATGCGCCAATCGGGCTTATCCCTATGGATAGCCTGTACAGCCCAGTACGTAAGGTTACGTATAAAGTGGATGCAGCACGTGAAGGTCAAGTACTTGACTATGACAAGCTGACCCTGAAGGTGTACACCAACGGTACAGTAACACCGGAAGATTCAGTTGCATTTGCTGCGCGTATTTTGCAGGAACAGTTCCAATTGTTCATCAATTTCGATGAGCCTGAGGAAGTTGTTGTAAAAGAAGATGATAAAGAACCAGATATGAACCCGAACTTGCTTCGCAAGGTCGAGGAACTGGAACTTACTGTTCGTTCAACGAATTGCCTGAAAAACGATAATATCGTTTATATTGGTGATCTTATTCAGAAGACAGAGGCAGAAATGCTTCGTACACCGAACTTCGGTCGTAAATCTTTGAACGAGATTAAGGAAGTTTTGTCGGGCATGGGCTTGCATCTTGGAATGGAAGTTCCAAACTGGCCACCTGAAAATATCGAAGAGATGGCTCGTAAGTTATCGGAAGATTAAGACTAATCACGCAGAGGCAGGCTTTTAGCTACTGCCTGCTTTGGAGTAAGAAAAATGCGGCATCGTAAATCTGGACGCAAGTTCAGCAGAACATCCTCTCATCGCATGGCGATGTTTGCCAACATGGCAGCATCTTTGATCAAGCATGAGCAAATTAAAACAACATTGCCGAAGGCTAAAGATCTTCGTCCAATCGTTGAAAAACTAATCACTCTCGGCAAACGCGGTGATTTGCATGCACGTCGTCAGTTGTTGGCTTCATTGTCTGAAAAGGCAACAGTTGATAAGTTGATTACAACACTTGCAGAGCGTTATTCTGACCGTGATGGTGGTTATACTCGTGTGTTGAAGGCTGGTTTCCGTACAGGTGACGCGGCTCCAATGGGTGTAATCGAACTGATTGACCGCGATGTAGACGCTAAAGGTCAAGACAGCGGACCATCTCAGGATGTAGAAGAAGAGATTTTGGAAGCTGAAGCCGTAGCTTAAAGCCTTCAAATAAATAGATTAAAGGGCAGCTCTTGTAGCTGCCCTTTTTTTTGCCTTGCGGCATCCGGTTAGGTGTCCAATATCAGTTCAGGATGGCACCTGATTATGAGGACCTGGTTTCCGGAACTTATGCGCTCAAGATCATCCAATGGCGAAGGTAGTTGCGAAGTTAAGTCGCGGGGTAGAGACTGTTTGGTAAGTCCAGCGAGAGGTATTTCATTTTATATTTGTTGTCTGGAACCGAGAGTTATTTATGTAAGGTAACCCGGTAATGGGTCAAGGTGAATGAAAACACCTAAATTTGGTAAAACCTATAGAATACAAATATGTATTTTGGTGAGTTGTTGATCGTAGCAAGGATTGTTGAGAAAATGTCTCGAAGCTTTATGACCACATTGCTCCTTTTGGGTGGAGTCTTATTTATATTCGGCTCTCCTGCGCGTGTTGTATTTGCAGAGGATGCGAAAAAGGTACCTGCAAGTGAAATGGAAATTAAGCTCTCCTTTGCACCATTGGTCAAAAAGGCAGCGCCTGCGGTCGTGAATATATTCACCAAGAAGAAAGTACGTCAGGCACGTAGTTCATCACTATTTAATGATCCGTTTTTCGAACAATTTTTTGGTCCCGGCTTCGGGCAATCCAAGAAAAGGAAAAAAACGCAAAGTTCGCTTGGCTCCGGGGTAATTGTTAGTTCTACTGGAATGGTAATTACAAATTATCATGTAATTGCAGGTGCTGAAGAAATTACTGTTGCCCTGAACGATAGACGCGAGTTTGAGGCAAAAGTGCTTTTGGAAGACGAGCAGACAGACCTTGCCGTGCTGAAAATAAACCCCAATGGGGAGAAACTACCTTTCTTGAAATTCCATGATTCAGATTCTCTGGAAGTTGGAGATCTAGTCATTGCCATTGGTAATCCGTTTGGTGTTGGACAAAGTGTTACGAGCGGTATCGTTTCGGCTCTTGGGCGGACGACTGGTCCAAGAACCGATATCAAATCCTTTATTCAGACTGACGCCGCTATTAACCCCGGGAATTCTGGTGGAGCGCTCTTGACAATGAACGGGACCCTTGCCGGGATCAATTCCGCGATTTTTAGTAAGGGAGGTGGTTCGCTGGGTATCGGCTTCGCTATTCCAGCCAACCTTGTGCAATCCGTTATGCATAATGGCCTTGCTAGCGGAAAAGTAATGCGCCCTTGGTTCGGTGCAGACGGGCAAAGTCTAAGTCCCGATATGGCGCAGAGCCTCGGCTTTAGCTATCCTAAGGGCGTTTTGATTAGCCAGATATTTGCAGGGAGTGCGGCCGACACTGCAGGTTTGAAACCGAATGATGTCGTGGTGTCGGTGGATGGACATGAAATTGCGGATGCTCAGGCACTTCTGTTTCGGATTTCAGTAGGCCACCTGGGGGATAAAGCACGTGTTGGTGTCATTCGGGAAAGCAACGAAGTCTTTTTGGATGTCCCATTAATGGTAGCTCCAGAGACACCGGCTCGTAATATAGTAACGTTACAGGGTGAACAACCGATGTCAGGTGTAGTGGTTGGATCGCTTTCACCTGCTTACGCATTGGAGCTTGGAATTTCGCCGTTTCTGAAAGGAGTTGTAATTTCGGGGGTTCGGCGCGGTACCATTGGTGCACGTCACCAATTTAGAAAAGGTGATATCATCTTGAATGTTAATAAAGAAAAGGTGACAACTGGCAAGGGCTTACAAACCCTACTGATTAAGGCCGGAGACGTTTGGGACATCACGCTTCTTCGGAACGGCCGTAAAGCTACTCTGAGAGTAGGCCGTTGAGCGACCTGTTCGCCAGTAATAGCGGAACGAGCTCAGGTGCGAGACCTCTTGCTGATCGTTTGCGCCCCTCTTCATTATCCGAAGTTGTCGGGCAAGAGCACCTACTTAAGGAAGGTGGTCCACTCCAACGTATGCTGGAAGCCGGTTGGCTGGCTTCATTGATCCTTTGGGGGCCGCCGGGGACTGGAAAGACAACGATTGCGAGATTGTTAGCTCAAGAAGTCGATTTACACTTTGAGCAAATATCTGCAGTCTTTTCAGGGGTCGCAGATCTTCGTAAAATGTTCGAGGCTGCAAAAATTCGCCGTCAAAATGGCAAGGCAACTTTGTTATTTGTAGATGAAATCCACCGTTTCAACCGATCCCAGCAAGATGGTTTTTTGCCGTTTGTAGAAGACGGTACTATTACATTGGTCGGTGCAACAACCGAAAATCCATCGTTCGAGCTTAACGGCGCGTTGCTCTCCCGTTGTCAGGTGTTAGTGCTAGAGAGGCACGAAGAGAATTCTTTAAAACAATTGCTTGAGCGATCCGAAGAGCTGGAAGGAAGATCTATTCCGCTGGATGATCACGCACGCGAGAAATTGTATGATCTTGCAGATGGGGATGGCCGTTTTTTCTTAAACATGGCCGAAACTATATTCAGGACAGGGGATGAGGTCTTAACAGCTAGTCAGCTCACCGAAGTAATATCAAAAAGGGCACCGGCTTACGATAAGGATCGAGATGGACACTACAATCTGATCAGTGCGCTTCATAAATCTATACGAGGCTCTGATGTTAATGCCGCGCTCTACTGGTTCTCTCGAATGCTGGATGGGGGTGAAGACCCTTTGTATCTGGCTCGACGTCTTGTGAGGTTTGCAGTCGAAGACATAGGCATGGCAGATCCAAACGCACTTGTTCAGGCGAACGCAGCCAAAGACGCCTATCAATTTTTAGGTAGTCCCGAAGGGGATCTCGCGATCGCCCAGTCGGTCATTTATATGGCAACAGCACCTAAATCAAATGCAGCGTATGCCGCCTTTAAAGCCGCCGCGAAATCCGCGCGTAAAAACGGCTCTTTCATGCCGCCAAAACACATTTTGAATGCGCCAACTGACCTTATGAAAAATTTGGGATATGGGAAGAACTATTCCTACGATCATGATGCTGAAGATGGATTCTCAGGACAGAATTTCTTTCCTGACGACATGTCGCGGCAAGAATACTATAAACCCGTTGAAAGAGGTTTTGAGCGCGATATCGGTAAACGGCTTGACTATTGGGACCGGCTGAGAAAGAAACGGACCCAAGAAGGAGACGCTGAATGAATATGTATCTATCGATTGCCCTTGGCGGTGCCATTGGTGCCTGCGCTAGATACGGGGTTGGTGTATTTGCTATACGTCTAATTGGACATGGTTATCCATATGGAACGCTTATTGTGAATATTCTAGGCTCTTTCCTAATGGGTGTTCTTATTGAGACCATGGCATTGCGGTGGTCTCCACCGCCAGAAGTTCGAAGCTTGCTTGTCACAGGATTTCTTGGAGCTTTCACAACGTTTTCAACCTTTTCGCTGGACGTGGCCGTTCAGGTACAAAAAGGTGCTTTTTTAATTGCTGGCGGATACATCTTTCTTTCAGTTTTATTGTCTATTATAGGCTTGTTTGCAGGTCTTTATATAATGCGGGTAGTTCTCTCATGAGCAGGGTACAGTTAATCGAAGTGTCTGACGGAGAAGATGATCTAAGGTTAGATCGTTGGTTTAAAAGTCATTTTCCGGGTATGTCTCACGGACAGCTTGAAAAATACTTACGTAAAGGCGAAGTCAGAGTAGACAAAAAACGCGCCAAAGCTAAGGATCGGCTGGAAGCGGGGCAGACTATTCGTGTGCCACCTATGCCAGATTATGCGTTTGATCCAAATGCTTCCAGATCGGCACCCAAGTACGAAAGCGGTTTGTCAGACCATGACGTAGCTGATATTCGCGGCATGGTCCTTCACATGGATGACGAGGTTATTGTTCTCAATAAGCCCGCAGGACTTCCTGTGCAGGGTGGTAGTAAACAGACCCGGCATATTGACGGTATGCTAGATGGGTTGCGTTATGACTATGAAGAACGTCCGCGGCTTATTCACAGGTTGGACAAAGATACTTCCGGTGTTCTGGTCATTGGCCGGACAAGGAAAGCTACGAAGCATTTAACAGAAGCCTTTAGAAACCGAACAACACGCAAGATCTATTGGGCTTTGGTTGCAGGTGTTCCGCGGCCGCATAACGCTACAATTTCGTATAATCTGCGAAAAATTGTAACTTCGGTAGGTGAAAAAGTTGTTGTGGACCGCGAAGGGCAGACAGCAATCAGTGATTATTCAGTGGTGTCAGTTGCTGGTACAACTGCGGCATGGTTGGCTCTTAAACCTCTAACCGGAAGAACTCACCAGTTGCGAGTTCATTGTCATGCGATTGAAACTCCGATTGTTGGCGACGGCAAATATGGTGGCCCGGAAGCGTTTCTTGAGGGCGCAATTTCCAGAAATATGCACCTGCATGCCCGTGAAATAACAATCTCTCATCCAAATGGTGGAGAAGTATCAGTCACGGCGCCATTATCCCAGCATATGGCTGCGACGTGGAAGCTACTCGGTTTCCATGAAAACGATTATGAAGATCCTTTCGAAGAACAAGGAATCTAGTAATGGATTGGGATAGATGGATATAAAAACGGTGAAAACACACTATTTTGAGCTTTTACCTTGACTATTTATCCCCATCCGATAATTTTTCACCCATGGAATATACCGATCGACTGACAGGACTGCTACGACTTACTTGCCCGGCGCTTTAAGAGGTGCCGGGGCGCGATGTCCTATTCCTAATAGTCAATCGAGAAAAAAAATGAGTAATTACAAGGCTGAATGGCCTGATCCTTCAAAAACATCAGATGCAATAAGTAGATTGCAGAGCCAGAATGACATCAACTGTTCATTCGGGAGGCTCTCTCGACTTATTAGCGGTCGCTGGGGGAAGTAGCGCCGAGCGACCGTAACATTGCTGCATTTCATAAAAATAAGACAAACATATATTGTGCGCTGCCAAACGAAGCGCCGACGAAGATTGAGGATACAGAGATGAGCTTTATTCCTGGTGATAAATACAAAGCGTTCGAACCAATTGATATCGCTGACCGCCAATGGCCAACAAAAATCATCGATAAGGCACCAATTTGGTGTTCTGTCGATTTGCGAGATGGCAATCAAGCACTTGTTGAACCTATGGGGCATGAACGTAAATTACGCATGTTCCGTCATTTGGTTGGCTTGGGCTTTAAAGAAATTGAAGTTGGTTTTCCATCTGCCTCACAAACAGATTTTGATTTTGTCCGCTTCCTGATCGACAATAACGAAATTCCAGAGGGTGTTAAAATTCAGGTTTTGACGCAAGCCCGTGAAGAACTGATCCGCCGGACGTTTGAATCCATTGAAGGCTGTAAAGAAGCGATCGTACATTTGTACAACTCAACATCCACGTTGCAGCGCCGCGTTGTCTTCGATCTGGATAAAGAGGGTATCAAGCAAATCGCTATTAAAGGTGCCAAGCTCGTTCGTCAGTTAGCAGATGAAATGCCTGAAACCAAAGTGCAAATGGAATATTCTCCTGAAAGCTTCACACAAACCGAGCTGGATTACGCCTGTGAAGTTTGTACGGCCGTCATGGAGATCTGGAAGCCAACTGAAGATAATAAGATCATCTTTAACCTGCCTGCGACAGTAGAAGTTGCGGGACCAAACGTTTATGCAGATCAAATTGAATGGATGCATCGCAATTTGCCAAACCGCGATAAAGTTATTCTGTCTTTACACCCTCATAACGACCGAGGAACAGGCGTTGCTGCGGCTGAGTTTGGTATCATGGCGGGTGCTGACCGTGTCGAAGGCACATTGTTTGGCAATGGTGAACGTACAGGCAATGTGGACATTATTAATATTGCAATGAACATGTATACGCAGGGTGTGAACCCGGAACTTGATTTTAGCGATATCAACGAAGTCGTACGGACTGTTGAATATTGTAATCAGTTACCTGTCCATCCACGTCATCCATATGGCGGTGAACTTGTGTTTACGGCTTTCTCTGGTTCACATCAGGATGCTATTAAGAAAGGTTTTTCTTCTCGAAAACAAGCTAATAGCGATCTTTGGGAAATTCCATATTTGCCGATTGATCCGGCAGACCTTGGCCGAAACTATGACGCGGTTATTCGTGTGAACAGCCAGTCCGGTAAAGGCGGCGTTGCGTATTTGCTGCAAGAAGATTATGGGATTGAACTTCCTCGCATGTTGCAGATTGAGTTCAGTAAAATCATTCAGGCGATTGGTGATGAAACCGGCAAAGAACTTACATCAGAATTTATCTACAGTACGTTCGTTGATCAGTACCTCGAAGCATCTGGCGTTGTTGATTTTGTAAATCACCAAACGACGGTTGAAGCCGGTGGATCAGATCGTCGCAAGCTGACGGCTACTATCAAGCAAGGCGGTACAGAGAAAACCATTGAAGGTACTGGAACTGGCCCTATCGACGCCTACATGAGTGCACTTAAAGACAATGTTGGCATTGAACTTACAGTGAATGATTATCGCGAACACACAACAGGCTTTGGTGCAGATGCTGTGGCTGTTGCTTACGTTGAAATGCGTGATGTCGATGGAAATCCGGTATTCGGTGTCGGCCGTCATGCAAATATTGTAACAGCGTCACTTAAAGCAATTACCAGTGCGGTAAACCGTGCAGGTTAGTTTTTGATCTAATGTTTCAATAGAAAAAGCTCGGATTATTCCGGGCTTTTTTTTGCTAAGGCTCCGCATTGTCGGCCATGATAAGGAAGTTTTTAATGCGTACTGAACGAGAAGGTATTTTTGTCCCGCCGCTGACTTTCGCGAGATTAGATTACAGTCAGGACTTTGAAAAAGCAGATGTCGCGATCTTAGGTATGCCTTTTGACTGCGGTAATCATCCTACCCGTCTGGGTGCGCGGCTTGGGCCCAATGCGATCCGTGAACAATCTATACTTACTCTGGAATTGATTGAAGATGCAGCCCCAGATCCTCTCGAACATCTGAAGGTGGTTGATGCGGGAGACGTGAATTTTGGGTCCGGCGGTCTTGCTCACATTCATACCTTTTACGATCGGGCGGAAAGGGCGATGAGGGAAATACTCAGCAAAAATTGTGTCCCTGTTACCTTGGGGGGAGATGGTGCTGTTGCATTGCCACAATTAAGAGCGGTCGCCCGAAAATATCCAGATCTTGCCGTCATTCATTTTGACGCGCATACGGATACCTATCCTCTTCGCGGTAATGACCATTATGATAACGCGACGCCCTTCACTCATGCTGCTAAGGAAGGCCTGATAGATTTGCCGGCATCCGTTCATGTCGGTGCGCGGGCGCCCGTAAATGCGAAAGCATCCATCGAATTTACCAGAGATCTTGGATATCGGGTGCTGCCTTGGTCCGAGATAGCAGAAATTCCCAGTGCAGACGCTGTCGCGAAAATACGCGAAAATCTAGAAGGAAAACCTATCTACCTTTGTTTCGATATGGATTTCTTTGATCCATCCGTTGCACCGGGTGTCGCGACGCCTACGCCCGGTGGGCCAACGGCCTATCATGGGTTGGAGTTACTTCGAGGGTTAGCCGGATTGTCTATTGTTGCTTGTGATATCAACACCGTGAGCCCGCCCTATGATCAGTCTGGCATCACAGCCCAGTTGGCAGCGACAGTGGTGATGGAAGCAATCAATCTGATCCCGCGATAACGTTAGCATCGTTTCTAGAACTAAAGCCCGATTTATGCCGGGCTTTTTTTATGGAATATTTTCAAGATACGCCCATCAATAATCAGCAATCCAAAACCAATGCTAACCATCCCCAAGAGGATATTGCTTGTAAGTGTTTCCCCTAAGAATAGAACGCCAAGAATGATGGCACTAACCGGGACTAACAATGTGACGAGGGATGCGTTGGTTGCCCCTGCGTTTTTGATCAATTTAAAGTACAGAATATAAGCGTATGCCGTACATATCAAAGATAGCGATAACATGCTTATAACGGTGTTCAGGCTTAAAGATCCGAGATAGATCCATGGGGTATCAATCACTAATACGAATGGGAGCAGGAGAAGGCTGCTACCACTGACCTGTCCCGCAGCTGTTGCAACTGGTGAAATGCCCATTTTTCCAAACCTTCTGCCGTATACGACAGCAAGGCCGTAAGAGAGAGCAGCACCCAGCACGGCAATTTGTCCAAAGACTTCATTACCTGAAAACCCGACGTCACCGATTTTTGGGGCGAGTAGAATAGCAACTCCAGCGATCCCAAATAGAATACCCGCGATACGGCGTGGCCCTAACCTTTCAGCAGGGTCGTCTGTACTTATATGAGCAACGACGGCTGCAAATAATGGAGTGGTAGCGTTCAAAACGGCTGCGAGACCGCTGCCGATATAAACTTGTCCTCCAACGATGAGTGAAAAGGGAATAAAATTATTAACAAATCCCATGATTAGAAACGCGCCAAGAAGGGATCTATCAAGTGGAATGGATATTCTTCTGATTTTCATGAAAAGCAACAAGAAAAGTGCCGCGAAGAACACCCGAAAGAAAACGATGCTAAGGACTGGGACTTCTTTAATAATAACGCCATTTAGAAAGAATGATCCTCCCCAAATCAGGGCGAGTAAAAGTAACAGGAACCAGTTGCCCGCGGACATGCTGGACTGACTTTGAATGTTCGGTGTAAATTGAGGCACAGCATAACTCCTGAAAAAAATAGATTAGAAAGCGAAAATCGAAAAAAATCTTCCCGAAATCAGGGTTCCAATTTTTTATTTTTCATCCGTAATCAGAGTGTGTTTTGGTTGTGATTTTATACGTTGCAGCCAAGAAGAAACTGCAGGGTATTCTGAAAGATCAAAGCCACCTTCATGCGCAACATGCGTATAGGCGTAAAGCGCGATATCAGCGACTGTATAGGAGCTTCCAATAAGAAAATCAGTCTTCTGGAGCTGTTTTTCCATAACAGATAGGGCCGAGTACCCCGCAGCCAGCTTTGCATCCAGTTGTGCCTTCTGTGCGACAGTTGGACCGCCATGGGTCGTCCAGAAACGAACAACTGCAATATTTGGCTCATGACTATATTGCTCAAAGAAAAGCCATTGGAGAACACGTGCTTTTGTCAGTCGATCTTCTGGTAGGAAAGGCGTGTTTTCTGCCAGATACATTAGAATAGCATTGGATTCTGCAAGGCATTCTTCATTTTCAAGCTGTAGGAGGGGAATACGGCCATTGGCATTCAATTTTAGAAATTCTTCAGTCTGGGTCTCGCCGTTCAGGATGTCTTTTTCGACATATCTGTAAGGAAGATCCAACTGGCTAAGAAGAAGTCTAATTTTATAGCCGTTGCCAGATGGCAAGAAATCATAAAGCGTATACATATGCGCAATTCTCTCTAGTCGTGATTTCCTGTCCGCGAAAAACTTAACCGAGAAACAATCTAGATAAAAGTCTGAAAATAATTTTTTTACATCGCCTTCTTTTGATACAAGAAGGGTAGTATTCGAAATATCAAAATGAATAGGAAATGTGATGCAGGGTTCGCCATTAAAATTAGTGGTTTTTGACTGCGACGGTACGTTGGTCGACAGTCAATACAATATCATTCATTGCATGGAGCAGTCCTTCAAGGCTTGCGATTTGATCCCGCCGGAAGATCCTGCCGTTAGGTCGATTATTGGACTAAACCTGGACGAAGCAATTCACCATCTAATGACCGACAAAGAAGATGCCGATTTGCTCCACCGATTAGTAGAAGGATATAAAGCTGCTTTCAGGGAACACAGATTGAAACCAGATCACGAAGAGCCGCTTTTTAAAGGGACACTCGATACAATAAAAGCTCTAGATGCGGCGGGCACCTTAATGGCCGTCGCGACAGGGAAATCCATGCGGGGTCTTAAGGCTGTCGTTGAAATGCACGATTTGGGAAAATATTTTATTTCACTGCAAACTCCTGACCATAATCCGGGTAAGCCGCACCCGCAGATGTTAGAGAAAGCGATGAAGGATGCTGGTACTCTGCCCGAAAACACCTACATGATCGGCGACACGAGTTACGATATGATGCTTGGTAAAAACGCGAACTGCCATACTGTTGGCGTTAGCTGGGGATATCATGATGACGCAACATTGTTGGCTTCAGGTGCGGATTATTTGATCCATCGTTACGATGAACTATTTCCTATCGTACACCCTTGAAAAAGTAGACTTCTACTTGCTTTTTTACAAATACACAGTATAAACCAAACGACTGTTTGCTTAACTTAATTCACAATACCAAAAATTCGAAAAAATATTATGAAGCGATTTTATAAAAAAGCAGAAGCTTGCGCAGTTGATGGTGGTTTTTCCATCGTGCTTGATGGACGCTCAATCAAAACACCTGCAAAAGCTGCTTTTATCTTGCCATCGTTGGCGATTGCTGAAGAAGTTGCTTCTGAATGGGACGCCCAAAAAGATAAGGTTGACCCGTCAACCATGCCTACAATGAAATATGCTGCTACAGCCATCGACCGTGTTACCACTCAACGGGAGAAGGTGATTGACGAGATTGCAGGGTTTGGTGCGACCGATTTGGTTTGTTACCGTGCTTCTTATCCGGAATTTTTAAAAACAAAGCAAACAGACGCATGGGATCCTTTGCTGGTTTGGGTGAAGGATACCCACGGTGTAACTCTTAGAGTCACCACTGGCGTTGGCTATATTGCACAAGAGGATGAGGCGCTTGCAAAGCTAAGGGCTATCATTGACACGCAGAGTGATCTGCAACTTTCTGCCATTCATGACATCGTGAGCCTTTCAGGATCGCTGGTTGTGACACTGGCAGTTATGAGCGGAATTTTGGATGCTCAACAGGCATTCGAGGTGAGTGAGTTGGACGAGACTCATATTATTGAAGAGTGGGGAGAAGACGCGGAATCAGCCAAGCGAAGAAAAAATAATAAAGTCAGCTTGGAAGCCGCAATTAAATTTTTAAACCTTTGTGACCAGTGACAGGTGGCCGGCAAAGAGATCGGAAAAGTCAGGGAGTAGAGATGCAAGATATTATACAACAGCTTGAAGAAAAACGCGCAAAGGCCCGTCTCGGAGGCGGCCAGCGACGTATTGATACACAACATTCAAAAGGGAAATTAACTGCGCGGGAACGCATAGAATTTCTTTTGGACGAGGGATCATTCGAAGAGTGGGACATGTTCGTTGAACATCGTTGTACCGAATTTGGTATGGAAAATAATGTTATCACCGGTGAAGGTGTTATCACGGGACACGGCACTATTCACGGCAAACTGGTTTTTGTTTTCTCTCAGGACTTTACTGTCTTTGGCGGATCACTTTCAGAATATCACGCGAAGAAAATTTGCAAGGTTATGGATAAAGCCATGCAGGTTGGTGCGCCGATCATTGGATTGAACGATTCAGGCGGAGCCCGCATTCAAGAAGGCATTGATAGTCTTGCAGGGTATGCCGATGTCTTCCAGCGGAATGTGATGGCATCTGGTGTTATTCCTCAAATCTCAGTGATTATGGGCCCATGTGCTGGCGGTGCAGTTTACTCGCCCGCGATGACTGATTTTATCTTTATGGTTCGCGACAGCTCCTACATGTTTGTAACGGGACCGGACGTTGTGAAGACAGTTACGAACGAGACTGTCACAGCAGAAGAGCTTGGCGGCGCTGGAACACATACAAGTAAATCCTCTGTTGCAGATAATGCCTATGATAATGACGTTGAAGCGTTGAGTGAAGTTCGCCGTCTTGTTGATATGTTGCCAGCTTCAAACCGTGAAAAATCTCCGGTCCGGGAAAGCTATGACAATCCAGATCGTAAAGAAATGTCGCTCGATACATTGGTTCCAGCCAATGCGAATAAACCATATGACATGATGGAGCTGGTCAAGAAACTCTCAGACGAGGGTGATTTTTTCGAAATACAGCCAGATTATGCGAAAAATATCATTACCGGCTTCGCACGTATCGACGGCCAAACAGTTGGTGTAGTTGCTAACCAGCCAATGGTACTCGCAGGGTGTCTTGATATTGACAGTTCCCGTAAAGCAGCTCGCTTTGTTCGTTTTTGTGACTGCTTTAACATTCCAATTGTAACCTTGGTTGACGTGCCGGGCTTCTTGCCAGGCACAGCTCAGGAATATGGCGGAATTATCAAGCATGGTGCGAAATTACTTTATGCATATGCAGAGGCAACCGTTCCAAAAGTCACTGTGATTACACGCAAAGCCTATGGCGGTGCTTATGACGTGATGGCGTCCAAGCATTTGCGCGGCGATGTGAATTATGCATGGCCATCGGCGGAAATCGCTGTGATGGGTGCTAAAGGTGCTGTTGAGATCATTTTCCGCTCCGAAATTGGCGATGATGAGAAAATACAGGAACGTACCGACGAGTATCAACGCAGATTTGCCAATCCATTTATCGCAGGACATCGTGGATTTATTGATGATGTGATTATGCCAAATAACACGCGTCATCGTATTTCCAGTTCTTTGCGTATGTTGAAAAATAAACAACTTGAAAATCCGTGGAAAAAACACGGCAACATCCCGCTTTAAGGCGATAAAAGGAAAGGTATAAGAATATGTTTGAAAAAATCCTGATCGCCAACCGTGGTGAAATCGCTTGCCGTGTTATTCGTACTGCACGCGACATGGGTATCAAGACGGTTGCCGTTTATTCAGATGCTGACGATGGTGCTATGCACATGAAAATGGCGGATGAAGCCGTCCACATCGGGCCCTCTGCTGCGGCTGAAAGCTATCTGATTATAGAAAAAATCATCGATGCTTGTAAACAAACCGGCGCGCAAGCTGTGCATCCGGGATATGGTTTCCTGTCAGAAAATCAAGCGTTTGCAGATGCGTTGGAGAAAGAAAATATCGCGTTTATCGGCCCCGGTAAAAAAGCGATTGCGTCTATGGGCGATAAAATAGCCTCCAAGAAACTGGCGCTTGGGGCTGGTGTTAATACTGTCCCGGGTCACTTGGGTCTTATCGAAAATGCAGAACATGCGGTAAAGATTTCTTCGGAAATTGGTTATCCAGTCATGATCAAAGCATCTGCTGGCGGCGGCGGCAAAGGTATGCGCGTTGCCAATAATGATGACGAAGCACGCGAGGGTTTCCAATCGGCTAAAAACGAAGCAATTTCGAGCTTTGGCGATGACCGCATCTTCATTGAAAAATTTGTTGTGGACCCGCGCCATATTGAGATTCAAGTGTTGGCAGATAAACACGGCAACTGCATTTATCTGGGAGAGCGTGAATGCTCTATTCAACGACGCCATCAGAAAGTTATCGAAGAGGCTCCAAGTCCCTTTTTGGATGAGACACTTCGAAAAGCAATGGGTGAGCAGGCTGTGGCTCTTGCCATGGAAGTCGACTACCATTCTGCCGGTACTGTAGAATTTATCGTTGGCGCAGATCGGAGCTTCTATTTTCTCGAAATGAATACGCGTCTGCAGGTGGAGCATCCGGTGACCGAGCTGATCACAGGGGTTGATCTGGTCGAACAAATGATCCGTGTTGCCAATGGTGAAGCATTGTCTATGACGCAGAACGATGTGAAGCTGACAGGGTGGGCGATAGAAAGCCGCTTGTACGCAGAAGATCCTTATCGTGGTTTCTTGCCATCCATCGGACGTTTGAGTAAATATAACCCCCCAGTGGGCGACAACATTCGGGTTGATACCGGCGTTACCGAAGGGTCAGAGATCACAATGTTCTATGATCCGATGATTGCCAAGCTTTGCACCTACGGCCCAGATCGTGCGACGGCGATTTCTGAAATGAGTAAAGCGCTGGATGCCTATGATGTGCAGGGTATTGCTCATAACATCAATTTCCTGAATGCAGTTTGCAATCATCCTCGTTTTAAATCCGGAAACATAACAACTGGATTTATCGCAGAAGAATATCCGGAAGGGTTCTTTGGCGCCGATGTGGATGACGACAGCTATAGAGCAATGGTTGCGATCGCTGCGACAGTTCATCTTCGGAGTGAAACTCGGGCAACATCCGGCGTAGCTGCAACCGCAGGAAGTGAATGGGTAGTTAGTCAGGGACTTGATCGTCATACAGACATCAGCATTGAAGATGCCGAGCATGGCATGGACATTACGGTAGACGGTAAAACACTTGCTGTCCGAACTGACTGGGTTCCAGGTGTCCGTCGCTTTGAAGCAGACATCAACGGCCGTGCCGTTGTTGCGTTAGTGGAGAATGCGAGAGGGAGTGTTCAAGTAACCCACAGCGGTGCCATGATCTCTCTTTCTGTTCGCCGCCCTCGCTTGGCAGAGCTTGCCAAGTTGATGCCGGTGAAAGTCGCGCCAGACATGTCCAAGTATCTGTTATGCCCGATGCCGGGGATGATTGTTGCTGTCAATGTTGAAGCGGGCGACGAGGTGAAGGCCGGTCAACCACTTGCCGTTGTCGAAGCAATGAAAATGGAGAATATTCTTCGCGCTGAACAAGACGGTGTTGTCGCTGTTGTGAATGCAGCAGCAGGTGATACACTTGCCGTAGACGAAGTAATTCTTGAGTTCGTTCAGGACGACTAATGAAAACAGTTCACGCAATGATAACTGGCCGCGTACAAGGGGTTGGTTATCGTGCGTGGACAATTGACGAAGCGCGCCGGCTTGGACTTAAAGGGTGGGTGCGCAATCGCCTTGATCGCTCCGTAGAGGCGATGTTCCAAGGGGATGAGGCCAATGTAGAGGCCATGTTCGAAAAATGCTGGCAGGGGCCATTAATGGCCCGAGTGGTTGATATTCGGAAAAGAGATAAGGCCGAGGGCGAGATTTTTGACAGCTTTACGTCAAAATCGACCCTTTAGCTCCTTCTTCTAAAAAAACCTTCTCAAAACTGCTGCGAAGCTCAATATCAAATTCATGCATGGCGACAGGCAGCCCCTGATCGACGAGGGAGGTTACGCCGTGTTCTGTAATACCGCAGGGAACAATCCCTGAATAGTGGCTTAGATCCGGTTCCACGTTGATGGAAATGCCATGAAAGCTCACCCATTTGCGAACACGTACACCGATGGCTGCGATTTTGTCTTCCTTTGTGCCGTTAGTAATCCACACGCCAACACGGCCTTCACGCTTTTCGCCTTTCAGGTGATATTGGGCGAGAACATCAATGACCCAGTTTTCCAAATCCTGAACAAACGCGCGGATGTCTGATCCACGATTTTTTAAATCCAGCATTACGTAAGCAATTCGCTGACCAGGGCCGTGATATGTATATTGGCCGCCGCGACCTGCATTATAGACAGGAAAAGCGTCAGGGCTTACCAGATCTATGGGATCTGCGCTAGTACCAGCAGTATATAGGGGCGGGTGCTCCAATAGCCAAACAAGCTCCTTGGCGCTGCCGTCACGTATGGCTGCAACCCTTGCCTCCATGTCGGCAAGAGCATCATCATACGGGATCAGATCGTCAGAAATTTTCCATTCTATTTCATGCATGGCGTCTATATAGCATCATAGGCAAAGTTCCATCAAACTGGATATTTTGCTTTTGGTTAATAAAAATGTAACCATGACTGACAGATACTCGATACAACTTCAGTTATTTAGGTGCCATTATGGATGATGACAAGGCTATTAAGGGCGTAGACGTCGAAATCTCGGTTGTTCTGGGAAAAGCTGTCATGCCTATTCATCAACTTTTGAAAATGGGCCGTGGTGCCGTTATTGAACTGGACACCGGTGTTGATGACGACGCAATTGTTTTGGCAAACAATAAACCAATCGCTTATGGTGAAATTATTGTAGTCGATGATAATATTGGTGTTTCAATTACTGACAGGATAAGCACCAATCAGCAGGATTTTTAATCCTCGTTTTTCTGATATTCAACGGAATTCAGATTATTTTCCAACTTTATATAAAATATTGAATTCTGCTCTTGCCAGAGCGCTCAGTATTTGATATTTCCCCTCTACCTCAAGCGGCCGTGGCGGAATTGGTAGACGCGCAGCGTTGAGGTCGCTGTCCGGTAACACGGGTGGAAGTTCGAGTCTTCTCGGCCGCACCAACTCTCTGGAACTCCCAGAGAACCTAGGTTTCCTAACTTGTTGCACACCGTTTGGTGTAACAGGTTAAGGAAGCAGGGTAATGAAACATCCCATGACACAGAATCTCTTAAAACGTGGCCACACTTGGTATGTACGCTATGTCATCCCACGTGCGTCTCGCTCCAAGCTGGGCAAAGAATCTATTTCCCGAAGTCTGAAAACTCGTGACCTTGATGAAGCAAGGAAACGTAGACCTGCAGCTTTGGCTGAGATCATTGCTGAAGTTGACCTTATTGTTGATGCTGAGAAGTATTCAAAAGTAGCCATGATTGAAGAGGCGGCTGCATTTGCTGAAGAGATCAGATCGGCTCCAACAGATGAAAAAGCGGATTTAGCTACTTATGTGGCTTCCGACTGGGCAATGTACTTCCACGAGAAGAAGGGGTACGAGGCAGGGCGGTGTATGCAGATATCGCCTTGCGTGGCTCCATGCCAGTATCCAGCGCTGGGAAGCAGCATCTAGAATCCATTGAAGGGAAAGTGTCTCAAGGGACGATAGATGGGCGTAAGCGTTCCATCAGTACCTTTATCGAGAACATGGGCGATGTTCCAATCGCAAACGTGTCGCCTAGGATGACAGCCTCGTGGCTGACAAATCATCTTGAGCCATCGGGTAAAGCTCCCAAGACGCTTGCTAAGTACATCGATAACCTGAACCTCCTGTGGAAGTGGAGCTTTAGGCGGGAATGGTGCTCTGGTACAAGCCCATTTATGGATTTGAAATCAGAAATCCCGAAGGCAGAGAAGCATAAGAGGGGCTTTAGCGATGAGGCCCTTAAAGGGTTTTTGGGATATCTTCGTGGATTGCCATCGGCGAAACGAGTTCAGTATGAGGTGGCTCTCTTGCTTGTATACAGTGGCGCTAGGCTCGGTGATATCTGTGAACTGAAAGTGAGAAGTATCAAGAGCGAAAATGGCGAAGTCCATATCTTCAAAGGCAAAAGCCAAGCGGCTGAGCGCGTGTTGTTCTTCCATAATCCTGAGTGCTTAGAAATACTGAACCAAAGATGTGAAGGGAAAGAGCCAAATGATCAGCTTTTCCATGAACTGAAAAGGGGAGGCGAGGATAACCGGTTAAGCCACGGCCTCAGCAATCGTATGCGGTACAGCCTTGAGAAGTTCATGCCAGATGCAAAGGCACAGGGCGTTGATATACACAGTATTAGGCGCTGGGCAGGGACTGTCTTTGACAACACTCCTGAGATCCACTCAGAGTTGGCCGATCGAATGGTAGGGCATAAGGCAGGTCGTTTGCTCTCAGATGTCTATTCCGATGGCCCTGAAAATACTAGATTGTCTGAGGGGTTTCGCATGTTTAGCGGGGCTGTTGAACTGCGGCTTTGCAAAATCGGATTTTGACTTGGCATCAGTGGGTTTGTGAAGGGATTTTATGAATTCATTGATCTGTAGTTGAAGAGATATCTACAAGTCACTCCAAACAGTGGCTAGGAAGGCTGAATGGGCCTACGCCAAAAACTTCCCAACTTCGAATGCGAATAATGCTACGCAGACGACGAGGACGTAATTGACGGTTTGGAGGATACGTTTACTGCAATCCACAATCACTCTCTTGGTTTGCGGCAATTCCTGCCATATTGGGTCGAGTTTCAATTTGGCATCTTCTTCATCTTCAATTGAGCCCAATTCAACGGTTAAGCGCAAATCATCCTTTAGTTCTTCCTGTGTATATTGAGTTATACTATCTGAGGTGCCCCAAATTCCTTAGACATTTTGAAGCGCAATGGATGTCTGTTAACGTGGTCAGAACGGACCTGTCACTGAAGCCGCCTTGCAGGTCTGAACATGACCCAAAGCAGACCCTAAACTCGAAATGCTGCCAGGAATATTAATTCACGATTTCGGCAATTTGTAACAAACTTAGTGGAGGCAGCCTTTGCAATTTTTTTGCAACAGCAAGATTAATGACGATAGCAAAATTCGTCATTAGAGCAACTGGTAAATCACCAGGTTCGACACCTTCGACAAGTATTTTTTCAGCCTGTCGTCCTGCAAGTTGTCCGACATCGTGGTATCGCGCGGCAACAGAAATCAATGCGTCTGACGAACGGACGTTGTCTTCATACGGGCTGAGCACGGGTAATCCGTTTTGCATAGACGCCTTTGTTAGAATGCCGGCATGATCCCGTAAGAATGATGACGAACCGAGATAAATAAAATCCACACCTGCAGCTTTCAATTCCTCAACTGCGGGGCCGATTGATTGTATATCTGGCTCGCCGTCAGCATCGAGCGGCAATTGCTTTGATACCAGTTCGAATTCCATGGAATGAGCTAGTTTATCAACTTCATTTCGCTTCAAAATCGAATTTTTCTCATTTACGTTATAGATCATTCCAAGACGCTTGAATTCTGGCATATAGGTCAAGATCGTTTCAATATTTACCGCTTCCGGGACTCGATTATAAGTTCCTGTAACATTCGGGCGCCCTGTACTTTTCAAACTTTTTACAATACCAGTGCCGACAGGATCAGCTACGATGGTAAATACGGTGGGAATTGTGTTGTTATACGCTGGGTTGTCCCTATCCCCAATCATGCCGAGGATCTTGCTCGTAACGCTCGTTCCCCACGTCAAGATCAAGTCTACTTTAAGTGCTCTTGCTTCACTCAAAAATCCATCAATAGAGTTTTTCCTTCTATTGGCATCACGCATGATGAATTCCACATCGACGCTTCGATTGATCAGATATTTTTGAAAACCGTGACATGCATCTTCACATCCACGCCACGTCACAATCATGACTTTGTATTGTGATGCCGCGACTCCATTGATCGTACAACAAGCAAAAATGAACGCATAGAGTAAGACTGCAATAGACTTCACGTCTCACCTCGTTTCACTTTTTCATATCCATTGCCAGCAATAAACAAGACAATCCCTACAAGTACGACGGCGGCAAGTGCCCGCACTATGAATTCCACGTCAAGATTGTTTAACAAAAGCGCGCTTATAGCAAGGCCAACGACGGCACCACACCGTTCCACTAACCGCATCGGAGTGAGACAAGAGGTTTGCCCTCCGCCTGCATCTAGAGCCAAAACGTACAAAGGAATTCGCATAACTGCATGGCCCAGTCCAAGAACGGTCACCGAAAAAACAATAGGCCAGACCCCTTGCCAAAAATTCATAGAGTAAAGGCCGACAACACTAATGAGTGCACCACAAACAACAAGGATAACCATGTGTTTTGGGGTCTTGGCGAAATGCGAAAACAAGGGGCCAAGAACCACTGTGCATAGGTAATATAGCATTACCACTCGGGCGATATCCGCAGGCGACAAGCCTAATTCAGAAAGCATGAGCGGCGTCATATACCATATAAATATTGCCACTGTGGCGCTCATGGGGGCTGCAACACCAATAACAAGAGCCCAGTAGCTCAATCCATAAGAGGCTGTTGCTTGTATCCTGCTATCAGGCAGTGGCAAAGCTCGTTCAGGATCACCTGCGCGACCGCGCATCGCGAAAACGCTCGTGAGTCCTGCAACACTTGCAATAAATGCCCCTGAAAAAAAGGCGATTTCGAAGCCAAAACGTCCAGAAATCACACCTCCCATCGCAGAACCACAAAGCACGCCTGCAAATATTACGGTAATATATGCGCTTATCCCTGTGTTGTTGCCGTTGGTTCCAGAGGCGCGAACGGCAAATTCTTGGCAGGCAATGGTTGCAGTTGCGTAAAATAGCGCCATAACGCCACGCCAGAAGGTAATCTCAAGAACGCTGTCGCTCCATCCCATCATTATAAGTGCTAGGATGGTTGGCGGAACAGATGCAAAGAACAGGTTGCGCGCTCCAAATCGGCGCGACAATCGGCCTCCGAACGGCGAAAGAGCTGCCAAAGCAATCAGATACATCAAGATCGGACCAGCCGCAGCAAATTCAGAGCTTAGCCATAAAGGGCGGGCAGCATCGCGCGCATAAATTGGCAAAAATGACGTCGATATTTCAGTGGCCGCTGAAAAAAGAAACAACGTTAGCCGTATATCTGCGACATCAGATAGCCTAAGCTTGTGTGGTGCGTGATCAGCAATCATAGTCCCCAGCTTATCGCTCACAATCGACCGAGCATTTGCGGGCAATCCCCTCATGCGTGAAGCAAGGTCGAACGCCCGATCATTAAGACGTTCAGCTAACCGCGAGAGTGTGCCTCCGCCACCATGATCAATGGTATGCAAAAAACGGTTGGAAACCTGTTCCTCCAGTAACGCGTATATGCGGGTCAAGGGCTTATCTACAGAAGCAATTGCGACGGCCAAGACCAATTCAAGGGCTATCAACATTGCAACCAAAGCAATGACTGTAACGTCCAAAAATACCGATCGGATTCGCGATTGAATAAATAGAGGGCTGATTTTGATCGTTATGTCGCCAACAGTTTTATTTCCATCCAAAATAGGCAACTTGAACAATGTCTCGGAGAATGCAAATACTTCCCCAAGATATGATTTGTCTTCTGATGTAGAGGGAGATGATCCTACAACCATCGCCAATATTTCACCAGACACACTGGAAACAGCAATATGTTCGACTTCATCAAATTTGTGGAGTACCTCTCCTAAATAACGCTCTAACCCGACGATCTCGTCCAACTTTATACCAATATCAAGAGCACGCTGAATGTCTTCTCGTGCTATCGAAGCAATAAGTCGTGTCCTTTTAGATAGTTCAGGTTCAACTGCACGATCAAAGGTAATAATTGTACCAGCCCCGACCATCAACACGGAGACTGCTATAATCGCAAACAATATTGCTGACACACGAATTCGAAAGGATTCTCGATTGAAGTTGTTGCCATGCATCTTCATTTTTCAGAACCCCTTTCCGTCGCAAGCGATTTGCCGATAGTGTCGTAGTTGTCTTCTGTGTGCATTAGCAGTTCATAGAGTTCCATGTTTGCGTCATGCTTGCTATGCAATGAATTATCCCAACCCTGTCCTGCGGCATGGCGCCAAGCGGCTTTTTCAAAATTTGTTATATTTTCCTCTATGCTTTCGAATTGTAAAAGTTGCGGACGCAGTGCAAAACGAAACAAAAAATATCCAGCAAGGGTTGATAACGCCAACGTCAAAATTGCCACGAAAGCCAGTTCAGCGGTCATTGCCAGAACTCGCGTAAAGCTACCACCTCTTGGATAGACGATCATAATGCCACCAGCAGTCGCGCCTTTGGAGGAAACGATATCAATAGAACTTAGAAATCCTTCCTTGGTTTCTTTGTACCAAGGTTCACCTTGTGCGGCATTTCTTGTCACCATAGCCTCGGCCGATATTCGTGCCGGAGCCTCAACTGAGGTGCTGTGCACGACGGCACCAGAAGCATCGAACACAAGAATATTGATAATCTCTTCATCGAACTGGCGAGCGCGTTCAAGCAAAGCTTTTGCATTGCGCACGGTTGATAGGGGTAAACCGATTTTTGCAGCGGCTTCAAACGGTGCAGCTGTGCGCTCGGCCAACACGCCCAAACGATCGCCAACCAAACCGGAATTGATGTTTCCAAATTGAAGCGCGGAAAGTCCAACAAAAATAATGAGGACCACCAAATTAACAAGTATTGTGGCAATCCATATACGCCTCAAGAGCGCCATGCACCAATCCCCCCAGCATAGTCTCTCGAATAGCTTTCTTAGATTACATCATTAATTATGCCCGGAATCAATACATTGCCTGACACATACGCAGCAATGAGTGAAATTTACACAAGCTTTTGAAAGGAGATGCGTAAAAGGCTTTATGTCCGCTTTTGGCACAAAACGGAACAAAGAACAGCCTCGATTCAGGACACGGAAACGTCTGCTGTCGCAGGAAAAACAGACTGTATGATCTGGTCATGTCTGGCTGGCCAAGCCTTCCATCCCAAGTTTTGGCATTTGCAAGTTAAAGCTTGAGACTGGAGCAATTGAAGGAACAGTCCTAACTATTTGGTTTTTATGGTAAATTTCTGAGCGGATATATATAAGTGCGACCTTGCAATCCGTCCCGCTAGACCCCCGTCCAAGTTCATTTTTGTCCCCCTGTATGGGACCGCATGATTGACCTGAGATCGACATAACTCTTTCTATGCGCCTGTTTGGTCATAATACTGGCAAGAAGCACACTGACGTCTATTTCAATGGACCAAAGAGACATCGCGTCCCAACAGCTTCAAATTGTACATTGAAGCTGTTGGGACGCGATTGGATGTTTCCTAAATCAGCGTTTTTCCTTCGTGCGCAGACTGGAAAATCTACGACCCAGCGAACACCCGCTGTTTGATTAGCACGATGATTTCGGACGCGGCGGCGTTGGATTTACTACTGTTTTCAAAAGATAATTTCAAGGCTTGACCGACCAGCGACAAGATTTCGATATCTTGTGTAACTTTCGATCCCACGATAACCGATAAGATATCCATCAATATGTTACATAGCTCACTGATATGATGATAATCTGTTTGCTCCAGTTTTTGTGCGAAAGACTGCACCAGTGGATTAAGCTGGCTTAAAGTCGGGCCAGCCTCTTCGGGATTGGCTACAACCTCATTGATAAGGCTTTGAATAATCTCGCCGTCAAGGGTCGCGCTGCGGTTAGATATATCCCGGCTTGCTTCCTGTATCAGTTTAGTGATCCGTGTGTTGGATTCCAAAAAACCATCGGCTTTCATACGAAGAGCATTGGGAACGCTGATCAAACTGTCCCGAGCGGCATCTGTTCGTTCCGCGCTGTGACGATTGGGTCCTATATAGTTTGCATTTACAACATATAAAAGGTCACGGTTGAGTAACGCAGTCATCCGTCTATTTATGTCGTTAACTGATAGAGGTTTTATCACTACGTCATCTGCACCGACGTTTATGGCGTTACGGGCGAGTTCCGAGCGGGCGTCAGAAATTAAAGTAATAATGGGTAGGAATATGTTTTTTCCATGCTTCCCTGATCGTACCGCTTTGATGAAATCAACAGTGTCTTCATCTAAGAATATGTCATCGATGACGACAACATCACAATGGTCGACTGTTATTATTTTGAGAGCCTCATCAAAGTTTTGACGCACTGTTTTAATATGATTAAATCCGGCGTTTTCAAACAGATGACGAACAGTGTCATTTGGACTCAAAATCAAAATATTAACTGATGCCTTTGACGCATTTAGGATTTTTGTGACCATTTTATTCACCGCCAAACACATCGATGAAGGAAGGGTAGAAGAATACTGTTAAAGTAATAATATGAATCCGAATTTCAAATTTTATCTGACTAAATGAATTAAGTCGTCGAACTAAATATCTTCAAAAATATTCACCATTGATATTTTCCACCGCAAATTTCTGAGCAGGTATATATACGCATACCCTCGCGGTTTATCCCCCTTGCCCCCGTCCAAGTACATTTTTGTTTCCCCGTTCGGAATTTTTCGTAATTCATTCAATTATTTACTTATTGCAAATGAATTTATACATTAATAATGCTGCATATATAATCGTGGCACATCCCCCGATCGTGGAAGAAAAGCAATCTAAGGTGGTTCGTTCAGATTTGAGACGGACAAGGGTTAGAGTTTCTTTGTACCTTGGGGGGGATAAAATGAAAGAACAATTAGACGCTATTGCCTTGTCTTATGAGGCAGATCTGGAGCCTGGTAAATGGCCCGAGGCTTTAGACGCGATCGCTATAATTGGTCAAGCTAAAGGGACTTTTTTTGGATTAAACGACACAAGTAATCATGCTTTGTATAACTTCGGTTTATTCAGTGGCAGTCTTCCAGAAAATAAAGTTCAAGAATATTTACAAACTCACATCGAGTTTGAATCCAAGATGTGGGCAGCCGCGGTCCAACATCTAAATAAGGCGCTGGAATACACCGGTGTTTCAATGCAAACGCTTTTTGAAGAAGATGACAGTCGTTATGATGCGCAAGCGGAAAAAGATATTCTTGAAATATTAGGGGTCTCTCAAAGATTTGCGGTAATGCTCAATCACAATGCCCCTTGGAGCGATGGCATCGCCTTGCAACATGGTGATGAAAGTGCAGATATACCCGCGCATGCGTTTGCGAATATTTCTAAAATTGCCCCATATTTCACACGTATTGTATCTGTTGTTCGACCAGCCTATCTGTTGCAAGCTGAGCACGGCATGATGTTGGACGTTCTGGATAAATTGGCTATCGGTGTCGCTGTTGTTTCTGGTGATGGGACGTTGATTTTGAAGAATGTGAGCTTTGAGCGAATTCTTGATTTAGATTCCCTCTATCTTGATCCATCAATGCGATTACGGGCTTATGAAAATAATTTGGACGACACATTAAGACGATCTATGAGCGGTACGTCCAAGATGAGCGTTGGTCTTGAATTTGATCGCGGGGAATATATCAGCGTTCCTGTGAAAGAGCGGCCTCATCCCGTTAGTTTGGAAGTGTCACCGCTCGGTCGGTCTGGGAAAGATAGTCCACTAACCGGCTGGTCCATAATATTTGCAATTGATCCTCATTGGAGGTTAGTGACAGACACGGAAAATCTTGCGCAGTCTTATTCACTGACGACAACTGAAAAAGAAGTCTGTTCGATGTTATTGAAGGGATTTTCTAATCGAGAAATTGGCGAAGTAAGATCCATTGGGATGGAGACGGTTAAAAGCCATGTCTCTAACTTGTTAGCCAAGACGTACACAAAAAATCGAACTGAATTGGCGCGTCTGGCAGCGATAGCCGAAATACCACTGCTGGACTAAATCTATCAATATGTTGAGGCGTATAAAATGAATTACGTCAAATAGTGAGCTTGTAAATATTTAATGTTCTCGTTATGTTCTCTTTTGTAAAAACCATTACGAGAGGATGTAGAATGATCAAGGGAAGTTGTCTTTGCGGGAAAGTGAAGTTTCAAATCACGGGCGAGCCATTTTCATTAAGTTATTGCCATTGTTCGAGATGCCGAAAAGCCGCCGGCGTATTTTCTGCGGTCTTGATCGGGAAAGCTGATGACCTTTCGGTAACAGAGGGGCAAGAGGCAATAGCCAAGTTCATCCCTGAGGGAGAGTGGAAACTTGAACGGTGTTTCTGTAAGGAATGCGGCACTTCTCTGGGAGATATGGCGACAGGTGATATTTATGTAGTTGCTGCCTCCGCCTTGGATGATGACCCAAAAATACGACCAACGGTTCATATCCACACAGCATCAAAGCCTGATTGGTATGAGATCGTCGATGATTTGAAGAAATTCGAAGGCGATTATCTTCCTGACAAATAGGACTGACTCGGTCGCAAAAAAACCTTTCTCGCGAAATTGAGAAAGGTTTTTATTTATTCCTCTACCTCAACATATCTGTGTGAGGTGTGATAGTTGTTGCGGGTATTCTGGAAACTAGAATTTTTTTGCTTGAACAATATATGCTTCGATTATCTTCTCACCTAAGGACATGCATGCCTGTAATCGGTGATATCCTTCGATTAGAACGTACCGGTCTTTTCCCAAGCGTACCTGAATGGGGCGTAATTGACCGTTCTCAAGGATGTCTTCCGCCAGTTCTTCCACTTTAGCGTCTTTAAGCGTTTTGCGTCGTGGAGCTGGAACATAGATCTCATCAACTGAAATTTCATGTATCTGCACAGGTTCATTCCTTGCCATCTAAGGTAGTCGCAACAGTCATCCAAATATGATGTTTGTGATCTTGTCAGTGTCTTTCCTAAAAAGGAAGAGCCAAGTTGCATGAAGCATGCGTAGTTGGCGGATGACTGTGATTTTATCCCGCCTTTCCATCAGATCTTGGGGACAGAAGGATCGGAGTGTAAATGATTAAGTACAATACCCAAGCCACTACCCAGCTGATCCCTGCAAGTGCGAGACCTGCCTCATAAAAATCGGGCAAGAATAATGGGGTCAGAATTCTTGAGAGCAGGGACAGGATCATAGCCAAGTAAGCAACAGTAATCAGCGGATGAATGATTAAGGGTCTGCCAGTATGACCAAGAGCAATACGGGACATCATTCCAAGGATCATAACGCCAAGACCACCGACTGTGAAGACATGTTGCGCCAGCACCTCGGGAAGTAAATCAGTGCCCAGAGAAAGAGCTTCTGCAAGAAATCCCAGACCCATAAAGGCGTAGCCAATATGTAAAATCCACATCATGGGATCTGAGGTTGTATGGTGCCCTTGCCAGTAGGACAATCGAATAAGGATCAACACACCTGTCAGAACATTTAGGGTGGTAAGAAGGAATTCATCCGTAGGGAAAGCACTTGCTACGACTGTAATTAGGCAGCTTATGATGGTTACGCGATCAATCCACTCTGGGGTTGCCGTCGTTACTTTTTTATCGCGACGATCGAGCCAGTTTTGTGTGAAAAATGGAATGACACGGCCGCCAATAACAACTGTCATCAATATGAGCAGGCCGATGGATAGGCGAATGCCGACACCTGCTGTATCTTCTCCCCATCCCAGTTCTTCTATGTGGATAAGTGTGTTTCCTATCATTATGAGAAGCAGCAAGGGTATAAAGCCGAGGTTACGCCAAAGTTTTTGAGTGATGATGGGCTTGGCAATAGTGAAAGCTAGGGCGGGAATCAAAAGAAGATCTATCAAAGCTACAATTTCTGCCGGAAATTTGGCAGAGAACACTATGGCAATGCGCCCAGCAAACCATAGTAGAAACAAAAATATGAGCTGAGCCCCCCGAATACGAGGCGTTCCAGTCCAGACAGGAACTGCTGTTGTGAGGAATCCTGCAACGATGGCAATAATCACACCGAAAATAAGTTCATGCGCATGCCAAATAGACAAAGGCATTGATACTATACGGTCTAGTATATCTGTCATTCCTGACATCTGCGCTGACCATAAACTCATGGTACTCACAGCATAGAATGCTGCGGCAATAAAGAAGATGCGAAACCCGCTTTCGAAAAGAGGGTGCGTGATTTTGTCTTGCATAATGAATGTATCACCGCAGTTATTAGCCTAATTCCTAATTCAGAAAATAAGGCGTTTGAGGCCATTGTTACAGGTAAATATGCGATGCGTGACAATGTGCCGCAAAACACAAAACTGGTTGCCAATATTGGAGCGATATCGAGCTGCGGAGCTATTCAGGGTGGTACCAAAAATCTTTACGATGAAATGGTGTTTCGTCAGATAAGTTCAGGTTAGGCAATTTAAAAATTATTCGGTCTTTAAGTCGAGCTTTTTGAATGACATCTGAATGATACTCTAAAAATATTTGGTCCATTGTTCCGTCTTCCAGAATGGAAAGGAGTCCCTGCTTTATACGAGTGGCTAAATCTGGACGCGTCGGAGTGACGAAAAAATAGGTGGGTAGCGGTAAGTAAAGCGCTAACGTTTCTTCAATTTTCATATTAGTGATTTCATCTTTTCTTGTTTCGAATTCACCAAATATCTCATTTATGCCACGAGGAAAATAATCGAAACGCTGTTCAGAAAGCATTTGGAAAAGCGGCTCGTATTTTGTACCGTCGTGGATCCTATATCCCAGACGTTTTAATGCCAAAGATATGCTCCACTGAGAGCCAGAACCTAAGCGTAATTTCTTCAGCTGATCAATATTCGTTATTTTTCTAAATTGAGTCTGAGTGTCGGATCTAATCAGAAAAAGTCTGTACCCAAGTATACCCATTTTTTTAAAGGAATTCGCATAGGTATGGCTGCTTCTTCCCATTCCCGGCGAGTAGCCGTTTCAAACACTGTAAGATTACCGGTGGCTAATTCCCGCAACGCCCGGTTCCTGGCCATACCAGTTGACGCGCGGCGGATTTCATAGTCGCCGTATTGTTTTTTTGTTCGTTCAAGCGCAAGAAACAACAATTTCATGGGGTAGTCAAAACGGCTGTCATTATCCGATTTTTTTGCATTAACCGTGATAATGTCTGTGGCGACTGCACTGGCGGAAATTAAACATAAGCTGAGGACAAGAAACCCTGCAACTGAAGACAAAATTATACGCACCATAATCAATCCTCGAAATGGAGGTTAGGTTTATGAGCTATATAGTGTAGGTAATCGCAAGAAATAGAGGTGCCAAATATTACCTCATGATCTATGTATCACGAGGTGTGATTAATACCCGCATGGGCTTGATCGCCCCATAAATCTTTTATACGAGCATCCCGACCACAATTGTATCGATAGAACTTATACCGAAGTGGGTTTTTCTTGTAATAGTCCTGATGATATTCCTCGGCATTCGTCCATGGCCCTGCTTCTCTGACAGGGGTCGCTATTGGTTTACTGAGGGTATTGGACGTTTCAAGGGACTGTTTAGATTTCTCGGCCTGCATTTTTTGTTGATCGCTGTTGACAAAGATCGCTGTTTTATAGGAATTACCCCGGTCGCAAAATTGTCCGTTAGCATCAGTCGGATCTACAGACCGCCAGAAAACATCAAGTAGCTGGTTGTAACTGACAATAGATGGATCATAAGTTATTCGAACGGCCTCAATATGCTTGCCATGGTTTCGATAGGTTGGATTGGGGAGGATACCGCCGGTGTAGCCGGAAACGGCTTCAGTAACGCCTTTTACATGCTCAAAGTCTTTTTCCACGCACCAGAAGCAACCTCCGGCAAATGTTGCCGTTTGCAGCTCGCTGGCATTAGCTGTCATTGCTGTTGCAGTTAAGAGACTTGTGATTACCAATGCGCCCAGTTTCATCATTCCACCTTCAGTAAAGTTATCCATAAAAGATAACGCCGTTTATTTTAGTCGCAATTCACATGCCTACACACTTTTGTGAGACAGTTTAGCCGCAGCACGAATGCTTTGAGACATGATCGATAGGGCCGTGTTTTCTTCATCATCGGCACGGGTGGTTAGGCCAACCGCTCCTCTTGTCTCAGAGGTGTCGATTGGAAGTATTTGCATTCGTTTATCTCGCAGATCAGTTGCTATTACGCCTTCTGAGATAATCCAGATGCCGTCGCTGGAACGAATAAAGGCGCGTCCAAAACTGTCAGAAACCGTTTCTATTTGAACGGGAAGTTCAGGTATGCCGTTGGCCATCAGAAAACGTTCTACAAATGGTCTGATAACGGATGCTTTCGTGGGCATGAGTATTGTGTAGTTGCGTAGATCATCAAGTCTGAAATTTGTGCTTTCCAGCATCGGGTGACCTGACCTCACAGCGAAGACGACTTGTTCGCTATACAGATGTTCAAACGATAGCCCTGTCATTTTCTCAGGGGCGGCAAGTCGACCTACAACCAAATCCAGTTCAGCGCTGCGTAGTTGCTCCAAAAGAACAGAATTCTCGCCCGTTACGATCTTGATTTCGTTACCAACATTCTCTTTAAGATACAGTTTGATAGCAACGGGCATTACGCGAGCGGACACAGTGGGAAGGGCGCCAATCCGAACTGGTGGTGCTGAGTGCAGCAGCGCTTGATTAACAGAGTCTACGCCTTGCAGGACAGAAGCTACACTGGCGCCGGCATGACGGAGGAATACTTCCCCGATCCGGCCAAGTTTTATCCCGCGTCCTTCTTTTTCAAATAATTTGACACCTAGAATTTCTTCAAGCTCGCGGATTGTTTTGGTTACTGCTGGCTGGCTGATGGCCAAAATGTCTGCGGTGCGGCCTACACTCTTTTGGCGGGCAACCTCTATAAAAATTTGTAAGTGCCGGAATTTAATGCCAGTTTTGTTCATTAATAACCATTTGATTATGATAAAAGCCAAAAATATCATTTTACCAAACAAAATCAATCTGTTTTGATGCAAAGTAACGGAGGGCTGATATGGATTTTGTTTCGGTAAATCAAACAATACTGCATTACAAACTTACCGGGCAGTCGCAAGACATGCCGGTTCTGGTGTTCTCTAATTCACTGGGGACTGACTTTCGTATATGGGATGCTGTTGTTTCTGCTCTCTCGGACCAGTTTACCATCCTATGCTATGACAAACGCGGTCATGGTCTATCTGATCTTGCAAACCCACCCTATCGTATGGCGGATCATGTAGGCGATTTGGTCGCGCTTTTGGATCACTTTGGTTTTTCTAAAGTTGTCTTATGCGGATTGTCCGTTGGAGGTATGATCGCCCAAGGGGTGACGATTTCACGACCTGATCTCGTTGGCGCCTTGGTTCTTTGTGATACGGGCCATAAAATTGGAACGGCCGAGATGTGGCAGGAACGCATTGACGCGCTGGAAGAAGACGGGCTTGTATCAATGGTGGACACCGTAATGGAGCGCTGGTTTACAGAACCTTTCCGCCAGCCGGACAATCCATTATTTAGTGGGTGTGTTGCTATGTTGGCTCGGCAAAATGAACAGGGATATATTGGCACTTGTGCTGCTATTCGTGACACTGACTGGACTAAAAAAGTTCAGAGTGTCGATGTGCCAACTCTCTGTGTTGTTGGGGCGCGGGATTTGGCGACGCCGCCTGAACTTGTAAAAGAGCTGTCGACGTTAATTCCAAATGCAGAATACCGGGAAATAGCAGGATCGGGGCATATCCCTTGTGTCGAACAGCCACAAATTTTGATTGCCGAATTGAAAGATTTCTTCGTGAAAAATAAGATAGGGCAGATCGCAAATGGCTAAAGTGGATCTACATAACGAACGTTATCAAGCGGGCCGCGAGACACGCGAATCTGTTCTGGGGGAGGCTCATGTCGCTCGGGCTGAAGCGAATGTAACCGAGTTTGACAAACCTTTTCAGGATCTGATTACAGAGGGCGCCTGGGGCAGTGTTTGGTCGCGAGATCATTGGTCAAAGCGTGAACGCTCCATGGTTACGATCGCCCTGCTTGCAGGGCTTGGTCATATTGATGAATGTGCTATGCACGTACGGGCAGCCGAGAATACGGGTGCAACCCGTGACGATATTCGTGAGGCCATGTTGCATGTGGCTGTTTACGCAGGCGTTCCCGCTGCGAATTCGGCGATTAAAGTGATTAAAGACGTTTTCAAACAAATGGATGCTGAAAAAGCTGGAGGGCAAGAATGAGTAACGAAAAGCGAGCACAAGGCGCCTTTTTTCAGCGAGATAGGAACTGGCACGCCCCTGCCTATACGCCAACGTACAAAACCAGTGTCTTACGCTCTCCTCAAAAAGCGTTGTTATCGCTTGATAATAGCATAAGTGAAATGACGGGCCCTGTGTTTGGACATAATCAAATTGGTGAGCTTGATAATGACCTGATTTTAAATTTTTCCCAAAATGGTGAATTGCCCGTTGGCGAACGCATTATTGTTCATGGGCGCGTCATGGATGAGCGAGGGTTACCCGTCAAAGGGGCGCTGTTGGAACTCTGGCAAGCTAACGCCGGTGGGCGTTATCGGCATAAAAAGGAAACATACTTAGCACCGCTGGATCCAAATTTTGGCGGCTGTGGCCGGACCATTACTGATGACAACGGCGACTATCATTTTCGGACTATAAAACCGGGCCCTTATCCTTGGCCAAATGGTGTTAATGACTGGCGACCGGCTCACATTCATTTCTCAGTCTTCGGCGATGGTTTTGCCCAGCGCCTGATTACCCAAATGTACTTTGAAGGTGATCCACTTATCTGGAAATGCCCAATCGTGCAGACCATTCCAAGTGAAGAGGCTGTCCGTCAATTGATCGCACCACTTGATATGGGGAACACTATTCCAATGGATAGTCTAGCCTATAAGTTTGACATTGTTTTACGGGGGCGTCGCTCCACCATGTTCGATAATCGGCGGGAGGGGAACTGATGACGCAATCACTTAACTATTTTAAGGAAACGCCGTCGCAAACTGCAGGGCCTTACGTTCATATCGGGTGTACGCCGAATTTTTCAGGCCTTAACGGTGTGTTTAGCGAAGATCTGGGCGTGAAAATTCTCAATGATCAGGCTGAGGGCACGCGTATAACTGTTCGTGGTGTTGTCTATGATGGGAAAGGCGCACCGATTAAAGATGCGCTGGTAGAGATTTGGCAGGCAGACGCCAAAGGACTATTCAACAGCCCATCAGAAATCCGCGGAGCGGCAGATCCGAATTTTTCAGGATGGGGCCGGTGCCCAGGTGAAATGGAAAGCGGTGAGTTTGTTTTCGAAACAATTAAACCCGGCGTTGTCCCGTTCAAAGATGGTCGTCCGATGGCACCCCACATCACTTTCTGGATTGTTGCACGTGGCATTAATATCGGACTGCACACTCGCATGTATTTTCCAGAAGAAATTGATGCAAATGCGGCGGACCCGATTTTAAGCCGAATTGATCATAAAAGCAGAGTTCCCACACTCATCGCTACGCAAAATGGGAGCGAATATCGGTTTGATATTCATCTGCAAGGTGACAATGAAACAGTCTTTTTCGATATCTAAGAGCAAAAAATATTATGGCTAAATTTCAATCTTTAAAAGAGGCAGTATCAGATAACCTGAAAGATGGTGATACCGTTGCGTTTGAAGGATTTACACATCTTATTCCGCACGCTGCTGCGCATGAAGCCATTCGGCAAAATCGCAAAGGCCTGACGCTGGTTCGAATGACACCGGATGTTGTCTACGATCAGATGATCGGAATGGGAATGGTTGATAAAATCATCTTTTCATATGCGGGAAATCCGGGTGTTGGACTTCTTCGCCGGATGCGGGATGCTGTTGAAAATAAATGGCCAAAAGCACTAGAAATCGAAGAGCATTCTCATGCTGCTATGGCCAATGCCTATGAGGCTGGTGCAGCAGGTTTGCCATGCGCTGTATTTCGCGGCTACAAGGGCGCGGGCCTTAAAGATGTGAATAATAATATCCGGGAAGTGACATGCCCATTTACCGGTGAAAAGCTAGCGGCGGTTCCGTCTGTTCGTCCGGATGTGACTTTTATTCATGCGCAAAAAGCCAACAAACGCGGTGATATTCTTATTGAAGGCATTATCGGCGTTCAAAAGGAAGCCGTTTTGGCCGCCAAGCGCGCCGTGGTTACTGTAGAAGAAGTTGTAGACGACTTTGATGATGTGCATGTGAATGCCTGTATTCTGCCGCGTTGGGCCGTGACTTCTGTTTGTGTCGTTCCAGGCGGTGCACATCCGTCATATGCCCACGGTTACTATACCCGTGATAATGCGGCTTATGTGGAGTGGGACAAAATAGCAAGTGATCGAGGCTTGTTCCAAGAGTGGATGCAAAAAAATGTGCTGACTGTTGACGAGACCGTTTTCGAAAAACGTATTTCAGCATTGAAGGGAGCGGCATAATGGAAATTGATTTCACAACAGATGAAATGATGACAATTGCCGCTGCCCGCGCGCTCGGTAATGATGATATTTGCTTTGTGGGTATCGGTGCACCATCGGCTGCGTGTAATGTTGCACGCTTAACACATGCCCCAGACATCACCCTGATTTATGAAAGTGGTACAATCGGTACGGCACCAGATATTTTACCGCTTTCTATCGGAGATGGGGAACTATGCGATACTGCGGTTACGACCGTGTCTGTGCCTGAAATGTTCCGTTATTGGCTACAAGGAGGCCGCGTTACAGTTGGTTTCTTAGGCGCGGCACAACTGGACAGATTTGGCAATATTAATACAACTGTTATCGGCGATTATAACGCTCCGTCTATTCGTCTGCCGGGCGGCGGCGGCGCACCTGAAATCGCTTCATCCTGCGGTGAAATCTTCATTACTATGAAGCAGACACTGCGCGGAATGGTGGAGGTAGTGGATTTCTTTACGTCTTTTGGCCACGGAAGCGGCGGCACTGACCGCGCTGATTTGGGAATAACCACGAAAGGTCCGACTTTGTTGATTACGGACCTAGCTGTTTGGAGACCTGATCCAAAGACGAAAGAGTTCATCGTTCGCTCGCTTCATCCAGGCGTTACAAGGGATCATGTGCAAGACACTTGCGGGTGGCCGGTCAAATTTGCGGATGATCTGGGCGTAACCGATATTCCAACCGAATTAGAGCTTACGACACTGCGAGATTTAAAGGCACGCACGGAAGCTGCTCACGCAGTGGAGGTTGCTTGAGAATGGCAGTTGAATTTATCAAATGAGCGTTTCTGTGTTCAATCATCCATATCTTGCGGGCCTTCTTGGGAACGATAGCGTTTCTCGATACTTTGACGCTGAAATGGACATTCAAGCCATGCTGTCTTTTGAGGCTGCACTGGCGGAAGCTCAAGGGGTTACAGGTGCTATTCCTATCGCTGCCGTTGCACCTATTAAAACAGCGTGCCTCGAACTCGTTCCGGATATGGATCGCTTGAAAAGCGGTACGGCTAATGATGGGGTGGTTGTTCCTGAACTGGTTCGGCAGTTGAAAATATCTGTTTCAGATGAACATAAGGCATACGTTCATTTTGGGGCGACAAGTCAGGATGTGATCGATACGTCGTTAATGTTGCGTCTTAGAAGTTGTATCGAAATCATTGAGGAAACGCTTGAGCGGGTTGTCGTACAGATTGAGCAGTTAAATGAGAAATTTGGTGATCGCCAGTTGTTGGGGAGAACCCGTATGCAGCAGGCATTACCCATCACAGTCTCCCACCGGCTAGCAAATTGGCGCACACCGCTGACAAAGCAACTTGAGAAATTGAAGTCGGTAAAAGTGGCTCTACTGAATGTTCAGTTTGGCGGCCCAGTGGGAACACTGGATAATTTTCAAGAAGCGGGGCCAAAGATCCGCAGCAAGATGTCTGAATTATTAGGGCTAGGAGATCCGGGAGGCTGTTGGCATACCGACCGGACTTCAATCGTAGATTTTGCAAACTGGTTGTCTGTTTTAACCGGTGTTCTTGGAAAAATTGGAAAAGACATAACTCTTATGTCAATAAACGAAGTGAAGGAAATCTCACTTCGCGGAGGCGGTGGATCTTCTGCCATGCCACATAAACAAAATCCGATCAAAGCGGAAATGCTGGTAACACTTGGACAATTCAATGCCATGAATATGTCCGGCATGCATCAGGTCCTAAGTCATGAAAATGAACGCTCAGGCCAAAGCTGGACATTGGAGTGGATGCTATTACCGCAAATGGTAATGACGACGTCTACTTCATTAAGGTTGGCAGAAGAGCTACTAATTAAAATCGAGCGCATTGGTGATGATAATTTAAATTAAATAAAATATGTAACATATTAGTTTTGTTGTATTTTACCCTGTCATCTCTGATTTGGATTTTGGGATGAGTAAGGACGATCTGAAACCTCTAAAGGGGTCGCTCCGTTCTTTACTGCAGAAATATTTCGTGTTGCCATCCTTATCGCGTTCCCGGCGATACTGCTCTGGTTACCCTCGGTACTTAAAATTTATTGAATCCATTACCGTTTAGTTTGATGCTTTAAATAAATAACAAATTCTCAGTGGAGAATGTCATGCGTACTCAAGTCGTTATTGTTGGTGGTGGCCCCTCTGGCCTTCTTCTCTCGCAAATTCTGAATTTGAGAGGAATTGAATCTGTTCTGTTGGAGCGTCAAAGCGAGGCCCACGTTCTTGGGCGAATTCGGGCCGGTGTGCTGGAGCAGGGTTTGGTTGATATGCTCCGTGCGGCTGACGTTGGGGAACGTATGGACAAAGAAGGGATCGTTCATCATGGTTTTGATATTTCGTGTAACGGAGAGCGGCACCACATCAATTTGTCTGAGTTGACTGACGGCAAATCCGTCATGATTTACGGTCAAACTGAAGTAACTCATGATTTGTATGACGCACGCTGCAAGATGAACGGCAATGTCATTAATGAAGCAAAAAATGTTGCCCTGTTTGATCTTGAAACAGATCACCCGTCTGTTATTTACGAAAAAGATGGAAAATCCCATAAGATCGAATGTGATTTTGTTGCAGGGTGCGATGGATTTCATGGTGTTAGTAGAGGTTCAATCCCAACCAACATCTTGAGAGAATATGAGAAAGTATACCCTTTTGGCTGGCTAGGGATTCTATCTGAGACACCGCCGGTGTCAGATGAACTCATTTACAATCAACATGATCACGGCTTTGCCCTTTGCTCTATGCGGAACGCGAATTTAAGCCGTTACTATATTCAATGTTCGTTAGAGGATAAAGTTGAAGATTGGTCGGATGAGCGTTTCTGGGAAGAGCTTAAAACTAGGCTCCCTGAAGACGCGGCCAAAAGTCTTGTAACTGGTCCGTCGATTGAGAAAAGTATAGCACCACTCCGCTCTTTCGTGTCGGAGCCTATGAGTTATGGTCGATTGTTCCTTGCTGGGGACGCGGCTCATATCGTCCCGCCAACCGGCGCGAAAGGCCTCAACCTTGCGGCATCGGATATTCATTATTTGTCCAGTGCCCTAATTGAATTTTACAGCAATGGAAATGAACGATCACTGAAAATTTATTCTGAAACAGCGCTCAAACGCGTATGGAAAGCAATGCGTTTCTCTTGGTCAATGACGATGATGCTACACAAATTCCCAGAAAATGAAGGCTTCGGTGATCGTATGCAGAGAACCGAGCTTGAGTATCTGTTTTCATCAAAGGCAGCTCAAACATCCTTAGCGGAAAATTATGTAGGCTTGCCTTACTAATTTTTAGGAAATCGCTTTGTCGACCGGAACGCATCCAATCAAAATCCGATCGATTTTACCTTTCTGGTTTTCCAATGGAAAGGCAAGCCGGCACCAAATTGTCTTGTTATAGTTGGAAGTGATCGTCGAGTGCTCTGAATAAAATGGAGTCTTTGTTTGAACTAAAGCTGGGTATTGGAGCATCGAGAGGTCTTTTGTTCCACTAACAAACTCGCTTAGCCATTTGCCGGTCATCTCGCGCCCATATCTTTGCGCAACAACTGACCCGTAAACCCGATACCTAAAATCTGTGCAGTCAGAGTTAGGTTCTAGCAATAAAACATACCCCATCGCTTTGTTAAAATGCATTGGATCAATGAAATCGTAGCGTGCTACGTCTCTATCTCCCCGCAGTCGTTGCCAATAGTCCCAAAGGATCTGGTGCGGTTCCAATGAAAATGCGTTTCTCGAAATCGTGCGTGGTTCTATGGTTGTGGCCACCAGCTCATTTATATCTGGCGCATCTATCTTTTTGGTTGCCTCAATCAGTGGATCAGAGGCACAAATTTTCCCGTTAAAAAATTGAAAAGGCATAAATTAAGAACTCTTCATGGATGGAGGCTTTTATGACCTCCTATTTTACAGAGTACAAAGTGAATTTATTACTAAATAAGTATTAAATGTTACTGTGATTTTCCCCAACGTTATTATGGCCTTGTAATGCTTGATTTTATCGGCATATTCTTGTGTTCATTTTCCATTTAGCTTCGTAGTGAGCCCGCCAATATTTAAGGATCCGGTATGAAATCTGATTCGTCTCAGAAAGCACTCGATTATCACGAATTTCCAAAACCCGGAAAACTGACGATTACGCCAACAAAGCCGATGGAAACTCAGGCGGATTTGGCGCTTGCCTATTCCCCAGGTGTTGCACACCCATGCCTTGCTATTAGAGATGACCCTAATGAAGCTGCTAAATATACAGCGCGGGGGAACCTGGTAGGAGTCATCACAAACGGTACTGCGGTTTTGGGATTAGGGCCCATTGGCCCGCTAGCATCAAAACCAGTGATGGAAGGTAAAGCAGTTCTTTTTAAAAAATTCGCGGGTGTGGATGTTTTTGATATTGAATTGGATGAAAGAGATCCAGAAAAACTGGTTGATATTATCGCGGCGATGGAGCCAACGTTTGGTGGTATAAATTTAGAAGATATTAAAGCACCTGAGTGCTTTATTGTCGAAAAGCTCTGCCGCGAACGTATGAATATACCTGTCTTTCACGATGATCAGCATGGGACTGCCATTTGTGTGGCTGCGGCTGTATACAATGCGTTGCGTGTTGTTGAAAAAGACATCAAGGATGTTCGCTTGGCGGCTTGCGGTGCAGGTGCTGCGGCCCTTGCATGTCTACGTCTTCTCGTGAGCCTTGGTCTTCCAAAAGAGAATATTATTGTGAGCGACATCCATGGTGTGGTCTATGAAGGCCGTGAAGTGGAAATGGATCCTTATAAATCTGATTTCGCAGTTAAAACGGACAAACGTGTCTTGGCCGAGGCTGTCGATGGGGCTGATATATTCCTGGGTTGTTCTGGACCGGGGGCACTTACCAAGGAAATGGTTGTCACAATGGCTGACAAACCAATTATTATGGCACTTGCCAACCCAACACCTGAAATCTCACCTGAGGATGCTAGAAGTGTTCGCCCAGACGCTATCATCGCAACGGGGCGTTCAGATTATCCAAATCAGGTAAATAACGTTCTTTGTTTCCCATACTTGTTCCGCGGTGCGCTGGATGTTGGTGCAACGGAAATTAACGAAGCAATGAAGATGGCTGCCGTTAAGGCTATTGCCGATCTTGCAATGGCGGAGCAGTCAGACATCGTTGCAAAGGCGTATGGGGGCGCACAACAAACCTTTGGCCCGGAATATCTAATCCCGACGCCTTTTGATCCGCGCTTGTATGTGGAGGTCTCGTATGCAGTTGCGAAAGCTGCGACAGAAAGTGGCGTTGCAAGCCGGCCAGTTCCAGATTTAGATGCCTATCACGAACAGCTCTCCAACTTCATATATAGAACACGTTTTATCATGAAACCGCTGTTTGATAGTGCACGTGCTGAGAAAATGCGGGTTGCCTACGCAGAGGGCGAAGAGGAGCGCGTCCTCTCCGCAGTACAGATTGTCGTTGATGACGGACTTGCCGCACCGATTTTGGTTGGCCGCCGGAAAGTCATCGAATTCCGCATTGATAAGATGGGATTACGCCTTAAGGAAGGGCGTGATTATGAAATTGTCGATCCTGAAGATGATCCTCGATATCGGGAGTACTGGCAAACATATCATTCGATCCGCGAACGGGATGGTGTTGACCCGGAGACAGCCCGTGCGCATGTTCGCACGAGCACAACGGTTATCGCGGCTCTCATGGTCCATCTGGGGCACGCAGACGCACTTGTTTGCGGAACTTATGGAAAATATAGTAAGCATTTCCAACGTGTCTCTGGAATTATTTCGCTCCGCGAGGGGGTGCGATATGCCTCAGCCTTGCATCTGGTTATCTTACAAGGCCGCCCCTTGTTCTTCTCTGACACTCAGGTTCGCGAGCATCATAGCGCCGAAGAACTTGCAGAACTTACAATATTGGCAGCCGATGAAGTTCGCCGATTTGGTATCGAGCCAAAAGCTGCGCTAATTTCCCATTCAAATTTCGGGGCATCGGATATTCCATCGGCGAAACGCGCCAAAGAAGCGCTGGAAATCATTCGCGCGTTAGCACCGGAACTTGAAGTCGAAGGGGAGATGAAAGCTGATACAGCTTTGGTTCCGGAAATCAGGGAAGCACTATTTCCAAATTCCAAAATGAAGGGTTCAGCGAATTTGCTGATCATGCCTGACCTTGACTCAGCAAATATCGGTTACAATATTGCTAAAAGCCTTGGTAACGGTATCGCTGTCGGACCTATTCTCATCGGTATGGAGAAATCTGTACATATTACAGTGCCCTCTGTTACAGTTCGAGGCCTCGTAAACATCACGGCGATTGCCGCAGTGGATGCACAATGCCATAAATCGGGTGTGATGATCCCAGGACCAGTGTCTCGAAAAAGAACCTATTAAGGTGTGAGGTATGTCTGAAGTGCCGGAGACAGAACCATTGGACAAGGCGCCACTTTCTATCCGGGAAGAGGAAGACGCTGTCTATGGGTTGAATGATGATACTGTTCAGCAAATTCGGGAATATTTGGACCAAAATAATGTCAATGAGATCCGCCAACAAATAGCGGAATTACACTCCGCTGATATTGCGGATTTGATCGAACATCTGAGACCCAAGCATCGGTCAAAATTATTGCTGATCGCCGATGATTTGGTTGAGGCTGACGTTTATTCCGATCTTGATGATACGGTTCGAGAAGATCTTGTCGATGAGATGGAAACCGCAGAGATTGCGGAGCTTGTTAATGAGCTGGAACTTGATGATGCCATCGATGTTCTAGATGATCTTGAAAAAGACGAACAGCAAGATGTTCTGAATGAATTACCCGCTGAAAATCGATTGGTTATTGAAGAAGGCCTGTCTTATCAAGAGGATACGGCTGGCCGTCTCATGCAGCGTGACTTGGTCGCTGTGCCCGAGTACTGGGATATTGGGCAGACCATCGACTATTTACGCGAAGCAGAGGGACTGCCCAAGGATTTCTATGAGATCTTTGTCGTCGATCCGCGGCATCACCCGATCGGTACATTGCCGCTTGATCATGCAATGTGCAGTCGCCCAAATGTCCCAGTAAGTGAAGTTATGCATAGAGAGCAGAAACTTATTCCTGTTGGCATGGATCAGGAAGAAGTTGCATATTTGTTCCAACAATATCGTTTGTCATCTGCAGCTGTCGTAAACGAAAGTGGCGCTTTAATTGGAATGATTACCGTTGATGATGTCGTTGACGTGATTAGCGAAGAGGCTGAAGAAGATATCCTGCGACTTGGCGGTGTGTCAGAAGACGACTTATTTGGCTCTATTCTGGAGACAGCACGCACGCGTTTTACCTGGCTGCTCGTGAATTTGTTTACGGCAATTCTCGCATCCGTTGCCATTAGCTTTTTTGACGCTGCGATGGAAAAAGTCATAGCACTTGCTGTTCTGATGCCAATTGTTGCAAGTATGGGCGGAAATGCCGGAACACAAACGTTGACAGTTGCTGTACGGGCCATCGCGACCCGAGAGCTTACTGCCAGTAATATGACTGTGATATTGCGAAAAGAAGCATTAGTGGCATTCATAAACGGGTGCATTTTTGCAATACTTATTGGGCTCGTGTCTTGGGTTTGGTTTGGGGATGCCGATATTGGGTGGGTTATTGCCTTGGCCATGGTTGTAAATATGTTGGTCGCAGGTATCGCGGGCATGGTGATCCCCATCACCTTGGAGCGACATGATATAGATCCAGCAATTGCCTCTAGTGTTTTCGTGACAACCATTACCGATATTATTGGATTTGTCGCTTTTCTCGGAATTGCATCAGCTGTCCTTCTCTAGTGAGCCCATTCTAGATTTTGAAGTTCAGATTTTAACGGTTTCCATTTATGGCTACTTGCAAAAAGCCGGAAAGAACGGATTAATTCGTTGTCTGTGTCACCATGCCAACTAAGGCCAAAATTCCGGGATATATTCACATTATCAACTGAAATCAGCTTAATTCCCGGAGATAAAAGAATATCGGGGATCATACAAAATCCCAGACCAGCTGCGACAAGTGCTTGAGCTTTGTGATCCTCATCTGTGCGGAATACGATGTGGGGGTTTACGCCTCCACGTGCAAAGGTCCTTGTTACTTCCGTTTCAGTAAGGCAATGGCTGCGGTGGATGAAATCCTGCCGTTCTAATTGCTGCATGGTCACGGACGATCTGCCTGCGAAGGGATGAGAAGCGGCCATTGCAAGTAGGCATTTTGTCGTGAAAAGGCGCTCATATTCTGATTTGCGAGGCATCGTCGGCGGTGTGGATATGGCCACATCGATGCGTTTATCGTCAAGCCAGCTTTCTAACTGTTCCGATGTCCCTTCTTTTAGCGCGATTTGTACTGCTGAATGACTTTTCCTGTAGTCCGCAAGGAGTGTGGTGATCTGCTCAATTGGTAGAATACGATGGAATCCTAGTTGCAACCTAAGGGCAGGCTTGTTGCCATGAGCCTCCTGTTTGGCGGCATTGCATTCATAAATAATTGTGCGGGCTCTTGGTAGAAATCGTAACCCGACTTCCGTCAGCGTGGTGTTTCTTTTACTTCGATTGAAAAGCTGGGCTCCAAGTTCGGTCTCAAGTTTTTTTATGCCAGCGGACAAAGTGGGTTGGCTGACGAAAACCCGTTCGGCAGCCCGGGAAAAATTTCGTGTTTCGGCGATGGCAAGAAAATAACGAAGTTGATAAATATCCATAACGATAGACAGTATCAATGATTATCATCGAAATAAATGATTTTATCTATAGGTCAGTATTTTGTAGTATCGGAAAAAATGATTGGAGAAGAAAATGCCATACGAAACACTCGATTTTGACCTTCAAGGAAACGTTGCCATAATTCGAATGAACCGTCCCGAAAGTGCTAATGCGCTTAACCGGAAGATGGGCATGGAATTGATGGAAGTTTCCATTGAGTGCGATGAAAATCCAGAAATTCGAGCCGTAATTTTTACCGGCGCCGGTAGATTCTTTTCAGCTGGTGGTGATTTGGCCGCTTTTGCAGATGCAGGTGAGAGCATGTCAAAGCTTCTCAAAGAACTCACGATCTATTTGCACGCAGCTCTATCTCGCTTCGCAAGAATGGATGCGCCGTTGATTTTAGCGATCAATGGCGTCGCAGCAGGTGCTGGCTTCAGTATGGCGTGCTGTGGTGATCTTTCACTAGCATCTGCGGATGCTAAATTCACAATGGCCTATACGAAAGCAGCCTTGGTGCCTGATGGGAGTTCGACATATTATGTCGCTCGTCATATTGGTCTTCGCAGAACACAGGAACTGATGCTTACCAATCGCGTTTTGACGGCGGATGAGGCATTAGACTGGGGACTTGTAAATAGGGTAGTTCCTGCGGATAAATTGGTGGATGAGGCGATGGAGCTTGCGCAGCAACTTGCGGCAGGGCCTACTAAGACATATGGGATGGTGAAAGATCTTTTGCTGAATACGTTTAGTGATACGCTTGAAACTCAGATGGAATTGGAAGCGCGAGGTATTGCCTCTTCTGCGGTAACCGAGGATGGCCGTGAGGGTATTCAGGCGTTTTTGGAAAAACGGGCACCTTCCTTTAAGGGAAAATAACTCATGACGGATTTACAATCGAAAAATCCGGATTTTGATCGAGTTGTCAGAGATAGTTTCTCTCGGCAACCTTTTATGGCATTTGTTGGAGCTAAGATTGAAGATCTAAGCCCCGGAATTTGTACTCTGACAATGGCACGAAGAGAAGAATTAACGCAGCAGCATGGCTTTTTTCATGGGGGAATGGTTGGATCCTTGCTGGATTCTGCTGCTGGATATGCAGCGTTCTCACTCTATCCAGAAAACAGCACTGTTTTGACCGTAGACATGAAAGTGAATTTTCTGAATCCTGCAAATGGAACGTCACTGCGAGCGACAGCTTCTGTCATAAACGTGGGAGACAAGATATATCACCTTAAAGGGGACGTGTATTCTATCTCTGAAGGCGAGGAAACCCATTGTATGACAGGTGTCTTTACAATGATGTGTTTGCTTGGGATGTCTGATGCACCAAATTTGGGTCGGATAAAGGGAGCTGTGTAATGCGAGAAGCAACTGAAGAAATTCTCGAAGAAATTACGCCAGAATTTGATGTTAAGAATTTCATGCACCATCTTGGTGTTGAACTGGTTTCAAACGATACCGGTGTCTGTGAAATGAGACTTCAATATCAGGACACTCTTTCTGTGGCTGAAGGGGTGTTTCATGTAGGTGTCATTGGCGCCATAGGGGATATAGCTGTATCCGCTGCAGCAAAATCGGCAGCGCGGGGTGATGGCAAGCTAGAATTGGCTGAGAAAAAATTGAATATATTTGCGCCAGCTAAAGGCGATCACCTGATTGCGAAAGCAAAAGTAATTAAATCAGGAAGAACGCTGACGGTAGTTGAAGCAAATATTTACGTCTTGAATGGATCAACATGTAGTCAATGTGCGATGGCATTGGTTACCTTGATCTCAGAATAATCACTTGGACGAAGAAAAGGATCTTCTATGTCTACTATTCAATATCCCAGCCTGAATTTTGATTTGGGTGAAACTGCGGACATGCTTCGTGAAAGCGTCGCCAGTTTTGCCGCTGCTGAAATTGCACCGCGTGCCGCTGAAATAGATGCGACCAATCTTTTCCCGGCAGATCTTTGGCAAAAAATGGGTGATCTTGGGTTGCTTGGAATGACCGTTGAAGAAGAATACGGTGGAACGGGCCTTGGTTACCTTGAGCACTGCATCGCTGTTGAGGAAATTAGTCGCGCTTCAGCTTCCGTTGGATTGTCATATGGCGCGCATTCAAATCTGTGCGTAAATCAGATCCGTCGTAATGGTACAGAAGCACAAAAGCAAAAATATTTGGCGAAATTGATTTCTGGTGAACATGTAGGAGCGCTCGCCATGAGTGAGCCTGGAGCTGGTTCTGATGTGGTTTCCATGCGCCTGAAAGCGGAGAAAAAAGGCGATCGTTATGTTTTGAACGGGAACAAGTTCTGGATTACAAACGGTCCGGATGCAGATGTTCTTGTTGTTTATGCTAAAACGGATCCTGAAGCAGGCCCACGCGGCATTACTGCCTTCATAATAGAAAAAGATTTCAAAGGTTTCTCAACAGCACAAAAACTGGACAAGCTCGGTATGCGAGGATCAAACACTTGTGAGCTGGTGTTTGAAGATTGTGAAGTACCTGAAGAAAATATTCTGGGCCCACTTAACGGAGGCGTCCGTATTTTGATGAGTGGTCTAGATTACGAGCGTGTTGTGCTTTCTGCTGGCCCTCTTGGCATTATGAATGCTTGCATGGATGTGGTTATCCCGTACATTCACGAGCGGGAACAGTTTGGTCAGGCCATCGGTACTTTCCAATTGATGCAGGGTAAAGTTGCCGACATGTATTCAACAATGAACGCGTGTAAAGCCTATGTTTATACGGTTGCAAAAGCATGTGATCGGGGTGAGACCGCGCGTAAAGATGCAGCTGGTGTGATTTTGTATGCGGCTGAAAAAGCAACATGGATGGCACTGGAGGCTATTCAAGCGCTAGGCGGAAATGGTTATATAAACGAATTTCCTACAGGCCGCTTGCTGCGGGACGCAAAACTTTATGAAATCGGCGCTGGTACAAGCGAAATCCGGCGGATGCTCATTGGCCGCGAACTGTTTAACGAAACAGCGTAATTTTATGTGATGTAGTGACACTAACCACTGCTTTTTGAATAATGGAGAATAAGAAAATGAGTGACGATCCTATTGTCATCGTAGGTATGGCTCGGACCCCAATGGGTGGTTTTCAGGGCGATTTGGCTGACGTAAAAGCGCCTGTCCTTGGCTCTATCGCGATAGAAGAGGCGATGAAACGCGCGGGCGTTGAAGGTTCTGATATTGATGAGGTTATCATGGGCTGCGTTTTGCCTGCGGGTCTTGGTCAGGCACCTGCTCGCCAAGCATCTTTCGGTGCGGGTATTCCGGACAGCGTTGGCTGTACAACAGTAAACAAAATGTGTGGTTCCGGCATGCGTGCGGCTATGTATGCGCATGACGCCATTGTTGCGGGCAGTGCAGACATTATGGTTGCTGGTGGGTTTGAGAGCATGACCAATGCACCGTACGTTCTGCCAAAAGTGCGTGAAGGCTTACGCCTCGGTCACGCGCAGATGAAAGATCATATGTTCTTGGACGGACTGGAAGACGCTTACGAAGAAGGTCGTTTGATGGGCTCCTTTGCTGAAGAAACAGCGGGCCTTTATCAGTTTACACGTGAAGCTCAGGACGCATATGCGATCGAGTCTCTGGCACGTGCAAAAAGAGCGACTGAAGGCGGTAATTTTGCAGATGAAATTGCTCCGGTTACTATCAAAACTCGCAAAGGCGAGATTGTCATCGATAAGGACGAACAGCCACTTAAGGGCAATCCGGAAAAAATTCCGACATTACGTCCTGCTTTTGCTAAAGACGGTACAGTTACGGCAGCAAACGCGTCTTCCATCTCTGATGGCGGTGCTGCTCTTATTTTGATGAAACAGTCTGAAGCTGAAAAACGTGGCCTTAAGCCTATCGCTAAATTCTTGGCGCATTCAACACATGCTCGTAAACCATCAGAATTTACTTTGGCGCCAATCGATGCAATCCGTAAAGTTATGGATAAAGTCGAGTGGACAAAAGACGATGTTGATCTGTTCGAAATCAATGAAGCATTCGCAGTTGTTGCCATGGCTGCGATGAAAGATCTCGGTCTAGATCACGACAAGGTAAACGTTCACGGAGGCGCTTGTGCTCTTGGTCATCCAGTGGGTGCATCTGGTGCGCGTATTGTTGTGACATTGCTTAATGCTTTGAGACAATACGGTAAAACACGCGGCGTTGCGGCGCTTTGTATTGGTGGCGGAGAAGCGACGGCTATGGCTGTTGAACTCGTCAACTAAGACTAAAATAGTGCCAGACGGTAAGGATATAAGAAGATGATCTTGAACGAAGAACAGACCATGGTTCGCGATATGGCTCGCGAGTTTGCGGCCAATCGTCTGGCACCTAATAGCGTCCAATGGGAGAGCGATGCCGCTATTCCAAAAGACGTATTTGATGAAATGGGCGCGCTTGGCCTTATGGGCATGACTGTTCCAGAAAACTACGGCGGTGCTGAAACAGATTTTATCTCCTATGCGCTAGCCTTGATGGAAATCGCCGGTGGGGACGGGGCCGTCTCGACGGTGATGAGTGTAAATAACTCGCCCTGCTGTGCAGCCCTTCTTAAAGACGGTACAGAAGAGCAGAAACAGACGTATCTTGTTCCGCTTGCTAAAGGTGAAATGATAGGCGCTTTTTGCCTGACAGAACCGCAAGCTGGCTCAGATGCTTCTGCGCTTCGCACGAAAGCTGTGAAAGACGGGGATGAATATGTCATCAACGGGACAAAACAGTTTATTACATCCGGAAAAATTGGCGGCGTTGCTCTGGTATTTGCCGTAACCGATCCGGATGCTGGGAAAAGGGGTATTAGCTGTTTTATCGTGCCAACAGATGCCGAAGGTTATCGGATTGCATCGACTGAAAACAAGTTAGGCCAAAAAGCATCGGACACTTGTCAGATCGTATTTGAAGATGTGAGAGTTCACGCTTCCTCTATGCTGGGCGCCGAAGGTGCTGGCTATCGTATTGCTCTCGCTAATTTGGAAACGGGACGTATCGGCATTGGGGCCCAAAGTGTTGGTATGGCCTATGCAGCGCTTAACCATGCGATTGAATATGCGAAAGAGCGTCAGTCATTTGGACAAGCAATCATAGTTCATCAAGCAGTTGGATTTCGTTTGGCCGACATGGCGACGAAAGTCGAAGTCGCAAGACAAATGGTGCTGCACGCAGCCTCATTAAAAGACGCTGGTATACCGTGTCTGACCGAAGCAAGTATGGCTAAATTATTTGCCTCCGAAATGGCTGAAGAAGTCTGTTCTGGCGCTATTCAAACGCTCGGCGGAAACGGATTTATCGCTGACTATCCTGTTGAGAAAATTTACCGGGACGTTCGAGTTTGCCAGATTTACGAAGGTACATCCGATATTCAGAAAATGGTTATTGCTAGAAATCTGGCAGCTTAAAATTGACGTTGGGTACAACGTGACGAACTGGATTAAATAGGCGGCTGATAAGAACCGCAGAAAATTAAGGGAAACAGTATGAGCGAACCTATTGAGTTCTTTTTTGAATATGTATCGCCGTTTGCGTATATCGCGGCTAAGCAAATTGAAGAGGTTGGAGCGAAGCACGGCCGTGAGGTCGTTTGGCGTCCTATCGGACTTGGTCATGTATGGAAAGCAATCGGTGCAAGTAATCCAACATCGCTTCCTCAGAAATCCAATTATATTATGATGGATTCTACCCGTTCGGCAAGACTAGCCGGCATCCCCATTACGCAACCTGCAGTCTTTCCAGTAGATGCAAAGCTGGCGCGTCTTGCTTTTTATAGTCTGGCGAAAACGGACACGGAACTTGCGAAGAAATTTGCTAATGGTGTCTTCGATATTTTCTGGGCAAAAGGCGAAGAAATTACAACACTTGAGCATTTGACTGATCTGGCAGCTGCATTAGGTCTGGATGCTGATGTGCTAACAGCTGCGTTGGAAGATCAGGATGCGAAAGCGGCAATGATTGAATCTACAAACGCAGCCGTTGAAAGCGGTGCGTTCGGTATGCCTTGGTTCAAGGTTGGAGAGCAAGTGTTTTGGGGCGCGGATCGCGTGTCCCATATTGATCAATATCTTGCAGATAAAGCCACTAAAGGCTGATGGAATAATCTCCGGCCCTCATGATAAGGGCCGGAAAACTTTGGCAGATTTCTAGAATAAGAAATATCCGCCATCAATAAGGAAAGTATCGCCCGTATGATACGAGCTGGCATTGGACATAATATAGACTGCGATACCACCGAAGTCGTCGGGATTGCCCCAGCGACCGGTGGGAATGCGTGGCTTCACATTGTCCGAAAACTTAGACCAGTTAAACATGGGCTCAGTCATGGCCGTTTCGATCCAGCCCGGAAGGATGGAGTTCGCTGTGATGCCTTTTCCAGCAAACTCAACAGCGATGGCGTTCATCATGGAGATCAGTCCGCCTTTGGTGGCCGCGTAATGCTCATTGCGCGCAGCACCGGAGATGGCAGCAAGACTGGCGGTACCAACGAGGCGCCCACCAGGGTCGCCCGCTTTGCCGCGTTCTGCCATGTGGCGAGCGGCTTCTTGAAGCGTGTAAAAAGCGCCGTCCATGTTAACGCCCATAACACGTTGCCATTCAGGATCGTCGATATCCAGGAAAGACCGCCCGTCAGAGGTTACGCCAGCATTGGCAAAACAGCCATCAACTCGACCGAAAGTAGACAGAGTTTCAGCGAAGCTGTCTTTGACTTCCTGTTGATCCCCAACATTACAAGTGAGCGCCGAAACTTTGGTGCCAAATGGCTTCAATTCTTCAAGGGCAGCAGCATTTTTTGCTTCATTCGTTCCCCAAATACATACATCACCACTAGCTTCGGCAATGGCCTTCGCCATACCAAGGCCAATTCCGCCGTTACCACCGGTGATGAGAGCGACCTTACCTGTGAGGTCAAACGCTTTATAGGCCATTCGTGGCTCCTTTATTTTATTCTGCGTGTGCGTCGATGGGTATCACAAAGCCATCCTTGCGCCAAGGATTTGATCTCCGAATTTTACAATATGCCGATATTTCGGTGCACTACAATTTTCATTTCTGCAAAGAGGAAATTTGCGTAAATGCCAGTTTTAAAAAGCAATCTGAATACTCGAAGCGACGAGTTTAAGGCCAATGCCGCTCATATGGAGGGGCTTGTGGCTGACTTGCGCGACAAAGTGTCAACGATCAAAAAAGGGGGCGGCGAGCGTGCCAGAGACAAACATCTGTCTCGCGGTAAACTGCTCCCTCGTGAACGCGTACGTAAATTATTGGATCCCGGATCACCCTTTCTGGAACTCAGTCAGATGGCTGCGTGGGAAATGTATACAGGTGATATTAATGCGGCGGGTATCATTACCGGCATTGGTCGCGTTGCCGGCCGGGAATGTATGATTGTCTGCAATGATGCGACAGTTAAAGGGGGAACCTACTACCCCATGACTGTGAAGAAGCATCTTCGTGCGCAGGAAGTTGCAGAACAAAATAATCTACCCTGTATTTATCTGGTAGATTCCGGAGGGGCAAACCTTCCAAACCAGCAAGATGTATTTCCCGATCGTGAACATTTTGGCCGCATTTTCTACAATCAGGCCAACATGTCAGCCAAAGGCATTCCGCAAATTGCTGTCGTCATGGGATCTTGTACCGCAGGTGGTGCATATGTGCCGGCTATGTCCGACGAAAGCATCATTGTTCGTAATCAGGGCACCATCTTTCTTGCGGGTCCTCCTTTGGTGAAAGCTGCAACAGGTGAAGTAGTGTCAGCCGAAGACCTTGGCGGCGCGGATGTACATTCTAGAACTTCTGGAGTGACTGATCATTATGCTGAGAATGACCTTCATGCGCTGGAAATAGCGCGCAACATTGTTGCATCGCTAAATCGCCCAAAGCCGATGCCGTTAGACATTAGAACGCCGGTTGAACCCCTCTACGATCCTAAGGAAATTTACGGGCTTATCCCGCAAGATACACGCCAGCCTTTTGATGTGCGTGAAGTGATTGCCCGCCTAGTCGATGGGTCAGAATTTGACGAGTTTAAGAAACTCTACGGAACGACTCTTGTAACTGGATTTGCACATATTTACGGCTATCCGGTCGGTATTATTGCGAATAACGGTATTCTTTTCTCTGAATCCGCACAAAAAGGAGCTCACTTTATCGAGCTGTGCTGCCAGAGAAATATTCCGTTAGTGTTCTTGCAGAACATAACAGGATTCATGGTTGGTCAGAAGTATGAGAGCGGCGGGATTGCCAAAGATGGTGCAAAGCTGGTGACCGCAGTTGCTACAGCAAAAGTTCCTAAATTCACTATGATTTTCGGGGGATCTTTTGGTGCTGGTAACTATGGTATGTGCGGCCGGGCTTATAGCCCACGTATGCTCTGGATGTGGCCAAACTCTCGCATTTCAGTGATGGGCGGTGAGCAAGCTGCCTCTGTTCTTGCAACAGTTAAGCGCGATGGTATGGAATCGCGCGGAGAAACCTGGAGTGCAGAAGACGAAGCGGCGTTTAAAGCACCAATTGAAGAACAATATGAAAAAGAAGGTCATCCTTATTTTTCAAGTGCACGTGTCTGGGATGATGGCATCATTGACCCAACTGATAGCCGCCGGGTACTCGGCCTGGCAATTTCCGCATCATTGAATGCACCGATTGAGCCGACCAAATTTGGTCTCTTTAGAATGTAGGGGAAAAGATATGAGTGAAGAATCAGCAGTATTGCATTTCTCAAATGAAGGAATTGCCACCGTAACTTTGAACCGCCCAGAACTTCATAACGCATTTGATGAAGAACTGATTGAGCGTCTCGGCGACATTTTTGAAGATGTCGGACATCAAGAGGGTGTTAGGGCTGTCGTTGTTGCTGCAGCCGGTAAAAGCTATTGTGCGGGTGCAGACCTTAACTGGATGAAGCGGGCCGCGGGATTTACCGAAGAAGACAACCGTGAAGATGCGAAGGCGCTTGGCCGCATGCTCAAAAACTTGCAGAACATACCAAAGCCGACAATTGCCTTGGTGCAAGGCGCTGCATATGGCGGTGGTTTGGGGCTGGTGGCCGCATGTGATATTGCAATTGGTGTCAAGTCAGCCAAATTCTGCCTATCAGAAGTTAAACTCGGCCTATTACCAGCAGTTATTTCACCGTACGTGGTTGAGGCAATGGGTGTTCGGGCTTGCCGCCGGTATTTTCTAACTGCAGAGGTTTTTGACGCTGAAACGGCACATCATTACGGGTTACTACATGAACTGGTTGACGATGTTCATGATCTTGCTCATGCCAGAGATGCAATTCTGAAGCAGGTCATGGCAAATGCTCCGGGCGCAATGGCAGATTCAAAAGATCTTATTTATACAGTAGCCAACCTTCCGATCGATCAGGATTTGATTTCCGTTACGGCAAGTCGTATCGCTGCGCGCCGTAAAACGGATGAGGGTAAAGAGGGCATTACTGCCTTTTTAGAAAAGCGTAAAGCTACTTGGAACAAAACTTAATTAGGGTGGACTAACTGGTGTTTGAAAAAATACTTATTGCTAATCGCGGTGAAATTGCTTGCCGGGTTATAGATACCGCCCGAAAATTGGGTGTAAAAACTGTCGCAGTTTACTCTGAGGCGGATGCCAATGCGCGTCACGTACAAATGGCTGATGAAGCTGTCCTGCTTGGGCCCGCCGAAGTGTCTTTGAGTTACTTGAAGGCGGACAGCATACTTGAGCTGGCAAAGAAGACTGGCGCACAGGCAATCCACCCGGGTTACGGGTTCTTGTCTGAAAATGCAGGCTTTGCAGAAAAATGCGCTGCTGAGGGAGTGGTCTTCATTGGGCCGCCAGCCGATGCCATTCGTGCAATGGGCCTTAAAGACGCAGCTAAAGCTATGATGATAGAGGCCGGCGTACCTGTTGTGCCTGGCTATCACAGTGAAGGCCAAGATCCAGCTATGCTTGCTGAAGAAGCACTGAAAATTGGCTATCCTGTTCTCATCAAAGCAGTTGCGGGTGGCGGCGGTAAAGGAATGCGCCGTGTTGATAGTGCAACTGAGTTTCCAGTTGCGTTAGCTGGGGCACAGCGAGAAGGAGAAAGCGCCTTTGGTGATGGCCGGGTATTAATCGAGAAATTCCTGACCAAATCGCGTCATATTGAAATTCAGGTATTTGCTGATAGTCATGGTAACGCGGTTCATCTGTTCGAGCGCGATTGTTCTTTGCAGCGTCGTCATCAGAAAGTAATCGAAGAAGCACCCGCACCGGATATGTCGGAAGCTATGCGTGAAGCTATGGGTGCCGCTGCAGTTGCTGCAGCCAAAGCCATCAAATATGAAGGCGCGGGTACAGTTGAATTCATTGTTGATGTGACTGATGGCCTAAAAGAAGATGGCTTCTATTTCATGGAAATGAATACGAGGCTGCAAGTAGAACATCCTGTAACTGAACTGATTACGGGACAAGATCTGGTGCAGTGGCAGTTGGTCGTAGCATCTGGTGGTTCTTTGCCGCTAACCCAAGATGAGCTTTCTATTTCAGGGCACTCTATTGAAGTTCGCCTTTACGCTGAAGACCCTCACAATGATTTCCTACCAGCTACAGGGCCTCTATTAAGATTGCGTCCACCGCCAGAGGAAAATGGTGTGCGTGTGGACACAGGTGTTCGTGAAGGTGATGTGGTTAGTCCATTCTATGATCCAATGATCGCCAAACTCATTGTATGGGACGAAAATCGCGACGCGGCTCTTCGGAAACTTCAATCTGCTCTCGGTGAATATCAAGTCGCTGGACTTGTAACCAATCTGGAGTTCTTGAAGAATATAGCTGGGCATGAAGCGTTTGCTGCAAGAGATCTGGATACTGGTTTTATTGAACGCTTTCGAGATGATCTGATACCTGAAAAACCACCGGTCACAGATAAGCATTTGGCACTTGCGGTTCTTCATTTGGAAGTCAGCGCAGAAGCATCAAATGCGAAGAGAGCAAAAAACAGTTCTGATCCATATTCTCCGTGGAATGACGTCACGGCTTGGCGCCTTAATGACCGGGCTCATCATGATTATACCTTCGAAGGTATTGACGATGAAATCTCTGTAAGCGTCTCTCATATAGACGGGCGGTATGTCATCACGTTACCGAACGGAGAAATTTCAGCGACAGTGAGCAAGGCAGAAGACGGATCAATTCGTGCCTCACTTGACGGTCACATAGTTAGAGCTACTGTTGTTCAAGATAGCTTGCGTTTGGTTGTTATTACAGATGGTAAGCAGGTTGAAATAAACAGCATAAAGAAAGATTATGACGGCAGCGGCGATGAAGGCGGGGCAGGTGCGGTTGTTGCGCCAATGCCGGGTAAAATCATTCAAGTCGCTGTTAGTGCGGGTGATACGGTTTCAAGCGGAGACGCTCTCATCGTGATGGAAGCCATGAAAATGGAACATACCTTGTCCGCTTCGGCTGATGGTGTTGTTGCAGAAGTTTTCTTTGAAGTTGGTGATCAGGTTGATGACGGAACAGTTCTGATCAAGCTGGAAACAGCAGAGGAGGAATAATGACATATCCTTCCACAGCGCGAATTTTCGAAGTTGGAGCCCGTGATGGGCTCCAAAACGAAAAACAGATTGTGCCTACAGATATCAAAGTTGAATTGATTGAGCGGCTTGTAGATGCCGGTGTTACAGCAATTGAAGCTGGAAGTTTTGTGTCTCCCAAGTGGGTGCCGCAAATGGCTGATACTGCGGATGTTATGCAGAAAATTTCCAGAAAATCGGGCGTGTCCTATGGCGTGCTGACACCAAACATGAAGGGATATGAAGGCGCGGTAGCGACAAAGGCCAACGAAATTTTGATCTTTAGCGCGGCTTCGGAAGCTTTCAATCAAAAAAACATAAATTGTTCTATCGCGGAGAGCTTGGAGCGGTTCGAACCTGTTGTAGAAGCCGCGAAAAATGACGGCATTCGCTTCAAAGCAAGTGTGTCTTGTGCCCTAGGTAGCCCCTTCGATGAAGAGATTTCTCCGACAACGGTGGCGGAAGTCGCAAAAAAGTTGTATGGTATGGGCGCTTATGAGATTTCAATAGCAGACACTATTGGTGTTGGTACGCCAATACAGACGCAAAAAGTACTTGAAGCCGTTGCAAATGTAATCCCGCTTGATGCGATCGGAGTTCATTTTCACGATACTTATGGCCAAGGAACAGCAAATATTTTTGCTGCCTTGCAGATGGGAATTAACAAGATTGACAGCTCGGTTGCGGGTCTTGGTGGTTGTCCATATGCACCAGGAGCCACAGGCAATGTCGCGACAGAAGATGTCGTGTATATGTTAAACGGCATGGGTATTGATTGCGGCATTGATTTAAAAAAATTGGTGAAAACAGCTTGGTTCATTTCAGATTATCTGGGAAGGCCGCCTGTCTCTAGTGTTGCGAAAGCTCTTAAGGACAAACTGGATTAATCGTGAATAACAAAAGACGAAAACGTCAACAATGACAGTACATCTAATTATCGTAAGCGTTGGTATTTCCAGCGTAGAACAACTCCGATCAACACAGCAGCGACGCCTCGTTGCGGGACCACTTTGCCATGTGACAAAACAACGCCCGACCCGAGAAGCTGAACTTCTTGTTGGGGGATCTATATACTGGATTATTAAAGGTCATATTGCGGTCAGACAGAAAATTGTCGAGTTGGAACGACTCTTCGATCATGAGGGCGAGAAATGCGGCCTTATTCTTGATTCTGAACTCATCGAGACCGAGCTTTTCCTCCGTGGACCTCATCAGGGATGGCGATACCTTGAAGCCGATGATGCCCCGAGAGACATACGGGATATTGTCGAAGAAGCAAACGAAGACGAAGATAGCGAAGGTGAAATGTCACCCGAAATGGCAGCAGAACTTCGCGACCTAGGGCTCCTATAAACCAATAATGCAGGCGAAGAACTAGCCTAAAAGAAGTCTGCCTTCTGATAGTTCTTCGCCATGTGCCTTTTCAAATATCAGGATTAAATCGGAGACATCAAGTCCTGTGCGTGTCTCCTCCTGCGACCTCCATGTAACATGATCGCCCAGTCCCCAGAATCTCCAAAGAACTAATATTACCGCCATTTTTCTCTTTATCAGCGGCGGCAAAAGCGGATAATTTGATCAAATAAGAATTCAGTCAGAAACGGGCTTTATCCATACAGCTGTATCATGGAATGCCGCGCCGCCATTAGGTTTGGCCGCATCAGCACCGACCAGCAAATTGATGCCGATTTTTTCAATGAAGAATTTTCCGGGCCAGATGCCTTCGGAAATTACTGTACCGGGAAGTACACCATCAAAAATCTCAACATGTATTAGAAGTGAGCCTTGTTTGTTTCCCATACGGACAAGCGACTGGCTATCAGTACCAATTCGTTTTGCATCTTCACTATGAAGCATAACCGTTGGCCTTTTCTCGCGTTTAAGCGATGTAGCTGTTGCTGTAAAACTGGTATTCAGAAAGTTTCGTGCGGGGGCAGTTACCAAACGGTAGGGGTGTTCCGCATCTGCCTTTTGAATGACATCCCAGTGGTCTGGTAACGATGGCATACCAGCGAAATCCGGTCCAACTAGAGACCAATCGGGAGAGAAATGAAATTTTCCATCGGCATGACCAAAACCTTCAAGAAAGTGCGCCTGCTCGAAAGGAACCTGAGCATCAATCCATTTGCTTTTCTCAAGGCTGTCCACATCTGACCAACCAGAGCTACTCAATGTTTCCTCAATCAGCTCTAGAGATGACATTTCGAAACCGCGGTGTTCTGCACCAACTCTGTTTGCAAGTGCGCATACAACTTCGTGATTGGAACGACATTCTCCAAGGGGCTCAATTACTTTTTTGCCAAGCGTAATGTGGTTTTGTCCACCGGCCTGATAAATATCATCATGCTCAACGAATGTTGTTGCTGGTAAAACGATATCAGCCATTTTGGCCGTTTCAGTCATGAACTGTTCATGCACACATACAAACAAATCTTCACGGGCAAAGCCTTCATGAACTTTAGCAAGTTCAGGCGCCACATCCATAGGATTTGTGCTTTGGATGATCATCGCAGTGATGGGGGGACCGTCGCCCAGGTCTTTTTTATCGCCGGTTAAAACGGGACCTATTCGGGATTGATCCAGCATTCTCACAGAGGGATTTAAGACATCAAGACCTTCGATAAGCGTCTTGTCCCAATGGAAAATATCACCGTTGGTGTGAAACGCGCCGCCGCCCTCATGTTTCCAGCAACCCGTAATGGCAGCTATGCAAAGTGCTGCATGCATGTTTACAGCGCCATTCCGACTTCTGGAAAATCCATAACCTAACCTGAAGAAAGTTTTGGGTGTTTGCCCTATCATGTGCGCGAAATCATAAATTTCAGAGACTTCCAGTCCTGTAATCTCTGCTGCCCATTCAGGTGTTTTTGATTGAACATGGGCTTCAAGTTCTTTGTAGCCTTTTGTGTATTTTTCTAAATACGCACGATCGGCATATCCTTCTTTAAATAAGATATGCATGACGGCGACGGCAAGTGCACCATCTGTCCCTGGGCGTAACATCAAATGAGAATCTGCAGCAATTGCCGTGGCGTTCCTATAGGGATCAATAACAATAATTTTTGCGCCGCGTTCTTTACGTGCTTGCGTCGCGTGGGTCATTACATTGATTTGTGTGTGTACGGCATTGGTACCCCAGATGACAATCATGTCTGATTTTGCCATCTCTCGCGGATCCACGCCACGATAGGCGCCCGCACCAGCCTTCCAGCCGGCTCGCGCTAAGTTTACGCAGATAGTGGAGTTTTGTCCTGAATACTGTTTGCTGTGACGGAGCCGTTCAATACCGTCTCGTTGCACGAGGCCCATGGTGCCCGCGTAATAGTATGGCCAGACAGTTGCTGCGCCGTGTTTTGCTTCTCTGTCCAAAAATTCGCGCGCGACAGTATCCAGCGCTTCCTCCCAAGAAATTTGTTCCCATTGACCGGCGCCTTTGGCGCCAACACGTTTCAATGGGTACATAAGTCTGTCGGGATGATGGGTGCGCTCTGCATATCTGGCGACTTTTGCGCAAATAACGCCCGCAGTATAACTGTTATCTCCAGCACCCCTTACTCTGCCGATTTTTTGCTCGCCAAGTTTTTCGACCTCCAATGAACATGTGGAGGGACAGTCGTGCGGGCAGGCTGTGGAACGGACTTCGATTTTTGGGGAGGATTTCATGATACTCACTATCAACGTTCAGTTTTTGGTGTTTGGTATTTGTGTTATTTTGCGTAAGTTTAGTATTTTATATAACATGCAGCAATATAACTTATGCACAGTTTTAGCCTTAACGGTGAATGGGACTGGAATTGAACCTCATTGCAGGATATATGCAGGCAGTAATAGGCGGTTAGTGAATTTAGGTTTGTAGAGCATTGAAAAAGATTTTAAAAAGTGACGGCATGAAAGCTGCTATCAGCTTTGTCGCCGCCGGATACATATGGTTGGTTTATAAAACTAACCGCTGGCAAAATCTGAACTCAGAAACGGCCCTTGGTTACATGAGGGATGGCAAACCCTTTATCATGGCGTTTTGGCACGGGCGCTTGCTTATGATGTCCACGGCTATTCCGAGCGGTATTAAGTCGAATGTTCTTATTTCTCATCATGGAGACGGCGAAATTATCGCTCGTGCGGTCAAATATTGGGGATTAGATAGTGTACGTGGTTCCAGTTCAAAAGGGGCGGTTCCGGCCATTAAGGAAATGCTTCGCGCAATTAAGCGTGGTGAGTTGGCGCTTATTACACCTGACGGACCCAGAGGGCCTAGAATGATGGCGCAGGAGGGTGTCGTCCGAGTGGCAGCGATGTCAGGGGTTCCTGTGATACCTGTTAGCTTTTCGACCTCTCGTGCTAAATATCTTAGAAGCTGGGATCGGTTCGTTTTGGCTAAACCTTTTGGGAGAGGGGTGTTTGTGTGGGGGGACCCCATTAACGTTCCACGGAGAGATATAAACGGGGGCCATCAAATTGCGAAAAGACAAATTGAAGAAAGTTTGATAAAGGTTACCCAAGAATCTGACAGATTGTGCGGGCATGAGCCGGTGGCTCCAAAAGTGCAACAGCAAGATAAATATTCTACCGAGAAAGTATTGTAAGCCTAATGTATTTGTTCTTTTATAACGGCTTTCTGTCGATGTCTTCTCGGTTTATCAGGAACCATATCAAAAAACGTTTGGAAGAAGGAAAAGAAGATCCAAACAGATATGAGGAACGGTTTGGAGAGCCATCCAGAATGCGACCAGCTGGTGAGCTGATCTGGATACATGCGGCTTCAGTTGGAGAGTCAGTGTCTGCCCTTCCGTTAATAAATGCATTGTTGGCGCATAAATCTGACAGGACAGTCTTGATTACGACAGGGTCTGTAACCTCGGCGGAATTATTGGCTGATAGACTGCCAGCAGGGGCATTCCACCAATTTGTTCCAGTCGATACTAAGGAAGCTGTAGAGAGATTTTTGGACTACTGGCAACCTCAAGTCGCCATTTGGCTGGAATCTGAAATCTGGCCTAATCTGATTAACGAAACCTCTCGCCGCAAAATTCCAATGATGCTGCTAAACGCTCGGATGACGTCCAGCACGTTCAATATGTGGCGGAAAACCGGCGGTTTTATTAAAAAACTTCTCAAGAAGTTTGATTACGTTCATGCGCAATCCTCCTTAACCGCTGACAGGTTAGAATACTTAGGTGTGAAAGATGTAGAAACACTGGGTAATTTGAAATTCTGCTCGCCGCCGCTCCCCTTTCAAAAAGACCCGTTTAGAGTTTTGAGAGCGGCAACCGAAAAACGCAAAGTTTGGCTCGCGGCCAGTACTCATAAAGGGGAAGAAGCAATTGTAGCGGAGGCTCATATTTCTATAAAAAAGCAAATTGGGTCGCTGCTTACAATTATAGTTCCGCGCCATCCAGACCGTGCGGGTGAAATTCACGAAAAATTGGCGAGTGCCGGTTTCAAAATTGCGCGTAGATCTTTGCGGCAAAAAATTACAAGTGATACAGATGTCTATCTCGCTGACACCATTGGAGAGTTGGGGCTATTCTACCGTATTAGTGATGTTGTCTTCATTGGGGGGTCTCTTGTCGATAAAGGTGGGCAAAACCCATTGGAAGCTGCGAGACTAAGTTCAGCTATTATGTTTGGACCCTATATGTCGAATTTTTCGGAAATTGTCAGAGATTTATTAGAAAATAAGGCTGCGCTTCAACTTAAAGATGGAACTGAGCTTGCAAACGCTACATATGTACTAATGAGCGAAGCGAATATTCGGTCCGAGCTTGCCTATAATGCATCCGAGGTTGTTAAAACCGGCGAGGCGCTGCTCGCACATATCGTTACTCAAGTAGAAGATAAACTGGCGGGAAAAGACTAGGTGAAAGCACCCAAATTCTGGAATAAAGACAGCTCTTCCATATTGCCGCTATTACTTTCCCCATTTAGCGCGGCTTATGCTTTTGTGGATAAGATAAATCGGGGCCGCAGCCCCAAAGGCACTGTTGCTGTTCCAGTTATCTGTGTTGGAAACGTGGTTGCAGGTGGTGCTGGGAAAACACCTGTTGCAATTGCCCTCGCCCAATTTTTGATTAACTCTGGCTGGAGAGTTCACTTTCTATCTCGAGGTTATGGTGGAACAGCGACGGATCCTGTTCGAGTGGTTCAGGATGTCCATACGTCAGCGCAAGTCGGTGACGAGCCGTTGTTGTTGGCCAGTATTGCTCCGACCTGGGTTGCTAAAGATAGGGTTTTGGGGGCGAAGGAAGCAGTTAATGCGGGTGCAGAAATCATTGTTATGGATGATGGTTTGCAGAACCCATCGCTGCACAAAGATATATCCCTGATTGTAATCGATGGCGGATTTGGTCTTGGGAATGGTCGTTTGATCCCTGCAGGGCCTCTTAGAGAAAGCCTTGAGCAAGCCGCAATTCGTTCGGATGCAATTATATTGGTCGGGGGCGATATCGAGAGACAGCATAATACACAATTCAATATTCCAGTATTTGGCGCCAAAATTGTTCCGCACGCCCTGCAAGCAGAACTTGTAGGAGAAAAAGTCGTGGCTTTTGCCGGTATCGGTCGCCCTGAAAAATTCTTTACAAGTTTGCTGGACGCCGGCGCTGATGTTGTTGATGTTGTTGAATTTCCTGACCATTATGCCTACACACAAGAAGATGTTATGAAACTGGTGGAAAAAGCAGCCCTGCATAGCGCGGCTTTAGTTACGACCAGAAAGGATTATGTGCGTTTGTCTCCAGAAGCCAAAATGATGACAACAGTATTTGATGTTGATTTGGTCTTTGATCAGACTAAAGGACTTCAAAAATTGCTGATTGACAGGTTGGGACGACGCGAACATGCCTAAATCCATAAGCCTGAGGCGTCAGGTCAGATACTGGCTGGAATGGTTAGCTGTGCGTTTTTCATTTTGGACATTTCGTCTTCTAGGTCAAAAGAAATCTTCAGCTTTGGGAGGTTGGATTGGCCGTAAAATTGGCCCGAGGCTTTCAGCGCACAAAATAGCGATAAATAATTTGAAACTTGCTATGCCGGAGCTAGGCAAAGGTGATCGCGCGCAAATTATTGACAAAATGTGGGACAACCTCGGACGAAATGCTTCTGAGTTGCCTTTTATTGGACGAGATACCTCTTTTGAAGATGTAGAACTGGTTGGGTTGGAGCATCTTGATGCGTTCGTTCAGTCGGGGAAGTCAGCGCTATTTGTATCAGGTCATTACGGGCCATGGGAGTTGACCTCACTCGCTGGAAAATACTGCAACAAGAACGTGTGTGTCGTATATCGCTCTGCCAATAATCCAATGGTGGAGGCTTTCTTTCAAAAGGAACGTAAGGGATCCGGCTATAATCTCGTTCCAAAAGGTAAAAGTGGCGCACGGGCCATCCTTGCGGCTTTAAAAAAGAACGAAGCCGTTGCACTCCTGAATGACCAGAAGCAGAATAGTGGTGTGCCGATCCCTTTCTTTGGAAGAGATGCGATGACTGCAACTGCAATCGCAGACTTCGCATGCCGGCAAAATTTACCAGTATATCCGATGCGCGCTGAACGGTTGGATGGCGGGAAAACTCGCTTGACCGTATATGCTCCCATATTCGCGGCAACAAGTGATGATCGTAAGCAGGACGTGATCCAGTTTCTTACAAGAATAAATGTCATATACGAAAACTGGATCAAAGAGCGGCCCGACCATTGGTTTTGGGTTCATAATCGTTGGCCTTAAAGCCAATTAAGTTAAATTAACCGGTTTTTTTGCGTATTATTGGTTTTTTTGCGGCTGTTATCCTCTCATTCGCGATCTGATCGGCAACTTCTTGCGTTGGACGTTTTTCGGCATCAGCGCGCTCAAATATTCTTGTTAAAGTTCGATGAATATTTGAAACCTCTTTCATAGCAATAGCTCTGTCGAAATGGGGTCCTTGATGACTGATCAGAATAATGCCGCCGGCATTAATCGCATAATCGGGTGCATAGAGAATATTTCGGGCTAATAAATCGTGTCCGTGGCGTTCCTCAGCCAGCTGATTATTTGCAGCGCCAGCTATCACACTGGTTTGCAGTGTTGGTATCGAGATATCATTTAGTATCGCCCCAAGAGCGCAGGGTGCAAGGATATCGACTTCTTGATGCAGTATTTGATCAGGCGTAACGGGAGTAGCACCGAGTTCTTGCACTGCTTTTTCAATGGATTTGTCGTAGATATCAGTAACGATTAGCTTGGCACCGGCTTCATGCAAATGTTTACAAAGACCATAACCAACGTTACCAAGTCCTTGTACCGCAATGGTTAGGCCCGACACATCTTCTACTTTCAAGCGATAGCGTGCTGCTGCCAGCAAACCATTATACACACCCCATGCCGTTGCGGGAGACGGATCACCCGCCCCGCCTTCGGAGATACCAGCTATGTGACGCGTACTCCTACGGGCAGCTTCCAAATCCGGCACTGTTGTTCCGACGTCTTCTGCTGCTATGTAGGATCCGTTAAGTCGGTCAACGGCTCTGCCAAAAGCTTCAAACAGGGCGTCGGATTTATCCGTTCTGGAATTTCCGATAATTACAGACTTTCCACCACCTAAATTCAAGCCCGCCAATGCAGATTTGTAAGTCATCCCACGAGACAAACGTAATACATCTGTTACGGCTTCATCTTCGCTCGCATAGTTCCACATTCGTGTCCCGCCAAGAGCGGGCCCAAGGGTTGTGTCATGAATTGCAATGATGGCTTTTAGGCCGGTGTCTTGATCCCGAAAAAACAGAACGGTTTCGTGATCATCAAAATCTTTCGAGCTAAATACAGTCATAAATTTCCTCCCGTTCTCTATAGGATTTTTCGCATTTGAAGGAAAAATCAATATGTTTGGCGAACGATTTACGAATTCGCAGGAAGATTACGTTTTTGCTTAATAGTAGGTAATATGGTGAGCAATTATGGCAGTTATGCGAAACATTAATATCAGCTAATATTTTGTATTTTGCCGGGATCTGCCCGTTTTTCGATTCAGTTTGTAAGTTTACTAACAAGTAAATCGCAAACATGCTGGCCAATCCTCAGGCTTGATGTTAGCCCCGGACTTTCCATACCAAATAAATTAATCAGGCCTGGAACATTATGTTCTCTAGGGCCGGAAATTATAAAATCCATTGCGGGACCAGCCGGAGATTGTAGTTTTGGACGTATTCCTGAATATGCTGGGATCAGAGAGTTGTCGGGTAAGTTCGGGTAGAATTTCCGGATTGCACTATAAAATGCGGCCCCTCTTTGGGCATCTATATCGTAATTTATGTCGTCTACCCATTCCTGATCCGGGCCGAAGCGTATCTGTTTCGCCATGTCTAACGTCACGTGTATGCCGAGGCTGGCAGTATTAGGGACGGGGTATATTAAATGTCCGAACGGGGACGGGGCGTTCATTGTGAAGTAGCTGCCTTTGGCAAGAAAACGTCGCGGGATGAAGTTGGGCGATAATGTCTTAATCCTGTTGGCAACACTTTGTGCTGCTAATCCCGCCGCGTTGATAACGTGCCTGCATTTCAGTTCTGTATCATGGCTTTTTACGATAAAGCCGTCAGGTACAGGCTCAGCCGAAATAAAAGGGGCAT
>MAAN01000041.1:0-129011 GCA_002163135.1 Alphaproteobacteria bacterium 46_93_T64
AGTTGAGAGGAGTTTACGGGCTCCTCTCATTTCATAAGCTTTGAAGAAGGAGTTGGAGAGATGGTCGGTAAATTACACTGGATACTGATGGGAGTGTTTTTGATGCTCCCCATTAATAGTGCACAGGCAGATAATAATAATGCGACGTTTCAGTCGATGGATATCCAGGATGCTACCTTGTTACCCTTGGAAGATGGCGTGTCTGCGATCCTTAGATTTAGCATTAATAATGAAACGTCTGAGGTCTTGACGTTGCTTGGGACCCAGAGCAAATTCTTTGCACAATCTGAAATTATGGTGAAGTTGTCTGAGTCTAAAACTGAAAGATTGGCTTCGCTTTCAATCTCGGGTGAAGAAGCACTTGATCTGACAACCAATCACATGTTTATCAAATTATCAGGGGGCCGAAAGGGAAGTGACTTACCCCCAAACATCACTATGCGATTATTACTGATTAGTGGTGAGGTAGAGTTTGTTGCCCATGTTTTGCCATCGCTGTGATCCCTTGAAATTAGGAAACTTAAATGAAGAAAATATTTATTCTATTTGCAGGCCTGGGGGGCATTGTCCTTGCGTTTTTTCTTTGGTCATCACAATCAGATCAAGACGCACTAACCAAGACTGAGACGGTTGTTGTCAACACTGATATAAATTCAGGAGATCACTTAGGCCGGACACTTTACAACAACAATTGTGCCGTGTGTCATGGGCCAAACGCGGTTGGCACGGAAAATGGCCCGCCGTTTTTGCATAAAGTGTATGAGCCTAATCATCACGGTGATATTGCCTTTGAACTGGCCGCTAAAAATGGCGTTAGAGCGCATCATTGGCAATTTGGTAATATGCCCCCGATTGGTAATGTAACAGAGGCAGAGGTGACTGAAATCACTCGATATATCCGCAAATTACAAAGGGCTAGCGGTATATACTAATATATTGAGGCACGTTTTCTATTGCATTTAAGTTTCGTCACATGTAGAACCCGCGGCAGGTGTTATGGGATGCCTGCCCGCAAAAGACGACGTCACCCATTTCGGCGCACTGCCGAATTTTGATATATTGATTGCAATATACTGCTTTTAAGTTGGCTCAAGCGGGAGCGCCTATAAAACTTAAGGAGTATCTGTGATCATGAATAGATCCATCGAAGAACTTAAAATTCGCGCGAATAAGCTGCAAAAATCTGCCGCATCCGGTGATGTTGCTGCGCTCAAACAAATACGTCGTATTCATACGTCTGGTGAGGAAGTGAAGCGTAAAACTTGTCTGAACACCCTTGCCTTAGGGCTTGGTTTTTCTGACTGGACCGCGGCCAGGGATTTCCTTTCAGGCGATGCAAGCGATGTACAAAATCGCGGTACATTTTGGTATTCTCCGAAATGTACTACATTGCTCAATCACTGGTTTGTTGATTACGCGGAAGCCTGTGAATTTCTAGAGAAAAGCTCTAGCTACTTTTTATTACCCTACAAAAATCAGTTTATCGTAGTTGATACTGATTATCTGAAAACTCTTGAACTTTGGGAAAGCGGTAATGGAAATTGGCAGGCCATGGGGCGAAACGCCGTTAAAGGATATAATACACAGCCTTGGCATGAGTTGATATGGCTGCGAATTTCAAGCCTTCGGACTGTCTGAATTTCTGTGAAAAATAGGGAGGCGCACCGAGCGGGAATGCGCCTCCCACAGTTTAGGCTGCTCCAGACATTCTTTGGACAGCCTCTTCAGTTGTCCAAACCGCGTTTGCGATATATCTGAAATTAATCAATGCAGCCAAATAGCCGTCTCCTTCTGGCAGCATAGCTGCTGCGGTTGCATCTTTAACAACAGCAACTTCAAATCCTTGTTCAATCAATTCTCTCATGTGAGACTCAGTGCAAAGATTGGCTGACATGCCGGACAGAATTACTTGATCAATTTTGTTTTTCCGGAGCTGTAATACGAGATCATTAGACTCGTTTCCATACACTTTGTGAGGAGAGGTAATGATGGTTTTGCCATCATGTATATATTTTTTGTACTGTTGCATGAAATCAGCGCCTGAGTTCTCAAACCCTTCTGTTGTTAAGGGACCCTTCCGGTCAAACATACCGATTTTGTGCATGAGTTTTTCTAGTGCCCCTTCGAATTTCCACCCATGATCTGTTGGGTAATAATAATGAGGAGAAACCGCGACGGTAAGATTTTGCGCCTTGGCCGCTTTGAATAAACGTTCAATGTTTTCAACAGTATTGTGTTCCGTAACGCTTTTGCCAACAACTCCCCACGTCACTCCTTCGGGGCTTAAAAAGTCAATTTGCGGATCAGTGACAACAAGTGCTGTCCGCTTCAAATCCAAAACCATATCACTGGGCGGCAATGCAGGTTTGATGGGATCTGCATAAGGATTGTTTTGAGTTGCTGCAGCGGCAGAACTGCCTGTAGCGGACGCTACGACGGCTGCTGCGGTAGCAGCGACACCGGCACTAAGTGCTTTGCGCCGATTAATAGAATTCTTTCCATGATTTTCAGACATTACCAACTCCTGTATTTAATGTACAAGATGATCATGACGGATCAGTTGTACCTTTTTGTCCGAAAAATGATCCTTTTCAATTATATTTGTAGCTAATCGTCCAGAGTGTGAGCAAAGTAGATTTATGAATTTTGAACATATTTTTAATGAAATGGAAATCGATGCAGAGCCCTTTGCACTGTGCGAGTTGCATGGGAAAAGTGACTTAGGGCTGGGCCGCCGACCATTTTCCACGTTGCATTACATTCTCGCGGGAAAGGGTGAAATTGTTTTTCAGGATCGACCTTCTATTCCGCTTCATCGAGGAACCCTAATTTTGGTGCCGGCTTTACAATCTCACACATTGCGTAGTTTTGGTGAAATTGGCCAACTGCTTCCAAATTGTTATCCTGAGAAATTGGATCTTATACATCACCATGTTGGCGATCAGGCGCTAGGTCAGCAGGATAAATTGGTGGCTGTTTGCAGTCAGGTTAAAATCGGGCTTCGCGGCGTAGGTGACTTGATAGATTTGGTGCGCCATCCCATAGTCGAACAGGTCGATCCGAATAGCGCTATGGCAAGCCCTGTCGGGCAGCTGTTACAAGAAATGTCGAAGCCGGAACTTGGAAGCAGAGCTATGATCCGGGTTCTTCTTATGCAGTGTATGATCTTCCTACTCCGTCAGCGTTTAGATGCTGGTGATCCTAGTTTGGCTTGGATGGCGGCATTAGTTGATCAGAAATTATGGACGACATTGCAGCTAATACTGGATGATCCGGGGAAGATTTATACAGTTGAAAGTCTGGCTGAGCTTGCTGGCATGAGCCGTTCAACTTTCGCGAAACGGTTTTCAAATGCCTATGGGAATGGACCGATGGAGTTGCTGCGGACTATTCGGATGAACCGTGCGGCGAGTATGCTGTCAAATACAGACTTGCCCATAAAGAGGATCTCGCTGTTGGCGGGTTTTCAAAGCAGGAGTGCTTTTACGAGAGCATTTGAGGTCGTCGTTGGGGCAACGCCCGGTCATTTTAGGCGCAACTCCAGAAATCAATAAAACCGAGTTCAATGTTTATTGTCGAGTATCTTGCGAACTGAAATAGCCAAATCGTGAAATTCGTATGGTTTATCCAAAATGTTTTTTGTGAGTTCGCTGAAAAATATGTTGTCCCCTTTCAATTTTTCTTCTCTAATTTTCGAGAAGCCGCTGGTGAGTAATATTTTCAAATTAGGATGCATATCTCGTGCAGCTTCAGAAAGCTGATATCCGTCCATACCCTGCGGCATTACAATATCGCTGAAAAGCAAATCTATATCCGGGTTCTTTTCCAAGACTTCCAGTGCGTTCATGCCATCTTGTGCTAAAATCGTATCATATCCAAGTTTTGTTAGATGAAATTCTGCTATTTCACGCAATCCCTCTTCATCATCAACAATCAGAACCTTTTCGCTGCCCGTCGGCAATTCACTTTCGATATCGGAGCCATCGTCAATTTCATCCTCTTCAGTTACGCTACGCGGAAGATACAGCTGGAAGGTTGTTCCATTGCCCGGTTCAGAGTGAATTTTTAAAACCCCAGAAGTTCTTTGCATAAAGCCATATACCATGCTTAAGCCAAGTCCAGTTCCCTTTCCGGGTTCTTTCGTCGTGAAGAAGGGCTGCAAGACCTTGGTCTGGGTTAGTTCGTCCATTCCAATTCCATTGTCGCTAACTGATATAAGAACAAAGTCGCCAGGTTGGCCATCGGTTTCCGCCGATAAAAATTCCGCTCCGAGTTTTGTATTTTCAGTTTTGATCTTCAACACGCCTCCTTCAGGCATAGCGTCTCGTGCATTGAGAGCTAGATTTAGGAGAGCATTTTCCAGATCGCCGGCGTCAAGTTCGACTGCCCACAGATTTTCTTTCAGATCCGTTTTGATATCGATCGAAGCGGTGAGCGATTTGGCTATAAGGTCTTTCAAATTGAGTACAAGTTCATTCGCGTCAGTCAATTGTACTTCATGCGCATTTTGACGCGAAAAACCGAGCAATTTTCTGGTAACATCGGCACCTCGAATAACTCCGTGCTGTATCTTTTCGAGCCGCTTTTGAATTTCCGGATTTTCTGAAGACATTTCATCAATCAGTTCTAGGTTTCCCTGAATAAGGCCCAGAATATTATTAAAATCATGGGCGATACCGCCCGTTAATTGACCAACAGCCTCCATTCTCTGAGCCCGCCGCATCTGCTCTTCCAGCTGGTTCTGTTCTGTGAGGTCGCGACCAACGCCTCTATAACCGATAAAGTCGTTATTTTCATCATATCTAGGTTTGCCGCTAATACTTATAAAGCGATTGTCACCATCTGGCCTGTTCCAATTATATTTAAAGTCTGAAAACGGAAGCCGATTTTTGAGGGTCGATTCATGATCTTTCCATTCCGCCGAGTGCCTTAACTTGTTTTCATCATTTACTTCAGCCCTGCTCTTACCGATAAGTTGCTTTTTCTTTAGTCCTAAAATTTTCTCCATATTACCGGCAATGTATGTGAACCGGAGATCCGAACCCATTTCCCAAAACCAATCAGCACCATTTTCCGCAAAGTCACGAAATCTTTGTTCACTTTCAATAACAGCCTCTTCTGCAGTTTGAAGCTTTGCATCTGCCAATTCCAGCTTTGCTGCTGCGAACTGACGAGGGCTTGGGAGTGCTATTATTCTTGGCATTAAGGGCCAAAGCATTACGCCAATAGATACGGAGACTATGGCTGTGATGACCTTGAATACTGTTTGAATGCCGAAGTCCGGTGTCCACAATGTCCAGGCGCCTAGAAAATGAACCGTGCCACAGGCGGCAAAAACAAGTGTTCCAAAAGGGATGAAAAACCATTTAAAGGGAATGTCTTCTCTTTGCGTTACAAAGTAAATCAGGCCAATCGCAACGGAATAGTATGCGAGCCCTGTCAGAACATCGGATATGGCCTGAGTATATAAAATTTCAGGGTACCAGAGGAAGCACGTGCCGTGAGGCATGAATTCTTCTCTTCCAAAAAAATCAAACACGGTGTTGAGCATTCTCGTCACTTTCTGTTTAAGTGTCGGCTAACTCTAGTCAATATTTATCATTTAACAAGGGAGTCAAATTTGGGAGGCAAAATATTGCTTTTGGTGATTTTTAAATGGCCTTATTAACGTAAGGGTTTGGTAATTAAAGGAGCGTATTATTATTTCGGAGTATTGAGTGTGTGCGTGAGGTGCAAATAAATGCGATCGGAATTAATTTCTACGGGCAAACAATCCGCTCCCCGGAAATTTACTTGGTTGCCAGCATTCCTAATTATTGCCATCACAATTCTCTCCATTGCATATTTGTCTTTCTTCAAAATTGGTCAGAATGATCTTGTCGCTGTTGTTTTTCCTCCATGGGTCGAAACTGAGGAAGCTGTCATTAATGTTGCAGAATCTGGTGGTTATCCCATCCGCAGTGGCGAAGTAGGCACAATTATCATTGCCAAATATGACAATGACAACACATTCGCAAATTCTCAATCCAGTAAATCGTGGTTTTCTATGAGTGCAAGGGCATTAGGTGCGTGTTTGCCGTTTGTTCTTTCATAGTCGCAAAACCAAGGCATCAATTTTGTTCAAGTCTAATTATGGGAGCGTCAAATGAGTTTCTCTGAAATGCTGAATTCGCAGACAGATCAAGATCTAAAAGCCCAGAGTTTGATTGACATAAGAGAGAAGGCGAGCTGGTTTTACGTTGCCAGTGCTTGGCTCTATTCAATAGCAATTATCATCCTCGCGTCGGTCTTTGATAACTCACCATATGTCGTCGGGACATTAAGTGTTGTCTTTTCGGGAATTATCACTTTGTTGGTAAAGTCGAACCCAAGTGCAGGAATGACGCGATACACAGTCGCAGCAAGTTTAGCTGCTATCTGGATGGTTCTAGTTTATTCGTTATCAGGAAGTCCCGATGGGTTCATTCTTGATGGGCATATGGTTTTCTTCGTACTCGTCGCTCAATTAACAGCTTATTTTTGCTGGCGGTCTATGGTGATTTTGCTTTCTGCTGCGGCCGTTCATCATCTGCTTACATCATTGCTTCTTCCATTAATGATTTGGCCGTCTGACAATTTCATATACACGCATTTCTTCCTTCATGCCGGTTATGTGGTTTTAGTGGGAGTGCCCAGCATTTGGATAACCGCCACAATATTCAGCATATTTAATCAATCGACACAGGCTTTGGCGGATGCGAGTGTCGCGGCAGAAGAAACGTCACGGATACAATCAGAAATTCAAGAAGCAGAGAAGCGCCGTGTAGAGCAGGAAAGGGAAACTCAACGAATTTCTCAGGAAGAGCAAAGCCGAATTAAGGAAGATGAGAGAGAAAAAGCAGAAATTGCCAGAAAACAGGGATTGTCAGAGTTGGCAAATCAGTTTGAAAGCAAGGTTAAAGCTGTTGTGGATCAAGTGGAGCAGGCAACTGAGCAAATGTCTGGAAATGCAAAAGGGGTGTCAGAAGTTGCTGCTAATAATACTGCTCAAGTCGAAAGTGCCTCTCAAACAACAAAGAATGCTGCAGACAACGTCAATTCTGTTGCCTCAAACGCAGAAGAGCTAACTCGAGCGAGTAATGAAATTGGTGAAAGAGTGCATCAAGCCGCACAAGTTGCACAATCGGCGACGGAAAAAGCGAGAGCGACAAATGATCGAATTTCTAATCTTGCTGAGGTCGCGCAAAAGATTGGTGATGTGGTGGACCTAATTAATGACATAGCGGGGCAAACTAATTTGCTGGCGCTAAATGCAACCATTGAAGCTGCGAGAGCAGGGGATGCGGGTAAGGGATTTGCCGTCGTAGCGTCAGAGGTTAAATCTCTGGCTACTCAAACAGGCCGTGCTACAGAAGAAATTGGTAATCAGATATCTTCAGTCCAAAGAGAGACAGAAAGTGCCGTCTCAGCCATCCAGGAAATCTCAAAAGTCATCGAAGAGATTAGCGAGATATCAGCTTCCATCAGCGCGGCTGTGGAAGAGCAATCTGCGTCAACTGCAGAAATTAATCGCGGTATTCAGCTTGCAGCTTCCGAGGCCAGTCAGGCAAATACAGATATAGTTGCCCTAAGAGATGGGGCGTCAGAAACGGTTTCTTCATCTGAATTAATGGTTGTGTCTGCTGAGGGAGTTGCCTCCAATACCAAGGCGTTGAAAGATGAGATTGAGGATTTCTTGTCTCAGGTAAGAGCGGGATAGGATGGCAAATTCTATATGAATTTCCTTTTTGTTCGGATATGCGAAACAAATTGTTTCTTAGGCATCTATTCAAACGGCCGTGAAAGTGCGAGACGATATTCAGAAAGTGGATTGACGTAAGAGATGCTCGCTCATATAGTTCGGATAACAGAACTAAATTCCTTATTGTGTAATTGTCTCATGTGGTGAGATGACGGAATGGGAGCTTCGGTCTTGGCTGTTGATATATGGGGGTATGTTAACGCCAGCACCGGCTGCAATATGCTGGAAAGACCGGAGCTACCCAACCCTTAAAAAAGAACAATAATAAAGTGCTGCTTTCCAGCATCGCTGGAAAATTGCGGAAAAACAAATCTAAAAAAACACCTTGGGAAGAGGGCCCGATCTAGGGCGGAAATTCTACATATCTACCTACAGTTTGTTTGACAAAATAAAAACCTGATCACGGCTCCAAATGCTGATGATCAGCAAAAAAGAATGGAATAAAACAATGACGGATCATTTGCTTGTGAGCCAAGAAGACGGCGTTGCCTATTTGACTCTAAATAGGCCTGAAGTTCGAAATGCCCTCTCCATCGAAATGCGGACCGCAATGATTGAAGAGGTTATGCGCATCGAACAGGATCCAAGCGTCAGGTGTGTTGTTTTGCAGGGGGCTGGTGGTCACTTCATGGCTGGCGGTGACGTTAAGTCTTTCAAAGAATTTGCTGAAATGCCACCCGCTGCGCGTCGGACTTACTTTGAGAAACGCATTCACACTATTCATCCGATGATCATTGCACTTCAGCGTATGCCAAAGCCCGTAATCGCCAGTGTGCGCGGGGGTGCCGCAGGGGCAGGTCTGTCTTTTATGTTGGCGTGTGATATGGCAATTGCAGCAGATGATGCCTTCTTTAAGCTTTCCTATTCCGCTATCGGTGCAAGTCCGGACGCGTCAGGGTCGTACTATCTGCCAAGATTGGTCGGTGTTCGCAAGGCTATGGAAATTGCCATGCTTGGAGATCGTTTTGAAGCTGCAGAAGCCAAAGAATTGGGATTGGTTAATTGGGTTGTCCCCGCTGCAGATCTTGAGGAAGAAACTTCAAAACTTGCGAACAGATTGGCCAATAGCGCGACGGTCGCGCTCGGAAATATTAAAGAATTGATCCATGCTTCTCATGGAAACAGTTTGGAAGCGCAGTTGGCAATGGAGGCCGCTAAATTTGGAGAATGTGCCGCTTCTGATGATTGGGCGGAGGGCGTATTTGCGTTTAACGAGAAGCGCAAACCTGTTTTTACCGGTAAGTAGCTAATCCCTTCTTCATAGCGACCTGAAAACAGGGTTTCGCGTCGTTTGGGGAATTGACAATTAATCCCATATAAGTAGTATGTTGCGTATATTGGAAATGATTTCGTAAAATCGAATTCGGGAGATTGTGGTGGAAAAAGCAGTGGTTAAATTAGATGGCCCGATGGTGCTCCCCCGCGCATTCGCATTACTACGGTTATTGGCAAGTGTTCCGCAAGGTCTAAATTTATCTGATATATCTGCGCAACTGGATGTTCCTAAGAGTTCTTTGTCTGCGACACTTAAAGCGTTGACGGAACAGAAATTTTTGATCCGTCAGGGCTCTTTATATCATTTGGGTTCTGAATCCTTTTCTCTCGCGTCCGTCATTCTCGCAGGACGGTCCATTCGTCAAATTGCAAGGCCTTACCTGGAAAGAACCATGGAGGCTTGCGGAGAGACAGTTCTGTTGGCGGTTTTGGACCCTGGAATGCAACATGCGTCCTATATCGATATTGTAGAATCGCCGAAATCTGTTCGGTTTTCGGTTTCGATCGGAACGCAGCGTCCTCTATATGCTAGTTCATGTGGGCGTCTATTCCTGTCGCATCAATCCGAGTCTGCGAGGCAAACTTATTTAAGTAATGTTACGTTGGATGCGGTGACGGATAAAACTATTGTTGAGCGTGAAGCTTTAGCCGATGTGCTGGATAATATCTATAAAGTGGGCGTTTCCGTCACATTGGGTGATTATTCTCAAGATTCAGCTGGTTTTTCAGCGCCTATATTTAACTCTGACGGGGAACTCGTTGCTGCTCTCGTCATCGGAGTTCCTATTTCAAGAGGTCTACGTGAGATAGACCGTTTTAGAGAGGTTGCCGTTCAGTCGGCGCAAGCGATATCTAAGGTTCTGGGACATAACGAAGAACAGTAAAAATTAAACTAATTGTCCCGGTTTGTAATTGAAGTCAGGAAGGGTACTTCCTTCTTGGATGCAATGTTGAGTGGAAAAAAAAGCACCAATTGGCTTGAATGTCTTTTTCATCAGCGGTGTTGTTGGAAAGTTATTGCCAGTGCGTTCGATCCTTCGAGAAGGACTCAATTTTCTCCTAGCAAGAAAAGGGTGGCTCAAATATGAAATATTTTTCCAGTATTGAGCCGCAGACTACAAAAATCGTTGACTGAGATAATGTAAGTTGTTTTAATAACCGAACAAGATACGAATAATCGTACAATCACAAAAAGCGCAGCTTTTCGGTGTATGTCCTGAAATATGAACAAAAAAAGACAGGAATTTGACATGACTAATCCAATGAGCCTTAAGGGGCAGAACGTTATTGTAACAGGTGCCGCGCAAGGCATCGGTGAGGCTGTCTCCAAGCTAGTTGTAGACCTTGGGGGACGTGCCATTATGGTTGACCTTCAGGAAGAAAAGTTAGGCGCACTGGCTGATGAATTGGGCGTGGAAAACGCTGAGTATCATGTAGGATCGGTTGCTGACCCGGGATTTGTTCAAGAAATGGTCAATAATGCCGTTGCCAAAAATGGAACGATTAACGGCCTTGTAAATAACGCAGGTATTGTTCGTGCAGCTATGTTGAACAAAATGCCAATTGAAACTTGGCAGCAAGTTATAGATGTCAACCTTTCAGGTGTTTTCTACTGCCTGCAAGCAGTGGGCCGACATATGTACGAACGTGCAAAGTCAGGGGACACAAGCCCATCTTCAATCGTCAATATCTCTTCAGATGCGGGGAGACGCGGAACAATCGGCCAAATCAATTATGGCGCCGCAAAATCGGGTGTCATGGGCCTCACGATGAGTGCAGCGCGCGAATATGCTGCCAAACAGGTTCGTGTGAACTCTGTTTGCTTTGGTGTCGTTGAAACAGAAATGACAGAAACTATCCGATCTGAAAAATTCCGCGACGGCATAATGGCGCAAGTGCCAATGAAGCGTTTCTCGACACCAAAAGAAGTGTCTGAGCCAGTATGTTTTTTGCTCTCACCAGCTTCAAGTTACATCACAGGTCAGCATCTATCAGTAAATGGTGGTTACACAATCGGCGTTTAGGGAGGCGTTTGAGCGCCTCCAAGTAAGTCAGCCAGTTGGTATAAAAAAGAAAAGAGACGCGGCCTTTGAGGCTGCGTCTCGACAATAAAAAATCATGCCAATAGCAAATTAAATTTCGGTCTCTTGTTCGAGGCAAGAGACCTGTTTGAAAATGGGGTAATTAGATCATGAGCATTGATTTCACACCAGAACAGCAGATGATCAAAGACAATGTTGCGCGCATCTGTTCAAAGTTTCCGGATAGTTATTGGTTAGATCGCGATAACGACGGCGTGTTTCCAGAGGACTTCTGTCAGGCCATCGTTGAAGGCGGCTTTATGGGGATCGCCATGCCAGAGGAATATGGCGGAAGTGGTCTTGGCCTGAAAGAGGCGGCAATCATGGTTCAGACGATTACTGAATCAGGGGCGGCTAATGCAGGATTTGCTGCTATTGCGATTAATATTTTTGGCCTTAATCCGGTTGTTGTTTTTGGGACTGAAGAGCAAAAAAGTAAGTGGCTTCCCCGCATTATCAAACGCCAGGACGTTGCTTGTTTTGCGGTGACCGAGCCTAATACTGGTCTTGATACAACCCGCCTTAAAACGCGTGCCGTTGATAAAGGTGACCATTATTTGGTGAACGGCGAGAAAGTGTGGACGTCAACTGCTCAGCAAGCCAACAAAGTTCTTCTAATCGCTCGCACAAAAGATGAAAGCGAAACAGAGAAGCCAATCGATGGCCTGTCGCTTTTTTATACAGACATTAATCGCGATAACATTGAAATTCGGCCAATCCAGAAAATGGGCCGTAAATGTGTTGATTCCAATATGTTCTTCATCAACGATTTGAAAATTCCAAAGGAAGACCTCATCGGTGAAGAGGGAAAAGGTTTCCGTTACCTGCTTCATGGATTGAACGCGGAACGTATCCTGATCGCAGCTTCACTTGTGGGCCTCGGTCGTTGTGCGGTGGACCGTGCGTCCAAATACGCACGTGATCGTATTGTTTTTGGCCGGCCAATCGGGAAAAACCAATCAATCCAGCATCCACTCGCGGCTTCTTGGGCTCAGTTGGAGGCTGCTAATCTGATGGCTTTCCGGGCCGCAGAAATCTACGATTCCGGCCGTGAATGCGGCAAGGAAGCAAATGCGGCGAAGTATTTGGCAGGTGAAGCAACATTTGAAGCCTGCACAAACGCTGTCATGACCCATGGCGGCATGGGGTATTCAAAAGAATTCCATGTGGAACGTTATTTGCGAGAATGTCTAATTCACCGTTTGGCACCTATTAGCCCACAAATGATCCTGAATTATATTTCCGAACGGGTTTTGGATTTGCCGAAATCTTACTGATCAACCTGAAAAATAAGAAACCAATAAGGGGGTCCCATGGGGCGCAGTAGTAAGGCATATATCGCGGGAGCATTTGAGCATCCAACGCGTAAAGCCGTTGATAAGACAATTGCACAGCTTCATGCTGAAGTTGCGTTTGGAGCCCTGCAGGATGCAGGCCTCTCCAAAGACGATGTAGACGGATATTTTTGTGATGGCGACGTGCCGGGCCTTGGTGGTTTGTCCATGGCCGAATACATGGGGCTTAATCTCAAATATATCGACTCTACTGAAACGGGCGGATCCTCTTATGTAGTGCATGTTGGCCATGCTGTTGACGCGATCGCAGCCGGCAAATGTAATGTTGCGCTGATCACTTTAGCGGGTCGACCAAAAGCTGAAGGCGTAGTCTCTCTCGCGGCGCGCGATGGAGATGGGGGGAAGCTGCCAGAGCGCGGTTTTGAAATTCCCTACGCTCCGGTTATTACGAACATGTACGGTATGGCCGCCATGCGCCATATGTATGAATATGGAACGACAAGTGAGCAATTAGCTTGGATTAAAGTAGCTGCCTCTCACCATGCACAACATAACGAACGTGCGGTTCTGCGCGATGTCGTTACGGTCGAAGATGTGGTGAACTCTCCAGTTATTTCAGACCCACTTCATCGTCTTGATTGTTGCGTGATCAGTGACGGCGGAGGAGCGTTGATTGTTGTTAGCCCTGAAATAGCGAAAACACTCGGTGATCGCTGTGTGAAGGTTCTGGGTTCTGGGTCGGCTATTGGGCATCTCAATAGCGGAAAATTTGATCTAACACACACAGCAGCAGTTGTGTCGGGACCTATCGCATTTGAAGAGGCAGGAGTAACGCCCGCGGATATCGATTACGCGTCAATTTATGACAGCTTCACTATTACTGTACTGGAAACAATTGAAGATCTTGGTTTCTGTGCAAAAGGTGAGGGCGGTAAGTTTGTGTCTGACGGCAATCTTATTTCCGGCGTTGGTAAACTTCCTTTTAATACTGATGGCGGCGGCCTTTGTAATAACCATCCGTCAAATCGCGGTGGCATAACAAAAGTTGTGGAAGCCGTACGCCAACTTCGCGGTGAAGCCCATCCTGCGGTTCAGATCCCTGATTGCACGATTGCACTTGCGCATGGAACCGGTGGTCAAATTTCTGCACGTCACGGCAGTGCAACAGTTATCTTGGGAAGGAACGACGCATGAGTAATCCAGAACGCACTTATGTAGATCCCAGCATCAACATGGAAACGGAAGCCTATTGGAACGGGACAAAAGAAGGAAAGCTTCTTTTAAAAAAATGCTGTTCCTGCGGCGAAACTCATTTTTATCCGCGTGCCATCTGTCCGTATTGTTTTAGCAGTGAAACCGAATGGTATGAAGCGAGTGGCAAAGGAAAAATCTATTCCTATTCCATCATGCGCCGGGCTCAAATTCCGTATGTCATGGCTTATGTGACTCTCGATGAAGGGATCACCATGATGACAAATATTGTTGAAAGTGATTTTGACAGTGTTGCCGTCGATAAGGCCGTTGAAGTGACTTTCCGGAAAACCGAAGGGGATCATTCTCTTCCGGTATTCCGTTTGGTGTAAGGGGCTTGATATGACTAAACCGCTTGAAGGCATAAAGATAGTTGATCTGTCCAATATGCTTATGGCGCCTTATACCACCCAAATTTTGGGTGATATGGGTGCAGATGTAATCAAAATCGAAGCTCCGGCGGGCGATCCGGTTCGGGGTATTGGCCCGCAGCGGAATGCTGGTATGGGAGCGATCTACCTCAACGTAAACCGCAGTAAGCGAAGCATTGTCTTGGATCTTAAAGATCCAGATGGCTTGCAAGCCGCTTTTGATCTGATCAAAGAGGCGGATATTCTGATCTATAACCGCCGCCCACAAGTAATGGAGCGGTTGGGCCTTTCCTACGAAAAGGTCCGTGCTGTAAACCCGAGCATTATTTACGCTGGTTTGTTTGGGTATGGACAAGAAGGGCCATATGCAAAAAAACCAGCCTTTGATGACTTGATCCAAGGCGCTGTTGCGGTGCCATGGCTCGCACATATGGCGGATGGGAGTGATCCAACTTATGCACCAACCGCTATTGTGGACCGCGGCGTTGGCCTGTGGGCTGTTGGCCAGATTATGGGCGCGCTTTTCCATCGGACTCGCACAGGCGTAGGTCAGAGCATCGACATGCCGATGTTCGAAATGATGGCGAGTTTTGTGCTGGCAGACCATATGGCAGGCCATACGTTCGAACCATCGGAAGGGCCTATCGGCTACGCGCGGATGCTTAATCCGGATCGCCGTCCTTATCGAACAAAAGATAATTTCGTTTGCGTTATGGTTTACACTGATAAGCATTGGAGATCGTTCTTCCAAGCCTTAGGCCGTGAGGACGAAATGGACAATGATCCACGCTTTGCCAGCATGACCACACGTACCGAGAATATCGCGGAAATTTACGCGGAACTTGCACAATTGCTAAAGACCCGAACGACTGCAGAATGGTTGAAGCTGTTCGATGACGCTGATATTCCGGCAATGCCCCTTAACACCCCCGATGATCTTGTTAATGATCCACACTTGAAGGCAGTGGGTTTCTTCAATGAAATCGACCATCCGACAGAGGGTAAACTTTTGGATATGGCGGTCCCAGCCTATTGGTCAGAAACACAGCCCGGCCCAACGCGGCACGCACCAACACTTGGGGAGCATAGCTCGGAAGTGCTGAGTGAAATTGGGTATAGTGATGCACAAATTTCTAAAATGCTCGAGAAGGGCGTAACCTCCCAACCTTCTCGATAAAAACAAACAAAAAGGAAGAATTGAATGTCCGGTCTTTATTACGAAGAGTTTGAAGTTGGCAGCGAATTTAAACACGCGCTAACTCGTACAGTCACAGAAATGGATAATATCATGTTCTGTGCAATGACACATAATCCGCAGCCACTTCATTTGGACGAAGAGTATTCCAAGAAAACAATGTATGGACAGCGCATCGTAAACAGCCTGTTCACATTGGGTTTGGTCATTGGTGTAACTGTCGCGGATACCACATTGGGGACAACACTTGGTAACCTTGGTATGGGCGATATTCGCTTTAAGCATCCGGTATTCCACGGTGACACCATCAATGTTGTTACCCGGATTAAAGATAAACGGGAAAGCAAGTCCCGTCCAAACGAAGGTATCGTCACTTTCGAACATGTCGGCTACAACCAACGCGGTGAAGAAATCGCCTACGTGGTACGTACTGGCCTTATGAAGAAGAAACCAGCATGATTATTCGATCCTGGTTATTTGTTCCCGGTGACAGTGAACGCAAGATGGCGAAGGGACGACAGAATGCTGCTGATGCCCTAATCCTTGATCTTGAAGATAGTGTCGCTGATAACAGACAGGAAATTGCGCGGGACATGACCCGCGATTTCCTTCGTGCAAATTTGGATCGTTCCCGCCAGCAGTTGTGGGTTCGTATTAATCCGTTAGATAATCCTCTTTCGTTGCCAGATCTAGCTGCGGCCATTCGAGGGGCGCCTGATGGTATTGTATTGCCTAAAGTGAATTCGGCTGCGGATGTGAACAAGCTGGCTGATTATCTTGAAATACTGGAAGTTCGTGAAGGTCTTTCCGTGGGGTCAACCAAGATCCATTGCGTCGCGACTGAAACCGCGGCGTCGCTGCTAACTTTCCACACATATCTTGATGGTGTGTCTGACAGGTTGGTTGCGATGACTTGGGGCGGGGAAGATTTGGCAGCTTCCTTAGGTGCAAGTGATAACCGTAATCCACGCACCGGTGACTATGACAACCCGTTCTTGTTTGCGAAGTCCATGTGCCTTGCGACAGCAAGAGCCGTTGACGCGCAACCGGTTGGCGTTGTTGTGGTAGATTTCCGTAATCTGGAAGAGCTGGAAGCGGATTGTCTTCGTGATCGCCGCGCTGGATTTATCGGCAAAATTGCCATTCATCCGGGCCAATCTGAAGTGATCAATCAGGCGTTTACACCTTCTAATGAAGAAGTCGCACACGCACAGAAAATTGTTGATGTTTTTGCAGATAATCCGGGTCTTGGTACCATCGGTATTGATGGAAAAATGTATGACATGCCTCACTTGAAACAGGCGCATAATCTCTTGTCACTTTCAGAACAGATTAAGTCTCTTGGCTGACAAATAAACGGAGTAAAAACATGGCGGGTACGCTTGACGGCATAAGAGTTGTCGATCTTTCAACGGTTATCCTTGGTCCTTGGGCAAGTCAAATGCTTGGGGATATGGGGGCAGATGTTATTAAAGTCGAAACGCATGTCGGCGATACTACGCGCCATGCTGGACCCCGAAAAAATCCCGGAATGGCGTCCTTCTTTTTATCCAGTAATCGGAACAAAAGAAGCGTCGTTCTGGATTTGACGCAGGAAGCTGGTCGTAAGGCCTTACACGATATTATCAAAACAGCAGACGTCTTCCTGCATAACATGCGTCCGCGAATTGCAGCTAAGTTTGATATTGAATATGAAACACTGGAAAAGATAAATCCTGATCTTGTTTATTGCGCGACCTATGGCTTTAGAAGTGATGGGCCGATGGCAGAAAATCCAGCTTATGATGATATAATACAGGCCGCGAGCGGTATTGCTGATTTGCTAACTATCACGTCGGATCAGCCACGATATGTGCCAACCATCATGGCAGATAAAACGTCTTCCTATAATGTGTTATACGCCATTTTGGCTGCGCTGTTCAAACGTGAACGTAGTGGCGGCGGACAAGCCATTGAAGTGCCAATGTTCGAAAGCCTCGTGGATTTTGCATTGGTTGAACATCTGGCGGGCGCTTGTTTTGAGCCGCCTGTCGGGCCTATGGGGTATGAACGGCTACTCAATGCTGAACGCAGGCCGTATGCGACGAAAGACAAATATCTGGCAGTTCTGCCGTATACCGATAAAAATTGGCAAGATTTCTTCGACATCGCCGATCGCGAAGACCTGAAATCTGACCCGCGTTTCAAGGACATGACGTCAAGGACGACACATTCAGAAGAAATCTATCGTTTGCTAGGTGAAATCATTGCAACAAGGACTTCTTCTGAATGGCAGGACACGCTGGCGAAGGCAAACATTCCGGTGCAAATTGTCAATACAAAGGAAGACCTTTTGGATAATGAGCAACTGAATGCGACAGGGTTCTGGCAGTTTAAAGAGCATCCCACGGAGGGCACGCTTAGAATGCCTGAGCCGCCAGTTCGGTTCTCGAAAGATCCTTCTTCCATTCGCCGTATGCCGCCCCGTCTTGGCGAACATAGTCGGGAAATACTGGCAGAAGCTGGATACTCCGAAAATGACATCGATCAGTTAATGACTGATGGCGTAACTAAGCAGGCAAGTTAATATAACAAAAGGTGACTTATGTCCTCATTTGAGTTTATTGGTTTTGAAGTCGAAGATGGTGTGGCTGTGTTGTCGTTAAACCGACCGGACGCGCTTAATTCTCTCACATTTGAAATGATGGCAGAGGCGAGAGACGCACTTCAAGAAGTGCAGATAGATCGATCCATTCGCGCCCTGATCTTAACGGGGCAGGGGAAGGGATTCTGTGCGGGCCAAGACTTAAAAAATCGTATTCCAACAGGCATGGACGTGGTCGATACCTTGATGGAACGGTATTTCCCGGTTTTTAAGGCCATTCGGACGTGCCGCGTGCCCGTTATTGTCGCTGTGAACGGTGTGGCAGCAGGCGGGGGCGCGTCGCTGGCTCTTACAGGTGATATCATTATTGCTGCAAAATCAGCAAAGTTTATTCAGGTGTTTAGCCGCATTGGACTTTGCCCGGATCTGGGGTCTACATATCTTTTAAGCCGTGCCATTGGCCGGGCGCGTGCTCTTGAAATGATGATGACTAACGAGCCTGTTCGGGCAGAACGTGCAGCAGAGATCGGAATGATTAATAAATGCGTTGAAGACGAAGATCTTATGGCGACCGCACGTGCTATGGCGTTGAAGTTGGCTTCTGGACCGACTTACGCACTTGAAATGACACGAAAAATGGTAGACGACGGAGAAGATGAAGTTTTTGAAACCCGTTTTAGACGGGAATTGGAAACCAATCGGATTTTACGTGACACGAGGGATTCCAAAGAAGGCGTAGCAGCATTTTTAGAAAAACGATCCGCCAACTTTGCCGGTGAATAAGTAATAGCAATTCCGCCGCGCTGTTATACGCGGCGGAATATCTATCCTACCACATGGCAACAGGATTTATGATCATTTGGACTGTTCCGCGAATGCGTGCCTGCCCCAGAACAAACATAAATTCGTTTACGCCCTCTGCGGCAAGACGGCCGGTATTCATTGTCTCCAAAATATAGATACCGTTTTCCTTAAGCAGTGTGACGTGACCATAGAAAAGTTTGTCACCTTTCATTGGCGGTACAGCCTCAACACCCCAAGTGTCAGAGCCAACCGCCATAACATTGAGCCCTGCAAGATATTCAGCCGCATCGTTTGAGGCGCCGGGCTCTCCCGAAACCCATACTTTCGGTTCTGCTTTCAGCTTGCCATCTGTCCATCCAGTGTGGAACAGAACAACATCGCCTTTTCGGATTTCTACATCTTGAGCCTTGCTTGCCGCTTTCACATCTGCTGCTGTGAACGCCTGACCTGCAGCCATAGTTTTAACGCCGAAGAATTTAGCCATATCAAGCAGGACACCGCGGCCAATTAGGGGTGGAATTTGATGGACGCCAAGTTTTGTAAGGCCTGTTAGGGCGGCAAAATCTTTCTCGTCATTGCAGTTATAGTACATTCCCTCTTCACCCAGATGACCGAGGCCGTCAATTTGGGGCCCGATGCCAAACCATAATTGGGCTACATCATCATTATAGGTGCCAGCATAACCAAATCCATGTAGTCTTTGACCACCTTGTTGGTTTGGCTGAACGACTTGCAGCATCATCCCGCGTGGGGGAAATGCCGGCGTATTTGGATCAATAATAATGCCAAGTGGATGGCTTTGACCCTTCTTTACGAGTTTGGTCGCCATTAAGACTTGGTCTGATGTTACGTAATTCGCGGACCCGATTTCATCATTCGCGCCCCACTTGGAGGGCTTGCATTTTGAATCTGCGAGGGCTTGCGAAGCCACAGCAATAGTAAGCACGCCAGCGATGGCGGCAATTCTCAACGATCTCATTGTATTCTCCCCTTAAGAGTGCTTGTTTTTAGTCGAACTGCTGTCGACGATTTTTAGTCTGGGAAATATGCACGTATCCAAATATATTGTTTGGATACGTACAATCATACAAGTAAAATCTAATTTTGAAAGAAATAATAAACTATTTGGTGTGGATTTTTATAATGCAGAAAAAGAGGGTCGGGAAAGCAAGAGCTTTCCCGATTGTTTAGTTCGAGAGAACTTCTGCCAGAGAGGAGCGTGGTAAGTTACCTTGAAGATCTCCCTCTTTATCCACAACAGGGAGCGGATAGTTGGCTCCCATGCTGTCTGGAATAATTTCTTCCAAAACGGTATCCGGAGAAATGGGCGGTAAATCTTCGAAGAGATCATCTTGGATGGCTTTTGAGCCGTCCAATTTAACAGCTTCCTCAAGGGTGGATTGCAGCAAAAAGCCTTGATAGCCTTCATCCGTGCAGTAATATCCATAATCACTGGAAAAAGTCTTCATCTGCTGAAGTGCTTCAGCGATCGTTCCTTTTGTTATTCGATGTGCTGGCGGTTTCATAACAGTTTCAACTGTTAGTGCACGCGCACGGTTCACGTCTTTCACAAAGGCTTCCACATAATCAGTTGCTGGATGGAGCAGAATATCGGCAGGTGCACCCTCCTGAACTAGTTCACCATCTTTCAAAATGGCAATCCGGTCACCAAGACGGAGAGCTTCATCCAGATCATGGGTGATGAACACGATGGTTTTGTGAAGTTTTTCCTGCAATTCAATCAACTGGTCTTGCATTTCACTGCGTATAAGAGGGTCGAGTGCCGAGAAGGCTTCGTCCATCAAAAGAATATCCGCATCTGTACAAAGTGCGCGGGCAAGGCCCACACGTTGTTGTTGTCCGCCAGATAATTGTGAGGGGTATTGGTTCTCATAGCCACGAAGGCCAACAGTTTCGATCCATTCACCCGCTTTCGCAAGACGGTCTTTTTTGTTCATTCCCTGTACAGTAAGCCCGTAAGCAACATTTTCAATTACCGTGCGATGAGGCATTAGCCCAAAGCGTTGAAATACCATAGACATTCTATGACGCCGGAATTGTTCAAGGTCCTTTTGGCCCAGCTTCATAACATCTTCACCATCGACAATGATTTTGCCTTCGGTCGGGTCAATTAATCGGTTCAAGTGGCGAATTAGAGTGGATTTACCAGATCCGGACAGGCCCATGATGACATAGATCTGGCCTTTTTGGATATCTAGATTGATGTCCTTTAAGCCAACTGTATGCCCGGTTTGGGCAAGTATGTCATCCTTGGGAACGCCGTCTTTAACCATAGACATAGCTTTTTTGGGTGCGACACCAAATACTTTGTAAAGGCCTTCAATGCGAATAAGCGGTTCAATCATTATTGAGCCCTTTCCATGTGTTTCTGAGTGCGCTTGCCATAAGCTTGCGAGACCCGATCAAAAACAATAGCAAGTGCGACAATTGCAAGGCCATTGAACAATCCCAATGTAAAATACTGATTTGTGATGGATTTTAAAACCGGTTGCCCAAGTCCTTTTACGCCGATCATGGAGGCGATAACCACCATGGCAAGAGCCATCATAATCGTCTGGTTTATGCCAGCCATTATTGTTGGCAGGGCCAAGGGTAATTGCACCCCGAAAAGGCGTTGGGTTGAGTTGGCTCCGTACGCTGTAGCAGCCTCCAGAACTTCTTTGTCAACCAATCGGATACCTAAGTTCGTAAGGCGAATAACCGGCGGAATTGCATAGATTACAACTGCGATCACGCCTGGAACTTTACCAATTCCAAGCAGCATAACAACAGGGATCAAATATACAAAGGCCGGCATGGTTTGCATAATGTCGAGCATTGGAGTGATGATAGATTGCATGCGATTTGAGCGTGACATCATAATCCCAATAGGAATGCCCATGGCAATCGAGATCATGGTGCAGACAAAAATAATGCTCAATGTCCGCATGGTATTTTCCCACATACCAAAATAGCCGATCAGGAAGAAAGCTATTAAAACACCAACGGTTAGCTTTACTGATCTAGTCGCTGAATAAACAATCGAGCAAATAACGGCAATTATCAGCCACCAAGGTGAATTCACAAGCAGTTTTTCAAACCAGACGAGAAAGCGAAGAAGGGGTTCGAAAAGGTTTTCAATTATTTCGCCGTAAGAGCGAGAGAATTCTTTGTAGGCACCATCTAGACCTTTGCGGATAACAAGCAAGTCGCTTCGGTCCATTTGAGGAAATTCCGTCAGCCAATTTCCTTTTGACATTATACTACTCCGGTGGTGATAAAACTATGACATGAAAAAAGCCCTGCGAGATTTCTCTAGCAGGGCTTAGTTTTTTAAAGGGCTGCAAGAGCCTTTTTAATTTTCGCTGCAACATCAGCGGAAACCCACGACGTCCACGTGGCTTCATTCGTCTTCATATACTGTTCCATAGCAATATCACCGTCAGCTTGGTTTTCTTCCATCCAAGCTAGCAATGTATTCATTTCAGCGTTTTTGAAAGACCGTCTAGTCAAATACTCATATGCTTCCGGTGCTTTGGTCGCAAAAGATTCTGTTGTAATCGTATGAACCGGTGAAGGTGGGTACATTGTGACTTTTGGATTTTCACAATCTGCTTGTGTTGTACAGTTTTTGAAATGTTCTTCATCGATGCCATTTCCAGTGTCAACTTTAACCATCTTGTATTTTCCAAGAATAGCTGTTGGCGCCCAGTAATAACCGAACCAGCCTTCGCCGCGCTCATAGGCTTTTGCGATTGAGCCAGAAAGGCCTGCTCCAGAACCTGGATCGATAAGTTCAAAGCCCGCGGCTTCAAGGTTCAATGCTTTAAACAGATTTCCCCCTGAGATCTGACAGTTCCAACCTGCAGGGCAGCCCATCATTGCTGATTTGCTTGGATCTTCTGGGTGTTTAAACAATTTTGCGTTTTTGATAATGCCTGCAATAGTCGCAAGGCTAGGATCTTTTTTGACGAGGTATTCTGGAACCCAGAAACCTTCTTCGCCGCCATCAGCCAGAGATTTGCCTGCATAGCGCAACCGTTTTTCAGCAACACCTTTATCAAGCGCAGCCTTCATGGAGTTACTCCACAGTTCCGGCGCAATATCAGGTTCGCCTTTTTCGATCATGGACGTACCCGTAGGCATTGTGTCGCCAGGGATCAGCTCTGCTTGACAGCCAAAACCATGTTCAAGGATAAATTTATCAACATTTGCGATAACTGTTGCTGAATTCCAGTTCATGTCAGCAATAGTTACTTTCCCGCAGGCAGCGCTCGCAGTAGATGCGCCAGCCATACTTGCGAGTACTAACGCAGCACCCAATAGTCGTTTCATAGTTATCTCCCAGTTCTTTGATTTTGCTGTAAGCAATTATTGGTCTTTTTTAATCTAAAAAAAGCAAATTTATATAAGAAAAATGCTATACTTAAAATAGAACAATTGAAATTTTCTGTCAACTGACGTGGAAGCGACGTAATTTACTTTGAAAGCGACGTATATTGTGGCGAAATGACTTATAGATTACATGTTAAAATACAAATTCATGTATTTAATTATTTAGATTCACGAATTCTATAGTCAATTTAAAGTAAAAGTAATTTTTACTTAACCGTAATGTCGTTTTATTCTGATTTTTGGGAAGCTTTACTAGGCGCATAAAAAGGGGAGAATAAATCTCCCCAATTCACTAGTTCTTAAAGCGCAAGCACTTGTTTTGCTAATATTGTCCGCTGAACTTCACTGGAACCGGCATAGATGGTTGCCGCTCGGCCGTTCATGTATTTTGCGGTTGCAGTCCGTGCACGTTCTGGGCCAGGAAAGGCGACATTACTCCCTGGATTTCGGGATTCAGTCACATACGGCAGAGCATAGAAACCAACCGCTTCCATACGCAGTTCACCAATCTCCTGTAATAACTCGGAGCCTTTCAATTTCACGATAGAGGATTTCGCTCCCGGATTTTGACCCTGACTAAGGGCGGACATTTGGCGCAGTTCTGTAAATTCAGCGGCCATCAGTCCAATTTCCAAATTGCTAAGCCGTTGTGCAAATACCGGATCGTCTATAAGGCGCTCGCCAGTTCCTGTTGTTTCGACCTTGGCTATTGCTTTCACATTTTCCAAACCTGCTTTTAAGGTTGGTGTGTAGGCAATGCCTCCGCGTTCAAACTCCAGCAGATATTTTGCAACTGTCCAGCCGTCGTTCTCGGGGCCAACTCGGTTGCTTTTTGGGATGCGAACATCATCAAAAAAGACTTGGTTTAATTCGTGGTCGCCAGAAATTGTCAAAATTGGTCTAATGCTGATCCCGGGGGCCTCCATATCGTCAATCAGGACAAAGGAGATCCCTTCCTGTTTTTTGCCACCAGTTCCGCCGGTTCTTACAAGGCAGAAGCATCGGTTTGCATAATGGGCGCCTGTCGTCCAGATTTTGGTACCATTGATGATGTAATCATCGCCGTCACTTGTCGCGCGGGTTTGCAAAGACGCCAGGTCGGATCCTGCGCCTGGTTCAGAATAGCCCTGACACCATGAATCTTCATGCATGGCAATGCGCGGCAGATAAAAGTCTTTTTGTTCTTGCGTGCCGTATTTGTCGATCAGGGGTCCTACCATGCGATATCCCATGGAGTTAATGATCGGAGCGCCCGCGATTGAGCATTCATATTCAAAAATATAACGTTTAACAATGTCCCAGCCGGGGCCGCCCATTGATACCGGCCAATTATAGACAAGCCATCCTTTTGCCCCCAAAATACGGGCCCAAGCGCCTGCGGTTTCGGGATCTGTCCGTATAGAGGCTTGGATAGAGGATCGGTTTCGAAGGTCTTCCGTTAGGTTTTCATCCAAAAATGTCCGGACTTCTTCGCGAAATGCTTCATGTTCGCTGCTGAGTTCTAGTTCCATTGTGTCACTCTTTTTTGTTGTTCTTTATTGACTGAGTTACGATAGCATGAAAATCGAAAAGGGAGCAATTTTCCTTTAGAAAGAGGCGGCTATTCTTTCGTTCATCATTTCAGTAGATCCATCGGTGTAGGCCGCAATTTTTGCGCAGGCAAGATGGTGCCCTAATCCGTTTTCTTCTTTAAGGCCATTGGCTCCCATGGCCTGAATGCAGGCGTTCAAACCTGGAAGTGTTTCTTCTCCCGCTACTTTTTTGGCAATCGCCGCACTTAAAACTGCATCTTGCCCATTGTCGATTTGCAGTGACGCCTTTTGAGTAAGCAAATCAAGGATTTCGATTTTCCCGGCAACATCCACCAAAGACCATTTCATTCCTTGATGTTGCAATATTGGAACGCCGAAGCTTTGACGCTCTTTTCCATACGTTACCGCTTTCTTATGGGCATCATTGAGCATGCCTGCGCACATGGCGGCCACATAGGTTCGGGCTCCGTTGATACTGGACATTGCAGATTTGAATGCGTCACCCGGCATAGCGATCAAATCTTCATTCGGGGCAAAATAGTTGTCTAAAACGAAGCCGCCAGCTCCGATAACATGTCCCCCGATCAAATCGTAGCGTTCGCCGCGACTAAATCCTGATTTCCGGGCATCTACTAGAAATGAAGCAATGCCGCGCCAGCCTTTTGTCGGATCGGTTTGAGCGTACAGCAGGATAATATCGGCGTTTCCAGCATTGGTAATCCATGCTTTCTCACCGCTAATTCGCCAACCGCCGGGCTCTTTTTTTGCGGTGGTTGTAATAGCGGCGAAATCGCTGCCAGCATGAGGCTCAGTTAATGCAGTGCATCCAACGAGCTTACCGTCCCGTAATTCCGGAGCCAATTCTTCTCGATGTCGCAAGGTGCTGCTAAGAGCAAGACGGCTTGCTATATTTTGGCTGTTTATGATGGCAAATGCAGTCGCCATGGAATAGTGGGAGAGTTGCCGTGCAAATTTGACTTTGTCGGAAAAACTTACGCCGCTACCTCCCATTTCGATAGGCGTCTCCAATCCAAGGAAGCCATACTCTGCAGCTTCTTGAAAAATTTCTCTAGGGGCTTTATGAGTACGTTCCCAGCCCACGATATTTGGTGCCACGACCGTCTCGCCAAAGTCTCGAACGGCTTTCTCCAAATCTACAATTGAATATGACATTTTTTGTTCCTTCTTGATTTTATTGACTTTGAGGCCGTGACCCTTATGTGACTACCCATTGATTGTATGTCAGTGGGCGTTGTTTAGGCGGCTCCGGGATACTGGAAAATGTGCTTGTTATCGCGCTGATAGAATACCACCAATCTAGAAAAAATCAGTCACATTTATACGTGGTTTTTGATATGGTGGTCAGCTGGCCCAAGTCTTGGAAGTGGATGTAGTTATGATAAGCGCAATACGCGGTTCTGTTCTTTCTTTTCGCAGCAGCCCTTTCGAGGCTCCTGAGAGCGAGTATCTATATTATGAGGAAGACGGCCTTGTTGTCATGGAAGACGGCAAGATCTCGAAGATCGGGCCCGCCACACAATTATTGTCAGAACTTGAGCGTTCTGTGGTCGTTACTCACTACAAGCATAGTCTCATCATGCCGGGCTTTATTGATTGCCATGTGCATTACCCGCAAACGGAAATCATTGGTGCTTATGGCAAGCAACTAATCGACTGGCTTAATAAATATACCTTTGTCGCAGAACAAAAATTTGGCGATAAAGCGCATGCTAGTCTCACGGCCGAGTTATTCCTTAAGGAAGCCTTGTCCGTGGGGACTACAACCGCTTCTGTTTTTTGCACTGTTGAGCCAGCTTCCGTGGATGCCTTCTTTGAACAATCTGTAAAATTCGGAATGCGTAATATTGCCGGTAAGGTTTTGATGGATCGCAACGCGCCATATGCTCTGCTTGATACGGCTCAAACTGGGTACGACCAAAGTAAGAAATTAATTGAAAAATGGCACGGAAAAGATCGTTGCCTCTATAGCGTTACACCGCGCTTCGCACCCACAAGTAGCCCAGAACAAATGGAGATGACGGGCGCTTTATGGCAAGAAAGTCCGGGAACCTATTTGCAATCACATATTTCCGAAAATCTAGACGAAATTGAATGGGTGAAATCTCTGTTTCCAGACGCTTCAGGATATCTGGACGTATATGAAAAGTTTGGGCAAATAGGACCACGTGCCATTTACGGGCACGGAGTGCATTTATGCGAGGCAGAGCTTCAGAGATTGCATGAGAGTGGAACCAGTCTTGCGCATTGCCCCACCTCAAACTTCTTTCTTGGAAGTGGTCTGTTTAGTGTTGAAGAGGCGAAGAGGGAAGATCGACCTGTGCGCGTTGGACTTGCGACAGATCTTGGTGCTGGCACAAGTTTCTCACAGCTTTCTACCATGGGGGAGGCCTATAAGGCCGCTCAACTTAAAGGTTACTCATTGAGTGCGTTCCACGCCTTCTATCTCGCAACACGAGGCGCGGCAGAGGCATTGTATCTGGAAGATCAGGTGGGCAGTATTGAAAAGGGAATGGAAGCAGACCTCGTGGTTTTGGATCTGAAAGCAACACGCCTGATGGCGCACCGTCTCAACTATGCTGATACTCTTCATGAGATTTTGTTTGTTCTTATGACACTTGCAGATCCTAGAACAGTGAAATCAACATATATCGGCGGAAAATTGGTTGCTGATAGAAATATCACAACAGGGCAAATGGAGTTTCATACGGTCTGATTGGGCTTCCTATTGTTAGGGCGTTTGCAAATTTTAAAATATGTCTGGCGGCTTAGGACGGAAGCCGCCCTCCTAAAGCTGCAGTAATATCAGCTGAAAATTGCTTTACGGTTTCACCGAGTTTCAACAAGCGACCTGTTGATATCCGTGCTGTTGGACCAGAAATGGATAAAGCTGCATAGGGTTCCGCATATTCATCATAAATAACACTGGCCACGCACCGAAGGCCTACCGCGTGCTCTTCATCATCTGTTGCGAACCCTCTTTGGCGGCTCTTGTTTAGTTCAGCTTTCAGGCTAGGAAGATCCAGCAATGTTTTGTCAGTCAGTTTCGGGAGGCCGGCGATCTGGAAAATGCGATTTATGTCTTTCTCCGCCATCAGCATAAGCATTGCTTTTCCGACACCCGAACAATGGAGCGGAACGCGATTTCCGGGCTTTGAATAGACGCGCATCATTTCTCGGCTTTCAACTTGCGCCATATAGATTACGTCATCTCCCTCGGAGATAGCCAAGTTCACAGTTTCGCCGTTTTCTTCCATCATGCGGCGCATGTAGGGCCGTGCAACTGAAACAAGGTCTCTTGAAGACAAAAAGCCGTTTCCGGATACAAATGCCTGTATTCCAACCTGCCAGCGGCTTGTGTCTCTGTCATACTGCACATAACGCTCTTCTTGTAATGTTGTGAGTAGGCGATGGGTTGTGGAGGGGGCGAGGCTTAATTCACGGGCTATTTCCGTCAACTTCATTCCTGAAGCTGAACTAGCAATGGTGTTAAGAATGGCGAGTGCTCGTGTAATGGATTGGACTTGTCCGGTGCGAGCGCTAGATTTCTTTTGCTGGTCGGTCATTAAAAGTAAAATTTCCATATTGTGAAAACGTTTCCAAATAGTATTCCCTCTTGGCGACCTTGCTGTCAATATACAGAAATAAATAAGCTGCTGGCTTGAAGAGTAGTTGCAGTAATCTATTAAGGAGTTTCACATGTCGGAATATGTTCAAAAAGGAAGCCTAAGTGTTGCAAGCGAGCTTGTATCACTTGTGGAAAATAAAATTACAACTGGACTGGACATTTCAGCCGATGAAATATGGGCCGCACTTGAAAAGTTAGTGGATGAGTTTGGCCCACGGAATAAAGCCCTGCTTGCTAAACGTGAAGATCTGCAATCCAAGATGGATGCTTGGTGCAAAGAGCACGGGGCACAAACAAAAGATCTTCCTGCGTACAAGAAATTCCTGACAGAAATTGGATATCTGGTGCCGGAAGGACCCGCATTCAAAGTGACAACTGCGAATGTGGATCCTGAAATCGGTTCTGTCGCAGGTCCGCAGTTAGTGGTTCCTGTTATGAATGCACGGTATGCGCTCAATGCGGCCAACGCCAGATGGGGAAGCTTGTATGATGCTCTCTACGGAACGGATGTCATTTCTGAGACAGATGGCGCAGATAAGGGCAAGGCTTATAATCCTAAGCGAGGCGCTAAAGTTATTGAATATGCGACTGCATTTTTGGATCAAGCGGCCCCACTTGCAAGTGGCAGTCATGGCGACGTTACGGAATACAAGCTCAGTGATCAGAACGATCTGATTATGTGCCTGAAAGGGGGCAGTGAAACTGCCCTTAAAGAGCCAGAAAAATTTGTCGGGTATCATAGTGCGGAGACGTTAGATTCGATTTTGCTGGTAAATAACGGATTGCACATGGATGTGCAGATCGATCCAACACATCCTGTCGGGCGGGATCATCCGGCTGGCGTTAAAGATGTTGTGATGGAAAGCGCAATGTCCACCATTCAGGATTGTGAAGATTCTGTTGCTGCGGTTGATGCTGAAGATAAAGCAGTTGTGTATGGCAATTGGCTTGGCTTGATGAAAGGTGATTTGACGGACACCTTTGATAAGGGAGGAAAATCTGTTGTTCGGCGATTAAATGCGGATCGGCGTTATACTGCGAAAGAAGGCGGTGAGATTGTTCTACATGGGCGCAGCTTGTTGCTAGTCCGAAATGTTGGCCACCTCATGACCATTGGTGCGGTTCTGGATCGGGATGGAAACGAAATTCCAGAAGGGATCTTGGATGCCTTGATGACTTCGGCTTGTGCTCTTCACGATTTGAAAGGTAAAAGCGCCTATCCAAACAGTCGCGCGGGCAGCATGTACATCGTGAAACCAAAAATGCATGGTCCAGAAGAAGCAGCTTTTACCAACGATTTGTTTGACGCTGTCGAAGACGCTCTGGGGCTTGACCGAAATACACTAAAAGTTGGTGTAATGGATGAAGAACGACGCACCACAGTAAATCTGAAGGAATGTATCCGTGCGGTATCCGAACGCCTTTTCTTTATCAATACAGGTTTTCTGGATCGTACAGGCGATGAAATTCATACAAGTATGGAGGCTGGTGCCTTTATGCGTAAAGATGACAGTAAGGCTGAGCCTTGGATTTCATCTTATGAAGACTGGAATGTGGATATGGGCTTGGAATTAGGCCTTCCGGGGCATGCTCAAATCGGTAAAGGAATGTGGGCGAAGCCTGATGAGATGGCCGAAATGATGCAAGTGAAAATCGGCCACCCACAAGCTGGAGCCAACTGTGCATGGGTACCGTCGCCGACAGCAGCGACACTCCATGCGATGCATTACCACGCAGTATCCGTGAAAGACCGCCAGGAAGAGCTTTCTAAACGTGATCGTGCCAGTCTGGATGCAATATTAACGCCGCCCGTCATGACTGGTCAAAACTGGTCCGATCAAGAAGTAACGGCAGAACTTGAAAATAATGCACAAGGCATACTTGGGTATGTGGTGCGCTGGATCGATCACGGCGTCGGGTGTTCAAAAGTTCCGGATATTCATGATGTAGGATTGATGGAAGATCGGGCGACACTCCGAATTTCCAGTCAGCACATCGCAAACTGGCTTCATCACGGTATTTGCAAAGAAGCTCAAGTGGTGGAAGTCATGAAGCGTATGGCGGGTGTTGTTGATGAGCAGAATAAGGGGGATGCAACTTATTCGCCAATGTCGGGTAACTTCGATAGCTCTGTGGCTTTTAAGGCGGCGATGGATCTAGTCTTGAAAGGACGGGCGCAACCTAGTGGATATACTGAACCTATTCTTCACGCTCGTAGAATTGAAGCAAAAGCAGGATAACACCTTATACCTATAGGGCGATTGGTTGAGCGCAGTATGTTTAGTCTTTCGGCAAAAATGCTGCGCTTTTCTTTTTTTGGGGTGTAAATGTTCTTCCGGCCTTGAAAAAATGAGTGTGAGATGCGTATAAAAATTGAAATGTAGCGAAAAAGAACTGGGAGAATATTTTTCGTGGCTTCAAAAAACGAGACGCACAAATCAGATGATGCGGCACATGCCCCAATGAAACTGGGAGCATTAGAGCAAAATGTGGGATACCACATGCGGAAATCTGTTCTTGCAGCACAAAGCTCATTTCTTAGGGAAACCGGAGTGAAGCTGATGACAGGACAATATTCTGTCATGGAAATTATTGCCAATAATCCGGGGCGCACGCAATCTGCGATCGCCTGGGCGGCAGGTCTGGACCGCTCCTCTCTCGTACCAATCCTAAATCAGTTCGAGAAAAACGGTACGATCAAACGAGATCCGGTTGCCAATGATAAAAGAGCCTATGCCGTCTCTCTTACGGAAAAGGGTGAAGAGGATTTGCTGGAACTGCGGGGCAAAGTTGAGGAAATGGAACAGGTCTTCATCAAAGGAATGGGCGCGCGCAGCCACAAACAGCTCATTTCACTTCTTAATAAATTTATGGAAACTCTCTAACAGGGTTCAGTTCAATAAGTGATCTGATATAGGCGGCCCAAGAGCCACTACGTTCAATCGTGCTCTTTTTGTAAAATAGAAATCACTTTTTAGTGAAATTCTTTGATCGCTTCTAATTGCGATTCGGAAGAAATTTGTCATTTTTCGAAGCATATACTATAAGTTGTCTTTTCCGACATCTACATTCTGTAAAGTTGTTTGATTGGGGTAAATCAATATATTGTATACTGCCAAATAGTTTTCTTCATTAAGGCACAATAATAAACTTTAAAAGTGCATAATGAGAATTAAAACAATCATAGGGCTTGTTTTCGTGTTTGAAGATACGTTACCTTTTTGACAATTGGAGCAGTTAAGAAAGCTGTTTCTTTCAAGGGGGGAATATGAGATTAATTTATAACGATTTAGGTACAGCACTTTCCGTCAAAAGTTGTTATTCACGGTATATAACAACGGTGTCTTTATTTGCAATGTTGCTACTACTACCTGCGGTATTGTTGTTGGAGGCCGAGGAGAAATCTGTTTCATATTCGGCAATCTCATCAAATTTTCTAGTTGCCGATTAAATGCTGCTGGAATTTAACAAAACTTCTTAAGCTACATTAGATTTTTGACGGATTTCCACTGGTTTTGCATACATTTCTTTAAGGTTTATTCGATAAAGATAGAGTGAGTAGACGATTCAAATGGCATGTATAGGTCAAGATAGTCAGGTATGGTGGAAACTGTTAGTAAGTTAGATTTATTTAGAGCGAGGGCACTCGGTACAAATGTTAGTGCTGTGTCATTGCTTGCGACAGACTATCTAAATCATTTCAATGAAGCTTTGATGCTCGCTGAATTGCTTCCCGATATGCCAGATATGATCGATGAGTTTGAAGTCTGGGCACCCAAACATTACAAAGATCATTTCAGAGATAGTGGCATTGCTGATCGTGAATTAGCGATAGAGGCTTATGATGTGTGTCCTACTGAATACCGTGATCCTTTTGACACCACTGTTCTAATGCTGAATAAGCAACTTATGTTATTGCAACGCGAACTTCTGAAAAACCAAACTGCATTGGAAGCTGGAGAAAAGAACGAATTCATCGCAATCAAGTGCGGATTAATCCGCAAACTAATTGATCGTGCGGGGGGTATCATCAATGGGCAAATACCCGAAAAAATACCAGACAAACCAGATGTTACTGTACAAGAAGGTAAAGTAGAGAGAGGCTTGAAAGAGGAAACGGTTAAACCAGTCACGGGGGCAACTGTTGAAGTGTCAGATGGGAAAGTGTTAGACCAGTCTGACATTGACGCGCTATTTGATTAGAACAACTTAGGCGGATTGATGTTCTGTATTATTCTTATTCTCTCTTCGAAAAGACGTTAAAATGCTTAACTCTGGATTTAGAAGATTAAGTGTTATCTGCTTGGCGATTGCAGCGATTATTGTGATCAATAATAAGGATGCACAGGCGGTAACAAATAAGCAATGCTTGAAAACTCAGGTTGAGCCTCAAATTATTTTTCAGCAAAATACCGCAAAAACAACGATTAATCGTAGTAAAACATCCGACCAAATTACGAGGTTTGCGAAAAAAATTAGTGCGTATAAGCGCAGCAAAGGGAAACGATTATTGGGGCTAGCCTACACAGAGATGAGTTCTGGTATGGGAGTTGAAGTTCGAGGAAGCCGGACTGGAAATCGAACTTGTATTAGTCTAAAAAAAGTGAAATTCAGTTTTAGTCGAGTACATAGCGAAATTTTCGTGGCGCGAAAATATAAACCTGGAACTTGCGCCTATAAAGTGATCCTTGCCCATGAGCGAGAACATATGAAGATCAATGATAAAGTTCAGGCAAAATATGCGAAAAAAATAAAAAAATTGGTATCCAGTCGAGCGAATATGGTGCGGCCGTACATTACCTCCAAACCGAAAGCGGCGCCTAAGGCTCTGATAAACCGGCTAAATAACGAGATAAAGCCGCTGGTCGCACAGTTTAATAAAGAAAGAAAACGGCTGAACGAAAAAATAGACACACCTAAAAGTTATGCAAAAGTGCATAGTAAATGCGCTAAATGGTAGTGGAAGGTTTGCCTTTTGTTAATCAATTTCTGTTCTAATGGCTTGTGATAAGGGGCGGCAAAAGCTGCATATTGCTAAAAACTGCAGGATAGGCAAATGATAATTGGTAAAGACATTCATCAAATGCTGAACGACTTGGATCGTTCGCGTGAAAAAGATGAAGCGAAGGACAGTGAGAATTACCGTGAAAACAGAAACTTCCGTCGAAGCCGTGTGGTTTGGGAAGCAAAAATTAAAATCTATTTCAATGATGTAACGCTGAAAAGTGAAGTGCGTGAAGTTCACGGTGTCGTTCGAGATATATCAGCAAACGGAGCACGGCTTGAGTTGGCGCAACCAATTGCAGAGCGCGCTGGACTGGAACTTGTTATCCCGAAACTCGGTACTTTCCCATGTGAAACTGTTTGGATCAGTGACTGTCAGGTTGGTATCCGGTTCAATGAGCCTCCAGAGATCGTCTTCCAGCATCTAGTCCGTATTCTTCCCAACGCCTGATGGCAAAAGTAGGTTATGTTAGATCCTAGGTACAAGTCTTCTTCAGTCTTATTATATGATCCGCAATCAGCATTGCGACATAATACTCGTATTGCATTACTGGGAATTGGATTTGGCGAAGTCGATGCCGTGAAAGACCGATCTGAATTCCTTGAACGACTGGAACAAGAGCAGTATGATCTGGTCATAGGGGACATGATTACGAAAGAGGGAAACCTAAACACCCTTGTCTCAAAAATGCGGCAGAATGATCTGGGCAGTAATCCGTTTACTAATATCATCGTGACGCTTTGGGATACCAGCCCGGAATTTGTGAACCAAGGTATTCGCGCAGGCGCCGACGACTTAATTTCCCGACCAATGTCAGCAACGCAAATCGCTGAACGTGTTCAGGGGCTTGTGGTGGGACGAAAGCCCTTTATCGTGACAGAAGACTATTGTGGACCTGAACGACGGCAAATTGTTCGTGGATTATCTCAGGGGAGCATGATGATTGTTCCTAATTCCCTAAAGGCTAAAGTTGAAAATAAGCCTGAACTTGATGCGACACCTGAAAATATTAAGCTCGCGCTTTCGGCGGTGAATGATCGCAAAATAACCATATTTACAGAACAATTTTTGAGGCATTCCACAAAAATAGTGGCACTTGGCGGGAGTTTGGATGATCTTGATAAGCGACATCTTTTGGTAAGCCAGATGATTTCCATGAACGAAGAACTTGTTCGCCGTATTTCCGGCACAGAATACGCGCATACTCAATCTCTGTGTGAAGCATTTTTGGGCGTGCTGAAACGAATACTGGCCTCCACCAGTGCAGTTACGGAACAGGACAAAGAGTTATTGTACCAAATTCCGTTTGGTATTCACAAAGCCTGTAAGGAGGTCAGACACTCAGCCAATCTCGTGTTTGATATTGAAGAAATCTCTTCACAGGTAAAAAAAACGGGGACGAGCTAGATTATTTCGCTATAGAAACGATTTCTTCATATACGGGATGGTTTTGTTATATCAATTAGTGCATACAACTTTGTGACGATAATCTAATGCGTACGGTAACAACGTAATAAAATGTAGGAATGGAGGCGCGCAAATGTCATTGGGCATATCGCTAACGAAACGAGCAAGTAAATTGATACTGGCCTTGTTTGCGCTTGTTTTGTTTTCCAGCCCCTTGATCGCGCAAGACGTTACCTTTTTTCGAATAGGAACGGGCGCCACTTCAGGAACATATTTTCCCATTGGTACATTAATCGGTTCAACAATTACAGGCCCGCCCGGCAGTCGTCCATGTGCCGATGGGGGATCTTGCGGTGTGCCGGGACTAATCGCTGCGGCGCAAACCACTCGTGGTTCAGTTGCCAACATCAAAGCGGTGCTCGCAGGGCAATTGGAATCCGCATTGGCGCAATCTGATCTGGTTTATGCTGCCTACTACGGGACGGGTCTGTTCGAGAAAACCCCGACAGCTGGAAAATCCTTACGGGTCATTGCAAATCTTTACCCTGAAGATGTTCATTTGATCGTTCGTAAGAATATTGGGATCGCGACAGTCTCTGATTTGAAAGGGAAACGTGTTTCCATTGACTTGCCAGGTTCTGGAACGCGCCAAAATGCTAAAAATATCTTGAAAGCCTATGGTATCAAAGAACAGGACTATGTGCCGGTAGAGGCCAATTCGGACAAGGCTCTGAGTTTACTGCGTAAAGGTGAATTGGATGCTTTCTTCTTTATCGCGGGGTACCCTGTTGTTGCCGTCGCGGAATTGGCGGATGCAGATCTCATTGAATTGCTTCCAATAGAAGGTAGCAAGGCAAATGAGATTATAAATCTGTATGAGTTTTTTAGCGCGAGTACTATCCCCGAAGGGGCTTACAAAGGGCTTGGGGCAGTGCAAACGCTGGCTGTTAGCACGCAATGGATCGTAAACTCAAAGCTTTCAGACGATATTGCTTATGGAGTTACCAGTTCTCTTTGGCATCCGAGCAATCGAGCCCTGCTCGATTCCGGGCATTCAAAAGGTAAGCTTATCCTGTATGAAACAGCCCGAAAGGGTGTCGGAATACCCATACATCCCGGGGCCACAAAATTCTATCGCCAGCGCGACGAAAAGGAAGAATAAGGGAAAGAAGTTGTTTGTCTTTCAAGCGTTTGTTACCTTCCAAGCAAAGAGAAGGAGAAAAACGTGATCCCTAACATTTCGGACGAAACAGCTACCCCCTCAACTTCAATTAAAGTTATTGAAATTTCAGCATTTGATGGTTGGCTGAATGATCAGACAGATATGGTTAAAAACTGGATTTCAGTTCAGGCTTTTAAACCTGTAAAAGGGGCGCATATTGTTGTTCCAAACCCTGAAGGCGGTATCTCCTTTGTTCTTCTCGTACTTAAAGATCTCAACTGGAATGTGTGGAGCCTTGCTTCGCTGCCAGCCTCATTGCCAGAGGGTATCTATAAACTGGAGGCCGAGCTAGACGAAAAACAGGCAAGTGATGTTTCAATTGGCTGGTCTTTAGCGACTTACAAATTTGATCGATACAAAGAAAACAACAAAGTATTTGCAACACTTGTGTTGCCGGTAAACGCTGACCAAGCTCATGTTGAGCGGAGTGTTTATGCAACTAATTTAGCTCGCGATCTGATTAACATCCCGACATCAGACATGGGCCCAAAGGCACTTGAAGGCGCAGCCTCACAAATTGCAGGCGAGTTTGAAGCAAGGCAGATGAATGTGGTTGGTGAAGATTTGCTGACCTATCATTTTCCAATGGTTCACGCTGTTGGGCGAGCGTCTGAACAAAAACCACGTTTGATTGATATGGTTTGGGGAGATGCATCTGCACCAAAAGTGACAATCGTTGGCAAGGGCGTCTGCTTTGATACGGGCGGTCTTGATCTAAAACCCTCTTCCGCCATGCTGCTAATGAAGAAGGATATGGGCGGCGCTGCTATGGCACTGGGACTTGCGTATATGATCATGCATGCGGGTCTGCCAGTTCGCCTCCGTGTTCTGATCCCGGCCGTTGAAAATGCGGTCTCTGGTAATGCCTATCGCCCCGGCGATGTTTTGACCAGCCGGAGCGGTAAAACAGTGGAAATTGGTAACACCGATGCAGAAGGTCGTTTGGTTCTGGCCGACGCGCTTACAGCCGCTGATGAAGAAGAGCCAGACTTGCTAATTGATTTTGCAACGCTTACGGGCGCAGCGCGTGTCGCGGTGGGCACTGAAATTTCAGCCACTTTTACGGATGACGACGAGCTATTTGCGTTGATCGAGCGTCATGCAAAAGCTGAAAACGATCCCGTTTGGCGCCTGCCACTCTGGGATAACTACCGTGAACTTATTGACAGCAAGGTCGCCGAAATCAATAACTCTGGCTCTACAGGGTTTGCAGGCGCCATAACAGCAGGGCTATTTCTCAAAGAATTTGTTGAGAAAAGCAAAAGCTGGGTTCATTTTGATATCATGGCTTATAACAACCGTGCACGTGCTGGACGGCCTGTTGGCGGAGAAGCATTTGCAATCCGTACCATGTTCGCAGCTTTGAGCGAGCGTTACGGGAAATAGTTATCTTTCCGCGAACGCTAATTTGATGCCGAGGCCTGCAAAGGCCCCGGCAACACCACGATTGAACCATTTCAAGATATTTGGCCGTGAAAATACGTGGTGGCGAAGTTGAGCCGCAAACACGCCATAAATTATAAAAACACCAAATGTCATGGCCATAAAAACAAGACCAAGAACGCTCATATCCAGCATTGCAAGTCCGGCTCCGGTTTCCACGAACTGCGGTAGAAACGCTAAGAAGAAGATGGAGAGTTTTGGGTTGAGGATGTTTATTAGAAACCCGGTTGTGACTATGGATCCGTAGCTTTTTTTGTTGTCTTGGTGGTTTTCAATGGATAGGGCGCCATTTCCTTTGTAAGCCTGCCATGCAAGATACAGCAAATACAACACTCCGGCATATTTGACGACCTGAAATAAAACGGCGCTGGTATGCAATATGGCTGAAAGACCCAAAATACTCGCTGCCAAATGCGGTAGAATTCCTAATGTGCATCCAAATGCAGCCGTAATGGCAAAAAGTGTTCCGCGAGAAATTCCCATAGCAACTGTGTAGATCACACCGGTACCCGGGGCGAGAACAACAATCAAAGATGTAATTAAAAATTCAGTGCTCATGGTTCTGCCTGTCTAGTGTGGGCAATCGGTGTTCCGTTACGCTTGCGAAATAACCCGAAATATGTCATAATACTTTATGCAGAATAAGAGCACATCACAAGCCGCATTGGCGATGTTTAAGCAGGCACTAAGCGAATTAGTTCAAAGGCAAGGGCCTGATTTGTCGTCGCGACAAATGGCGATCATGTTGATCGTGTATTTGGAAGAGCCTCCGCACACTGTACGTGGATTAGCGGCACAATTGAAAATATCAAAGCCTGCTGTTACACGTGCCCTTGATACTCTTGGTAAAATGGATCTGCTTAAACGCAAACCAGACGAGGCAGACCGACGTTCAATAAATGTTGTGCGGACGGTTAAAGGTTCCGTCTATTTAAGCGAAATAGCGGATGTGATTGAGCAGGCAGCTTGGAATAATCTCGGCCAATCGTAGTTTTGACTACCTGCTCATATATTCTAATATCCGCGGGAAAGATCCACCTGATTTAATAGCGGTTCCCCTTTGCGTGCGCGATCAATATTTAGGGCTGCAAGTTCGGCAACGCGGCCTGGCGCTGCGATGCTCGCGACATGCGGGGTAATCCTGATTTTTGGGTGGGACCATAGGGGGCTAACTTCAGGCAGTGGCTCGGTGTGAAATACATCCAACGTGGCGCCTGATAAATGTCCGCTGTCCAATGCTGCAATAAGATCGTCATCAACTAAATGGGGGCCGCGGCCGGGATTGATTATTGCCGCACCCTCAGGCAGTTTTGTAAACAAGTCAGCGTTCATAATGCTGTTTGTTTGCGGTGTCAGCGGGAGTAGGCAAACAAGTATCTCAGTGCGTGCTAGGAAATCATTTAATTGATCACCTCCATGGAAGCATGTGACGCCTTCAATATTTTTTTCTGTACGGCTCCAGCCCGCGACGTCAAAACCCAAGTATTTGAGTGTTTGCGCAGCGCCTTGACCGAGCTCACCAAGGCCCATGATGCCAATTTTACGGTTGCGAGCAGCGGGTGCATGACGAACTTCCCAAGATTTATCTTTTTGTTGTTGGTCATATTCGATTTGGTAACGGTGGTGATTTAAGACGTGTTGAACTACATATTCGCTCATACGTGCCGTAAGCTCATCATCTACGACGCGCGCAAATGGAATATGCAATGGGAAAGTCGGATCCTTAAAAAAATGATCGACCCCTGCGCCCAATGAGAAAATAGCTTTCAAGTTCTTGAACTTTGCGAGTTCCCCTTCTGGCATGTTGAAGCACAATGCAAACTCTATGTCGTCGGGGTTTCCAACCTCTGGATAGAATCTGATTTCAAGATCAGGAACATGTTTCCCGATTTCAGCGCGCCACCAGTCATCACGTTTGATAGAGCTGTGAAAAATCAAAGCCATTTGTCTCTCCGGTCTTATTATTGTTTATAGGGTTGCGAGGTCAAAAGCTGCTTTCATAAGCGCCTTTGTGTAGGTGGTTTGTGGGGTGTCAAAAATTTGTTCTGCAGGTCCTTGTTCGACAATCTTGCCATTTTTCATGACCAGCACTGTGTCTGCCATGGCGCGAACAACCTTCAGGTCATGACTGATGAAAAGATAGGCCAGATCATACTTTGATTGCAAGTCACGCAATAGATCAACGATCTGCGCCTGCACTGACATATCAAGCGCTGACGTGGGTTCGTCCAGAACGATAAATTTCGGTTTTAGGATAAGGGCACGGGCGATTGATATTCGTTGCCGCTGCCCGCCTGAAAATTCGTGCGGATATCGATCTTGAGCATTCCCATCGATCCCGACCTCTTCCAGCGTTTTTGAGATCAGGGCACGTCGCTCCTCGCGGTCTCCGTTTCCCTGATGAACCAACAGTCCTTCTTCGACGATTTGTCCGACGGACAGGCGAGGGCTTAAGCTGGAATAGGGGTCTTGGAATACAATTTGAATGTCAGAGCGCAAGGGCCGCAGTTCATTCCAGCTTTTATTCTGAATAGACTTTCCGCAATAAGCTATCTCTCCCTCGGATTTGAGGAGGCGAAGAAGAGCTAATCCCAACGTTGATTTACCTGATCCGCTTTCCCCAACAATACCAACGGTATGTCCTGCCTTTACAGACACAGAGATATCATCAACGGCCCGAACATAGTCCACTGTGCGTTTCAAGAGGCCTTTCTTGATCGGGAAATATACTTTCAAATTATCGCCGCGGATAATCTCAGCTGCATTGATTTCCTTTCTATACGGTAAGCCTTTGGGTTCAGCCTCTAGGAGCATTTTCGTATAGTCGTGTTTCGGACTTGTAAACAGCTCCTCTGTTGGGGCTTGCTCAACAACAACACCGTCGGTCATCACGCACACAGTTTTTGCCATGCGCCGAACAATGCCCAAGTCGTGGGTAATGAGCAATATCGCCATACCGAGGCGTTCTTGCAGCTCTTTTAGGAGCTCTAGGATTTGCGCCTGAATTGTCACATCAAGGGCGGTTGTAGGTTCATCGGCGATCAACAGATCAGGCTCATTTGCAAGAGCCATCGCAATCATAACGCGTTGGCGTTGGCCGCCAGAGAGTTGGTGGGGAAACGCGTTCAAACGATCTTCTGTTGCTTCTAGTCCAACGAGATCAAGTAATTCACGCACTCTGTTTGCCGCCTGCTTTTTATTCATTCCCTTATGGATCAGCAACGTTTCATTGATTTGTTTTTCAATGGTATGCAATGGGTTCAAGGACGTCATGGGCTCTTGAAAGATCATGGAGATCTTGTTGCCGCGAATTTTATGCATGGTCGCGTCATCTGCACCAATAACATTGAAACCATCTACATGAATGCTACCTGTCGGATGAGAGGCAAGTGGGTACGGTAATAACTGCAGGATACTTAAGGCAGTGACAGATTTTCCAGATCCGCTTTCGCCAACAATTGCAAGCGTCTCGCCATGTTCAATCTCGAAAGAGATGTTTTTGACGGCAGGGATATCCTTGCCCTTTATCTTAAAGGAGATGGCGAGATTTTCTACTTTGATCAATGCCATTATTTGAAGGTCTTTCTTGGGTCAAACGCATCACGGATGCCCTCTTGCATGAAGAATGCGAGCGTCAGCATAACAGATAGAACCATAAAGGCGGTGATCCCAAGCCACGGTGCCTGCAAGTTAGCTTTGCCTTGGGCAAGCAATTCCCCAAGGGATGGAGAACCCGGCGGCAACCCAAGTCCTAGAAAATCGAGGGATGTCAGGCTGACGATGGAGCCGGTTAGGACGAATGGCAAAAAGGTCAGGGCCGACACCATGGAATTTGGAAGCAAGTGTTTGAAAATAATGACCCGGTCGCGAACACCAAGCGCTCGCGCAGCCCGGACATAGTCAAAATTTCTAGATCGCAAGAATTCTGCGCGAACGACCCCCACTAGGCTAGGCCAACTGAATAGAAGTAATAGTCCAAGAAGAATTGTGAAGGTCGGCTCAATCATGGCTGCGAGAATGATCAGGATGTAGAGGCTCGGCATGCCTCCCCAAATCTCCAGAAGTCGCTGGAAGATAAGGTCGGTTGCTCCACCAAAATAACCCTGCACTGCACCGGCTGAGACCCCAATGATGGAACTCAAAATCGTCAGAATGAGACCAAAGGCCACTGATATGCGATAGCCATAGATCACACGAGCGAGCACGTCTCGGCCTTGATCGTCAGTACCAAGCCAATTTTCTAAGTCAGGTGAGCTTGGGGCTGGTGATTTTAAGTCATAGTTGATGGTCGTATAACTGTATCGGATGATCGGCCAGATAGTCCAGCCGCCGCTCTCTTCGATCAGCTCAGCGACAAATGGATCGCGATAATCTGCCTCGGTTTCGAAATCACCACCAAAGGCCGTTTCCGGATAAGTGACGAGAAAAGGGGTGTAAAGTTCGCCCTTATGGGAGATCAGGAGCGGTTTGTCATTTGCGACAACTTCAGCAAACAGAGAAATAACGAACAACCCCAAAAACAGGATCATCGACCAGTAGCCACGTCTGTTCGCTTTGAAGTTTTCCAATCTGCGTTGATTGATCGGGGAAAGCTGCATGTCGTTCAAGCCCCCCGTGCTTCAAAATCGATACGCGGATCGATCAATGTATAGGTTAAATCACCGATTAAATTCATTACAAGGCCAAGTAAGGCAAAGACATAAACAGTTGCAAAAATAACAGGGTAATCTCTGTTTATAGCGGCTTCAAAGCCGAGCAGGCCAAGGCCGTCGAGACTGAAAATAACTTCAATGAGCAGGGAGCCTGTAAACAGAATTCCGATAAAGGCACTTGGAAATCCTGCGATGACGATCAACATGGCATTTCGGAAAACATGTCCATAAAGGACCCGTTTTTCCGACAGTCCTTTTGCCCGTGCAGTTAGCACATATTGCTGACTGATCTGATCGAGGAAAGAGTTCTTTGTAAGCTGCGTCAGGGCGGCAAATCCGCCAATAACCATGGCAGTTACTGGAAGGGCAATATGCCAAAGATAGTCAGTAATTTTTCCAAAGAGGCTCAGTTCGTCAAAATTCTCAGATGTGAGACCCCGAAGCGGGAACCAATCCAGATAGGAACCGCCTGCAAAGAAAACAATAAGGGCAACGGCAAACAAGAAACTTGGAATAGCATTGCCGACAATGATCAGACTGCTACTCCACACATCAAAACGGCTCCCATCTCGTACGGCTTTTTTGATGCCAAGTGGTATGGAAATTAAGTAAACAAGCAACGTTGTCCAAAGTCCGAGGGAAATGGAAACGGGCATTTTTTCGAGTACCAGATTAAAAACGGTTTCGTCTCGGAAATAACTGGTGCCAAAATCAAACACCAGATAGTTTTTGATCATCAGGAAAAAACGCTCATGCGCCGGTTTGTCGAAACCGAATTGTATTTCAAGTTCTTTAATGAATTCAGGGTCGAGGCCTTGAGCCCCCCGGTAGCTGCTTTCGTTGCCGCTGCCAGCGCTTGGACTACTGCCAGACGATAGATCGCCCCCGCCTGAACCACCTATTCTGGCTGTGGCGCTAATGGCAGTCCCCTGTATTTCTGCAATAATCTGCTCGATAGGGCCGCCAGGTGCAAATTGGATGACTGCAAAGTTCAAGACCATGATGCCAAAAAGCGTCGGGATCATTAAGAGAAGTCGTCTAAAAATATACGCGAGCACCAATTACCCCCTAATTACGTGTTGCAGCAGCTAATTTAGCTGCTTTTTCTGTATCATACCACCAGCTATGCAGCGCGGCGCGGTCATAACCGGGTTTCGGCGCTTTAGGGCGCCCGAATTTATCCCAGTAGGCGACAAAATGACTTGCTTTAAACCACTGGGGGATCGTGTAGTGAGATGTCATTAAAATTCGATCGAGCACGCGTGTCGCGGTTTTTAGCTCATCCCGGTTTGTTGCTTTCAAGATCTGCTCAATACTGTCGTCGATAGCAGCGTTTTTAACGCCCGCGATATTAAGACCACCGGTGGTATCCGCGGATTTCGATCCCCACCAGTTTCTTAGCTCAACACCGGGAAAGGCGGGTTGAGAAAAACGGCGCGAGGTGATGTCAAAGTCAAACTCCTGCAATCTGTTTTGCCAGCTTGCCGCATCCATAATTCGGATTTTTGCGTCGATACCGACACGTTCAAGGTTGCGAATGAACGGATTTATTATGCGCGTAAATGATTTATTGTAGAGCAAAAACTCAATCTTCATTTGAACGCCATTCCCATTTACCAGCTTTTTATTCTTAATCGTCCATCCTGCGCTTTTTAAATCGGTGAGAGCCGCCCGAATTGATTTTCTGATTTTTCCGCTTCCATTGGTGATCTGCGGAACGAACGCATGACCAAAGGCAGCACTTGGGATTTCTCTTTTCCACTTATTAAGCAGGATCATTTCTTCAGATGACGGACTACCTTCGGCACTCATTTTCGAATTTTCAAAGGTAGAGGTTAAGCGTTCATAGCTATTGTAAAACAGGTTTTTATTCGTCCATTCATAATCAAACATAAGGCCTATGGCGCGGCGAACCCGAATGTCTTTGAATTTCTCGCGGCGGGTATTAAAGAAAAATGCCTGATAACCGGTGAGGGAGGTGTCTTTTAAGACATCCTTGATGATGAAGCCCTTGTCGAATGCCGGTTTGCCGACATATTCAGTTGCCCAGCTTCTAGAAGTGAACTCTTCGCGGAAGTCATATTCTCCCGCGAAGAACGCCTCAAGTGCCACGGTATTATCTCGATAATAATCAATTTGAATGCGATCAAAATTGTAGCGACCAACGTGAACAGGTAATTTTTCAGCCCAATGGTTTTTCACACGCTCGTAGGTAACAGCCCTACCCGGTTGTACTTTCGTAATTTTGTAGGGACCGGAACCGAGCAATGGTGTCATGGTTGTCTTATTAAATGGTCTGTCTTTAAATGAGGCTTCGGAGAGGATTGGCATTTGGCCAATTTGTAGGGCAAGCCCTCGCGTGCGGGCGCCTTTTTTAAAGTCAAACCGGATGCTGCTGGTCTCCGGAATGGTGGGAGGGAGGACATCTTGAAAACGAAGACGATAACGCGGGTGCCCTTCTTTTTTTAGAGTGTTGAAACTGTAGACGATGTCCGCAGCTGTTATAGGGCTTCCGTCATGAAAAGTTGGCCCCTGCCGTAAATGGAATGTCACCCATTGACCGGCTTCATCGACGGTAACTTCTTTCGCGGCGAGCCCATAGACTGCATCAGGCTCATCATGGGCACGGGTCATCAAGCTGGCGTAATTAAAAGAAAGGTCTCCTCCTGCATCTGCGTTGACCACGTCATACAGACCTTTAAGGATGAACGGGTTGAGGCTGTCAAAACTGTTTAGATTTCGAAGCCGAATGGTCCCGCCTTTAGGGGCCTCTGGATTAACAAAATCAAATTGATGGAAGTCATTGTTGTATTTCAAATCCCCAAAAGTCGAGAGACCATGGGTGCGGTATTCTCCTGCCACTGCGATATGTGTGTAGTTCACACAAAATCCGATTAAACCGCACAGAAGAATTTTCCTTCCAACTCCCATTAATTCCATCCCCAAATTAATTTGAATTCTTAAGAGAGTTCAGTTTTTCTTTAAGTTCTCTTTCTTTTGCGCTTTCAACCCACCATGCCGTTATATCTGTTCCTTGGCTGGGTGTGATATCAGTCTTACCAAACTTGTTCCAATAAGCGATACGTTCAAACGCAGATGTGTATTGAGGGATAATATAAAAACTCCAACTGAGTACCCGGTCTAACGCTCTGACAATTGGCTTCAAGTCTTCATATGTTGGGGCGGCAATCAATTTTTCGATTAACTCATCGATTGCAGGATTATCGATACCCATTAAGTTTCTGCTACCAGGGCGATTTCCAGCAGCGCTTCCCCAAAATTCACGTTGCTCATTTCCGGGGCTGCTAGATTGGGCAAAGCCAGAAGTTACAATATCAAAATCGTAATTTCGAAGACGTTCTGTATATTGAGCCGTGTCAACAACACGAGATTTCGCGGTTACGCCCAGTTTTTCCAAATTTTTAATGAACGGACCGGCAACCCGAAGGCTGTTGGGATCATACATGAGGAATTCGATGATGAGTGGTTTGCCGGTATTCGGATCGATGAGTTTGCCGCCTTCAACTTTCCATCCTGCGGCTTTCAGAATTTTCTTCGCTGCACGAAGTGGTTTCCGGTCTCTGCCGCTTCCGTCCGTAACGGGGGGCTCATAGGCTGGACCAAATACTCTTTCAGGAACCCTGCCGCGATAGGTTTCCAAAAGTGCAAGCTCGGCTCCTGTAGGTGCATCTTTTGCGGCCATGACTGAATTATAGAAGTAGCTGTTGGTTCTTTTGTATTGATTGTAGAAAATATTCTTGTTCAGCCATTCAAAGTCGAAGGCATAGGCAAGTGCTTCACGCAGTGCGGGATCCTTGAACTTATCCTTTCGAAGATTATAAACGTAGCCTTGTTGACCTGCAGGAGAGTTGCTTGGAATGTTTTCTTTAACAACCAGTCCATTTGTTAACGCAGGAAAATCATAGCCAGTCGCCCAGTTTTTAGCACTATTCTCGGCTCTAAAATCATACTCTCCGGCTTTAAAGGCCTCTAACAGAACAGATGTGTCACGGTAGAAATCATAGCGCATGGTTTGAAAGTTATAACGGCCTTTGTTGATCGGGAGGTCTTTGCCCCAATAGTCCGCCACTCGTTCGTATGTAATAAATCGATTGGCTTCGAATTCCTTGACCTTGTAGGGGCCGGAACCGAGGATCGGGGTCAACGTTGTTTCTGAAAAATCCCGATTTTCAAAATGCTTTTTAGAGAGCACGGGGAGAAGCTGTCCAACTATTTGAGGAAGTTCCCTATTTGGCGGGCCGGTGAATACAAATTTGATCCGCTTGGGGCCCATAGGGATGGCGTCTTTCACATCCGCATAATAATACCGGAAGAGAGGGCGACCCTTTTCCTTGACCATTTTCAAGCTGAAGACGAGATCGTCTGATGTAATAGGCGTGCCGTCATGAAAGCTTGCTTCAGCGCGCAAGTTATAGATGGCAAAACTTAGATCTTCGGCAACCTCAACACTCTCGGCAACCAATCCATATTCTGCACTGGGAGAGTCGCTTGGCTGCGCCATCAGTGTCTCAAAGGTCAAACTGATGCCGGACGCAATGTTTCCTTTGGGTATATACGGGTTCAAATTGTCAAATCCGCCGCGAGCCGACAACTTGATCGCACCGCCTTTTGGAGCGTTTGGATTGACGTAGTCAAGGTGTGTGAAGTCTGGCCCGTATTTTAGGGGGCCTGCTAAAGACAAACCATGAGATTTGGTCGTTTTGACCTCATCAGAAAGGGCGAAGTTCGTGCCGGATAGCAACGCAACGCAGAGAGTGGCCGCAGCCGTCAGAAGTTTCATTTTTCCCCTGTCAGTTCTTGACTTAATTGTATGTCAAGATGGGGTTAAATGTCTAAGACATCAAGAATTATTCAAAAATATGTGTCTTAAGTTGACTTCAGGTGGGCAAGTGCGTCGGTATGAAGGCTTTCGTTTCCTGCTGCCAGCACGTAACCCGGATTGGTAAGGGTCAAAGGATTGCCATCCCAATCAGTAATTGTCCCGCCAGCGTATTGAACAACGGGCACAAGGGCGCAATAATCAAACGGCTTCATATCCGCATCTGCTACCACGTCGACAAAACCGTGTGCGAGCAAGCCAAAGGCATAGCTATCGTAACCAAAACGAACACGTTTTACGTTGTCGCAGAGTTTTCTATAATCATCTCCGCGGTCGCATTTAAGAAGCTCAATCCCATAGGAATAGAGAGAGGCATCTGTTACAGCGGTAACGTCTTCGTTTGTTGAAAGCTGCTTGCCGTTTAGCGTGGTTGTGCCATTCGCACCAACCCAGCGTTCGTTTGCGATCGGTTGATCAACAACACCCATGATCGGAACGCCATTGCGGCAGAGGCCAACCAATATTGCAAACGTTGGAGCGCCGGAAATAAAGGAGTGTGTGCCGTCAATTGGATCAAGTACCCACACATATTCCGCGTCTGTTCTAACCTGCCCGTGTTCTTCGCCATATATACCATGATCAGGATATTGAGCTTCGATGATTTGGCGCATCGCCATTTCAGCGTTCTGATCCGCAATGGTCACCGGGCTGGCATCGTCTTTACTAACAATGTCAATTTTTTGCCGGAAAAGCGGGCGAATAATCTCGCCGGCCGCATCTGCGAGCCGGTTGGCGAGATCAATAAACTCAGTGGGGCAAATTTCACTCATTGGGCAAATAAACTCTGTTAGTTCGCAGCAGGGAGTGGAAGTGCGCTTGAACCTAGCGTCCGAAGGAATGCAATTAGATTTGCACGATCCGTTGGTTTTTTAATGCCAGCAAACGACATTTTGGTCCCTTTGATGAAGCTTTTCGGCTTCGTCAGGAATGCGTTCAAATCCTCATATGACCAGTCGCCACCTTTTTCCATAAGGGCGCCTGAGTATGAAAAGCCAGCGCTTGCGCCTTTTGCTTTGCCAACAATTGCATAAAGATTGGGGCCAATTTTATTAGCGCCGCCTTCTTCTGTCGTGTGACACGAGCCACACTTTTTGAAGACTTTGGATCCTTTTGCGGGATCTGCTGCTGCGAGAAGTACGCCAAGGGACGGTCCTTCTGCTACTGCTGCAGGGGCCGCGCCATCACTTGCTGCCACTGTTCCTGTATCAATCGCATACGCGGCTTTCTCAGGGGCAGTCGGGTGAACGGCGATATTGGCGATTTCGTTGACCGCTACAACAAGAAGGGCACCTGCAAGTACTGCACCGGCAATTTTGTTTAGCTCGAAATTATTCATTGCTTACCTCAGCTCATATATTCTGGGCGTAGCTCTACCAAACGCAGCAAAAAAAAGCGAGTGGAATTTATCTGCTTTTGCTTCGAAAACGTAAGACGTATAAAAAGAAAGCCAAATTGACACACCCATTCGGGCATTTTTTATGGATTTTAGGAGTAATTTTCCACATGTCAGAAGAATTGAAGCCAGTTGTTGTAATTCCTGCGCGTATGGCGTCGACCCGACTTCCCGGTAAGCCATTGGCTGATATTGGCGGCAAAGCAATGATTGTGCAGGTGCTAGATCGCGCCCGTGAAGCTGATATCGGGCCTGTAATTGTTGCCTGCGGCGAACAAGAGGTAGCGGATGCGGTGAATTCGGCAGGTGGAAATGCAGTTTTAACGCGAAGTGATCACCCTTCTGGCTCGGACAGAGTATTTGAAGCCGTAGAAACATTTGACCCTGCGGGGAGATTCGATGCCGTGATTAACTTGCAAGGTGACTTGCCGGGATTGGATCCTCAAGCAATTATTGCGTCCCTTCAGGCTTTATCTTCAGCAAACGCAGATATTGCGACACTGGTCGCGGAGATTAATGATCCCGATGAACTGGAAGATGAAAATGCCGTGAAAGCAGTCGTCAGTATGGGGGAAGGTTCAAAAATCGGGCGCGCAGTTTGGTTTAGCCGACTGAAAACTCCGTGGGGGCCAGGTCCACATTATCACCATATCGGAATTTACGCCTACCGTCGGGCTTCCTTGAAAAAATTTGTAGAATTGCCGCCTTCTCCGTTGGAGCTTCGCGAAAAGCTAGAACAATTACGTGCGTTGGAAGCTGGAATGCGGATTGATGCAGCATGCGTTGACACTGTGCCACTTGGTGTTGATACTCCCGAAGACTTGCAGCGTATGCGCGAATTTTTTGCTGCACGCTAATTGAACCTGTAAGATCCAACAACTTGAATGATGTAGAATAAAGTAACCGGAAAATAATTATGTCTAACTCCGAACCAGAAAATTTAATTACCTTCCAAGGTGTCCTCGGCGCGTATGGACATTTGTCCTGCAAAAAAGTCTTTCCGGATATGGAAGCAGTTGCGTGCGAAACCTTTATGGACGCGATTTCTATGGTTCGCGATGAAAAAGCCAAATACGCAATGATCCCTATTGAAAACTCTCTTGGGGGACGCGTTGCGGATATTCACCATCTACTTCCTGAAAGCGGTCTTTATACAATTGGAGAGCATTTCCAGCCGGTTCAGCATCAGCTACTTGGTGTAAAAGGTACGAAGCTTACAGATGTTAAGGCGGTACATAGTCATGAACAGGCTTTGTCGCAGTGCCGTAACTTCACGCGTGAACTGGGCATCGAACCCCTAATTCATGCAGATACTGCGGGTTCAGCTAAAATGATCGCGGAACTTGGTGATAAATCGCAAGCTTCAATCGCATCCAGCTTGGCCGGAGAAATCTACGGTCTTGATGTATTGCGCGAGCGAGTTGAAGATCGGCTAGGCAATACAACACGCTTTCTTATTCTATCGCGAGATCGCGTTGATCCGGGGCTTAAGAGTGGCCCGTGTATGACGAGTTTTGTATTTCAGGTCCGCAGTCAGCCTGCCGCGCTTTATAAAGCGCTTGGTGGATTTGCAACAAACGGTGTCAACGTTACCAAGTTGGAAAGTTATATTACGGATGCCAGTTTTGAAGCGGCACAATTCTACATTGATGTAGAAGGGCACCCGGATGAGGCACATCTGTCCCGCGCCATCGAGGAATTGCAATTCTTTTCGGCAAAGCTAAAGGTTCTTGGTGTGTATCCTCAAAACCCATATAGAAAAGAATATAACGCTTAAGGCTTGATCACCTCGATTTTTATACATACAAGCACTATCAAATTTAGGGTCTCGCCGGAATAGGTGAGGTCCACTTTATTGTGGGTTCGAATTTTATGATAAATGTTTCTGGTACAACACCATTGCAACGCGTCTTTTTATTAGGCGGCGTGATTGCCATGGCAGTTGTTGTAACGGCTTCCAATATATTGGTTGAAATGCCGATCAACGATTGGCTGACATGGGGGGCGTTGAGTTACCCGTTTGCTTTTTTGGTAACTGATCTGACCAATCGCGCACTGGGCGCGTCAAAGGCACGTATCGTTGTTTGTGTTGGTTTTGCTGCGGCTGTGATTATGTCACTTCTGTTTGCAGATCCGCGCATTGCTTTGGCATCCGGTTCAGCTTTCTTACTGGCACATTTATTGGATATTTTCCTGTTTGATAAATTGCGCCAAGCGGCTTGGTGGAAAGCGCCTCTTTTCTCTTCAGTTATCGCTTCTTTTCTCGACACAGTGATTTTCTTCAGCTTGGCATTTGCTGGAACAGGTTTACCGTGGGAAACATGGGCGTTGGGTGATTATGGCATTAAACTCTTTATGGTCGCGGTTTTGATTTTACCGTTCCGAGGCCTTTTGAAATTCACAGATCCGTTGACTTTGGCAAGTACTGCCCGTTAAGGTCTCTTAAGATAAAAAAAGGGGCTGTGCGCTAACACAGCCCTTAGTATGGGAGGAAACGCCCTCTTGCGAGGGCAGTCAGTGTATGTGTGTGCTGACAAAAGATATATTGCACCTGCGAACATCCATCGCAAGTGCAATTCTTCCTTTTATTCTGAATTTTTCTTTAAGAATATTGAATGCTGTTTGTTTGTGCGCGATGACTATTTTTTGCGCAGTGAATGGCTGAAAATAAGGCGAATACTTTTGATGGAGTTGTGTGATTTCATCAAAAAAAGCTCCTTGCTTTATAGTTTCCTGTGCGTCTGTATGTGTTTCGTAATATTAGGGTTCTAGTAACTTGTGCGTTGCGGAATGGAATACTGTTCGCTAGCTGTGCAAAAAAAAACGGCCCCAATACATGCAGGGCCGCCTTTCCAAATTCCGTGTCTATTTTTGATTATTTTTCTTCTATCCAGGCCTTCGCAAGCTGATGGGCAATCGCCATGGGCGGTGACAATCGCGGTGTCTCGTTTGTCCCCGAACGTTCAATCATTGTCACGATTTCGTCGCGAGTGAACCAGCGAGCGTCAGCCAGTTCCTTTTCATCGATCGTGATCTCTTCGCTTAAGGCTTCGGCGAAACAACCGATCATCAACGAGGATGGGTATGGCCAAGGCTGAGAGGAGTGATAGCGTACGTCTCCCGTTTTGATGCCGGTCTCTTCAAATACTTCGCGGCGGACGCCTTGTTCGATTGTCTCTCCAGGTTCAATAAATCCGGCCAGCGCCGAATATTGCTGCTTAGGGAAGTTATGACCGGTTCCCAAAAGACATTTGTCGCCCATCGTCACCATCATAATGGCAACCGGATCGGTTCTCGGGAAATGAGGCGCGTTGCAGGATTCGTTTGTGCATTTGCGTGAGTAGCCAAGTTCCTGAATTGCAGATTTGCTGCCGCAGACGGAACAGAAGCCGTGATTGTCATGCCAAGCTACCATGGAACGTGCCTGCGCAAGGGCGCCGGCCTCACCTGGGCGAAGTTGAGCCGAGACCGATCTCACATCAATGAATTTCCCCCAATCAGAGTTTGGGAGTTGTTTCGGGTTTTCAATCGAGGATACATCGACCGCGAAATGGCATGAAAAGTCTGCGATCCCGAGGAAAATCAGATTTGCGCCGTCATCCAGATACGACTGGATATCAGTAGCGCCCCGCCAATCAATGCAAGGGCCACCGGGTAGATCAATGAGCGCCTTTTGCCGGTGCATGGGCAGAAAGCGGCTGGAAGGATCTTTGAGTTTTTCCGCTAACCAGTTGGCGTCGTTGCGCAAATGGGCGGCCCGGTCAAACCTGTTGCCGGTAAATACGAGAGGTTTTGTCATGATTTGCAAATTCTTACACAACTTTAATGCGCTGGCAATCGTCAAGGGTGTTTGTACGACGGAAATTCGTGCCAGTTTGTAGAAATATCAATAATTCGAGGCAAAAGTAGATTAAAGGGTTGCAACTTGTCGGAACATATCAGATATAAGCGGTGGAAGGCTGGCGATGGGCGTGCCCCTCGCTAACCCGGTCAGATCCGGAAGGAAGCAGCCGTAACGAGTTTCGGCGCGGGTCGTTGCCAGTCTTCTTAACCCCCGCACAATTTGAAAACAGCTTCTCTAATTTTTCCCATAATTCTTTGAACATGTGAATGTTTCTCTGATATGATCCTTTCATGTCTGAAGAAAATAAAAATTCTGTATACCGCGTGCTTGCACGAAAATACCGTCCATCAAACTTTGATGATCTGATTGGTCACGAAGCCATGGTTCGGACACTTTCCAACGCACTTGATTCTGGGCGTCTGGCCCATGCGTTTATTTTAACCGGAACCCGGGGTATCGGTAAAACGACGACGGCACGTATTATTGCACGTGGTTTAAATTGTATTGGGCCCGATGGAACAGGTGGTCCGACAGTACATCCGTGCGGTGAATGTGAGAATTGTGTTTCTATCGCAGAAGATCGTCATCAAGATGTTCTTGAGATGGATGCTGCTAGTCGCACAGGTGTCGACGACATTCGAGAACTTATTGACGGCGTTCGGTATCTTCCCATCAATGCTCGCTTCAAGATTTATATCATCGACGAAGTGCATATGCTTTCCAAAAATGCCTTTAATGCGCTCTTGAAGACATTGGAAGAACCACCGGAACATGTGAAGTTCATCTTTGCGACAACAGAAATTCGAAAAATCCCAGTAACTGTTTTATCCCGTTGCCAACGTTTCGATCTGAAACGTGTCGATGCCGAGACGTTGACTGACTATTTTGGCAAGATTGCTGAAAAAGAAGGTGCGACTATCGAAGGAGATGCGCTGCGTTTGATTGCGCGCGCTGCCGAAGGCTCTGTTCGGGATGGTTTGTCATTGCTGGATCAAGCGATCGCCCATGGCGATGGAACAGTTAGCGCAGAACAGGCCCGTGATATGCTGGGCCTTGCTGATCGCTCACGTATGCTCGATTTGATGGAAACCTTGTTCAAAGGGGAAATTGCAGAATCACTTGGGATTTTACGAGGCCAGTATGATCGCGGTGCAGACCCTGTTGTCATTATACAGGATTTGCTTGAACTGACACATTGGTTGACGACAATAAAAGTTACGCCCGAGGCTGCAAATAATGTGGCGGTAAGCGGAGGAGATGTTAGCCGTGGTCAAGAAATGGCTGGGAAACTTTCCATGTCTTCTTTGGCACGCACGTGGCAGATGCTTTTAAAAGGGCTTGATGAAGTTCGCAATGCGCCCATGGCAATAGCCGCTGCTGAAATGATCCTGGTCAGAATTGCTTACGCGAGCGATTTACCGACACCGGGAGATTTAGCTAAAAAATTAGCAGAAGGTACGCAAAGCAACGCGGGGGTTAGTCCAAACGGTATTTCACCGACAAATGGCGGGGGAGCCCGAATGAGTCAAGGCGGCGGTGCTGCGGCACTCGCTGTCTCAAACCAGCAACCCATCAATTCTCCGAACACCTCTTCTGCGCCGCGGGCCCACTTGTCTTTGGTAGAGAGCCAGATTTCTGAAGCTAATGCATATGCTCAGCCGATGCCGTTGCAAAATCAGATGGCAGAACCAGAAGCGCAGGCTGTCAAAATCCCAAAAACCATGGAAGACATTGTTGATCTCCTCGCAGACAGGCGTGATGTGATGTTGAAAGGACAGGTGATTAATTTCATGCGTCCTGTAAAATTCAAAAAGGGATTGCTGGAATTTAGCCCCGCCCCGGGTGCGCCGATAGACTTGGCTGCGCGTTTGGGAAAACGATTGCGTGAAATCACAGAACAACAATGGACAGTTACCGTCGCGGCCGAGGCCGAAGGTGCGCCAACAGTTGCTGAAAAACGGCAGCTGGATAAAGCTGCAATGATTGAAGCAGTGCAGCGCCACCCATTGGTGCAACGCATTAAGGAAAAATTTAACGGAGTGACAATCCGCGAAGTGCGAGATTTGGCGCCAACAATTGAATTTTCGCAGGATGAGAATATATCCGGTGATGAAGAACTAGATTAGTGGAGAAAAGTGCATGAAAGATCTTGGAAACCTGATGAAGCAGGCCAAGGAAATGCAAAGTAAGATGGCAGAAATGCAAGCATCAATGGAAAGCCATGAGCTAACCGGTGTTTCTGGTGCGGGCATGGTTGAAGTTACTTTGAATGGAAAAGGCGATATGCGAGGTCTTAAGATTGACCCAAGTATTATCGATCCCGAAGATCCAGAGATTATGGAAGACCTGATCAAGGCCGCCCACGCGGATGCCCGTGCAAAAGTAGAAGCTTACAGCCAAGAAAAAATGCAAGAAATGACAGGCGGACTGCAGCTTCCACCTGGCATGCAGATGCCATTTTAATCGGATCGTACATTTTCAATGAGTACTTCTGAAATTGATCAACTGATCCAGCTTTTATCTAAGCTTCCGGGGCTTGGTGCGCGGTCTGCGCGCCGGGCTACCCTGTATTTAATTCAGCACCGCGAAAGTCTGCTTATCCCGTTAGGCGGGGCCATGGCGGCGGCGGCGGAAAACGTAATGACATGCGATATCTGCGCGAATTTGGATACGGTAAACCCTTGTAATATTTGTGCAAATCAAGGGCGTGATCAGAAAATAATTTGTGTTGTCGAAGACGTTTCCGATCTATGGGCCTTAGAGCGTTCAGGAGCGTTTTCCGGGACCTATCACGTTCTAGGGGGGACATTATCCGCCCTAGATGGTGTCGGCCCTGAAGAACTTCGTATCGAACCGCTTCTGAGCCGGGCTATCGATGATGTCGTAACAGAGGTTATCCTTGCCTTAAACGCGACAGTAGATGGGCAGACAACAGCGCATTACCTCTCTGACAGGTTAGCAGAGAGTAATGTCACGGTGAGCCATCTAGCCCACGGGGTTCCTGTGGGAGGTGAGCTGGATTATCTGGATGATGGAACGCTGACTACGGCGCTTAGATCACGCCGCATTCAAATCCAATAATTCAAAATATTATTGAAGCATTTCAGCAGGATTGGTGAGTAGTTCTTCACTGTCTTGTTCTCCAAGCTGTAGGTCTTCGATTTTCTCTCCGCGGCTTATAATCTTACGACTTGATGTTTCGATATCACCTACGTCTTTACTCGCTTGTGCAAAATGCCGCGACAGACTGTCGACACGTTTATCCAACCGTTCCACATCCTTGAGCAAGACCCCAACTTCCTTTTGAATAACGCCAGCTTGTTCACGCATTTGGCTGTCTTTTAAAACAGCACGAACCGTATTTAGTGTGGCCATCAATGTGGTTGGGGAGACGATCCAAACCCTTGCATCGTAAGATTTTTGCAAGACTTGAGGGAAGTTGCCGTGGAGTTCTGCATAAACGGCCTCAGACGGTAGAAACAACAACGCTGATTCGGCTGTTTCCTCATCAATGATATATTTTTGGCTAATATCATTAATGTGTTTGCCCATCGCAGAAATAAAAGCGCGTCTGGCTATTTGTAAGTCGGCATCGTTTTCTGCGTTTCGAAGTAGGTGATAGCTTTCCAATGGAAATTTAGCATCCACTACGATCGATCCCGGAGGGTTCGGGAGTTTGATCAGACAATCAGCACGCTTGCCATTACTCAAGGTTACCTGAAAATCATATGCAGAGGGTGGCAGAGCAGATTTCACTAAATCATTTAATTGTAACTCTCCGAACGCGCCGCGGGCTTGCTTGTTCGCAAGAATGTCTTGCAAGCCAACCACTTGGGACGACAAATCGGTCAAATTGTCTTGTGCCTTGTCAATAATGGCGAGCCGTGCCTGCAATTCACTTAACGCTTTGCCCGTCTTTTCCGTTGTTTGGGAAAGGCTTTCCCCAAGTTGTATAGTGACTTTGTCTAATCGTTCCGTAACCGTTTTATTCGTGTTTTCAGTTGATTGGACTAGACTGTCACCCAGTCTTTTGGAGACATTATCCAACCGTTCAGCGAGCGTCTTGTTAATGGCGCTTTGGCTAGCGGCACCATCTGTGGACATTTGAGTCAATTGTCCTTCAAGCTTGACCTGTTGATTGAGGAGCCCTTCGGTAAGACGTGTTAAATTTTCGCTGTTTGTCATGGCTACCTGGATCATCTTTTCCGATTTTCCGATTTTGAGTGCCACCAGCCCAGTTACAATAGCGAGCACGATAACAATGCCGATCAGTACAAATTCCATAAAGAGCCCCCAGCCCCGAGTGTAGATGTTCCGCAAGAACCTTGACGTTTGACCCGCAGAGTAATACCTAATGAGTGAATTTCTATAGCTTGTATTGTAACTTGAAGAATGTTGGAAGACCATGGCCATTTTGCCGATAATTGTCGCACCTGATCCGCAGCTTAAAACCATATCAACGCCTGTCGCTGAAATCACAGATGAAATCCGTGAGCTGGTAGCTGATATGTTTGAAACAATGTATGAAGCACCGGGCATTGGTCTCGCGGCCATACAAGTTGGTGTGCAGAAACGCCTGCTTGTCTTGGATGTTGTTGGTAAAGGTCAAGAAGGGGAAGACCCAGAACCGATCGCCATAATCAACCCGGATATTACATGGGTTTCAGATGATGACAGCATGTATGAAGAAGGCTGCCTGTCAGTTCCCTCACATTATGCAGATGTGGTTCGCCCAACTGAGATAAAATTGTCCTACCTTGATCTGGACGGTGAAAAACAGGAACTGCATGCTGATGGTCTCTTGTCGACTTGTATACAGCATGAAATTGATCATCTGGATGGTATATTGTTTGTTGATCATATCTCTGCGTTAAAGCGGAACATGATCCTGCGGAAATTACTTAAACAGAAAAAAATGGCAAGTTAGGGGATCACATGGGCAGCCTTCGAATTGCGTTTATGGGAACGCCTGATTTTTCCTGCACCGTTTTGAAGGCTTTGCTTCAATCGGATCATGAGATTGTCTGTGTTTATTCTCAGCCACCGCGCAAAGCGGGACGCGGAAAATCTTTACGTCCAACCCCAGTTCATCAACTGGCGGAAGAGCGCAATATTGAAGTGCGCACCCCCACGTCCTTGAAATCAGAAGAAGTACAGGCAGAATTCGCTGCCCTTAATTTGGATGTTGCAATTGTAGTTGCCTATGGGTTGTTGCTTCCAAAAGCTGTACTGGATGCGCCAAAGTTCGGATGCTTTAATTTGCATGCCTCTTTACTACCTCGCTGGAGAGGCGCTGCGCCAATCCAACGGGCTATTATGGCTGGTGATACAGAAACCGGTGTTGGCATTATGCAAATGGCTGAGGGCCTGGATACAGGTGATGTTTTGGCTGAGGCCCGATTGCCCATTACAATGGAGACCACAGCGGGTAGTCTACATGATGAGCTGGCAGATGTTGGTGCTGAGCTGATGGTCCAGACCATCGGAAAACTTGGGTCAGACAATGTTAAGGCGTGCGTTCAGCCTGAGGCTGGTGTCACATATGCGAAAAAAATCGACAAAGCAGAAGCGGCAATTGACTGGCAACGTTCTGCATCAGAATTGAGTTGCCATATTCGCGGATTAAGTCCTTTTCCTGGTGCATATTTCGAAAAAGACGGCACAAGGGTAAAAATTCTAAATGCTGAAATCTGCGAAGAACAAGGTGAACCCGGTGTTCTTCTCGACGATTTTCTATGCGTTGCATGTGGTGAGGGCGCGTTAAAACTTACGAAGTTACAACGTGCGGGCAAATCGCCCATGGATACAAAAACATTCCTTAATGGATATCCGCTCACCAAGGGCGAAAGGCTTCTGTAATGGCCCGCTATAAGGTGACCATAGAATATGATGGAACCGGATTGGTTGGTTGGCAGCGACAAAAAACCGGCGCTTCTGTTCAGCAAACCATTGAAGAGGGGATCTTTGCCTATTGCGGTGAGGATATTCGAATTCAAGGGGCAGGTCGTACGGATGCCGGTGTTCATGCTCTCGCACAAGTCGCAAGCTTTGATTTGCAAGAAGAACACGATCCGGCCACGGTTATGAACGCTGTCAATCATCATATGCGTCCAGCCCGCGTGGTGATTTTGGATTGCGTACGTGTGACCGATGAGTTTAACGCACGGTTCTCTGCTCATGGTCGTCACTATGTCTATCGAATTTGTAACCGGCACTCCAGATTGGCGCTGAATATGGGCCGTGCATGGCACATTCGCCAGGAACTTGACACCGATGCCATGCAGGAAGCTGCAAACTTACTTATCGGTAATCATGATTTTTCCAGTTTTCGGGCGGTTGCTTGTCAGGCTAAAAGCCCGATTAAGACACTGGATCAGTTGGAAATTGTCAGAAATGGTGTGGACATAAGTATTTATGTATCGGCCCCTTCTTTTTTACACAATCAAGTACGGGCAATGGTTGGTACTTTATCCCTTGTTGGTAAGGGGCAGTGGAACAATCAAGATGTGTTGGATGCATTGGCGGCGAAAGATCGACAGAAAGCCGGACCTAACGCCCCTGCTCATGGACTTTACTTAGCGAAAGTGGATTATCCCTGCTGAAATTCATAGATGGAGCCCAGCTTCATGATTTGTGTGAGCTCATCCAACGCAGTACGGCATTCGTTCAGCAAATCAGGATCTGCTAAATCCGCAGGGCTAAGCCTGTCCCGATAATGACTCTCGACCCAATAGCACAAATCGTGAAATAGGCTGTCACAAAGAAAAACCCGTGCATCAATACTGTTTCTAGCCTCCTCGCTTAAAGAAACACGAAGGCGTAGACAGGCAGGTCCTCCTCCGTTTTTCATGCTTTGGCGAACATCAATGTACGAGACATCTTTGATGGGCGTATCCTTTGCGAGTAACGCTTCTAGATAACTATGCACTCTGCTGTTTTCGCGGCATTCCATCGGGGCGATAAGGCGCATTTCGGCAGAGTTGTCAGGATCGGATAATAGTTGCGTGTTAAATAGATAAGTGGAAACTGCCTCTGCAACGGAAACTTCCTCGCGAGGGACTTCAATAAAAACAGCATCGGGAATTTGTTTTGAGACTGCAGCCTTTAAGGCATAGGCGTCTTGAAACGCATCCTGATGGTAAAAGAGACAATTGCCATTTCCCACCGAAATGACATCGTTATGAAACACTCCTGCGTCGATCACGTTTGGATTTTGTTGAACAAAAATTGCCTTATCATTGGTGAGACCATGTGCTCGGGCGATGGCTTCAGATGCTTCCAGTGTTTGCCGAGCAGGAAATTTGGCAGGGCGTGGCCGCCTTCGATCAAACGCTGACATCCCATAAACAAATATTTCGATTCCGGAATGAGAAGAATTAGAAAACAGACGCGTATGATTTGCGGCCCCTTCGTCGCCAAATTGAAGCCCCGTCGGAAGCGGGGTGTGATGCGCAAAATGGTCGGTGTTTGAGAATATTCGTTTCAAAATACGTTCAGTAATCGGGTGTTCGATGGATCTGTGAAACATAGCGGCTAAGTTCGCTGGGGTGAAATGAGTGCGCCCATCAGATGTGTTGTTTGCGGGGCTAACAGTCGCGGCATTTGCCACCCACATAGCAGATGCTGAGGAGCAGGCCGCCAACAAATGGGGGGCAGTCTTCGAAACCGTTGCCAATATTTCTGTATCTGTGCCGGTAAAACCCAATTTTCGCAAAGTTGAAATATGAGGTCGTTCGTGGGGAGGGAGGACACCCTGAAAGTATCCCATTTTTGAAAGGCCTCGCATTTTCTTAAGGCCCTGCAAAGCGGCTTCTTTGGGGTTTGAGCTGCTTGCAGCACTCCCCGTGGAGGCGATGTTGCCCAAAGATAGACCTGCGAAGTTATGCGTTGGGCCCACCAATCCATCAAAATTATACTCTTGTTCTTTGATCATACACTGATCCCTGGCGTTAAGATTGCCGGTAGGTCCGCTTTCTCAGCCTCTAGTGAGGCCACAGGATAGGCGCAGTAATCAGCAGCGTAATAGGCGCTGGGGCGGTGGTTTCCACTGGCGCCAATGCCGCCAAACGGTGCTGATCCGCTTGCGCCAGTAAGGGGTCGGTTCCAATTAACAATACCGGCAGAGGACAGAGCGAGAAATTTTTCATAAAGGGCTGGATCGTCACTGATCAGACCCGCGGAAAGACCGTAGCGCGTATTATTTGCAGCGTCGATGGCTGTGTCAAAATCGGAGACACGGATGATTTGCAAAAGAGGCCCAAAATATTCTTCGTCGGGTAATTTACCGATAGAAGTTACGTCAATAATGCCCGGGCTTAGATACGGTTTTCCTATAACTGTCCGTGCCATTGATTTAAGAATTTTACCGCCCAGTGACGAAAGATTTTCCTGGGCTGTTAGTAAGTCGTCTGCAGCCGTATTTGAAATAACAGATCCCATGAACGGATCGCTATTATCCATTTGGGGTCCTACCTTTATATTCTTTGTCGCAGACACGAGTGCGCTTATGAAGTGATCGCCCTCCTCACCAATGGGAACAATAAGGCGCCGCGCGCATGTACAGCGCTGTCCTGCTGTAATAAATGCAGATTGGATGGTGTGATATACTGCCCCTCGAATGTCAGATATATCCGTTACGATAAGCGGATTATTACCGCCCATTTCGAGGGCAAGGATTTTTGCAGGATGCCCCGCAAATTCACTGTGTAATAAGGCGCCAGTATGAGAGCTTCCCGTAAAGAATAGCCCGTTGATACCATCATGTGTGCTTAGTTCGATGCCAGTCTCGCTATTTCCCTGAACCAAATTGAGGACACCGGCAGGAAGTTCTGCCTCCTCCCAGCAACTCGTCATGAACTCACCTACACCGGCTGTTTGTTCGCTGGGTTTAAAGACGATAGTGTTGCCTGCCAGAAGGGCCGGTACGATATGGCCATTTGGAAGATGTCCCGGAAAGTTGAAAGGTCCAAATACGGCTATAACGCCGTGGGGTTTGTGTCGCAATCTGGCAACCGCGCCCGGAACTTCAGCTTCAGTTGTCCCCGTACGTGCTTCATGGGACTTAAGGGAGACGTCGATTTTCCCGATCATAGTTGCGACTTCAAGTTTTGCTTCCCAGTGTGGTTTGCCGCATTCCAGTGATATAAGTTCAGCCAGAACATTTTGTTCTGCCCGAAGGACTTCTTGATACCGCCGGATTGTACTCACCCGATCTTCAAATGGGAGGAGGGCCCAATTTTTAAAGGCGGTGCGAGCAGCTGAAACGGCATCGGACACATCTTGTTCGGTTGCACTTTTCCCGCTGAGCAGGACGGCATCGCTTGTGGGAGACGTCGACAGGATTGTGTTGCCATGTCCATCTTGCCAATTACCATTAATAAATAGTTTTCCGCTAAGCATCTGAATTACTCCACATAAGTGATCGTATCACCAATTGAGACATGAAGGGCTTTGGCAGAAGCTCGGCCCATAAAAACTGTTCCATCCTGATGAAGGGTCAAAGACTGGTTGACCAGCCGATAATCGTTGGAAGAGCGGTTACTAATGATATATCGCGTTGTGTCCGTTATTTCTCGATCCTCGACCAAGTTAGAGACTTTTCTGGTTTGTACATTGCGGATCGTTTCAATGTTTCCAGATTGGCAATGAACCGTGGGACCCCCATCAAAGATGTCGACATAGCCGCTTTTGCGAAAGCCTTCTTTTTCCAACAAACGCAAGGCAGGAGCGGAGGCTCCGTGGGGTTCTCCAATCACTTCTTGCGCTGAAGTCGGGAGTAAATCCGCGTAAATAGGGTGGCGGGGCATAAGGTCAGCAATGAACTGATTGCCTTTAACAGAACTCATGAAATCAGCATTTTCGAATCCGAGACCGAAAAATTTTCTGCCCAAATGCTCCCAAAACGGTGAGCGGCCTTCTTCGTCCTGCCAACCCCTCATTTCTGCGAAAATGGGATCTCCGAACCGATCTGGAAAATCGGATATCATCAGAAAACGGCCGCGTGATAAAAACCGTCCATTCCCGTTTTTTCGGTAGTCTTTGTCGAGAAAAAGCGAGCCAATTTCTGTTGCACCTGTAAAGTCGTTGACCAGATGCAGAACATTCATCTGATTTTTTTTATCTAGACCTTTAGAAAATGAAACCAATTTTGAGACTTTGTAGGAGAAGAAGGGTTGATCCAAACCAACGCCTGCATAAATGGCGGTTGTCCCTACAATTTTGCTTGTCTCACTATCTTCCATCACCATGAAATAGATTTCGCCTTCTGGCGCGCTTGCTTGCTTGGCAAAGCTTTCTTCGCTTTTTTTAATTTTTGCGGCCCAGGAGTTGAGATCACTTGGCATGGACGACATACCGCTGCCTGTTGCCATAGAGATTTCCAGCAAGCAATTCAAATCGGATGTTTTTGCGGGACGAATAACTATCATATCGTTTGCCTTGTGAAAACTGGGTCTGTGGTCTGCGAAAGACGATGGAGAATAAGGGCCGATAGTTTGGCGCGTTCCGCCAAACTATCCACAATCATGTATTCCTGATCCGAATGGATGCTGGCACCGCGAACACCCAATGTGTCGATATTCGCAAGGCCCGCGGCCGCTAGGTTATTGCCATCACAACATCCCCCTGTCGCCGTGTGCTGAACAGTTATTCCCAGTTCCTGCCCGCAAGAAGCTGCCAAGTTGAATAATTTTTCTAGTGTCGGCGTCATCGGTTTTGGGGGGCGAGAAAAACCACCGGTTAGCTTGGTTTGAATACCATCCCGTGTATTAATGTCCCTCAGGATGGCATCCAGTTTTTCTAGAAGCCAAGGTTGATCCTCAATGGCTTCCAGACGAACATTAAAACGAACTTGGGCAAGTTCAGGTACGACATTTAAAGCGCCGCCGCCAGAGATCTGCCCGACATTAACAGTAAGCCCATCGCGTTGACCCGAAAGAGTGTCGAGGCTTGTTATCACATTGGCCAACGTTGCAATGGCGTTGCGTCCCAAATGATGCTCTCTACCGGCATGGGCAGCCCGGCCGTGTACTGTTATTGTGAAGTTTCCACTTCCCTTGCGAGCGCCCGCAAAAGTGCCGTCCGGCATGGAGGGTTCGAATATCATTCCAACTTCAGCGGCCTTGGCCGCTTCTGCCAGAATACGTGCCGAGCCGAATGAGCCAATTTCCTCATCCGCATTGATAATCACCTGCCAGCCTAGATTTGAACAATCGGGACTCTTTTCAAACGCAAGTAAAGCGTTGAGCATGACCATTAGGCCGCCCTTCATGTCAGCTGTACCAGGTCCGTGCATTTGTCCATCGGCAGGATCTTTGCAAATCTGAAACGGGTGGGACGGGCTGAAAACTGTATCCATATGACCACAGAGTAGAACCCGCCTATTAGCGTCTGGTCGTTTCGTAATCCTTAAAATCGAGCCAAGCTCCACGTCGGATATCTCACCGTTTTCGGCAGTAATAGTCATCGGATCGGATGGCAAAACTTCAATATTGGCTTCGGTTTCCGCAAAGGCTTTCTCGAGGGTTTTCGCCATCAAGGCAAGACCCGAAAGGTTCAGGGATCCCGAATTGATGTTCGACCAGCTCTGTAAATTGCGAACCATTTGATCTTGTTGGCCATCAATCCAATCAATGAATGGAGGAAGAGACATGTCTGCTCCCTACCAGTTTTTGAGGGTTTTGTTTAGAATGCCAAGAGCCTCGTCAATATGAGCATCCGTTAGATTTAGCGGTGGGAGAAGCCGTAAAATATCTGTTCCGGCACGCCCAGAAAGGAGCTTGTTATCACGAAGTTTAGTAAGAAAATCGACATTAGGAATGAGACATTTCATACCGACCATCAGCCCTAGTCCCTGAACACTGGTCAATTTGTCTGGATGCAAGGAGACAAGATCTTCAAGACCGGACTTCAACGTTTCACTATGTTGGCGCACTTGACCCAAGAAACCATCTTCCAGAAGTAAATCCAGAACGGCATTCCCAACACGAGTTGCCAACGGGTTGCCGCCAAAAGTGGATCCATGGGTGCCGACAACCATGCAAGCTGCCGCTTTTTCAGTCGCAAGGCACGCGCCGATTGGAAAACCGCCGCCAAGTCCTTTTGCTGATGCCAAAATATCAGGTGTTATATCTGACCACTCATATGCAAATAGCTTACCTGTTCGCCCCATGCCGCACTGAATTTCATCAACCATAAACAGAATGCCTGTCTCGTCGCAAAGTTTTCGAACAGCGTTCATATAGCCCTTGGGCGCAGGTAGAATACCACCTTCACCCTGCACCGGTTCCAGAATAACACCTGCCGTCTCGTCAGTAATTGCGGCTCGCAAGGCATCAATGTCACCGAATGCAACATGATCAAACCCGAGATCACCTTCGAAGAAGCCCTTTGTATGGGCTGGATTTCCGGCGGCGGCGACAGTGGCGATAGTCCGGCCATGAAAGGACTTTTCCATTCCAATTATGCGGGTACGCTTTGTGTCTCCTCTGTCAAAGTGATACCTCCGCATCATTTTAAGGCCCGCCTCTACAGCCTCCCCGCCGGAGTTTCCAAAAAAAACGCGATCGGCGAAAGTATTGCGGGTTAAACGTTCCGCGAGAATTTCTCCGCTTTCAACGCGGAACATGTTGGAACTATGCCAGTATTTATCCGCCTGATCTTTTAGGGCTGCCACAAGATGAGGATGATTGTGACCAAACGCGGTGACCGCAATACCGGAGATGAAGTCGAGGTATTTGTCCCCTTCCTGAGTAAACAAATAGGCGCCTTCGCCGCGTTCAAACAAGATATCGGGAGGGGAATAAGTGGCCATAAGTGCGGTGTTGGTCATGCTGTCTCCATGAATTAGATCAGTAGGCTTTTCAACTTCAGGATACCAAGTGCAACAGAAAATGAGTTATCGATAATTGCGTCATTTTGCGAATATTCTGCAAGTTTATTCAATTTTGCAGAATATTATTTTGTCCCTTTAGGTGACGCATAACACTTAAGTAGAGGAGGCCGAAAATAAGTCAAATTCCTTGAATTTGTGGGAATTCATGGCTATGAGTGAAATATCTCCAAACTAATTTTTTGGGAAATGGATTTGATATATGAAAGAAAAGCGTGCTCTGGATCGTATAGATCAGAATATTCTTTCGGTGTTGCAAGGCGCTGGTCGAATTACTAATCAGGAGCTGGCTGAAAAAGTGCACTTATCACCAAGTTCCTGCCTTACACGTGTGCGAAAGCTGGAGGCAGATGGGTGTTTAGGGCAGTTTATAGGGCAAATTAATCTGGATCGGTTATGCCGATATATTACTTGTATTGCCATGGTGTCGCTCGAGCATCATCGTCCACAGGATTTCCGGACCTTTGAGACTTTCGCTGACAGCCTACCGGAGGTCGTGCAATGCGATACTGTGAGCGGCGGGTGCGATTTTATCTTGCGTATCGTCTGCGCAGATATGGAGCGTTATCACGAAGTGAACGAGATGCTTTTGAATTCGGGAGCAAAAGTGGTGAATGTAAAAACTCATGTCGTCATGACAGAGAATAAAAAATTCACAGGGTATCCGCTGGATCAGTTGTTAGGCTAATGAGAAGCTAAAAGACGGCGCTAAGCAGCGCCTGCTGGATAAATATCGCTATTAGGAACTCCATAAACGTTAGCGCAATGGCAAGCATTGACGACACTTGAAGGGTGACGACAATTATGTACCAAAGGTAGAGGTAGCTCGCGGCAATGAAAACCAGACCTAACAGGGTAACCGCTTGCGGACCAATTAATCCCATAACTAGAATGGAAAACAGGAACCAAATGCTGATGATTGCAAGTTGGCTCCAGTTATAGACAATCACAAAAGTGCTGAATTGAGCCGAAAACCCCATATATTTGGACACGATGCCGACCGCAAGCAGATAACAGCTCCAAGATATGACGATAGCAACGCCAAAAAGTGTGATGAATTGGAAGAAGCTCACATTGGTAGAGGCTAGATTGAACTCAATGCCTTTTTGTAGAAGCGTGACAATAAGACCGAGAAGTATAGCCGAAAACGATGTCCAAAAACCGCTCGATGACAAATTGAACAACGACAGCGCGTTTTTGTCTTTCAGTGCCAACCGGTAGCAGCCGTAGATCGACCATGTAATTTCATTGATGCTTGCCATTGTCAGTCTTTGAAATACCCTTCAAGAATACTTGTATAGATATCAGCTAGTGAATGAATATCTTCAACGGCAACACATTCATCAACTTTATGCATGGTTTGCCCAACGAGCCCAAATTCTACAACGGGACTGTAATTTTTAATATACCGCGCATCTGATGTGCCGCCAGTTGTGGACATTTCTGGTCGTCGTCCCAGATGTTTTTCAATCGAGCCCGCAACGAGATGGCTAAAGTCACCTTCAGCTGTCAGGAATGGCTCAGAGTTCTTCAAGATCCTCAAATCGTATGAAGCACCGCGCTTCGTTGCAGTCTGATCAAGAAGGTGTCGGATTTTTTCGTCAAGGCCATCAAGGCTATGATGTGTGTTGAAGCGAATGTTGAACGTTGCCCTTGCTGAGGGGGGAATAACATTTGTCGCAGGGTTACCAACGTCAACTGTTGTAAACTCAAGATTGCTGGGCTGGAAGTGCTCACTGCCATCATCAAGTTGCATAGCGTCAAGCTCAGCCATGAGCGCCACCAAATGAGGAATTGGGTTATCAGCTAGATGGGGATAAGCCGCGTGACCTTCGTTTCCGTTCACTGTTAAAAACCCGGTGAAGGAACCTCGGCGGCCGATTTTGACCATATCGCCTAATTGATTAGGGTTGGTCGGCTCACCGACGACGCAATGATCGATATGCTCTCCGTTTTCAGCCATCCATTCGAGAACTTTGCGAGTGCCGTTAATAGCAGGGCCTTCTTCATCTCCGGTAATAAGTAAACTGATGGAGCCGTTGAGTTCGCCTTGCCGAGCCTTTATGAGCCGTTGGGCAGAGACTGCAAAACAAGCGACAGCAGCTTTCATATCCGCAGCACCGCGTCCAAATAGCATGCCGTCCTTAATGACAGAATCGAACGGATCAACACTCCATGAGTTCAAATCGCCTGGGGGAACGACATCCGTATGCCCCGCGAAACAGAAATTGGGAGCCGTTGTCCCATATCTGGCATAAAGGTTTTCCACGTCCGGTGTATTGTCATCGGAGAAGGTCAGCCGCTTGCATTCAAATCCGATCTTTTCAAGAACGGTTTGCAGAACAGACAGGGCACCTGCATCGTGAGGCGTAACACTCGGGCAGCGCATAAGCTCCTGAGTGAGTTCAATAACTTCTAGATCATTCATATAACTCATGTAAGAGATTTACCTGTGCAAGTTGTCTTGGTCAATGCACTTAACGCGAAGTAGATCTAATCTTTCTTGACAGTACTATTGCTCAGTGTAAATGATACGCGTCTTTCAAAAGATTATTCTGTCTTTAATCTTTCCCTTTGTGAGTTTCCTGTGATGACTGGTCCTGTTGGAGTGCAGAACAAAAATCTTGCCGGTATTATTTATATCGTGATTGCCATCTTCATGTTGGCAAGTATGGACGCTGTCGCAAAACGACTGGTGACAGCGGAGTATTCCGTTTTTCAGATCTTGTTTATTCGAGGGTGTATCAATCTTGTGATCCTCAGTTTGGCTATGCCTTTCTTTGGTGGGCTTAGACTAGTCAAGACGAACAGGTTTTTAATCCACGGGATGCGTGGTTTTTTTGGATTTTTAGCACCTTTTTGCTTTTTTACGGCTCTGTCCTCCATGCAGTTGGCAGAAACAACTGTTATCTTCTTTGTGTCTCCTTTCATCATGACAGCGCTCTCTGTTCCTTTGTTTAAGGAAAAGGTTGGAGTTCACCGTTGGGGAGCGATATTCGTTGGGTTTTGCGGTGTGTTATTTGTCGCGCAGCCAACGGGAGACGGTTTCAACTCTACTGTATTCATAGTTCTTGCTGGCAGCTTTTCGTATTGCTTTTTGATGTTGGCAAGCCGTTGGCTTGGACAAACAGATGCGACTTTCACGATCGTATTCTACGTCACTTTCTGGACAATAATTTTCAGCTCAATTGGAGCGTTTTTCTTTTGGAAAGCAATGCCGATGCAGGATTTAGCTGCTGTTGGGTTGATGGCAGTTCTATCATTGGCAGGAAACGTTTGCATTGTGAAAGCGTTCAACATCGGTGAAGTGGGGGTTATCACCCCGTTTGAATATACGGGTCTAATCTGGGCCGTGTTGTTTGGTGCTTTCTTTTTCAACGAAATTCCGGGCTTTAATGTTTGGGTGGGAAGTTCGATTATCGCGGTAAGCGGTCTTTACATGGTGTACCGGGAAAACAAAAAAAAGGCCCGCTCTGGAAGAGCAGGCCTCTGATTAATTGAAATGTCCGGAAAAGTTAATCGCGGAGCAAATCATTGATAGATGTTTTTGAACGTGTTTGCTCATCAACAGTTTTTACAATAACAGCGCAATAAAGGCTTGGGCCCGGTGTGCCATCTGGAAGCGGCTTGCCGGGCAGGTTGCCTGGGACAACGACGGAGTATGCTGGAACACGGCCAATATGAACTTCGCCTGTTTCACGATTTACAATTTTGGTCGAAGCGCTGATGAAGACACCCATTGAAAGAACAGCGCCTGTTTCAACAACAACGCCTTCTACAACTTCTGAACGGGCACCGATAAAACAGTTATCTTCAATGATAACAGGGCCAGCTTGAAGCGGTTCTAACACGCCGCCAATTCCGACACCGCCAGATAAATGCACGTTTTTACCGATTTGTGCGCAAGATCCAACTGTTACCCATGTGTCAACCATAGTACCACTGTCAACGAAGGCGCCGAGGTTTACAAAACTTGGCATTAGAACAACGCTTGGTGCAATGTAAGCACTGCGGCGTACAATCGAGCCTGGAACTGCCCGGAAACCGGCGCTTTGGAATTGTTCAGCATTCCAGCCTTCAAACTTACTTGGAACTTTGTCCCACCAGTTTGTGTTGGCGCCCGGTGCGCCTGCGATCATTTCCATGTCATTGAGACGGAAAGATAGCAATACAGCTTTCTTCAGCCATTGATTGACATGCCACCCGTCGGTAGTCTTTTCTGCGACCCGCGCAGCGCCGCTATCAAGTGCTTCAAGAGCGTCATTTACAGCCTCTCTTGCTTCACCAGTTGTAGACGGGGAAATATTCTCCCGATTATCCCAAGCCGCCTCGATGATCGGCTGTAAATCAGCTAAACTCATAATTATTCCTCAAAATAGTGTGGAAATCCGTTGTGAAAACATACTGCCGCGGGGCGTTAAGTCAACAAGATGCGGCGGCTTGCGTGAATTAGTCTTCCAGGGCTTGGGATGTCAGCTCAAACAACCAGTCTGACAAATCTTCTACGACATGGTTGATATGGTTACCTGATGATTGCTCATGCGACCACTGAGCGGTGTTTGGTATCCAAACTGTTCTCATGCCAAGCTCATGGGCAGGGACCAGATTTTTTGCCATATCTTCAAAGAAAATTGAACGTTTTGGGTCTATGTCGAGTTCTTTCAGCATCTTCTTGTACACGGATAAATCGGGTTTAGGAATGAAGTCGCATTGATAAATATCAAACACAGCTTCAAAGTGGTGATCAATTCCCAATTGGGTAGATACATTTTGTGCATGCGCTTCGGAGGCATTGGTAAAAATGATCTTGCGTCCCTCAAGTTTGCCAAGAGCGGTGTTAAGTTTTTCATCAGGTTTGATATGGCTGACATCTATGTCATGCACAAAGTGTAAATATTCCTTGGGGTCCAAACCATGGTTTGTCATCAAACCCTTAAGTGTCGTTCCATATTCGGCAAAATATTTTTTCTGAATTGCCTTGGCTTCATCATATTCGATTTGCAAGTATGATGAGACAAACTCCCCCATCCTGACATCCATTTGAGAGAATAAATCGCAGTGAGAGGGATAAAGAGTATTGTCCAGATCAAAAATCCAGACGTCTATGTCCGAGAAATGGGACCACATATTTTCATTTTTCATGGCGGGATTATGCGCTTTGCAAGTGTTGCTGCAAGTTTTTTATAAATTTTTTGAGAGAAGCGGGCTTTAAGGGGCTGTTAAGTTAAGCGCGGTATTCTTATTGCCTTAATTAAACGAGGGGGATCATCCCCTAAACTATGTGGTTGTTTATGGGCCTGTTTCGCGCGCAAATTTCATCGTTGAGTAAATGGGGACGTTCCCCAGATGATTCCCTTGGCCAATTGCGTATCCGTAAGGAACAGCTTTTAAACGAGTTTCCCGGCCCTGCGTTCATACTGGCTGGAGACATGACAGTATTGAATTTCAACGGACACGCTGAACATTTGATTTCGTCATTGGATTTAGAGCCTGAGAGCGAATTTGGCGAAGCTTTGCGAAAAGGTTACAGGGAAATGGGACCTGCACAGCAAACGGCGACATTTGAAGCCATCGGTGCCGAGACGGAAATCTATGACCTTACTTTTCTGCCTTTGGAAGAAATTAAGGGTACTGTCTTGGTGACTGCAAAAAATGTGACTTTGCAGCGAAATCTGACCAACGCGCTTATCGCTTCACGGCAATTATTTAAAGATTTAGTTACCTGTTCAGCTGAATTCGTTTGGGAAACAGACAATCTTGGTCGCTTCAGATATGTGTCCCCCAGAGGAGCTGTTGGCTACAGTGCTGCCCAACTAGATGGAATGCCGGCAAAAGACTTGGTTCTTGGAAATACGACGGACGCTGATGAACACGAAATCAATCCCTTTTATTTACCTGCTCCTGTCAGTGACAAGATAGTTTGGCTCAGAGATAAATCCAACGCGCTTGCCTGCATGAGTGTGACCTCCATTCCTGTCTTCGATGATAAGGGTAATCACACAGGTAATCGCGGTGCTGGTCGGGATATAACAGAAGAAATGTCACGCAGGACGCAAATGGACAGGTCGGCGGCGCAAGAGGAAATGCTTGCAGCCATTGTAGACGCTATGCGGCGAGAAGTTGATCCAGAGAAATTGTTCCAAATAGCCGGCGAGGGCGCCTGTGATGCGCTCAATAGTACCCGTATATGGATTGGGCGTAAAAATACAACGGGAATTCTTGAAGCTGCGTTCAAATCTGCAATAGATGACGAGATCGAAAATAGTCTGTTCAATTGGTTTGGGGAGAGAGAAAAAGCTGAAGAAAGTGACTACGAACTTCAAGCCGTAGATCAAGGGACTTGGCGTATTTTTTTAAGCCCGATTTTTTCCAAGGAAAAGATCGACGGCGTCATTGCCATCGTTCGGCGGAAAGACGCGTTGGAAATGGAAAAAGACGAAGCCCGCTTACTCCACTCCTTAAGCGACCATTTAGGGGTGGCGCTTATCCAGATTAAAGCACAAGAAAAGCTGGTGGAGCTCTCCAGAACTGACGAATTGAGCGGTTTGTTGAACCGAAGAGCCTTCCATGAAGATGTGTCCAAACGTGTAGAGCACGGGAAACGAACAAAAAAACCCAACGCTCTTTTTTATATTGATTTAGATAATTTCAAGCCAGTAAACGATCGTTTCGGCCATGAAAAAGGAGATGAGGTTTTAAAAGGGATAAGCGAACTTCTCAAAGAACATAGCCGGGTCGGGGATCTTGTCTCTAGGTTGGGCGGTGATGAATTCGCTGTCTGGTTTGAAGATATGCCGGTGCCTGAAGCAATAGAGAAAGCAGAAGAATTACAACTGCTTTGCAATGACCTTTCTCAAAAACTGGAAGTAACTGAGCCAAGTTTAGGTTTTTCTATTGGTATCGTTGGCGCGGTTGGGGAACCAGATGAAAATCTGGAGCGATTATTAGCAGCTGCAGATGCTGCAATGTATGTGGTTAAAGCCAAAGGCAAGGGTTCTTATTCTGTCGCAAGCGAAGGCGCGCCAGAGGAAGACGTAAGCAAGGATAAGGGTATATGATATTCGGGAAGTTATTTGGCCGCGGCAAGGTTAAAGAAATTAGTTACGAAGACAGTAAGGATCTTGCGAATAGTGAGAGCCCAAAGGTTCGTGCCAAGCTAGCTGCAAATCCATCGACAAAAGCGGAAGTTCTGTATTATCTCACAGACGATAGTTCGCCGGACGTTCGCAAAGTGGTTGCCAAAAACGAAAGAACACCCCATCAGGCCAACAATATTCTTGCACGCGACACTGATATTGATGTCCGTTCGGAGCTTGCTAGAAAAATCTGTCGGTTGTTGCCCAGCCTCTCTGGAGACGAAGCGGCACAGATACGAGAGCAGACGATAGAAGTTCTGGAAGTATTGGCAGAAGACCAGCTTCCATCCATTCGCGCAATATTGTCAGAATCCTTGAAAGACAGTCTGGTAGCACCAAAGCATGTGATTTTGGCGCTTGCAAAAGATGCAGAGGAAATTGTTGCAAGTCCGGTTCTGGAATATTCCCCATTGCTATCTGAAACTGATTTGCTTGAAATCATCGCAAGCGGTGTTGCTAGTGGAAGCCTACCTGCCGTTGCACGCCGTGATAATCTGGGAGAAGACATTTCGGAGGCAGTTGCGGCAACTCTAGATATACCTGCTGTCGCAGCGCTACTTGCCAACAAATCGGCACGGGTGCGCGAGGAAACGCTGGATCAAATGATCAGTCAGGCAGAAGGAATTGAGACCCTGCATGAACCCTTGGTAATGCGGGTGGATCTGTCTCTTCGGGCAATGAAGCGGATTGCAGGTTTTGTGGCAATGTCACTTGTTGAGAAATTAGTGAAGAAAAATGGCCTTTCATCTGAAATTGAAAGCGAGCTAAAAAAGCAAGTTCGAAATCGAATTGAAGAGAGCAGTAGTTTGACCGAAGAAGACGAAAGCAAATCGGAAAAACGCGCCCAAAAATTGTGGTCAGCGGGCAGATTGAACGAAGAAACTATGATGGAGGCCGTGAATAGCCGGGAAATCAGTTTCGTTCAAATGGGCCTTGGACTGATGACCGGCATGAAAATTGGGACCGTCAGGTCTATTTTAAATTCACGAAATGGCAAGGTCGTCACGGCTCTCTGCTGGAAAGCAGAGTTGTCCATGCGTCTTGCAATAAAAATGCAGACTGAAATTGCCCATGTCCCGCCTCGCGATGTCGTAAATGCAAGAGACGGGGTGGAATATCCTTTCAATGATAAGGATATGGATTGGCAGTTATCTTTCTTTACAGCTGATTAGCGGGGTGACCGTTATGGATCATGGTCCCGATGCCATGCTCTGTAAAGGTTTCGAGCAAAAGAACATGGGGGATGCGTCCATCGAGAACATGCGCTGCATCCACGCCGTTCTCGAGTGCAAACAGGCAGGTTTCCAGTTTGGGGATCATTCCGCCGACAATCGTCCCATCTGACTGCAATTTTGCAACATCTTTAGGTGTCAATTTGTTGATCAGTTTCTTCTGTTTATCCAGAACACCTTCAACATCTGTCAACATAATCAATTTGCTAGCGCCAATGGCTGCCGCAATATGTCCCGCCGCTGTATCGGCGTTAATGTTGAATGTTTGCCCTTTGGGCCCGACCCCAATAGGAGCGATTACCGGAATGACGTCAATTTCTTCGAAGCTTTGCAAAATTTCTGGATTGATCTGGCTTGGTTCCCCAACAAATCCCAGATCCAGAATGCGTTCTATGTTGCTGTCTGGGTCACGCTTTGTCCGCGTTAGTTTTTGAACTTCAATAAGATTGCCATCTTTGCCGGAAAGCCCGACAGCCATTCCGCCTGCGGCATTGATTTCCATTACAATATTTTTGTTGAGTGATCCAGACAGAACCATCTCCGCAATTTCAACAGTTGCGCGGTCTGTTACACGAAGACCATCAACGAACGAGCTTTGGATCTTGAGACGTTCCAGCATCTCACCGATTTGTGGGCCGCCGCCGTGAACAATGATGGGGTTAACACCAACTTGTTTAAGGAGGGCAACATCCCGAGCGAAATCTTCGGCAAGCGATTTGTCACCCATGGCATGCCCGCCATATTTAATGACAAACGTCTGACCTGCGAACTGGTGCATATACGGAAGCGCTTCAGATAAAATTTTTGCTTTTTTTAGCTGCTCTTCAACTGACATCTGATTTTCGCTCATTCGTTTCGCCCTTGTTTACTCTGCCAATGAGGCTAGCTCAGCGCGGAGTTTTTCGATACCAAATCCCTTCATAGCACTGGTCAAGAAAACTTCTGGATGTGCTGCTGGCCGTTTGGTGAGTTCTTTTTCCGTTTTTTCAATAATTGATTTCAAGTCGTCTGGATTGGACTTGTCAACCTTAGTCATGATGATCTGGTAGTTGACTGCAGCAACATCCAGCATCGACATGATTTCACGATCGCTTTCTTTCAAGCCATGTCGGCTATCAATCAACAGGCAAACACGTCGCAATTTCGCGCGCCCTTTAAGGTACGTGTTTACAAGACTAGTCCAGTCCGCGATTTTTGTCTTTGAGACCTTGGCATATCCATGACCTGGTAAATCGACCAGAGATAGTCGCCCGCCAAGTTCAAAGAAATTAATCTGTTGTGTCCGGCCAGGCGTATTGGATGTACGTGCCAAAGTATTGCGGTTTGTTAGCGCGTTAATCAGGCTTGATTTACCCACATTTGATCGCCCTGAAAAGGCGATCTCGTTCAGCGGCAATTCGGGCAGCATTTCTAAAGTTGCCGCACCGGCTACAAATTGGCATTCCTGAGCAAAAAGGAGGCGGCCTTGCTCGATGAAGGCCGCCTCTTCTTTATCGTTATTGTCTCGATCGTTCATTGATCTGATAGACCTTTAAAAGGTTAGTTGTTCACCGGAACACCCATACGCCGCATGATGTACCATTGTTGGGCAATACTAAGCATATTGTTCCAAGTCCAGTAAATCACAAGGCCTGCTGGGAAGCTGGCGAGCAAGAAAGTAAAGAAGATAGGCATAAACATGAAAATCTTAGCCTGCACAGGATCAGCCGGTTGTGGGTTGAACTTCTGTTGCATGAACATGCTGATACCCATAAGGATAGGGAGCGCGCCGATCATCATAAATTCAGGCGGCGTCCATGGAATAAGACCAAACAGGTTGAATAAATTGGTTGGATCTGGTGCCGCCAAATCGGTGATCCAGCCGTAGAATGGTTGATGACGCATCAACAACGTTACGAACAGCACCTTGTACAAGGCGAAGAAGATTGGAATCTGCAAGACGATAGGTAAACAACCCGCCGCCGGATTTGCTTTTTCCTTCTTATACAGCGCCATCATTTCTTCGTTGAGCTTTGCACGGTCATCACCATGTTTTTCACGAAGCTTGGCCATCTCAGGTTGCAGCTTCTTCATTTTGCTCATGGAAACATATGATTTATGGGCAAGTGGCAGAAGAAGCAGTTTGATACAAACTGTTAATGCCAGAATAGCGAGGCCCAAATTTCCGATGAGATTTGCAAGAAACTCAAGTGCAAAATAGATAGGTTTTGTTAAGAAGTAGAACCAACCCCAATCGATTGCGAGCTCAAGTCTGTCGATACCAAATTCTTTTTCGTACGAATCTAGGACTTCGACTTCTTTTGCACCTGCATACATACGGTTGGTTGTTGAGGCACTTGCACCAGCTTTTACAACAACGCCATCTTGGTTGAGATAATCTGTTTGGAAACGATCCCCTTGAGCAACATGATTAAAACGGCCTTTGAATTGTGCGCCTTGATCTGGAAGCAGTGCAGTGAGCCAGAATTTATCTGTCATACCGAGCCAGCCACCAGTTGAGGAGAGGGTTTTTCCGCCTTCTTCTACAAGGTCGTCATAATCTATTTCTTCCAACGTCTCATTGAAGACGCCAATTGGGCCTTCATGAAGGATATAGAAACCTGTTGTTTCAGGCATACCTGTCCGTGAGATTAAGCCATATGGAAACAGAGTGATGTCGTTTGATGTGGCGTTTTCCACTTTCTGCTCGATGGTGAATAGAAAGTTGGAATCCAGGCTGTATGTACGTGTAAAGAGAAGACCTTCTCCATTATCCCAAGTAAGGATTAAAGGCGTATCAGCCGTCAACTGGTTTGAAGAGGTCGACCAAAGAGTATTTGCGTTTGGCAAAGCAACTTTAGTGTCGGCAGACACGCTCCATCCGAATTCCGCATAATATGGGTTTGGACCACCAGATGGCGATAGAAGCTTAATTTCGGGGCTTTCCGGATCAACCTCTTCTCTGTAATTGATAAGCGAGAGGTCATCAATGCGGGCGCCCTTAAGAGCGATAGAGCCGTGCAGGGAAGGTGTGTTTATCTGGATACGAGGAGATTGGTTTAAGCTTTCTTCGCGCGTCACCAGACTCGCTGTTGATGGCAAGCCTGCCGGTGCCGATACACCTTTTGAATCTGGAGTTGGCGCAGTACCATTATCCAATTGCTCAGCAGTTTGTTGTTGCGCTTGTTCCTCGATTATCGGTGTTTCTACGAAATACTGAAACCCGAAAATAATCAGGAAACATAGTACGACAGCAAGAACCACATTCTTCTGATCTGACATCTTTAAGCCCTAATGCTACTCAATGCGAACACTGTTTGGCGACTGTGCCGTGCAGTGGTGACAATTGTTAATGTTACTTGGAACAGGATCGTAACCCTGCCCTCCCCATGGATGACATCTTCCAAAGCGTCTTAATGTGAGCCAACTCCCTTTTACCGGTCCGTGCTTCTGCAGTGCTTCCAGTGCATAAGAAGAACAGGTGGGGTGGTATCGACAATTCGCAGGAAGATAAGGGGATATGAGGTATTGGTAAACCTTTATTGGCATCTTCAGCAGAAAAGTCACAAAATTACGCATTCGGTGTCTCCTCTTCATAAGCCCCAACCTTTTTAAGGGCTGTTTTCAGGTCTTTTCTGAGGGCGTCAAAATCTCGGGTAGGTGTCCCCTGACGCCCAATCAGGACATAGTCCCATCCGGTCTTGGCATATAAAGGCAAGACCTCGTCAGCAAGTGCCCGCAAACGCCGTTTTATTCGATTTCGAATAACAGCGTTTCCCGTTTTTTTAGTCGCCGTAAACCCCACACGCAAACGGCCCGCATCTACGCATGAGGGATCACACGCAGCTTGCAAGACCATTCCAGGGGTTGCCCATTTGCGACGAACGGCCGCTACGCGTAGAAACTCTGCGCGCTTTGTAAGTCGTTCGACGCCTTTCGGCATTCGTTACGCAGAAAGGCTCTTACGGCCTTTAGAGCGACGAGCAGATAGAACACGGCGACCACCGACAGTCGCGCTGCGAGAGCGGAAACCGTGGCGACGAGCACGAACGAGTTTACTTGGTTGATATGTACGTTTCACAGGACTTCTCCGTCTGTCTCCAACGCCGAACCGCGTGAAGAGGAAATTAAGCCCCGCTGTATAAGGGCTGCTGAGCATGAAGTCAATGGAGGACGTAACGCTTTTCAACATGAGTAGGTATTTTAAGTATGAGTTTGTCTCTCAACAAATCTCACATTTGGTTGAACGGGACTTCTCCCAGCGTGGAAGCTGGTTATGTTGAAGAAACATTGAGTGCAGGAGTGCCAGCGAAAATTATAATATTTGAGCGCGTCTCACCCGCCGATACTATGCTAAATGGCTGTATAGGTGATGGTTTTCTGGTAATGTAAGGCATTGCATTCGTTTTTACGAGCAGTGGTAAATAATAGAAACATCGGTCGAGGCCGATGTTCGTCGCAGTGGGTAAGGAAAAAAACGGTATGGGAAATGTGACAAACAGCGCTGTGCCTAGTACCGCGGCAAAGATAAAAAAGTACTTCCCGCTTTTGATAATTGTAATGCTGTTTGCCTCATTTTTCGCTTTTGGCTTTGATGAATATCTGTCTTTTACCGTCTTTAGTGAGAATCGCGACAAGCTGATTTCATTTGTAGACGACCACTACATAACCGGACTTATGCTCTACTGTGTTCTGTATACAATCGCAGTTGCGGCGTCTCTCCCCGGCGGGTTGCTTCTAACAATTTGTGGCGGCTTTCTTTTTGGGTGGGGCGTCGGAGGATTGATAACAGTTTTTTCAGCGACAATCGGTGCAACGCTGCTGTTTCTGATCGCGGCGACATCGATTGGTGATGTCCTGAAGCAGAAGGCTGGTCCGTGGCTCGCTCGACTTGAAAAAGGATTCCAGGACAACGCTATGAGTTACCTTCTGTTTCTCAGACTTGTGCCGGCCTTCCCGTTCTGGCTTGTTAATATTGCGCCAGCATTTCTGGGTGTATCCCTTCGGACCTACGTTATTGGAACCTTCTTAGGTATTATTCCGGGAACGTTTGTTTTCTCGTTTATCGGATCTGGCGTTGATAGTGTCATTGTCGAACAACAGGAGCGCTACGCTGCTTGTATGAAGAGTGGAGCGGAAGTCTGTACAAAAGAGTTTAATGTTGGATCCCTCATTACTATTGAAATTGTACTCTCTCTCGTCGCTCTTGGTGTAATATCCCTTTTGCCAATACTTCTCAAAAAATGGCGCAAAGCCTGATCACCCTCCCTTCTCTCATGTTCACGGAGCTAGAATGCCGAAAAAGATTGTGAAAACAGATATCTGCGTCATTGGTGGGGGATCTGGCGGTTTGAGTGTCGCTGCTGGTGCGGTTCAGATGGGGGCGAAGGTTGTTTTGGTCGAAGGCACCAAAATGGGCGGAGATTGTCTGAATTATGGATGCGTGCCGTCTAAAGCTCTTATTGCTGCTGCAAAAAAAGCTTCGGCATTGGACCACGCAAGTGAATTTGGGGTGAGCGGCGTGCGTCCCGATGTTAATTATGGGGCCGTGATGGATCACGTTGCCGAAGTTATCGCAGGGATCGCCCCCCACGATTCGGTGGAGCGATTTGAGGAATTAGGGGTTCAGGTCCTTGAAGGTTATGGCAGCTTTTTGGATGATAAACGACTTGCCGTTGACGGTACTGTGATTGAGGCTCGACGCTTCGTTATCGCGACGGGATCATCGCCGGCAACACCTCCCATTAGCGGGATAGAAGAATGTGGTTATCTTACAAACGAAACCATGTTCGAAAATCGCACTCTACCGGAACATTTGATTGTTATCGGCGGCGGACCTATCGGAATGGAGATGGCTCAGGCACATCAGAGGCTTGGCTGTAAAGTAACTGTTCTAGAAGCTTTCACAGCCCTTGCGAAAGATGATCCAGATTTGACGAGCGTTGCGTTGAAGGCGCTGAGAGAGGAAGGCGTGGATATTCGCGAGGGAGTGAAAATATCTAACATTTCTCGATTGGAAAACAGCAATGTTCAAATAGAGTTGGAGCAGGAAGGTAAAATCGAGGTGATTAGCGGATCGCACTTGCTTGTTGCTGCAGGGCGCAAACCAAATATCGAGAAACTGAATCTTGAAGCCGCTGAGATCAATTATTCTCGTGCTGGAATTGAAGTGGATACAAGACTTCGCACAAGTAACAGAAAGATTTTTGCCATTGGGGATGTCGCAGGTGGACTTCAGTTTACGCACGTAGCGGGATACCACGCAGGCATTGTCATTCGAAATATACTGTTTCGACTACCCGCAAAGGCGAACTACAGCGCAATTCCATGGGTTACTTATACAGATCCGGAAATTGCCACTGTCGGATTAACAGAAGCAGCGGCCCGCGAGCAATACGGGAATGATATCAGGGTGCTTACTTTCCCATATGCTGAAAATGACCGGGCAAGAGCTGAACGGCGGAGAGAAGGATTGGTTAAGGCGATTACCACCAAGAAAGGAAAAATACTTGGTGCTGGCATCGCTGGATTGCACGCCGGGGAACTTATCCACCCATGGGCTCTTGCGATAACAGGCGGGTTGAAAATTTCCAGTATGGCAAGCTTTGTGGCCCCGTATCCTACGTTGGGTGAGCTGAATAAGCGGGTAGCGGGAAGTTTCTATACACCGCAGTTATTCAGCGAAAAAACGCGTAAGATTGTGCGCTTTCTACTCCGTTTTAGCTAAATTCTGAAGTTTAGGGCCTTGCAGGTATCACTATCTTGGTTTGTGGAGGTGCAATCTATTGGTTTCGGCCAAGTTTTTGTATACTTTAATATCCTATGATTTATTTTCGAAAACTCTTACAGGCATTTCGGAGCCTGTCTGCACGCCTTCTGTTACTCACAGTTATATTTGTGATGTTGGCAGAGGTTTTGATTTTCGTTCCCTCTATTGCCAATTTCCGCGTCAATTACCTGATCAAAAAAACAGAATTTTCTCATTTGGCCTCTTTGGCTGTCTTGGCAGCCCCAGATAAAATGGTCTCAAAGGAACTGAAAGAAGAGTTGTTGTTTCGAGTGGGGGCGCGGTCTGTCGTTTTTCGAAGTGCCAATTCATCAATGCTTATGCTGACAGAAGACATGCCCGCTACAATTGATGCAAGTTTTGATCTATCAGATAGAAGCCCATATAAGTTAATCGGAGATGCTATAGAGGCATTAACCGTGGCCGAAAATCGTATTATTCGCGTTATGACGCCGATCGAAAATGAACCTACATCATCCCTTGAAATGGTAATCGATGAGGCGCCGTTGATTTCGGCGATGTTAGAATTTTCCTGGAATATTTTCAGGCTATCCTTAGTGATTTCGTTGCTGACAGCAATTCTGGTTTATCTTGCCCTGCACTGGATGATGGTTCGTCCCATGGGCCGGTTAAGTGCCAGCATGATAGCATTCCGCAGGTCCCCCGAAGACATCACTGCCGGTATCAATGCCTCTAGCCGTAAAGATGAAATTGGTATCGCTGAACGCGAACTTGAAATAATGCAGACACGACTTCGGTTTGCGTTAAAGCAAAAAGAACATTTGGCTGCCCTTGGGACGGCGGTTACCAAAATTAGCCATGATCTTCGAAATATTCTGTCGACATCGCATATTGTGAGTGACGGACTGGCACAGGTCGATGACCCGCATGTACAGCGGGTTGTTCCGCGGTTGGTGAACAGTATTGATAGGGCAATTGAACTTTGTACGCAGACATTGAAGTATGGCAAAGCTGAAGAGCGAGAGCCGAAGAGAGAGAAATTTCCACTAGCGCCATTGGTGGATGAAATTGAGGCGTCGGTCATCATATCAGACGCTCTTGAAATCCGGTGGATTAATGAGGTCTCGAACAGCTTTTTGGTGAACGCAGACAAAGAACAAATGTACCGAGTATTGATGAATATGTGCAGAAATGCCGTAGAAGCCCAAAGCGATGGCGGTGTTGTCTGTATCTCGAGTGAGCTAAAACAGGGATTGAGTATTATCCGGATTAAGGATGAAGGTCCTGGTATCCCTCCGCGGGCGAAAGAACATTTGTTCGAACCTTTTGCAGGATCCGTGAAAAGTGGAGGGACAGGTCTCGGTCTTTCCATTGCGCGGGAGCTTGTCGTTGCACACGGCGGAATAATTCAAGTTGAACAGAGTGATGAGAACGGTACATGTTTTGCGATCCAGTTACCCAATTAATAATTTAGAAACCAGTTCAACTTAGAATGATAAAAAATGTAAACAGGCTTTCTTATCGAAAGTTAAGGGCGGGCTAAGTAATGCGTACTATCGCAACCAGTTTTTTGCTTTTAATTTTGTTGGCGGCAACAGGATGTACAACTGCGGCTGTTGCCGTAATCGACGAGAAAATCTCACAACTCACAGACAAAGAATGTACAAGCGTTAATATTATGTTTGGAGAAGACTACTGCCGTGAGAAAAAACGAGTGATAAAGCAAGATCCTGTATACTGCTATCGTACTTTGGGCGGCGTTGATTGTTATTCAAAGAAGGAACCCTATACCAAACCATCAGCACGTGTTCGAGAAGTAAGTGCTCTTGGATCAAAAGGGGCAAAAGTAGAATATGTCAGCGAGAAAAGAGATACTGGGCCAATTTTCAAGTGGCCGTTCTCAACCGAAAAATTGAATACGGCAGAATTGGATTAATCGTTCCGAGCATCTCTTCCTAGAATTTCATTTATGTGCAACGCCATTTTTGGTAAGTTACTGTTGAAGTTGAAACTGAAGAGAAAGTTGTTGTCTGATGAGCTGGAATCCAGATCAATATCACCTCTATTCCGATCACCGTTTGCGCCCTGCTTTGGATCTATTGTCTCAGGTCAACCTGATGTCCCCTATGACAATTTATGATCTGGGATGCGGAACAGGTAATGTGACCGCTATTTTGTCTCAGCATTGGAATAAAGCGATAGTCGCTGGCCTTGATAGCTCTGAGAGTATGCTTGAAAAGGCCAAGAAAGATCATCCGGCATTAGAATGGATGCACGGGGAAATTTCAGAGTTTTCACCGTCTAGTAAAGCAAATCTTTTGTTCAGTAATGCGGCACTGCATTGGCTTGATGATCACGAAAGCCTGTTCCCAAAACTCCTGAAAAATCTACGCCCCGGCGGTGTTTTAGCCGTGCAAATGCCAAATAACTTCAGTGCTCCCTCCCATCAGACGCTTTATGACTTGGCTCAATCAGATAAATGGTTGGACAAATTGGGTCATTTGGTGCGCCCGGCACCTGTTCATAATATAGACTGGTATTATGATTTGCTGTCTCCATTGGTTGAAAAACTAAATTTGTGGGAGTCTAGGTATTTCCAAGTACTGGAAGGTAAAAATGCCGTACTGGAATGGACAAAAAGTACGGCCCTTCGGCCGTTTCTGGATGCTCTCGAAGGTGACGATGTCTCGGAATTTGAAGAAGAATATGCCGACTTGTTGTTAGAGGCCTACCCGCATCGTGAGGATGGCGCCACGCTCTACCCGTTTTCAAGGCTATTTATCGTTGCGCAAATCGCTGACGACTAGGCGGATGATATGATCCTGCTGTTCACAGATTTTGGATCAAGTGGGCCCTATATTGGGCAGATGACAGCCAGTATCCGTAAAGCAGGTTATTCAGGTGATGTTATTCCTGTTTTCTCTGATTTGCCTGCGTTCGGAGTAAAGGCGAGTGCTGTCTTGCTCAAGAGCTATATGCGGGATTTTCCTGAAAATAGCGTTTTCCTATGTGTTGTTGATCCAGGTGTTGGAAGTTCCCGAAAAGCAGTTGCAATCAAAAGCCAAGGGCGCTGGTTCGTAGGGCCAGATAATGGCTTGTTTGAATTGATCCTGCGAGAAGATGTGCACGCGGAAATCTTCGAAATTATATGGCAACCAAAAGAATTGTCCGCGAGTTTTCATGGGCGGGATTTGTTTGCGCCCGTTGCTGCCAAAGTTGCTTCGGGAAAGGGAATGGAAATGTTAAAGGCCATTTCAGCAGATAGCCTTCACCGACAGGACTGGCCAGATGACATTGCGGAAGTCGTCTATATCGATCGTTACGGAAGCGCAATGACTGGGGTTTCTTCAGCTCCCTCCATCAGATCAATTAAGATAGGTGGCCATACGCTACCAATAAAGCTCACTTTTTCAAGCGTCGCGATCGGTGCGCCACTTGCTTATGAAAACGCCAATGGTTTGATTGAAGTCGCAGTAAATCAGGGGCGTGCCGATCAGTATTTTGATCTAATCATCGGCACGCCGGTTGAGGTTCTATAGTCTAGTTGCCAAGAACAACACCTTCACGGCGTGGATCCGCACCACCTTGCAGGCCTTGTGCTGTCACGCGGATGCCATGAAGCCCACTATTAAGAGTTCGGATTTTTACTTTGTAACCCATAGCCTCAAGTGCCGTTTTGTGGTCGGCAATGGCGGTGTCTTTTTCAAGATCTAAAGTGCCGTTACGATTGATGTGATGGGGTAGGTTAATGGCGGATTGCATGTCCAGTCCCCAATCCAGCACACCAATGATGGTTTTTGTAACAAAGCCGATGATCCTGCTGCCACCAGGCGATCCAATCGCCATGTTGAGTGTGTCATCTGCATTTAGGACGAGCGTTGGTGACATTGAACTGCGAGGACGCTTGCCTGCCTGTATACGATTGTTAACAAGCACGCCGTCTTTTGATGGACGGAACGAGAAGTCAGTGAGTTGGTTGTTGAGGATAAATCCGCCTGCCATCAGGCGTGATCCAAAAACATTTTCCACCGATGTTGTCATCGAAACGGCATTGCCATTTGCATCCACGATGCTGAAATGACTGGTAGAGGGAAGTTCAATGGCATTGTCCGGCATTAGAGTGCTTGCCTGTTTGGCAGGATCGCCCGCTGTATATGGAACATGTGTTTCTCCGGCCCTTATCAGAGCGGATCGACGTTTGATGTAGGTGGGGCTGAGAAGGGCGTCAACTGGTACATCAACGAAGTCTTTGTCCGCTAGATATAATCCGCGATCCGCAAACGCGAGGGCGCTGGCTTCTGATATCAAATTGATGGCATTGGCACTTCCTGCGGAAATTGTACTGAGATTTTGTTTCTCTAATAATTTCAGAATTTGCAAGCTGGTCACACCACCAGACGTTGGGGGGCCCATTCCACAAACCTTATAACCGTGATAGGGCGCGCAAACTGGCATCCGTTTTTTTGCAACGTAATTTTTCATATCAGCAAGCGTTAGGACGCCCGAGTTTTCTATATCACTCTTAACAGCCTGAACTATTTTGCTTGCAATGCTTCCTTCGTAAAGAGCTTTTGCTCCGTTTGCCGCGATATCACGAAAAGTAGCAGCTAGTTCGGGGTTTTTTAAAATCGTTCCAACTTCTTTTGCTGTGCCATCGGTATTATAAAAGTAGGTTGCGGCAGCTGATTTTGTTTTAAGATATTTGTCGCGGTTTAGAAGAAAGTGCAGACGAGGCGAAATTGCAAATCCATTTTTAGAATGTACAATTGCGGCGTCGAATAAGCTTTTCCATGGGAGTTGTCCGCGTTCTTTATGGGCTTTTTCAAGCATGGCAAGTGCCCCTGGAACCCCAACCGATTTACCCCCAACGACTGCTTCATAGAATTTAAGCGGTTTGCCATCAGTTTTAAGGAAATGATTTTCCGTAACAGCAGCCGGGGCCATTTCACGACCATCATATGTGGAAACTTCCTGCTTTTTATTGTCGTAATAAAGCAGAAAAGCGCCTCCGCCGATACCTGATGATTGAGGCTCAACAAGTGTTAGAACTAACTGGACTGCAATCGCGGCATCTACCGCATTTCCGCCTTTGGCAAGAACATCATAGCCGGCTTCTGCCGCTAAAGGATTGGCTGCAGCTATCATGTATTTGCCTGCTGTGTTCGCAGCGGCGTTAAGTGCAAAAGCAACAACGGCAACGAATAGTACGGAAATGCTTATGGCCCTTTGAAATAGTTGACGCGAATTTACCATCGTTTTTGCCTTTGTTGATTAAGGTGGAAAATTGTTTTTACTCAAACAAAATAATTGATACACTGAGCAAACAAAAGTTAATCCATATTATGTGGAAACTGACTTTAAACAAATAATAATGAAACAGAAAATAGTAATGATACAGCCCGGTAAAAAAAATCTGATCACTGATGTTGACGGAATAAAAATTGGGAATGCACATGATGCTGGCGCCTTCACCGGCGTTACAGCCATTGTACCTGACGTCGCGGCTGTTGGTGGGGTAGATGTTCGTGGCGGTGGCCCCGGCACGCGGGAGACAGAAGTTTTAAGGCCTGACTGTTTGGTGGATCGGGTGAACGCGATCGTCTTAAGTGGCGGGTCCGTCTTTGGATTAGAGGCTGCAGCTGGTGCGACAAGTGCTTTGGCGTCTTCGGGGCGCGGATATGCGATGCGGGAGTTTAACATTCCCATTGTCCCCTCTGCAGTACTGTTCGATATGTTTAATGGGGGTGATAAAGATTGGGGCGAGATGTCTCCTTATCGCGAACTTGGAAAGCAGGCAGTAAACGCAGCCACAATTGATTTTGATCTTGGCAATGTTGGCGCGGGTTATGGCGCGGGGGCAGGAACGATCAAAGGCGGCCTTGGAAGTTGTTCCGCCGTTACAGATGATGGAATTCAAGTTGGCGCTGTGATCGCTGTAAATCCAGTTGGGAGTGTTCTGGTTCCGGGCACTCATAATTTCTGGGCTTGGCCATTTGAACAAGACGGAGAGTTCGGCGGTTTTGGAGCGCCGATAATAGACGGTAATCTGTCACTAGAAGCTATCTCGAGTGGCCGCTTGATGGAAAACACCACCATTGGTGTGGTCGCAACCAACATTACACTAACAAAATCACAGGCGCAGAGAGTTGCAATCATGGCGCAAGATGGATACGCGCGTGCAATCCGCCCTGTACATACCCCGTTTGATGGGGATACTATCTTTACATTGTCCACGGAGAAAAAGTCCCTGGATATACCCGAGCCACTTGCGTTGGCCAGAATTGGTGCCATCGCAGCGGATTGCGTCGCAAGGGCAGTAGCCCGCGCCGTTTATAATGCGAATAGTCTGGGGAAATTACCAGGCTACCGAACTCAATTTAATAAAACATAAAACGGGAGACTGGGATGAAGAAAATATTGGTCGCCGCCGCCCTTGCATCGGCCATTTTTGCTCCGATGACAGCGCAGGCAGCTAAAACAACAGTAAACTTTGCAATGCGTCTTGAACCTCCGGGGCTTGACCCACGCACAGGAGCGGCTGCTGCGATATCACTCATTACCCTTTATAATATCTATGAAGGACTGACACGTATTGGCGCTGATGGTACCGTTAAGCCAGCTTTGGCCAAAAGCTGGACCGTAAGTCCAGATGGATTGGTATATACGTTCAATCTCGAAGGTGGTGTGAAATTCCACGACGGTTCCGAATTTGATTCATCCGACGTTAAATACACTTTTGAAGAGAATGCAGCCGAAGGCAGCAAGAATAAAAGAAAAAGCCGCTTCACAAATATGGCGAAGATCGAAACGCCTGATGCGAACACAGTTGTTATTACATTGAAAGAGCCACGCGGTGATTTGCTTGCACAACTTGGCGAATCTACGGCAGTGATTGTCGATCCAGATTCTGATGGTGGTAACGCAACTAAGCCAGTTGGTACTGGTCCATTTAAATTTGTGCGCTGGATTAAAGGCGATTCAGTGAAAATGGTCGCAGCTGACACGTACCGTGATCCATCAAGCGTTCAGATTAAAAAAGCGACATTCCGTTTCATCAATGACTCTGCTGCTCGCATGGCGACATTACTGACTGGTGATGTTGATTTCACTACTGTACCAAATGAGACTATTGGACAGTTTAAATTGGGCGATCAATTCCAGATTCTGGAAGGGACGACCAACGGTGAGACAATCCTCAGCACGAACAATAAAAGCGAAGCACTTTCCAAGCTGAAAGTTCGCCAAGCAATTGCTCATGCAATTAACCGCCAGGAAATTATCGATGGCGCTATGTTTGGGTATGGGACACCGATCGGCTCTCATTTTGCGCCGCATCATCCAGATTATGTGGATCTGACAAATACATATCCATATGATCCAGAAAAATCCAAAGCATTGCTTGCGGAAGCTGGTTATCCAGATGGATTGGCACTTTCTTTGAAATTGCCACCGGTTGATGATTATGCTCGTAAAGGCGGTCAGATTGTAGCCGCGCAGCTTGAAAAAGCGGGCTTTAAAATCACCATCCAGAATGTTGACTGGCCGAAGTGGTTGGACGAAGTTTACAAAAAGAAAAACTACGATCTTTCTATCGTAAGCCATGTCGAGCCTATGGATATCAACATCTATTCGCGTAAAGGCTATTACTTCAACTATTCAAACGAAGCTTTTGATAAGGTTGTTAAAGATGCTGAAACAGCCCTGACACCATCAGTTCGGAGCGCTAAGTTAAAAGAAGCGCAAATGATCTTGGCGAAAGACGCTGTAAATGGCTTTATGTTCCAATTGGCGCGTGTCGTCGTTGTTCGTAAAGGCTTGGAAGGCGTTTGGAAGGATCTGCATCTGTTCTCAACAGATTTGGCTCGCATGAGCTGGGAAGACTAATTAGTCTCTCGATCAAAAGAAAAGCCCTCCGTGATTTCGGCGGGCTTTTTTATTGGGCATTGTTTAGTTAGCTGGCGAGGTAATCTTCCAGCTCGTCCGCGCCGCCGACCTTGACGCCGTCAATGAATATCTGCGGTGTTGTGCCTGCACCAGCAACAGCCGATAGGCTACGGTAGGTGGCGTCAGTCCCAAGGACTATTTCTTCATAGCTAAGACCAGCCTTGGAAAGTGCTGCTTTAGCACGTGTGCAATGACCGCAGCCGGGTTTTGAGAACATCGTGATGGCTTTTGGGAGCTCTGCGTTAGGATTGATGTAGTTGAGCATTGTATCCGCATCGGAGACTTCAAATGGATCTCCTTCTACTTCTGGCTCTATAAACATTTTCTCGACAACGCCATCATTGACCAGCATGGAGTAACGCCATGACCGTTTTCCAAAGCCAAGATCTGACTTGTCCACCAGCATGCCCATACCGTCAGTGAAGGTACCGCTGCCATCTGGAATGAAAGTTACATTCTCCGCGTTCTGATCTTTCTTCCATTCGTTCATAACGAACGTGTCGTTTACGGACATACAGACAATGCTATCAATCCCATTTTCCGCAAAAGTAGATGCTAGTTCATTATAGCGGGGGAGGTGGGTGGAAGAACATGTGGGAGTGAAGGCGCCTGGTAGTGAAAACAAAACAACTTTTTTGCCTTTAAACAGATCATCTGTTTTTACTTGTATCCATTTGTCGCCTTCGCGAAGAGGGAACGTACAAGTCGGCACGTGTTGGCCTTCCATATTCTTTAACATTTATGTCTCCTGAGTGTTTAGAGCGTTTACTTTAAAGGAGATATAAACATGAAATTTGTTGATACAAGTTATTTTTTAGAATTATTCTAATGTAAGGTATTTGGCAAACAGGCACAAAAAAAGGCGGCGATATTATCGCCACCTCTTTTCAATTATTTTGTAGAGTTATCGAACGTAGATATGAACTTCGTTCGTAACAGCTTGGCCGCTGGCTGCAGCAGACAAATTAATTCGTGCTGCAGGCAATCCCATATCTGTAAGAGAGCGCAAAACTTTTTGTGCGTTGCGTGTTGCTTTTGACTGGCTTAGAGCCACGTCAGCTGCGCCGCCTTGCATCGGGGCAATGGCCACAACATCGAATACAGACTGTGGACGGCTTTGCAGGGCGCGGTTCACCGCAGTGTATAGCGCTTGCTCGTACGGAACATCTGCGCGATCGAAACGGATCACGACGAGTGGCTGTCTGTTACCTGCCGCAAAGTTCTGTGTGCTTGAGCCTGTAAAGGGTGAAGCATTTGCGATTGGAGCTGAAGAAAGATACGCCCGGTTCGCAAGACTAGCACCAAGCAATTCGCCGTTCTTGATCGAATGCGATAGCGTTGTCAGATTTGCGCGCTCGTTGCCAACATAAGCTGTTTGGCGGCTGATATCTTCTGACAGTTCATTAAGCAGGCGATCAACAAGAACAACTGTCCGGTTTGTTTCGTCTTCAAGAATCGCAAGTTGACGATGGTCTTCTTCGATAGCACCTGAAAGGCCGTATGCTGCTTTGGTAGATTCCAGCAGATAAGCTGACATGCTGGAATCGCTTGCGACAGCATTGGCAAGGCTATTCATAGAGGAAATATCGGCGCCGATTCGCTCAAGTTGCAACTGACCCTGATTCCATTGATTGATCAAAATCGGGTTGCCCGGTGTTGTGCCAACTTGCAAGCGGGCATTAACCGCAGCAATTGTTCCATGATAGGCCTGCGAATGGCCTGTAATGGTTGTCCGGATTTGTTGCAATTGTTGGTTGCGAAGTTTCAAGCGTTCTTGCAAGGCGCCAAGTTCGGATCTGAGGACAGAAACTTTCTGTCCAACAAAAGTTCCGGTATTTGCAGCGGCTGTAACGCCCGGTGTTATGAAGTTTGTTGTCCCAAGAGCCGGCGGTGTTCCGGTCATAATTGGTGCCGGCGCAATTGCTTGCGCTGCGGCAACCGCAGTGGCCCCACTAACTGTTGGATTTGGATTAGCTTCTGCCTGTGACGGTGCAATTGCAACGGGTCCAGCGGCGCTTTTTGGTTCACCACCAGTTAAGACTGGAAGCAAGGAATCATCAACGAAAGAACAGCCAGCTGCAAACAAAACTACTGTCAGCGCAATCGGTCGGGAAATGCGAAATACCATATCGTGAAACACTCTATTTTTTAGATCGTAAACGTCCATTGGCGGGTTTACGAAGCCCCCTGTTCGAACAACTCTGTCTTTAAGTACAATAAAACAGAGGTAAATACTACCCAATCAAGTGCTTCGCGACAAGAAAGGAATTATTTTCAGTTTTTTCGTGTTTTTTTCAATTCTGCTCTTGCAATGTCTGACGCTTTTGATTAGTTTCCCGATCCGCAGCAGACAGCAACTAAACTGTTCGCTCAGACGGTCGAAAATATTGATTGTCACCATGCACCGGTAGCTCAGCTGGATAGAGCACTAGACTACGAATCTAGGGGTCGGGGGTTCGAATCCTCCCCGGTGCACCACTTTCAAAGAAATAGTGGCTACTGGCCGAAATGGCCCACGAACATTTCCAGACAATTTTTCAGCTCGAATAACGCCTATTAGTCCTTTGGTCGATCTGGCCGCGATACTTGATGTTCTGTTGGCTGAGGCGTGACTGTGAAGACTTTCACTCCTTTAGGGCTTTCAAAACGATGCCAAATGTTTTGGGGAACGATAATCAGCCCACCTTGTGTCAAGAGATGCCCCTCTTCGCCGTCTGCTGTTAACAAAACGAGTGTAGTCTCTCCCTCTAGAACGCTCACAATCTCATCCCCGGAAGTGTGGCGTTCCCACTCGCTGTAGCCGGTATAATGCCCGATATAGATCTCTCCGTCCCGATAGCTGGCGAGCATCGCAAATGCGTCTCCCATCTCGCCGTCTTTTGTCTCCGGTGTCCTACCCTCATAGCACTTAAGGGTCTTGAGCGTCTCTGTTACGGAAATTGCTGTAGCTTTTTGCATAATATCCTCTGGCTTAGATTTTGTTGTTACAGATACTATAATCAGGAATAGGGCGAAATAGATAAAGACATCTGCGCCATTAAAAGTGGATTGGTAGGTATCCATTTCCTGATTGAAGTCTGTTGATATTGTTTTGAGGAATAGATACGTCTCATGAGGTATGAGCGTATATAATTCCAATACACTTATCTAAGCGATTGTTCAGATCTCACCTGAGGTGCTCTATTTCTTAAGAAATGTGACGAATTGATAATACGCAATGAAGCGCTACCTACGTAAGAAGGTAAAGTCTTCACGGTCTCTGAAGCTAAACTTTGTAGCAACGCAGTTGGGTTGATGATCATGGTGTCCGAAGTTCGCAGACTAATTTTTTCCATGTTGGAGCTGAAAAGCGCTCTTCAACTCTTCCATACCGAAAAAAAATCAATTTTCCCAAAAGGTGAAATTGTAGACATTGCCTTGATTGAGGACGAAAATGTATATGCGAAAGTCTATATAGCACTTGTTCAGAGTTCCGGAGGAAATGAAGTCACAGTGGATACAAATACTCTGGCAGCGGCATTGCTTTTTTACTGTAAGAGATTTCAGATACCTATCCCGAAAGGGTCCGAAAAGGGACTTGCAAAAGTCGGAAACGAAGTATCACTGAATATCTTACTCACCAGCCGTTGAGAGATTATCCGAACATTCAGTAGTTAAGATCTCTGTCGTTGAAGCCGCTGCTCTCGTCTCAGAATATATAAGCCGCTGGCCATCACAATAGAAATCCCGACCCATGTTGTCATCCCAGGAAAATGCCCAAAGACGACAACCCCAAAAATTGTTGCGCTGACAATTTCTGAATAGGTGAACGGGGCAAGGTGGGAGGCATCGCCACCTTCAAATGCTTTAATGATGAAGAAGTGACTTAGCGTCCCGAGGATTCCCATCGCCAGCATCAATGTCCAGCCGAATAGATCAGGGGTTTTCCAATCAAAAGGCACAAGGAGCGTCATTATCAGCGTACCAACTACGGCTGTATACAGAAGCGTGTTGAGCGGGGAACTGGTGGTTGAAAGCTTTCGCGTGAGTAATAGATAAATTGCGTAAAAGGCGGCAGACCCAAATGCAAGTAGGTAACCAAGCCACTCCCCCTCTGCTTCTGGTTTTAATATAAAAAGGGTGCCAGAAAATCCTACCAAAACTGCTGCCCATCTGTGCCAACCAACCTTTTCAGATAAGATTAGAGGCGCTAATGCTGTCATGATTAAGGGGGCAACAAAGAACACAGCCTTACCATTGGTCAATGGAATAAAAGAAAGGGCAGCGAAGAAAAGAGCTGTATCTCCAAGCAAGAATAGAGCTCGAACAAATTGAAGCTTCGGGCGAGCGGGTTTTAAGGAGAGTTTTTCCCTGAAAATTATAAACAGAGGCAGCAAGGATAGCAGGTGGAAAAAATATCGGCCCCATACGACTTGGGCGACAGGATAGTCACGAACCAGCAGCTTCGCTGTTCCGTCCATAACAGGAACCAGCAACATGCCCAGTATCATAAAGATAGGCGCTAAACGGGCGGCCTTGGCTGAACTGTTAGATAAAGTAGTCATCGTTTCTTTTACGAAGAAAGTGACGGCTTTACAACGACTAGCACACTAGGAGAAAAATGAATGCTTTTGCGGTATTGGCTTCTGTGTAGACATTCCCACATTCATTTTACGAGATACCAGTTCAGCCTGAGGCGTTACATTAAAGTCTGCAAAAATTCGAATCTTTGAAACGTGATCGCCTGAAAACGTCCAGATTTGCATCCAGCTAGATGTCCAAAACATCTGACTTGTCGCCAGTTTGCATTTGGTGTCACCACGAACAATCATTTTTTCGCATTCATAATGAAAATCGGACGGTGTAGCACTTATAAACTTAAGAAAATTGCCACAAATGCTGAATAGATTACGGGCGCCGTTTTTACCCATGAATGTTGCGGAATAGCTATCAGTGTATAATTGATTGCCAAGGCAAATGTGAATTTCTGCATCATCTGTCAGGTGATTTAGAAAGTCATCTGGCGTGCCAGCCATTAAACTATCGAGGAATTCATACGCGATGTCATCTTTGTTCCGCATTCGACTATGCCTCTCTTTGACCCATTAGGTGTTTTGAAGAGTACACATTACTTAATTAGTTCTTACTTATATATTCACCCAATTTTCAAAAAAATCAAAGAAAAACCTCAGAAAAAGCGAACTTTTTTTGAGGTTTTCCAAATCAACAGTCTAAAACCGTGAGTTATACTTATGTATTAAGAAGATTCCATATTTTCTGCGGTGTCGCTGGCATATCGATATGGCTAATACCTTTATCTTTAAGTGCATCAATGGTTGCATTTATGATCGCTGGTGGTGCTGCGATGCAGCCTGCTTCCCCGCAACCTTTGACACCCATCGGGTTCATCGTGCATGGAATATCGATAGTTTCATATTGAAGATCCATAGGGATATTGTCGGCCCTAGGCATACCATAATCCATGAATGAGCCTGTAAGTAATTGCCCACCTTCATCATAGACCGTGTTTTCAGTAAGGGCTTGTCCGACGCCCTGTCCAATGCCACCAACTACCTGATGGCGAACCAATGCTGGGTTTACAATGGTTCCAAAATCATCAACGATGATGTAACGCACCACGTCTGTTGCACCAGTATCGGGATCGATCTCTACTTCAGCAATATGGCATCCGTTGGGGTAGGTGAAAGCCTCTACAGTAAAGCTGGCTTCACTATCAAGTCCTTCTTCCAATCCTTCGGGGAGTTGGCCAAGGCCACGTGCCCGTTGCGCCATTTCAAGAATGCCGATTTTGCGGTCGGTTCCGGCAATGGAGAATTCACCTTCCTCAGCTGAAAATTCGATATCTTGCTGTGCGGCCTCAAGAAAATGTCCAGCTAGCTGCATGCCCTTATTAATGACTTCATCACTGGCTGCATGAATGGCAGGGCCTTGAGTGGTCAAAGATCGCGATCCACCCGTGCCGCCGCCAGTTTTAATTTTGTCGGTATCACCCTGAATAATGCGGATGTTTTCAAATGGGACACCCAAACGTTCAGCCAGAATTTGGGCGTACGCAGTGGCATGCCCCTGACCGCTGGATTGGGTGCCAACGGCCAACGATACTATGTCATTTTCTTCAAAGCGAACCAATGCTGTTTCGCTAGGGTTTCCGGCAGTCGCTTCGATATAGTAACACATACCTATCCCACGGATTTTGCCAGAGTCTGCTGATTGTGTTTTGCGCGTCTCAAATTTAGCCCATTCTGAATTTTCAAGAGCTTTGTCCATCAAACGTTCAAATTCACCGCTGTCATAGACGCAGCCAGTTGCAGTTTTGTAGGGGATCGCGGATACAGGAATAAAGTTTTTCCGGCGAATTTCATCAGGCCCGAGGCCCAGTTCATTTGCAGCAACATCCATTAATCTCTCAATGACATAAATGGCTTCAGGTCTTCCGGCGCCGCGATAAGCATCAACAGGAACTGTATTTGTGAACACACCAACACAATGATAGTAGAGCGCAGGAATATCATAAACACCGGGAAGAACTTTTACCGCTGCCATAGTCGGGATCATAGGGCCAAACGTGGATAAATACGCCCCAAGATTTGCATTGGTCTGAACGCGCATACCTAGAATTTTATGATCTGTATCAAAGGCTAGGGAAGCTGTCGTCGTGTGGTCACGCCCATGGGTGTCTGAAAGGAAAGCATCACTGCGCTCTCCCATCCATTTGATCGGGCGTCCAATTTTACGGCTGGCCCAAACTGTCGCCACGCATTCAGAATAGAAAAATAGCTTCATGCCAAATGCGCCGCCAACATCAGGCGTGATTACTCTGATCTGGTCTTCAGGAATATGGAGAACTGCTTTGGCTAGAAGCGACTTCGTCACCCAACCACCCTGTGTTCCCATACGGACGGTCATTTTCTCGTTTTCCGTATCCCAGTCGGCGATAACACCCCGAGGCTCCATGGAATTAACGACCACTCGATTATTGATCAAATCAAGAGTTGTAACGTGAGCTGCAGTTTCGAAAATAGTGTTCAGATCCGTCTCGGAGCCCTGTTCCCAATCAAAAGCGACATTATTCGTGATATCGCTATGGACGAGAGGTTGCCCGGCATCATTTGCAGTTTTGGTATTAGTAACAACGCCCAGTTCATCAAAATCCACATCAATCAGTTCTGCGGCATCTTTGGCCTGATCAAGAGTTTCGGCAACAATAAAAGCGATGTTATCACCGACATATCGCACTTCGTCGATTGCCATAACAGGATGGCCCGGATCAGCTCGATTGCTACCGTCCCTGTTTTTGAGCGGGATCATGCAGGGGCGCTGGTTAGCATTATCAGCAGCAAGTTCCGTCCCGACAATAATATCCACAACACCAGGAGCATCGCGCGCATCATCAATATCCAGTGACAGAATTTTACCATGTGCAATTGGAGATCGCAGCATAAACCCGTAGAGTTGGTTTGGTAAATTTATGTCGTCTGTATATTGTCCAGCACCAGTGATTAACCGATCATCTTCGACACGGTTTACAGACTGGTTTACACCAAATTTGACCATTTTTTTATCGTCCATTTTTTGATGAAGAGCTATGCGTAAGGAAAGCTCTCATTAGATTATGCGCCCGGATTTTTTCTTTAGGTTGTTATTGCTTCGGATTTTCCCAAACAATACCGTCCTGAGTCAATGCTGTAATGTCATTTTCGTCATATCCGATCTCCTTAAGTATCTCCCGGCCGTTTGCTCCAAATCCCGGTGGAACAGATCTAACCTTTCCTGGAGTTCGGCTCATTTTAACGGCTATACCAGTTCCGGAATACCCATCTTTCTCAACTATCATTTCTCGATGCTTGGTGTGCGGGTGGTTCAGTGCTTCAGGTACAGTCATGGCTGCACCTGCAGGAACGCCTGCCTCTAGCAGAACTGTTGCAAACTCGACCCCGTCTTTATCCGCAAGTTTTTCTTCTAACAGCTTGTTGAGTGTGTCTCGATTTGCAAGACGAGCTGAGTTATCAATATAGCGCGGATCAGAGGGAACTGCCGGGCATGCTAACGCTGCACAAAGCTTACGAAACTGTCCGTTATTACCAATACCTAAGAAAATAGGAGCTGTTTGGGTTTTGTATAGGTCGTATGGGGCGATATTCGGGTGAGAATTTCCGGTGAGAACAGGTGCTTTTCCACTCATCAAGTTGTTGGGCGCATGGGGGTGTTGTAGTTGAATGCCAGTATCATATAACGACGCCTCAACCGACTGTCCTTTTCCTGAAGTGTGACGCTCGTTTACGGCCATCAAAATGCCAATAACCGCATTCATACCTGTTCCCAGATCAACAAGTGGTATGCCAATACGTACGGGACCCGATTCTGGGGATCCGTTCACACTGATGAGACCGGCCCATGCTTGAATAACCGCATCGTATCCTGGAAAACCACCAAAAGGCCCATCAGCACCAAATCCTGTAACCCGGCAATGAATTAAACGTGGAAATTTTTCTCGCAGCACCTCTTCATAACCAATGTCCCATTTTTCGAGAGACCCTGTTTTGAAGTTTTCGACCATGACATCGGCATCTTCTAACAGTTTGAGGAGAATTTCTTTTCCTTTTTCATCCCTAATGTCCAAGGAAATTGAGCGTTTATTACGATTTGCGCCAGAAAAATAGGCTGAAATACCATCCTCATTGAAAGGAGGGCCCCAGAGCCGCGTCTCGTCACCTTGCGGGGGCTCAATCTTGATCACTTCGGCACCGTGGTCAGCTAAAATTTGCGTGCAGAATGGGCCGCCTAGAACGCGAGACAGATCAATTACTTTGAGGCCGGAAAGGGCACCATTACTAGACATTGTATTTGTGTATCCTTCGAAAGGTTTCTTCTTGTTATATAGTTGTTTTTCTAAGAAGGCTCAATTTACAAATATGGTTTGAGCAAATTGTGGATAGACATCTTTTATTTTTGCAGAGACCTCATTGTCCAGAACAGTTAGAAGTTCTGGATCTGGAGCGGCTGTGATCGGCGTATCTTTTTCATAGTCAAACGCAAAGCCAGTATTATCCAGAATATCTTCGAGAGAACTGTTTGAGTGGATGCTTTTTAAAGAAAATCGTTTTTCGTTTTTATTAAACTTGAAGAAAGCTTTGTTCGTTAGCAGACCAAAAGGGCCGCCGGTACGGTAAGTATTGTCGTCGCTAGTGCCAGGCGCGCTAATAAAATCGACCTTATCGACAAGAACCCTTCTCGTATGTTCTTCGCGAAAAAGAATGACTTTGGGGATGAGGAAATACAGATAGGCGGATCCAAATGTACCGGGCCATCTGGGGGTGTTGAGCGGGTATTCTCCGCGTCCCATCAAATTGATATTGGCCGCGCCATCTATTTGGCCACCGCCAAGGAAGAAAGCATCAATCCGTCCTTGAGCTGCGCAATCAAAAAGTTCCTGCGAGCCATTGGTGAAAAAGTTGTTTTTGGTGGAGCCTAGGATATTAACATGCCGCGGAGAAGACCAAACCGCTTTCGCCAACAATGCGGCGGCCCCAGGAATAGGAGAGGAGGCGCCAACTGCGACGTGATTACAATCTCGAAGGAGTTTTGCGATAAAGCAAATTAGTGCTTTCTTTTGTGATGCAGCAGTCATGATTTCTCTCCGGAGTATACGAATTTCTGGAGATATTCATTGAAGCCTTCTTCTGTGGCAGCCATCGTTTTATATAAGTTGAGATGTTCACTGTCTTCTGAACCTCCTTGCCAAAACGCAAGAGGCCACGTCCCTGATGGGACTTCGGCAATCGCACCTACATAAAGACTTGGTAAGACGCCCGCAGCCAGCTCTTCATCATCGAGCAAGTTGCCCTCAATAATCTTTTCAACGGTGACATAGGCAGTTTTAGAGGCTTGTGCCATATTGATTTGTTCCCGGCGACGGCCAACCCATACGTTGCCCTCTTGATCAGCTAACGGTGCGTGAAACAGGGCCGCATCTGGTTGAATTGCCGGAATGGCAACGATTTTGTCTTCCGTATCTGAGAACGGATTTTGAATTACTTTCCAATCAGGATGATTATTTAGAATGTCGCTGCCGATTATTCCGCGTAGCGGCATAAAGGGGAGGCCTTTTTGGGAAGCTTGCAAGGCAGCATGTATTGCTGGACACGTTGCGTCCACGATCTTGACGCTTCCTTCATTAATCGCCGCACTAAATCTTGGCGCAGGATTGTATTCTCCTAACGTGAGGGCGGAGCTTTCGAAAATTGAAACGCAGCCTGCGCCAATTAGCAACTCAGCTTGTAATCCTGATGTAGGGACGCCGATAAGGTGAAGGTTTTTAGTGCCTTGACGAATGATCTGGCGTGTCGCTTCCATCGCAATACCGCTATAATCTGCCGGAACGGCGAGTTTAAAGCCGTCTTTAATGTGCGCGGTGAGGGCCTCAATAGACGTGAGCATTTTTTTTGTTTTCCTTTAGTCTTTGCGAAATATAGCAGACGCGATCCATCCTGCAATCAGGGCTAATAATATTGCAGCAATTCCGTGCAATATTGGGTAGCTCTGCGCAAACTCAAAAATTTGGCGGCCAATCCCAAATTTTTTAATGAAAAGTGGAGATGTCTGGGCGCTGATAAGTTCGCCGTCCTGTAGCAGATAAACTTCTGCGACATAGTTCCCGACCGGTACGTTTGCCGGAAAGTGGATGGAGGTTCTGAAAAGGGACGCCCCAAGAAAATAAACAGCAGTTTGATTGCTCGTATATAGCTCCACATTTGTTTGTTTTCGGACAATTGCCTGCTTGAAGTCCTGTAGATCTTTTGGCTCGGATTTCGAGGAAAAATTTAGCCGATTGGGCCCGATTCTGAGTCTTTCCAGCGTCCCGGGCGGTGCTATTTCATCAACGGGACGATTGCTGGCAATAGCGTAAAAACCTGGAACCTTGCTGATTTCAATCGAACGTGTGTTTACCCAAATACCAGCGACACGCTCTTTCTTTCGAACAGTTACTTCCTTTTGCGGACCTCTGACAACGACAATTATATCACCATGGTCAGCAGGAGCGGCGCCTTCAGCTGATGTGACCGTTCCAAATAAAAGGAGATCTGTTCCCGTAAAATCGGAGGTTACTGAAATCAAATGCGATGAAATGTCAGTGACTAAAGTGTTATCGGCGCTAGCCGGTAGTATGCGTACAAAACATGTGAGAGCAGCAAGTAGGAGCAGTAAAGAGCGAACGGTTCCCGTCATCTTAGTGGGTTCCCTCCACAAATGTGAACGAGAAAAGGTCATCTGGTGTGAGCACAAGGTCAAAAGCCAATTTGGCGCATACGAGCAAAACCATAAGCCCCAAAAGGGAGCGTAATTGTTCCCCTTTCATCTTGGTCCCAATTCGAGTGCCAATTTGGGCCCCTATCACAGCACTGCTCATAAGCAGAAGGGCAAGCAAAACATCAACAGTTTGTGTGGTTACAGAGTGTAAGAAGGTTACGTTAGCCGTGACAAAGATAATCTGAAAAAGGCTGGTGCCAATCACAATGGACGTTGGCATTCCCATAAGATAGATCATGGCAGGAACCATCACAAAACCGCCACCAACACCCATAATTGCAGATAAAATGCCAACAAAGAACCCAAGCACTAGCGGCAATAAAGCGCTGATGTAGAGTTTCGATTTTCGAAACCGCATCTTAAACGGCAGGCCATGGATCCAATAATGTTGGTGTAGTTTTTTCCGCTTTACCGTGCCTTTGCGGCTTCGAAGCAGGGCGCCAACGCTCTCCACCATCATCAGGCCGCCAATGACACCCAAAAATAGAACGTAGGACAAAGAAATTAGCAGATCAACTTGTCCTGCGCTTTTCAATAGTGCAAAAATCCAGGTGCCGAGCGCAGAGCCAACAACGCCGCCAACGAGCAGAACAGTCCCCATTTTGAAATCAACATTGCCGCGCCGCCAATGGGCGAGAACACCAGAAACACTTGCGGCAATCAATTGGTTTGCGCCAGTGGCAACGGCAACGGCGGGCGGTATCCCAATGAAGATGAGAAGTGGCGTCATTAAAAAACCGCCACCAACACCAAACATACCGGAAAGCAGACCAACAGCTCCGCCCATGCCTAAAATCAGGAATAAATTCACTGAAATTTCGGCAATTGGAAGATAGACTGGCATATGGGCGTTGACCCTGAATAGAACTGATGAAGGTGTTGTTAGTTCAGCCTATACAATAAATCCGTTGCAATTGTAATAACTTGATGACGAAAAATGTAAAAATTTTCACCATCCCCCCAAATTATTAAGCTGCCATCTGTACAGAAAGCAATAAGTTCCGGATATTTTCACTATACAAAGAATAGTAAATGGTTTGAGCTTCCCGGCGGGTAGTGACAATGTCATCTCTACGAAGTCTTCCCAAGTGCTGAGAGAGTGCTGACTGGCTGATATTTATTTTTCTTTCCAGTTGACCAACAGATAGCTCTTGCTCTGACAGGCATGTCAGTATTTCAAGGCGTCTCTGGTTTCCTAGAGATTTTAGTATTTTACTCGCCTTGTAAAGAGAGCTGAATAGCTGAGTGTAATCTTTCTCGATGTGATTGATGTTGTTCATTTTGTGCCTCCCCCCAGAGGTAACAAGTCATGTGCTAGCTGTCGCTATCTAACACTATAAAGTTTTAATTCTTTGCCAATATTCCCACTTAACCACAATAGGTACATTCTAAAATCGCTAATGAGTGACCAAAAGGGATAATCGAATGTTGCAGGTCTGTTTTTCTCAATGAAAAAATGCCCAATCCATGCGGGTCCATATCCACATAGAACAGATGCTGCAATATAAGCTGGTGACTTAGTGACTAAGAAGACGACTAAAATTACAAGGGCGAGTGTTGTCCCGCCATAGTGGAGCAATCTGCAAACCGGATTGGAATGCTCCCCCAAATAATAGGGCCAGAATTCCTTGTACGTGGAAAACCTTTTTGGCATCTTACGCACCTTCCCCCATGCGCATAAGTTTCATTAATGCGCGTTATGATATCAAATACTTTTCATAAATGCACCTATTTGTAGGCTACATTTCAAATTTTATTCCGTTGACGTAAACGGAAGTTGACGTTTACGTAAACGTCAAGTAAGTTTGCGGATGATTAAAAGGCGTTCTTGTTGGGAGATAGAATGGATAAGAATAGGTATTCCATCACCGATTTAGCTGAGGAGTTTCAGGTAACTTCTCGCACTATCAGGTTCTATGAGGATAAAGGAATGGTCTCTCCTGAGAGGGATGGGCTAACGCGCATATATTCTCGCAGCGATCGCGCACGATTAAAATTGATTTTAAGAGGGCGTCGACTCGGCTTTAGTCTGCAAGACATCAAGAAAATGATCGACTTGTATGATCCTGAAGCAGATTCCAAGGAGCAGCTCAAATTCACATTGCAAAAATGTGAGGACCAACTTGGTAAGCTAAAAAGTCAACGACACGATATTGACGAGGCTATCGACGAACTAGAGACAAGCATTTCTGATTTGATGACTCATCTTAACGATGCGGCAAATGACGGAAAGAAACTTGCTTGAGTATATTTTAAAACGCTATTTTGAGCCGTCTCGATTCGGTTTGTCTAAATAGTGTCAACATACATCCCCCCTTGCCTGAAATACGATACAGGCTTTAGTTTGAAAGGATTTTAGATCATGAAGAATGTGGTCATTGCCGGGTACGCCCGCTCACCGTTTACACTTGCTAATAAGGGCGAATTGATCAAGGTGCGCCCTGATGAAATGACTGGCCAAGTGGTGCGCGGTCTTATCGAAAAAACCGGTGTAAATGTTGAGGATATCGAAGATGTGATCATCGGTAGCGCCTTTCCTGAAGCAGAGCAGGGCCTCAACGTAGCGCGGATCATCAGCTTTCTAGCAGGTATTCCAAAAACTGCCTCAGCGACAACAGTAAATCGGTTTTGTGGATCTTCCATGCAGGCTATTCACATGGCAGCTGGCGCTATTCAAATGGGTGCTGGCGACGTATTTATTTGCGGTGGCATCGAAAGCATGAGCCGTGTGCCTATGGGCGGATTTAATCCGGCGCCGCATCCTGCTTTATATAAAGAATATCCAGACGCATATATTTCAATGGGTATTACTGCTGAAAATTTGGCAAATCAATATAAAATTTCTCGTCAAGAGCAAGAGGAAATGGCGGTTGAAAGTCATGCTCGTGCTGCCGCGGCTCGTGCCGCAGGTAAATTTACCGATGAAATTATTCCAATAGTTGATGGCAATATACGTGTCGAACAAGATGGATGTATCCGTCCGGAAACAACACTTGAAACTCTTGCGGGTTTGAAACCAGCGTTTGATGCAAATGGGAGCGTTACTGCAGCAACCTCCTCACCGCTGACAGATGGTGCGTCTGCGACTTTGGTTTGCTCAGAAGAATATGCAGATGCAAACGGCCTGACAAAGCTCGCTCGTATCAGATCCATTGCGGTCGCAGGTTGCGGTCCGGAAGTAATGGGCATCGGCCCTGTTCCAGCGACGAAGAAAGCGCTAGAGCGTGCTGGCCTGACATTAAAAGATATCGACATCATCGAATTGAACGAAGCGTTCGCAGCGCAATCTCTTGCCGTGCTGAAAGAAGCGGGCATGAACTACGACATCACTAATATTGATGGTGGTGCGATTGCATTGGGACATCCGATGGGTGCAACAGGCGCGCGCATCACAGGTAAATTGGCCAGCTTAATGCAACGTGAAGGCAAAACCTTAGGTCTTGCAACGCAATGTATTGGTGGCGGTCAAGGTATCGCGACTGTTCTTGAGGCTTGCTAATTATGGCTATTGAAAAAGTTGCCGTAATTGGCGCGGGTGTTATGGGTGCTGCGATTGCCGCCCATGTCACCAATGCAGGATATCAGGCGGTTCTGTTGGATATTGTACCTGAAGGTGCAAAAAACCGGAATATGCTTGCCGAAGGCGCTGTCGCAACAATGTTGAAGACAAAACCTGCGCCGTTTATGCATAAAAAAAATGCACGGATGATCACTACTGGAAATCTGGAAGATAATCTGGATCTGGTTGCTGATTGTGACTGGATAATTGAAGCAATTATCGAACGCCCTGACTTGAAGCAGGATCTTTACAAAAAACTGGAAACAGTCCGTAAAGAAGGTTCGATCGTTTCGTCCAATACGTCTACCATTCCACTCAAAACACTGATGGCGGGACTGCCTGAAAGTCTTCAAAAAGACTTTGCGATTACGCATTTCTTTAATCCGCCGCGTTATATGCGTTTGTTCGAGTTGGTTAAAGGTGAACTGACCCGTCAGGATGCCATCGACGAATTGCGTCAGTTTGCTGATGTTGCGCTCGGTAAAGAAGTTGTTGATTGCTACGACACTCCTGGGTTTATCGGGAACCGTATTGGCATTTACTGGTCGTTTGTTGCGATCAAGTCAGCTTTTGATTTGGGTATGACAGTTGAAGAAGCCGACGCCGTATGTGGCAAACCAATGGGTATTCCAAGTACCGGAATTTTTGGTCTTGGTGATTTGACCGGTATTGATTTGGGGCCAAAAGTAAACGCGTCCATGCTCGCAGAATTGCCTGCAAGCGATCCGTTCTGTCAGGAATATGATGCCGACCATGCGTTGGTGACGACCATCGAAAAAATGATTGCTGATGGTTACACTGGCCGTAAGGGTAAAGGCGGCTTTTACCGAATGAATAAGGACGGCGGGCGTAAAGTTAAAGAAGCTCGCAATCTTATCACGGGAGAATATGCCAAAGCGCAAAAACCAAAATTGGGTTCAGTTAGGGCTGCTAAAAAAGGCCTACAAGCGCTTATAGAATTTGATGATGTTGGCGGTAAATACGCGTGGGAAATCTTGAAAAAGGTTATCTCCTACTCTGCGTCGCTTGTCGGTGAAATTGCAGACGATATTATCGCCATCGATAACGCCATGAAAACAGGCTATGCGTGGAAATACGGACCGTTTGAGCAGCTTAACCAGATGGGCGTGCAATTCTTTATTGATCGCCTTGAAACTGAAGGAATGGAAGTTCCAGCCTTCTTGAAAAAAGTAGGTGATCGCCCGCTTTATAAAGAAGAAGGTGAAGACGCACTTTATATGACTGTGGACGGCGAATACGCCAAAGTTCCAGTCGCTGAAGGTGCTTGGATGCTTGCCGATATCAAACGCGGAAAAACACCGTTTAAATCCAATAAGGGTGCCAGCATCTGGGATTTGGGAGATGGGGTCGCCTGTCTTGAGCTTCACACTAAAATGAACAGCATTGATCAAGATGTGGTCGATATGCTGCGTGAAGCTGGAAAACTTGATAAAAAAGGCTTCAAAGCACTTGTTATTGGCACAGATGCAGATAATTTCTCTGTTGGTGCGAATGTTGGTTTGGCTTTGTTTGCGGCAAATGCGGCGATGTGGCCTGTGATTGAAAACTCAATCAGTGAAGGTCAAACGGCGCTTTATAAGCTCAAATACGCGCCATTCCCTGTTGTTGCTGCACCTGCTGGTATGGCACTTGGCGGGGGCTGTGAAATTGTTCTGGCTGCTGATGCTGTTCAGGCCCATGCAGAAAGCTACATGGGATTGGTTGAAGTCGGCGTCGGTGTCATTCCAGGTTTTGGTGGCTGTAAAGAACTGGTTATGCGGTCTATCCAAAACAAAAAACGTCCAAGTGGCCCAATGCCTGCACTGGCATCTGTTTTCGAAAGCATTTCTACTGCGAAGGTTTGTACAAGTGCTGCAGAAGCACGCGACATGCTTATTTTGCGCCCCGGGGACAATGTTACGATGAACCGTAAACGTGTTCTTGCTGATGCGAAAAAGAAGGCGCTGGACCTTGTGGAAGGCTACGAGCCACCAGTTTCTGAAGATGTTCATCTTCCGGGACCAACTGCAGCAGCTGCCTTTGATATGGCAGTCTCCGGTTTCGTAACCCAAGGTAAAGCGACAGCATATGATGCGGTTGTTGGCGGTGAAGTCGGACGGGTTCTCTCTGGCGGCGATACTGACATCACACAACCGGTTTCAGAGAAGAAGCTTCTTGAACTTGAAAAAGAAGGTTTCATGACTTTGATCCGCAATCACAAAACTCTCGACCGGATTGAGCATATGCTTACAACCGGCAAACCACTTCGCAATTAGGGAGACACAAAATGCCTATTTATAATGCTCCTGTTAAAGACATTAAGTTTGTTCTCAATGACCTTCTAGGTGTCGACAAAATGTCGAATATGCCGGGTTTTGAAGATGCAACGCCGGATATGATCGATGCGATCCTGACGGAGGGCGCGAAAATCGTTGAAGATGTGGTGCAACCTCTCAATCAGGTTGGCGATACAGAAGGCTGTACTTGGAATGACGGTGAGGTCACGACCCCAACCGGATTTAAAGAAGCCTATGATGCTTACCGTGAAGGCGGTTGGACTGGTATCGATATGCCTGAAGAATATGGCGGGCAGGGTCTTCCACATGTTATTGGCACCAGCCTTGCTGAGATGATGAGCTCTGCAAATATGGCCTTCGGTATGTATCCGGGCCTGACCCATGGTGCATCTGCCGCGATCCTGAAGCATGGTACGGATGAACAGAAGAGAATGTATCTTCCAAAAATGACGTCTGGTGACTGGTCCGGCACTATGAACCTGACGGAACCTCATTGCGGAACTGATCTGGGCTTGATGCGGACGAAAGCTGTTCCCCAAGAATACGACACCTATAAAATCTCCGGGACCAAGATTTTCATCTCTGCTGGTGAGCACGATATGACAGACAACATCATTCATTTGGTGTTGGCGAAAATTCCTGGCGGACCGGATGGCATTAAGGGTGTTTCCCTGTTCATCGTTCCAAAATTTATCTTGGACGAAAATGAAAACCCAGGTGAGCGGAATGGCGTAACCTGTGGTTCAATCGAACATAAGATGGGGATCCACGGAAATTCCACCTGTGTCATGAACTATGAAGATGCAACCGGATATCTTTTGGGCGATGCCCATAAAGGTATGCGTGCCATGTTCACAATGATGAATGCTGCCCGTCTTGGGGTTGGTATTCAGGGATTGTCCCAAGCAGAAGTGGCCTATCAAAACGCTGTTGAATATTCTAAAGACCGTATTCAAGGACGCTCAATCTCAGGTGTGAAAGCCCCTGAAAAAGCAGCTGATCCAATCATCGTTCATCCGGATATCCGCCGGAATTTGTTGATGTGCCGTGCTTTCACAGAAGGCGCACGCGCCTTGGGTTTGTGGGCTGGCTTGCAAGTGGATATGGTTGAAAAGCACCCAGATGCAGAAGGCCGCCAAGCGGCTGACGAGTTTCTTGGTATTTTGACACCTGTCATTAAAGCCTACTTCACAGATATGGGCTTCGAATTGGCGGCAACTGCCCAACAATGTTTCGGTGGTCATGGTTATATTCACGAGTGGGGCATGGAACAATTCGTTCGGGATGCGCGTATCACACAAATCTACGAAGGTGCGAACGGAATTCAGGCTCTAGATCTTGTGGGCCGTAAAATTCCGGCAAATCTTGGCCGGTCCCTACGCCAGTTCTTCCATCCTGTGGATGCTTTCATTCAAGAAAACATGATGAACCCGGATATGAAGGATTACATCATGCCACTTGCGAAGTCTTTCGCGAAGCTACAGCAAGGTACAGCCATGTTGGCTGAAAAAGGCATGAAGAATCCAGACGAAGCCGGTGCTGCTTCCACTGAATATCTGCGAATGTTTGGTTTGGTTGCGCTTGGCTATATGTGGGCGCAGATGGCTAAAATCGCAAAAGAAAAACTGGCAGAAGGCGCGGAAGATAAAGAATTCTTCGAAACCAAAATTGTTACTGCCCGCTTCTTCTTTGAGCGTATGATTCCTGATGTTTCCTCATTGCTTGTAAAAATGAGCGCAGGATCACGGACCATGATGGAGCTTGATGCAGAAGCATTTTAATTCCGAGACTTGATGGAAAGGCAATAATAGTGAAGAGTGTTATTGCCTTTCTGCAATTCTGCGGGATTTTTTTGTATTCAAAAAATGACAAAATGTCAATCATGACTATTAATGTAATTAAAAACAATAATTTAGGGAAAATCTATTATGATTAAGAGAGAGATTTTCAGTGAAGAGCACAATATTTTTCGTGAATCCGTCCGCCGGTTTTACGAAGATCACATTACGCCTCATCATGCAAAGTGGGAAAAAGAAGGACAAGTAAGCCGTGAAGCATGGTTGGAGGCAGGATCACAAGGTCTGCTTTGTATGTCCATTCCAGAAGAGTATGGCGGCCTTGGTGCAGAAAAACTCTACAGTGTGATCATGATGGAAGAGCAGGCTCGTGCGGGAACTTCTGGTCCGGGATTTGGCCTGCATTCAGAAATCGTAGCGCCTTACATTCTGAATTACGGCACGGAAGAGCAAAAAAAGAAATATCTGCCTAAACTCGTCAGCGGAGAGATGATTGGTGCGATTGCCATGACAGAACCCGCTGCAGGCTCTGATCTGCAAGGGATCAAAACACGGGCAGTAAAAGACGGTGACGACTTCATCATTAATGGCTCTAAAACCTTTATTACTAACGGATATATGTGTGATCTTGTGATCGTGGTGGCAAAAACAGATCCGGAGGCTGGTGCTAAAGGCACAAGTCTTTTCCTTGTGGAAACGGGAACACCTGGTTTCGACAAAGGCCGCAATCTTGATAAGCTTGGTTTAAAGGCGCAAGACACTGCCGAGCTTTTCTTCGATGATGTCCGTGTTCCAGCCAGCAGCCTTTTGGGCGGAGAAGGTAAAGGCTTCTTCTGCCTGATGCAGGAACTGGCTTGGGAGCGGCTGCAAATTGCCATTGGTGCAACGGCGACCATGGAAGCGGTTCTGGAAGAGACGATTGAATACACAAAAGTACGTTCAGCGTTTGGTAAGAATGTTATTCAGTTTCAGAATACCAAATTCAAATTAGCGGAGCTTAAAACCGAAGCGCAAATTGCCCGTGTCTTTGTTGACCGTTGCCTTGAAGAATTGCTGAAAGGCGAGCTTGAAGTCGATACAGCGGCTATGGCTAAATATTGGTGTTCTGACCTTGAAAATAAACTCATTGATGAGTGCCTGCAATTACATGGTGGGTACGGTTTTATGTGGGAATACCGCGTTGCTCGTGCCTATGCTGATGCCCGTGTCCAGCGCATCTATGGCGGCACCAACGAAATCATGAAAGAAATCATCAGCCGGTCTTTATAGACTTGTTAAAGGGAGAATAAAATGACTGAAGCATTTGTATATGATGCGGTAAGAACGCCTCGCGGCAAAGGACGTGCGAGCGGAAGCCTGCACGAAGTAACTCCGATCAACCTTGCGGCAGCGGCGCTAAAAGCGGTGCGGGATCGCAACGATCTTGATACGTCTCTTGTGGATGATGTGGTCCTTGGTTGTGTTGAGCCTGTTGGCGAACAAGGTGCTGTAATTGGCCGTGTTGCCCCGTTGCATGCGGGATATGCAGAAACAGCTTCTGGCGTACAGATCAACCGTTTCTGCGCATCTGGCCTTGAAGCCGTTAATATGGCGGCAGCCCAAGTGATGTCAGGTCAAAGTGATCTGACAGTCGGCGGCGGCGTTGAAAGCATGTCGCGTGTTCCAATGGGATCTTCCGGCGGGGCGTGGTCAGCCGATCCGCAAGTGGCGTATGGCACTTATTTCGCACCACAAGGCATCGGTGCAGACTTGATTTGCACCAAATGGGACTATAGCCGCGATGACGTTGATGCTTACGCCGTGGAAAGCCAGCGGCGTGCAAAACATTCATGGGACGAAGGTTATTTTAAGAACTCTGTCATTCCTGTGACTGATATGAACGGTTTGACCATTTTGGACCATGACGAACACATGCGCCCGCAAACAACTATGCAGTCATTAGGGTCCCTTGACCCCGCGTTCGCAGTTCAGGGTGCTCAATACGGTTTCGATGCCGTTATTAAACAGCGCTACCCTGAAGTGGAAGAACTTAACCACGTGCATCATGCAGGTAACTCCTCTGGTATCGTTGACGGGGCTGCAGCTGTTCTGATCGGGAACAAAGAAGCCGGGACGAAAATTGGAATGAAGGCGCGCGCGCGGTTTAAATCGTTTGCTTCTATTGGGAGTGAGCCATCAATCATGTTGACGGGCCCAAGTTATGCCGCTGAAAAAGCGCTTAAACGGGCAGGGATGACAGCTGCTGATATCGATCTTTGGGAATTGAACGAAGCCTTTGCTGGCGTGGTTCTACGTTTCATGGACGTGATGAATGTGGATCACAGCGAGATTAACGTAAATGGCGGAGCTATTGCTATGGGGCATCCTTTGGGTGCGACAGGTGCCATGATCCTCGGCACGGTATTGGACGAGCTGGAACGCCGTGATCTAAACACAGCGCTTATCACACTGTGTGTTGGTGCCGGTATGGGTACAGCAACCATCATCGAACGCGTTTAAGGGACATTTAGGACTATGATCAATTACTCAGTAGATAGGGATGGTATCGCAACCATTTCATGGGATATGCCCGGACGCAGCATGAATGTGCTGAACAACGACAGTATTCCGGCATTTGCCGATGCTATTCAAAAAGCCATTTCCGATGACGCTGTAAAAGGCGCGATTATCACCTCGGGCAAACCTGACTTTATCGCAGGCGCTGATCTTGAAATGCTCCAAGGCTGGAGCGGCGCAGAAGAAATGTTCAATAACGGGATGGAACTTCAATTGATGTTCCGCTCCATTGAAAAATCAGGTAAGCCTTTTGTTGCTGCCATTAACGGAACGGCACTTGGGGGCGGTTTCGAAATTTGCCTCGCCTGTCATCACAGAATTGCAGCGGATAATCCAAAAGCCAAAATTGGTCTTCCTGAAGTCAAAGTCGGCTTGCTTCCGGGAGGCGGCGGAACACAACGCCTTCCGCGCCTTATCGGTATTCAGGCGGCGCTTCCACTTCTTCTGGAAGGGAAACATCTTAGCCCTGAAAAAGCCTTGAAAGCTGGTGCGATCAATGCCGTTGTGCCTGCAGAGGAATTGCTGACAGCCGCGAAAAGCTGGCTGATGAATGCGAAGCCCGAAGATGCCGTTCAACCTTGGGATAACAAACGTTTTCGTATTCCGGGCGGTGCCCCGATGAGTGCGACGGGCATGATGACGTTTACTGCTGGCAACGCCATGCTCCGGGAGAAGACCCATGGCAATTATCCGGCAGCACTTAACATCATGTCTTGTGTCTATGAAGGGTGTTGCGTTGATATCGACAGTGGACTTCGTATTGAAACTCGGTATTTCGTGAAGACATGCATGTCTCCCGAAGCCAAAAACATGATCCGGTCGCTATTCTTTGGAATTGGCAATGCAAACAAATTGGCATCGCGTCCGAAAGATGTTGAAAAGCAATCCTATTCCAAAGTTGGTGTCCTCGGCGCGGGCATGATGGGGGCTGGTATTGCGTATTCTTCTGCCATGGCTGGCATCGAAGTCGTTCTGATCGACCGTGATCAGGGGGCCGCTGAAAAAGGGAAAGCCTATTCAGAAGCTCTGCTTAAAAAAGCGGTTAGCCGAAAGCGTATGAGCGAAGAGAAAGCTGAGCAAGTGCTTGGCTTGATCACGCCAACAACAGATTATGCATTGCTGGATAGTGCTGAAATGGTGATCGAGGCGGTTTTTGAAAGCCGTGAGATTAAAGCAGATGTGACAGCAAAATCTGAAGCTGTTCTGCCGGAGACAGCAATATTTGCCTCCAATACATCGACGCTTCCAATTACTGGGCTTGCCGAAGCAAGCAAACGACCTGCTAATTTTATCGGCCTGCATTTCTTCTCACCAGTAGACAAAATGCCGCTGGTGGAAATTATTTGCGGTAAAGAAACCAGTAAGGAAACCCTCGCCCGTTCAATGGATTATGTGAAAGCGATCCGTAAAACGCCGATTGTTGTAAATGACAGTCGTGGTTTCTACACAAGTCGCGTGTTTGCAACTTATGTGAGCGAAGGCATCTCCCTTCTTGCGGAAGGCGTCAGTCCGGCTCTGATCGAAAATGCGGGTAAAATGGCGGGTATGCCGGTTGGGCCGTTGGCGCTAGCCGATGAAGTGTCATTGGACTTGATGTATAAAATCTCCAATCAGACAAAAGCTGATCTGGGAGATAAGTATGTTTCCTCTCCAAGCGAACCTGTGGTCAACAAAATGGTTGAAGACTTGAAGCGCGTCGGTAAGCGGGAAAGCAAAGGGTTTTATGAGTATCCAGAAGATGGAAAGAAACATCTTTGGAAAGACCTACCTGCACATTTCCCAGTATTGCCAGAAGCCGAACAACCGTCTGTTGAAGATGTGATTAAACGCTTGATTTATATTCAGTCCGTTGAAACAGCCCGCTGCATGGAAGAAAATGTTGTGACTTCAGCTGAAGATGCGGATGTGGGTTCCATCCTCGGATGGGGTTTTGCACCGTTTCGGGGTGGTTCGATCAGTCAGATCCACACCGTTGGTGTCGATAATTTCGTCTCTGAATGTGATGTGATGGCACAGAAGTATGGTGCGCGTTTCACACCACCGCAAATGCTTCGGGATATGGCCGCAAAAGGGGAAACGTTCTACGCTGCATAAACTTAAGGTCATGAAAATAAAAGATGCGGCACTGTCGCGGTGCCGTATCTTTTATTCTGAAATTTCGGGTGAATATTACTGCGCGGGAAACAGTCGAAAAAGAAATAACCGCCCATTTGCCTCACATTTGACTTCGAAGAAGCTGTTCTTCCGGTATCGCAACATACTCTTCCGGCAACGGAACAGATTTTCTTGCTGTCATATCGAAATAGCATCCCAGTACAGTGGTTGAGTTTAGAATATCACCGGTGTCGCAATTGATCATATGATGTCCAAAGACGAAGTTTTTAGGCTTTCTGTCAAGCAACCCACTTTTCAGAATAATGGCGTTGGCCATTTTGATAGGCTTGTTAAATTCCACATAATAATCCAGTGCGGCTGATCCCAAATTCCGCTCATGTTGGATCGCTCGGGTAATGCCAACGGAAGAGACAATATGCGAAGCCGCGTCAGAAAATCTGCCAATGATATGGCGAATTTCCATATTGTTATATTGATCACATTCCCACACATTTACGGCTGTTCTACTGGTTTCGAACATATGATCCATCGGTGTTGCCGGTAGGATCAGTGTTTTCATCGGTGCAGGGCAGTACAAATCCTCATGCTCATCAGCAAGAGACTTCGCTTTTTCAAGTACATCTACTGGAATTGGGTGTTCTTCACCTGTATCCAAATCTGCATATCGCAAATTAAACTCGCTGATGGACGACAATGTATCGTCGATTGCTTTGAATAAATGGGTAAAACCATGGATACCATCTGGGCCCGCGGAGCGGATGCCGGAGACGCCATACATTAATTCACCGCCCAGCATTTCCGCTTTGTATTGAATTCTCAAATCCCGATATGTAAGGGATTTTCTATCCTGGCGGATGCGTGAGGGGGGCAGTCCCAATGCATTTAGAAGGTGTGAAAACGATATGGATGCCTTCGAGCTATAAAACTGGACATTCATGTGCTTCATCTGGTCGCATTCCCAAGTCTCGACAGCGCCGCGAAAACCGGGAATTAGTTTATCTGATGAGGAAAAAGTCATGCCGCGATCTCCTGAATTTTCACAGACTGCAATACCTTGAGCGTTTCCTCATCAAAAGCGATTGCTTTTCGTGCTTTCATATCGAAATGCAGAGCGGTTACTTTCGTCTCATAGGAAAGGGCGCCTGTCGCACTGTTAATCAAGCGATGATGAATGGTCAGTGACTTGCTGGTATAATCAATGACGGCGCTTTCCATGTGCATGATGTCGCCGGCTAGTAGTTCACCGCAAAATTTTGTTTGTTGATCAACTGCCGCAAAGCCTTTTTGAACTTTCTTTACGAAATCGGGAGTGAATCCAATAGTCGAAAACATGTGTTTCATGGCTTTGCTGACACAGGATCCATAGAACTGAATGTTCATGTGGCCCATCATGTCGCACTCACTCGACAAAACGTGGCCGCGATAACTCTCTACATATTCGTTCATGAAAGGGGGCTCCCATTTTTCTTGTTGTTCTTTTTTAGGTTTCTAATCTTTTTAGCATTTGTCCTATGTAGCGGTCGATCATTTCTTGCGGATTTGCACCGAAAGTATTCAATCTGCCTGTTGTATGAAGGAGGAGGATGCCGGTTATATGGCTAATAGCATCCAATGTTTCCTGTTGAGCGATGCTTGCGGAGACTTCTTCAATTTCATGCAGGCAGTTTGCCATATACCCCATCAATGACATTAGTTTCCCATTTAGATGACGGTTTGTATCCTCTGAAAAACCTCTCCGCTTTATCTCTCCACTTGAGAAAAGATAAAGGCCTAACTGCAAATCTTCTGAATGTTCGTAATAATACTCAAAATATGCAGAAAAACGATGCCGGGCGCTTTCTGAAGTAGACGAAATATTGCGACCCGCATCTTTGACAGCCTTACTCAAATTTCCAAGCGAAATACCCAAGAGCTCCGCATATATCTCTTCTTTGGATTGGAAGTAGGTGTAAGGCGCCCCAGTTGAGTAACCGGCTTCAGTGGCGATGGCACGCATGGTCGCCCCCTCCAGTCCTTTCTCACGGAAAAGGGTTGTTGCGGCAGTTAGAATTTTTTGCCTTTTATAGGCCTGCACTTCTTCCTTGCGATTGGCTTTTTGGGTTAGCTTTGACATTAGTCCAGATTATCGCCACTATCACGTTCTTGCACAGCTTGAAGAAAACCAACTTCTTCTGCACGCTTTTTGAATCCGACGCCTTCTGGGCTGTGACGTGTGATGCCGTCGAATATGGTTGCTGTCATTTGGGTGGAGGCAAGACCCATATTATCCAGAGATTGATTGATCATCATTTTTTGCATCATGAGTTGGTTCTTTGGAACAGATCCGATTTTGTTGGCAAATTCCATTACACGGGCTTCCAGTTGATCGGAAGGAACAGCATCCAGCACAAGACCAAGTTCCTTGGCTTCTCGTCCGTCCACTAGATCACCGGTAAGTAACATGCGTTTGGCTTTTTCAGCACCTAATCTGTAGACCCACATTGCGGTTGTAGGGCAACCCCAGAGGCGGGCCGGTGGATACCCGATTTTTGCGTCTTCTTCCATTATTACAATATCCGCGCAGAGGGCGATGTCACTGCCACCAGCAACTGCATAGCCATGAACTTTGGCGATAACCGGTTTGTAGGAGCGGAAAATGCTCATGAAATCCTGAGTGTTTCTCATCATCATTTTGTAATCGATGGTTGGATCCCAAGGCATTTCCTGAAATCCAGGATTAGTTCCCGGGATTTCTGCATAGATTTTCAAATCATAGCCCGAGCAAAAAGCACGACCTGCACCTTGCAGAATAATAACGTGCACGTCGTCATCATCGTTTGCCCGCTCGATGGCTTGTCGTATAGCGCGAGGCATTTCTTCGTTAATAGCATTTAGCGCCTTCGGCCGATTAAGAGTAATGCGTGCGATCCGGCCATCACTTTCATATAAAACAACTTCTTTAGACATGGTAATTTCCTATTTTTTTGTCATTAGTTCATAAAAATGAACAAGGTTCAATAATTTTCTATTCAAATTTTTTCGACGGATCGAATTTTGTCACTCGTTAAAGGGGGGAGAACCATTTGAAAGGACTAAAAAATGAAACGGGTTATTATTGTTTCCGCTGTTATCGCTGCTATCGCCATTCCAACGGCAGTATACGCCACGAAAAATGCTGGTAACTGGGGACATGCAGCGCTTTCGACTATGTTTGAAAAACATGACGCAAATAAAGACGGTGTGATGACACGGGATGAAATGCCAGAAAAGTGGGCAAGCCGTTTTGATAAACTGGATGAAGATAAAAACGGTTCATTAACTCTGGCCGAGATTGAAAAATCTCACCGTTCGCATAAAGAAAAGCGTATGGAAAAAATGATGTCGAAATTTGATGAAGATAAAGACGGCAAAATCTCTGAAGCAGAAGTGACTGCTTTTGTTCTTGAGAAATTTCGTGAAGCGGATGCAGATGGCGACGGAAACCTAACAATGGAAGAGATTAAAAGTCTTCGGCATATGAAAGGGTTTGGTCGTGGTCACCACGAAAAAGGATGATCTGATATGACCGCATTGATCAGGCGCTAAAACGCGCCTGATCTTCTATATTCCTAACTGACGAGAAGCAAGGTCGCGCATAATTTCTTCGGCACCGCCGCCGATGGCATTTACTCGAACCTCACGATAGATGCGTTCAACCTTGGGGCCGCGCATAAAACCGGCACCGCCCATTATTTGGACGCCTTCACGGGCGCAAAATTCCATAGTTTCCGTGGCCTGATTTTTTAACATACAGATATCTGCAATTGGCTGTTCCCCGTTTTGTACGCGGTAGGATACCTGATCCAGATACGCTTGAGTTGCGTTCACAGCTTGTGCCATTTGAACAAGTTTATGGCGGATGACTTGTTTCTCAGTGAGGGGTTTTCCAAAGACATTGCGTTCTTTGGCGTATGCAACAACCTCGTTAAAGCATGTTCGTGCGAAGGATACCGCGCCCGCCGCCAGCCAGAGACGTTCAGAGTTAAAATTCAGCATGATGGCTTGAAAGCCTTTGTTTTCCTCACCAAGCAAGTTTTCAACAGGAACCCGGCAATCATCGAAATAAAGCGTTGCCGTGTCTGACGCCCACCAACCCATTTTCTTTAGAGGCGTCCGGTCAAAGCCGGGTGTGTCGCGATCGATAAGTAACAAGGAGACACCGTCCTTGCCGGACTCACCCGTACGGACAGCAACGGTATATACGTCGGCCCGCATTCCAGATGTGATAAACGTTTTTGAGCCATTAACGACGAAATAATCTCCGTCGCGTTTTGCCGTTGTTTTTAAGTTGGCAACATCTGATCCACCAGATGGTTCTGTAATCCCAAGAGCACTAATCAACTCACCGGACAAAATTTTTGTAAGGTATTTTTGCTTTTGCTCTGTGTTCCCAACATTCTTGATGGGCGGTGCACCGATCGTATGACTTAATAGGCTGGCAACAAGTCCACCTGCGCCGCAACGGGCCAATTCTTCGGCACCAATCAGGCTGTAATATATATCGCCTTCAATGCCGCCATACTCTTCTGGGTACCCAATACCAAGTAGGCCGATATCAGCAGCTTTTTTATAAAGCTCGCGGGGAAATGTTTCCGCCTCATCCCAATCTGCAACGAAGGGTTCTATTTCAGTCTCCACAAACCGTCGAAGAGTATCTCGAAAAGCATTGTGCTCTTCCGTGAAGAAGTGCGGGGGCGTGCGTTCCAGTAAATCCATTAGTCTTTCCCTTTACGCAGGTTCAATTTCGACAAGTAACGCACGTGTTGCAACTTGATCTTCAGGGGCAGCGGCCACTTTGGAGACAATGCCATCGATTTTTGCCGTGATCTCATGCTCCATTTTCATGGCTTCCAGCGTTGCAAGTGTTTGCCCGCGTTTAACGGGTTGGCCTGCGGTAACCTTAATATCGATAATACGTCCATTCATCGGGGCTAGAACGCGCCCGTCTCCTGCGGCTTCACCCGCGTTTGTTGGTGCAAGGGTTACTTCTTGAGACTTGAATTGGCTTGATCCCGCAGACAGGTGTAAATCCGAACCTTCAAATACAAAATTCGCTGTCATTTGATGACCATCGATTTCTACGCGGACCAAAGGAGACGAGACATCCATGAGTGTTACCTCGCTGATGTTGTCGTCTGCTGACACCTGATATTGGTTAGGTCCCATTTGCTCGATAGAAAAATGTTTTTTCTCACCTTCAACTTGTAGAACCAGTGGTGCCGCGGCGCAGGCACTACTAATCCAGCCATCAGTTACGGATGCGGAACGGTGCTGATCATGTGAGAAATGCAATGCCGCAGCAATACGAAGGGCAGCATTACTGGGGATAGGGCGGGTACGTATCTTCTTTGGAAAATGTGTTTCAATAAATGCAGTTGTTGCCCCGCCGTCTGCAAAGTTCTCATGGCTCAGGCAATCTATCAAGAACTGCCTGTTGGTAACTAATCCTAGATCAAGTGTTTCTTTTAAGGAACTGATAAGCCGCCGCCGGGCGTCTTCTCGCGTATCACCGTAGGCGATTATCTTGGCGATCATAGCGTCGTAGTGTGGGGTGACTTCTGATCCGTTTTCAAGGCCGTGGTCACAACGACGGCCGGGACCTTCGGAAATCTGCCATTTAAGCAATTTACCAACTTTGGGCAGGAAGTTTTTGTAGGGATCTTCTGCGTAAAGCCGTGCTTCCATTGCATGGCCCGCTAGCTTAATTCCATCCTGCATATTGGGCAGCGTTTCTCCGCGCGCAACGCGAAGTTGCCATTCCACCAAATCGAACCCTGTGATTAGTTCAGTAACAGGGTGTTCCACTTGAAGGCGCGTATTCATTTCTAGAAAGTAAAACACTCCATCGCTTGTTAGTAGAAACTCCACTGTTCCGGCACCGGAATAATTGATGGCTTTGGCGGCTGCAACTGCTGCAGCGCCCATTTCAGCACGCAAATTTTCTGATACGGCTGGGGACGGGGCTTCTTCGATCACTTTTTGATGCCGGCGCTGGATGGAGCAGTCGCGCTCCCCCATGTGGACAACATTGCCTTGATTGTCTGCAAATATTTGAATTTCTATATGGCGCGGCTCAATCACGGCTTTCTCAAGGATTAGCTCCCCGGAACCAAAGGCGTTCTGGGCCTCAGAGCGGGCGGCAGAGAGCGCTTTTTCAAGTTTCTCTGGTGTTGCCACAAGGCGCATACCGCGACCGCCGCCACCGGCCGCCGCTTTGACCATAACCGGAAATCCTATTTTTTCCGCAGCGGTTACAAACTTCTGATCTGATTGATCCTGTCCTTCGTAGCCCGGAACACATGGTACGTTGGCTTCAATCATCCGGCGTTTGGCTTCCGCCTTATTCCCCATCAAGGTAATCGCGTTGGAGGAGGGGCCGATAAACGTTAAGCCATTCTTGGCACACGCATCAGCGAAGTCAGCGTTCTCAGATAGAAAGCCATATCCCGGATGAATGGCATCAGCCCCTGTTTGGCCGGCGGCATTCAGAATATTTTCAATTCTCAAGTAACTTTCACCAACAGCCGCGGGGCCAATGCAAATGGCCTCTGTTGCCAGTTTTACATGCAATGCGTTCTTGTCTGCTTCGGAAAATACAGCGACAGTTTCATATCCCATGTCATGGGCTGTCTTGATAACCCGACAAGCAATTTCACCTCTGTTCGCAATCAGAATTTTGGAAAACGACGCCATTATGAGTTAGCCCCTTTTTTTCTTTGGAAGCGTATCCATCAATTTACAAATGATACCTAGCATTACTTCATCGGCACCACCGCCGATGGAGCCCAAACGGCCATCGCGATAAGCCCGGGAAATGTGCGTTTCATTCATGAAACCCATACCGCCGTAATATTGAAGGCAGGCATCATTTACTTCGCGCATTAAGCGTCCGGCCTTCAACTTAGCCATAGACGCCAACATTGTTACGTTTTCACCGCTGATATACTCTTCAACGGCCCGATACGTGAGAGAGCGCAAGCATTCAATTTCGGTTTTAAGTTCCCCAAGGCGGAAATGAACGACCTGATTATCCAAAATCGGCTTACCAAATGCTTCTCGTTGGCTTGTATATTCGATTGTATCGAGTACCGCTTTATCGAGGCTCTGTAGCGCGTTTCCAGCCGCCCAAAGACGTTCTTCCTGGAACTGCAGCATTTGGTACGTGAAACCCATACCTTCTTCGCCAATGATATTCCTCTGTGGAACGCGAACATCTTCAAAATAGAGCTGGGCAGTATCTGAGGAACGCATACCGAGCTTGTCGAGCTTGCGCTCTACCGTGATGCCCGGTGTATCCATAGGTATAATCACCAGCGATTTACTAGAATGCATGGGGCCATCGCTTGTGTTGACCAGCATGCACATAAAGTCTGCTTGTGTCCCGTTGGTAATCCACATTTTCTGGCCATTGATGACATAGTCATCGCCGTCTTTTCTCGCCTGTGATTTAATTCCAGCGACATCGGATCCAGCAGAAGGTTCAGACACACCGATACAGGCTACATAATCGCCGGAAATTGCCGGGCGCAGGAAGTTTTCTTTCACATAGTCGGATCCAAATCTTGCGAGGGCTGGGGTTGCCATATCCGTCTGAACACCGATTGCCATCGGAACGCCGCCACAGTGAATTTTGCCCAAGGTTTCCGACATAGCAAGACTGAAAGAATAGTCGAGACCCATGCCGCCATACTCTTCTGGCTTGCAAACACCGAGAAAACCCTGATCTCCCATTTTTTTGAAAAGCTCATGAGCCGGGAAAATGCCTTCATCTTCCCAAGCATCCACATGGGGATTGATTTCTTGTTCGATGAATTTACTGAGTGAGCTCATAAATTCTTTATGTTCTGGTCCGTAAAGCATGTTGTCTCTCCCAGTTTTCTACATTCTACCAATGCCGAATGTATTTGTGTTTGTTTGTCTTCTGGTTGCTTCCATTGAAATGGACAGGCAATAACTCAGGACTTTGCGTGTATCCCTTGGATCTATGATGCCGTCATCCCACACTCTCGCAGTTGCATAAAGTGCAGTTGATTCCTTCTTTGTGCGGGAGATGATCCCTTGTTCCATCTTTTGTATGGCCTCGCGGTCGGGCTCTTGCCCAAGGCGTTTGAATTTTTCTTCGGTGACGATGGACATCACTTTTGCAGCTTGCTCGCCGCCCATGACCGCAATCTGATTGTTGGGCCATGCGAAAATGAATTTCGGATCAAACGAGCGGCCGCACATACCATAGTTTCCGGCTCCAAAACTCGCGCCGATATGAATTGTTATTTTGGGAACAGTTGCATTAGTTACTGCCTGTACCATCTTTGAGCCATGCTTGATGATGCCCGCCTGTTCAGCTTCTGTACCAACCATAAACCCAGTCGTGTTTTGAAAGAAAATGATCGGAGTTCCCGATTGGCTGCAAAGCTGGATAAATTGAGCAGCCTTTGTTGCGCCATCCGCATCAATCGGACCGTTGTTTCCAAGAATGCCAACAGCCTGACCTTCGATTTTGGCATGGCCGCAAACCGTATGGACACCATAGAGTTCTTTGAAATCAAGAAAATCGGATCCGTCGACAATACGGGCAATCATTTCATGTACATCGTAGGGTTTTCGATAATCTGTAGGAACCACTCCTATGAGCTCTTCTGAACTATAAAGTGGTTCCTCGAAGTTCCTTATTTTTTGTTCCGGTAAGGCATCGTTCCACGGAATATTATTCATTATCTCACGCGCAATGCGAATGCCATCGGCGTCATTTTCAGCAAGATATTCAGAAACACCGGAAATGGTGGAGTGCATCTCGGCGCCGCCAAGTTCTTCGTCAGTAGCAACTTCTCCAGTTGCAGCTTTTAGAAGGGGAGGACCTGCCAGAAAGACCTTTGCTCCGCCTTTAACCATGACAACATAATCGGACAAGCCCGGTAAATACGCTCCGCCTGCTGTACTTGATCCATGAACGACAGTAATTTGCGGAATGCCAGCAGCAGACATACGTGCTTGATTGGCAAATCCCGCGCCTGCCTTTACAAAAATTTCTGCCTGATACAGAAGGTTGGCACCGCCCGATTCCACGAGATTAATCACCGGCAGTTTGTTTTTCAGAACGATCTCTTGAGCGCGGAGTGTTTTCTCCAATCCCATTGGAGCGATTGTTCCGCCTTTTATGGCACTGTCTGATGCCGTAATCATACAGCGAATGCCGGAAACATATCCGATACCAACAATGGCACCGCCGCCGTACACGTCCTCTTTCCCATCATCGTCATGCATGCCAAGGCCCGCTAATGTGGCCAACTGCATAAATGGGGCGCCCTTGTCCAACAACAGAGCAATTCTCTCTCGCGGTAGGAGCTGTCCGCGTTTTTGAAACTTCTCTTTTTTACTATTAGAGGAATCTCGAACTTTTTGCTCAAGTCCGCGAAATTCATCAATCATTTCCAACATTGATGCACGGTTGGTTTGAAAAACGTCGCTGTTCGGATCTATTTCAGAGTGAATAACAGACATGCATCTCTCTCCTATTTTTCGTCGTCGGAAGGCGGTGTTTCCTGAAACAGTTTTGGTGTTGTTGCGAGATGAAATCCGTTGAAGGCGTCATTGTTCTTATGGGCAGGAAGTGGCCAGTGCCTGCGGGCATTTGGCGCACCGCCATCCACTCGTATGCAATCACCGGAAACAAAGGCTGCAGCCTCCGACAATAAAAATACGATAGCAGCGGACGTTTCCGATTCTGTACCCAAACGATGCGCAGGTGTGTGTGTCGCCAATTGGCGGATTTGGTCCTGGAACCAATCAGGATACGTGTCCATGCCTGAGGACATGATCCACCCAGGTGCGACCGCATTTACACGCACTCCCGCACAGCCCCACTCCACAGCAGCTGTTTCAGTAAAACTAAGCATGCCTTTCCTTGCCGCACCGGAATGCCCCATGCCGGGCATGGAGGTCCACATATCCGCGACAATATTGACGATGGAGCCGCCGCCATTTTCTTTCATCCACTGAGTGTAACACTCGCGGGAAAAAAGAAATCCACCGGTCAAATTGTTATTCACAACGGCGTCCCAGCCATTTTTGCTGATGCTTTCCAAGGGTGCAGGGAATTGCCCGCCTGCATTATTCACCAAGCCGTCAATGGCGCCATGGAAGTCCAATATCGCTGCGACAGTATCGCGAACCGCGGCTTCATCCCGAATGTCACAAGAATGGGTCGAAGCAATGCCGCCAGCGTCTTTGATCTCGGTCTGAACAGTATCAAGTTTGTCTTGAGACCGACCGACGAGGGCGATGTCAGCACCTAACGAGACAAGTTCATGGGCAGTGCAGCGTCCAATGCCGCTTCCACCGCCTGTTACGATAATTTTTTTCCCTTTAAACAGGTCCGGGCGAAAAATGGATCGGTATCCCATGACTAATAGCCTCCAGTATTTGTGGTTTGTTTTTCTGTGGGCCATACCATTTGAATTATTAGTTGGTACGTATGACATCACTATTTGACTTCATGGTAGGTGACGTTTACGTTAACGTCAAGTAACGAGTTGGTTGGAAAGACCGGTGGAATTGATAGGCCGGGCTTCTGCTTAGATGACAGGAAAGGATCCTTAATAATGGCAACACTTGAAGAAATCACAGAAGCAATGCGCGAGCGTATTGGTGAAGATTGTGGACTTGGCGCGACCTTGAAATTTGATTTTAAAGGTGAGGGTATTATCCATGTGGATGCCGACACTGTTCCAAACGTCGTTAGCAATGACGATGCGGATGCGGAGTGCACGATTAAAATTTCAGTAGAAAATTTTGAAGCATTGGCCAAAGGCGATTTGGATCCAACAACTGCCTTTATGATGGGTAAGTTGAAAATTGAAGGCAATATGGGCATTGCCATGAAATTACAAAGCGTCTTTAACTAAGACACTTTTAGTAATAGCGACTTTAAAACAGCTCCTTTTGGGGCTGTTTTTGTGTTGAAGCTAGATTCTCGATTTTCGATGCGAATTCCGTCTAAGTTTACTGGAATTTCACTGAAACACACGCTTGGATCGCCCAAATTTGGAAAAAAGTGAAAAAAGCTGCTTTTAGTGAATTTTTCTCTGTACCTTTTGCAATCAACACATTATGTAAAGCGCTTCGAATTTAAACATGAACGGAACGGAGCTAGTCACATGACAGCGAGATCTGCACGGAACGGCCGCAATCAGGGCGGCAAAAGCCGCAAAAGCGGTGGCGGCGGTCGCGGTAACGGCGGAACAAAAAACTGCCGTTCGAATGCACAGCGCGCAGCGCGTAAAATTACATTGAAAACGGGTCGCCATGCTGCCCGTCGTCAATTGAAGAAAATTCAGGCTGCTACAAGCGTTGCTGCTTAAGTAGACTGCAAATACGATTAAAAAAGGCCGCCTTGGGAATTCCAGGGCGGCCTTTTTTTGTGAAAAATTGATATATTACGCGCTATCTTCCGGTGCGGAATAACGCTCGCCAACATGTTCAAACCCTGTATCAAATCCCCAGCCATCATTTTCTGCTGCGATGATGATGTTGGCGCAGGCACGGCTGTCCGATAGGGCGTCATGGTGATTGAGCTCTAATCCTAGATAGTTGGCGACATTGGGTAGCTTGGTTGGACGCACGTTCCACAATTTCCGTGCCAATTTTACTGTGCAGATGAATTCTGTATCCGGTGCAAGCACAGAATAGGTCTCGCAGCAGCTCTTCAATACTTTCGAATCAAATCCTGAATTATGGGCTGCTAGAAAATCAACGCCTTCGAAATAGGGGGCGATGTCTTGCCACACGTCACCGAAATCGGGCTCTCCCTTCACATTTCCCCATGTGAGACCGTGGATATGCGTGAAAAAGAAATCACGGGTAGGAGGTCGGATCAGGCGAACCTCTTCGTCAATAATTGTGCCGTTTTCGACAAGAACGAGACCGATAGCGCAGGCGCTATCTGATCCGTAGTTTGCGGTTTCAAAGTCGATGCTTAAAAATTTGCTCATTGTGACAAGATATAAAGAAATTTTGGAAGGGTCACTCTTTTATACGGGAAATGAGCTCATTTTTGTTTTTGGGACCATCCGTCACTAGCTTTATCTCGAAGATGCTACCTTATGATTTAACGGGAATTTGAATTCGGTGAAGAACCATTCTCAGAAATTCAGAAGGACTGAATACAATAATATTACCCGTTAGAACGATTAGTAGCCCTAGGGTGGCTGTACTATTCCAATCATACCCTTCAAAAACAGATGAAACACCGAGGGCTATCACCGGAAACAAAACTGTCGTATAGGCAGCTTTTTCAGGACCAATTCGTCCGACTAAAGTTAGGTAGGCTGTAAATCCGATCACGGATCCAGGAATTGCCAAATATAGCAATGCACCAACATACTCGGCGGAAAAATCAAAGCTAAACGGGTGACCTAAGAAGCCGGTGAAACCAATAAGAACCATCGTCCCATACAACATAGCATATGCATTTCCGGTGCTTGTATCGACATTGTTAGCGGCATTCCATTTTCCAATCATGTTACCTAGTGAGAAGCAGTAGGTTCCGCAAAATGCCAGAAGAATTCCGAGAGCTACTTCCTTGATATTTCCGTTGTCTTCTAGAGTTGGAATGATAAGTAGGGCGAGGCCAAACAGCCCCATCAGGCCACCAATCACTGCTTTTAGTGAAACAGGGGATTTGAAAAACATCCGATTGTTTAGAACATTTAATATAGTCGCCAGCGAAAATACAACGGACACCAAACCACTAGGTATCTTGTCGGTCGCAAAATAGAAGCAAATGAAGTTTATTGAAAATAAACACAGTCCTTGCCCAAGTAATCTCAGATGCACCTGTTTTGGTAAGCGAAGACGTTTCCGTGTCACAAACAAAAAGGCGAAAAGAACTGCAGCGGCTAATCCAAAGCGATAGGCGATGGATTGTTCGATGGGAACAGTTCCAAGCTGCAACGATATGGCAAACCAAGTGAGCCCCCAAATGATGACGGTGAGGGCGTACAAAAATAGTGTCATTGAAAACTCCTTTATCTGAAGCCTTCATTGCAGGGTTCGCTTTGGTTTTCTTTCACATTCCGGGCTTTTTTACAGATTCTTGCGATTAATGTGCTGATTGTAACAAACGATCTGTTGTCAGTAAGTGCGTATGGTCGTAATTTCAGGGCCGGTTTGACTACATGACGGACGAAGATGAACAACGCTGAAATCAATCAGGATGTTTTTAACGTATTGCGTAACGGCGGTGCGACTGCTTTGCGTTCAGCAAACATTTCTGATGGTTTGTCTGTTGCTCAATGGTTCAATCAATATGGTGAAGCTGAATATGATCAGCCCGGGCATCATACTTTTAGTATCTATTTGAACGGCGGAGAAGCCGTTGAGCGGGTTGATGCGCATGGCGCTCATATAGGAGGGGCTCCGGGCAAGATATGCTTGTTACCAGACGATCATAGGTCCAGATGGCGAATTCCAAAAAAACTGGAAATGTTTCATCTCTATTTCAGCCCGGAGAAACTTAAATCCGTGGCGTTGAAGGTGTTCGATCGCGATCCCCGACAAGTTGGTTTGCGCGATCTTAGTTTTGAAACTGATCGGTATGCAGAAGAAATCGTCAAGCATGTTGTACTGCCCCTTAATTGGAATGATCGGGCTGATAAACTCGCACTGTCGGCAGCGGCGGATCTCTACCTAATTCACATCCTGAAAAACTATTCAGAACTGCCAAATCAGTTGCCTGCCGTTAAAGGTGGGCTTCCGCCTTATATCGCCGCGAAAGTTAAGGATTATCTCAATATCTATTTTGCAGACGCCATAACCATAGATGATCTGGCGACCCTTGCGGGTTATAGCAGCTTTCATTTCGCCCATATGTTTAAAGAAAGCTTTGCAGAGCCGCCTCACCGATATTTGAATAATTTGCGCATTGAAAAAGCAAAAGAGATATTGAAAGATACCCAATTGCCTTTGGCTGAGGTAGCGCTTGCCTGTGGGTATTCCTCCCAAGCCCACTTCACCTCTAGGTTCAAGCAAGCGGTAGGAGTGACACCTCGCCGGTTTCGCCTGTTCTGAGTTTTTGTTAGTTGGTGACGTTCGGCCCTTTGCCGGTTTTTACGTATCAGCGAGACAGATCACTTAACAGAATATTGAAACTGTAAATGTGATCTGTACCGCTGATCGAAAATATAGGTATATTTATGCGCTTTCTTTTTTACGAGCGTCATATTTGATGCGTTCTTCTTCCACCAATTCCTTTTTGGAGAGTTTACCAACAAGCGTTTTAGGCAGCTCTGGGCGGAACTCAACAGCGCTTGGTAGTTCATGCTTGCCGAGCTTATCGGCGAGGAAGTCACGAAGGTCATCAAGAGAGAACTCTGATTTTCCAGCTCTAAGCTTAATAAACGCCTTGGCAGCTTCACCGCGGTAGTCATCTGGAATGCCGACCACTGTTACTTCTTCAACGCTTGGATGTTCGAAGATAGCTTCTTCGATGATGCGGGGATATACGTTAAAGCCACCAGACGTGATCATGTCTTTTGTCCGGTCGACAATATGCATATATCCGTCTTCATCAAAGTAGCCGGTGTCGCCAGTGAGAAAGAAATCTCCGATGAAAGATTCTGCGGTGGCTTCTGGTTTGTTCCAGTATCCCTTCATGACATTAGGGCCTTTGATGCCGATTTCACCAATCTCTCCGGTCGGCATGATTTTGCTTTTATCATCGACACCAAAAATTCGGATTTCAATACCGGGGATCGGGACACCAGCAGAACCAGCAACACGTTTATCCGTCATAGGTGTCGACGTTCCTGCAGGGGATGTCTCGGTCATACCCCAACCTTCGAGCAGACGACAACCTGTCACTCTTTGGAAATGATCTTGGACTTCGACAGGAAGCGGTGCGCCGCCAGATGCACAGAACTTTAGAGAGCTCAAATCGTATTTTTCAATTTCCGGATGGTTTGCAATGGCCATATACATGGTAGGGACGCCTGGAAAAACAGTTGGTTTTTTCTTGTCCAGGTCCTTCATGACATTGTTGAGATCAAACTTGGGATGCAAAATTAATTCTGATCCGCCGGCAATACCGAAATTCATGTTCACTGTTAGAGCGTAGATGTGGAAAAGTGGTAGAACTGTGAGAACTTTTTCTTCTCCATCCACCAGTATTTCATTTTCGCCTTGTTGCATTGCCCTCAACTGTTGGCAAGCCGCAACCAAATTTGAATGCGTGAGCATTGCTCCTTTTGGAAGGCCAGTGGTGCCTCCAGTATATTGGAGGACTGCAACGCGTTCTTGAGGCTTTTTTACATCAATAGGTTCATATTTTCCGTCATTAGCCAACAGTGACTTGTAGGAAATATGCTTGTCATCCTTGGGGATAGATGCAATTTCTTTTGACTTAACAATCGGATACAGCAGATTTTTAGGAAATGGCAAAACTTCTTTCAAGTTGCCAACAACAACTTTTTTAAGTCGTGTTTTTTCAAGTAATTTTCCAATGTTGGGATACAGGACATTCAAATCCAAAGTGACCATTATGTCTGTTTGACTGTCTTCGATTTTATGGACAAGTTCACGCTCCGCGTCCAAAGGGGAGTAATTGACAACCGTACCGCCAGCTTTAAGAATGGCATAAAAGACAACGATATAATGCGGCGTATTTGGTAAATATAGGCCGACGTGAACGCCCTTCTTCACTCCAAGTTCTTGAAATCCCTTTGCAGCCCGGTTTACCAAATCATCAAGTTCGGCATAGGTGATTTTTTTATCGAGAAAATCGATAACATTATTGGACGGCCATTTTTTTACCGCTTCGTCCAAAATGGCGAAAACGGGTTTTTGTTCGATTTCAATTTCCCACTTAACACCCTCTGGGTACGACTTCTCCCAAGAAAAATCAGACATTTCCTATCCCTTTAATTTTAATTTGTTTCCCTGATTTGTTTTTTCTTTTTAAAGTACGTTGATAATGGGAAGTTGGTCAAAGAAAAACAGTCGCCGATAATGACAAATCTTGAATTTTCTGAACTGCTTAGCTGTGGGAAAACAAGAAATTGCGTAAAATCAATGACCTCTGGTCATTTATGCGTAAATTGGCACAAAAAGGAGGAAAAATGAGTACCGTTACAGAAATTGCCCAAAATGCCATAAACGCTGCACTGGATGAGACGAACAAGAAATCCTTATCAGAAGACGCCCTAGCCCGTGCTTTGATTGCAGAGGCAATCGCGATCTATCGCAAAACTCGGTCAGCCAATGACATAGCCAATGAGTTGGAGTTTATTGCCGAAAATATCGGTGACGATGAAGAGTATACTTTTATGCGCCCTTAAGCGAAGCCATCGGTTCCCGCGCCGCATATAACTACTCCCACTTTTTCTGATTTGGCGGGTGTGAATTTGCCAGTATGAAGTGCGGCAATCGCGGCGGCGGCTGAAAGTTCTGTCGCTATTCCTGCATTGTTCCAAAGCCAGCTGGCCGCAGCTTGCATCTCGTCATCATTTACAAGAACGATTTCTTCGACTAGGCGCGAAATAATTTCAAGATTAAGTTCGGCTGATTGTCTCGGCGCGAGAGTTCCCGCCCTCGTTGTGATTTTATCCAGCATAATAAGTTTGGAAGCTTTGCAGCTTTCATAAAGTGTTGGTGCGCCGACAGCTTCGATACCAATAATCCGAATTTCCGGATTAATCATCTTTGCCGCTGTTGCGATGCCTGAAATAAGACCTCCACCGCCAATGGCCACCATCAGTACATCAAGGTCAGGAACGTCATTCAGGATCTCAAGGGCAATTGTTCCTTGTCCTTCAATGACGGAAGTATCTGCGAACGGATGAATATATGTTTTCCCGTCCTCTGCCTGCGCTTTGAGTGCCAGTTTGTTGGCGTCATCCCAAACGGCTCCCGATACAATTACATCCGGGGTCAGTTTTTTTAGCTTTTCTACTTTGCTTTTGGGAGTGTTTTCCGGCAAATGAATGGTTGCTTTTGTACCCGTCATTGCGCCTGCATAGGCAACGCCCATCCCGTGATTGCCGCCTGACGCAGTTACGAGCCCGCGAGAAAGTTCTTCGTCGGACAAAGACAGTACTGTGTTCATGGCACCGCGAAGCTTGAAAGAGCCTGAAACTTGAAGGTTTTCAAGTTTCAATGTAGCCGTTAAGTCATTCTCTAACGTGATATCCATGACTGGCGTTCTGCGCACATAAGGTGCGATACGACGAGAAGCTTCTTTAAATCCATTGAGCGAAAACATATCATTCATTGAACATGACCTGAAAAATGAGAACCAATAAAAAAGAACAGTCTATAATATCGATCTGTGACAGTTACAAATCAATAACATCAATAGAACAAATGGAAGC
>MAAN01000041.1:129019-219621 GCA_002163135.1 Alphaproteobacteria bacterium 46_93_T64
ACTAAGCCGCCCGGAAAAATTGAACACTATGGTGATGGAGTTTTGGCAAGATATGGTCGATGTCTTTGCCGTAATTGAACAAACACCTGAAGCGCGGGTTGTTGTCATCTCTTCGCAAGGACGTCATTTCACTGCTGGCTTGGATCTAAGTGCATTCGCAGGTCTTGCCGGTGAGATAAATAGTGGTGTTGATGGGGGCCGTATCCGCGAACAAATGAAAAATAACGTGTTAGAAATGCAGGAAAGCTTCAATGTTATTGAGAAATGCCGACTGCCAGTTTTAGTCGCTGTGCAGGGTGCCTGTATTGGCGGTGGAGTGGATTTGGTAAGTGCAACGGATATGCGTTACTGCACTGAAGATGCCTTTTTCTGTATTCAGGAAATTAACATTGGTATGACTGCCGATGTCGGAACCTTGCAACGCTTGCCGCACTTGATCCCAGCTGTTCTTGTGAAGGAGCTCGCCTATACAGGGCGCCGCCTGCTTGCCGATGAGGCATTAAGCTCAGGTTTAGTGAACGCGGTTTTCTCAGATCAGGAAAAAATGCTGGAAAAAGTCATGGAAATAGCTGCGGAAATTGCGACGAAATCTCCGCTCGCTGTGCATGGAACTAAAGAAATGCTTACCTATACACGGGATCATTCTGTGGATGATGCTTTGCGCTATATGGCCGTTTGGCAATCAGGAATGTTCTATTCCAATGATTTGTTTGAAGCGGCTGCAGCGAATGCAGAAAAGCGAGCACCGATTTTTGAAGATATTCTCCCGCCCAAACAATTGGTCCGACGCAAACCTTAACGACCAATAATTTTCCAGATACCGTCGGCGGTAAGAATGATCTTGTCGCCGACCAGTAACTCTCCGCGGATAAAGACGACAGAAAGCCCTTGCCGTGTAATCGAGCTTTTTAGCGTGACCCATTCACCCTGTTTTGCGCCCGCAATAAAGTCGAAGTTCAGTGAAATGGTAACGCAAGGGCGCTTGCCGATGGCGTTATAAACCTGAATTCCCATCATCTCGTCGGCAAATGCCATCATCATGCCGCCATGCAACATGCCGTTAAAGTTGGTGTGATGCTTTTCGACTAGAAATCCAAACTCATATTCATCGCCATCTCTTCTAAAATAAAGAGGGCCGATTTTTTCTGGAAACAGTTCAGGAGCTTTATAGAGGCGATAGCCGTCAGGGATTTGGGTGGAGGTCATACATATTCTCATTGTTTTTGTGCAGTATGACGTTTTTTCGGTTGAACGCAATAATTTCAAAACTTGTCGGTCAGCGATTTATAATTTCCGACCGACAAGAAATATTCTTATTCCTCGAAACCGTTGCGGATTGCGTTTGCAAGGCAATCTGACTTGTTGTGGTACCCTTCTGAAGAAGCCCCAACAACGCGGCCATTTGGTGCTGTGCGGCGCCAGCGCCATTCAGGGTTCTTTGCGTTATCTTTATAAAATTCCCATTTGTCGTTTTTGCCTTCAGTATCCATTATAAATTCTCCATTGCTGTTTTCTCACCCAAGACGAATGCAAATGAAGGCTGTGAGAAGATTGAGGAAGGTAATTCGATGAAACAGAAAAGCGGCGACATCTCAATCCCCACATCTGGGTGTGGCTTGATGGAGGTGACAGGCGTAATAAATGGTTGGGTGAAGCAGTCCGGAATTTCTGAGGGCGTTTTGACTATCTTTATCCAGCATACATCCGCGTCCTTAACGATACAGGAAAATGCGGACGCTGACGTGCAACTGGATTTACAGAATTTTTATGAGATGCTTGTGCCTGAAGGCTCTCATTTATATCGCCATTCAGCAGAAGGTCTCGATGATATGCCTGCCCATATTAAATCAAGTCTGACGGATGTGTCTTTAACCATTCCGGTGCTGCATGGCGCGCCAAGGCTTGGGACATGGCAGGGGATTTATATTTTTGAACACAGGACCAGATCCCATCATCGAAATCTGGCCCTGCATATCATTGGTGACTGATTTTATTGGGCGACATTTTCCATTAGGCGAATGTAAAACCGGATGATCTCAGCATAGTTTTTGATCATAACCCGCTCGTTCGTGCCATGAACCCGGGAAAGATCTTTCGGACCAAACCGCATTGGAATAAATCGATAGTTATCATCTGCCAGTTTTTCGTAGTGCTTGCTGTCTGAACCTGCGAGCATCAGTCCCGGTGACACAATGACGTCGGGCAATGTCTCCATGATGGTTTTTTCGATTTTTTTGTAGCTCTCGCTCGTCTGTCTGGAGACTTTTGATGGGTTGCCGCCTTGCTTTACTTTAACGGTTACCGACGGATCGTTGACAGTATCGTTTACATGCGCCACCACATCTTCAATCGTGTTTCCGGGCAAAATACGGAAATTTACAGTCGCTGTTGCTGATGTCGGCAACACGTTATCTTTTGTGCCCCCTTGGATAATCGTCGCCGCGGTTGTTGTTCTGACCATGGCATTGGTCGCGCCGCCTTTGCCAAGTTGACCCAAAAGTACGGGTTCTAACAACCAGCGATTTGAAATGACAGCTTTCAATGAGGTTGGCATATAGGGCGCCAACGCATCAAACATGTCTGATACAGGGCGTTGCAGAGCGGTGGGTAGGCGGTTTGCTTCGAGTGCTGATACTGCTTTGGAAAGTTTGCCGACCGCTGTTTCTTTCGGTGGGATGGACGAATGCCCTCCCGTTGCTGTGGCTGTAAGCTCAAGGGTAAGATAGCCCTTTTCGGCAAGTGCAATGAACGCAATAGGTCGTTCAATACCTGGCATAATTCCTTGAACGATAACCATGCCTTCGTCCAGTGTGAAAGCAACTCTCACGCCCTGTTCTTCCAAAAATTCAGAAATCTTACCAGCGCCATTAGGACCGCCAATTTCTTCATCATGACCAAAGGCGAAATAGATCGTCCTTTTTGGCTTCAGGCCAGCTTTAAGCTGAAATTCAGCGGCCTCAAGCAGCGCCATAACAGAGAGCTTGTCATCGAGAGTCCCTCGGCCCCAAACGGCGCCATCTTTGATAACGCCTGAAAATGGAGGATGTTCCCACCTGTCTTCGGTGCCCGGTTCAACCGGTACAACATCCATATGTCCCATTAAAATTGCCGCAGGAAGAGCTGGATCGCTGCCTTCCCATTTGTAGAGAAGGCTGTGCTCACTAATGATTTGTTTTTTAAGGTTGCTTGCTACTGTTGGAAAGGACGCGTTTAGCAGCGCATGCATTTTTCCAAATTCAGCAGCGGCAACCGGGGCTTCCCTCGATTGTGAGATGGTTTTAAATTGAACCGCCTGACTTAAACGCTTGGCGGCTGCCATTTCATCGATTTGAGGAATAGCGATTTGTTCTGTAATAACTTCAGGAGGCGTATTCGTAATTGTATTGAACGCTATCACTACGGTAAGCCCGACAATGACAACAAATATTAGTAGTCCAAGTTTTTTGAGCAACGAAATGCCCTCCGAAATTATTGATTTAGGTATTCTACTGTTGTTTCTTAGATTGAGAAACCGCCGAGTTTGGTTTCTAAATACTCTGAAATCCCCTCGCGCCCACCTTCGCGGCCTAGACCACTTTCTTTCATGCCGCCAAACGGAGCGGCAGCGGCGGTTGGATTGATATCATTGATACCGATGATACCGAATTTAAGGCTTTCATACATGCGAAACGCCCGGCCGATATTTGGGGTGTAGACATAGGCTGCCAGCCCGTAATTGGTATCGTTGGCTTTCTCAAGGACTTCGTCTTCGTCTTCAAATGTGATGACAGGTGCAACAGGGCCAAAGGTTTCTTCGCGATAGATCAGCATGTCTTCGCGTACATCCGCTAGAACGGTTGGTGCGTAGAAATGACCTTTATCAAGACCGTTTTCCATAAGCCGGTGACCGCCGCAAATCACGCGCGCACCTTTTTCAACAGCGTCCTTTACTTGACGCTCCACTTTATCAACAGCGCCGGGACCAACGAGAGGGCCGATGCTGATGCCGTCATCCATACCGTTCCCACCGCGCATGCGCTGCACTCTTGCTTGCAGGGTGTCTATAAAGGGCTCGGCAATGGATTTGTGGACAAATATTCTGTTCGGACTGATGCAGGCTTGTCCGGTATTGAGGAACTTAACAAGGGACAAGCCCTTAGCAGCATGTTCCGGATCGGCGTCGTCAAATACGATGAACGGTGCGTGGCCACCAAGTTCCATAGAGACGCGTTTCAAATTAGCTGCGGCACCTTGGGCAAGCATCTTCCCGACATTGGTGGATCCGGTGAAAGTGAGTTTTGCGATTTTCGGGTTGCTTACAAATTCTTCGCCGATTGGCGCCGGATTTTCAGTGGTGACCAGATTAACAACGCCAGCGGGAAGACCAGCCTCTTCAAAGATCTTGAACATCTCAACGGCACAAAGCGGTGTCGCTTCGGCAGGCTTCAATACGATCGTGCAACCCGCGGCAAGCGCCGGCGCAATCTTCCGCGTGAGCATGGAGATCGGATAATTCCAAGGTGTCACTGCGCCAACGACGCCAACCGGATGTTGTTGCACAATAAAACGTTGATCTCCACGAGGGGCTGGAATCGTCTCGCCATAAATTCGTTTGGCTTCTTCCGCATACCAGAGAAGAAAATCCGCACCATATTGCACTTCATTACGCGCGGCCTTAAGCGGTTTACCCTGTTCGGTTGTCATTGTGACCGCAAGGTGCTCTTTCTTTTCGATCATCAAATTATACGCACGATACAGAAGGGAAGAGCGCTGGTAGGCGGTTGTTTTGGACCAAGTTTTGAAGGCTTCTGCGGCAGCGTCAATGGCCGCAACTACATCTGCTTTACCGCCGTTTGGAACTTCGCCGACGATTTCACCGTTTGCCGGATTTGTGACATTAAACCTTGCGCCGTCATTTGCGTCGCACCACTGGCCATTAATAAACATTTCAGCGTCCACCTTTGTTATTTTTTTACTGTTGTAACGGCCTTAACGCATTCTTTGTGCGGCTGTAAAGAAGGATTTATCCGCTTGCGGGCCTTAGGTTGCTGTCTTACAGATGGAGGGTAGCAATTAATAAAAAGGATTCTCTGATGCCAAACAGTTCTGAACGCCGGGAAAAAGTTGCGTGTACCGTTGCCAACATTCGTAAACTGTTTGATGGAAAAGAGCCGAGTCGTGAGATGCTGGCACAGGTGAAAACCGAATTGGTAAAGCTTGCGACATCGAAGCATCTATTCACCTTGGAAGATTTTCCGCCACCAGAGGCCGATGATCCACGAAATAGCTGTCTTTACCGTCTATCAGAAGACGAGGATCATAAGTTTGCACTCTATGCCAATGTGGCGAATGCAAAAGTTGATGCGCCGCCACACGATCACACCACATGGGCTGTAATTGTTGGCCTGTTGGGAGTTGAAGAAAACAAGTTTTATAAAAAGGCTGAAGACGGAGTTGAAATCTTTGGCGGCGAGTCGGTGCAAGAGGGAACAGGGGTCATGTTGATGCCTGACGATCTGCATAGCATCCATATCGCGGAAGGAGAGCCCGTTCTCAATTTCCATATGTATGGTCTTGCGCTGGAGCAACTGCCCGGTCGCAACTACTGGAGCGCTCCAAAAAAAGAGTGGCGAACTTTCCCAGCCCATACCGATATCCGTGAGGCACGCTAATGCCGTTGAAAACCGTCACTGCCGTTTCAGTCTATAAAGCGCTTAAATCAGGCCAAGAAATGGCTTTTCTGGATGTGCGGGAACACGGGGTTCATTCGCAAGGACATCCGCTTTTTGCCGTCCCTATTCCGCTAAGCCGTTTTGAATTGGAAATCGAGCGGCTGGTCCCCCGTAAATCAGTCCCAATTTATCTGTTGGATCAGGGGGAGGGGGACGTCCTCGCTGCCAGAGCTGCCGAAATTCTTGCAGAATTCGGGTATACGGATGTGTCTGCTCTTGAGGGCGGAATATTTGGTTGGCAGGATGCGGGATATGAGATTTTCTCTGGTGTTAATGTTCCAAGCAAAGCTTTCGGTGAGTTTGTCGAACATCAATACGAAACGCCGCATATAACAGCAGAGCACCTTCAAACACGACTGGAGGCTGGTGAAGACATCACCATATTGGATAGCCGCCCATTTGAAGAATACAGTCGCATGTGTATTCCGGGCGGCATTGATATGCCGGGCGCCGAGTTGGTAAATCGTATTTTCGAAAATGTTCTGGATGAAAATACCCCAATTGTTGTGAATTGCGCTGGAAGAACACGAAGCATCATCGGTGCGCAGTCCTTAATTAATGCGGGCGTAAAAAACCCTGTGATGGCCCTTAAAGATGGAACCATGGGCTGGTATCTTCAAGGATACTCCACAGAAAACGGGGCAGATCGTGTTGCAACCGCTCCCTCTGATGCGGCCTCGAAGAGAAGTGCTTCTGCTGCAAGCGAATTGGCAGGGCGTATTGGCATTAGCACAATTGGTAAGCAAGATCTGGAGAAGCTGCAGGCGAATTCAGATGAAAAATCCATATTTTTATTGGACGTTCGAACGCGCGAAGAGTTTCTGAACGGGCATTTGGTGGATAGTCAACATGCTGCTGGCGGCCAACTCGTACAAGCAACCGATGAATATGTAGGCGTTCGCGGGGCAACTCTTATCCTCATCGATGATAAAGAAGTTCGGGCATTGATGAGTGCGACATGGCTTAAACAGCTTGGCTGGAACGAAGTCTATGTTCTGAGCGCACTTGGCGAATTTGAGTTGCAATCAGGGGAGCCCAGCGAATTCCAGGTTTCCAAATTTGTGGAAATCAGCGCTTTGGAGTTGGATGCTGTTATTCATTCAGGGGAACCTATTGCTGTCGTGGATTTGAGCACGTCTCTTCAATACAGAAAAAATCATATACCAACATCTTTTTGGGCGATTAGATCACGGTTGGCTTCTGACCTCATTTTCCTCCCGCCCGTGGGGTTAGTGATTCTGACAGCAGAAGATGTTCGGATGGCACATTTGGCAGCAGCTGAAGTTTTAGCCGTTCGCCCCCAAGTCATTGTTAGAGTTCTTCAAGGGGGGAATAAAGTCTGGCGCGGGGCGGCGCTGAAGACGGAAGCAGGGGACAGCCAATTCTTGAGTAAAGCGGAGGACATCTGGTATAAACCCTACGACAACAAAGAAAAGATCCGCGAGAGAATGCAGGAATATCTTGATTGGGAAACGGCGCTGGTGCCACAAGTTATTCGGGATGGAATTGCCCAGTTTAAAACCATTGAAGATCTGGCCATAAAGTGATTTCTTGCAGAATAATTTGCTTGCTGTAAAAAAGAGCTATAGCGCCCTTCGTTGAGCAAAGCGGGGGTCTTGCGTTTTGCAGAGAGTGCGCCTAGCATAGTAGGTAATGGACGCAATAGACGTCCTGAAGAATAATGGAGAAACCCCAATGGATTTGTCGTTTACTAACGAAGAAGTCGCATTTAAGTCTGAAGTTAGGGAGTTTATTGAAAACAACCTTCCGGCAGACGTGAAGGACCGCTATTCGCGCGGAATTCACTTCACCAAGGAAGGCCAGGAACGCTGGCAAAAAATCCTGAATAGTAAAGGCTGGTTAGCGCCTAACTGGCCAGGTGAATACGGCGGAACTGGCTGGACAGCCACTCAAAAGTATATTTTTGCACAGGAGATGGGACGCGCTTCCGCGCCGCCGCCAATGCCGTTTGGTGTTAGCATGGTAGGGCCTGTGATCTATACTTTCGGTAACCAAGAACAAAAAGATTATTATCTACCCCGTATTTTGCAGTCGGAGGACTGGTGGTGCCAAGGGTATTCAGAACCGGGATCAGGTTCAGATCTTGCCTCTTTGAAGACCAAAGCCGTACGCGATGGAGACGATTACATTGTCAATGGTCAGAAAATCTGGACCTCTCATGCGCAGCACGCCAATCTAATCTTCTGTCTTGTCCGTACCGATCAGGATGTAAAAGCCCAAGAGGGTATTTCGTTCCTGTTGATTGATATGGACTCACCCGGCATCACATTGAAGCCAATTATTGGTCTAGATACAGAGCACACATTGAATGAAGTGTTCTTCGATGACGTTCGGGTTCCTGTGAAAAACCGGATTGGGGAAGAAAATAAGGGTTGGACTTACGCGAAATTCTTGCTCGGAAACGAGCGGACAAGTATTGCCCGGATTGCTCAATCAAAATTGCGCTGCGAGCATTTGCGTGAAGTTGCGAGTGCTGAACGTGTAGATGGTGGCTTGTTGCAAGACGATGCCGATTTTATGCGAAAACTCAATCAGATCGAAGTTGATCTGATGGCGCTGGAATATACCGAACTACGGATGCTCTCCAAGATCGAACACGGTGAAACTTTGACGGCTGAACCTTCATTGCTGAAGATCAAAGGGTCTGAGATCCAGCAACGTCTTACAGAACTTCTAGTCGAGTCTTTGGGCATGTATGGTGCTGCATATGAAGCGTTAGAAGTTCGTGAAGGTCGGAATGATCAGAACTTTGCTCCTGATTATGCGCATGGCCCAATGGCTGAACATCTCTACTTACGCGCTGCGACGATCTATGGTGGCAGTAACGAAATTCAACGAAACATCATCTCCAAGATGGTTCTGGGACTATAAGGAAAAATAATAATGGATTTTGAACTTTCTGAAGAACAGGTTCTGTTAAAAGACAGTATCGATCGTTTTGTAAAGGATAATTACAGCTCTGAAGATCGCATTAAGCTTTCTCAAACCGATTTGGGATTTAGCCGCGACCATTGGAAAACAATGGCAGAACTTGGCTGGCTCGGTATGGCTTTCTCCGAAGAAGTCGGCGGCTTTGGCGGCGGCGCTGTTGAAACAATGATCATGATGGAAAGCATGGGGCGCGGCCTCGTGTTGGAACCATTTGTCTCAACTGTTCTTTTGGGCGGTGCATTGATTGCCGAAGCTGGAAATGAAGCTCAAATCGAAGCAATCATTCCTGAGCTCATTGAAGGTAATTTGATGTTGTCTTTCGGTTATGCCGAAGCTCAATCGCGATTTAATTTGAATGATGTTGAAACAACAGCAAGCAAATCCGGTGACGGATATGTTCTAAACGGAACAAAAGCCGTAGTTTATCACGGTGGTACCGCTGATAAGATTGTTATCTCTGCTCGGACAAGTGGCGCCTCTCGTGATGCCGATGGCATTTCACTGTTTGTTGTGGATACAGACGCTGCTGGCGTTGATATTCGTTCCTACGCAACAGTTGACGGGCAACGTGCCGCTGATGTGCGTCTGGAAAATGTAACTGTTCCTACAACTGCACTATTGGGTGCAGAGGGTAAAGCCGGTCCGGTCATAGAAAAAATTATCGATCGCGCAACTGGTGCACTTTGCGCTGAAGCTGTTGGTGCCATGACAGCGGCCAATGAAATTACCAACGAATATATCAAAACTCGTAAGCAGTTTGGGACTGCGATTGGCAAATTCCAAGTGCTGCAACATCGCATGGTTGATATGTATATGGAAGCGGAGCAGTCCAAATCCATGTCTGATATGGTCGCTATGAAGCTTGATCTTGGGTATGAAGATGACACGCGTAAAGCTGTATCAGCAGCCAAAGCACAAGTTGGTAAGGCCGCCAAATTTGTCGGCCAGCAATCCATTCAGCTGCATGGCGGCATGGGTATGACCGATGAGTATTCTATCGGTCATTACTTCAAACGCTTAACCACTATAGAAATGCTATTTGGCAATACAGATTTTCATCTGAACCGTTTTTCTAACTTGTCATAATCCAAGTAACCTCCTAACCGAAAAGCCGAAGGAAATTCCTTCGGCTTTTTTTATGAAAGAACACGTCATGAAGTTTCCTTGGATTGTAATTGCGGCATTGATGGGGGCAAGTGGCGTCGCATTGGGTGCGATTGGGGCACACGTAGTTGCGGGAGATGACACCGCGCAAAAATACCAGAATCTAGCCGTCAATTATCAAATGTTCCATATCGCAGCGCTTGTCGCGGTCTCATATATTCTGAGCTCAAACGGTCGCGGAAGAACCTTTGCAAATATTTCAGGAATCCTCATTACAGCCGGCGTCATCCTATTCTCAGGATCTCTATATTATCTTGGTTGGACAGGCGAAAGCCTTGGGTTCAACTTAACACCCGCCGGCGGTATGTGTTTGATTTTCGGATGGTTATTTCTTGCGATAGGTGGATTTCAAAACTGGCGGCATAAGAGTTCAAATTAATGCTTCATCGGCTTTTGTCCGGCATCGAGGGCATTTCGAATGCATGTGGCTAATTCGCGTTTGTTATAAGGTTTTACCAGCAAGTGTTTTGTGAGTTCCGCAATTTCATAATGTCCTTCATGCAAGGTATTTTCATGCCGCCGAGTGAACCCGCTAGTCAGCACAATTTTGAGGTTCGGATATTTCTCTCGCGCCTTTAAGGCCAATTGGTATCCATCTAGATTACCGGGCATGACTATGTCACTGAACATCAAATCTATGTCGTGTGAATTATTGAGTATGTTAAGGGCCTGATCGCCATTACTGGCTGTAAGAGTTTTGTACCCGAGCGTTTCGAAATAGGTGACTGCAACATTAATGAGTTCCTCTTCATCATCGACCACCAAGATCGTTTCAACTCCTTTCGGGATGGCAATGTCATTCGTATTTGTCGTGATTGTGTCGGTTGTGGTTTCCGTGATACGCGGAAAATATAAGCGAATTACAGTCCCTTTTCCTGTCTCTGAATAAATTTTAATATGACCTTGGCTGCGCTTTACAAACCCGTAAACCATACTCAAGCCTAGTCCGGTCCCTTTGCCCGCAGCTTTCGTTGTGAAGAACGGGTCAAATATTTTTTCTTGAATTTCTGGGCTCATTCCAGAGCCGGAGTCACTGATAGAAATCATAACAAAATCGCCAATGGCACCTGTTGGGTTTCGTTGGATGTAATATTTATCAAGCGTCTTGTTAGCTGTTTCTATCGTCAGGTTTCCGCCATCCGGCGTGGCGTCTCTTGCATTTAGGCATAAATTGAGAATGGCATCTTCGAGTTCCCCCTCATTTACACATACAGGCCAAACATCTTCTTCAAGCTTGGTCTCTATATTTATGGATGCGGTAAGCGATTTTGAAATCAAACCCAGCAGTCCAGTTATGGCATCGTTCACAGAAATATTTTCTTTTTCATGTTCTTCATTTCGAGAGAAACCAAGTAATTTACTTGTAAGTTTTGCTGCCCGTTCAGTGGCTTTTAGTGCATTAGTTGCTCGCATTTGCCCGTCTTCATCCAGTACTGAATGTTCCTGCAAGATTTCTAGATTACCTATAATGATGTTTAAGATATTGTTGAAATCGTGCGCAATTCCACCTGTTAATTGCCCGACAGCTTCCATTTTTTGAGAGTGACGTAACTGCGTTTCTAAGTCCCTTTGCTCTTTCTCAGCGTTCTTCAAATCTGTGATGTCCGTGGAAATTCCGCACACGGCATAAATCTGTCCATTTGAATTTAGCAGTGGAAATTTCACAGAAATAAAAATGTGATCTTCCCCATCAATTGGTGAAATCTCTTCTCTTTCGATGGGATTTCCGCCTAAGAGTACTTCTCTATCATTCTCGCGGAAGGTTTGAGCAACTTCTTTTGGGAACAGATCAAAGTCGTTTTTCCCGATAAAATCGTCAATTTTCACCTTGAAGAGTTTTTCATAGCGCTTGTTTACCAGCAGATAGCGCCCGCCAAGATCTTTGACATAGATGATGGCGTTTGCATTGTTAATTATGGCTTGTAATCTCTGTTCGCTTTGTTCAAGAAGTTCTGTTCTCTCTCCAACACGTTTTTCCAACTCTCGGTTCATTTTTAGTACTTGGTTATTTGCTTCGACAGCGACTTGCTCCAATTTTTCTGCAGCTTGGGTTTTCTTCTGAAGTTCAGAAATCGAGAATTTGATGTTATTTACCATCTCATTAAAAGAATTCGCCAAGATACCGATTTCATCAGTTCGATTATTTGCCAGCTTATATTGCTGCAAGTCTCCTTGTTGGTTCATTTTCGAAATATGGGATAAATCTTGAATTGGGGAGAGAACCTTTGAAATCAGTTTAGAGGAAGAAATGACAACAATAATAGTGAGCGTTAGCGTCAAAAAAATTAGGACTATAATGTGATATCGTTGCTGTTCAGTGTATTTTTCTTTGGTTACGAGGGTCCTTCTTTCAAGTTCTGCAAAAAACTCACCGATAGGCGCCATAATTTTCAATTTTGCATAGTGATATGATTTCCCATGCAACAGATTACGGGCAAACTTTGGGTCAGGGGCTCGAATAATAGTAAAATTTCCAGCACTATCCTTAAACCGCCCTTTTAGCGCATTAAATGCGGTGATCTCCATGTCTACCAAATCATTTGATTCCGCTTCTGATTGTCTTAAGAGGCGGATTTCTATGGATGATAAGTTTAATTCAAGTAGTAGAGATTTTAGAGAACGTTTTTCCGTATCCGGACTAGGTAAAGTATCAGTCGCTGTGACAAGGTCCCAGAATATGCCTGAGTAATTGGGAGGGCGCTCGACATTGCCATTTCGAATGTCGAGTATGTGTTGAAAATATTGTTCGTATATAGGGTTTTCTGTGATGACATAAGTTCGAGCCATTCGAGTGAGATCGTCAGAACTTTGACGCAACTGATCCGCAAGTATAGCGGCTCTGTAGCGTTGATTTTCTGCTCTAGAAAGCTTTTCGCTCACATTCCCAAGACTGAAGGCAAGCCCGATAATTGAGCATAGAAGCGCAATGATCGTGATTAAGACAAGAATGCTTTTTTGTCTCAGAAGCATATCAGTATCCGGGTGCTTATGTTTGATTTACATAATTTAATTCTTCTATGAAATGTAAGCAACCGAAATGATAAAGCAACTGGATCTATACGGTAGATCGAATTTTGCGGAACAATGTGTAAGTCAGTATTGTATGTATTGGATCTTTACGCGAATGAAGCTTCTTTAAAATGTTTGCGGCACAATGCTATGTATTTATCATTACCGCCGATCTCTTTTTGGGCCCCTTCATGAATTGGGCTACCATCCTCTGATACACGGATCACCATAGTGGCTTTGCTGCCGCAATGGCAGATTGTTTTAAGTTCTTTAAGCTCGTCAGCCCACGCGAGCAAATGTAAACTGCCTTCAAATAAATTGCCCTGAAAATCTGTGCGCAGCCCATAACACAACACAGGAATACGGAGCTGGTCCGCTATTTCCGACAGCTGAAAGACCTGCATTCTTGAAAGAAACTGGCTTTCGTCCACCATTACGCAATCAATCGCCCGTGTTTTCAAAGTTTCCTTAGCAAGTTCGTATAAGTCTGTCTCTTCAGTAAACAGGTTCGCCTCGGCTTCCAGTCCTATTCTTGAGGAAATTTTTCCCACTCCGTAACGATCGTCAAATGCCGCCGTTAAAAGAAGTGTCTTCATGCCACGTTCTTCATAATTGAAGGCGGATTGCAGTAAGGTCGTGGATTTACCCGCGTTCATAGTTGAATAATAGAAGTAAAGTTTGGCCATAGTTTTTGCTTACATGTTTGTCCAAGGAACTGGAGTTTGAGCGTAGGGCATATAAAGCGGATGCCTTGGCTGGTCGTGTTTCGTCAGGGCGAGCATGTGGACATTTACACCCGCGTCATTCAGGAGCCTCCTAACTTGTTGGTCGCGCCCCAAGTAGGTACCATGACTTCCCCATGCACAAACGATCATGTCACAGGATCTTGCTGTCTCTAGCAGTGTTTGATCGTTTTCTGGACCATTGGGCTTTTTGGCTTTTTTTAGGTCTTTTGGATCTGTTGCCCGATACGCAAAGATATTTACGACTTCCAAAGCACCAAAACCCATTTCAACGGCACGCCGGTGGCAGCGTTCCACTGTGGGGTCATTTTTAGAAGCATCCGCGGTCGATGGATTGAGCATTAAAAAAGCAACTGAAGGACCATCTGCCCAGCGGCGCCATAAACGATACCTGTATTTCATGCAGTCACTGAAGATGGCGTCACTCTCGCCGAAAAAACGTGCCTCCATTTAACTATCCACCTGTTGGGCGAGAGATGGAAAATAGCAGGGCGCGGCCTCTTCATTCCAAATAGGGCGCTTTTTCATTATATTAAGGTAGTCCTCAGATGTCGTCCAAGTGTTCAACCATTTATGGAGGTTGGGATAAGGGGACGCATCAAACCAATCCCGGTCACTGTTTGCAAACTGCCGGATAAATGGAAATATTGCGATATCGGCAAGGCTCGCTTGCGTTCCCATTAGATAGGGGTGCTCCCGCAGACGTTCATTTAGTTTCGCGAGGAAAGCTTCGCCTTCACTCCGGTAATTTTCCTTCGAATTCTCGGGAAAGCGGACATGATACTTATATTGATCAAGCGCGGATTTGAACGGGCCATCATTCTCTGCAATCAATTCATCTATCGTGAACCGCGTTGGATCGTCGTCGGGATATAAGGAAAGTGGATCGTTCAGTGAAACTGCCCACAGCATAATATCAAGGCTTTCTTCCAGAACGCGCCCATCTTCAAGTATCAGTACCGGAACTGTAGCTTTTGGGCTTGCCGCGACCATTTGCGCCGGCTTGTCTTTTAAAAGAATATCTCTCAATTCGATTTTTAGTTTTGAGGCTAAAACCACCATTCGAGCCCGCATGGCGTAGGGGCAGCGGCGGAAGCTGTATAACACGGCAGGCTGGGGTGCTGAAGGTTGAAGCATACTGTTGGACATGGTTCTTTGATCACTGGCAAATATGTACTGATAATCACCTATGGCAATTTGTTGTATCTGTAAAGAAGGTTTGCTTACCAGCGAAGTCTGTTTACACGGCGCAGCATCGCAGCGCGCATCATTTCATTTTGCTGTGCTACTTGTTTTTCCAGTATTTCATCTTCTTTTACAGCAGCGTCATCCAGGATCGTAACAACATTTGATTTTGGAACAGGTTGCGCCGCGACTGAAACCGCTAAATAGGCCATAGAGGCTTCTTTCGCACTGGTCTTCTTATCCTCATTCTCGCCAATTATCTCCGACGGGTGAGGATGGATAATGTCCATTTGTTTGTCTTTTGTTGGTGCGGCCAATATATCGACTTCTTCCGGCGCAAAGTCAGGTGTCAGCGTAAGAGCAGTTTGTTCAACCACTTCTTCTGCGTGTAAAACAGCTGGTTCAGGAGGGATTTCTATAACTTCTGACGGAAGTTCGTTATCTGCCGTTTGTATAGGGAAGTCTGCTATTTCTGTTTCTTCGTTTTCCGTCTCAATTCGGCTGGGTTCTTTTTTTGCAAAAATCTGAGGCACGCTTAACGGGTTCCTGCGCCGATTTGGGCGCGGTACCGCATTAATTTGGTCTTCCAGTTTTTCTGGCATCCAGGTTTTACCAATAATTTTCTTCTTTTTTGCCTGTACAGGCTTCTTGCGTGGGGGCTCTTGCGGCGTTAGCGGGAGAGGTTTTTCCTCTTCCGTTTTTGACGGTGTGTTGGAATTCCAAAGAGGAAGGCGTGTTTCAATGTGGCCTACCAGATACAACATCGCACTACTTAAGCGCTTGTTTTTCTTCTTCAATTTCCGGTTTTCGGCAAGCAGGCGTTTTTCACGGACAGACATTGCCGCCGTGTTTTTGTAAAAACCGTTTAGCTTTTTACCTGCGAAATTCATGTTGCGCGAAATGTGCCCCCCGGCACGCCAATTTGTTTTCTATAAGTTGTTGTATTTGCGTAGATCCTAAGTTCGCTAATAGTTTAAATCAGTTTAATGTCATTGAAAATACCTGAATTCATTTTCTTGGTATTTGGGACACTTGTTGGCAGGAGTATTTCTGCGTTAGCCTAAAAATTAGTCACTAATTCTAGAAATAATGGAAGTTTCTGATTTGTGCTCATATTTTGTTCAATTGGAGCGGGTAGCATGATTTTATTTCTGAAGGAAGTTTTGCAGTTTGATAAATTTAAATAACAAAAACAGCTAGTTATGAGTTTTTTTGGTAAGATTTAAAGAATTGGCACGCCCTTTGCTTTTTTGGCAGTAGTTCAAAAAAATAAATGGAGGTGTTCAATGTTCAATCTAAAGAAGGCTATCGGTAAGCTATCGACAGCGGCGCTCGTTGCTGCGGGTGCTTTTGGTCTGGCGGCACCTGCCGTTAGCGCGGAAGACGTTATTAAAGTGGGTGTTTTGCATTCATTGTCTGGAACAATGGCGATTTCAGAAACTACTCTTAAAGACTCTGTCTTGATGATGATTGATGATCTGAATAAAAATGGTGGCTTACTTGGTAAAAAAGTAGAAGCCGTTGTTGTTGACCCTGCATCAAACTGGCCACTTTTCGCTGAAAAAGCACGCGAGTTGATCGAAGTAGATAAAGTAGACGTCGTTTTCGGTTGCTGGACTTCGGTTTCCAGAAAATCAGTCCTTCCAGTATTTGAAGAGCTTAACAGCATGCTGTTCTACCCTGTTCAGTATGAAGGTGAAGAAAGCTCACGCAATGTGTTCTACACAGGTGCGGCACCAAACCAACAAGCAATTCCTGCTGTTGAATATTTGATGAGCGAAGATGGCGGCGATGTTAAACGCTGGGTACTCGCTGGTACCGATTATGTATATCCGCGTACAACAAACAAAATTCTTGAAGCCTTCTTGAAATCAAAAGGTGTCAAAGACGAAGACATCATGATTAATTATACGCCATTCGGTCATTCTGATTGGCAAACAATTGTATCTGATATCAAGAAATTTGGCTCAGAAGGTAAGAAAACTGCGGTTGTCTCTACGATCAACGGTGATGCAAATGTTCCTTTCTACAAAGAGCTTGGAAACCAAGGTCTGAAAGCATCCGACATTCCTGTTGTTGCATTCTCTGTTGGCGAAGAAGAACTTGCCGGCCTTGATACGAAGCCTTTGGTTGGTCATCTGGCTGCATGGAATTACTTCATGAGTGTTGAAAGTCCAGAAAACGAAGCTTTTATCAAAAAGTGGAAGACTTTCATCGGTGATGACAAACGCGTAACAAACGATCCAATGGAAGCAACTTATCTTGGCTTCAAAATGTGGGTACAGGCAGTTAAACAAGCAGGTACAACTGATGTGGATGCCGTTCGCCAAGCAATGTATGGACAGGAAGTTAAAAATCTGACCGGTGGTACTGCTGTCATGAATACAAACCATCATTTATCAAAACCAGTTCTTATCGGTGAGATCCAAGAAGATGGACAAATCGAAACTGTTTGGAACACAGAAGGCCTAGTGAAAGGCGATGCGTGGAGTAACTTTATTCCTGAAAGTGCAAAGCTGACAGCTGACTGGACATACCCGTTCGTATGTGGTGGCTGTGAAAAACCAATGTTTTAATCGCAAGAAAACATAAGGGTAGAGGCGTATTGCCTCTACCCAATTTTTCGGTTTTAAGATTGGTATATCCCCATGCGTATTTTAAAAACTGCTTTGCTCCTTGGTTTACTTTTCGTATTCGCTGAGGCAGAGCAACCAGTACATGCAGAGACCCTGCAGGAGCTGACCTCAGCGTTATCGGTAAAAAGTTATTCAAAAAAAGCAGTTGCAGTTAAAAAATTAGCGGCATCAGGTGCAGAAGAAGCCGGTGTTATTCTTCATGCTTTGATGGACGGAGCCCTGTTTACTCGAAAAACAGATGGTAAAATCGTTCTCGGCTTAAAAAATGAGAGTATTTATAGTTTAAGTGACCCTATAAACGGCAGTGCACTTGGACAGGCTAAAAAATCCGAACTTAAAAAAGTAAAAATCAATAACAAGGTTCGTATAGCTATTAGAGCTGGTCTTGGTAGGCTTGATCTGTCGCATCCAGACTCCGAAAAGCGTATTTCCGCGGCAGCTGCGATCTTTAAATCCGGCGATCCCTCTATGTTGGGTGTGTTACTGGAATTAGTAAAAAGCGAAACCGATGAAGATGTCTTGCCAGCCATAGTTCGAGCGGCTGCGGCATTGGAGCTTACCCATAGCTTGGATATCGATGCGCGTATTAATGCGGTGGCGCAGCTAAAGAGTACCGGCGGCCCAGAAGTAAAAGCATTGCTGATTAAAACACTGAGCAATATTCAGGGCCCTGCAACTCCGGAAAATCTGCAGCTTGAAAGCGCGCTCAAAGGAGCTTTGGCGGATGTTGAACGCCAGCTTGAAACCTATGGTTTGATTGAAAATTTATTTCAAGGCGTGTCCCTTGCATCGGTGTTGTTATTGGCGGCCATTGGCCTTGCGGTGACGTTTGGTGTCATGGGTGTGATCAACATGGCCCATGGTGAGATGGTCATGATCGGCGCCTATACCACCTATGTAATTCAGGAAACTTGCCGATTATATTTTCCGGGCTTCCTCGACTTTTCGCTTATCGTGGCCATTCCATTGGCGTTTGCCGTTGCCGGAACATTTGGCATTTTGTTGGAGCGTAGTGTTATCCGGTTTTTGTACGGACGTCCGCTTGAAACGTTGCTGGCAACTTGGGGAATTAGCTTAATTCTACAACAACTTGTTCGAACAATTTTTGGCCCAACAAACAAAGAAGTAAGCACCCCCGGGTGGCTAAGCGGTGCTTGGGAGGTAACAAGCGGCCTATCGTTCACGTATAATCGGATCGCCATTATTTTCTTCGCGTTGGTTGTTCTCTTTTTCCTGATGATGGTTTTGAAAAGAACCTTGTTCGGTCTTCAAATGCGTGCCGTAACACAAAACCGCATGATGGCCCGTTCCATGGGGATTAAAAGCGCCCGGATTGACGCAATGACATTTGGCCTAGGATCCGGCGTCGCAGGTATGGCGGGCGTAGCGCTCAGCCAAATTGATAATGTCAGTCCTAATCTTGGGCAAGCTTATATCATCGATAGCTTTATGGTTGTCGTTTTTGGTGGTGTTGGAAACCTATGGGGAACGCTGGTCGGGGCGGGAAGTCTAGGGATCGCAAACAAGTTTCTAGAACCTTATTCCGGTGCGGTTCTTGCCAAGATATTTGTGTTGGTCGCGATTATTCTCTTCATTCAAAAAAGGCCTCGGGGTTTGTTTGCCCTCAAAGGTCGTTCGGTAGAGGGTTGATCGAATGAACATACAAAAACTAACAGAAAAAGGCCCGTTTGTATCTCTATTGATGGGTCTTCCTGGCGGCGGTAAAGCGTTTATGGGGATACTCCTTTCCGCCGCCATTTTTATTGTTGTGGGAAACCAGTTCGTGCCAGAAGGCAACTTCTTTCATGTGCCCACTTATATGGTCAGCCTGCTGGGAAAATACCTTTGCTACGCATTACTTGCTTTAAGTGTCGATCTTATCTGGGGTTTCTGTGGGATTTTAAGTCTTGGACATGGGGCATTTTTTGCTTTGGGTGGTTATGCCATGGGCATGTACTTGATGCGGCAAATCGGTGATCGCGGCGTTTACGGTAATGCAGAACTTCCTGATTTTATGGTGTTTCTAAATTGGCAGGAACTTCCGTGGTATTGGTTTGGGTTTGAGAGTTTTGCATTCGCTGCGTTAATGGTCATGCTGGTTCCGGGAATTCTAGCCTTTATCTTTGGCTGGTTCGCCTTCAGATCCCGCGTAACCGGTGTATATTTCTCCATTATCACGCAAGCGATGACCTATGCATTGCTCCTTTCGTTTTTCCGAAACGACATGGGTTTCGGGGGTAATAACGGCCTGACCGATTTTAAAGATATACTAGGCTTTGATTTAAGGGCGGACAGCACAAGGCTTGGACTGTTTGTCGGATCTGTATTGGCGCTTGCATTTGGATATCTGGTTTCATCGTTTGTAACCCAATCCAAGTTCGGACGTATTTTGATCGCCATTCGCGATGCAGAAAGTCGGACACGATTTACCGGTTATCGTGTGGAATATTACAAACTTTCCGTCTTCGTGATGTCAGCTGTTTTGGCAGGAATTGCAGGCGCTCTTTATGTGCCGCAAGTGGGTATCATTAATCCATCGGAATTCTCTCCCGCAAATTCTATCGAGATTGTCATTTGGGTCGCTATTGGCGGGCGGGGAACACTCTGGGGGGCCGTTCTGGGCGCTATATTGGTGAATTGGGGAAAAAGCTACTTTACCGGCGCCCTTCCAGAGGCGTGGCTCTACATGCTGGGTGGACTATTTGTCTTCTCAACGTTGGTATTGCCAAAAGGCATCGTCGGAACTTTTCCAATTTTCTATGCAAATATTCGCTCTAAGCTTTCTGGAAAATCAGAGACGCGACAAGCCACTGAAGCGGGAGATATCTGATGGATATGAGTGTACACAATAAGATAGTCGATCCTGCATCCTCCATCCTGTATCTGGATGGCGTAAGTGTGAGCTTTGACGGATTTAAAGCACTGAATGATCTGAGTTTTGTCGTTCAACCCGGAGAAATGCGGGCGATCATCGGGCCAAATGGAGCCGGAAAAACGACCATGATGGATGTCATTACGGGAAAAACACGCCCTGATGAGGGGGAGGTGTATTTCAGAGATGCAACCGACCTTACGCGGCTTGATGAAGCGAGAATTGCAAATCTAGGCATTGGCCGAAAGTTTCAAAAACCCACAGTCTTCGAAAGCCATACGGTTTTTGACAATCTGGAACTTTCCTTGAAGTGCGATAAGAGCCCGTTTGCGTCGCTGTTTTCGAAACTGACTTCTGAACAATATGATCGTATCGAAGAAATCTTAGAGACTATCAGGTTGCAGGATCGGCGCGATTGGTTGGCGGGTAATTTGTCACATGGGCAAAAACAATGGCTGGAAATTGGAATGTTACTAATGCAGGATCCTGAACTTCTGCTGGTAGATGAACCTGTTGCCGGTATGACGGACGCTGAAACTGTCCAGACAGCCGATCTCCTACGGTTAATTTCAAAAAGTCATTCGGTCGTTGTTGTCGAACACGATATGGAGTTTGTTCGCTCGCTAAATTGTAAAGTGACTGTTCTGCATGAAGGTCACGTGTTGGCGGAAGGTAGTCTCGAAACGGTTGCGAGTAATCCACAAGTTATTGAAGTTTATTTGGGGCGCTGATCATGCTGAAAGTTGAAAATATCGATTTGTTTTATGGTGCAAGTCAGGCGCTTCGGAAAGTCTCCCTGGAAGTAAACAAGGGAGAGGTGACGTCGTTGATGGGGCGAAATGGCGTCGGAAAAACCAGCACACTTAGAGGCGTGGTTGGCCAACATCCGATTTCATCGGGAACAATCCACTGGGAAGGTGAAGATATCTCACAGTTGGGTGCTGCAGACAGGGCACGGCGGGGGATCGCCGTTATTCCTCAGGGTCGGGATATCTTTCCCTTACTGACAGTTGAAGAAAATTTGAAAACCGGATTTGCCTGCCTTTCAAGATCCGACAGGAAAATTGATGCAGAAATCTATGATCTGTTCCCCGTGTTAAAAGACATGTTGGGACGACGCGGCGGTGATTTGTCCGGAGGTCAGCAGCAACAGCTTGCAATTGCACGCGCGTTGGTTACAAAACCAAGGTTACTCGTACTGGACGAGCCAACCGAAGGGATCCAGCCGTCTATTATCAAGGATATCGCACGCGTTATTTCTATGTTGCGCGATAAAGGGGGGATGGCAATTTTATTGGTTGAGCAGTATTTTGAATTTGCAAGAGACCTTGCTGATCGCTTTGCGGTTATGGACCGGGGTGAAGTCGTGATGCACGGCTTGAAAAAGGATATGTTGGAAAGTGACGTTCGCAAATACCTTACAGTCTGATCAGGATGCCGTTGCTATGCTGGCACGCTCTGAAGGGCGCGTGGAGATTTCTTTCAAACATGACGGAGAAGTGTCCTGTTTGAAGCATCTATATCAATCTGGTTGTGGCCGCGTACGTTTTCCGTCAGTGGATAATACTCGGTTTCCAGAAGCAGTTCTGATCAATACATCGGGCGGTCTAACTGGTGGCGATAACATGAGTTTTGACGTCGTCCTTCACGAAAAGGCTGAGTTAACAGTGACAGGGCAAGCCGCTGAAAAAATATACAAATCAATCGGTCCGGATGTAGTTGTTAGGGCTCGATTGAAAGTGGAAGAGGATGCCTATCTTGAGTGGTTGCCGCAAGAAACCATTCTGTTTGACCGGGCAAGACTAAATCGAGTGAATAAAATTGAATTGACGAAGAACAGCAAAGTATTGGCGGTTGAAGCCACTATTCTTGGACGTTCTGCCCATGGTGAAACTGTGAGCGATGCCAATTTGGTCGATGGTTGGGAAATTCGGCGAGACGGCAAACTTGTTTGGTATGACCGCTTTCGCTTTGATGGAAATATGGAGGATGTATTGAAACGCCCTGCGCTGATGGATGGTGCCACCGCATTTGCAACCCTTATCGTTGCGGCATCTGATACAACGAAATATCTGGAGATTGCTCGGAAGGCAGAACAAAATGTCAGCAGTCGCATGGGAAGCACGTCGCTGGATGATGACCTAACAATTATTCGTTTTCTCGATAATGATCCACAAGCTCTTCGCAAAAATCTGGTATATGTCATTCAAAAATTACGAAAAAAACTCATAGGCGTAGAGCTTCCAATGCCTGCCGTCTGGGAAATATAAGGGGATATAGGATGCAGTTATCACCAAGAGAGAAAGATAAACTTCTGGTGTCTCTGGCCGCTATGGTTGCTAGAGGCCGCTTGGACCGCGGTGTCAAATTGAATTACCCGGAAGCCATCGCACTCATTACAGATTATGTCATTGAAGGCGCCCGTGACGGGAAGTCTGTTGCGGCGTTGATGAGTGAAGGGGGCACCGTTATCTCTAAAGGTCAGGTAATGGATGGTATCGCCGACATGCTGCCAGAAGTGCAGGTAGAAGCAACTTTTCCAGACGGGACAAAACTCGTCACAGTTCACAATCCCATCAGATAGGAGAGACCCATGAAACCAGGTGAAATTATACCGGCTGACGGGGAAATCGAGCTAAATGTTGGGCGCGAAAAATGCACGATGCAAGTTGCCAACACTGGGGATCGGCCGGTTCAGGCTGGCAGTCATTATCATTTTGCAGAGGTAAATGGTGGTTTAGAGTTCGACCGGAAAAAAGCGCACGGGTTTAGGCTTGATATCGTATCTGGAACAGCCATTCGGTTTGAGCCGGGACAGACACGCAGTGTAAATTTGGTTGCGCTCGGTGGGATGCGGAAAGTCTATGGTTTTCGCGGTGACGTAATGGGAACCCTTGAGGAGAAATAAAATGACAACAAAAATCTCAAGACGCGCGTATGCAAATATGTTTGGGCCGACAGTGGGTGATAAAGTTCGGCTCGCCGATACAGAACTTTTCATTGAAGTTGAAAAAGACTTCACGACTTACGGCGAAGAAGTGAAATTTGGCGGCGGTAAAGTTATTCGTGACGGTATGGGGCAGTCGCAAGTTACCCGTGCTGGCGGGGCCGCTGATACGGTGATTACCAATGCGCTTATTTTGGACCATTGGGGCATTGTTAAAGCCGACGTTGCGCTTAGAGATGGAAAAATTTTCCGAATTGGCAAAGCCGGAAATCCCGATATTCAGAGCGGTGTTGATATCATTATCGGCCCTTCGACTGAGATTATCGCTGGGGAGGGAAAAATCCTGACAGCTGGCGGTGTGGATGCACATATTCACTTTATTTGTCCTCAACAAATCGAAGAAGCACTGGCGAGTGGCGTTACGACCATGATGGGCGGGGGAACAGGACCCGCAACGGGTACCAATGCAACCACTTGCACGCCGGGTGCCTTTCATATCGGACGGATGCTGCAAGCTGCGGAAGCTTTCCCTATGAATTTGGGCTTCTTTGGTAAAGGAAATGCGAGCCTGCCCGAAGGTTTGATAGAACAGGTAGAGGCAGGGGCTTGCGGATTGAAATTACACGAAGACTGGGGAACGACACCGGCGGCAATTGATTGTTGTCTTGGTGTTGCGGATGAAATGGACGTTCAGGTTCTTATCCATACGGATACTCTGAACGAAAGTGGTTTTGTTGAAGACACCATTGCAGCCTTTAAAGGCCGCACGATCCATGCTTTTCATACAGAAGGTGCGGGCGGCGGACATGCGCCAGACATCATCCGGTTAGCCAGTGAAGAAAACGTTATTCCCTCTTCCACAAATCCAACACGTCCGTTCACTGTCAACACAATTGACGAACATTTGGACATGTTGATGGTTTGTCATCATCTGGATCCGAATATTCCAGAAGACGTTGCTTTCGCGGAAAGCCGAATTCGCAAAGAAACCATTGCCGCTGAAGATATCCTTCATGATTTGGGAGCGTTTTCAATTATCTCTTCCGACAGTCAGGCTATGGGCCGTGTGGGCGAAGTTCTAGTTCGCACTTGGCAAACAGCGGACAAGATGAAAAAACAACGCGGCCGATTAGCAGAAGAGAGCGGAGATAATGATAACTTCCGTGCCAAACGATATATTTCAAAATACACCATCAACCCAGCGATCGCACAAGGTATCGATAGCTATGTTGGATCAGTAGAACCTGGAAAGTTGGCAGACCTTGTTCTCTGGTCACCGGCCTTTTTCGGCGTTAAACCGGAATTGATATTGAAAAGCGGAACAATCGTGATGGCGCCAATGGGCGATCCAAATGCCTCAATCCCGACACCGCAACCCGTGCATTACCGTCCAATGTTTGGTGCATATGGCCGCAACCTTACAGCAAGTTCGGTTAGCTTCGTCAGTGAAGCCGCATTAAGCAACGATATCAAAGGAACTTTGGGGTTGGAGCGTGAAACTCTGCCTGTTCGCAATACTCGTGGTGGCATTGGAAAATCATCCATGATCCATAATGATGCAACGCCGGTGCTTGATGTGGATCCTGAAACTTACATTGTGAAAGCGGACGGTGAAATTCTCGCATGTGAGCCAGCGACAGAGCTTCCGATGGCCCAACGTTATTTTATGTACTAATGATGGAAACAGTTCTTGAATTTATACCTGCCGTCACTCCCTTTTCAGGGAAAACTGTTGGATCCGTAACTCTTGATTTTGACAGCCGTCGGCGCAGACGCATTCGTCTGACAACAGATGAAGGGCAGGATTTTTTGCTGAACCTAGCAGAAGTTGCGACCCTTCGGGACGGAGATGTTTTGATCCTTAAAACAGGAGACGGAATTGTTGTGAAGGCGGCGCCAGAACCGGTTGTCGATGTTACGTGTAAAGATACAGCAGAGCTTGTTCGGGTCGCATGGCATCTTGGTAACAGGCATCTTCCAACACAGCTGCTTGGAGATCGCCTTCGTATCAGACAGGATCATGTGATAGAGGAAATGTTACAAATCTTGGGAGCTGTGCCGACACGTTTGTACGCGCCTTTTAATCCAGAAGGGGGGGCGTATGGACATGGGGAAACTCAAGGGCATGATCATGGGCACTCACATGATCATCCGCATTCTCATGGAAAAAATTCATGAATATGAAGGGCCTGTATGAGTTGATGTCGTGGATGTCACCGTCCTATCCGGTGGGGGCCTATACCTACAGTCATGGCATCGAGTATGCCGTGGAGGCGGGGTTGATCCAAAACGTAGGCGACCTCATTCCTTGGATTTCAGATATTGTAGAATATGGCTCTGGCCGTATGGATAGTATTATTCTTTGTGAAACTTATCGTGCCGCGACATTGCAGAATGAAACACAATTGCTGGAAACGGCCGAGATCGGGTTTGCCTGCAGGGCAACCCGCGAACTGGATCTTGAAACCAGTGCGCAAGGCCGCGCATTTATGACAATTACAAAAGAAGTCTTCCCGTCAAAAAGCTTGCAAATCCTTCATGAAAAATGGAGCGGACCAATTGTGTATCCGGTTGCTGTTGCGGCAGCAGCGGCTGACAGGGATATTGGATTGGAGACGACACTTACAGCTTATCTACACGGATTTGTATCTAATTTGGTCTCTGCAGCAGTTCGAATTATACCCCTTGGCCAGACGGATGGGCAGCGAGCGATTGCGGCGCTTGAAAGCGTGTGCGCGAACCAAGTCCAGGCTGCTTTATCTTCAACATTAGATGATTTGGGAAGCGCCACTTTGTTGGTGGATTGGTGCTCCTGCAAACATGAAACACAGTATACGAGGTTATTTAGATCATGACAGCAAATGCAAATGGACCCTTGCGGGTAGGAATTGGTGGGCCCGTTGGTTCTGGTAAAACGGCGCTGACTGATGCCCTTTGTAAAACGTTACGGGATCATTACAATATTGCTGTTATCACTAACGATATTTATACCCGCGAAGACGCAGAATTTTTAACCCGTTCTGGCGCCCTGTCACCTGACCGAATTGTGGGTGTGGAGACAGGGGGATGTCCCCATACAGCCATAAGGGAAGATGCTTCTATAAATTTGGCAGCTGTGGCGGACCTCAATGAAAAATTTGAGGATTTGGAGCTGATCTTGATCGAAAGCGGGGGCGATAATCTTGCCGCAACATTTTCGCCTGAACTTGCTGACATAACTATCTATGTAATTGATGTTTCTGCGGGCGATAAAATTCCGCGTAAGGGCGGGCCGGGGATAACAAGATCAGACTTGCTCGTAATTAACAAAATTGATTTAGCCCCATACGTGGGAGCCGATCTGGGTGTTATGGATCGAGATTCCAAAAAAATGCGGGGAACGCGGCCCTTCGTATTCACCAATATTAAGGATGGTAAAGGGGTGCCAGAAGTCGCAAAATTTATTATCGAAACTGGCGGACTTGAACCACGAATATAAACCTATTTAGTGGGCAGGTTTTTACTCTTGCATTCATATGTTCTGTAGGTTTGCTGAATGTAGCAAGAACGGCCTAAATTGATCACCAGATTACCTTTGCAGGTGAAAAAGCTTACCCATGCCTCATATTCCTTCTCTTCGCCTAGTTCCCCGGCTAGAAGGTAACGTGTGATATAGTCAATGACTTTTATTTTACTTCGGTCAATTGATAGCTTATCTAGATGCTCGTTAACAACCGGGCCGCAATCTTCTGCGTCATAAATGCCCATGCTTGCGTGAAGTGTTTGTCCGTGTCCAGTAGTTGCAAGGCTTAATCCGCAGAAAACAACACCCAGTAACAATGTATATTTCATGACATCCTCCATCTGGTGACATAGGTCGTAAGGACTCTAATTACAATTTGGTGCAGGTTAGATTATTGGGCAACAATGCGGTCAAATATTCGAGATGTTGTGCTTTATTTCTTTGGAGACTACAGTCTTGGGGCAAACAATCTCTAATGCGCAATAATAAATAAAATAAAGGTGCTCGCATGAATGTATGGCAAATTGGTGATGTCAAAATAACCCGTATTGTGGAAGTCGAAATGGCAGGGGGAACACGTTTCATCCTACCGGAAGCTACCCCAGAAGCTGTTCTTCCGATCAAATGGTTGGCGCCGCACTTTATGACAGAAAAGGGCAAACTGATTATGAGTATCCATGCACTTGTGGTGGATACCGGATCACACCGGATTATCGTCGATACTTGTATTGGGAATGATAAAGAACGCGATATTCCTGCCTGGAACAATATGCAGACATCTTTCTTGGGCGATCTGGAAGAGGCCGGATATCCGCGTGAGAGTATTGATGCTGTTCTGTGTACCCATCTGCATGTGGATCATGTGGGATGGAACACGATGTTAAAAGACGGAGAATGGATTCCAACCTTTCCAAATGCACGATACCTGTTTGGTAAAACTGAGTGGGAACATTGGCAGCAGGAGGTAAATGACCAATATGGCGAAGCTTTGGACGACTCTGTAAGGCCTATTGTGGACGCAGGGTTGGCAGAGTTTGTTGCCAGTGATTACCAAATTTGCGCAGAGGTTTCGTTGGTGCCGACACCAGGACATACACCAGGACATGTCAGTGTACGAATATCGTCAAACGGTGATGAAGCCTTTATCACAGGCGACTCTCTCCATCACCCGTGCCAGATAGCACGACTGGATTGGTCATGCGCCGCCGATACTGATAAGGAAATGGCACGTGCTACCCGGACCGAAATGCTGGATGGGTTAGCAAACAGTGAAACACTCGTCATTGGAACCCATTTCGCAACACCTTCTGCCGGGCATGTAAAAAAAGACGAAGATGGTAGTTATTGGTTGAAGGTCATGTCGGATTAAGGTGCTCTAGAGCGCTTTTCGCTGCGTTTTGCGAAGAACTGTGCTATTTACATCTTGGGGCGCAAAACATCTCTCGGTATGAGGAACAAAATGAAACTGTATGATCTGCCTGGACCACCAAGTCCTCGTCGTGTGCGCGTATTTCTTGCTGAAAAAGGCGTAGAAATTGATATTGTCGCTGTGAATATTCGTGAAGGGGCGCAATTCAAACCGGAATTTGCGGCTATCAATAGTCGCCTTACGATCCCCGCATTAGAATTGGACAACGGTACGGTCATTAGCGAAACCGACGCCATTCAGCGCTATTTGGAAGAAAAATTTCCAGAAAATCCGTTGTTCGGAAACTCACCGGAAGAACGGGCTGTTGTAAATAACTGGCTTCGTATCATTGAAGCAGACGGCTTCATGGCTGTTGCTGAAGCGCTTCGTAATGGCGCGCCGCGCTTCGAAAATCGGGCTTTGACAGGTGTGCGGAATGTTGCACAAATTCCAGCGCTGGGCGAGCGTGGCGTAAACCGTATCGGATATTTCTTCGAAGACTTGGATAAGCAATTGGAAGGCCGCAAGTATATTGCTGGCGACACTTTCACGGTCGCAGATATTAATGCGCTGGTTACTGTGGATTTTGCTGGTATGGCCAAACAAAGTGTTCCGGACACATGTGCAAATATAGCGCGCTGGTATGCTGATGTTTCTTCACGCCCGAGTGCACAAGCCTAAAGACTACAGTTTTCTACCGCGAATGTAGTAGATCATGTCAATCGAGGGCGGTGTTTTGCCAAGCTGGCTAAGCATCTGGTGGCACTGTCCTCGGTGATGTGTTTGGTGGTTGAATAAATGAGACAGGATTTCGGCTACCTTTTCATGGCAAAGTTCACCGGCCGTGGTTTTGTAATCCAAAATATTTTGCAAACTATCTTCTGTTTGACGGTCGACAAATTGAATAAGACGTTGATCGATTTGTTTTCGGCTCTCAAAGAGTTCTGCAAAATTAGTGAATAAGATTGTGTCAAGTGTGGCAGGTTTTGCGCCTTCTCTCTCCAATCGCTCCATCCATAAAAGATCCCCGACTAAAATGTGATTTAGCGTTCCAGTGATCGATTTGAAGAAGCCCAACAAATCTTGTTCTCTTTGTGAGCTCTCAAGAGCGGAAACAGCGTCATACAGGACAGTGTTTGCCCAGGAATTATAACCGGCAAAATTTGAAAAATGATCTTTCATCAAGGTTTCCTAAATGATTTAGAGCCAGCGTCTTATTTTTTGCTTGTAGGCAAGATACTCGTCTCCGAATTTTCGTGCCAAATACGCTTCTTCAAGTGCTATGACACGATAATAAATAACAAGCAGGCAGAAAGGGAGAAGTGCCATGGCGCCAAAACTGCCAGCGGCAAATGCAACGCCTAAATAGGCAAAGGCCATTCCAACATATATGGGGTTACGTGAATACGCGTAAAGGCCGGTGGACAGGATCAACGTTGTTGGTTTCCATGGTTCTACATTGGATCCTGATTTTTTATGTGCAAGGGCTTCCTTAATGATCACACACAAACTAACAGCAAACAAAAGGGCGCCGAATAAAGTACGCCCACCAGATCCGATTTCTCCGTTTATCCAATCGGATTGAAGCAATAAGCCTGCAATTAGAAACGCAGCAAAACATAAAGGGGGCGGTATGCGAACTTTTGCATTGTCATTTTGGTCGGATGCATTATCGGATGTCATAACTTACCCCTACAATTTTGAATATGGTGCCACACACGTTCAAATGATAAAAGTGTGCGGCATATAAGGACAAGCTAAATATCTGTGCTTGGGGTCACGTCGGGCTCACGTTTTCCGCCAAAAACTTAATCGCAGCTTCCGTTCCGCCGGAGCCATGGGGAATGCCAAGTGCTTTCAAACCGATTTCAATGGTGCCGAGCGTTCCAAGTAACATCGGTGCATTCGCAAAGCCCATATGGGCAATACGCATGGCTTTTCCATCAAGGGCACCAATGCCTATTCCAACAATGACACCACATTTTTTGTCGCAATATTCTAAAAGTTCAGCAGGCGCGTAGCTTTCTTCAAACAAGACTGTTGTGACGCCCGTAGATCGGTCTTCAGGTTTCGGTACATTGAAGCTGAGGACGCCACCTTCTGCCCATTTTTCAACCGCGGCCCATGTTGCACCTGCAAGCAGACGGTGCCTATAACTAGCCGCCTCGACGGTTTCTTCTTTCAGAATTTTGAAGGACTGTTCCAATGCAAATAATAAATGCTCGGGCGGAGTGCCTGAATATTTTTGATAGTGGATATCCCCCATGCGACCGGTCCAATCCCAATAAGCGGTCCGTAAATTGGCTGTTTGGTGGACTTCCATCGCGCGTTTACTGACAGCGTTAAAACTGAGACCAGGCGGTGACATTAGGCCTTTTTGTGCGGCTGCAACAGCCACATCAACACCCCAATTATCCATCTCAAATTCCATGGTGCCAAGGGAGGCAATGGTATCCACCATAAACAGCGCAGGATGGTTACTACTCTTGATGGCTTTTCCAACCGCAGCAACATCATTTACAAGGCTTGAGGCAGTATCAACCTGCACCATTAAAATGGCTTTGATTTCATGATTTGTATCTTGTTTCAAGCGAGCTGCAACCACATTCGGCTTTACGGCTTCTTGCCAAGAGCCTTGCAGGATTTCAATATCTAATCCAAGTGTTGCACCAGCGGCTCCCCAGCCATTAGCAAAGAGACCGCTTTCAAGCACTAGGACCTTGTCGCCTCTACTGCAAACGTTGCTAAGGGCAGCTTCCCAAGCGCCGTGTCCGTTTGCAATGAAGATAAAGGTTTTTCCTTTGGTATTGAACACATCCTTCAAGTCCTGAAGCAGGGTATCTGTCAGGCGTGGGAAATCCTTTTGGTAAATATCGATCGCAGGCTGATGCATGGCGCTAAGGACAGAGTCAGGGATATTTGTAGGTCCAGGAATACTTAAAAATTCACGGCCAGTGCGAACAGACATTATGTGGGGGCCCTTTCAAGGAAATGAGGAAAGGCGAAGGTAACCGAACATTATTTCGGGTGCAACTCTTGTGAACTGCTCGCGCCATTTTTTCGCCGTTTCCGTCTGAACGTTTCCTGTACACTGGTATAGAGTTGTTTGCTGGAGGCCCCAAGACCGCCAACCGGAACAAAACGTGCTTTTTGAGTCCCGGAAGGCCGACGGAAAATTCTGAAAAGTACAAATATTGCCAATAAGCTTGTATTGCCAGCAATTAGATAAAACATGGCTTCAGGTCCGAACTGGCCCATAGCCTGCGAACTCGCGATTGGGCCAAGGCTCGCCCCTAAACCGTATGCAAACAGGATGCCGCCTGAGACTTGTACCAGCCGGTCTTTATCAGCAAGGTCGTTCGCTTGGGCGGAGGACATCGGATAAATAGTATAGGCAATAGCGCCGTAGCATAGTGCTGCGGAGAATAGAAAAAGACTATTATTTTGAAGGCTGGCCCAATTGATCGCAAATGCCGCAGCTGCTGTGGAAATTGTGACCAGGATCAAGATCATACGCCTGTCAAATCGATCAGATAATCTTCCAACTGGAAACTGAAGTAGCATGCCTCCGAGTAAAAGGCAGGCCATAAACGTTGATATTTCACCAAGTTCTAGTCCCATGGATTTTGCGAAAACGGGAGCCATGGTGTTAACCGAGCCGTTGGAAAGTCCCGCTGAGAAAATCCCGATGACGGCCACGGGTGAGATTTTATAAAGATCTCGCATGCTCATCCGCTCTGGTGCCGCTGGTTTCGGGGCCGTCGCACGTGTCATCAGAATTGGAACAAGTGCGATTGAGAATATAATGGATGCAATAGAAAACAGCTCAAAGGAAGCAGGGTCTGCCACCGTAAGTACAAATTGGCCTAAACCAGCCCCCATATAACTAGTGATCATATATAGGGATAACACGCGGCCTCGATTGTCGTTGTTCGAGCGTTCATTTAACCAGCTTTCAACAATCATCACCATGCCAGCCATACAGAAACCGCATACGGCACGAAGGATGAGCCAAACCAGCGGGTTAATGACAAGCAAGTGAGCCAATACAGCAACAGACATGATAGAGGCAAAAGCGGCGAAAGATCGGATATGTCCGGCGCGCGCGACAAATTTCGCGGCGTTCATAGCGCCAACTAGCATGCCGACAAAATAGGCAGACAGAATAACACCTGTGATTTCTGTCGAAAATCCCTCGAGCTTACTCCGCAAGCCGAGCAAGGTATTGAACATACCGTTTGCCAAAAGAAGCAAACCGTAGCTGAGAAGAAGCGATGCTACCGACCTGATCGTTGTCCACATTTGCTTGGACTTACCCTTTGTTTAAGTGCTCAATTCCACAGTTTTAGAGTTCGTAATATACATCACCATAAGAGACATTAACCCAAAAAAGCAAAAACCAACAACTAGTGGTAAAATGGTTCCATCATAAGCTTGCGCAACGATGGTGCCCAAAATTACAGACATGAAGGTTGAGATGGATGTGATGATAGCGGAGGCCACACCTGCAATATGTCCAAGCGGCTCCATTGCTTGTGCATTAATATTCCCAAAGAGAATACCCACGCAGAAAAAGATACAGAGCAAAAAGATCATCAGGCTCCACAGCGGAGGTTGACCCGCGTTAAAGATTGAATAAGCCAAATAACTGATCGAGAGAAGGGCGAACGTCCAAAGAGCTTTGGTAATGAGGTTTCTCATCCCAAGCTTCATTACGAGCGAAGAATTAGCAAAGGAAGCGCCCCCAAAAGCTAGGGCTAAAGAGCCAAAATAAATTGGAAACATCTCTCCGACACCATATTGCTCCTGGAAAATTTGTTGAGACATTGTCAAAAAGCTGAGAAACGCTGAAAAGACAAATCCGGACAGTATCGTGTATCCAAGTGAAATAGGCGTTTTAAACACTTCGATGGCTGCGGCTGTAAGACGTGTCGATGAAAAGGGTGATCTATTTTCTTTCGCCAAAGTTTCGCGCTGACGAAATGTAAACCAGATTAAAGCAAATATCCCGAGTAGGAACATTGCCCCGAAGATGGCGCGCCAGTCGGCAAAAATCAGGATAATTTGGCCAAGTCCGGGGGCTAACACAGGGACTAAAATAAAAACGGTCATGACAAGTGATGTGAAACGGGCCATTTCGCGGCCGGAATACTGATCCCGAATAAGTGCGATTGAGACAACGCGAGGTCCTGCCGCCCCGAGCCCTTGTAAGAAGCGACCTATCAGCATGACATTGAAGTCAGTGGCAAATATAGACAGGACGCAACCAACAAGAAAAATTGCGATGCCTGCGTATATGGGGCCTTTCCGACCGATGCTGTCGGAAATTGGGCCGTAGAACAGCATGCCAAACGCCATGCCTATAAATGTCGCCCCAATAATAAATTGCCGACCGTTCGTATCAAATACACCCAAATCCCGCTCAATATGTGCAAGTGCAGGTAACATGCTATCGATTGAAAGGGCGATAAGAGAGCTCAAAAGAGCCAGCAAAACGACCTGTTCAACCGTACCGATAACGGGTGATTGGGAATTGTTTGACAAGAAAGTACTCCGAAAACGATACGAAAATTGATTTGCTAACCGCAAAACTCTGGTTTGCGGAGTAGGGCAGGACGCGGTTGGCATTGTGCAATATTACACAGAGGTGTGTCTAGTATGTATGCGCTTGTGTCTGTTCGTTAGCAATTTGTGACCGCTGCAATTGACAAAAGTTCGATATCATTGCTTAACTCAGCTATGTTTTCAGAAATCGAACCCAGCCCTAGATATCGGCAACTTCTTGAATTGTATAAATTAATGCATGGGCATGGCGTTAGCCGTCGATCAGGTAATGAAGTGATAGATGTGGCCGCCCACAATACGTTTTTAGGGCGCGGTATTTTTCGGCACATAAACAGTATTAGAACTCTGATACAGGTAAGTGGTTCTATTTCAATTCTGGATTACGGAAGTGGCAAAGGCGTTCAGTATACCGACGATGTTCTTCGGAACGGCAAAAAAGTCTCAAATTCACTTCATGAATATTGGAAAGTACAGGATGTTGCCTGTTTCGATCCGGGGATTAGTGATGAAGATGATGCGCTGGATAAAAAATATGACGGTGTTATTGCAACAAACGTTCTTGATCTCATTCCAGAAGAAGATTTGAAGTGGGTCGTTGAACGTCTGTTCTCTCGAGCAAACAAATTTGTTTTTTGCAATGTTGCGGATTTTCCTTCTCCTACATCCCTGCCCAGCGGCGAAAATGCGAGAGTTACAAAGCGGTCCAGTCTGTGGTGGCGTGCTTTGTTTGCAGAAGCAAATAAAAAACACCCAGAGATAAATTATTGCATCGCTTTTGGAACACGCCGAAAAAAATCGGATGGCGAGATTGTGGAAAATACAGGCTATTTACACAATTGTCAGGATCTCTCCATGCCCGGTGAGAAATATGCATCCCCTGTAGGAAAAGATCCAAAAGAAAAGAGCGTAACCGCGCGCGAGGACGATTGAGCTTTCCTGCAAATGCAAAGTTGGTCTACTGTTTGGGTGAATAAAGAGCCAGCAAATGGCTGGGCCGTTAGAAAGCCACCTATGATGACCTCTCGCAAATCTGTTACCTCACTTAATCAGCGCCTTGCTGATGTCCCTGTTTTCTACGGATGGATTGTCGTTGCAATCGTGTTCGTCACGATGGGGATTGGGGTGAATGTCCGAACTGCGTTTTCTCTCCTATATCCAGCCATTCTTGAAGAATTTGGATGGGACCGCGCGACAACAGCGGCTGCATTTACAGTCGGATTTATTTTTGCCGGTGCTATGTCCCCTATACTGGGAAGATTGATGGACCGGGTTGATCCCCGGTATTTGATCTCAGCGTCAGCGTTATGTGTAAGCGCAGGTTTGGTTCTCTCCACCTACGCAACTGTTCCTTGGCATATATACATGACCCTTGGCGTCCTTGTTGTTGGTGCAGGTATCATGTTGACCTATGTAGGGCACTCCATGTTTTTACCAATGTGGTTTGAAAAACGACGAGGGCTTGCTGTCGGCCTTGCGTTTTCAGGTGTCGGTGTTGGTTCAATTATTTTGATGCCGTTGATACAGGAAATTATTACCGAAGACGGGTGGCGTGCCGCCTGTTGGGTCATGGCCGGGATGTTACTTATTCTAGTACTTCCGCTCAATTTGGTTTTTCAGCGGAAATCACCAGATGTTCTTGGTTTGAAACCTGATGGGGAGAGCTCTACCCGTTCATCTAAGCTGCAATCTTATGATCCAAGCAGTGCGATCGTGGATATCGAATGGGCAAACACAGAGTGGTCACTTGCAAAGGCTGCTAAAACACCAGAATTCTGGTGGATGAGCCTTGCGAGTAGTTGTGCACTTTATGTTTGGTATGCGGTCCAAATTCACCAGACCAAATACTTAGTCGAAGTCGGCTTTTCAACCTTAGAGGCTTCCTTCGCATTGGGATTAGTCGCGTTTGCAGGTGTAGCTGGGCAAATTTTTCTTGGGCATTTGTCCGATAGAATTGGTCGGGAGTGGGTGTGGAGCATATCCGTAAGTGGTTTTGCACTTTGTTATCTTTTATTGTTGTTCATGGAATTCCACCCGTCACCAATTATTCTCTATATTATGGTGATTGTTCAAGGTGGATTGGGATATGCCTCTGCAACCGTTTTTGGCGCCATGCCGGCGGATCTTTTTCAAGGGAAACGGTATGGTGAGATTTTCGGGGTTTTCAGTATGTTGGCGCTAGTTGGCGGTGGTATCGGGCCTTGGTTGACGGGCTATCTTTATGATGTGAGCGGTAGCTATCAAAGCGGATTTTGGTTAGCCTTTGCGCTGTGTATTTTGTCGATTATTTCTGTCTGGATGGCGGCACCCCGTAAACGACGTCTTGTCGCAGGACAGGCAGAAAAAAGAGCAGCATTAGAGACAGTAAAAATTTGAATTTGGAGTAAAAATGGGAAAAATAGCAGTTGTTACGGGAGCTGGCGCAGGTATCGGTCGTGCTGTCGCCTTAGCTTTGTTGGAGAAAGAATATACAGTTTACTTGGCTGGGCGGACCTTGTCCAAACTAGAAGAAACGAAGACTTTGGCCGAAGAGTATGAAAACGCAGCGCATGCAGTCGCAACAGATGTATCTGATCCAAAGGCGGTCGCTAACCTGTTTGCTGAAGTAAAAGAAAATTCGGGCCGGCTTGATTTACTGTTTAACAACGCCGGCATCGGATCGCAGCCCATACCCGTGGATGAACTGGCAATCGAAACATGGCAAAATGTCGTGAATACCAATCTTAACGGTTCCTACTACTGCGCTCGAGAAGCATTTGGAATGATGAGAAATCAAAATCCAATGGGGGGCCGTATTATCAATAATGGCTCCATTTCTGCACATGTCCCTCGCCCGTTTAGTGCTCCCTACACGTCAACGAAACACGCGATTACAGGACTTACTAAATCACTGTCGCTTGATGGACGCGCCTACAATATTGCTTGCGGTCAGCTGGATATCGGGAATGCGGCAACCGATATGACAGAGATTATGCAAAAAGGGGTTCCGCAGGCTAACCTTGAAATCAAGCCAGAACCGGTGATGCCAGTAGAAAATGTGGCCTCTGCGGTTCTTTATATGGATAGCCTGTCGCTTGAAGCGAACGTGCAATTTATGACGGTAATGGCTACAACGATGCCGTTTATCGGACGGGGTTAAATGACGAGTTGGTCAGTCGCCGAGTTTTGTTGATAAATAGGCAATAATCATTTTAAGTAGTTCAGCCAGCAACAGATCAGAATCCTCTTTGGATTTTAACTCTGTTGCGCGCCGGACAACGGCGGTTGTCATAATAACAATAATGCGAACTATGTTTTTTGCTTCTTTAGATGGTAATTCTTGTGCTTCCAGCAAGCCATACCGAGAGAAAAAATCGATCATCCTGTTTGTAGAAGCTTGATTGATACCTTCCCATTCAGTGTTGTTTGCGAGAGCCGCATTCAGTTTTTGATGTAGAATATTTTCTGTTTCAACTTTGATATGAGCGTTTACCACTACCTTTACGACATGCCGCCAATGGGCTTGTTCACTTACTTCATCAAAGATCTTCTTCAACCGTTGGTCTTTTGCATTGAGTACACGCTCCCCCAACGCAAGCAAAACGCCATCTCGATCTTCAAAATATTGGTAAACTGAACCCACCGGAACATTTGCTTTTTCCGCTATTAGGCTGGTCGTAATTTCGGACGGATCGCAACTGATAACGAGCTGCTCCGTTGTTGCAATGATCCGTTCAACCCGTTCTTTCGATCGAAGTTGCAGGGGCGTTTTGCGTGCTTTTATTTTGTCAATTTGCATATGGGTTTTCATAATATATGAATTGTGTTCACGTTAATAACTTGACCAAAGCAGGTAAATTGCAAAAACTAAAATCTAGCTAGTTTCTGAAATTTAGCGGAATACACATATAAAGGATATATAAAATGATAAAATACAGTGTAGGCGAGGATTATAAATGAGATTCCTAGCTAAAAAACTGACTTCAATATGTACCCTTTATGTCATTATATTTGCGAACTTGAGTTCGGCGATCGCAGGAAGTGATTACGTCATTTTACCGGGCGATGATGCTCAGGAGAAAATACAAGAAGCTTTGATACTGGCAGAACCAGGGGACCAGATTGAACTTGGCGCAGGCGTGTTTAAACTAACTGACGGTTTGTCTCTAGATGTCGACAATGTCACCTTAATTGGTCAGGGGATGTATAAAACGGTCCTTTCATTCAAAGGGCAGAAAAGTGGATCAGAAGGTCTGCTCGTAACTTCAGATCAAGTGGTGCTGAAAGACTTCGCCGTTGAGGATACAAAAGGCGATGCAGTTAAAATCAAGGGCGTCGATGGAATAGCAATGATCCGCTTGCGGGCAGAATGGACGGATGGACCTAAACCTACTAACGGGGCTTACGGTCTTTATCCGGTGCAATCGAAGAATGTGTATATTGACGGTTGTGTCGCAATTGGTGCCTCAGATGCTGGTATTTATGTCGGGCAAAGCGACAAGATAATTGTTCGTAATAGCAGGGGTGAATATAATGTGGCCGGTTTGGAAATTGAAAATAGCTTTAACGCTGATGTTTTCGATAATGTCTTAACGCACAATACCGGAGGTCTACTTGTTTTCGACTTGCCGAACCTCCCACAACAAGGTGGACATAATGTTCGATTTTTCCGCAATAAATCCATAGATAACGACACTCCCAATTTTGCACCAGAAGGAAATATTGTTGGTATTGTACCGCGCGGCACGGGGATGATAGTGATGGCGAATGAAAATGTTGAGATTTTCGACAATGAATTTTCCGGTAACGATACAATGAATATTGCTGTTGCCAGTTATGTCGACGATTTTGATGACGAGACCTATGAGCCAACCCCAAAGAAAATTCATATACACAACAATATTTTTGGAAAATCAGGACAGAAACCAGATACTGGTGAGTTTGGAACCATCGTACACGAAACAGTCGGAACTCCTGTCCCTGATATTGTCTGGGATGGCGTGCTACCGCTGATGGATTACATTTTCTTTGGGCAAGCAGATGAAGACAAACTGGCCATACACGATAACAAGCATCTAGCAGGTGTCCGTCCGTTTGGTAATGCGAACATGATCATGCATGTTATCGCGCCCATATTCCATAAAGCAAAATTTGATATATTACCTTATCAGAAATCATACCCTTCGCTCCCAGAGGTTGAAGTCATTATTAGAGGTCGCCCAGCTGCGGAATTGATGAATTAGATGTTTTCGCGTGTCTTTTTACAGCTTGTTGCAACGGCCTGTTTGTTCGTTGGGGTTTCTTCGTCTGTTTGGGCTGAAACGGCCATAAATGATGAACTTCTTATGGCTAAGAAGCCTGCAAAGAAACTCGCCGACTACGGTTTGTTTTTGGATGAAGCTGCGCGTCAACCAATGACGCGCGTCATTTCGTATGAGCTTAACAATCCGTTGTTCACAGATTATTCGCTGAAATACAGGTTTATCTATATTCCTCGAAATGCTGGCGGCGCGCCTTATGATGAAACAGATGTTCTGGCATTTCCTGTAGGCAGTGTTTTGGGTAAAACGTTTGCCTATCCAAATGATTTCAGATCACCAGACAAAGACATCCGTTTTATTGAAACGCGTTTACTTATTCACAAACAATCAGGTTGGAAAGCGTATCCGTACGTCTGGAATGACGCGCAGACAGAAGCAAAATTGAAAGTTGCTGGAAAAAGAAAATCTATACCCGTTATCTGGAAGGACGGCACTCAAAGCTCTATCGACTATGCCGTGCCAAACATGAACCAGTGCAAAGGCTGTCATGTGACTTCAAACAAAAAACTCGCGCCCATTGGTCCCAAAATCCGAAATCTAAATCGAGATCATAGTTCTGGCGATGCCGTTTTTCAAAATCAGGTTTCGTATCTTCGTGATATTGGATTTATTCAGGGCGGGCCAAAACAACCAAGTAAAATGCCAAGAGTGCCTGAGCCGTTGAATGTGGAAAGTGGAAGTTTGTTTAAACGGGCACGATCCTATTTGGATGGAAACTGTGCCCATTGCCATGCCCCTGGCAGGCCTGCTGATACGAGTGGTTTATATTTGAACTATGAGGAAAAGCGTGAGGTGCACTGGGGTGTGAATAAACATCCCGTTGCTGCAGGGCGCGGTGCCGGTGGGTTGAGGGTAGATATAAAGCCGGGGCAGCCTGAAAAATCCATTCTGTTTTATCGAATGAAGAGTACTGATCCCGGAATTATGATGCCAGAACTTGGTCGATCCACCGTTCATTTGGAAGGTGTAGACCTTATAGGTAAGTTTATAACGGAGCTAAAGTAGGTCTGGTGAAAGGATTGCTTAGACCGCTTTTCCAGTAAGCGTAGCGCGTTCGGATAATTCGATCCAATTACCATCGCCATCTCGAACAAAACTAAAGCGTACAGTTGTCCCAAGTGTTCGCGGTGCGGACCCTTCTTGGCCGCCTTGGCGCAAGATGTTTTCATGTTCAGTATCGGCACCGAAAATTTGGGCAGTAAGATAGCGATAGCCTTTGGCTTGATATGGTATGTCTTTTGGGTAGTCCCTTGCTTCATTTGCAAATATTAGGGTTTCGCCGGCTCTGTATATCTTGCGATCGCCCTCACTTGTGGCTGGGAAAGCTAAAGCAGTTCCGTAAAAATGTTGGAATGCAGTTAAGTCTTTGACAGCCATTTCTATTGCGATGTATGTGATGCCATTATAACCCATTGGAACAAGTGTCACTATGTTGCCATCTGGATCAGTTTTCTGAACAGGTTCTTTTATATTATCTCTGGCGATGAAGAGATTTTGGTACCCTGAGGGGCCAGCATCAACCAACTGATCTCTCGCGTGGTTGATTTTAAGGATGGGGCCGGTCGGTCCGTCTCCCAAGAAATGACGATGTTGATGAACTCCCCCACCAAGTTTTCCCAGATGGTCATATTGAAGACCGATCTCTTCTTGCCAGAACGGCAGCATCTCTTCTTTGTTATTTGTGAAAAGTCCGATATCCAGATGTTGCTTGGAAAGTTTCATTAAGGCCCCCACCCATTTGTTTTTGTTTATTTTACGGGGGTGAGATCTGGTAATCAACGTAAATGAAAATTGGGGCCGCGAACGGCCCCAATTAGTTAGTTAAGCAAGCCTTCGGCTTTCAAGGATGCCTGAACTGCTGGGCGGGCCGCTGCACGTTTTAGGAACGCTTGAACATTTGGCCACGTGCCAAGATCAATACCAACAAAATTGGTCCAGTTGGTCACAACGAACAGATATGCATCAGCAACGGAGAAATCACCGCCTAGAAGGTAGTTTCTGCCATCGGAAAGAATGTTTTCGAAGTTTGAAAGTTTCTTGCCAACGTTAGCGACAGCCACTTCACGCTCTTCTGCAGATAAATCCCTGCCAGAGAAGAAAGGTCCGAATGCTTTGTGCAGTTCTGATGCAACAAAGTTCAAGTGCTGCTGTAGACGCGCGCGCTCTAGTGTGCCGTTTGCAGGGGCGAGTGTGGAGCTAGGTGTTTGATCCGCCAAATATTGCAAAATGGATGCGCCTTCGATGAGGATATCGCCACTTTTAAGTTCCAAGGCAGGAACATACCCATTTGGGTTGACCTCTAGGAAGTCAGCGCCACTTTCAGTCCTCTTCGTCGCTGTATCTACTTTCTCAAGCTCGAAGTCGGCACCAAGTTCATTTAGAACGATGTGAGATGCAAGGGAACAAGCGCCGGGTTTGTAATATAACTTCATGGAAACATTCTCCGTTGTGATGACATGCTTAGTGGCATAGAACAGAGATAAATACGGTGGTTACATTTGTAAACCATATTACTTTGTGTTAGTGTATTATCTAGTTTCCAATTGGTAACCCGGAGCAACCATGGCGCTTAAAATTCGGAAAAATAAAAGTCCTGAAGTTCCCAATGACTGCCCTTTAAGCGCCTGTATGGCCGCAATCGGCGGTGCGTGGACCACAAATATATTGTGGTACCTTCGAGGAGGTCCTCGGCGGTTCAGTGAATTACGTCATGACATTCCGGGGGTTTCCGCCAAAATGTTGACAGCCCGTCTGCGTGAACTTGAAAAGAAATACATCGTAGATCGTGCTGTATTGCCGACCTCTCCGCCGTCGGTTGAGTATAGCCTGACGGAGCTTGGACAAGAGCTTTTACCTGCTATTGAAGGTATAGCTGCCGTGGGACATAAGCTTAAAATGAAAGAAATCGCTGAGCGGAAAAGGACAGGGGTTCAGAAGGCAGACCCTTCCGAACTGTCACAATCATACTGATTGAAGGCGGTCTCTTTCTTCTTTGGGCATGGCAGGGCCAAAAGGAATCTCCCCGGCAATAGTGATTCGGTGTAATTCGCGTCTGAAGCCATCATAGTCGTTGAGAGCAAAATGCATGGCGCATCGGTTGTCCCACATTGCGATAGATTTATTATGCCAGCGGAAGCGGCAAGTGAATGCTTCTTGCAGGCTGTGCTTGAACAGTTTTTGTAATATCTCGCGGCTATCCCCTTCACTCATACCTTTAAGACGTATTGTGTAGACCGGATTTACGTACAGAGATTTTTCTCCGGTTTCAGGGTGTGTGCGGACGAGAGGATGTTCAATTTCTTCGTGGGCGTCCTCGCTTCTGATGATTGTCATTGCCTTTTTATCAGTGTCACCCAGCAGGCTTTTTCCAGTTCCGTAAGGGCGTCTTGCAGAATGAATGGCAATTAGGGGCTCAATTATTTGTTTCATGCCGTCCGATAAGGTCTCATAGGCAAGCGTCATATTGGCGAACAAAGTATCACCGCCGTAGGGAGGAATATCGATCCCTCGTAAAATTGTGGCGAGTGGCGGGCATTGCTGAAATGACCAGTCGGAATGCCACTGTCCTCCAAAGTTAATGGTCTTAACTTCACTTGCTTCTTTAAGAACAGCAATAACTTCAGGATACTCATCCATCGTTTTCACATAAGGTTCGACACCAAAAGGCCCGAACTGCGATGCAAATGAGATATATTCTGGCGTAGTCAATTCTTGATCTCGGAAAAAGACGACAGTATTTTCAAGGAAAGCACGCCTAATTTCTGCTATTGTTTCTTTATCCAGATCCTTGAGATCCACATCCGAAATTTCGGCGCCAATGGTTCCACTGATTGGAGCTACGGTAATTCTCTTATACTCGGACATAAAACTTCCCTTTTCGTTTATGTGGATCTTTCTCGCCGGGCCGCCTGCAATTCCCTATGAGAGATGTAGGTTGTTGCACCAACAACAATTGCCCCGCCGAGCAATACAAAGTGATCAATCGCTTCGCCAAAAAGAAAATAGCCAACAATAATGGCCCAGATCAGTTGCAGAAACCCGATGGGCTGAGTGACGGTTATGGGGGCCGCTTGCAAGGCACGGGTAATAGCATAGTGCCCTGCTGTCGCGAAAATAGCAGTAAGTAAAAGCCAGCCAAGTTCTTCGTATGTCGGGGACTGCCATTGTAAAATGGCCCCAGGCAGCGTCGCGATGGTACAGCCAAGAGATACCATGCCGACAATCATGATTGAACTTTCCGTCTCCGTGAGTTTCTTTGCAAGAAGAAAAGAAACGGCAAAAAGGGGTGTCGCGCAAAGTTGAGCAATTTGCCCCAGATTAAGCTCCTGAAAGCCGGGGCGAAGGATAATCATTGTACCAATGAAACCAAAGGCAATTCCTATAATCCGGCGTGCCCGTAATTTCTCCCCTAGGAATAGCCCGGCACCAATTGCTATAAAGATAGGGGAAGCATAGCCGATGGCGGTTACTTCAGCCACAGGAATGCGGGCCATTGCAAAGAACCACAGCATTACCCCCCCTGCATGCACCAAGCTTCGAATTGTGTAGAGTTTAACTGTTAAAGGAGACATTCGCCTTGGCCAGTGACGGATCAGCATGGGAAGCGTCAACAAGGTACCAAATAAATAACGAATAAATGCGGCTTCAATATTGGGGACGTTTGATCCTAAATATCGGATGACACTTGTCATCGCAACAAATAGAAGTGTGGATGCGACCATCCAAAGGACACCTTGCTGTATGCGATTATCACGCAAATCGATTATGTCGGACACATGTGTTCCCTTATTATTTTTATTAGTACCTATGTTCTAGGAAAAAGGATGAAGTGTCCAGTTACTTAGCATGCTTATGATTATTCTGACATGCTTGTGGTTTGAACTTTTGGACTTATTTCGGCCACCAAATTGCGTATTGCCGTTCGCAGAAGCCGGGTAAGTTCGTAATCGATATGCGGTCCCCATTCTGCAACGTTAGGTGTCCATTGAAACGGCCAAAAAGTTGGTGAAAATCAAAGCCGCACTCAATTTCATCATTAAAGGCGGAATAACATCCTTCTGATGTAAATTTTAATTCAGATCCTTTGTTGTCTGAAGTGATTAGCCAGTCTTTGGTGAGATCATCAGCGTCATATTCAAAGTTAAATAAGCCAGCAGCCTGACGCTTTCCATCAATCCAAATCACGTTCTCTGAAGCACCTGTTTCGTTCACGCCGTTTGATAGGTTCAGCCCAATGAGCTTGCCTGTCTCATCTTTACCGGTAATGCAGACCCAATTCCAAAAAGTATCCCGCCGCAGAAAGCCCGCTGTGAAATCATGGTGGGCGGTTGCATCCATTTGGGACAGATTGTAACGCTTTCCTTCAAGGAAAAGCTCGCCGCTCGCTTTAATGCCCGCCACTTTTTGGCAATAACTCCACCCGTTCGCGGCGGTTGGGGTACATAGGCGTAAAGTCTCAAAGTCTGATTTCTCTTCAGAGAAGGATAGGTTTAAAATAGGGGCGTTATTGAGGGAAACATGAAGCTGCTTTGCACGGCCCTCCAATGTGCTTTCAAAACGAACTTGGAGCCCTTTGCCGGATAACTCAGAAATACCGTCATCTGGATCCAAATTTATTACTCCCAGATCATCGGGACCAACTCTGCAGCCTTTTTTTAGTGTTTTTCCTGTTTGGCGATCAAAAATATAAAAGAAAACGGTTTTCTGATCGTTAGCAAATGTTAAGGAGCATCCAGCGATAAATCGTTCTGAAGTGAAGCCAATAAAATGAAAGTGAACGAAACGCTTGTGCTTTTCCGTCTCCGCCAACAGTTTCCGAAAAGGAGAGCGTAGCGGAAAGTCTAAGTAGTTAATATTCCCAACTGGGTTTTCAAACTGCCCAAAAGGAACACCTCCGTCCTCACTCAAAAACTTCTTTTTCATCGTCAAATCCGCCTATTTTAAAGGTATCATTGCTGAGTTCGTTCGGGAGTTCAATTATCTAAATCGATTTATTCTGCGGCGATCATGCTAAGATTAATCAATTCCTGTATTTCCGATCGGCATGACCCACAGTTTGTTCCGGCATATATGTGCTCGCCAATATCTTTAACAGTTGCGCATCCTTGCTCTGTAATGGCGGTTTGTATTTGGTTGCAACCGACGGAAAAGCAGGAACAGACGATTGAGCCAGTGTCAGGTGTGTCTGCAGGAGGGCGACCAGCCGTGACAGTGTATCGGAGGAGCGGATTGTCAAAGATATTTCCAAGTTGTGTTGTCGCCCAAGATTTTGAAATGTCTACTGCTCTGCGAGAAAGATATAGCGCTCCGACAAACTCCCCACTTTCAAATGCTGCAAAACGGTGTTCCCCTTTACTGGTATCCCTATAGGTGACGAGATCACCAGCAATAAGTGATTCCATCCCTAAAATGTTTGCAGCAAGTTTTGTATAGCTTGCCGGGATTTTCTTTAAGGCCAGTTCAACTCTCCAGCCACCGTCACATTTAGCAGCGGCCCAATAGTCGGCCCTAATCTCGACAGGTTTAGTTTTGGTAATCACAAAACCTTGTAAAACGGTTTCAAATAATCGAAGCTGACAATTTGAATTTTTGAGCGCAGGTTGACCTGAATATGGATCCACAATCGCGGGCACAAGAGCGTCAACGCGGGCGCGTGACGCAAATTGATCATTCCAGTGAATTGGTACAAATACGGAATTTTTTTGCACCCTATCAGTGATATGGGCACGAACAACAATCAATGATTGTTCACTGGAAACTTCAACCAAATCTCTCTCAGATATATGAAGTTCTTTGGCATCATCCGGATGAATTTCAACAAACGGTTCCATCATGTGTTGTGATAGCCCTGGGCTTTTGCCGGTTCGGGTCATCGTATGCCAGTGATCCCGTACACGTCCGGTGTTTAGGGTTAGCGGGAACTTTTCAGATGTCGGTTTTTTCGGGGAAGATTTTTGTAATTGAAATTTTGCTTTCCCATCAGGTGTAAAGAAACCGCCATCAGTAAAAAATCTCTTATCAGAAGTGTCTCCGGCGACTTTAATAGGCCACTGAACAGGGGCTAATTTTTCATAATATTCTTGGCTTATATCTTTAAGGCCTCCGATATCAAAATCGCGACTACCGCTATTTTTAAATGCGGAAAGGGCCGCGAATTCCTTCGCAATTTCATAGGATGATTTGTAGGGGAACTCGCTTGAATAGCCCATGCGACGGGCAACCTCACTCAGTTGCCACCAGTCAGGTTTTGCATTTTCTGGTGCCTTTAAGAAAGCTTTTTGATGGGATATGCGGCGCTCTGAATTTGTAACCAATCCGTCTTTTTCTCCCCAGCCTAAACTGGGAAATTTAATGTGGGCTAGGGCGCTAGTATCTGTATCTACTTGAATATCTGAGACCACAACTAATGGACACGCTTGCAGGGCGGCTTTCACTAAATCCGCATCGGGCATACTGTCCACAGGATTTGTAGCCATGATCCAAATTGCTTTGATCTCACCGCTCATAACAGAATTGAACATATCTACGGCTTTAAGACCCGGCTTGTCTGGGATCATTGGAGAGTTCCAAAATTCCTGTACGATCTCGCGGTGGTCTGAGTTTTCAATGTCCATATGGCAGGCAAGCATGTTGGCGAGGCCGCCAACTTCTCTACCACCCATAGCGTTGGGCTGTCCAGTGATTGAAAACGGTCCCATGCCTTCCTGGCCAATCCTCCCAGTAGCCAAGTGGCAATTGAGGATCGAATTTACTTTGTCAGTGCCAGAGACTGACTGATTGACGCCTTGGCTGTAAACGGTGACTGTTTTTTCGTGTTTGGCAAACAGCTCATAAAATGTTGCGAGTTCCGGCTGCGTTAGACCTGTGTGGTCAGCAATATTTTGATCGTCGAACAAGCAGGCAGCATTCATCGCCTCTTCGAAGCCGGTTGTGTGTCTGTTGATATAATCTGTATTCAAATGTCCATTGTTTGCAAGGTAGGCAAGCAATCCTTGAAACAAGGCGACATCACCATCCGGTTCGATCGCCAAGTGAAGGTCGGCAATATCAGCGGTCATCGTTTTTCGGGGGTCGATCAAGACTACTTTCATTTCAGGTCTTGCTTCTTTCGCGGCGGCGATGCGTTGATAGATGACAGGGTGGCACCATGCGAGATTAGATCCGACAATTATGATCAAGTCTGCAAGCTCCAGATCTTCGTATGTGCCGGGAACTGTGTCAGATCCAAAGGCACGTTTATGGCCGGCAACACTGGAAGACATGCAAAGGCGAGAGTTCGTATCGATATTGGCGGAACCAATAAATCCCTTCATAAGCTTATTTGCGACATAATAGTCTTCTGTCAGCAATTGACCGGAGACATAAAACGCGACGGATTCCTTTCCATGTTCTTTAATAGTTTCTTTGAATTTGGTTGCCACAAGGTCAAGAGCGATATCCCAGTCCACTCGATTTCCATAAACCTCCGGATGTAAAAGTCGACCAGACAGGTCCAGCGTTTCCCCAAGCGCGGATCCTTTCGAACAAAGCCGGCCGAAGTTAGCAGGATGATCTGGATCCCCCTTGATATCGACGGAGCCATCGGCAAGGGGCGTTGCAAGAACACCGCACCCGACGCCGCAGTAAGGGCAGGTGGTTTTTACAGTTTTCCCTGTCTGTGTAATGTCGAGCATTATTTCTTGCCGTTGTTGGTTCTACGCAACTCAAGAAGAATATCATTTCCATCCAACTTAACTGGAAAACTCAAGGTTTCTCCTTTATCAGCTCCTTGAGCTTGTCCGGTTTCAAGTGATATGACCCAATTGTGAAGCGGACAGGTGACGCACCCATCGTGTACAATTCCTTGACTAAGTGGCCCGTTTTTGTGGGGACATTTATCTTCCAGTGCAAAAACCCTGTCATCGGCACTTCTGAAAAGGGCGATCGTCATATCTCCGTTTTGGACGCATCGGGCGCCTCGTTTGGGAATGTCTGATAATTGCCCGATTTTGATCCAGTTTTCAGTATGTGCATTCATTCTGCGGCCTCCAGTCCAAAACTTGCCATGGGTTTGAATTCGTGTTTGTCTTTTCCTGAAACACGTTCAGACCAAGGGTCTTTCTGAGCAAATTCCTGAGAGTAGACGAAGCGATCAAATAGGGCTTTTCTACCCTCATGATCATTAAGGATCTCTCTGCGAATTTCCTCCAGTCCGATGCGATTAAGCCATTTGTAGATACGCTCGAGATAATGTCCTTGCTCCCGATAGAGCTGGGTGAGGGCAACGATGTATTCGAGAGCTTCCTCTTCACTTGTGGCGTGGCCCAGCAGCTCGGTTCCTTTGATCTCCAGACCTGCAGCGCCGCCAAAATGAATTTCATATCCAGAATCCACACATATAACGCCGATGTCTTTACAGGTCGCCTCTGAGCAGTTTCGGGGGCACCCTGAGACAGCAAGCTTCAATTTTGCAGGTGTCCAGGATCCCCACATGAATTTTTCAATGCGAATGCCAAATCCTGTGGAATCTTGTGTGCCAAAACGGCACCAATCTGTGCCCACGCAGGTTTTGACGGTTCGAAGACCCTTGGCATAAGCATGTCCTGAGACAAATCCTGCGTCTCCAAGGTCTGCCCAGACAGCAGGCAGGTCTTTCTTTTGAACGCCGAGCATATCTATGCGCTGGCCGCCGGTGACTTTGACAGCAGGAATGTCAAATTTGTCAACCACATCAGCAATTGCCCGAAGCTCATCCGATGTTGTCATACCACCCCACATGCGAGGTACAACAGAGTAGGTGCCATCTTTCTGGATATTCGCGTGGACGCGTTCGTTAATGAAACGGGACTGGTAGTCATCTTCGTATTCGCCCGGCCAGTCACTCACGAGATAATAGTTAAGTGCAGGGCGGCATTTTGCACAGCCACAGGACGTTTTCCATTCCAATTCCTGCATAACTGCCGGGATGGATTTTAGTTCTTTAACCTTTATGAGACGCCGAACATCATCATGCCCAAGATCAGTGCATGGGCAGACAGCTGCGACTTTAGACGGATCGTAATTGTCACCTAATGATAAGCTCATCAATTGTTCAACAAGGCCCGTACACGTTCCGCAGGACGCCGAGGCCTTAGTGTGTGAGCGTACTTCATCAAGTGACGTTAAGTTGTTATCCTGTATGGCAATTACGATTGTAGATTTACAAATGCCGTTACAACCACAAATCTCTGCGTCATCCGGCAGGGCTGCAACGGCTTGCATCGGGTCCAGCGATGCGCCTCCTTGATAGGCTTGACCAAAAATCAGGCTATCGCGCATTTCTGAAATATCTGTTTGTTTTTTGAGAAGATCAAAGAACCATGTTCCATCACTGGTCTCGCCAAACTGAACGGCACCGATGATCCTGTTGTCTTTAAGAACCAGTCTTTTGTAGATCCCCTGCGTCGCATCGCGAAGGACAATTTCCTCGCGGTCAGCTGATTCCGCGAAATCGCCAGCCGAGAAAAGATCGATCCCGGTTACTTTGAGTTTTGTTGCCGTAACTGAACCCGTGAATTCTTCATCGCCGCCGCAGAGGTTCTTTGCCAGAACTTTGCCCATTTCATACAATGGTGCAACAAGGCCGTAACATTCACCGCGATGTTCGACGCATTCACCGAGTGCATAGATATCTTCTTCGGATGTTTCCATCTTATCGTTTACGAGAATGCCACGATTGCAATCTATATCGATAGTTTGAGCCAATGCGGCTGAAGGGCGGATACCCACAGCCATGACTATAATTTTTGCGTCAATGACAGTGCCATCATCAAGTTTTATGCCTGTTACTTTGCCACTTTTACCTAAGATTTCCTTTGAGTTGACCTCGGTAAGAACTTCTATGCCCTTATTCTTTATGGCTTTCTCGAGCAAATACCCTGCGGCTGGGTCTAATTGTCTTTCCATCAAAGTAGGCATTAAATGCAACACCGTTACGTCCATGCCTCTGGCATTAAATCCGGCCGCTGCTTCCAGTCCTAATAGGCCGCCGCCGATAACAACAGCACGCCCTTTTGACTGGGTCGCTTTTAACATAGCGTCCACATCATCTAGATCTCGGTAAACTAGAACTCCCTCTAGATCATGGCCCGGAAGCGGTATGATGAAGGGAGTGGAACCTGTTGCGATAATCAGTTTGTCATACACAGCTGTAATGCCTGTTTCGGACGTCACAGTTTTATTCGTTTTGTTGATTTCGGTAACTTTTGCACCCTTGTGCAATGTCACGTTGTTGGTGTCGTACCAAGCGTCATCGTGAGTGATGATGTCTTCGTAAGTTTTCTCACCGGACAAAACAGGAGAGAGCATCAATCTGTTATAATTGACCCGAGGTTCAGCATTGAAAATTGTCACGTCATAGGCAGAGGCATCTTCTTCAAATAGGTGTTCCAGCATCCGGCCGGGAGACATACCATTTCCGATAATTACTAGTTTTTGTGTCATTTTTCTTCCCTCCATTAGACGGCAAAGGACGCAGTTTTGGATTTACCAGATTGTTGTCTGGCAATCCGGTTCGCACGTTTTTCGCGGATTGATTGAAGTTGTTCTTCGCTTGGATCCGCTCCGCCTTCATAAACTTCTAGAAAGCTCAAGAGTTCTTCGCGGTAAGCGTAATAATCTGGATGGTCCAGTAGCGCTTGGCGAGAGCGTGGGCGCGGAAGATCCACTTCCATAATATTACCAATTTTCGCATTTGGACCGTTGGACATCATCACCACACGATCAGCAAGCAAGATGGCTTCATCTACATCATGGGTGACGCAGATCGCAGTTACTTGAGTTCGTTTCCAAACATCCATTAATACATCTTGGAGTTCCCATCGGGTTAGACTATCCAACATGCCAAAAGGCTCATCCAGTAGTAGAAGCTTCGGAGACAGAGCAAAAGCACGAGCGATACCAACACGCTGTTTCATGCCATTGGAAAGCCCCGCTGCCATTTTGTGCATGGCGTCACCTAGACCGACACGAGACAGGTAATATTCTACTACATCGTGGCGTTCTGCCTTGCTTGCATTTGGATATACCCGCTCTACCCCCAACGACACATTGTCGTAGGCGGTCATCCACGGCAAAAGAGACGGCGCTTGAAATACGACGGCGCGGTCCGGGCCTGCATTTGTGACATGAGTGCCATCCAGAATAATCGCCCCTTCAGATATCTTGTTTAGCCCCGAGACCATTGAAAGGACGGTGGATTTGCCGCAGCCCGAATGCCCGATAATTGTAATGAATTCGCCCTTCTTGATTTTGAGATCAAAACCGTCAACAACCGTTAATGGGCCGTTGGGCGTGGGGTAGACTTTCTTCGTTTGGCTGAATTCCACATAACGATCCGATTTCGAGGACGCTGCGGCTTCCGCATAAGCGGTTGGAATTTTCTCGTTTCGGGTAATGGGTACGATGTTGGGAAGTGTTTTTTTCGTTGATTTGTCAGCTGAACGTTCAGCCCCCAGTGCCATAAGATATTCGGTGATCTTCCCGCGAATATGAATAAACTCTGGATCATCATTCATGGCAGCGCGATCTCTTGGGCGCGGCAATGTGATCTTGAACTCTGTTCCCAGTGTTGCATTAGGGCCTGGTTTTAACGGAATTACGCGATCTGCAAGCAAAATGGCTTCATCAACATCATTTGTAATCAGGATGATTGTCTTTTTCTCTTTTTGAGAGATATCTGCGAATTCGTCCTGGAGTTTTGCGCGGGTAAGCGCATCCAGTGCTGATAAGGGCTCGTCCAGAAGTAGAACGTCGGGTTGCGTGGCAAGTGCGCGTGCCACGGATACGCGCTGCCGCATGCCTCCGGACAGCTCTGTTGGTTTCCGGTGTTTCGCATGTTCCAGACCAACCATTTTAATGTATTTGTCACAAAGCGCTTTTCGCTCTTTTTTTGGTTTGGACTTTAAAACGCTATCGACCGCCAGTTCGATATTCCCCTGAACAGTCATCCAAGGCATCAAGGAATAGGATTGGAATACCACGCCAATATCCGTGCTAGTTTCAGTTATTTGTTTTCCTTTAAAGATGACGCCCCCCTGATCAGGTTTCGACAGTCCAGCCAACGCTGAAATTAAGGTGGTTTTGCCGGAGCCAGAGAAACCGACAATGGCGATAAATTCACCTTCCTCAACTTTCAGATTAATGTTGCTAAGGACTTCTGTACGGTTGCCTCCATCATCAAAATGTTTGGACAGGCCTGTTATTTCCAAAATGGGCATAGCAGTCTCCTAACGGTTAGACGAAAAGGTGAAGGCTTGTTGCAGGGTGTACATCACCCGATCAAGCATGAAGCCGATGACACCGATGGTCAGGACTGCAACTATAATTTTGGCGAGGGATTGAGAGGAGCCATTTTGAAACTCATCCCAAACGAATTTTCCAAGTCCCGGATTTTGTGCCAGCATTTCGGCGGCGATGAGTACCATCCATCCCACACCAAGCGACAATCGCAGGCCTGTAAAGATCAGTGGAAGAGATGACGGGAGAACTAATTTGGTGACGGTTTTGAATGTAGGAAGCTGCAAGACCCGACCGACATTCATCAGATCTTTGTCGACTGAGGCGACGCCAAGGGCCGTGTTTATAAGGGTTGGCCATAAAGAACACAGAGTGACAGTTACAGCAGATACCACCAATGACTTGGGAAACAAAGAAGTAGGATTGGCGTAGGCTGCAGAAACAATCATCGTGACGATGGGAAGCCATGCAAGCGGTGATATCGGTTTGAAGATCTGAATAAGCGGGTTGATTGCTCCGTTCACTGCCTTTGAAAGACCAGAGGCAATCCCCAGTGGCACTGCGATTAGGGTCGCGATGATAAATCCCAAACCAACAGTGAAGAGTGATGTGATGATCTGATCTATGTAAGTCGGTTTTCCGGTATACTTGCGGACTTTAACTTTATCAGCTTTACCTGCGGCAATCAGATTAGCGTTGCGTTTTTCTTGGCGGTCAAAAAAGGCATCCGCTTTTTTCCGTTCACGAACATGGTCGTCCCATAAATTTAGGGTTTGTTCCCAAACAGCAAGTGGACCCGGAATTACGCCGAGTGATGTTTTTACTTGAGGTGCCAAGACTCCCCATGCAATGAGAAACAATGCAATCCCAAGCATCGGAATGAACAAGACCCGCCTAAGTTCTGCCAGTTGTTCTTTAGGATTGTCGCCGGCAGCAATTTTTAAAACGGGAGTTACCCACGAAAAGCCAAGAGCCTCCAGCCATCCTGATGCCGCGTTAATGCGGGAAAACATCTTTTCTTGTCGGGCCTTTTTCTTAATTGCGGCCTCTATATCAGTCATCTGAGATGCAGTGGAGTCAGACATTATCGTATCCTTGTTACGGGGATTATATTTAAGGCGTGCAACTGCCCAACTTGCGAACTGAATCAACCGCCGACGACAGCGCCAGCTTCGATCGTTTCCTGGGATTTTAAGCCAATGGAATGAGCGTTGATGTAGTCATTAGGCCTATTGCCGTCATATTCGATACCATCGATAAATGCAGTCGTTGGCGCCCGATATCCATTACTCTTCCATGGGAAATCAGCTTCATCAACGTGGCCTTCTTCAACCAACATACGAGCGGCTTTCAAATATGTGTCTGGCAAGTAAACGGATTTGGAAATCTCTGTGTACCAATCATCACTTTTTCCGTCCGTAATCTGTCCCCAACGCCGCATTTGGGTGAGGTACCATGTTGCATCTGAATAATAGGGGTATGTTGCATAGTGGCGGTAAAAGACGTTGAAGTCTGGAATGTCGCGCTTGTCACCTTTTTCAAATTCAAAGGTTCCGGTCATAGAATTTGCAATAACCTCTTTGTCGGCTCCGACATATTCTGAACGAGAGAGGATTTCCACAGCTTCTGACCTGTTGGCGTTGTTATTTTCATCCAACCATTTTGCAGCCCGGATAAGTGCCTTCGTCAGCGCGAGTGTTGTTTTCGGGTTTATCTCTGTAAATTCTTTGGTAAGGCCGAATACTTTTTCCGGGTTATTTTTCCAGATCTCATAATTTGTAATTACCGGGACACCAATGGCCTTTATGACGGCCTGCTGGTTCCATGGCTCTCCAACGGAGTATCCGTTAATTGTGCCAGCTTCCATCGTAAACGGCATTTGAGGTGGTGGCGTTACGGATAGCATAGCATCCGCCTGAATTTGACCTGCAATGTCATTCCGACCGTAAAATCCCGGATGAATATTGCCAGATGCTAACCAATATCGAAGTTCATAATTGTGGGAGGAGACGGGAAAAACCATTCCCATGTTAAAAGGTTTGCCTTCTGATTGGAATTTATCAACAACCTTCTTCAGTGCGTCTGCCTTGATGGGATGGATAGGTTTACCGTTCGCATCATGAGGAACGTATTTCTTCATTATGCTCCAAACTTCATTTGAAACAGTAATGCCGTTGCCATTCAAGCCCATTGAAAGCGGTGTCACGATATGTGCTTTCGTGCCAAACCCGATCGTTGCGGCCAGTGGTTGCCCTGCCAGCATATGGGCACCGTCTAATTCGCCAGTGATGACCCTGTCGAGTAATACCTTCCAGTTTGCTTGGGGTTCCAGTGTCACATAAAGGCCTTCGTCTTCGAAATACCTTTTCTCGTATGCTATGGCGAGCGGGGCCATATCCGTGAGCTTGATGAAGCCGATTTTTAACTCGTCTTTTTCCACTTCGAGCATTTCAGCAGAAGCCCAACCCGGAACCATCAGAGACGAAAAAGCAATCGCTGTTGTGAGCAAAATTTTTCTGCATATCGCATCAATAGGCTTCATTTGGTTATTCCGTTCATCAATATGCCATGCCAAAGATCGTCGGCAAATTTATCGAGTAGCTAGATGAAACGTACATTGCACGGGATGTGCCAGAACGAAAATATTTTGTGTTATATTAATAATATCAAGTAGTTATAGGTGATTTATGTGTATTGATAGCAGAAGTGAAATGCAGTTGGGTGCTGCTTTTTTTGTGCGGTGCACAAAAGTTAGGCTATGTTCTGATATTTTTAGTTTGATTCGACTGAATGTACTAAGAAAAGTCGTTTCAGGCTATTTATGGTTAATAAAACGTTACTAAGGGTTGCAACTCGAAAGTCTAGTTTTACGACAAGTAGCGTCAGGTGCCTAAAAGTAGCGGGTAGAGCGAAAAATACTTTATTTTCGCGTATAAGGTGATAATGGTATCAACTAATCAATGTGAAGGACGGGTGCTTTTTAATTAGCTTTCGGCCATATACGGGAAAGCTAAGCATGAAAAAAATTATTTTAGGGCTTGTCGCTCTGGCGGCGTTTGTCGCGCCAGTATCTATAAATTCAGCTTCTGCAGCACTTGTCAGTAATATCAATACTGGTGAGGCTATATATTCTATCAATGGTCCGGGAACTGGTGGAGCCATAAATGCCCTTGAAATTGTTAAGCACCCGAATTGGGTAACTCCTACAGGTGATAGTGATTGGATAGGCGTTTCAAACGGTAGCCAAACTGATGCCGTGGGCGTATTCACATATGCAACATCTTTTGATCTGACGGGTTTCGATGCTTCTACAGCGTCTATAGCTGGTAAGGTTTCAGTCGACAATTCAGCAGTTTTCAAACTCAATGGCGTTGAAATCGGGATTTCTGTTGCGGGTTTTAGATCGTTAGTTGATTTCTCATTGTTGAGTGGATTTATAGATGGTCTGAACACTCTGGAAATACTTGTCACCAACAAGGCAGGCGGTGGCCTAAACCCAATGGGATTATTGATCAGTGACACTGCTATTCAAGTTACAGCAGTGCCGTTGCCAGCGGCTCTACCGCTTTATGGCGCTGGTGTCGTGCTGTTGGGACTCGTTGGCTGGCGACGTAAAGAGAAATCAATAGCTGCGGCCTAAATCGGCTTATTGCTTGGTAGTTATGATTAGGCGCTCCTTCGGGGCGCCTTTTTTTGTGCCTTTAATAGACCCGGCCATAAAAACGCATTAGTCTAATGTGTATGTTTCTATTAATCTTGGCAATCATCCTTGCGTCTATAATTGGTTTCTCCGCCCACCGTGCAAGTCTTTGCACCGTGAGTGCCGTTGAAGAAATAATAACGACACGCCGCGCTTACATGCTTGGTAGTTTCCTTAAAGCTGCGCTTTGGGTGATAGGCGTGACTTTGATTCTTACACAAATTTTCTCGAAAATGCCTGCGCATGTAGATGGATGGGATCTGACGCCCTACACAATTGTCGGCGGTTTGGTATTTGGTGCAGGTGCGGCCCTTAATGGTGGCTGTGCCGTATCCACATTAACACACCTTGGAAGCGGTAATTTGGGGAAACTATTGACGTTGGCGGGTTTTTTGTTGGGAGCAATGTCCTTCGGTTACATCAAAACGACAGGATGGATTTCTTCGCCCCAGCCAGTTGAAGCATTGCTTGTGCAAAATAGTAGTTGGAAGAACTGGATGCTGGGAGCGGTCGCGCTTTGGATGGTGTGGGAAGTGGTCCGTATTCTTAGAGTGCAGCTGAAAACCCACAAAATGGGGAACTTGATTGCGCCACGCTACAAATTGTCAAGCGCCGCCTTTCTAATTGGAATTTGCAACGGTGTCTTGTTCTTTGCTTACGGTATTTGGTTGCATACAAGGTTGCTTGGGGATACAGCCCGTTTTCTAGTTTTAGATGCTCCGCAGCCGGACGTATTTCTGTGGGTGTTGTTTGGTTCTTTGGTGCTGGGAATTACCCTCTCCGCCCTGCAATCACAGCGATTTGCATTCAAGTGGAGGCCTCAAAAACATTGGATCGCATATTTTTTCGGCGGTATATTTATGGGAAGCGGAGCTGCGCTGATACCGGGAGGGAATGATGTAATCCTGCTCAGTGCTCTGCCTTCATTGTCTTTGCATGCTGTCCCGGCTCTGATCTCCATTTTAGTCGGCGTTGCCGCGGCCTTGTACGCGCTGCGACTAATCGGTAACGAAATTGAGCATGTGGACTGCCAAGGAGACCTTTGTAAAAGCGACTAAGTCTCTCATGACAGTCCAAATACTACATAATATCGCCTATAGAAGGTTCTTCACATCAGAGGAGAAGGTCGGGAAAGCAAACATATCTTCTTTCACTGCCGTAGCCGTAATGCCGTGCCGCATGGCAAAAGCAAACAGGTGAATGAGCTCCTCTCCGTTATGCCCAACCATATGAGCCCCTAGAATTTGATCAGTTTTCGTATCAACAATAACCTTGGCCCAAGCCACGGTTTCTGCGTAACTCTTCCCAGAAAACCAGCCTGTCATGTCATTCACTGACACTTTCACGTCCAACTCTTTATCAGCAGCTTCTTTTTCTGTTATGCCGACTGTGCTGAGGGCAGGGATCGTATAGACGCAACTCGGCGTTATTGAGTAGTCCGGTTTCAGTGTCGGACCATTGACAATGTTATTACCAACGATCTTGCCTTCATAAGTCGCTATGGGTGATAGTTGAGGAGATGTGACAAGGCTATCACCACAAGCCCACACCGACGGATTACTGGTTGAACGCAAATATTCATCTGTTTCGATGGCGATGCGATCATGTGTAACGTTCGCGGCTTCAAGGTTCAGTGTATCGACATTGGCAATGCGTCCTGCGCCATTGATGATACGATCAGCCTCTGTCGTCATTTCTTGGCCGTCATGCTCGTAAATTACGCGCAATTTATCGCCTGTTTCTTGAATTTCTTTAACCCGAACGTTTGTTTTTACGGTAACCCCAATTCGTTCGCTTTCCGCTTGAATAGCAGCTACTGCACCGCTTTCAATGCGAGGGAGTAACTGCGGCATGACTTCCAATATAGTTACTTTGGTGCCTGCACGTGCATAGACATGGCTGAATTCCATGGCGATAACGCCGCCGCCGATAAAGACCACTTCATTCGGTTGTTCTTCTTCCGACAGAACTTCGTCGGAAGTGATCATCAATTCTGCCCCGGGAATGGGAAGTGGCCGGGTTTTTGAGCCCGTTGCGATTACAATATTATCAGCCTCAAGTATCTGCCCGTTCACTTCGATGGTGTTTGGTCCAACAAATCTGGCGGATCCCCAATACACGTCACCTCTTTTTTTGGCGACGCCAGCCATGGCATCGGGGATAAAGCTCACCATGTCTTTTTCGCGTTGGATGAGCTTTGTCCAATTAAGCTTTGGCTTTCCAACTTCTATTTCATGGACGCTTGCCATTTCAATTTCATGAAGAGAGTGAGCGGCTGCGACAAGAACTTTCTTAGGTGTACATCCCCTGTTTGGGCAAGTTCCACCAAAGTCGCGTTCTTCTATGAAAGCAATTTTCTTACCTGCTTCATGAGCGATAGCAGAAACGCCCAGTCCGGCATTACCGCCGCCCAAAATTATAATGTCATATTTGTTTGTCATGTAACCAATCTCATTCAGTGTTGATAGATCTAGCTAAACCCTATAATTAAATAGTCGAACTTACTAATGTAGGTGGCCGCAGGCTACGATGAAGTAAAATAAAAGTGACGAGTTTGTGATATGGGAAAAGGATTAGCAAAGATGTGCGCTAAAATGTGGAAAACCGCATAATTTGAATGTCTAATAGTGTGTTCTCTTAAAGTGAGAAACATGGTTATTCTTATTTACGCGTATTCGAAAAACGTTTGAAAACTCCTTGTGAGATTGTGAACCTTGTGTCACTGTTTTCCGCATAAAACTGAAACAATTCGAAAATTATTGGGGGAGAAACCATGAAATTGAAAAATTTGGCGCTAGGCGCCGCAGCTACGCTTCTTGCGTCAGTTATGGCATCAACAAGTTCGTATGCCGCTGAGTGTGCTCGCGGCACATTGGATTCGCGCTATTGCGATGTAGATGGCGATCTTTTGGCTGATACGCCAGCAGATGCTTCAAAGCAGCTTGACCCGTCAACGCTTGTATTTGCATATACGCCAGTTGAAGATCCTGCTGTATATAAAGAAGCATGGAGCGATTTCCTGACGCATATGGAAAAAGTAACGGGCAAAAAAGTTCAGTTCTTCCCCGTACAAAGTAATGCAGCACAAATCGAAGCCATGCGTTCTGGCCGTTTGCATATTGCGGGCTTCAACACAGGTTCAAATCCGCTTGCTGTGAACTGTGCTGGTTTTAATCCATTTACAATTATGGCATCTGCAGATGGCAACTTCGGTTATGAAATGGAAATCATTACATATCCAGGCAGCGGCATTAATAAAGTTGAAGATATCAAAGGCAAGCAACTTGCCTTTACATCACCGACTTCAAACTCTGGTTTCAAAGCGCCTTCAGCTATTCTGAAAGCTGATTTCGATATGGAAGCCAAAAGAGATTTTGAACCTGCGTTCTCAGGTAAGCATGATAACTCTATTCTTGGTGTCGCGAATAAAGATTATCTAGCTGCCTCTATCGCAAACTCTGTGATGCACCGTATGTTAAAGCGTGATGTGATTAAAGCGGATCAAGTTAAATCCATTTACAAGTCACAAACATTCCCAACAACAGGTTTTGGTGTGGTGTATAACCTCAAGCCAGAACTTAAAGCCAAAATTGAAGAAGCATTTTTCTCCTTCGAATGGGCAGGGTCTTCGTTGGAAGAAGAATTCTCAAAATCAAATGAAGCTCAATTCTTGAAAATGACATACAAAAAATTCTGGGATGTTATTCGCAAAATCGATACTGCAAATGGTGTAAAATACACTTGTAAATAAGTGATCAATGTAACCGTGAGCGTTATTTCGCTCGCGGTTTTTTCTTGGCGTATGTGTAGGTTATAATGCTTCAAATACAAAAATTGACGAAAAAATACCCCACAGGTGATCTCGCCCTTACGGCTGTAGATCTTGAAATTCCTAAGGGGCAGGTGCTTGCGCTAATTGGCCCGTCTGGTGCTGGTAAAAGTACGCTTATTCGTTGCATCAACAGGCTTGTTGAACCAACAAGTGGAACTGTCACTCTCAATGGCGAAAATATTACTTCGTTGGGATCTAGAGGACTGCGCACCGTTCGCCGGAAAATGGGAATGATTTTCCAAGAATATGCGCTGGTGGAACGCTTGACCGTTATGGAAAATGTTCTGTCCGGTCGCTTAGGCTATGTCGGTTTTTGGCGGAGCTTTTTACGCAAATATCCGCAATCTGACATCGATGAAGCTTTTCGTCTTTTAGACCGTGTAGGTCTTCTCCATATGGCGGATAAACGCGCGGATGAACTCTCTGGTGGTCAACGCCAACGGGTCGGTATTGCGCGGGCTCTCATACAAGATCCTGACTTGTTACTTGTTGATGAGCCAACTGCATCGCTTGATCCAAAGACTTCTCGTCAGATCATGCGCCTCATTTGTGAGCTTTGTGAAGAGCGTGGTTTGGCTGCAATTATCAATATCCATGATGTTGCATTGGCACAGATGTTTGTACAGCGCGTTGTTGGTCTAAAACTTGGTGTGATTGAGTTCGACGGTGCGCCCGATGAATTGACGCCGGATGTCCTGACCACCATTTACGGTGAGGAAGACTGGGAAGCCACAATTGAAAAAGTTGACGAGGAAGACGCATGAGTACGGTTGTACTTGATGACGCTTTGCTTGAGCAACGATTAGGAACAGCTTGGCGTAAACCCCATTTTATTAAGAATCCGATTTTAAGATGGACTCTGTTGATTGGTGCGCTGGTCTATCTGGTTCTTGCCTTTGGCTCGATCGATGTAAACTGGACACGTGTGAGCGAGGGTCTTATCCGTGGTTGGAAATTTGTTGTTGCTTTTGCAAACCCGGATTTCTTCACGCGCGGCACTGATATCCGTGAGGGGTTAATCGAAAGTGTTATTATGGCGGTGTCATCCACTGTGGTTGGTATCGCGATTTCAATCCCAATTGGCCTCGGGGCGGCAAGAAACATTGCACCGTTGCCTGTTTATTTGGTCTGCCGGGGCATCGTCGCACTTTCTCGCGCTCTTAATGAAATCATTGTCGCCATTTTAATGGTCGCTATTTTTGGATTTGGTCCGCTCGCAGGTTTTATTACACTAAGCTTCGCAACGATTGGTTTCCTAGCCAAATTGCTAGCGGAAGAAATCGAAGACATGAACAAGGTTCAGGCGGAAGCTGTTAAAGCCACTGGATCCTCGTGGTTACAATGGATTAATTACGGCGTTCAGCCGCAAGTGATGCCGCGTCTTGTCGGGCTTTCAATCTATCGTTTAGATATTAACTTCCGTGAATCTGCTGTGTTAGGGCTTGTCGGCGCTGGTGGTATCGGGGCAACTTTGAATACTGCGTTTGATCGATATGAGTTTGATACAGCCGCGGCTATCTTGCTGATGATTATCGGTACCGTAATGGTACTTGAATATTTATCAGGTGTTATTCGGAAGAAAGTACAGTAATGCCAGTTTCAGAAAATTCTTCAGGTGTAAAAGTCTGGCAAATCCGGGATCGAAACCAGACACTTGTTCGCTGGTTTGGTTATCTGATTGCTGTGGCGGTATTTATGTATTGCTGGAAGCAAATTTCCGATGCGACCACATGGTATTTCGTATGGGATGCTCCAAGGATTGCCGCTGATATCGGATCGCGTGCTATGCCGCCACGTTGGGAATATATTGGTGAATTGTGGGGACCCATTTGGGACACACTTAACATTGCAACTCTCGGCACCGTACTTGCCTTGATCATGGCTGTTCCGGTCGCCTTTCTTGCTGCGAGTAATACAACGCCAAGCAAGATTTTCGTGCGGCCCATTGCTCTGTTTATCATTGTATCTACCCGATCAATCAACTCCCTGATCTGGGCGCTATTGCTGGTGTCGATTATCGGACCAGGTGTCGCTGCCGGGCTTGTGGCCATTGCCATTCGTTCAGTCGGTTTCTGTGCTAAATTGCTTTATGAAGCCATTGAAGAAATCGACACCAAGCAGATTGAAGCGATTACAGCTACGGGGGCTTCTCGCTGGCAGGTGATGGTATATGGTATTGTTCCACAAATATTACCCTCCTTTGCCGGAATCTCCGTTTTCCGTTGGGATATCAATATCCGGGAATCCACTGTTCTTGGGCTTGTTGGCGCGGGCGGTATTGGATTGCAATTGCAATCTTCGTTAAATGTACTCGCTTGGCCACAAGTTGCATTGATCCTTCTTGTGATCCTTGTCGCCGTTGTCATCGGAGAATGGGTATCAGCAAAGGTGCGCGGTGCAATCATCTAAATATTTTGAAGACCTGTTTCCTTGTTTAAACGGGGAACAGGCTTTCGATCTGTATCAAGAAATACAGACTCAACTTCCTCAGGCAAGTTATCCTGCATTCTCTGTAGCTAAGGCGTCCCTTCTGGATGTCGCTGAGAACATTGACACATTCGTTTTTGATGCCTTTGGCGTGCTAAATGTCGGCGAGTCAACTATCGATGGTGCCGTTCAGCGTATCGCTGATTTAAGGGCGCTTGGGAAAAACGTTTTTGTCCTGACGAACGCCGCCAGTTACAATGCAAAAGACACATTTACCAAATTCGAAAATCTCGGGTTTGATTTTTCAGCGTCTGAAATTGTCTCCAGCCGGAATGCGGCGGAGGCTGCTTTGATCTCTATTGGGGCTGATATGATCTGGGGCGTCGCAGCGACAGATAAATTCGATATTTCTGAACTCCCTCAGACAGCTCTTAAGCTTGGGGATGATGTCGAGGATTACGACGCAGCAACCGCTTTTCTGTTCTTGTCAGTACAAGATTGGAATGCTGATCGTCAGGCAATGCTTGAGGCGTCACTTGAGAGAAACAAAAGGCCGGTTATTATTGCCAATCCGGACATTGTCGCGCCACGTGGAAATACGTTTTCAACTGAACCCGGTTACTTTGGACACCGCATGGCACGTCTTCTGGATGTTGAAGTGCAGTTCCACGGCAAACCGTTTCCGTCAGTATACGATATCGTTGCGAAACGTTTGGCGGCTTCTAACGTGGCTCCTGAGCGAATTTGTATGGTTGGAGATACACTCCACACAGATATTCTTGGTGGCGCAGCACGTGGTTGGAAAACAGCTCTTGTTACTGATCATGGTTTGTTTAAAGGGCTGGATCCTAACCATTACATAAAACAGAGCGGCATTGCTCCTGATTGGATGATTGGCTCCATTTAGGATAATTGTCTTCTTTTTTCTCAACTTGTTTATTAGTCTATTCTCAAGTTGCACCTCTCAGCTATTGAAAAGGAAGACGGTCATGCCAGCAAAAAGCGAAAAAATCATGTTTACAAGTGCGACCGGTGAACAGCTCGCTGGCCGTTTGGACTTCCCCGTGGGTGCCCCAACAGCGTACGCGCTTTGGGCGCATTGTTTTAGTTGTACTAAGGATATTTACGCGGCCTCTCGTGTGGCGAACGGATTGACAGAGCAGGGAATTGCTGTTCTTCGATTTGATTTCACAGGGCTTGGGGCAAGTGAGGGGGATTTTGCCAATACAAATTTTTCATCGAACGTGGATGATCTAGTTGCGGCGGCCAATTTCTTGAGAGAGAACTATCAGGCTCCCAAAATGTTGATTGGCCATTCGCTGGGCGGTGCTGCCGTACTTGCAGCCGCCTCACACGTTCCCGAAGCGGATGCCATCTGTACTATCGGTGCGCCAGCTGATCCTGCGCATGTTGCACATAATTTCCAAAGTTCCAGAGCAGAGATTGAGGAGCAAGGGGAGGCAGTAGTCCTTCTTGCTGGGCGGCCATTTCGGATTAAAAAGCAGTTTTTGGAAGACATTGAAGGGCAAAAACTGGAACGTGATATTGCGAAAATGAAAAAGGCACTGCTCGTATTTCATTCCCCCATCGATAGCATCGTTGGTGTTGAAAATGCCGGAACGATTTTTCAGGCAGCAAAACATCCTAAAAGCTTTGTCTCCCTTGATACTGCAGATCACCTTTTGAGCAAAAAAGAAGACGCTGCATATGTTGCCAATATCATAGCGGCTTGGGCGGCCCGATATATTAATCTATCAGGTGCTGGTTTACCGCTCCCGTCGGCGGCTCCGGGCACTGTTGTTGTTGCGGAAACACGGCAAGGAAAATTCACCAATGCGATCTCGGTGGGCGGCAAGCATCAGTTAATCGCAGATGAGCCTCCGTCGGTCGGGGGAACAAACACTGGCCCAACTCCCTATGATTACCTTCTTGCAGGACTTGGGGCCTGTAAGGCGATGACTATGCGAATGTATGCAGAACGAAAAGGTTATGCGCTTGATCGTGCCATTGTGACCCTAAAACATGACAAAATACATGCGACAGACTGTGAGACTTGCGAAACAGTGGGTGGGCGTCTTGATCAGATTACGGTTGAAATCGAAGCGCAAGGTGATCTGGATGACGCCACACGGCAACAAATTATCGATATCGCTGATAAATGCCCTGTTCACAGGACATTACATTCTGAAGTTAATATTGTCAGAAAATGAGGTTAGCTAGATAAATAGGCTTGCCCGATTTTTGTCAGGCGAGCTTCTTGCGCTGTTTTGGCTATTGCATGAAGTTTTGAAATGTCGCGGGCAAGTAGCGTCGTTTCTGGCTGCAATTGTCCTCTTGATAGTTCAGAAAGCTCCTCCAACGTTTGCATACATCGAATACTTTGTTGGCGAAATCCCAGTTGAAGTGACATGAGATCTTCGAGGTTATTATCTGAAGCCTCAGCGTAAGTAGCCAAATGCAATGCAGTTACTTTCAATGTCTGTAATTGAGTGATTACTTCCCCAGTTTTTTGGGAAGCTTCGCTGTCAACTTTATCTGCAAGGTCCCCCAGCAATCTTTCCATGCCGCCTACCAGAGCAGAAGCGCCTACAGCATCTTCAAGGGCTCGCATTTGAAGGGATGTTTGTTCGAACGCTTGTCCTTCAACGCCAATAAGATTTTTCGTGGGAACTGTGCAGTCTTTTAATAGAATACCACCGTGTGGGCAGGGATGTAGGAAATCTAGTTTAATGCCATCTGTCCGCTCCAACCCAATACTCTCAGCTGGAACCAAAATCGCGCTGAATTCTTTTCGGGTTTCCGTTTGGCTGGTGATTGCCAGAACAATGAAATAGTCTGCTAAGGGCGCGTTTGTAAGAAAAGTTTTCTCGCCGTTCAAAATGAAATTATTGTCAGAGCGTTCTGCCGTAGTCTTCAGAAACTTAGGGTGGGCGCCTGCACCGGGCTCAGATATGGCAACCGCCAGTGTCGTATTTCCACTTACGATTGATGGAAGAAGATCGTGCTTCACAGCATCAGAGGCGTTATTTGAAATGTGCAGTTTTGCCAAGAGCCAATGAGACATTAAAACCATTGTAACACCCGGAACGCCGCCAATTTTATTTATGAGATATGCTGCCTTTGATAAAGTTCCATAATTAACACCAAGGCCGCCGTATGTTGTCGGAGTAGTAAGTCCTGACAGTCCTGATTTCCCGAATGCTGCCCACAGATTTTTCGGGAATTGGTGCGATGTAATCAGTTCATGGCGTTTTGGTGCAATATGGATTTCTGCAAATTCTTCAATTTGTTCCAGTATCGAGGTTTCTGTTTGAGGCGTTAAGCTCATTTCCAGTTCCAATTGTTATCGTTAATACTTTCATATCATTGGTTACTATATCTTTATTATTCTTGCTTGTAATATAGACTAGTTGGTTTGCAACAATAGAGCGTTCGATAGTTAAGGGAAGAGCAGATGCTGACACCTGCGATACTGGATGTGGCTTTAACGGCTTTCGTCACTATGTTTGTGATCATTGATCCGTTGGGGCTTTTACCAATTTTTATTAGCCTGACCGAAGGAAGTAGCGCTTCCCATCAACGGCGAATGGCGATCAAGGGTACATTGATTGGCGGTGCATTGCTTTTGTTTTTTGCGCTTCTAGGAGACAGATTCTTAGGTTTGCTCGGTGTGGGACTCCCTTCTTTTCGAATTGCGGGGGGGGCCATGATATTTCTGATGGCACTTGAAATGGTCTTTGATAAACGAAGTCAACGCCGGGAAAGCCGGGCAGAAGATATGAAAGATGAAGTGGAAGGCGATGGCGGGTTTGACGACATTTCAGTTTTTCCTCTGTCCATTCCGTTGATATCGGGGCCCGGTGCCATTGCCTCTATCATGCTTCTAATGAGCGCGAACCGAGACAACGTCTTGCATCAGGCGACGGTTATAGGGGTTTCGGCATTAGTATTGCTGATCGTTCTTGTTCTTTTTCTCATGGCACCTAGATTGGGAAAAATGATGGGACCTACCTTCACTCAAATCGTCACGCGGGTTCTAGGGGTCATTCTCGCGGCACTTGCCATTCAGTACATCATTGACGGTATTAAACTCAGCTTCCTGGTTTGAGGGGAAATTAGTTGTCCTTACCTTTAGTGATCGCACCGAACTCGGTTTTCAAAAAGAAAGCTGAAAAAGTAATAGTGGTGGACGACAGTATTAGGCAGATTGTGGCCGATATGTTCGAGACCCTTTACGCAGAACAGGGCCTTGGCCTTGGGGCAAATATGGTTGGTGTGTTGAAGCAGATTATTGTTATCCATCTGCATGAAGGGGGTGTGAGTACGCCACTTGCGATGATCAATCCTGAAATACTGGAAGCATCAGATGAGGTTCAAACCTTTAACGAGGCTTCTTTAAGTTTCCCAGGTATTGCTGCAGACATAACGCGGCCAAGTGAAATTTCGGTGCAATATCTGGATGAAAATGGCGCTATGCAGACTATGCAAGCTGAAGGATTTCTGGCAACTGTCATCCAACATGAGATGGATTATCTGCAAGGTCGAACTTTTTTGGATCATCTCTCTCGAACAAAACGAGCGAATTTAGTTAGAAGATATCAAAAACTTCGTCGTCAGGATCTCGCCTTATAAACGAATAGTGAAGTTACATACTCCAGTTTGATATTTTTCACTACAACTGTTTATTAGTTTTTTCTAAAAATAACTTTACTTATGCAAGGTAAGCGTAATTAAATGAATCTGAAAAAGCTTTAAATGACCACTGAAACTTTCGTAACTGGGGGAGAGTATTATGGCAGAGCCGGGCAATGAAAAAGATGCAAGCGGGCAAACTAAAAGCGATTCAGATTACATAGTTGGACAAAATAACATTACGCCATTTGGGCTTGATATCCACAATCCGGTTTTCTTGGTATCGGGAATTTCCATCGTCGTCTTTGTTCTCATTACATTGATGTTTCAGGAAGGTGCGACTGAATTTTTCGGATGGTTAAGACCTTTCCTAACATCAACCTTTGACTGGTTTTTTCTTGGATCGGCAAATATTTTTGTCATTTTTTGCCTTGTGTTGATGGTTAGCCCCTTGGGTAAAATTCGCCTAGGTGGCGCAGATGCAAAACCCGAATATGGGTATCTTGGCTGGTTCGCAATGTTATTTGCCGCCGGCATGGGCATTGGACTAATGTTCTTTGGCGTGTCGGAACCCATGTCCCATTTCGCATCTTCTATGGGAGGCACTACGGTTGAAAATGGCGTGCGCACTGACTGGGCACCGCTTGGTGCTGCAGCGGGAGACGTTAAGGCTGCTGTTAATCTTGGAATGGCAGCAAGCATATTCCATTGGGCGCTACATCCGTGGGCCATTTATGCTGTTGTCGCCCTGTCACTCGCCTTCTTTTCGTTTAATCGCGGGTTACCACTAACCCTTCGATCTGCTTTTTATCCATTGCTTGGTGAAAGAGTGTGGGGTTGGCCGGGGCACGTTATCGATACATTGGCTGTGTTCGCTACCTTGTTCGGATTAGCAACATCACTTGGGTTTGGGACAGAACAAGCGCTTGCTGGATTTAACTATTTATTTGGGTGGGGAACCGGCAATGTCGCGAAAGTGTTATTGATCGCGTTTATCACCGTTCTCGCATTGATTTCAGTGCTGCGAGGATTGGACGGCGGCGTGAAGATACTTTCAGAAATCAATATCGCTCTGGCAGCGTTGTTGCTTGCGTTTATAATATTCGTTGGGCCAACGGCCACGATTTTTGAGACGATTTTCTCTGGCGGCCTAGCATATATTACAGAAATTGTACCCTTATCTATGCCGTTTGGTCGTGAAGATACCAATTTTTCTCAAGGCTGGACTTCGTTCTATTGGGCATGGTGGATCTCATGGTCACCTTTTGTGGGTATGTTTATCGCTCGTGTTTCCAAGGGTCGTTCAGTGAGGGAGTTTATCTTTTGCGTGATCGTTATCCCAACAGCAGTCAGTATCCTTTGGATGGGAGCGTTTGGCGGGACTGCCATATCACAAGTTATCTCAGATGCTGCGGCTCCTGTAAGCGGTGCCGCACTGGAGCTTAAACTATTTGTGATGTTGAAACCTTTACCTCTTGCAACGATTACTTCGTTTTTGGGAATTATTTTGGTTCTGGTGTTTTTTGTAACGTCATCGGATTCTGGATCTCTCGTAATCGATACAATTACAGCTGGCGGGAAAACGGATGCACCGGTATCTCAGCGCGTTTTCTGGTGCTCATTTGAAGGTATTGTTGCAGCTACGCTGTTAATAGTAGGTGGATCGGGTGCGCTTAATGCACTGCAAGCCATGGCCGTTTCAACAGGGTTCCCCTTCACAATTGTACTACTTTTAATGTGCGTCAGTCTGTTTATGGGATTGCGCCAAGCGTACCGCGAGGAAAAACAAGGTTAAAGAGATTGGATACTCACATCACAGGTGGGTATCCAATACTTGTTGGATTTTATCCGCCAAATCTGCTTTTCTGAACGGTTTATGTAAAAGTACAGCGTTCTCTTTTAATAGTTTGTTTTCAGAGAACGCATCTTCTGTATATCCAGACATAAACAACGTTTTTATTGATGGATATTGAACATTTATTTTTGATGACAACTCAACACCGTTTAGGCCGCCTGGCAACACAACATCGGTGAGGAGTAGATCAACAGGTCCTTCTATATCAATGCTATTAAGGGCAGAGGGACCATCTTTCGCTTCTCGGATTGTGAAACCCATACTGCTTAAGAGGGCGACTGCAAGTGTGCGCATGTCTATGTCATCTTCGACCACGAGAATAGTTTTATCTTCTGATTTAACACCCGTGTACTTTTCAGGACTTATAACTTCAGCGATTACCTCGGATCTAGGCAAATAGATTTTAGCGGTCGTACCGTGCCCAGGTTCAGAATATATATTTGCATGACCTCCAGATTGTTTTGCAAACCCGTAAATCATACTTAGCCCTAATCCAGTCCCTTTCCCTGTCTCTTTTGTCGTATAAAAGGGTTCAAACACATGTTGAAGGGCTTCGGCAGGGATTCCTGTGCCTGTATCACTCACGGCGAGCATCAGGTAGTTACCCGGCTCGAGTTCAGTTTGGGCACCTGCATAATCGTCATCTAAGTAGACATTGCGTGTTTCAATTGTAAGAGAACCGCCATCTGGCATTGAATCTCGTGCATTTAATGCTAGATTAAGAAGCGCATTTTCCACTTGTCCCGGATCAGCGCTACAGGCCCAAAGGTCTTCATCGCACTGCACCTTAATCGAAATAGTTTCCCCAAGCGTACTTTGTAAGATCTTGATCATTCCATAGATTTGCTCGTTCAGCTGAAAAGACTTTGGATGCAATTCCTGTTTTCGAGAAAAGGCGAGCATGCTCTGTGTGAGTTCGGCTCCACGAGTTGTCATTCTCAAAGCGGTTTCTATATGATTTCTGTTCATATCTGAAAAATCTTCAGCCGCTTCCTCCAGTAATTCCAGGTTTCCCTGGATAACTGCGAGAAGGTTATTGAAGTCATGGGCAACACCGCCCGTCAGCTGACCAACTGCTTCCATTTTTTGGGCTTGTATAAGTTTTTCTTCCATATTGACTTCACCGGTTCTGTCAAACCCAATGCCCCGGTATCCCTTAAAATTGCCGTTCTTATCATAAATGGGCTTTCCAGAAATTGCCCAATGATACAATTTTCCCGTTTCAGAATAATGCTTGTATCTGAAATTCTTAAAGGGGCGATGATTTTCAAGGTCCTCCAGATGAGGTGTCCAACTGTCATCCAAAACTTCTTTTGGGTTTAATTCCTCTCTAGTTCTGCCAATATAAAACTCGGTTGGTTGACCCGTAATTCTATGAATTGTGTCGGAAAAGTATGAAAATCTTAATTCTTCGTCCATTTCCCAAAGCCAATCTGCTCCCAGCTCAGCAAGATCTTTAAGGCGCTCGTTACTGGCGTCACGCGCTATTTCCAGCTCTTTCTGTTCTGTGATGTCTGTCGATACGCCAAATAGGGCAACCAATTTCCCAGTTTTATCGAATTCCGGTTTGGCAATTCCAAGGAGGGTTCTGATCTCTCCATCTGCTCTACGAATTCTATATTCGAAACTATGGTTGATGGCGTCTTGCGCAATTTCATTCTGCATTCTTAGGAAAAGATCACCATCAGTGGATATCTTCATTTTCTTAGCAACTGGTCGTGTAATTGTAGTTGTTTTTGGATCTAGTCCATAAATGCGATATAGCTCGTCTGACCACTCCAAACTATCTGTAGCTGGATCAAGTCTCCAGTGCCCCAGATGCGCCACTTCTTGGGCCATTTTCAATTCTACATCACGGCGTAGTATAGTGGCTTCAGCATTTTTGCGAACGGTAATGTCGCGAATTATATTGATGGTAGCCGGATGACCTGCCCACGTCACAGAAGCAATGCTGATTTCACTTTGAAAAATGTGGCCGTTTAGCCTCACATGTTTCGTTTCTATTGTTAAGTGATCTGATGTGCCGTCAATAACTTGATTTCGATAAGCAAGTATTTTCTCTCGCTCTTCTGGGACAATAAAATCCAGACCTTCCCGACCAAGTAACTGATCACCTTTTTCTGCTGCAAAAACACTTAAAGCTCTTCGGTTGATATAGACAACTTTTCCCAGCGATTGAACCACAATTGCATTTGGGCTGACTTCCAGTAATTCGTGAAAATGTGTATCGTTTTCTGGATAGTTTGGCTTCTCCGGTTCTACCGCTTTTAACTGTTTGTGTTCAGGTAAAGCAGGGGGCGAGAGAGCATTCTTTGTAAGTAAGGCAATGGCAGCAAGGAAATTGCAAGATATTAGGTTACATTCAAAATGATGTTCATGGAAGCAAATTAGGAACGATTTTCCGGTTTGTTCTGTTGAATGTAGCAAATAGGCTGTTGTTGTGATGTTTGTTTTTATCTGAGTGGCGGTACTGAATTTTTGCCAGATTCCATCCTCAATCTGATTTTCGGATTTCAGCGTTGCTTTGATGGCAGCACAAAAATCAATTTCAGAAATTTCAGAATTTTTTGATATATGTTTGGAAAGAGTGTCGATTTTTTCGGATTTTGGATCATACATGACCACCGCAGCAGTGGAAGCTCCTAAGCCAATAGAAAGTGCGCAGGCGGATGCATCTAACGCTGAATAACCGCTATTTACGTCCTTTTCAAATTGGCTGAATGCTTCGAAGATATTCAAGTTTTGTTGCTGGGTCATAGAAACTCTGCTGATAAGCGTACAAGAGGAGATATATTAGCAAACAAAAAGCTGACAAATTACTAATTTATTACCTTTGATCATTAATAGTGTCGCAAATAGTTGCTGTGGACGCGTGTGGAGAAAGTGAAAATATCTAGAAGGCTAGGACAATTAGAACCCAAATGAGAATATGTCGCTTACATGAAATAGAAAGCTGCGGACATAAACAGTCCAATAAAAATTATAAGATTTCTAACAAGCTGTTTCGGCATTTTGCGGGCAATCACCGCACCAAAATAACCACCGATTGTTGCTGAAACCATCATGATTAATGCCCATTCCCAATCGACGATGTCAGCGAACGCAAATGTAATAATGGACGCTGCAGAAAGGATAAAGGACAGAACGTTTTTCAGCCCGTTCATTAGGTTCAAGTCTCGATACCCAAGAACAGAGAAAAGGGCCAATAAAACGATCCCTAATCCACCATTGAAATAACCGCCGTAGGTGGACACAAAAAGTGTGAGGATCCAATTTTTGGATTTCTGTGTTTTTCCTTTCGAGGCCAAATAGATTGTTATTTTGTCTCCAAAAGCGAACAACCCTGTTGCAAAGAGTAACAGGTAGGGAATGATCAATTTGAAGATGTCGTTCGGTGTTACAAGCAAGAGGAGCGCACCCAACACTCCGCCAATTGCCGCGAGGAATATAAGCGTTCCCAGTTGGCGCAGGCCATACGTCTTTAGTTCTTTAACAAAACCAAAGGCCCCGCTGAGATAGCCCGGGAAAACTGCAACAGCACTGGTCGCATTAGCGGAAATCGGCGGAATGCCTATATAGACAAGCGCCGGAAAGGTGAGAAAACTCCCGCCTCCCGCGATGGAATTCAATGTGCCTGCCAAAAATGCTGCGGCAGAAAGCAATATTACTTCAAACAAAATGACCAGTTTTCCTTCGATACCAAAGCTAGTTGTTATTCTTAAACAATGTATCTGAAGAAGATGCAAGTTCACAGAAGATGTCTTTGTAAGATACGCCACGAGAAAATTAATCTTGCGACCAGTCTATGTTCAAGTGGGAAGTCGCAAGATCCGCATGATTTGACTAGTGAAACTACTTCTTTAATGCACTTCTGAGACTAAAAATAATATGAGAGCCTAAGTTGCAGATGATCATCATCACGGGCGCTGTATAAAGGATCGGATGTTGGCTGGTTTGAAATGATTCGAAGTTCAGCCTCAAACGTTAGGTAATCGTTGAGCCTTCTGGACGCTTCGACTGTGTAATTTTGCGCTTGAGTTTCAGTGTCCCAAATTACACCAGCGAGAAAGGTCGTATCTTGTGCGTCATTTAGTGCGGCACGAAGCCCGAGAAAGAGATCGTTATCGAATATGGTGGCAGGTGCAGAACTGTCTCTACCGTCATAATGATATTCCGCAAGCAAGCCTAGATCTGCGTCACTATCAGCAATTCCGTAGAAGGTGTATTCAAGGCCGCCTGATGCCGCAATAAAATCATCTCCATGACCTTGTCTGTAAATACCTTCAAACTTCCAAAGCCATGCATCGAAAGTGGCTTGGATGTCGGCACTTGTCTGATTGATCAGATCATATTGCGGGGCAAGTACAGTGTCTCCGGCGCCGTTTATTTCTGGGATAAACCGTGCTTCACGACTGGTTCCATAAAAATGCGCGACCCCAATATCCCAGTCTCCCTTGACTACAGAATATCGAAAGGCAAGATCAGGGTGGAACTCTTCCATATCGGATTCGTAATGAGTTCGATCGGTATCTACAACGAAAGGAGCGCGTAGACGGCCGTCGCTCCCCGGAAACGTGCGTTCCCGAAAATATGGCATAATGAAAAAATTGATGTCGCCAACGTCGCTTTGAAGACCCAAATTGATCATGAATTGACCAAGTTTATCTTCGCCGTCGCTATCTTCTACAGCATCCGTTTGATTAATGATGTCCACAAGGTGTCGACTTTCCGTAACCCCCCAAAACACTTTATCGATCCCGATGGTTAAATCCCAAGTGTCATCGAGGTGCAGATAGTTTAGCTCGCGAATATCCACGTGACTTCGTTCACTATCTTGTGGATCAATTCTTGCAAAAGGAATGAAATCAATACGATCATCTCCTTCATTCCAATCAAGGTTCCACTCAAGTTGAAGAACGGTGGATGGATTTAGTCGCGCATCACTTTGACCCGAGTTTGCCGCCCCTTCACTAAATAGGCGGAGATCGCCAGCAAGAAAGCCGGAGAAATCCAGATTCATATCAGCATAGGCAAGATTAACTTGAGCAGGGACTGCACTCATAACAAGTGCAACCCCTACAATCATGTGCTTTATCAAGTGTGACATCGGTCTTTATCTAACTTTTTCAAGTTTGCGTTTGGTAAGGTCTGACGCTTTCAATCCAGTCTGGAATGCGTAATCACTGTATACCAAGCGAGTTTTTTTACCTGTCTGGTGATTGGTCATGAACATATTATGCGCCCGCCAATATTGATCCAGATATTGCTGATATTCCGCGAACTGTAGAGTTTTTAGAAGAGACCCCTTCCGATCGTAATAATCGATTTTCTGTTGGCGATACTCCGCTGTATCATACCATACGATCATTTTCGTATAACCGGAATTTGCGTATGTTGGCGTTTGTTCAAGGACAGCGCATTGAAGGTCGCCACAAGCCTCATCTTTCAGCCATGTATAGGAGTATTTTTCAAGTTCCTGAGCTGTCAAATCCTCGTACGAAAATTCACTTCCAACAAAAGGACCGGACTTGTTCTTGGAAGAGATCCGTTTGACGCGTTTAAGTGCGGGCAGGTAGAGCCATTGATCATCGGGCTCCAGAATATGGGCATAACTTAGAAAAGCCGTTCCCTTAATGTCACGAGGCTTATTAAATATAGTCAGGCTCTTATCGCCTTCGGAACTATCTGGAACTTCCAGTGTTTTAATACGGAGGTCACGTGTGCTTTTCTCGCCATGTCGGTTTTCAAGGATCATTTTGAGGGTTGCACGGCTGTCTCCAAATCCTTTGTCTCTTTTATCCCACTCGGCTGCGATATCTGCGCCTTTTTGGGCGGCGGATGTGCCTGCGTTCACGGGAAAGGCGAGGGTGGTAACCGCCAATGAGGTAACTAGGAATGTCTTAAGATGCAAGTTTAACATGTTTACGTACTCCTTATTCTGCAGCTTGCGGTGCTGCAAGATTAGTCGTTGAAAGAGATTTTTTGCGATCCAGAAGCATCAACAGCGGAGGCAACAAAAGGAAGTCGACGACAAGCGCTATAGCGATTGTAATTGCCGTCAATAATCCCAAATCGGAGTTTACCTGGAACGAAGATTGGGACAGAACGGCAAAGCCCAGAAACAATACTGAAGTGGTGACAAGTAAGGCCTTACCAACTGTTCTGAAGCTATACCTTACGGCTTCTTCCGGAGTTGCATTTCGCTCACGGCGGGCCCTTACATATTTAGAAAGGAAGTGAACCGACGCATCTACGATCAGCCCAAGCGTTGTCGCCGCGACCATGGAAGATGCCAGACCAATCTGTCCGTAAAGGACGCCCCAAAGACCAAAGGCCATTGCCGCTGGAACCAAATTGGGAATAAGGCTGATGAGACCAATTCTGAGACTCTTTAGCGCTAAGATCATCGAGCCAGAAATAACCAAAAACGCGACGAAGGTTCCAAAAAGCATAGATTGGATGTTCCGATGCGCAATATGAGCGAACATAACGGCGGCACCGCTGCCCTCTGCAACCATATGCGCAGGAGCATTATCTCGCAGCCATTGCTGAGAGCGATCCGCAAGGCCACGCATTTCACCGCTTGTTACATTATCCAATGTAACAGTCATCCTGCTGGCTGACTTGTCCACGTTGATTTGACTATTAAGGTCAAGACCGTAAGGCAGCGAGAGTTCATAAAGGAGGAGATACTGAGCTGCGAGTTCTCGACCTTCCGGAAGCCGGTACCAACTCTCTTCATCTGCATGCATGGATTTGCTCAGACGTTTCATCACATCTGTCAATGAATTAACATGCACGACACCGGGTTGCGCGCGAAGCCAAATAGCGAAATTTTCTAGATTTTCTAGATATTCGGGATCAGAAATTCCGCCGGAATCTTCTCCATTTACAGAAAACTCTACCTGATAAATACCGGATAGGTTTTCCCTTGCAAAATCACTATCAACACGGAATGGAATGGATGTATCAAAATACTCAACAAAACGGTCATCCAATTCGATTTTACTGATCAAAGCTGACATGCCGATGGCAATGATACCCATACCTAGCAATAGTTTTGTACGGTTTTGAACGACAAAATCGCCAAGACGATCCATTGCTTCTATCTTGTCTGAAGCCACTTTTTTTACGCGCACTGGAATGATGGCCATGAAGGCAGGCAAGAATAAAATGGAATAGAGCCATGCCGCAGCTACGCCAACAGCCGCCATATTTCCTAGATCGTTAAACGGCGGAGCATCAGAAAAGTTGAGGCTCATAAAGCCGATAATAGTTGTGAAACTGGTCAGGAAAACAGGCTGCATGTTAATGCGAATGCTTTCAATGATCGCTTCGTGTTTGGTCCTGCCCGCACGCATCTCATGGAACATAGAGACCAGAATGTGCACACAGTCAGCAATGGCGATTGTCAGAATAATCGTAGGCGCCATAGCCGACGGGGGTGTGAGTTTTACGCCTGTGTACCCTGCAAAACCCATTGCAGTGACCGTGGACAAAATCGTTACGATTAACGTTCCGATGGTCCCGCTGAAGGAGCGTAAAAATCCGATTAATGCAACTACGATGATACCAAACATAATCGGAGTTAATGTTTGCATGTCGAGCATGGATGCACGTGGGAACGCATTGCTGAGAGGGGCAAGGCCTGTTATTGCAACTCTTAGGCTTGGGTTCTCTGCCTCGATTTTCGCGGCCATTTTTTCCGCGTATTCAACAGCAGTATTTAGCGCGATCATATCGTCAGGTGGAAGTTGCAGGGTAACTTGGACCGCGGTTGTCTTGTTGTCTGGTGAAATAATTCTATTTGCCAGTGCAGGCTCGTTTTGGGCTGTCGAAATAATACGCTCGAGCTGAGTTTTCGATAACGCCAACGGACCTTCTACTAGATCGGCAACAGTTAAGTCATCTCCTTCAGCAACTGTATTTTGAAAGTTGGTGACTGAATCAACGCGGATAGAATAGGGGATTTGCCACGATTCAACTGTGAGCTTTTGCGTAACATCAAGCCATTTAGGTGTCATTATTAAGCCGTCTTCTGGCTTAAGCACAAATACAATGTTGTCTGTTTTTGTATAAATATCCTGAAGGCTGTCATAGGCCGTCAGTTGTGGGTTCGCTTCACTGAAGAAGACGCGGTAATCACTTGTAAATCTTAAATGCTGCGCACCTGTCCCAACACCAACGGCACCGATTACTGCAGCAATGACTAAAAGCCAGCGCCAACGAATAACCCATCGCGCATAGCGCTCAGATATCGTTCCAAAAAAATCCGACATTTCAAGTTTTCCTGTCTTTAGAGTTGGCTAATGTGAGGCGTGCCCCACCTTAGTTAGTGTCTGGACTTTCGGTTTGATCCAAAGTGGGATAGTGTGAAAATCAAGACTGCTATTGCAACATGTACACTATACGGTGTAGTTTTCAAAAGACCGAAAAAGAAACTATACCGTTTAGTGTACTTTGTCACAAAATGAGAAGAAAAGACGACGTTATGAGTGATTTATCTGAACCACTTCCCGCTCTAACAAGAAGCGAGAAGAAACGTGAAGCCATTTTGGAGGCTTCCACATCTGTTTTTCTAGGGCAGGGGTATGATGTCGCGAGTATGGATGGAATCGCTTCAGCCGCAGACGTATCAAAACGGACAGTTTATAGCCACTTTAAATCCAAGGAAGACCTTTTCGCCGAAACCATGGTGCGGATGTGTGGGACTAAACGTCAACAGATGGAAATGAAAATTGACCTCACAGAGCCGATCGAAAAGGTTTTGAATAATATGGGCGTTACTTTTCTTGATATGGTCTTTAATCCTGAATCCAGCTCAATGCTCAGAATACTGGTTGGACAAACAGATAAATTCCCTGAACTCGGCAAAACATTTCTTGAAAATGGTCCGGATGTCATAACAGAATTGCTTGGGCATTATTTGGAAGAGCAAGTTGAGCGAAAAGTCATTCAGGTAAGCGATCCCGTAGAAGCTGCAGGAAGTTTCCTAGCCTCTTTATTCGGAGTGCACTTTGTCACTCTATTGGCAACGGGAAAGAAACCTCCAGGGCTAGCGAAACGTAAAAAAATGGTGTCTGCTGCTGTTGAACGGTTCCTTCACGGCTGCTGTGCTAATTGATCAGTTTCTGCTCAGCGAAACGAAAAACACTACAATTGGAATGATCGGTCTTGATAGTTTTTCGAAGACGGTTAGACTGATCCGCAGATAAGTTTTCCGCTCACACCTAATTAAGAGAAGACAAAATGGACTTTGATACCGCAGTGTTGGAACGGCGCTCAATTCGGGGCTATAAGCCCGACCCAATTCCCATGAACGTGATGAAAGAAATCATTGAGATTGCGACACGTGCGCCGTCTTCAATGAATACCCAGCCATGGCATTTACATGTTATCAGTGGTGAGCCTCTCGACCGTATTCGAGCTGGCAATACAGAACGAAATCTTGCAGGTGTTCCGCCCTCACGGGAGTTTCGGGTTGAAAGTAAATATGAAGGCGTCCACCGGGATCGTCAGGTAGGGGTCGCCATTCAACTTTTCGAAGCAATGGGCATTGAACGGCATGATGCAGAACGCCGTCAGGATTGGGTGTTACGTGGTTTTCGGCAATTTGATGCACCAGTGTCTGTGATTGTTGCATATGATAAAGAATTGGAAGGCGATATTCGTCATTTTGATTTGGGGGCTGTAACGTACGGCCTTGCGCTTGCTGCGTGGAGCCGTGGTATTGGCTCAGTTATCAACAGCCAAGGTATTATGCAATCTCCTGTCGTTCGGGAGCATGCGGGTATTCCTGATAATCATGTTATTCAGACATCCGTTGCGATGGGCTATCCAGATGACAGTTTCCCAGCCAACGCCGTAAGGTCCAAGCGTCGTCCAGTTGAGGATGTCGCAACGTTCATCGGGTTTGGGGATTAGTCTCTATTATCTTTTGCTTAAAATAGGGATCCCGCTTTAGAAGTATCAAAAAACAAGCGGCAGAAATTCCGTTTGAGCTGAAGATCATGCACATTACCAATATCTGGTATCTAGCCGCGATAAAGGGAGAGACCCCTGACAGTATTTGCCCGGTCATCATGCCGGGCAGAGATACCAGCCCAACAGCAAAGAGTGAATTGATAATCGGGATCAGTGCTGTCTGAAAGGCGATCCCTCTCGCGTGTTCGTACGTTGCACCATTGTTTAGTTCCGACGTGAGGCGATCTGCCGCAAGGCTGAGACTGGTCATTGCATTTGCGAAGACCATTCCAGCCAACGGGATCATAAATTGCGGTGAAAACCATGGGTCGATTTGCAAGACAAACTGACTAATCAAGACAAGCGTTAGCCCTCCTCCCAACCCAATAGAGATGAATGCCTTTGCGTAGAGGGAAATACTGTGTTGTTTAATTGCATTAAGCGCAATCCAGCTGGAGACAAGGATCATGAGCGTCAAGATCGCTATGACGACGGCACTGGATTCAGTTTCGAAGACATAAATCAATACATAGCCAACGGTGAGTAACTGGATGAGCATACGGCTCATCGCGTAGACCAAATTTTTATAGTCGAGCTTCCACCGCCACATCAGTAGCGTGAGAAAAACAACAGGAATAAAAGAAAGCAATAACTGGTGGAGAGGGATTGTCTCGACGGTCATGACTGATTATCCAGATATTGGATCAATAAAGAATGTGCGGTCGAGTATGACCCAGAAGCAGGCCTAAATGAAAGTCTAGTTGTTGTGTCTATTCTACAAACCGACATTTGAAATGGAAAATCAGGTTCCATGAATTTTACTTCCGCTTTACACGCGATTGCGGACATGAACTCGCCGAACTTAAAAGGTCAAAAAAGTGTCAATTACCGACTATGGTTGTTTGATGAAATGACATCTCGATGACCTATGGTGCAAACGACAGGTTCGGAATTCTATTGATCGCTATGCAGCTTATTCATGATGCGACGGAGAGACCGCCCGGCAGCCCGGGCCTTGTCTTTCTCGCGGGCGATATGCCTGGCCTCGTCAACAACGCCGCGCGCGACCTTGGCCGCCTTTTCCCTCGCCTGGGGATCGGAGGCTATTTTTTGTGCCGCGTAGCGGGAGATATGGCGCAGGAGGAAAGACATGGAAACACATTAGCAAATCGGCTCGAGTGCCGCAAGACCGGAGGTTAGCGCGTCAGCATCACGAATGCCGGCAACGGGTTGGAAGGAGGTATTCCCCAGCCCTGCTCGGAACGTCTGTTCTTGGGGGTAACGCGAACGAGTTGGCTGCATGGTCGGAGAGTCCACTTGGTGACAGAAGCAGACTTCCTCGGCTCGATAGTCCTATGCTCACTGCTTGTAGGGAAGAATGGATGTGGATCCATAGTCTGGAACTTACCTTAGTGTTTATGTTTCAAGTCAGTAGTTCCGTTCTGAACTTATTATCGGTACTTGTTTATAATTTTTTGCCATTCGTTACTGGCTTTGAATTTGGATAGTGCGACATTGAATTGTTTAACAAATGGGTTCCATTTTTTTGAAAACAAAATTATTCTAAATTCAACCTCATCAAATCCAGGCTTCATAAAATAAAGCGGTGGAGAGAATTTTAGACCTTGTTTGCGGATCACCCAATTCGCCACATTCACATCTATAATCCCGTAATCAACGCGCTTGAGCGAGACCATTTTAAGCAAGCTCTCAAAACTACGTGTTTTATGCCGGATAATTGTTCCGGCTGTGAACATATTTTCGAGTGATGGATAAACATAACCAAGTCGTGTGGCGACATGCATACCTTTCAATTGGGTGCCCGCAGTAAGGTTCGCCTGTCGATCAGCTGTCATTACCAAGTTGTCTGAAACGCTGATGATTCCGTCAGTTGATACATGATCGATTGTGTCGTTTCTCCACTCCGTTGCCCCCGCAAGCGCATCTATCTTACCGTTTTCTATATCTTGTTTGATCCGATTATTTGGTTTGATGATGACTTCGACCCGATATCCTATTTTTTTTGATACTTCCTGAAAAGTGTCAGCGATGATGCCGAGTAAGTCGCTTTTATTATTCATCAAATAAGGGGGGTATTCTTTGTGGGAAATTCCAAATCGAATTGTATTCTCAGCAGAATAGCTAGGCGTAGCATTAAAAATGCCTACAGTAACTGTAAAAATTAACAGTGCGTTGAGAAAAACTCTTGAGCTAAGGTGGTGCATCTCAACTTGCCCTCTCAAACTTCATATTGTTCACTACCGAATACTTAAACCAAAAATGCTATTAAAGCTATATAGGGCTATTTATGGATACACTAAGTAAAATTTCTGCCACTTCCACTAAATACACAATAATCGGGATGTCAGTTCTTGGCTAATTATTGAGCGCCGCCTTTCTCTGCGCAAGCCTCTGCCTCCGCTTTCCATGCCGCCGCGGACATAAAATCGTCGATCTCAAAGGGTCTTATTAGTGCAGTAGCCCGAAGATAATGATACATAAGGACAAGGTTTCACTTTGGAATTGAAAAGAACGATACATAAAATGCATGATTCAATTGCGATCCGAAAAGCCACTGATTTGGATGGTCCCTTTATTTTAGAGCTTTCACCACAGCTTGCAGAAGTTGCGCGTTTGAGTTGGCATACCGATACTATGGTACAGAAGTTTCAGGATGATTATATTATCAAGATGCTCGATCAAGATGACGGGCCACAGTCAACATTGATTGCAGAAGTAGATGGCTCAGCAGTGGGCTTTGTCCACACCCGAGAAATCAATGATTCCATCTCTGAAGAGGTTTGCGGTACAGTACCTTTGCTGGCGGTAGCACCAAATGCGCAGGGTCGTGGTATCGGCAGGCTGCTGATGGCAGCAGCTGAAGAATGGTCCCGAGAACAAGGTCATCGTCTGCTGCATTTGGAGGTGTTTGCAAATAACGACAAGGCTCAAGCATTTTATCAAAACCTGGGTTTTCAGCCAGAGACATTGGTGATGATCAAACCGCTTCAACGAATTGGATAGGGTATATTGATTGTGCCAATTATAGATATGATTTGTCCGCTGTGGGTCATGAACCGTCCTTTTTCGGCACTGAAAATGGAGTCCGCTATACTCTTCAACCTGGGCATTGCAAACAGGGAGTGGTTTTAAATGATTAGTGGAGCAGAACTTGATCCCGCGTACTAATAATTTCATAGCGTCCGGGTGTGTGGAGATCTGAAGTAACTCATACGTAAGCTATCAAGCTTGAATTAATTCAGGCACTAGAAAGTCTATAGCAGCATTCAGTATTACCATCTTTTTGATTTTATTTACCATTCAATTACATCGTCATCCGCCTGTCTTTTCAGCCAATCCAGAAAAACACGAACACGAGGTCGTTCCGCATTCACTTCGGTAGTAAGCATATAGTATGCATATTCACTGGTTTTTTTTATCTTCAGGGGCCGTACAAGTTTACCAGAATTTAAATGATCCTGAACGAGTGACGAACGTCCGAGAGCGACACCAAGACCTCTCACTGCCGCTTCGGTAAGCAAAACACTATCACTATATTCTACATGTTGTCTGATCTCGGAACCATCAACGCCAGAACGTTTCAGCCAATGTATCCAGCTCATGGAGGGTTCGTCACTGCCTATATTGAAATCATGCAATAATGTATGGTTTCGAATATCTGAAAGCCGCCTCAAAGGACTAACGTTTAACAATGAAGGAGCACAGACAGGAAAAATTGTTTCTTCCTTTATATACTCAGTTTTTAAGCCCGGATAATTTCCTTGCCCATAAACGATACGAATGTCAGTTTCTCCATGAATTAAATCAGGTGCTTTACTGTATGCTGTTACACGAAGGCGAATATCGGGGAAAGAACGGATAAAAGATTCCATTCGAGGCACCAACCATAATGTTGCAAAGGATGGTGGTACGTTTACAGTAAGCTTCCCCTGAAGGTCGCCACCACTCAAGCTACCAACTGCACGTGCAAAATGTGATAACCCACGCGAAATATTAGGCATTAACTCCTGACCGGCATTTGTAAGTTCCAGCCCTCTAGGAAGGCGTCGGAATAATTCAACACCAAGATGTGCTTCAAGTGACTTCACCTGATGGCTAATGGCTGCCGGCGTTACATTCAATTCTTCCGAGGCGGCAACAAAACCACCTAATCTCGCGGCAACTTCAAATGCTCTTAGGGAGTTAAGGGGAGGTAATCGCATGATATTGTCTCCAAATAGGCTTAGTTTTATTAAGTCTATGGCATATTTTATTCAGTTTGTAGCTAAAAATTTTTACATCCATATTCTCTTCAGAAAACAAACACTGAAGGAATATGAAAATGAACACCCTCACAACAAAAATGAAATGCGCAGAAACAGCAGCTCCAGAAAATGTCATCCAATCTATTTTAGTGGAATCGGCCAAAAAAATCTCCCTGTGGCATGGCAAAAGCAGACAGCGTCAAACCCTGTCTAATCTCACAAATGATCAACTATGTGATATTGGCCTTTCTGCAAAACAGGCAAAGTCAGAATACACAAAAGTGTTTTGGCAATAGTAGATGTTTATGGGTTCGCATACGTTGGATAAGCAACTCTAATGACTGTTATGGGGCATACGCAGACCTGTTTTCCGGAGTAAAATATAGACCGGTTAGCACTTGATTACTGACATTGGCGAAGGGGGAGCCACGACACTGAAAAAATCCGCCCCCAATTATTCAGGGTCTTTCCTCAAAAATTCAAATGATCTGAAATTAAAGCATGTCAGTCGGAAATAGCGTGCTTTGGCAGCATTAAGCACTAATATGACTTGTAACCGCTGTGCATGAGGCTGTGGCTGTATGGCATCTTATATTTGTGAGCCGACACCAAGCGTTAGGCATACATAGTTGATGGCGACCAGTTTGTTGTTTGCGGTGAGGTCTGAAAGATTTGTAAAGAACGGTGCTGTTTAGTGATTGAAGGTTGTCTGAGGGCTACTTGTTGGGAGCGTGAACGTTTCCCGAACATTCTGGGGTCCCATGCGGCGTCATACCGCATGACGCCACAACAGCTACCGAATATCAGATGTGAACGGCGATCGCGCGCGCGGCGGCCTTCGAGCACATGACAGCGCCTCCCTCGGGATTTCTATTATGGAAGGACGCTAACTCAACGCGGAGACCGTTGCTCGGAGACTTTTCTCTATCGTGCTGTTTTTGAGGCGCCCAGTGGCGATATCAAAATTATCGAAAAAATTGGGCACGGACAGAGACGCTTTTACATTAGCACCGAAAAATGGCGCTGATATCTCGGCCGATTTGAGAACACTTTGTGCGCCGCCTGCTCCGGGCGAGGTTGACAGTAGAATTGTTTCCTTGCCTTGATAAACCTTCTGATCAATACGGGAAACCCAATCAAACAGGTTCTTATAAGCCGCAGTATAGGAGCCGTTATGTTCGGCAAATGAGATGATAATCGCATCGGCGTCGCCAATTTTCCGGAAAAATTTTGTCGCAAGGTCCGGTTGACCAAATTCTGCTTCCCGGTCCAGACTGAAAAGTGGCATTTCATAATCATTGATGTCCAGAACCTCACTCTGAACGGTGCCTTTTAAATCTTGCAGTACATCTACCGCATGGGTGACAAGTTGCTTGTTGATAGACTGCTTGCTACTGCTAGCGGCAAAAGCGAGAATTTTCATGAACTTACTCCTCAAAACTTTGAATAAACTACTGTTTTAACGCATGGAGACCAATGTATTCTACAAACTCAATTACATTGTCGTCTGGATCTCGAATGAAGAAGGAGGTCCCCGTTGGATGTTGGAAAGGCTCTCCACTTAATGGGATGTCGAGAGCTTTGAGTTTGCTCCTGACAGCCTCCCCGTTTGTTACTTCTAGGGCAACATGGGTGTAGCCAGTATGTTTGATGTCGCTGTCCATAAGAACGTTATTCTTTCCATGCTGATTGGCGTTTAGGATGAAATTAATATTGATACCAGATGGATGTTCGATCACCGCGACTGGCTCAGATCCAATTAGTCCGGCGATAAAGGCAAATCCAAGTTGCTCATAGAATTTTCGGGAAATTGTCAAGTCGCTGACCCGCAGTCCTATATGATTTACCCGGCTAATCTCTTCCATGTTCACGTTCCTTTACTTTGTTGATGAAGCAAAGATAGCTGTTCTATAATGTTTTACTATATGGCGATTTTGATATACACTGTTCTATTTATAGAACGATTTGGATGGGTTGTTGATGATTGATTTGAACGACATGCGGCTTTTCGCAAAAGTCGCAGAATTGAACGGAATTTCACCTGCTGCTCGGGCCTTGTGCATTCCGAAATCCCGCATCAGCCGACGATTAACGGCTTTGGAAACTTCGATGGGCGTAAGACTGTTGGAACGTACAACACGGGCAATCCAGTTGACTGAATTGGGCGATACTTTTTATCAGCATTGTAAACGTCTGGTGGAGGAGTCGGAAAATGCCTTTGAGACTATCAACAAAATGGCCGAAGTTCCCCGGGGCATATTGCGAGTAAGCGTATCTTTTGCTGTGGGGCAGTACCTAATTGCTCCGCACCTTGGAGAGTTTTTGAAATTATATCCGGAGATTGATGTCCGACTGGACTTGACCAACCGTCGCGTTGATTTGATCACGGAAGGGTATGATCTGGTCGTAAGAGTTGGTGATCTGGATGATAGCAGTTTAATGAGTCGAAAAATCGGCCAGGCACGGGCGCATCTTTGTGCTTCTCCTGATTATGTTAAGGTCCACGGCCAACCATCTACACCGGCGCAATTGGTGCACCATGAAAAACTTGTCATGGGCGATAGTAATAATACCACTCGATGGCTTTTGGAAAATTCAGCGGGGGAAATAAAATCTGTAGAAGTTGAACCAAAAGGAAGTGTCAACGACTTCACTGTACTCAGGCATCTGCTTGAAAAAGACATCGGAATTGGTGTGCTTCCTGAATATGTGATCCGAGAAGCGATTACGGAAAAGCGCCTCATCCGTTTGTTGCCGGACTGGCGTAGCATCCTGATCAACTATTATATTTTATACCCCAGCCGAAGAGGTCTCACCAAAAAGTCAGAAGCCTTTATCAACTATTTTACAGAGAAATTCAGAGAAGAAGCTACGCCCTGATGGGTCTTGCGCACTCAATCCTCCAGGTGCTCTAGGTAGCCGCTTTCAATAATATAGGCCCTGCTTGCTGTGCGGGATCAATTGAAGAACTGAAAAACCCCCGGAGGTCATAGCTTCCAAACATAACTTTAGCCGCTGCACCACTCTTGCTTCTCCATAATGCATCACGGAGGGCACGGGGAATGTGATTAATGAAAATATTTTGAAATATATCGACACAATCCGATCATTTGGAAATAGCACTCCACAATCAATAAACTCACATTTCTGGCGATTTTCATGTCCAAAAACGCGCTCCGAGCTACAATTGGTTACTAGGTATAAAATAACTTATGTTAGAAAAGAATTGGTGCCACCTAATTCTTTGCCGTATTTGAGAAGAAGTGGTGCCCGGAGGCGGATTTGAACCACCGACACGCGAATTTTCAATCCGCTGCCCAAATAAGCAGAACAGAAGCAAAACTTGCACATCACGCTGTTTGGAATAACATGTAAGTGTAATTAAGTATGGTCCTTCATTTCACGGCTAGAAATCTTGTCTGAGTATCCAGTTCAATTTTCTGGACTAAATTCTCTAACTGCGTAAAATATAAAAATAAATCATGAATGTTGGGGGCTTGGATGAGCGAAGGAAATATTCCGGTTTGGTGGGTTGGTCCTGACGGATTTGATCTGTTGGCGTGGATCGCAATATTAACTGTAGTTCTTCTTGGATTTGGAATAGTCCATTTGTACGCTCGTTTTGACCGATGGGCTGAAGAGAAATCTACGGATACTCCTCTAACGACAACTATTCCCACATTATTGACTGTGGCTCTCTTGTACGAGTTATTCCCTCTCGATCATTTTAGTATCTTGCTCCCCATATCGGCAATTGTGTTGGCGGTAACGCGTGATGTTATGAAATACATGTCCAAAAAAGCTTCCGAAAAAGGAATGGGATAAATGCTCGAACTCATGCTGACGTCCTTCCCCGTTATTATTCAATACTGGTTGTTAAAACGCCGGGGAGAACATATCACGGTTTGGAATATGCATTATGCCGTCTTCACGTGGCTTGTTTTGGCTGCAATTTTGTTTATGACGGTTTTCTACTTCCATCCAAAATCCTTCTCAGGGCTTGTTCCATTTCGTCTGGCGCCAGTTGTTCCTCAAGTAGGTGGGCCGGTCACTAAAATATTTGTGAAAAATGGCGAACATGTTTCAAAAGGGGATCTTCTGTTTACGATTGAAAATTCCCGGCAAAATGCAGATGTTGAAGTTTCAAAAGCACGATCTGCAGAAGTACAAGCTTTGCTAGCTGTTACGCGTGATCAGCTGAAAATTATAGCTGGTAAAGTTGCGAGCGCACGAGCTTCATACAAGCAAATCGCCGCAGAGCTAAATACGAAAAATAAGGCTCGGAAAAAGAACCCTAATACCTATAGCAAGCGCGAAATTGAACGGCTGGAAATCACATTGGCCACGCGTCAGGGAACGCTAGATTCAGCCCGGGCAGAATATGGTGCAATGAAAACGAATTTGGATGAGGCGCTGCCCGCTCAAATAAATAGCGCGAACGCAGCTTTGTTGAAATCGCAAAACGAACTGTCAAAGACAGAAGTTAAGGCCTTCACAAGTGGCGTTATCGCTCAAGTAGCCTTAACTGAAGGTGCAAGCGCATCACGCATAGTACGGGCTCCTTCACTCCTTATTATACCGGATCGTCCAGATTTAGGGGCTCTTAGAATTGTCGCTGGATTTTCGCAAACTGCAAATGCAGTTCTTAAAGTAGGTATGCCGGTTGAAATCGCCTGTGAGACGAACGCTAATATGGTAATGCAGAATGTTGTGTTGCCCGCACGTATCGTCTTTAAGCAAGATGCAATTGCAGCGGGTCAATTTGTAGCAAGTGGATCCTTAGTCGAGCCAAGAGACCGGGCGAAGCGCGGAACAGTTCTCGTTACAATGAAGCTTGCGCATCAGCAGCACGAAAAATTATTACTTAATGGCAGTGGCTGTATTGTTCAGACCTATTCGAATGATCTCCCAGGTTTTACAGGGCACGTCATCAGCGCTCTGGGTATCGTAAAAGCTGTTCTTTTTAGGATTAAAGTTTGGGTGTCGCTTGCCGTGGGAATTGGATTGGTTGGTGGCGGCAAATAGCGTTCAAGCTGTTAGTTGAGCCGTTGCCCTAATTAAACCCTGTCCATCCCGCGTTTCAATTCAATCCGGCCTTAAATTCTGCTGGCTTTGTGCTCATGGGGCTGGAGGATAAGACTGTGATATCTGCTTGTTTGCTGACTTCCATTAATCTGATATCTAGCTCTTACCTTCAGTTGAATAGCGGTGTTTCGTAGTTTGTCCACATTGCACAACCAATTGTCGATATTATCGAAATTGCCACAAGATCCTAATATGGCTATTTGTCCTATTGGTTTGATTAAATAAAAACCCAAACAGTCATGAAAGTGAAGCGCAAGCTCATGATTAATAATATAGAATATGTTATGGGTGTTTTGCCTTGTCGGATTTGACTTAGGCGATTTAAATACATATTAGTTCTTCTTATAATTGAATTTTAATTGGTGATTGTCCAACAATATCGTAACGATTTGTTAATGCATTAGACCTAGAAAATGACATACACCTTAAGTGGTATGAAGGCTGTATCGTTCAAACACTTGTTGCCGTCATATTTAAGAAAAAACCAAAATAATTGATACGTCGCAATTTGTATTTATATCTTTTGAAATCATAATATTAACTGTGTGTTGTTCCTCCGGTTTGACAGGAACACATGCTGCATGGAGCTGGCTTTTGCATAAAATTGAAATCATTCCGTTGACGGGAGTAGAGCGTGAATTCAATGAGAATGAACTCATTGTTTCTAAAACAGATTTGACGGGAAAATTGACCTATGGCAACCGCCTATTTTTTAATCTAGCGGGAATGAATGAAGAGGAATGCCTTGGCAAGCAGCATAACATTGTCAGGCATCCGGATATGCCACGATGCGTTTTTGACCTGCTTTGGAGGACGCTACAAGCAGGAGAAGAACTTTTTGCTTACGTCGTAAACCGGTCTTCAAATGGGGATCACTATTGGGTTTTTGCTCATGTAACGCCAAGTACTGACATGAACGGAACTGTAAATGGCTATCATTCAAATAGACGGTCTCCCAATAGAACCATTCTGAATGAGAGCATTATTCCTCTTTATAAGAGGCTTCTTCGTGTGGAGAAAGACGATCCTAGCCCAAGATCGGGGTTAGAAAAATCAAAAGCGATGATAGCCGATTTACTTGCAGAGAGAAAACAGGGTTTCAACGAATTCATGTTTTCATTGGAGGGGTAATATGTTTTTTAAGAAAAAAGAAAAATTGTCAGCTTTAACGAACAGCACTCCGGCAACTGAACGCACTATTGGAAATCCGGTAGAGACTGATATCAGTGAACAAATTTCAGCGGCATTGGTAGTTCTTCAGAGGGTATCCGCAGGTGATTTTAGTGTGCGATTTACCAATATTAAAGAAAACGATGAATTGTCAGAACTGCTTCACGGTATCAATGATTTAGTTGATAGATGTGATGCCTATGTTCGTGAATCTGCGGCATGTTTAGAGCACGTCAGTCAGGGTAAATATTACAGAAAAATAATCGAGATCAGCATGGTTGGTGATTATCTCGATGCAACCAAAAAAACAAACAATGCTCTGTCTGCCATGCAAGAAAAGGTCGACTCTTTTAATGATATCACCGACGACTTCGAGAAAACCGTGGGTGAAGTTGTCGAGACAGTTTCTAGTTCGGCAACAGAACTCGAGGCGGCTTCTAAAAGTATGAGTTCCATTGCGGATGCGACAACCTCTCAAGCCACCGCTGTTGCAGCGGCGGCAGAAGAGACGACCGTAAATACACAGACTGTTGCCGCTGCTGGTGAACAATTATCAAATTCTATTACTGAAATTAGTCGCCAAGTCATTCATGCAACGGATCTATCGGATCAAACTTCTGAGATTGCTGTTTCACTACAAGACCAGATTGAGGGGCTCGAGAAAGCTTCTGATCAGATTTTTTCTGCGGTACAATTAATTAGTGATGTCTCTAATCAAACACGTTTGTTGGCCCTAAATGCCACCATCGAAGCTGCAAGAGCCGGAGATGCTGGGAAGGGATTTGCCGTTGTGGCTAATGAAGTGAAAAGTCTCGCTTCTCAGACAGATGTCGCCACAAATAAAGTCTCCAGCTTTGTTGTTGCCATTCAAAACGCTGTCAAAGAAACAGTCAAAGGGATTGCTGATATTGCTGATAAAGCCAATAGTGCAACGAGTGCCAATCAGTCAATTTCTGCAGCGACAGAAGAGCAGTCTGCTGCGACATCGGAAATTTCCATGAGCATATCTCAGGCTACAAATGGTGCTAGAGAAGTAACAGAACGCATAACGGAAGTATCCCAAAGCGCACAAGAAACGGGTGCTTCAGCTGTACAGGTGAACTCCGCCGCCAGTGAGTTAGCGCAACAATCAGTTAATTTGGAAAGAGTTGTGCAAAAATTCTTGGAAAAAGCGAGACAAGTAGCCTGATCAGCCTTTCAGTAAATTGATATAAGTAGACATGGGTGGAATGGGAATTGTAGGGATGATAATTGCCTGATACGGTTCCCATTACGCTTGAAAGGTCCAACATGAAGCAATCCATAGTACATATAGCTCTGGTCGTAAGAGATTATGATGACGCAATCGATTTTTATGTGAATAAACTGAATTTCGAACTAATAGAGGATACGTACCAATCGGAGCAGGATAAGAGATGGGTTGTCGTC
>MAAN01000041.1:219634-285486 GCA_002163135.1 Alphaproteobacteria bacterium 46_93_T64
GCCTCCAAGCCACAACAAATTGATTTTATAGGCAATCAAGCCGGTGGTCGTGTCTTTCTATTCTTAAACACAGATGATTTCTGGCGAGATTACGATCAGATGGTTGAGAAAGGCATAAAGTTTATCCGGCCGCCAAAAGAACAAGACTATGGGACCGTGGCCGTATTCGAAGACCTTTACGGCAATCAGTGGGACTTACTTCAATTGAAAGACGAGCACCCTCTAGCTCATAGATGATCCCGCATCATTTCAAACAATCTTAGATCTTCTTTTCTGATAGCGGAAAACCTTCCCGATCAATAACAATACGACTAAAATAAATCAAATTTGACAGCACACCACAGGCTCTTTGAAGGAATAACGAATGATCGATTTATATACGTGGACCACACCGAATGGCCGAAAAATTTCTATTTTGCTGGAGGAATTGGGTCTGGAATATTCAGTGCATTCCATCAACATTACAGAAGGGGAACAAAATACAGAAGAGTTCCTCAAGATAAGTCCTAACAACAAAATACCGGCGATTGTTGATCATGACACAGGCATAACTTTGATGGAATCCGGTGCGATCATGCTCTATTTAGCCGAAAAATCGGGCAAATTTTTGCCGACAAGCGTTAAAGAGCGTTGGGAAGTTACAGAATGGCTTATGTGGCAAATGGGCGGTTTAGGTCCAATGCTTGGCCAAGTGCATCATTTCACCAAATTCAACCCCGGTAAGGCTCCATATGCGCAGGACCGGTATTTGACCGAAGCCATGCGGATCTACGACGTTCTGGATAAACGGTTAGAAGGGCAGAATTATATTGTGGGCAATGAATACAGCATCGCCGATATGGCAATCTGGCCTTGGGTGTCTCGTTTCGAATGGCAGACTATTGATTTGGACAAATTCCCAAATGTGAAACGCTGGTATAAATCAATTGCGGCACGCCCTGCGGTTCAAAAAGGGTATCATGTTCCGAAATTTACTCAGGATATTCCTGTCCCTGCGTAATTTATATGGCATCGTGTTCAGGCGTTAAACACGATGCCATTAATCTCCTGAAGATACGCGGTCATATGACAGCAACCTTGAAGTTATCGAAACCATCTATTTTGCACACCATCACATCGCCTTTTTCAACGGCAGCAACACCAGCGGGCGTCCCTGAAAAAACCAGATCTCCGGCGGCCAATTCGTAGTATTCCGAAAGGTAAGCGATCATTTCAGGAATTTTCCAGATTAGCTGATTAAGATCTCCTGTTTGTCGAACTTTATCGTTCACAGACAATTCAATTCTACCAGTTGAGGGGTGGCCTATTTCGGATGCCTGAACAATTGGTCCCATAGGCGCAGAATGCTCAAACGCTTTTCCTATCTCCCAGGGACGTCCCATCTTCTTCATCTCTCCCTGAAGATCTCGGCGTGTCATATCCAATCCGAGCGCATAGCCGTAAACGTGAGCTAGCGCGTCTTCAATCGCGATATTAGTGCCGCCGGCTTTGAGGGCCACAACCAATTCTATTTCATGGTGCACATCGCTTGTTTTCGCCGGATAAGGAAATGTTCCTGAAAAATCGAGGTTATCTGGATTTTTTTGAAAAAAGAAAGGAGGCTCACGATCTGGATCATGGCCCATTTCAATTGCATGGGCAGCATAGTTACGCCCAATACAATATACTCTTCGTACTGGAAAAAGCTGTTCTGCGCCTTTAATAGGCGCGCCAACAATTGCAGGTGGCGTAACGACATATTCACTTGCAATAGGACTCATGATCGTTCCTCTTGTATCTCTCGATATTAAGGACTGAGTGTAAGATCAATAACTGCAATTTTCTATGTAAATGAGGCTGCGAAATTGAAACAATGTCGTTCAAAGCATAACTTGCGATCTATTTATGTCGTACAGTGCACTTATTGTATCAACATTAATAACATCGTCACTGGGACCCGCGGCGAAAGTTCGTCCAGTATCTAGGAGCAGTGCTTTATCAGTCATGCGCTTGGCCAGCTGTAAATCGTGTAGGATGACGACGACTGCATAATTCTTTTGTGACACTAGAGTTCTACAAATATCAAACAGCATGAACTGATGTTTTAAATCGAGTGCGGAGGTGGGTTCGTCCAAAAACAAGACACAATCTTGCTGATCCCAGAGCTGTGCGAGAATACGGGCCATGTGGACACGTTGTTGTTCTCCGCCGGATAAAGTTGAAATTAGTCGTTTTTCAAGATGAGAAACTTCAGTTAATCGCATTGCTTCGCGTGCAATCTCAACGTCCCGCTCTTTCTGTCCAAAACCGGAGAATTGTCCACGCCCCATGGCCGCTACTTCCAACGTTGTGAAAGGGAAGTTTATCGAGACACTTTGTGTAAGGACTGCACGTTTGGAGGCAAGGTCTGTCAAACTGTAGGATGCAAATGTTTTTCCCATTAAAAAAACATCCCCCTTCGTTGGTTTTTCATACCCTGAAAGACATTTCATAAGTGTAGATTTTCCGGCTCCGTTCGGGCCCAGAATTGCAAAGATTTCTCCTGATTTAATTTCTAGCGATACACGGTCGAGGATCGTTTTTCCGTGAATAGAAAAGTTTAGATTATCTGCCTTTAACATTTCTAGTTACCGTTGCTATTCTGTTTGATTAGAAGCCAGAGAAAAAAAGGACCACCGACAAGGCTGGTCAAGACGCCAACCGGCATCTCTGATGGTGCAACTATGGTTCGTGCGATAGTGTCAGCAAACAGGAGCAACGCGGCCCCAAGAAGCGCAGATGCAGGTATCAGCAACTTATGATCAGCGCCAAAAAGAAGTCTTATCAGATGCGGAACAACAAGACCTATAAATCCAATGATACCGCTGACCGCAACCGCGGCACCGACACACAATGCAGACGTCAAAATGATGGTCCGTTTCAACTTATGTGTATCGACACCAATGTAGGCGGCGTTTTCCTCGCCGAGTAATAACACATTTAGCTCACGGGCTTTTTTTGTTAAAAACCACATGCTTGGAAGAATTATGGATAAGCACACGAGCACGGGCTCCCACATGGCGCCGCCCAAGCTACCCATGGTCCAAAAAGTCAAAGCTCTTAATTGTTGATCGTCACTGATGAAGGTAAGAAATCCAGTTCCAGCGAATGTCAGGGCATTAATAGCGATACCAGCAAGTAACATGTGGGTAACGGAGAAAACACCGGTTAGGCGTGACATGCGCAAAATAACAAGGCTTGTAATCATACCACCCACAAAGGCCGCGATCCCTAGGCTATAGAGACCCAAAAAGCCGTATGCGGGTCCTATTACGACGATCATGCATGACACGGCAAGTGCGGCGCCACCTGTTATTCCAATTAGGCCTGGATCAGCTAGTGGATTTCTGAATAATCCCTGCATTGCAGCGCCTGATATTCCAAGCGCGGCGCCAACGACAACAGCTAACAAGACACGAGGCAAGCGAATGGAAAGCAAGATCATTTGGTCAAACTCAGATAGGTCGAAAAACAATATATCCGGTAAACTAATGGAAATTGCGCCGATAGAAGTTGCAATGAGAACGATTAGAGAAAGGATAAGTGAAAGACAAACTAGAATAACAAAAGGGTTTTGCTCTCTTTGCCATAGAAGGCTAAACCGACGCCACTTAACTGTTCTAATCATCAGCGTTCAGCCGTTTATTAAGCTCTAACGCCGCTGCTGCAGATCGCGGGCCAAACCCGAGTAACAAAAGCCCATCCATATCAATTACATTTCCGGACTTAGCAGCAGGAGTGAGGGCAAGGCCGGGTAATTTGAAGAGAGCTTCATTGCCGCCAATTTGTTTTAAAGTCCGGCTCGTAATTAGTATGAATTCAGGAGAAAACTTTACAACCGCTTCGGGAGACAGAGGTTTGTATCCAGTATATGCGTTAGCTACATTTATTCCGCCTGCAATTTCAATAATACTATTTGCTGATGTCTCGCTCCCTGCGGCCATTGGGGTTGAACTTCCATGGCTCATTATGAACAATACTTTTGGTTTGTTTGTTTGCACCGAAGTTGTTGCTTTAAGTTGCTCAAGCGACGCATCAAATTTTCCAACAAGTGTTTTTGCCGCCGCATTTACATTGAGTATTTTACCAAGTGTTAAAATATTTTCGCGCGTATCCTTCATCGATTTTGCTGATTTTAAGCGGTTTATCTGCACGCCAGTTGACGAAATCTGCTTTATGACGGAAGGAGGACCTGCATCTTCTGTCGCGATGATTAAGTCCGGCTTTAGTGATAAAACCCCCTCTACGGATAGGGCTCTTTGGTACCCTGTTTTAGGGAGGCTGGCGGCGGATGGCGGAAAATAGCTGGTCGTATCACTTCCAACAAGCCTGTAACCAAGCCCTAGGGCATATATGGTTTCTGTAAGAGCGCCGCCAATTGACACAATTCGGCGATCCGGCTGGTGGGCATGGCTGACATTAATGGATAAAATCAGAAATATTGTAGTGAGGATAAATTTCATCATTTTGTCTCTTGTTGCATCAAAATATTTGCGGCTTTGATGCCCTTGGATTGAAGGAATGTGAGGACATTCAACAGTCGTTCTATGGAGGCAGATTTATCTCCTGCTACGACAAGTTTGGGATCCGGTTTCGTACGCAGTGTCTGTAAAAGATCTGACTTGAGTTGCTGAAGGGTGGAAAATTTCCTGCCATCAATAGCATAGCCCTCAGCCCGTATTTCAAGCATGATATGCTTTTGCGGCGTAGGAAGAGTGGTTTCCTCGCTGACATTTTTAGGGAGCGTCAGATCCAGAGATCTGTACGAGGCTCCCGCCGATAGAATGAAGAAAACCAGTAGGATGAACAATATGTCCAACAAAGATGTTAGATCTGGAATTGACGAGATTTCCGACTCGTCAGATCCATTGCCATCTAACGTGATCATGATGCAACCCGATTTGGCGACCTGATATTTTCAAGGTTGTTGTTTTCGAAATATTCCAGATCAAAATTAATCGATTGTGCGTTTAAAGATGAAAGCGTGCTGCCTAATACCTTGTTTCGCCAAGCGGTTAAAAAACTGGACACAATCACGGCCGGAAGGGCAATCATCAAACCAATAGCGGTGGTGAGCAATGCTTCCCATAACCCGTCAGCAATCATATTCGGTGTGACAGGGTTTGTTGTAACTGCGATTACTCGAAATGCTTCGATTATGCCGAGAATAGTTCCCAATAAACCACATAAAGGGGCAAGGGCCGCGATTAATCGTAGCATAACCAGACCTCGATCATAAGGCGCTCTAGCTTTTCCAAGCTCCAGAGTTACGATCTCATCACGCAGATTTCTCGGCTGATGTTTGTGAGACCATAATATGGCGGATATATCTTTGAGGAGTTGCCCATTGTTAAAGCTCGTGGTTAGGATAAATGCCACCCGTTCCAAAATGATCATTGTCGCCAAAATGGAGCAACCCAGTAATGGCCACCCCATAATGCCAAGTTTATAAAAAGTCTCAGGCAGCATCTGAAAGTTTCTTCGCTGGAAGACTGTTTACAATTTCACGCCAAAGCTCCAATTCAGGGTCGCCTGGTTTACGTTTCCCAAATAATGTAGCGATGATCTCCCCGTGTTTATCAAATAGCTCAACGGCCGTAACAGTGCCGTCCTCAGTCGGTTTTTTAGTAACCCAGACCCGGGCAATATCGTCTTCATTTAGATGCAGATTGAACATTGGATCGAGCACATTGAACCAGTTATCAAAATCTACGAGTTTTTTAACTGTGCCCGTATGTATTTGAATGCAGCCCCGGTTGCCAACGAAGACCATGATTTCACAGTCTTTATCCCGTGCAGCTTTCATCACATCACGTACAGATGTTAGTGGCACTTCGTAAGCAAAATCCTCGCCTATTTTTCGAAAACCCTGTTCTCGTCCAACACCATATTTTTTAAGCATTGGAAAAAATGCATGCGTGTCTTTTAAATTTTCCCAAGAGGAGCGGAACCCTGCCCAGTCAATTTCAGTATCAGGCTGATCGCTTTGTGCTGCTGCGTATTGCTCGATTTCAAGTGGAGAAGTTTGATCGTCTGATTTGAAGTTTTCCACCAACGCTACATATGCGTCGTCTATGGATTTATTGGTCATATATATCTTGTGGATTGCAGTTCCTGATTTATCGAAAAACTGAATACTTTTTCTTGGGCCAGTCTTTGTGTTTTCACTTACCGCAAAACAATGGGCCCAATGCATCATGAACAGTCTTAAATCAATATCTGGATTTACGAAAAGACCTGTTTTCATTTTTCCATGGGTATAAAATTGCGCGTTGTTGTAAATACCCTTGCGCTCATGAACGCAAGATTGATTGCGCGTAAGAGCCATAACTTCACCGAGAAGATGTATCTCTGCCAAAATTTCCTGAGGCTTTTTGTTCAGGCGTAGAACGCCCTCGCCCATTTGACAGGCTAAAAGTTCGACCTCAGATACGCCCAGAATTTCAGCGGCATTTCTAATGCGCAATTCCGGGTTTTGATCTTTCAGTTTGTTGTATTTTGCCTTTAGTTCTGTGAATGTCGATTGCATTTCATTCTCTCTTTCTATTAATGACAAAGCGTACGGGTACGCGAACCCAACTTTTGATTTTTTGACCATTGCGAACCAATGGTTCGAATTCCCATTTTTTTACGGCTGAAAGCGCAGCTTTATCCAGAAGTCGATGTCCGGAAGAGTGTTCGATTTTCAACGATTGCGGTTGACCACTGGGTAAAATCAAAGCCGCAAGGGTCACCACACCTTGTTGTCCGAGTTCAAACGCACGCCGTGGATAACGCGGGGCTGTCCGTTTTCGGTAATTTGCTTTGTGAATTACCGTTGAAGCGTCTTTTCCTTTGTCGGCTGCAATTGGATTTGCCGTAGCTACAGATTGAGTTCGAACCTTTGGAGGTGCTACTTGTTTGGCAACCTGCTTGACTGGCTTTTGAATTGTTTTTGGAAGTTCCTTAACAGGATTTGGTAAAATTGGTTTGTGTGAGATTAAGCGCGGGGTGGGAATTGTTCGAGAGGATTCAGCCAGCGTCTTAGGTTTCGGGGCTATTATTTTCTCAGGCGCGTTTTCTACTGCAATTATCTTAGAAGCAACCGGTTCTGGTGCCTGCACGGTTTTAGGTTGGGGTTTTATTGGAGCGATAGGGGGGATTGTTGGTTCGACAACAGGGGCTGCAATCGACAAGATCGTCACCTTGATGCGCTCGACTGTGGGGAATTCAATAACTTTTGACGACATATTGAAATATGTCAGCGCATAGATATTGGCCATTAACGACAGAGCGAGTAGCCCGCTCCATCGTACAAAATTTACAATATCTATGCTGAGGGTTCTTACCATTTATAAGACACTTTGGCAGCAAAGTTACGACCTTCTTCGGGCAGGGAGGCAAAACGTTTGCTGTAGCGTTTGTCAAAGATATTTTCGATTCCAAAATCTAGTGTTAGATTTTGCAGGGTGCCGTCGGACGGTGCATATCGATAGTAAAGATCATGCACACTGTATCCACTGCTTGCCAGGTCGCCAGAGCTAACTTTGTCGTTTTTATCAACCAATTTGGCACGCCACCCGACAACCGATGAAATTTCGGTGATGTCGTAACTGATGTCGGACGTGAAAGTGAGCGGAACATTGTTTGAAAGATATTCGCCGGTATCTCCATTTTCGGCTTCCGTGTAGGACGCACCAAATTTCGCTGTGATCGGTTGGAAGCTATATTCTGCTTCAACTTCCCAGCCCCATAACTTGGCTTGATCAATATTAGAATTATCAGTAGTGCCGCCAAAGACATCGACCTCTTGTGTTATGAAATCCTTTCCTCGGCTCATATGTAATGCACCCTTTAACCGAAGCTTGTCCGTATCGCTGGCCAAGCCGTTAAAACGGATGCCTGAACCGATCTCCAAAGTGGTAACTGTCTCTGGTTTCAGGTCAGGGTTCGGGATGAAGAAGTTATCCGGAACGGGTCCGCCACCTGGGAAATGAAGGCCCGATGGATAAAGCTCAGTCATGTTTGGTGCGCGAAATGCTTGCGCTAAACTCCCGAAGAAAACAAGATTTTCATTGGGGTTATAACTAAGGGCGAGCTTGGGTGAAATTGCACTCTCATTTTGACTATTTCCTGCTTCGTCATCACTTCTATAACTATCGAAACGCGCGGCTGGAATTATCAGGAATTTCCCGATACCGGTATCAAGTGTGATTTCATCTTGTATATAGGCGCCCATACTCAGTGCTTCTGCATTTGGGACGCCGGGACGTGTGCCATCACCAGTTGACGTGCTAGTACCGATTTGCTTGTCTTGATAAATCTCTAAACCGTAAGAAACGGTTTGCGAATGTGATCCAGAATATTCAAACTTACTTTGATTGTCGGCGGTAAATCCGAGTGTAGTGAGCTCTCGAACTTGAACGCGCCCAAGGTTAGATCCGGTTATGTCTTCCTCTTCAACGCTGGTATTATTTGCATAGGCATGTAGTTTTAAGTTTAACCAATCATTGTCTGGATTTTCGTAAATATATTTGGCGCTTATCTGCTGGTCGCTAACTACCTTTTCTAAAAGAGGATTGGATGATGAAATAGATCCGGCGCCGTTATTGGGTTCTTGCCCATCATTGTTGCTACCTTTGTACTGAAATTTGACAGTGTGCCAGTCAGCAGCAGTTACCCCAGCTTTTAAAAGTGTGGAAATGAGATTGTCTTCTGTTGCCAACTCGTCCCCACTGCCTACTCGGATATCACCGGAAGATCGGAAACTAATACTGGCAAGTACATCAAGGTTATCAGCGCGACCATATGATGTGATCGTTGAGGATAATTCCTCGTTTGCGCTTCTGTAACCCGCAGATATTGTCGTCCCAAAACTTTCACCGGGCTTCAGAATGTCCGATGCGTCTTTAGTCTCGAACGCGACAACTCCGCCAATGCCGCCGCCTCCATAGATGGCGGACGCTGCCCCTTTAACGATTTCGACTCTTTTCAGTAAAGCCGGGTCAATAAAAATGCGCCCGTCATGGACAGATTCAAAATTTTGGCGCCTTCCATCAATCAGCGTAATGATTGATTCAGCGTCAAATCCTCGAATAGCAATTGTTTGCCCATTTCGGCGAGGGCCGTTCACTACATCGACGCCGGGCACCATTTTCAATAAATCATCTATATCGCTTGAAAGCGCTGTGCCGGGAGCTTCCGGATCAATAGTTGAGACCATTCCTGGGACATCAAACGTGGATTGTGCGCTTCGTGTCGCGTAAACAGTGATGGCGTCAAGTGTGGAGGACGCGTCTGTTTCTTCTGCAGAAACAGGCGTTAAAAGCGTCGTTGAAAGAAGCGCAGCCGCAAACGGCACGCAAGACATAATTCGCATGGTAATCCCTATATTTAAGAACTAGAGGCGATTGCTTGCTGCCTTGCTATCCGTATTGGAATGGCTGAGTGGCTTGCTACTAACCTATTTTGTTAAGATCAACTTTCCGTTTCCGGTTAATCGAAGTTTGTATTCAAAACCGTTATGCAAAATGGACAATTCCCGGCAATTTGAAAACATTTCATCACTGTCGATTTTATTATCAATTATCGATAATTGACGGCTGTTTTCTACGTTGGGTTTGTCTTGGCGAACGGTCATAAGAATACTCAATATTAAAGATCAAGGGCAGGAGCCATTGTTGCTTTTAAGAATGATTATCAAAAGCAATGGATTGAGTCAACTCGATTATGATTTTTAGGTCGTAGAAGAGTTTTTTTCGTTATTTTATCTACAAACAAATACATTAACATTAGGAGATGAATAGAATCAGGATAATTGTCCGCCACCAACACGCAGATGTTCATAGGTGTTGCCGTCTAACGGTTATGCTGTTTCTTAAAGAATTGATGGGATAACGGACTTATAGATGAAAGCCGATTTGTCCGTTGATCCACTTTCTAAAAAAGCTACAACTGCGGTTGCTTGGTGAAATTGAAAGTCTTATGGTATGATATGATGAAGTAATATAAGGAGTACGAAGATGAGAGTATTTCTTTCCACAATATTGGTCATATTTACAATTTTGTTTTTGACAGGTTGTGACGAAACAGAACCAAGCAAAAGCGATAACGTTACAAAGCCTAAGAGTGACGTTAAAATTGCGTTGGTAATGAAAACCCTGACTAACCCGTTCTTCATAACCATGGAACAGGGCGCTCGAAAAGCTGCGAAAGAACTTGGTATCACACTGGTGGTTAAGGCTGCAGCCCAAGAAACTTCGACCACTCAACAAATAAGTATTGTAGATCGCCTCGTGCGTGAAAAGCAGGTTCAAGCCATTGTGATCGCGCCCGCAAATTCGATTAAGCTAATCCCTTCTCTAAAAAAGGCCCAAGATCAGGGAATTTATGTAATCAATCTGGACAATCCTCTTGATCCGGCATTTTCAAAAAAGGCCAACTTGAAAGATGTCCCTTTTATCAGTGTGGACAATAAACGAAGTGCTTATTTGTCAGCAAAATACGTCGCTGACAGTATTACAGCTCCTACTGAGGTTGGGATACTGGAAGGTATAAGAGAAGCTACCAATGCAAACGACAGGAAAGAAGGAGCGTTAATGGCATTTGGAGAAAATAAAAATACGACTGTCGTTGCTTCGGAAACTGCGCATTGGAAAATTGATGAAGGTTATGAAGTTACAAGAAAGATGTTTGCCAGCCATCCCAATATAACTTTGTTGTTTTGTGCAAACGATATGATGGCATTGGGAGCAATTGAGTATTTGAAAGAGACCAACCGCAAATCCGTTAAAGTGGCAGCTTTCGATGCTATAGATGATGCCCGTGTCGCTATAAAAGAGGGGTGGATGGATGTCACTATCGACCAACAACCGGCTGAGCAAGGATATCAAGGTGTAATAATAGCCATGAAGGCAATCAAGAAGCAAAATCTCCCTGAAACAATTATGCTTGATGGCTTGGTTATTTCGAAATAACGGAACGTGAGTTTATGAATTTCAGTGTTTTCGCGTCAGGTATTGCGAGGAAGTTTTTTGTATATCTAATGCTTTTAAGCATTCTTCCGCTGATCTTTATCGGAATAACTTCCTATCAATTATCCACAACAGCAATTAAACAGCAGGCAATCAGCTATGCACAGGAATCTGTCAATCATAAGCGAGATATTCTTGATTTACATTTGGAGCAAATCGAAAACCTGATCTCTGATGTTTCCGGTGTCGAAGAGATTGTTAATGCGGTGTCGCTGGAAACCAAATCTGTGGACACCTACACTAGACTGGCAACCAAGGCCCGCATTGGATATATATTAAATGGTTATCTTAGTCTGGACGGGTTACTTTCCATCGACATCTATACCCTTGATGGCGGGCATTATCATGTCGGTGAAACTCTAGCGGATGGAAAAGTGCGCGAAGACATTAAGTCGCGATTATTAACGGAAACTCTCGATAGCGGTAAATTCATTTATTGGCCGGGGGTCGAAGATAGTATCAATTCCCGAACTGATAACTCAAAAGTAATAACGGCAATTAACCTCTTTACGGAGGTAAATCTGAAAACACTTGAGCAGGAACCTATTGGTCTGCTTGTCTCCAACTACAGTATCGAAAGCTTTAGTAATGCGCTGGTCCCTACAGCTGCTGAAGACAAATCCTATTTTGTTGTTATTGATAAACGAAATCGAATTATCCATCATCCTGATAAAAACCTGATCGGTGAACAGCTGGCGTCAGGGGTGCTGGACAAAGTAAATAATGCCAAAGTTCAAACAAGCGCTTCTGTCGATGGACAAGAGGTGGTGATAAATAGTGCGAAATTTGTCCGTAATGGTTGGCAGATTGTGCGCTTTGAGCCACTGGAAGCGATGGCAAGACCCGCGGTAAATATTGGTATCATAACACTGGCAATATTGGCTGTGTGCTTGTTGGTTATAAGTTTTACGGCATATAGGTTCTCTCGTAATGTTGTCGTTCCAATCCGGACTGTCACAGCGTCATTCAAAGCGTTTGGAAAAGGAAAACTTGATCCGAAAAAGCCTATTCCAGTAACTGGTAAAGATGAAATTTATGAATTGGCGAAATGGTATAATACATTCCTTAACGTGGTTGCCCAACAGAGAGAAGCCCAAACCGCGTTGGCAGAAAGCGAGACTCGTTTCAGGGATTTTGCAGAAGTATCTTCAGATTGGCTTTGGGAAACTGATGAAAACAACAACATAAGCTTCGTATCGAATCGAATTTTTGACTCTATAAATATAGACCGAGATGCAATTATTGGGCGTTCTCGAATAACTGTACTGGAAAATGCAAGTAGTGGTTTAGCAAAGAACCTGAGAGAAAAGCACCTTGACGATTTGAATGCTCACAGGTCATTTCGTCTAGTCTATCCAATTACCGATAAAGTCGGGATAACACATACTGTGCAATCCCACGGTAAACCTTTTTATGATATTTCAGGCCAGTTTCTTGGGTACCGCGGAACAGCGACCAATATTTCAAAAGAAGTTGAAGCTGAAAAAGCTCTTATTGAGCTAAATACAACACTTGAAAAGAGAGTGCTGGCGCGTACTTCCGATTTGCAATTGGAAAATGAAAGGGCGGAGCGTCTGGTTGCTGCAATTGATACCCTCTCCGAAGGGGTTTCAATCTATGACAATGAAGATCGAATATTATTTTTTAACAAGAAATTTGCTGAAGTAAATCAAGCCGATCCCGAAATGATACAGCGTGGTGATAAATTTGAAGATCATTTGAGATCAATAGTAACCAAAGGTCTTGTCCTGGAAGCTGTCGGTAATGAAGAGGAATGGCTTGAACAAAGAATGCGATTGCATCAAAACCCTAAGGGCAGTTTTGAACAGGCTAGGAAGAACGGTGTTTGGCTTCTTCTTCATGAACAACGCTTGCCTGATGGTGGGTCAGCAATCCTATCAGCAGATATTACCCAGCAAAAACGACTAGAAGAGCAAGTCAGGAGGGCACAAAAAATGGAGGCTGTCGGCCAGCTGACCGGCGGTATCGCACATGATTTCAATAATATTCTTGGAATAATTCAAGGTAACCTTGAGCTACTCAGTGACCTATCTTCGAATGATCTTTCATTGAAGTTTATTGAGAATGCTCAGCGAGGGATTGACCGTGGTGCGGATATTACTCGAAAGCTTTTAGGATTTTCCCGTAAAGACGCTCGCAAAATAAAAACAGTGCAAGTCAATGGAACAGTTCAAAATCTTGAAGCACTAATTGCAAGGTCTCTTACTGCGTACATAATGGTGGAAACACGACTTAGTGAAGATTTATGGTCCATAGCAATCGATACAGGTGACTTTGAAGATGCGGTGCTCAATCTCTCCCTGAACGCGCGAGACGCGATGCCAGAGGGCGGTACTTTGAGAATTGAAACACAAAATAAAGTACTAGATGCAGATTATGTACTGCGTAACCCCGAAAGCCGGTCAGGCGAATTTGTAATGGTATCCATAAGCGATACAGGGGTGGGGATAGGGGATGCAATTAGGCACAGGGTTTTCGAGCCATTCTTTACGACCAAAGAGCAGGGGAAGGGAACGGGGCTTGGCCTTAGTATGGTCTACGGATTTATGCAAAGATCCAACGGGCACCTGAATATCTATTCTGAGCCAGGACTAGGAACTACAATCCATATGTTTTTTCCGCGTAAAGTTGAAAAAGCAGCCGTCATTGTAAAAACATTGGACCAAAAATCAGTATTACCTAAAGGAACTGAAACAATTCTTGTCGTGGATGACGAGACGGAACTAGGTGATATCGCCGCCCGTCACCTTGGTAGTTTGGGGTATAAGACATTGAGCGCCGCGAGTGGGGCTATGGCCTTGCAGTTGATCAAACAACATGATGATATTGATCTGGTATTTAGCGATGTGGTCATGCCTGGAGAGTTGGACGGGTATCAATTGGCGTCTATGGCACATGCCCATAAACCATCCCTCAAATTCCTGCTTACAAGTGGATTTACCAAGGCCGCGCAAAAATCACTGGAGGGTGTTGATGAATTTCAAGCAGCCTTGATTAGTGATGTACTGAGTAAACCGTATAACAAATCGGAATTGGCGAAAGCTATACGAGGAAATCTAGATCGTGTTTTTCCCTCTAATATTCGTGAGACAGAAGATTAAGTCTATGGAGCAGAGGGGTGTCGTTTGTTTAAGTATACGAATTTGCCTGATTGGTGAGAACGCAAAGAGTGAGACCTCACCAAAACGAATGAAAACCAATCAAGCAATTGTATCAGATATCCAAGAACGCTACTGATCAGCGAATGAGCCCTGCATGATGAGAGCTTGTCTTTCACCATCAGGTGTTTTGGCAGTTAATACTGTGCCTGCATCCCAATATTTTTTATGTACCATTCCCAGGGCCACATTGGTATCGAAGTCTGGGGACCACGCCGCTGATGTGATGTGGCCTGCGAGCTCATCGCGCACATAAAGAGACCAGACGTCAGTACAAGGCATGAGCGCGGGGCCATCAATAGAAAGACTTCGGATCTGTTGTTGCGGGCCGTTGATGAATTCTTCACGTAATCCGTCAAACCCAAAACAATTCGTTACAATATCCAAATTGCAGAATTTACCTAAACCACATTCAAACGGGGAATTCTCACTGGTCATATCATTGCCATATGATAACAATCCACCTTCAATGCGTTCTATCAAATTGGGGCAACCAGCCCGAACGTTCAAATCGGCTCCAGCTTCCATTAAATCATTAAAGAGTTGAGCACCGTTTGAAAACCCTTGTAGATAAATTTCAAACCCTCCCTGACGGGAATATCCTGAACGCCCAACATACAGTGTTTGTTCACGCCATTTATATGGAGCGAATTTGAAAAAACCAAGTTGGGTAATTTCGGGCCCGAAAATTCGGGCGGCCAGTTCATCTGATTTTGGGCCCTGAATAGCGAGTGGGTGCACATCTGGCTCAAATATTTTGGCGTTATATTGTGAGCCTTGGGCAAGACCCTTGATCCAGAAAATCAAATCGCTGTCTGCGATTGAAATCCAAAAGCGATCGTCTGCTAATTTCAAGAGGACAGGATCGTTGATCATTCCCCCGGTTTCATCAACAACGGGAATGTACCGGCATTGCCCAATTTTCATGGTTGCTAGGTTTCGTGGCGTTAATCTTTGAACGAGAGTAGCAGCATCAGGGCCAATGATTTCAATTTGTCTCTCGCAGGAAACATCCCAGATTTGAACGTCACGTTTTAGATGATGATAATCGTCCTCGACACTCTCAAAGGAAGTTGGAAGAAGCATACGATTATAAACGGTGTAAGACTTTACACCGGATTCGACAATCTGATCCGTAAAAGGAGTGCGCCGCAATCGACGTGAGACAGATAAGATTGGAAGGCCCATAGAATTCTCCTTTTAATAATCTCTCATTCTTGGCCTTTCAGTTTTCATTCGGCTGTCTCAAAAACGACTAAAAATTGCCAAATAAACGAGTGCATAACTCATGCTTCCGTATTGACGAAGAGAACGAAAATGCGGGAGTTTAAGTCGTCAGGATTTATCCAGAGATTTTTCAGTTTCCAGTATGTTGCTGAAAATATATTTTACACCTAACGGCGTCTAATCAATCGAAACCATTTTATGAAATGTCGTGTTGAAGCGCACTCTGCAGCTCTTCAACTTAAGAGACTAGTGGTGCTTACTTTTAAACCGTTTGTCTTTATGGAAAAGGCTTAGTAACGATCCAATCATGTGCTGGATCATTATTGAAATGCCACTTTCTTATTGGGCCCGCCATGACGTTTAAATAATACAGATCGTAGCCATGGGGCACACCAACAGGGTGATACCCTTTTGGTACCATAACGACATCTCCATCCTCTACTGCCATTGTCTCGTCGATGCTGCGATCATCCGTGTATACCCGCTGAAAGGCGAAACCTTGTGAAGGGTTCAGTCGATGGTAATATGTCTCTTCCAGATTGGATTCTACCGGTAGGTTGTCAGTGTCGTGCTTGTGTGGTGGATAGCTTGACCAGTTTCCACTTGGTGTGATGACTTCAACTACAAGCAGGCTATCAGCGGGCTCATTCTCAGGGAGAATGTTGCAGACGTGACGGATATTTGCGCCATTCCCGCGGGTTTCTTTATCCATTTTTTTGGGTGTAATCACGCGGGGTTCAAGTCCACCAATCCCGGGAGCGCTGCAGAGCGCAAGAGTTAGATCAGTTTTTGCTGTCACTAAAATTTTTCTATCGATAGGCACATATACAGCATGTGGAGCAGTTCCATCAAAAACCGATTTCCTTGTGCCGATGTCGTTGAAAGATATATCTCCAACTGTCACATCAGCAGTTCCGGTGACCATCACGATGCATGTTTCTCGATCATGCGAATGTCTGGAAATGCTATCTCCAGTCTTCAGTTTAAACAGCTCAAAGCCGACATGATCCCACCCAGCGGATTGCGGGGTGACAGAATGAACACGACCTTCAGAATTGGGGACTTCAGGTTTTACCAGTAAACTGCTCATATTTAATTCCTACTCACACTACGTTTTGGAAACTGCGCCATTTTTCAAGAAGTGTTCGATAGTTACGCCCGACAATTGCCGCGGCTTCAGCATCTGAAATTTTGTCAGCGAACCATTGTTCAGCGGCTTCATAAAAGACACTTCGACCGACAGCAAAGCCCTTGCATATTTTTGCCTTGGAACCTAAGGCAAAATCATCAGCTAGTTGATCAAGAGGTGCGTTAAGTCCGAGCATGACGATTCCCCTACAATACGGGTCGTACTCGTCGATTAACATTTCCAGGCGAGCCCAATCTTGTTCTGATTTGGCGGGTTTCAGTTTCCACCAATCTGGAAATACGCCATGGTTATAAATTTCTGAAATAGCAAGAGTTGTGGCTTCGGCATCGTCCATCCCATTGGACGGTGGAATAACCTCTAGAAGGAGTTCGTGATTTGTCACAAGGCAGGCTTCATAAAGGCTCTTTATTGTCTCAAGCTGCGTGGATTTCATTTCGTCATCATCATTTGGATGGTAACTGACAAGGCATTTTACAATATGGCTTTCGGGCCAATCACGTAATGTCGCGACGATGTTGCTACCCGCTTCGAATTGAAGAGGGCGTGACCCTGGAAGTTCCACGGGGCGTGCAACCCAATAATTACCATCACTAAGTGCTGCTAACGTATCAAATCCATATTTGTCGTCAACAAGTACCCCAAGACCAGTGTTGGTATCAGATGCATTGCGAGCACCTTCTGCAATGATCTGCTTAAAGCGAGTTATATCGGCAGTCGTTTTGTTTGTCCCAGGCAGAAGGTCTTCAAATTGTTGCCTATGATCAAAGGCAATAGCGCATACATCGGGCCACTCTTTTTTACGGTTTGTTGCCCGGTGAATATGGGCAAGGCGTTTGTCGTTTCTAAGACGCGTTTCAGAGCTTCCATTCTTTAGGAAATCTTGCAGTTCCGTCCAGCTTGGAATAGCAGGTGAACATCCATGGCGAGAGACAACAATGGCACCAGACGCATTTCCAAATTGACAACAAGTTTCCCAAGATTCTCCACGTATCCAGCCTCGCAGAAACCCGCTCATAAAACCGTCGCCAGCACCCAATGTATTGTAAACTTCTACCTCACGGCCTTTGATCCATATTCCATCATCAAGGGCATCTGGAATATGGTCTGGAAACACAACACATCCCATAGGACCGCGTTTTACAACAATGGCGGCGGTCGCATTCAGATTGCGGAGCGCTTTAACCGCATCAATAGTTTTCGTTGTGCCGCCAGCCGCATGAATTTCTTCTTCTGTGCCTACAATCAGGTCACAATCCGGAATAATGGATTGGATATGTTTCGTGACACTATCAGATTCCACAAACCGATTTTCCCCGTCCCCATGAGAGGTTAGTCCCCATGCGACAGGTCGAAAATCAATATCAAATATTATCTTGGTGTCTGTTTCACGGGCATACTTAATTGCCATGCGGCTAGCCGCCTCAACACCGGGTTGGGAGAAGTGCGTCCCAGTTAGAACGATGGCTTTTGCTGATTGAATGTAATTGCGGTCGATATGTTCAGCCTCAATCGCCATATCTGCACAATTTTCTCGATAGAATATATGCGGGAAGGTTTGAAGGTCTCGAATGCCTAGAATAACTAATGCGGTTAAGCGTTCTTCATCTGTAGATACATGGGAGACATCGACACCCTCATCAATCAATTGCTGGCGAATAAATCGGCCCATTTGTTCATTGCCGACACGGGTAATAAGTCCGCTTTTTAATCCCAGTCGGGAAGCCCCGACAGCAATGTTTGTTGCGCAACCACCAATGTATTTTGCAAATGACTGCATGTCTTCTAATCGGCCGCCCACTTGTTCACCGTAAAGGTCAACACTTGAGCGTCCAATGCAAATCACATCTAAGGGGCGGTTTTCCATGGTTCAATGATCCTGTTAACTAGTTTGCTCGTTCTCTAGCAGTTGGCCGATGCCAACGACCAAGCATTGAGCAAGACAAATTGGGGCGACGAGGGTACGGAACGCTTGGTCGCGTCCGTCCTGAATTTCAAAACTTACGGTGCTTCTTGAGGCGAGAGGACTAAGAGGGCTGTCAGTAATGGAGACAATTTTATGCCCTTTTTCGGACTGTAGAGCGACCATTTCGGCGACAACCGGTGTATATGGAGTGAAGCTAACAGCGAGAACAGCATCTTCTGGTCCAACCCGGTTCATTTGATGTTGCAGCATGCCGCTAGCACCATCTGCTAGCATGCAAGAGATATCTAACTGTGAAAGCGCATAATGCAGGTAATGGATAACAGCTGAAGCCCTGCGATGGCCAAGCAAATGGACATGTCTGGCGTTTTTAAGAATTTCGACGGCTTGGTTCAGCTTTGCTACGGGCGTGTTGAGCTTTAACTGTTCCAGCGATTCAATGCCGGTGTGTGTGAAGTTATCAAGAACAGATGCGACACCATCACGTCCTTCGTCATTTTGAAGCGAATGGATTCGTTCCCGATAACTTGAATTGTTTTCAACCAAGCGAGTTCGGAACACTTGTTGCATATCCGAGAAACCATCAAAACCAAAGGCTTTTGCAAAACGAACAATAGTAGAGGGTTGTACGTCAGCTTTCTCAGCAACTGTGGTTACAGTCTCGAGTGCCAATGTGTCAGAATTATCCAATGCGAATCGACCAAACTTCTTCAACTGGCGAGACAGACTTTCGTATTCTGCCGCTATTGACGAGGTGAGTTCACTATATGTGTCCGGTGCGATTTCCATGCGTCTCTCAAACTTCTTTTCCATCTTTATGCTGTCTTCTTTCAAGTAATTAGGTGTCGTTTGTAAAATGCGACAGAACCACTGAGTTGTCGACAGCGTAGTCAATATGAACAGATTTTTTTATTGTTGACAAGAATAAAAATTTCCATTTATTCTAAAAATAGAAAAAACAGTTCATTTCTCTAAGGGGGCGAAGAATGGGACTCAAAATTGGTTTCATCGGTGTTGGTATGATGGGGCATGGTATGGCCAAAAACCTTTTGGAAAAGGGGTATGACGTCGTCGGAATGGCACATAAAAATCGTGCAGGCTTAGACGACCTTATTGAGCGGGGTGCAACGGAAGCTGCTACTCCCAAAGATATTGCGGCTGCATCTGATGTTGTTATTCTTTGCGTTACTGGCTCGTCACAAGTTGAAAATATTGTTTACGGAGACAATGGTCTTTTAGCAGGCGTTGAACGCGGAATGACCGTTCTGGACTGTTCAACAGGTGAGGCTGATGTTGTCGAAAAAGTAGGCTCGGATCTAGAAAAACTGGGCGTGGATATGGCGGATGCGCCTCTTGCACGCACACCGGTAGAGGCAGAAGCGGGCAAACTTAACACTATGGTTGGGGCTTCCGCTGAAGTGTTTGCTAAAGTTGAGCCGATCTTGAAGACTTTTTGCGAGAACATTTTCCACATGGGTCCTTTGGGATCCGGTTCTCGAATGAAACTCATAAATAATTTAATCACTATGGGGCAGGCAACGCTCATTGCAGAAGCTTTGTGCGCATGTCAGGCAACCGGTGTTGATCTACAGCGCTTCCGTGATGTTATAAGCGCCGGCGGCGGTAATAGCGGAATCTTTCAGATGATAGTGCCCGCCATTTTGGATGAAGGTTCGTTTGATGGCATGAAGTTCAGCATTGCCAACGCGACAAAAGATCTTCGCTATTTGAATAATATGCTGGCGAACGCCGGGATTTCTACCCCCATGGCGGCCCTTACACACAACGCTTTCGTACATGCCGGAAATAATGGTTTTTCCGACAGTCTAGTCGGGGCATTGGTCGCTGATCAAGCCGCGATGAATAAAGTCGATATTGGAAAATGCTGATGTCGCACCCGGTTCTTGGGAGGATCCGGGATTGCTAAATTTGTAAGCAATAAAAATGAAGTCACTAAATAACAGGATAAGGAGAGGAAAATGGTTAGTAAAAATTTCACAAAGACCACTCGAGTTCTTGCCGCTGGGATGGCATTTGCTGCGATAACTGCGGGTAGTGCCGTTGCGGCTGAACCCTTAATCATCGGATTAACTTCAGATGCGAGTGGCCAATATGCAAATAGTGGTGCTTCTGATCGCCGCGGGATGCAGATGGCGATCGCTGAATTTAACGCCAAAGGCGGTGTTCTGGGCCGTGAAATCAAAATAGTCCACATTGATACAGAAACAACACCCGCGACGGGTTCACGCGTAGCTGAGCGGATGATTTCAAGAGAAAACGTTGGCTTTATGATCGGTGCTGTAAGTTCCGGTGTTGCGAATGCTATTTCTCAGGTTGCCCAGAAATATGGTGTGGTTTACTTGAACACGAACTCAAGCTCGCCGACTGAGTCCGGCAAGAACTGTCATCGTGTAAAATTTGTTTGGGATGGTAACGGCAAGAATTTTGCTCAGGCAGCAGTGAAAAATGCGATTTCCAGCTATGGTAAAGATTGGCTTCTCCTGACAAACGACTATGTCTGGGGACACAATACATCCAAAGCTACTCGTCAATTAGCGGTCTCTCACGGTGCTAAAATTATTGATGAAATTATGGTTCCTCAAGGAACGCGTGATTTCAGTGCAACTTTGCTTAAAGTGCAGCAAAAAAATCCAAAAGTAATTGCTGCCGCTGTGGGTGGTGACGACTTGAAAGCATTACGCCAACAAGTTGGACAGTTGGACATGGGAGCAAAATACGCATGGATCAATAACCAGCAAGACTGGCCGGATGTCTACGGTCTTCCTATGAAAAATCTGTTCGGTGTTTTCGGTACTACTTGGTATTACAAGCTAGACCTTCCGGGCGTAGATGATTTTGTAAAGCGTTACCAAGCCATGTATCCAGATACGAAAATTCGTGTGCCAGGAAACGTATTCTATAATGGATATTGGGCAACACGCTCACTATTGGAAGCAATTGAAACAGCGGGTACAACCAATAACCACGCTGTAATCAAGCAACTCGAAAAATTGCGCATTCCTGCGGCTACTCGTATGCAACATGACGATGCGTATATGGATGCTAAAACGCACCAAATGCAGCAAACAGTCTATCTTGCAACGGCGAATACTGGCAGCAATGACAAAGACGATATGTTCAGAATTCTGTCCAATTCGTCTCCAGAGAAAGTCGCGGATATGGCGGCTCAATCAACATGTAACTTGGAATCTTTCGCGGACACACCTGTTGTGACTCGATAAAGATCTCTGCCTGCCCTGTCCACTGGCTTAACTGTCGTGGGCAGGGTTCCCATTTAGACGTTTGTATCTTGTAATCTCTAATATTGGTTAAGTGTTTATCTTCATGGATATTATCTTAAATCTCCTACCCCACATCATAAACGGACTGGCGCTGGGACTCTTGTTTGCCCTGATTGCCCTCGGTTTTATGCTCATTGTTGGTGTTATGGAATTGATTAATCTAGCGCACGGCTCCTTGTTTGCCTTAGGCGCCTATATTGCCATGACACTGATCGATCCTAATATCGCAGGTTGGGGCAGTTTTGGTGTCTGGTATATGGAGTTGTCACTTACTCTTCGATATGTGATCGGCCTTGCACTCGCACCAGCATTCGTTGCCATTGTTGGGATGGGTCTCGAAATTTGTATGAGGCGGACCTATGGGAAAAAAGCTGAATATGGCTTGCTTCTAACATTTGGTGCTGCACTGGTTATTGAAGAGAGTATTCGTATTATTTGGGGCTCTTCCGAGCAATTTTTGCCGGTACCTGAAATGGTTAGTGGCGCCTTTATCGCTGGCGGAATGATTTATTCAAATTATCGTTTTTTCGCAGCCGGTTTCGGTATTTTTATGATTGCTCTAGTCTGGCTGTTTCTTGAAAAAACACCTTATGGTTCGATTATTAAAGCCGGTGCGCATGATAGCGAAATGGTCCGCGCACTTGGCGTAAATCTTACTGTTCTTAGATTGATGGTATTTGGTTTAGGGGCCTCTCTCTCTGCTGTTGCCGGCGTCATTCTAACTCCAATATGGGGGTTGCGACCTCATGTAGGTGTAGACGTCGTGATCCCAGCTTTTTTAATTATTGTACTTGGCGGCATAGGCAGTTTTTGGGGAGCCGTGGTGGCGGGTATTCTTGTGGGGCTAGTAGTTGGTATTTTTGGCGCCTACGCATCTGAATGGTCTTTAATGTCTATGTATATACTTCTGATTATCGTCATTACTTTCCGTACGCGTGGCTTGTTCGGTAAAAAAAGTGCGTTGGAGAATTGATATGAATAACGCACTTGCAAAACCAACACCGATAATTACAAAGCCGATGATTGCCTTATTTGTTATGTTGGGTACTTTTCCGCTCTGGGGTGAGGCCGTAGGTCTATATCACTATCTAGGCGTGGAAATTGTAATCTGGATAATTTACGCACTTGGTTTCAATCTTCTGCTTGGATACACAGGGCTTCCCTCTTTTGGCCACGGAGCATATTTTGGAGTCGGTGCCTATGCGTATGGACTTGTCCAACTTGGCCTAATTGAAAGTGTTTGGGCTGGTGTTTTAGTAGCGGTAATTGCAGGCGCTGTGGCAGCCGGAATTGTCGCCTGCTTCCTGTCACATCGGCGCGGCATCTATTATGCTTTGATGACGATCGCATTTGGCCAAGTCTTCTGGTTTATTGCGATGAAATGGCACACAGTTACCGGCGGCGAGGATGGTTTGTTAAACATTTACCGCGGGACTTTATCATTTGGCGTTTTCGATGTCAGTCTAAGGGACAATGTTCCTCTATTCTACTTTGTGTTTGCTGTTCTTATTATTGTCGTCATTTGTCTATGGCGCCTCGTCCATTCTCCCTTTGGTAAGGCATTGCAAGCAATTCGAATGAACGAAATGCGGGCAGGGTTTGTTGGATATAATGTCTGGCTCATTAAATGGACAGTCTTCATGTTATCAGGTGCGATTGCGGGTTTGGCTGGTGGATTGTTTGCCATAACACAGGAAAGCGCCTATCCGGATGTGATGGGGCTTCACGCTTCTGGTTACATTGTAATGCTGACATTAATCGGTGGTGGCTTCGTAAGCTTCTGGGGGCCGGTTATTGGCGCGATCGTATTCTTCGTCGCACGAGACTTGTTGGGATCTATCACAGAAACATGGCTTCTTTGGTACGGGCTGATGTTTATGGCCGTCATTTTATTTAAGCCAGAAGGTATTGCCGGAATTTGGCAGGATCTGTCGAAAAAGTTATCACGCAATCAAAAGCAGAATGCGCCCGTCGTAAGCCAGCATGTAAAAGCAGGAGAGTAGGCAAATGGCATTATTTGAAGCTACTCACCTTCACAAGCGATTTGGCGACCAAGTTGTTCTGGAAGATGTAACTCTGTCGTTCGAAAAAGGACAATTGAGCGGCATTATGGGACCGAATGGTGCGGGTAAATCAACATGTTTTAATGTTCTGACGGGGCACTACAAACCAAACAGCGGAACGGTAACGTTTGAAGGCCGCGATATAACCGGACTTTCTCCGCGCCTCATTGCCGGCATGGGGATTGCACGTTCTTTTCAGATAATGAACCTGTTTGATGAATTTAGCGTCCTTGAAAACATACTCGTTGCTGTCCCTCAATCTATAAAACGAAGCTTTAATCCATTTCACGATATTTGCGGAAATAGTGAAGCGATTGATAAAGCCGAGAGTATCCTTGCGCGAGTTGGTTTAAAGGGTAAAGAAAACTTAATTGCGTCCAGCCTGCCATACGGCGAGCGGCGCGCCCTTGAAATAGCTGTCGCTCTTGCATCAGATCCAAAACTTCTTTTCCTGGACGAGCCGACACAAGGGCTTGGTGCTGATGGCACAGCGTTGCTTGCTGATTTGATCTCTGAGTTGAAACGAGACTATTCCATAGTAATTATTGAACATAATATGGATTTTCTTTTTAGTCTTGCTGATACAATTTCCGTTATTCATTGGGGGCAGGTGATTACAACAGGCAGCCCAGATGAACTCCGAGAAAATGAATGGGTGAAAGCCTCCAGTTTGGGAGAGGTGGCCTGATGCTGAATATAACGAATATTGAGACTTTTTATGGAGAAACACAGGCGATTTTTGATGCCTCATTAACAGTGGGGGCGGGAGAGGTCGTTGCTTTGCTGGGGCCAAATGGTGCGGGAAAAACAACGACCTTACGCTCAATCCTTGGATTGTCGCCAGCGAGAAGGGGGAAGATTGAATTTGATGGAAAAGATGTCACTCATTCGCAAACTCATGAAATTTCCCGCGCTGGTGTCGGTTGGGTGCCTGATGATCGAAGAATTTTTCCTACACTAAAGGTTAGTAAAAATCTAGCGCTTGGAAAAAAGAAAACCCGCTTTCGAGAATGGTCTGAAGGCGAGATGTTTGAAATTTTTTCCGCACTTGAATATCTGATGGATCGCGATTGTGAGAACCTGTCGGGCGGGGAGATGCAAATGGTAGCGATTGCTCGTGCACTGCTTGGATCTCCCGGTCTCGTTTTGTTTGACGAACCCTCTCAGGGTTTGGCACCAAAAATTGTTCAGGATGTCATGAAGACAATTACTCGTCTGAAATCAGAGGGTATTTCAGTATTGGTAGTGGAACAAAATGCTGTGAGTGCGCTTGAGGTGAGTGATCGGGTCTACATTATGAACCATGGGCGTATCATTCATGAAGGACCAGCTCGCGATTTGCTGGACGATAGCAACAAACGCAAACAGTTGCTGGGAGTATAATCATGACGACACCAATGTTAGACGTTAGAGGATTGAAGAAGGTCTATTCACAAGGTCTCATCCAAAAGAGAGAAACCTTTAGGCTGGAAGCTGACTTTACCATCAAGAAACCGCAGATCGTAGGTGTTATGGGCCCGAATGGATCCGGTAAAACCACTTTGTTTGAATTAATTACTGGGAGCAACCGGCCAACTTCCGGGACCGTAATGTGTGCTGGACAAGATATACATAACGTCAAATATCGAAGCCGTGATCGATTGGCTATTCATTACCATCAATCATATCAAGTCAGGCATTTTTCGAAAACAAAACCGTCCTTCTTGCTTGAAAAACCGATTTCGGATTACCCTATGATCCATTTGTTCGATGAACCTCAATTCAATACACAAGACGGGTATATTGGATTTATGTTGGATTTCTTTAAAAGGCTGCGGGCAGAAAGCCGGCTGGTGTTTTTGTGCGTTCATCCAAATGAGCCTTTTCACGTGAAAATCATGAGAGAAATTTGCGATCGTTATATATTCGTCCAAAAAGGGGCTGTACGCCACGCCGATACATATGATGCACTGTTAGATGATATAGATGTTAAAGATTATCTTGGTGCCTTGGCACGCTATTGATACGGAGTTTGAATGAATGACGTCGCTTGAAAACAAAATTGCTGTTGTAACTGGGGCTGCAGGCGTGCTGGGAGAAGCCGTTGTTCGCCGGTTTGTGGCGCAAGGTATAAAAGTGGTGATGAGCGATATAAACGGCTCACATTTATCAGACCTTCATTCTGAACTTGGCGACGCCACTATGCCCTTGGTTTTTGATGTAAGTGACGATAACGCGGCTTCCAAAGCGTGTGAGAAGATCCGCGAAAATTGGGGAGCGCCAGATATACTGGTAAATAATGCAGGTATTCTGTCAAACAATAAGGTGGCAGAAACCAGTGTGGAGGAATGGCGCCGTGTCATGTCGATTAATCTCGATGGTGCGTTCTATATGTCTCGTGAGCTACTGCCCGCGATGAAAAGCAAAAAGTGGGGGCGAATTATAAATATCTGCTCACTGGCTGCAAAAACTGGCGGAATAACAGCTGGTACTGCATACACAACATCAAAAGGCGGTATGACGGCTCTGACATTCTCATTGGCAAGAGAAGCCGCAGCTGACGGAGTGACCGTAAATGGGATCTCTCCCGCTTATATAAATACACCGATGGTAATGGAGCAGCTCTCTGAAGCGCAACGTCAGGAACTCTTGAATTCGATACCAGTTAAGCGCTTCTGTGAAGGTGATGAAGTGGCTCATGTCGTCTCTTTCCTCACGTCTCCAATGTCGGGGTTTATCACAGGTGAAGTGATCGACATCAACGGCGGCCTACATCTAGATTAAGAAAGAAGACTAATTATGAATGAGCATATTACTCCGAAAATTGATTTCAAAACTGAACTCGCAGGCTTATTCGATCTTAGTGGACAAGTGGCCTATTTACCTGGCGGTTATGGTGGTATTGGGGAAGCTATTGCGTGGGGGCTCGCGAGTGCCGGTGCATCTGTTGTCATAGGTGGCCGAAGTGTTGAAAAAGCATCTGCACTTGCGGAGCAACTTAACAGTTCGGGTTTTCAGGCTAAAGGCATTGCTGTTGATGTTAAATCGGTTGGCGAAATTCACGATTCAGTAGATGCCGTAGTCGATCATTTTGGCAAAATTGATATTCTAATGAACTGCGTTGGTATTCAAATCGAACAGCCATTGTTAGAGGTAACAGAAGAAGCCTTTGATGAGGTTTATGAAGTAAATCTGAAAGCTTCAATGTTCTTGGCCCAAGCAGTCGCAAAACATCAGGTAGCCGCGGGAAACGGCGGCAAACAAGTTCATCTATTGTCTGTCAGATCTCAACTGGGTCTGCGTGATCGCGGGTATTCTGCTTACTGCAGCACCAAAGGTGGCCAGGTTATGATGATTAAGCAGCATGCAATGGAACTCGCGCCCTCTGGGATCACTGTAAACGGAGTTGCACCCACATTTGTTTATACTGAAATGATCCGCCACGTGATGGAAAACGATGAATTTAGGCAGGGGTTACTGGATCGCATTCCACTTGGCCGGATAGCGGATCCTAAAGATATTGTTGGTCCTGCAACTTTCTTCTGTTCGCCAGCTTCAGGTTTTGTTACGGGTCAGATTATGTATGTGGATGGCGGCATTACTTCCAGTCAGTAGGAGTTTAAGTATGATAGAAATTACTAAACTCAAACAAGAGTTTCACGAAAGAGGGTACAGCTTCGATATATTTGAAGACGTCCCGGGGCAGCGCTGGATGGGGTTCATCCATTCAGTGGATGAAATTGTTGTGCCTCTAGAGGGGAATGTTACGATTAATGTGAACGGCGTCGAATATAAAACTTCAGTTGGGGATGAGGTGTTTATTCCGGCGCATACAGTTCATGACGTAATCACCAGTAATGAAGCCGGAAGCCGATGGGCCTACGGTTATAAGAATATGTGACTGGCGTTAGGGTATAGGACTACAAGTTTTCTGCATATGATTGATAAAAAATGGACCGCTATTATTGAGCCTGTATCTTAAATTTTGATATTAGCCCCTCAGTTTTCATTTCTTGCAGCACTTTGCTCAATTGGGGTGCCAAGGTAGCATTCTTATTGTGAAGCCAAGCATGGACAGAGATCTCTTCTATAACGCCGACTTTAGTTATTTCTTTCTGTCGAAACGACCTGTCCGTCATCAGAATTTCATCGATGTTACTTTCACCGCCAATGAAGACATCTGACCGCTTTAATAATAATCGTTTTAGGCCGGCGACATTGCTATTTACTTCAGAAGTTCTATCTGCCTCAACATAATGTGGGAGTTTGGATGTAATAAGTTTGATGCCACGCAAATAATCAACATGTATGTCTTTCCCCTTTAAACTCTGCCACCCATCAATGACCAACCCTTTGCGAGCTGAGTATGCAGAAAATCGAGTTACAAAACTCGGCTCCTGTACCTTGACCAAATTTGAATGCAACTCTCCATAGCTAGAAACGCGGGATATCTCTCCGTCGGTTTTGCCCGCATCAGATAAAACGCTGGAGCGTTTTGCTGGAACTCCCATGTACCGAAATTTGTATCCAAGTCGCTTAAATGCCTCTGTATAGATTAGGTCCAGCCATCTACCGTAAAAGCCATTTTTTTGAGAATCACTGCCACCTAACACGATTTCTTTTTTCTCTGCGAGCGACTGGCTTTCAGCTTCCATTGGCGCCGTCACAGACAGAAGCAAGACAAGAAGCACTCCCCATATTCGAACCGCTGCCATGCTATACCCACCGAGCTAATGCTTGTTGATATTGTAATCTACACACTAATAAGTCTGCGGGAATTAGTACATATTAATTGAATGATTTTAATGTATCGGCGCGAGATTTTGATTGAACACCAGTGTGAAACAATAGCCACAGGCATAGGTGTTAGCTTCAGCCTCGTTTGACAGAGGCTGAGAGGAGCTGTTATTGCAACCGCTTAACAGGCTTACTGTTGACTCAATGCGGACATCTGCTCCATTGTATTCCTGTTGTTGATATTAGTGTAAATGTATAAACTGTTTCTCGATATGTGCCTAAAGCTTACACAGAGTATCAGTTCAATATGATCTGAAGCCTGTATTAAAGACTAAATAGTTATCGCGTAGCTGGCAGAGGCAACACTCTAACCCTGAGGTTTAATGACTAAAATAGTCCTTTCGTTACTTACTTATATTTTTTCGTTTTCTATCGCATTTTCGGCGGAGAAAGTGGAAATCTATACATATGACGTCCTGCCACCATTGGCTTTTAAAAATAGCCAGGGGAAACTGACTGGTGTTTATGTTGAAATAATAAAAACAGCCGTATCTAGGATGCCGAACTATGACGTCAAATTTAATGTCGTTCCTTGGTCAAGAGCAAAAGAAGAAACTAAATCAGGAAAAGCTTTCGCCATTCTTCCACCCTATTTTCATGCGCATGACTGGCTAACAGATGCAGAGCCTAAACGCCCCTATATTTGGCCGTATTCGCTTCCTTTATTTACACAATATGATGTGGTGATTTGCAACCAAGAAGCGCTCTATAAACCACGGGTAAATTTCCCCTATGATTATCAGGGGTTGAGGTTTGTTATGTGGCGCGGAGATGGTCGTGCAGGTTCAAAATTTGACGAATTGGTGGCAGATAACAAAATCAAAGTACAATTGGTAAAGGATGTAAAAAGTACAATTCCCTTTTTATTGAAAAGAAGAGCTGATTGTACGATTGCATCTAAACTGCCTTTTGCATGGTACGTTAAGCAGTTGAAGAAAACAGGTGAGTATCAAAAATATGATACAGGTGTGATTTTGGAAGAAGCCGAGATTATTTCCAGTAATGAAGGGTATTTAGGTTATACTGACGTCGATGCCGAAAAGAATTTTCCTTACAAAAAGGATTTTTCAATCAAATTTGATATTGAAATATATAGGCTGAAAAAAAGTGGAAAAATTCAAGAAATTGTTAGTAAGTTCGTCGATTAGCGCAGGCTTATCAAACTATTCTTCTTTGCTGATTTTAGTCGTCTTATAATTTTTTATCCGTTCTGCCTCTAACCTTGTAACAGCCTTATCAATATCTCCGGACTGAAGAAAACTTGAAAAAATGCGTATGCTGGGGCCCGACATCTCTTTGATAACATCTCTGTCAAAGTATTGGGTTATTCCTTCAGCCTTAAGTAATGTATCAACGCCTTTTTGTACAAAATGATTGTCACTGATTTCTGCATTTATATTTGGTGGAATAGTGCCAAGATGTTTGTTCAACATCCCCTGAATGTCCGCTCTTCCCATAAAAGCGATAAACTTTTCCGCCAAAGTCTCGTTTTGTGTGTTTTTCGGAATAACAAATACATCCGTTGGGGCTTCTTCTGAAACAGGTATGTTGTTAGCCATAAGGGGAAAGCGAAAGAAATCAATATCTTCAACTATGACGCTGGAGAACTTGTTTGTGACGAAATTTCCCATTAGCAGCATGCCCCCCTTATTTCTGTAGAGTAGCGGCAGAACTTCTGTCCAATTGTACAAATTCGCATCTGTAGTGAAATACTGTTTATCAACAAGGGATTTCCAGACTTCGAATACTTTTCTCACCTGAGGCGATGTATAGGATGTGTTCCCAGCCAGAAGATTTTTATGAAATTTAAAGCCGTTTATTCTCAAATCGAGGTAATCGAACCATGCGGCAGCCGTCCAATGATTTTTTGTCCCTATTGTGATCGGTGTAATGCCGTGAGATTTCAGTAGTTGGCACAAAATGAGGAACTCTTGCCAAGTTTCAGGAGGGGAGATAGAAAGTTTATCAAACAAGGATCTCCGATAGTAGAAACCCCATTGATAGTAGGATGTCGGAACGGCGTAGATGCTTTCCTTAAACGTTACAGCTTTTTTCGCGGCGTTTGTAAATTGTAGATCCCAACCTTCTTCTGACCAGATTCGATCAATTGGAAGGATATAACCTTCCCTGATGTATGAATATAGCCGCTCTCCACCTTGCCAATAGAGGACATCAAGACCCCTCTTTGATTTCAGCCAATCAGGAAATTTTTCTTTGTAGTCGGTAACCAGCGTCATAGTATAGTGAATACGCGTGTCAGGGTTTTCACCTGCAAATATTTTTGCGACCCGATCATATGCGGAACGCTGTTGTCCGCCCGTAATTCCAATGCCAACATTGAGTGTTTTCTGGGCTGCGTAAGAAATGTCAAAAGAGGCAAACATCAATATGCCAATTAGTATAACAATTATCTTTTCGTTAGCTTTTCTTATCCACATCTAGATGGAACCTCACAAGGCATTGTACGCGCATAGCGCCTTCTTAATTCAAAATGGAATGATGTTCAATAATGTCAACCTCAGGTGGCCAGCTGCGGAAATTAACTATTTACGCCAGTCGGGAATTTTGATGTCCCCAATTTCTCCGGGTGAGTACATTTCTATCATTTCCAAATCATCTGAACAGGCCATCAGTTCATGATGACAACCTTCTGGCATATATTGGCAATCGCCGGCTTCGAGTTTGGTAACGCCCACACCCTTAAAATCAAACTCGATCCAGCCTTTTAGAATATAAGTCCAATGAAACGGGACATTATGTGCGTGATGCCCGGTACCACCGGTGAATGCCTTTTTTGCACGGATGACTTGAGCGTAGTGTCCGCCATTTGTCGCATTTCCAAGTTCCAAATCGCGATATTCAAAGTATTCCCGAAATCCTTGTTCCCATATCGCATTTTTGGCTTTGTGATGGACATACCCTGTAGAATGTTTTGTCATTTATTTTTATTTCTCTCCAATACTGATATTGAGTGATGGTATTTACGTAAAACTACCGTTATTGGCGCCATGGCCTCCGTCAACTGTGACCACTGTACCGCTCATGTATGCTGCACGATCCGATGCCATGAAAGTCACAACTTCCGCACATTCCTTTACCGACGCGGCGCGGCCAAGAGGTAGTTTAGACAAGTAGGTTTGCCACTGGTCAGAATTTCCAAATTCAGCCTCGGCCCGGGTGCGCATCAGACCAACCAACCGTTCAGTTTCTACTGCGCCAGGACTGACAGACAAAACACGAATACCATCATTCAGACTTCGACTGCCCAGCGTTTTGGTGAAGGCATTGAGAGCGGAGTTACCGGTTGTGCCCGCAATATAATCTGCGTCAGTGCGATCAGCAGCAAGCCCGGTTACATTTATGATTACGCCATGTCCTCGCTCCTTCATCGCTGCATAGAAAGTCCGGCACATGTTGATGTAACCAAAAACCTTCAGATCCCAAGCCTCTCGCCATCGAGCTTCTCCAACGGCTTCAAGGGTGCCCGCTGGAATTGCGCCGGCATTATTAATTAGAATGTCGGGAACGCCTGCTGTCGTAATCAATTCACTGACGGCATTGTTTTTGCTCAAATCTTTGTCATGGAGTTCAACCCTCACACTGAAATTGTCTACGATCTCTGAAGCAGTTGCCTCAAGATCTTTGCGGGTTCGTGAAACTAAATGAAGATTGCAGCCTTCCGCCGCCATTGACATAGCAACACCCTTTCCGATCCCCTTTGACGCCCCGGTAATCAGTACGGATTTGTTCCTTAAGTTTAGATCCATTTTTCAATCCTTCTATTGGTGCAGGTATTAAATAAGAGCAACTAGTGGCATTGTTCCTGAACAAAAATATTGTTTCGACTTACGTTTTCACAGAACACTTAGCAGAGAAATTGTCAGCCGTGCCATCTTTGATGAATACATAAAAATTCATTGGAGAATTTAAATTCCTCAAGATTAACAATTGTTTTCATTGGCGCGCGATGGCGAAGTTATAAAATTCAACTTCGCTAGACTTTACACACAACACTGCAGATATAGTCACATTTATTTTTGTTGAGAGCGTAAAGGTTGCTATTTTGTTCTCCGCATGTTTCACTTTGGTATATTGAACTGGAGGGCTGAAATATGGGAAAAACGAATAAGCTAAGTGAAACGAACCAAAAATTCATTGAAGCTCAACAGATGTTTTTTGTCGCCACGGCGGGACGCGGTGGGCATGTAAATGTTTCTCCAAAGGGAATGGATACGCTCCGCATTATGAGCGACAACAGAATTATATGGCTTAATCTAACCGGAAGTGGCAACGAAACAGCGGCACATCTTGTGGACGTGAACCGCATGACATTGATGTTTTGTGCTTTTGAAGGTGAGGCTCTCATTCTCCGTGTCTATGGACAGGCCAAAATTATTCATCCGCGAGATCCTGATTGGACGTCAATCCTGAGCGAGTTTCCTGAGATCGCCGGAAGTCGACAAATTTTTGATTTGACCATTGATCTCGTTCAATCCTCATGTGGTACAGGTGTTCCTGTTATGGATTTTGTTCAAAGCCGCGGTGAAGAAGAACTTGTTCCATATTTCGAAAATATGGGACAAGAAGGCGTGAAGAAATTCTGGCGCAGAAAAAATGTACTGAGCATCGATGATAAACCAACGAGAATTTTTGACGATAATTAGATTTCTGATGAGAACGACGTGCTGCCCAGAGGCCGATTTTCAACACCGTAGCCAGCTGAAATTAGACTACTGAGAATATGCGTAATTTTATTGTTTGAAGCGTGCCGAACTTGGGTTTTGGCCAAATGTGCTCTGATAGGTACGGGAAAAGTGACTGGCACTGGAGAAACCGCAGGCGAAAGCAATCTCGGTAATCGTTAAAGGTGAGCTGCGGAGTAGATCATGCGCACGCTGTAATCGGATGGATTTGTAATGGACGGAAAATCCTTTTCCCAGCTGCTGAGAAAATAGCCGGTCGAGCTGGCGGGTTGATAAATTCACGTGCGCGGCGACGGACCTGCGATCAAGTGGTTCTGAAATATTGTGCTCCATTAGCTCCAAAGCTGTAATCAATTCACGTCGGTGAACACCGTATCGTTCAGTGAGAGAGCTGCGTTGCGGCCCACTTGCTGGGCGGATTTCGTTATGCAACAGCCAATCTGAAACTTGAGTGGCGAAATCTGTGCCGCAGCGTTCGGTAATGAGCGCATGCATCATGTCGAGGGAGGCAATACCCCCAGCACAGGTCACCCTGTCGCGGTCAAAGATATAAAGCGAGCGCGTTAACAGGAGATCCGGATATGCTTCCGCGAGTATGGGAGCATGCTCCCAGTGGATTGTCATATGGCGGCCGTTCATCACGCCGGCATGAGCAAGAATAAAGGGGCCACCAGAAATTCCGCCAAGGCGAATGCCGTGCTTTGCAAGTTTGCGTAACCAAGCAAAGGTTGCGATGTCCTCAAAACTGGCTGGATCGCCACCAGCGCAGACGAATAATATATCCAGTTTTGGTTGATTACCTATTTTTACAGTGTTCGGTATCGTGGCCCCGCAAGTTGCCGTAGCCAACTGACCATCCGGAGTAATATGTACCCAATCAAAAAGATTTTGTTTCGCTAATTGATTTGCAGCACGCAATGGCTCTATGGCAGAGGCGTAAGACATAAGCGCAAATCCGGGGATGAGTAAAAATCCGATGGTCTGAACTTTGTGATCTATGTTTAATTTAGTAGAATTCATGGCTCTATAATACAAATTTATGTCCCTATTATGCAATCCCTTATCATTTGTTCCTGTCAGACTAGGGAGATAAAATTACGGAGATAGGGGAGCTTGCGCCGGTGAAATATTCAGTTTTCTCATTGATGAAGAATGCCTTGTCTGGCCACAAGCACTGGGGACGTGCATGGCGAGACCCAGAACCTAAGCCCAATTATGATGTTGTCATTATTGGTGGTGGCGGTCATGGGCTTGCGACAGCTTATTATCTGGCTAAGCAGCACGGCATTAACAATGTGGCTGTATTGGAAAAAGGATGGATTGGGTCTGGCAATGTTGGCCGTAATACAACGATCATTCGTTCAAACTATCAGCTTAACGGCAATGAGCCATTTTACGAATGGTCGATGAAGCTTTGGGAAAATCTGGAGCAGGATATGAACTTCAACGCAATGGTATCCCAGCGCGGTGTGATCAACCTGTACCATTCTGAAACCCAACGTGATGATTACGCGCGACGAGGGAACGCCATGCGTCTCCACGGTGTTGATGCCGAGTTGCTTGACCGTGAACAGCTGCGGAAAAAGCTTCCTTATCTGGATTATGAAAATGCCCGGTTTCCAATCCAAGGCGGACTGATGCAGCAGCGCGGCGGTACGGTGCGTCATGATGGTGTGGCTTGGGGGTTCGCGCGTGGTGCAGATGCATGCGGTGTCGACATTATTCAGAACTGTGAAGTGAAGGGTTTCAAAATAGAAAATGGCACAGTCCTCGGCATAGAAACTTCAAGAGGTTATATTGGTGCTAAAAAAGTTGGTATGGCTGTTGCCGGGCATGCAAGTCAGGTAGCGTCAATGGCGGGGATGAAATTACCCATCGAGAGCCATGTGCTGCAGGCATTCGTGTCCGAAGGCATAAAACCGTATTTAGACAATGTGGTTACTTTTGGCGCGGGTCATTTCTATGTTTCTCAGTCGGACAAGGGCGGGTTGGTCTTTGGCGGTGATATTGACGGATATAACAGTTATGCACAACGCGGTAATCTGCCCATGGTCGAACATGTTATCGAGGCCGGTGTTGCAATGATACCAGGCCTCAGCCGGATTAAAGTTCTGCGCTCTTGGGGCGGCATCATGGATATGTCTATGGATGGGTCTCCCATAATCGACAAAACTCATATTAATGGTCTCTATCTGAATTGCGGATGGTGCTATGGCGGTTTTAAGGCGACACCAGCTTCTGGCTGGTGTTTTGCCCATACCATTGCGACGGATTCGCCGCATGATTTGAGTGCAGCATACCGATTGGATAGATTTAAGTCAGGCAACATGCTTGATGAAAAAGGGATGGGCGCCACGCCTAATCTTCACTGAGGGAGTAGAAAATTATGTCCATTCATTGTCCTTACTGTGGCGTTCGTCCAATCGAAGAATTTTCTATGCGCGGAGATGCAACTACGATGCGTCCCGGTACCAGTGATCCTGCCAATATGGATATGAAACTGGAGGCTGAGTGGCATGATTATGTTTATCTGCGTGATAACCCCAAAGGCAAATTTGAAGAGTACTGGCACCATGTCGGCGGCTGTCGGGTTTGGTTGGTCGTCACGCGCAATACCATTACGCATGAAATCTATTCCGTTGTAATTGCCAGTGAGCATTCTATATCCAAGCAGCTTTCCCATGCCGTCGATCTGAAAATGACTAAAGACGCGCCTACAAAAGAAGGACCGTCATCATGAGCGGATTTCGTCTTTCTTCAGGTGGTCTTATCGACCGTAATAAGCCTATTCAATTTACCTTTGATGGTAAGACATATTCAGGTTTTGAGGGCGACGTATTGGCGTCAGCCTTGATTGCCAATGGTGTCAATCTGATGGGCCGTAGCTTCAAATATCATCGGCCTCGCGGGCCGGTTACTGCAGGATCGTCGGAGCCTAACGCCTTGGTCGAAATAGGGGAGGGTGGCCGCAAAGAGCCGAATGTACGGGCAACAATGGCGGAGGTGTCAAGCGGCCTTGTTGCCAAGAGCCAAAACCGTTGGCCTTCGCTGGATTATGATATTGGTGCAATCAACCAAATACTATCACCCTTTTTGGTCGCCGGCTTTTATTACAAAACTTTTATGTGGCCAAAGAGTTTTTGGGAAAAGATATATGAGCCATTGATCCGTAAGGCGGCTGGATTAGGCTCGGCCACCTATAAGGCGGATCCGGATCGATATGAAAAAGCGTATGACACTTGCGATCTCTTAGTCATTGGCTCAGGCCCTGCAGGATTGATGGCGGCCTTGGTCGCTGCTCGGTCCGGCGCACGCGTTATTATAGCTGATGAAGGTGCCATTCTCGGCGGATCATTGCTTTACGAAGATGAGATGATCTCGGGCAAATCAGCACGTAACTGGCTCTCGGAGGCCGTTGCTGAGCTCTCATCAATGGATGAGGTGCGTGTTTTGCCGAGGACGACCGTGTTTGGCTGGTACGATGGCAACATATTTGGGGCTCATGAGCGCGTGCAGAAGCATGTCGCCAATCCGTCCCTTTTTAAGCCGGTAGAACGCACATGGCGGATAAATGCAAAGCGTGCTGTGTTGGCGTCTGGAGCCGAAGAAAGGCCCCTTGTTTTTGGTGGCAATGACAGACCCGGTGTCATGTTGGCATCAGCGATACGTACATACCTTGCCCGATTTGCGGTGTCGCCGGGCAAGCGGGCTGTCGTTTTCACTAATAACTCATCAGGTTACGAAGCTGCACGGGCGTTGATTGCGAAGGGTGTGGATGTCGCAGCCGTGCTGGACAGTCGGCTTGAGATCTCTGATCCTGACCTAGGTGAAGTGCCGGTTATTAGGGGTGCGGTCATCACTGATGTCAAAGGGGGCAAGGAAATTACCTCTGTTGAATATTCTGCGGGAAAAGGCAGCCAGCGCATCAACTGTGATTTTGTCGCCATGTCTGGCGGCTGGAATCCGATTGTACATCTGGCGTGTCATCGCGGAAAAAAACCGGTATGGAGCGAGGATATAGCTGCTTTTGTATCTCCAGATGTCGGAGAGGGATTGGTAGCGGTTGGCGCAGCTGCGGGCAAATTCTTGTTGTCTGAATGCTTAGCCGATGGCGCTGAAAAAGGCCTTGCTGCTGTGCAGAGTTTAGGATTTGAAGTCGCCATTAATGACGTGCCAAATGTGAGCAGTAATCAAACATTCAGTATCTCGCCGCTGTGGAGCGTGGCCCAATCGACTGGCAAAGCATTTGTCGATTTTCAGAATGATGTCACGGTAAATGATGTGCCTCTGGCAGCCCGCGAAGGGTATACGGATGTTGAACTAACCAAGCGATATACCACACTCGGCATGGCCACAGATCAGGGCAAATTGTCGAACATTAATGGTCTGGCAATTTTGGCCGAAGCAACGGGTAAAAGTATTTCGGATGTGGGTACCACCACGTATCGACCAAATTATTCACCTGTGAGTTTTGGAGCGTTGTCCGGACCTTTCCGCGGTCATCATTTTCAGCCTTCGCGCCTAACACCAACTCACCAATGGGCAAAAGAACATACGGCGGTATTTGTTGAAACCGGTTTATGGTATCGGCCAATGTGGTTTACCCGGCAGGGAGATGCGACTTGGCAAGACAGCATGATCCGCGAAGTGAAAAACACCCGTGAAAATGTTGGTGTGTGTGACGTGTCGACCTTGGGTAAGATAGACGTGCAGGGACCAGATGCCGCTGAATTTATGAACCGCCTGTATTGCAACGGTTGGAAAAAGCTACCTGTTGGGCGGGCTCGCTACGGCTTGATGTTGCGTGAAGATGGCCTTGTTTATGACGATGGGACATCAAGTCGTTTATCTGATGATCATTATTTCATGACGACGACAACGGCAAAAGCGGCCGGAGTGCTGTCTCACATGGAGTTTTGTCTTCAGGCATTATGGCCAGAATTGGATGTTCAATGTGTTTCCGTAACCGAACAATGGGCTCAGCTGGCTGTGGCTGGACCACAAGCGCGAAGTACAATGCAAAAGATTGTTGCGGACGATATTTCTGATGATGCATTTCCTTATATGGGGGCACGTGAAGTAACTCTTGAATGCGGTATCAAAGCACGACTTTTCCGTATTTCCTTTTCTGGGGAACTTGCGTACGAGCTTTCCGTTCCCGCTGATTTCGGTGACTTGATCATACGGCTGATTATGAATGCTGGAGCAGAATTTGGCATTATGCCATATGGTACAGAAGCTCTGAAAGTCATGCGCATCGAAAAAGGACATGTTGCAGGGGGTGAGCTTAATGGAACGACCACAGCATATGATTTAGGTCTTGGTAAAATGATGTCGACCAAGAAAGATTATATCGGTCGCGTCATGGCGACCCGAGAGGCCTTTCACGAGCCGAACCGCTGGAATGTGGTTGGTCTTTTGCCTCTCAATAAGACTGAAGAAATCTTACCGGGAGCTCATATCTTAAATATTGGGGATGAGCCTTCGATGAAAAACGACCAAGGTTACATTACTTCAAGCACCTATTCTCCTATGGCCGAACAGTGGATTGCGTTGGCCTTGGTTAATAATGGTCGAAAACGATATGACGAAGTTGTGCAGGTATGGGATGATCTTCGGAAAAATTATGTACATGCCACGATTTGTGATCCGGTTTTTTATGACAAAGAGCACCTCAAACTGCACGCAACAACTTTGAGTGTTGCCAAGGAAGCTTTGCCAACACTGGAGATGAAGCGCATGTCGCCGCTCGACAGTAAGATTCAGAACGGTCGGTTTGGTATGGAAACTGGTGAGGATGCTGGAGTGTCGCTGTCCATTCGTCATCCAATGTCGATCGTAATGATTATTGCCCGAAATGGAAAATCGAGTGCCGTTTCCGAGCTGATGGAAAAGAGTTATGGCGTGACCTGTCCGCTGCCAGGGCGATCAGCAACAGGCCGTAACGTAACCATTCACTGGACAGGAGCGGAGCAATGGATTGTCACATCCAATGATCTTGAAGAAGGTGATCTATATGAGCAACTCGCTAGATCGCTGGAGGGGCTTGCCTCAATAACCGATCAAAGTCACGGCCGTCTCACGCTCTCTGTCACCGGTATCCACGCGCGTAATGTTCTGTCAAAGGGCACGTCGGTGGATTTGCACCCGCGTGTCTTTGGAACAGGACACTGCGCTGTCACCCAAATGGCCCATGTTGGCGTACATGTTGCCTGTACTGGAACGAACGAATTTGAACTGTTGCTGTTCAGGGGATTTGCTGAAAGTTTCTGGGAATGGCTCACTGAAATGTCGGAGGAGTTTGGCTATGAAGTAAAGGGCGCGCAGGTAGATTAACCGAACCGTTCATATTCTGTTTTACGGCCGTTGTTCGGGGATTTCCTTTACGCCGATCTGTTCCACAAGAACTGGCATTTTATCAAGAACGTGTTCACGAAATGCGGCAGCGACGGGGCTTCGGGTGACGCCGCGACGTTCAATCAATCCGACAACGCGTTCTACACTTGTATCTTCAAGTTCAAGGGCTGCTAACCCAGCGAGCAGATGAGTGGTTGCCAAGGCGGGTAATAGTGTAATGCCTAGGCCTGATTTAGTCATCGCGAGCAGGGAGGTCACATTCCTTACTGTAAGGGACGCCTTGTCGGCCAATTCTTGATATTGTGGTGACGTGATTTTGTCTGATGCTCCATTCAGGATCAAAATTTCATTTTCCAAATCAGACCATCTAACGGCTCTCTCAAGTTTTGAAAGAGCCGATGCTGTGCTGCATATGACCTTGAACTGATCGCGAAATAGGGGCTCAAATGTGACCAATGTATCCTTTATCGGTTGGCCAGCAATACCAATATCAGCTTGCCCGGTTTCCAGCATTAAACGAACAGCACGGCTGTCGATATCAAGTAATTCCATGACCACATTGGGGCGATTTTTTATGAATCCCGGAAACAATGAAGGGATTAGATTGGCTGCAACTGATGGCACACAAGCCAAAGTCAAATGGCCAATCTTGTTTTTTGCATATGCGTGGATTGTTGCGATGGCTTTGTCGTAATTGCTTACCTGCATTCGTCCAGTTTGTAACACGAATTCCCCTAACGCCGTAAGATTGTTTTTACGGTCGCTTTCAAATAGCTGCCCGCCAATCTCTTCTTCCAATTGTTTAAGCGTCATGGAGATAGCAGAGGCCGTTCTGCATATTTGTTCTGATGCTTCCTTGATGTTGCCTAACTCTGCAACAGTCACAAAAACCCGAAGTGCTTCCAACTTAATCAAATCATCACCATTTCAATTATTTTGAAACTTATAGCAAATATTTCTGTTTGATTGAAGTAAAGAATTGATAGATTTTGTTCTCAACAGGAGATTTATATGAGCAAATCATTCAAAAACCTTATCGCCAATGACTGGCTTTCAGGTGCAGATTCAATAGAAAACCGAAACCCATCGGACGTTAGCGATGTTATCGGGGAATATGCCCAAGCAAACGTTGAGCAACTCGAGATAGCAGTGTCGGCTGCCCGTAACGCGTTGCCTGCCTGCCGAAATATGGGAATTGAAGCGCGCCAAGTTGCGTTGGATATGATCGGCCGAGAAATGATGGCACGCTCGGAAGAGCTTGGAAGACTTCTTAGCCGTGAAGAAGGGAAGCCGCTGGCTGAAGGTAAAGGTGAAGTTTATCGGGCAGGGCAATTCTTTACTTACTATGCAGCAGAAGTGCTACGCCAGTTAGGCGAGAATGCAGATTCCGTACGACCAGATATTGAAATTGACGTACGCCGCGAGCCAATGGGCGTTGTGGCCGTAATTTCACCCTGGAATTTTCCAACAGCAACGGCAAGTTGGAAAATTGCTCCGGCTCTAGCGTATGGCAATGCTGTAATTTGGAAGCCGGCAAACCAGACACCTGCTTCTGCATGGGCATTGGCAGAAATTATTTCGCGCGCTGGATTGCCAGATGGGGCATTTCAACTTGTTATGGGTCCGGGTTCAATCATTGGCAATGGTTTGGCGGGACACCGTGGAGTGGATGCTGTTACGTTTACGGGCTCCTATGCTGTTGGCCGTCAGGTAGCTGCAGCCGCTGCGCCGAACCTGACCAAATACCAATTGGAACTTGGCTCAAAGAATGCTCTGGTCGTGATGGAAGATGCGAATATTGATATGGCGGTTGCAGCCGCCATGGCTGGTGGTTACTCCAGCACCGGGCAGAAATGCACGGCTTCTTCTAGGTTACTGGTGCATAGTGACGTGCATGATGTTTTTGTTGAAAAGCTGGCAGATACATTAAATAAAATCAAAGTTGGCCATGCATTGAAAGAGGGTACCCAGATGGGTCCCGTTGTTAGTGCAGGGCAATTAAAATCCAATCTTGACTGGATGGACCGGGCACGCGAACATAGGGTTAATATCATAACAGGTGGGGAGCAGCTCAGTTTGGCAGAAGAGGGATACTACATGTCTCCGGCACTGCTAACCGAGACAAGCAATGATATGGATTTCAATCGTGAGGAAATGTTCGCCCCGATTGCTGCAGTACAACGCATCAGTTCTTATGAAGAAGGTTTGGCAATCACTAACGATACTGAATACGGATTGGTGGCAGGTATCTTTACCCAGTCGATTGCGCGTGCTACGCATTTTCGCAGGAATGTAGAAACCGGTTGTGTAACGGTCAATCTCCCAACGGCAGGTACTGATTACCATGTACCATTCGGAGGCCGGAAGAATTCAAGTTCTGGCCCTCGCGAGCAAGGGCGCGGCGCAGCTGAGTTCTACACGCAGATCAAAACAGCCTATATATATGCAGGTGAACCGGAGTAATCTTTATGTCGGAAGCCCCCATTATTGATTGTTTGCAGTATACAAACTGGTCAGAAAAAATATTTCGTGAAATGCAGGCAGGTGGCGTTCATGGCGTTCATGTAACGATTGCCTATCATGAAACCTTTCGCGAAATGGTGCTTAACCTTGAACAGTGGAACCGGTGGTTTGAACAATATCCGGATCTAATTTTTTTGGGAAAAAACGGAAACGATATTCGCCGTGCACAGGCTGAAAACCGGACAGCAATCTTTTTTGGGTTTCAAAACCCATCACCTATCGAAGACGATTTGGGTTTAATTGAAATATGTCACACGCTTGGTGTGCGTTTCATGCAGCTTACCTACAACAATCAGTCTTTACTCGCCACGGGTTGTTATGAGGAAGTGGATACAGGGGTTACCCGTTTTGGACGGCAAGTAATTGCAGAAATGAATAGGGTCGGACTAGTGGTTGATATGAGCCATTCAGGTGATCTCTCAACACTGCAAGCTATAGAAATTTCCGAGCGCCCCATCGCCATTACTCACGCCAATCCATCAGATTGGCATCCAGCGTTGCGAAATAAATCTGATGAGGTCATCAAGGCGCTGACACAATCGGGCGGGATGATGGGGTTCTCTCTATACCCCCATCACCTTAAAGGCAAATCAGCTTGCTCGCTTAATGACTTCTGCCAAATGATCGCACATGCCGCAGATCGCTATGGAGTTGAACATTTTGGTATCGGTTCAGACCTTTGCCAGGATCAGCCAGACGAGATTGTCACATGGATGCGCAATGGACGCTGGTCAAAGAAATTAGACTACGGTGAGGGATCAGCTGCTGCTGCTGGTTTTCCACCAGAACTTGGATGGTTTGACAATAATGGGCATTTTTCCAACATCAGTCATGGGTTGGGAGATGTAGGCTTTTCAAGTGATGAAGTATCCGCGATTATGGGGGGGAATTGGCTGCGTTTTTATGAACAGTCCTTTGAACCGGAGGTGAAATGACACTTGCAGATTTACCGCAGGAACAAACCCACCTAAAGGCATCGTTAAGATCTCCGGATGAGGTCATGAACCTCACGCGTATGGGATCAGCGTTTCCAACCCGTCTGAGCTTCATGCGCGTTCTTGTCCGCCGACTTAGCAATGAAAATGCAGAAGTCACTCGCCCAGTATGGGAAATGGATGAAGATGGTTATGGCAGCGCGGTTTACTCCGTTCAGCTTGGCGGGAAAATCTACAGCCTTGTCGCCTTTTCTACGCCTTTGGATCCTGAACGCCGCACGGATCGGGTCATAGCGGAAGCTTGGGATGCCAGTTTTACTCTATTTGATGGCGTGCCCAATCGACAGGACCTTGATAGACTTGAAGCACAAGCCCCCAAACAAGAGGCCGGCAGGTTTGAAGCCAGTGAGTTGGTGCTTAGCAGGGCGAATAAATCAGTACGGCTTTTTGAACATGTAGTTGATTGTCTGTCAAAAGGAGAACAGCCAGATACAGATATGATTGGATCCATTGGCTATCTGATGCGGACGACGGCCGTATACGGCAACGGCAAGTTCGGGTTTTCTGATCGTGTTCAGATAGCGGATCGCACGGCATTAGCAGGCCCATTCCAAGCAGAAATGTTGACCGTCTGGCTGATCCGCGGGTTTACACATGACCTCGTTGAACATATTGCTGAGGCGCGTAATCCCCAAAAATTTGTCCCGCTTGCCAAAGAGGTGAAGAGGACCCTCGGAATTGGAAATTCCACTGGCTTGGGCATGGCGCCTTTCCTGATCAAACATAATATATTACTCAATAACTGGATGAAGGCCCGTGAAACGGCTCTTGCGCGTGTTCGTGCCATTGGCTCCAGCGATACGTCCATAATTAACCAGGTTCGAGAATTATTGACGAGGGCGCTTCTTCATGTAGACCAATGGAACGTCGACGATCAGCGCCAGATGAACCGTATCGAAGTTTTACGCACCGATCTTGTCGAAGTTGACTATTTGATAACGCCGAGTTGGCTTGAATTGCCAAATCCTTGGGACCGACTGATTACTATTTCTGCCAAATGGTCAATCGAATGTCAGGAACTAATTGTCGCACTGGTGCTTGAACCCCATGGTGAACTGATCGACGACCTGAGCGATCGCATGGCCGACAATGAGGGACAAAGGCTTGTTCCCTCAATGGCGCTTCAGGAATTATTACAACTGTTGGAACAAAATTATCAATGGGCACTTGATGTGGACTTTGAGCATCCGGAGGCCACGACATTTTTCTGGTATACTTCAGAGGAAAAACTGGAGCCGCGCTTAGGTATTCGATTAGAAGAACTCGGGGCTGACTTGGAGTTGCCTCTGGACATTGCCCGTCAGGCTAAAGCATTTCATCAAGATCTTTCCAGTAATGACCCGCATCAAACAATCGCAATGTTTTTGTTAGCCCATCCTCAACACCGCCACATTGCCCGAAGGGTGCAGACGTCAGAACATCATCCATATTCAGAAATCAAGAACAACTTGATCGGTGCGGATTGCATGCCACTTGATATTCTGAGATGCAAATTATCTTTCTTTGGCGCGGCGAAATGTGACCCCAAATCAAATCTCTGGACCCGGATTAATATGTATCAGGGTGCACCTTTGTTCGAAGATATTGGGAACACGAATACAGATAACTGGTGGCTTCCTATACAGGAAACAGCGAGATGAGAGTATCCTTGTATGAGATAGCAACTACTTTGCGAAAGGCCAGTATAGGTTCTGGGCTGCCTGTTGGTTTGGCCGATGATATTGGCGAAGCAGCGAAGTGGCTAGCCGTTCGCGAGTGTGACTGTGTAGATCCTGTACTGACAGCCATTGTTGCTGGCATGAGCACAGTTGAAATGCATGTAAGCGATGAGGGCACTTTGGTGTTTCCTGACGCGCGTATCGCAGTTTGCGGTCCTTCAGTAATTGACCTACTTGTTGGTGAAGCACGCTATAATGAAGCTTATTTGATCAACGCAGATTCAGCGTTACTAATGATTGGCATTGCTGGCGTCGTCGCAGAGCATCACGGTATGGAGTTTCAATTTTGTTTTTCAAATGGTGCAAAAGCACAGGTGACGGCAGATGAGTTGGTAACACAGGGCGAGATGCCTTCCTCTAACTGCGATATTGCTCTCACTTGTCGAAAAACTGATGTTACTCAATCAAAACCTTCCATACCAATACAGGGTGTGAAAGTAGCTATTGAGGCTTGGCGACAAGCTGAAAATCTCGCAGCTAAAACTTATGTTCCAGAAAGCAAGAAATCCAGAACTGGCGGCGCCGGTGCTGGTCTCACTGATAATGATTAAAACATAGAAACGGGTAAAATTATGTCTGACATTCATATGACTTTGGAAGAAGTTGGAGAGATTGCCCAGGCAGCTCTCGAAGGAGCTGGAGCCAGCGCCCAAAATGCGGCATCAGTTGCCCGCTCGACAATGAAGGCTGAGCGTGACGGTATTCGTAGTCATGGTCTGCTATATGTCCCTATCTATGCCGAACATGTTGCTTGCGGGAAAGTCGATGGAATGGCTAAACCGGTTGTTGAACGTTCAAGGCCAGGGGCAATTCGCGTCGACGCTGCCTCTGGTTTTGCCCATCCGGCAATTGATGCGGGATGGCAGGCACTGAGTGAGGCTGCGCGGGAAAATGGTGTCGCCGCCATGACCATTTATAATTCCTATAATTGCGGCGTTCTCGGTCATCATGCTGAACGTTTGGCGCAGGATGGTTTGCTGGGCCTTTGTTTTACGCATGCACCAGCTTCGATTGCACCAGCTGGTGGCAGAAAACCTGTGGTCGGCACCAACCCATTTTCAATAGCTGTCCCGGACGGCAATGGCGATGCGCTTATCGTCATTGATCAATCAGCAAGTGTTATCGCCAAATCTGAAATTTTACTGCGGTCACGAACTGGAATTCCGATTGAACCAAATTGGGCATTGGATCCTGATGGTAATCCAACTACAGATGCCAAGATCGCGTTAAAAGGGTCCATGGCCCCTTCTGGCGGGTATAAAGGATTCGGTATTGGGTTATTGGTGGAGATTATGGCGGCATGTCTGTCGGGATCTGTCTTGAGCAAAGATGCGAGCCCTTTTTCCGGCACAGCCGGAGGGCCACCGAAAACCGGTCAGTGCTTTATGGCTTTTGACACTTCAGCTTTTACCGGCTCTACTTTCTCGCAACAAGTTTTAGATCTTGCAGGTGCAATTACTGATCAGGATGGATGCCGCCTACCAGGCTCTCGCCGACAGGATAACCGGAAAACTATTGAGCGTGAGGGTGTAAGTCTAGATGCAGAGCTCCATGACCGTATCCGCCAGTATATTAAAAATTAGTTCAATTTAATTGAATTAAACATAAATAGTTTCGATTTGCCTGAAGTTTATGTTTCGCTCATTCTAATTTCCAGCAGAGTATCAATGGGCCGCTGCGAAATTGGGACGGGCCCATTACAATGGGAGACTATTAATGAAAAAAATTAGAAATTTAGCATTGGGAGCTATTACATCAATCGGATTGATTGCTGCCGCTTCAATGCCAGCGGCTGCCGCGACTGAATGCGGTACCAGTGACAAAATTACGATTGCTGAAATGACCTGGTTGTCTGCCAGTTCACTTGCCTACATTACCGGTGCAATTCTGGAAGACGGCTATGGATGCAATGTTGAAATTGTGCCCGGCGATACCGTGCCAACAGCAACCTCCATGTTGACTAAAGGTAAGCCTCATATTGCGCCAGAATTGTGGGTTTCTACCGCGAGTACAATTTGGGATAAAATGATCGCAAAGGGCAATGTGTATAAAGCCAGCGACATTTTTGCCAGCGGTGGTGAAGAAGGCTGGTGGATTCCTGATTATGTTGCCAAAGCTAATCCAGATCTGAAGTCAATCACTGATCTAAAGGCAAATGCTAAACTGTTCGCGGACATTTCAGATCTTGAAAAAGGCCGCTTGTACGGATGCCCTCCTGGTTGGGGCTGTGAGATTATCACGAATAATCTCTTCAAGGCGCTCGGCCTTGATGAAACATTCGAATTGTTTTCACCAGGTTCCGGTGCAAATCTGAAAGCATCTTTTGCTCGTCAGGTAACCCGCAAAAAACCAATTGTTGGTTATTATTGGGGACCAACAGATGTTATCGGTAAGTACAATCTTGTGAAGCTTGATATGCCTAAGCATGATGCAGAGAAATTCAAATGCCTAACCGATAAAAATTGTCTCAATCCTGAAGTCACTGGCTGGGCCGTAGGTGAAGTTGCTGTCGCTGTTGTTACCGAAATGAAAACAAAGGCGCCAAATGTTGCCGAATTTTTGTCAAAATTACAGGTTCCAAACGCAGAAATCAGCACCGTGTTGGCTTGGGGTGATGACAACAAGGCTTCCCCCGAAGAGGTCGCTACGTATTTTCTGAAAAATTACGCATCAATCTGGACAAAATGGGTTCCTGAAGATGTGGCTGCCAAAGTCAAAGCATCGCTTTGATTAATTTACTCCATGGCTTGTTTTAGTCCTTCAAGCCATGTCAGGAACGGATGAATTTCGTTATCCGTTCCTGAATATATATTTTATACAAAAAAGCGAGCCTGAGATTTCTATCGTTGGGTTTCTAATAGCATCGTTGCAGATGGAGTTCAGGCATGGCAGAAAACTTCCCCAAATTATTTGATACACGTTCTTTTCGTATCAATATGGATGATGGTTTTAACTGGATTGTTGCCAGTTATGGCGAAGCCATGGAGATCATGTTCCTCCCAATCCTCAAAGCGCTAATCGCCATGGAAAAGTTTCTTCAATGGCTGCCTTGGTATATTGTGCTGGCGGTTCTGGTTGCCTTGACGTATCTAGCCTGCCGCAGTTGGAAAGCCGCATTAAGTACAGGCGTGATGATGTTCTTGATCGGTGTTATTGGGATTTGGGACCCGGCAATGGCGACGATAGCCTTGATGATTACCTCTACGCTATTGGCCATTCTGATCGGCATACCGGTGGGCGTTCTTATGTCACGCTCCAACACCATGCAATCGATCACGTTACCAATTCTTGACATTATGCAGACCATGCCCATCTTCGTATATCTTATACCCTTTGTTATGATTTTTGGACCGGGCAAAATTCCAGCATTGTTGGCCACTATCGTATTTGCAATTCCTCCTGTGATCCGTCTGACCAACCTCGGAATTCGCCAAGTTGATGCAGAAGTGATTGAAGGTGTAACCGCCTTCGGTGCAACCACCAGACAAAGACTGATAACGGCGCAAATTCCACTCGCAATGCCAACCATAATGGCTGGTATAAATCAAACCACTATGATGGCGCTTTCAATGGTTGTGATTGCCTCAATGATTGGAGCCGGTGGATTGGGGTATCAGGTACTTCAGGGTATCCAGAGGTTAGAAGTCAGTCGCGGACTTCTGGCGGGGCTTGGCATTGTGTTTCTTGCCATTATTTTTGATCGCATTGCTCAGGCCTATGGTCGCCGCATGCAGCAACACCTCAATATCGGGGAGTAATCCAATGGCAAACAACCCTATCAAAATCAAAGTTGAAAACATCTATAAAGTTTTTGGCTCCGATCCTGCCGCAGTAATGGAATCTGTTAAAGCAGGGATCAGCAAGAGTGAACTGCTGGAAAAAAATGGTCATGTTATTGGTGTGCGCGATGTCAGCTTGGATATTCCTGCGGGTAAAACCTTTGTGATTATGGGGTTGTCAGGTTCAGGCAAGTCTACACTCATCCGTCATTTCAATCGACTAATAGATCCAACTGCTGGACGTATTCTGGTTGATGGCGAAAACGTTATGGATATGTCTGAAGCAGAGCTTCGTGATTTCAGGCGCCATAAGATTTCAATGGTGTTTCAGCGATTTGCCTTGCTCCCGCATAAAACCGTTCTTGAAAATGTTGTTTACGGCCTCCTTATCTCGGGCATGACCAAAGCTGAGGCGATTGAAAAGGGCATGCAACAGATCGACCTTGTTGGGTTAAGTGGTTTTGAGCATCGTTACCCAAACCAGCTTTCAGGCGGCATGCAACAGCGGGTTGGCTTGGCGCGTGCATTGGCAACAGATGCTGAAATTCTGTTGATGGACGAGGCTTTCAGTGCCCTTGATCCGCTCATACGAAACGACATGCAGGACCAGCTTAAGGAGCTACAATCGCGTTTGCAAAAAACCATTGTCTTTATTACCCACGATCTTGATGAAGCCCTGCGCATTGGCGATAATATTGCCATCTTGAAAGATGGTGAGTTGCGGCAGGTTGGAACAGCATCGGATATTTTGCTCAACCCGGCAGATGATTACATTGAACGTTTCGTCCGTGATGTGAACCGAGCAAGAATTGTTACAGTTGGATTCGTTGCAGAGGCAGCAGCCAGCCTTCCTTTAAGTGACGTTTCAGAAAGTCGTTGTGTGAGTTTACTGAAAGACAATTCGGCTATAATCGTAACAAAAGATGGTCAGGCTAAGAAGATTATCAACCGTGACACACTCGCCCGAAATGGCTTTCAGGGCCTTATGTCAAATGGGACAGAGTTACAGGATCTGATCTGTATCAATCAGGATGCCACTTTGGAGGAAAGCTTCTCCTTGTTAGGAAGCAGCAATGGTATTGCCGTCGTCACCGACAACAAAACCCACCCGGTTGGTGTTATTACATCAGAAGCTGTGCTAAATGCCATGGCAGGGAAGTGACGCGAAAATATGTAACGTCGCGGATTTGTGTTGTTCCATCCGACATCGTCTACTTTAATATTGCCGCTCAGTAGTCGACATCAGTGCGGGGCCTTTGAATATTGAAAATCTAGAGTGAAAACCGTTTTCTATATTGGCCTGGGCTAACCCCGAAATGATTGCGAAAATGGTAGCGCAGACCTTCGACAGTCGGCACGCCAACGGCTTGGGCAATGTCATCGATGGAGGCTTGTGATGTTTCCAGAAGCGTGCGCGCCCGCATTAGTCTTTCCTGAATGATCCAGCGCCCCACCGGCATTCCAGTGAGTGTCGTGAATTTTCTCTGAAAGGAACGAGTGCTCATGCCAGACAGGTTGGCCAGAGAAGATACGCTGTGAACCTTGTCGAGGTTTGACCTAATATGAACCAGCGTCGAGGATAGCCGGTGGGCCTCGTTCTCATCGGGCACAGGTTGTTCAATATATTGTGTTTGTCCACCCTGTCGATGCGCGTGCATAACCAAACGACGAGCGACTGAATTTGCAATTCGTGCACCGTAGTCTTTCCTGACGATATGCAGACACAAATCTATGCCTGCGGAACTACCAGCCGAAGTCATGATATCCTCGTCATCTACATAAAGGCTATCTGGTTCTACAATGGCCTCCGGATACCTTGCGTCAAAATCGTGCACATACTTCCAATGTGTCGTAACCTTGCGCCCGGCAAGCAACCCAGCTGCCGCCAGAACATATATGCCAGAACAGATCGACACGATGCGTGTTCCTCTCTCATGCGCTGCCTGCAAGGCGCGGCACATAGATAAAGGAACGGCTTCATCTTTCCCCCGCCAACCCGGGACAACAATGATCTCAGCATCCTCAAGATCTTTCTCTGAACCCGACGCAGAAAACTCTAATCCACCCGCGGCCTGCAGAGGCCCATTCTCCAACGCGACCGATTGGAATGTGTACCACGCGCCCTCGATCTCAGGTCGGTGCAATCCAAAAATTTCTGCCACGATGCCAAACTCGAAGACACATAACCCGTTGTAAACTAGGGCGACGACTTTCTTGTGAGCTGCCTTATCTGTATTGGAAGATCGCTTTGGCATGTTTTCCATCCTATTTGGCACTCCCCCATATAGCGGAATGTAAGTGGTGGCAATATATAGACGTTAGTTGAATTTTTACAATTATCAATTGGAGCTACCATGAACCAGATAAACGAACTATCAGAAGCCATTTCGGTCTACCTAGACGCCATTTACTATTGTGATGTCGATAGATTGAACGAAATATTTCATGATAAATCGAGTCTGTTCGACGCTGATGAGGGAGAAATATTTGTTGATCCAATCGCCAGCTTTAAGGCAGATGTTGGACAGCGCCCCGCACCGGCAGGCATTAACCAGGCAAGACGGGATGAGGTCATTTCTATCGATTGGCTAAGCGACCTTAGCACGGTCGTTAAGCTGCGATTACAATCTCATGACAACGTGTTTGTTGACCATCTTTCATTCGTCAAAGGGCTCGACGGTTGGAAAATCGTATGCAAAATCTGGCATTTGGAGGGAAAATCTGAAGTCGTGATCCTGAAATAGACCTACCGGACACCCAGCTGCTATAGGTTTTCGCCTGCTCTGGCAAACCTGGTATCGGTTGGGTGGCGCCTTAAAGAAAATGGTAGTCGGCACACCGGCGTAATAATTTCTGGGGCACTGCAACACCAATAGTTTTCGTGTCTTATCAACCGAAAACGTATTAGATTCGTTCTCGATGTAATTCCACCGCGTGCAACGCAATACACCGACCTTTACGTTAGATTAACCGTACATGTTAGTTGTTTGTTAGAATATTACTAATATTACTGTTGATTGACCTGTTTTGTTTTTTTTCCTGCCTAAGGAGTTAAAGCAACACAATTCAAGAGGAGGGATATATGGTGGACCGCAATGGTGACGCACTAACTTCTGATGAACAATATCTTGCAAATAGCGGGGTATCTCCTACTCGCAAATCTCTTGCAGATAGAGTAAACGAACATAACCAGCAAAAAGCCGCCAGTGAAGAGGATCTTTCCCGTGGCAACATCCACAATGGTAGCCAAACAAGCTATGAGGGAATTGTGGAAACTGAGGTTTCTGAAAGCTCTTTCTCAGCCCCAACTCAGGAACAAATATTTACTCATAATGAGAGTGACGCATTTCAAAACTCGGAGAGGTCCAAGGTTGAATTCGAAAACCAAACTGACAGCTCTTTAGAGATAAACCCTTTTGCTTTGACTGCTGATGCAGAAAATCAATTCGGAAATTATTCTCAGTATAATAATGAACAAAACCAAAGCCAAACCGAAGGGCTTTTAAGCGATACAGAGTTCGACAACCCTCTATTATCAGAGAAACAAGAACCTCAAAATACCCAACTATACAATGCTGCGCCAAATTCGGTCACCTTAAACACAAACTCAATCGGCGAAGACGCCGCCATTGGCGATGTGGTGGGCACGGTCACCGCAGTCGATCCTGAAAGCGGAACGCTCTCTTACAGCCTTTCCGATGATGCTAGCGGCCTGTTCACCATTGATGCGTCAACTGGCGAGATCAAGGTAGCGACAGGGTTGGATTTTGAAACTGCAACATCACATTCGGTCACTGTTGATGTCTCCGATGGTACCAACATTACGCAAGAAATTTTTAACCTCAATGTAGGCGATGTGGATGAAGCTGCGCATTCAGTAGCCCTTGATACAAACTCAATCGATGAAGGTGCCTCAGTTGGGGATGTAGTAGGGACGGTATCCGCCACGGACCCGGAAAGCGGAACGCTTTCCTATTCTCTGTCAGATAATGCCGGTGGCCTGTTTAACATTGATGCCAATACGGGTGAGATCAAGGTGGCCGCCGGACTTGATTTTGAAACCTCAACAAGTCACACAGTAACGGTGGATGTGTCGGATGGCACCAACGTTACACAAGAAACATTTACCCTCAATGTCGGCGACGTGGATGAAGCCGCGCATTCTGTAGCCCTTGATACCAACTCAATCGATGAAGATGCCTCGGTCGGAGATGTAGTGGGGACGGTATCAGCTACGGATCCGGAAAGTGGAACGCTCTCCTATTCTCTGTCAGATAACGCCGGCGGACTATTTACCATTGATGCCAATACGGGTGAGATCAAAGTGGCAAGCGGCCTCGATTTTGAAACTGCAACCAGTCATTCAGTAACGGTGGATGTGTCGGACGGCACCAACATTACGCAAGAAACTTTTAACCTCAATGTAGGCGATGTGGATGAAGCTGCGCATTCAGTAGTAATGGATACCAATTCAATCGATGAAGGTGCCTCCGTCGGAGATGTAGTAGGAACCGTAACAGCCACGGATCCTGAAAGTGGCACCCTTTCCTATTCGCTATCCGATAATGCAGGTGGTCTATTTACCATTGATACCAATACAGGTGAGATCAAGGTAGCGGGCGGACTTGATTTTGAATCCTCAACAAGTCACACGGTAACGGTGGATGTGTCGGATGGCACCAACGTTACGCAAGAAACTTTTAACCTCAATGTAGGCGATGTGGATGAAGCTGCGCATTCAGTAGCCCTTGATACCAACTCAATCGATGAAGATGCCTCCGTCGGTGATGTAGTGGGGACGGTATCAGCTACGGACCCGGAGAGTGGCGCCCTTTCCTATTCTCTGTCAGATAATGCCGGTGGCCTGTTTACAATTGATGCCAATACGGGTGAGATCAAAGTGGCCGCCGGATTGGATTTTGAAACAGCAACCAGTCATTCAGTAACTGTTGACGTCTCGGACGGCACCAATGTTACGCAAGAAACTTTTACCCTTAATGTGGGCGACGTGGATGAAGCAGCCCACTCTGTAGCTCTGGATACAAGTTCGATTGACGAAGACGCGGCCATTGGCGATGTAGTGGGAACCGTATCAGCCACTGACCCTGAGAGTGGCACCCTTTCTTATTCCTTGTCAGATAATGCCGGTGGTCTGTTTACCATTGACGCCAATACAGGTGAGATCAAGGTGGCGGCCGGACTGGATTTTGAAACCGCAACAAGTCACTCGGTAACTGTTGACGTGTCAGACGGCACCAACATTACGCAAGAAACATTTGCCCTTAATGTCGGCGATGTGGATGAAGCTGCGCATTCTGTAGCCCTAGATACCAACTCAATCGATGAAGACGCCTCAGTTGGGGATGTGGTGGGGACGGTCTCTGCGACAGATCCTGAAAGTGGGACGCTCTCTTACAGCCTCTCTGATGATGCCAGTGGTCTGTTCACCATTGATGCATCAACTGGTGAGATCAAAGTCGCTGGCGGCCTCGATTTTGAAACAGAAACCAGTCATTCGGTCACAGTTGATGTCTCCGATGGAATCAACGTTACTCAGGAAACTTTTACCCTTAATGTTGGCGATGTGGACGAAGCGATGCATTCAGTAGTCCTTGATGATAGCAACATCGGGGAAGGCGCGGCCATTGGCGATGTGGTGGGCACGGTTTCTGCTACAGATCCGGAAAGTGGCACGCTCGCTTACAGCTTCTCTGATGATGCCAGTGGCCTGTTCACCATTGATGCCATTACTGGTGAGATCACGGTGGCAGCCGGATTGGATTTTGAAACCTCAACTTCACATTCGGTAACTGTAGACGTATCAGACGGTACCAACGTTATACAGCAATCCTTCAACATCTCTGTGGGCGATGTGGATGAAGCAGCGCATTCTGTGGCGTTGGATACCAGTTCAATCGATGAAGATGCCTCCGTCGGGGATGTGGTAGGGACCGTCTCGGCTACGGATCCGGAAAGTGGAACCCTTTCCTATTCTCTGTCAGACAATGCAGGTGGTCTATTTACCATCGATGCCAATACCGGTGAGATCAAAGTGGCAAACGGCCTCGATTTTGAAACTGCAACCTCTCACTCGGTAACTGTAGACGTGTCGGACGGCACTAATGTCACGCAGCAAACTTTCAACATATCTGTAGATGACAATGGCGCTCCGGTTATACAAGGCTCAGGAAATGTTATTGAACTGGATAATATTGGTGAAACCGTGAATCTTAGCAATATGAATGTCTTTCCTGAACTTAATGATTCAAACAACCTTGAGGCAACAGTTGGTACCGAAACTTTCGAAGACATGGTGTTTGATGCAGAAAACGTTGTGATCAATTACCAATCCGATTTAACTATAACTTTTCAGGGTGAAATAGCAGGTTACAAAAATTCCATTGGAGCTTATCAAATAAACGAAGATGGCAGCGTGAGTGCTGCACAACTCTTATGGGGGGATGCGTCAGACGGAAAACTTGTAGCCGGAACGTCCACCGCCACATATGAGGATATTGAGGCAGGTTCAACTCTTGGCTTTTTTGTTATTTCCGACGGGTTCGATTTGCTTCCCGATGACGCTACGAGCGGCGATGGCAATACAATTTCGGAAACCGGAACATGGATGTTTGTAAGTCCGGGTTTCGATCAAAACAGCCAAAACCCTGATGATCATATTTACAATATAAATGAAGATGCTGGCTCCCCGATGCTGATTTATGTTGAAGCCGATGGAACCATTCATACTCAATCTGGTGATATTTTTCACTCCACCAATCAGGAAGAGTTTAATCCCGATACGGATGCTAACTTTAAAGAACATTTCGTCGCTGGCGTTGACGCAGACAATGGTATCTTAAACTTCGGTTTTGAAGATAAGCTTGATGGGGGAGATCATGATTTCAATGATGGCATGTTTAGTGTTGAAATTGACGTCCGAGACCTGGTTGAGGCTCCCAACGCTCTGTTTTCAAAAGATAACAATGGTCAATCCTCCTTCCAAATCAGTGACACGGACAACACTGAACTCTCCAGCTTAGTTGTTACAGTGAGTGATACTCAAGTTGGTGACACTCTTACAATTGGGGGAGCCTATGAAGTAATCGGTAATGAAGTTTTTATGTTGGACGGTACTCCAACAGGTATAGTAGCCAGTATCGTAGAAATTGCGAATGATATAACAGTAACGCTATCGGGTGATGGTGACATCGATCATTATGAAGCCATCATACAAAATTTGAACTTCTCAAATGATGGCTCAAATGGCGAGATGGCCGGTGCGCGAAATATTTCTGTTGTTGCAACAGATAGCAGCGGTGAAGAATCAATTGCGCTCGAAACCACTCTGACAATCCCACCAGTAGACGGTGCCGCTCATTCCATAGTGCTCGATGATAGCAATATCGATGAAGACGCAGCAATTGGTGATGTGGTGGGTACGGTTTCTGCTGTTGACCCTGAAGGAGGCGCCCTCTCTTTCAGTCTCTCTGATGATGCTAGTGGTTTGTTCACCATTGATGTGACAAATGGTGAGATCAAAGTTGGTGGCGGTCTCGATTTTGAAACAGCGACAAGCCACTCGATAACAGTGGACGTCTCTGATGGAACAAATGTTACCCAGCAGACCTTTAATATTGCAGTGGGTGATATAGCTGAAACAGTTGTACCGGTAGACGACCCAAGTTTACTTGGTAGTGCGAATGTTCTCGGTACGTCTGGTGATGATAAAGCTGGTTCTGATGGAGATCTCATTGGATCTGATGGTGCCGACGACATTATATACGGGCTTCAAGGAGACGATAAACTAGATGGCAAACAAGGTGAAGATATCCTGGTCGGCGGAGAAGGGTCTGACACACTAGAAGGTGGAGATGACGCAGATAGTTTATTTGGTGGTAGCGGAGATGATGTTTTGTATGGCGACAAAATTTCAGGGTCATCGCCTGATGCTAACGACACCCTAATTGGTGGGGATGGAGCAGACAAACTATATGGCGGATCAGGTGACGACATATTGTTTGGAGGGGACGGTGATGATGAAGTTTATGGCAATGACGGCTCTGACACTTTCCACTTCGCAGGCGACGAAGGAAACGACAAATTTTATGGCGGTGATGGCGGTGGATGGTCAGATACCATTGTACTAAGCGATGGCATGCCAACGGGAAGTATCGGCGATTGGCTTACACTTGATACAGGCAGCGTTCAATCTTCTTCCAGCGGTGAAGTTTTTCTATCCGACGATGCTTCAGGTACAATTACCATAGATGGCGTAGAGCTCACTTTCGAAGGCGTGGAAAAGATCGAAGGATAATTTCAATATAGAGAACAATCAAATTAGGTGGCTATTGAAGCTTAATTCACAGCGCCCTAGCTAAGTGAGTACGTGGACATGTAAGAAAGTGCAAATTATGCCGCTCACTCGCTCTATGAAAGTACTTGGCACGATTTTTCTAAGCATATCAATTTGCCAGATATTGCTTCCCATAACCTCACTAAAAGCTGAGGAATGCGCGACACCGATTATATCTGGTCCGCCGGCCTGGCCACCTTTTGTGTTTCCAAAGAATGATACAGGTGAACGCTGGGGTGTAGCGATAGATATCAGTCAGCAGGTCTTCACCTCTATCGGCGCAAAAAACAGCGTGGATACCATAAAGCCGTGGAAAAGAGTTTTGAGGGATTTAGAGCAAGGAAAAATTGATCTGATTTTTGCTCTCTTGGTGAGTAAAGAACGTAGAGATAAATATATCTACACGGATGCTTGGGCTTATGACACCTATGGTGTTGTCACTCTCAAGGGAAAAGAATTTAAATACTCATCAGTAGAAGATTTACGCAACCATTCAGGAGCGTATTACGCAGATCTTAGAATTCCAAAACCCCTAAATCAAGTTTTTGAGCAGGGTAAAAACTTTCAGAGTATCAAAGATGTTGCCTCACTTTATAAGGTCTTGCATCAAGGGCGAGTGGATTACCTGATTGTTTCGGTTCCTTCGTTTGTTTGGTTTATCCCCGATCAATATAGAAAAAACGATTTTAGCGTCATTAAGGAGTCCCTTGTAACCCTGCCAGTGTATATGGCCCTTTCACGCAAATCTCCTTGCGCACAATTTATTGATGAAATAAATGTCGAGCTGCGAGCGAGAAAAAAAATTATCGAAGAAATGTTTGAGCTGAATAATAAAGACTAGCGAAAAATACTCATAATAATGCTCAAAAATCCAATCTCCATAATCCAGCAAAATCTCAACCTTATTCGGCAATTTATATATGTTCGCAGAAGAAGAACTAAAGCCGGGACGTTACCGCTGTGACGTTTTCAAAGTGTTACTGTTTTTGTGAAGCGATTATGTTGCAAAACGGTACCGCAGTTGCGCCGTGCAAAAAGGTACTTAGGACGATTGTCAGAATGACTACTGAGTAAGCAGTTTCATACCCCTTTGTCCCGAGTGTTCCAATTGCAATTAGGAGATATAGAATGGAGGCTATTCCCCTTGGGCCAAACCAGCCGATAAAGAAAACCATTCGTGGCGCAACACCTGATCCGATAAGCGAAATGGCAACCGGAACCATTCTTATTAATGTTAAACTCGCAATTGAATAAATAACAACGCTTAGCGTGATATGGGAAACAGCAAAAGGTATTGCGGCTAATCCTACTACAAAAAAGATGAATAACGAGAGCATTTGCCCCTCAGCTTCACCAAATGATTGAAGACGCTCTCGCACCTCGGTTGAGTCAATGCGTAAAAACAATCCAGCAAAAAACGCTGCGATGAAACCATTACCATAAAAGAGTTCAGCGAATGCATATGCCATTAATGCCAGTGAAACTGCGGACAAGCTTTGGAATATTTTGTCCATCCAGCCTTTTGAAACAGCTTTGTCTACTATTTTTCCTCCGACCCAACCTACCGCGCCCCCAATAATTGGACCAAGCGAAAGCTGCAACGTCATAAATTCAAGCCAGTTTCCTGAGCCGTCCATTGCGCCTCGCCCTACATCCAAGACCGCAATGCAAAGTAAAATCAACGGAAGTACAATTCCATCATTTAAGCCACTTTCAATACTCACTGACTCGCGAATTCTCGACGGAACTTTATCGCTTTTTATAACAGCCTGCCCCAACGCTGCATCCGTAGGAGACAGGATCAATGCTATTAAAATAATCAACCAGATATTCAAATCAGGAAAAAACAACCACGCAACGATTGACCCGACCCCCATCGTCAGTGGAAGTCCGACAAGAAGTAATCGCGCAGGAATCCCGGATAAAGTCTGTTTTATTGTCGTAAAACGAATTAGCGAAGCATCTACAAAGAGAATTATAATAAGTGTAATTTCAGAAAGTATTTTGATGACCTCAGCATCAAAATGTAATTCAAATAGATTCAATCCAATAGGGCCAATTAGCATCCCTACGCTCACAAAGAACATCGGCCCAGTGACAATAGACTTCTCTGACAATCTTGAAAAAATACCATATGAAAAAAGCAATAAGGCGCAGATAAATATCATTGGATGATCATGCATAAACCGCTCCTAATAAACCCTGATTTGATTCTGTTATGAAAAATTTACCTTATATTTTCTTTGCGTACACTAGTTTATTCTAACGTTTGTCTTTCCTGTGGTTTTATGGCGAACTAGGATCTAATTCAATTTGACGCGATTATACTTGCTGCTGATATCAAAAGTTCCAGAGCAGTGCTCGGGTTGCCCGGAAGTATGCGGATAGCGGGCACCATAGCAAGTACAGGGCCTGTAGCAGCGTTAGACATATTTACAGTAGGACCAATAGCACCCTTTGCAGGGCCAATTCCAACACGCACAACCATCGACTTATTCAGCCTGACATTGGACGCACTGACACCGGGTATGAGCGGGTCTTTTGGAGTGCTGGCGGAGGTTTAGTGGATTGGTGTTTTCTGGTGTTTTCGTGCCGATTACCTTGCAGGGCGGTAGCGTCACAGTTAGGGCCATCCCCTTGCAGGTCGCCCTTCCTCTCTTCGCAGCCGCCCTTTCAGGTCTGGGATTCGTTGGACATCGACGTCGGAGAATGCCGCTTGAATAACGTTGGGTCTCTTTTGTGCCAAAGAACTAAACTGCTGACGCCGTAATATGAGCCTAGCATCTATGTCAGTACGTTACAGATAAACATATCTGTTTGAAGAGTGCTATCGCCTTTACATAATCCTGCTTGACGCCTCGGCTATATTGATACGACCAGCCTAAAGCACGGCAAGTTTGGTCATATCCCGCGCCTTATGTAGTTTTTTATAGCTTTCAATCAATCTCAGATGTTTATCCAATCCTTCGAGTTTCATACTCGTCTTTGTTAAGCCAGAAAATTTAACATCCCCTGTCACAGATCCCACCACTTTTTCCATGACTTCAGAGCCGTACATTCTGTTGAGGTTTGGTACATAATCATCGATATCTAATTCATCATCAATTGTAATATCAAGCACCGCGGCCAATGCCTGATAAAATAAAACACGTTCCACTGTATTATCATTATAGTTTAAGAAGTCGCCGATGATCTCTTTCGCTTCTTCATACTGTTCCAGGACTAAATAAATCAGTATTTTCAGTTCACCAATATCCAACCTGCCCCAAACCGTATTCTCATCAAATTCTATTCCAATTAAACTTGATATTACCGTGTAATGATCCAGTTGCGACTCTTCAAAACGTTCAAGTAAATCTTCAAGCTCTTCATCTGTTAATGAATGGATGTTTAAAATATCTTCCCTGAATATCAGTGCTTTATTGGTGTTATCCCATATCAAATCCTCTGTTGGATAAACTTCTGAATAACCTGGCACCAAAATCCTGCAAGCAGTGGCACCAAAGTCTTCATAGGTCGCGACATAAACCTCTTTTCCAAGGCCTGAGAGGATATTCATCAGACGTTCATTTTCTTCTTCCGTCGTGCCACTAAAATCCCATTCGCAAAACTCATAATCATGTTTAGCGCTAAAGAATTTCCATGATATGACGCCGGTTGAATCAATAAAATGTTCAACAAAATTACTCGGCTCGGTCACCGCATGGCTATTGAAAGTCGGGGGTGGCACGTCATTCAGGCCTTCAAAACTGCGTCCCTGCAATAATTCAGTTAGGGAACGTTCCATCGCCACTTCAAAACTTGGATGGGCACCGAAGGACGCAAAAACGCCCCCTGTTTTCGGGTTCATTAAGGTCACGCACATGACGGGGAACTTACCCCCTAAAGACGCATCCTTAACCAAAACGGCGAAGCCTTTATTTTCCAGCTCCTCTATCCCTGCCAAAATATGAGGGAATTTTGCTAGGATTTCTTTAGGCACATCGGGTAGAATGATCTCTTCCTCGATAATTTGTCGTTTGATTGCGCGTTCAAATATTTCAGATAGGCATTGTACCTTCGCTTCATACAAATTATTGCCTGCACTCATTCCATTGCTAACAAATAGATTCTCGATCAAGTTAGACGGGAAATAGACCGTTTTCTGATCTGAGTTACGCGTAAAGGGCAAGGCACAAATCCCACGTTCTGCAAGTCCTGAATTTGTATCAATTAAATGAGACGCCCTTAAGTCGTCATCTGGATTATAGAGTTGCAGGCATCTTTCATCCATCAGTCCCTCTGGTAAAGCATCATCTGTGTCTGCTTTAAACCATTTTTCATTGGGGTAATGTACAAATTTGCTGTTCGCGATTTCTTCACCAAAATAATAATCATTATAGAAGAAATTACAGCTCATCCGTTCAATATATTCGCCCAAAGCCGAGCAAAGTGCACTTTCCCTCGTAGCCCCTTTGCCGTTGGTGAAACACATCGGGGACGCAGCTTCGCGGATATGAAGTGACCATACGTTTGGCACAATATTACGCCAAGACGCAATTTCAATTTTAATGCCAATATCGGATAGGATAGCTGTCATATTAGCAATTGTTTGTTCCAAAGGAAGGTCTTTGCCCACAATCATCGTATTGCCATCGCCCTCATAGGCTTGTAGCAACGACGTATCATTCAAGTCTTCTACAGGGTCAATTTTAAATTCAGGGCTTTGCTGGATGACTTTTTTCACAGTGCAGCGATCAGCCGACCTTATAATACCTAACCGATCACGTTCTGAAATGCTGGACGGCAATTCGATTTGAATTTGAAAGGTTTGATTGTATCTGTTTTCCGGATCGATAATATTATTTTGCGAAACCCGAATATCATCTGTTGGGATATTACGCGACAGACAATAAAGCTTTACAAAATATGCGGCGCAAAGGGCGGAAGAGGCCAAAAAATAATCAAAAGGACTGGGCGCGGTTCCATTGCCCTTATACCGAATAGGCTGATCGGTCGTTATCGTAAAATCATCAAACTTAGCTTCAAGCCGAAGGTTGTCCAAGAAATTTACAGTGATTTCCATTTGCCTAATCTTTCAAGTCTCTAATTGTAACGCCATAAGAACTGGCCTTATACCCCAAGGGCAGGCTTTGCGCTCCTTATTTATTATGTATGGATTAAACCGTTCATGAAGGAAACGTAATTCATTCCCAAGGAAACTTTTAGCTGCGTTCGCATTACGTTTAGATGACAAATTAAAATCAACCGCTTTGCCATCTTTATCAATGGCGTTATATGTCCGCTGTCATACAATTTGAACGAAGAATGGGCCGTTCTTAAGGTGGACCGGGCTCATCTGCCTATTTATACTGTCCGGCGTATTTACGGTTTTTCAATCGCCGGATTTTCATCGTTTTATGTATGACCCTCGTTGCTTTGAAATAGCTTGCCCAGGCCCGAAGTAGGCGTTTGCAAGGTTGAGGTTGTTAATGCTCTCATGGTATCGCTGATTGTAACGATCAGCAAAGGCATTGATCTGCGTTCCCAAGTCTGCCGGAAAGAAGTCGTTCTCCAGCAAGATGCGGTTCTTTAAGGTTTGTCGTCCGCAGTCAGTCAAATCCAGAAATTTTTTTGAGGGCTGAAATCATTTCTGTTTTGCTCACTTTACAGACGTTTTTCCCCACAAGTCAGCTTGCGTCCAAAAACGGAAGAAATTAAACGATCCTGATTTGGTCTTTATCTATGCCGTAAGGGGGCATCGGGTGCGCCTTTATGAATGTATCTATCTATCTATCCTTTGATAGCCCTAGTTATCAGAAAGTATAGTAAAGTCTGAGGCTTCCATCCTTGCAACTCATCTGATGAAATCGAACACACATCATGACCGATCCAACGTCCCCAACCGTTGACAGCTCTACTGAAGAAGCTCAAGCTAATGCTACATCGCGCAGAGCGAAGGGTGAATTCGTTCGTGGAGTCAGCAAGTTTCGCTTCCATCTGGGCGAAGATCCCTATTTTCCATCAGAACCGGGCCGTTACCATCTGTTTGTAGCGCTCAACTGCCCATGGTGCCACCGGGTAACGCTGGCAAGGAACATGCTTGGTCTTGAGAAAAGCATCACAATGGACGTCGTTTTCCCCAGCCGAACCAACGAAGACGATCCAATCGCGGCGAACCTTTGGGAATTCAACCCGCAGCGCATTGCAACTCTCACGGGCACACCCTTGCCTGAATGTACGGCTGAGACCGGTACTGGAAAACGCTATCGCCTGGCCAAACAAATTTACGAAGCGGAAGGGTCCGACGAAGCCTCTGTGCCGATACTGTACGACAAGAAAACCAAACGAATTGTGTCGAACGAAAGTGCAGAGATTATTCGTATGTTGAACAAACAAGCTGTGCAGCTTGGCAGCTCCATGTCAGACGCAGACCGGCCTGATATTTACCCACTGGGCGATGACCAAGCCACACTTCGAGCGAAAATTGACGAACTGAACGATCTGATTTATGCCAACATCAACAACGGAGCGTACAAGGCCGGTTTCTCGTCCAATCAGGACGTGTATGCTGCAGCTTTTTGAACTACTTCAATACTCTTGACGTATTAGAGAAACGTTTAGCCTCTGACAATCGACCTTTTCTCTCGGGCAATACCTTCACCGAAGCCGACCTGCGCCTCTTCCCAACAATCTACCGTCATGATCCGGTGTATTACATACGCATGAAATTGAACGGTGCCAGGATACTGGATTACCCACACCTTTGGCGTTGGTTATGTCGCACATACGCTCTGCCGGGTGTGGCGGCAAGTAATTCACTGGTTCATTGCCGTCAAGGCTACTTTGGCCGATCTTGGAACAATGTTGTTCCGTTGGGGCCACGCTATCCAATGAGCTACCCGCAGGCATATGAGCACCCAGAGCTAGCGCATTAGCCGAAATCACATAATTTTACAGACATAGCGAAATCCAATGTATTTAACATCGTACATTAGTGTCATTTTCGTTACCTAAAGAAATAAGAATGCTTGAGAGCTTGATGAAATACCTTAGGTTCAGTGTAAAACTATTCCATGCTTACCAACGTTTTGGGGACATTTTGCTATGTGGGCGGCATCATAGGTAAGTGTGTGAAATAGAGAGTATTTGAAATGCACTGCAGCCAATCATCTAAATTCACAAACCATTGCTATGCAATAAAGTAACCGCAAAATGTGTGCCGGTATGTTGCCCTAGAATGCAAATTATTTTAGGGGGCCTCTTTGTCTGACGGATATTACGTCTTGTCATCGACAAATTTGTATCAATTAACGCGAAAGCGATCACGACCCTAATTAGTAACTTGATTGCAGTTAAAACAATCAATTAATGTTCGATTTAGGTGAGTTATTTTTCTGAAGAAAAAGAAATTTATCAAAACTAAATCAAAGGGGTAGGTCAGAGCGGATCTAAACCTTGAGATGCCCCTAGTTTTCTAGACGCCTTGCATGCGCTTGTTAGGTGAATTTTTTATACAACACCTATAGAATGTTGGCCTTCACAACCGGTTCTCTATTGCGAAAGAATGGTGATGGAATATTCTTTTTACCGAACACTCCCCTTAGCATAAAGCCGAGTAGTTTTGGCATAATGGAAAGCGGAATTTTGGGATGCGCATCTTGTGGCATTTTACCTTTCGCATGCTTACCAAATGCCTTCATTTTAACAGGCCCGATAACTCTCAATTTATCTTGTTCGTTATCGAATTGCATTAGCTTAGCTGACACACCAACAAAAGGCACTTTTGGCGAAGTCAGTGTATTGGCCAGGGGCATGTTACAGCATGTTGTATGCCACCTATACGCACCTTTTTCCCGAAGCTGAACACAGCCAATGTTTTCTTTACCTTCAGTAATTTCCATATGGGCGGGATAGGTTTGAAATAGCTCGGTCCCGCCATGCTCGTCCAATATATTTTCTGCATTACCTAGGTAAGAAGCGAAACTCTGACAATCACAGCAAAGACAATGTATAAGTAAGAACGAACCATCGACAACTTTGAGCTTTCCTTTTACAGTGCCACATGTGCAACTCAAATTAATAATGTTTGACATAGTATCTCCAAGTTGACGCTGGCCTCATTCACCTAACGTCTAGGCCCACAAGATGGTGCGCATTCTTGCGCCATTCGCTGTGTGGACGCTTGTTATAACTGAGATGCCCCCGATTTCCTAGACACCGTATTGCCTCCATTTTTGCTGACGTTCGAATTCTGTTGGTGACAGTATACCGTTGTTACCATGCTTTCTTTTTGGGTTGTAAAAGAATTCGATATAGTCGAAGATATCCTGCCGAGCATGTTGGCGGGTTGTATAGGCTTTCCGTCTGATGCGTTCCCGCTTCAAGAGCTGGAAGAAACTCTCTGCAACCGCATTATCATAGCAATTACCTCTTCTACTCATGCTGGCTTCCAGATTATGAGCAATTAAATTTTTTGCCACTCATGACCGGTAAACAGGCTCCCCTGATCTGAATGAAGGATTACCGCAGTGTAATCCCTGATTCAGCAATATTCTGTTGCCTGCGATCTCGCTGGGCCGTGGCAGAATAATTTCTATTTTGGATGTAAGGTTTTTGTTGCCGTGATGGTGCTTCCAAAAAGAGCTGCGTTTGGTGGCCGCTAATTGGTAGCTAGGCAAAAAATCGCTTGTGATGGAAAATGGCGGATTCCATCTAACTTGTTGAAATATTGAATAAAAAGTGGTGCCCGGAGGCGGATTTGAACCACCGACACGCGGATTTTCAATTTACATAG
>MAAN01000041.1:285495-286415 GCA_002163135.1 Alphaproteobacteria bacterium 46_93_T64
CCAAAATCATCTGTGCATTTTCTGTGCAAACGTAAATAGACTGTCTTGGTCAATAATTTTTGTTAATTCCGTCTGCAAAAAACAGCGTGAAATTCACTGTAAATAGTCACCGTGCATCATCTGTGAAACGGTTGCTGTCGATCCTCAATTATCACTTATGAATTGAATAAATTATTTAATTTCTACTTATACATGTGTACATTTGCTTGTAGAGAGAATATTTATTCAATTAAAACAATTGCTTAAATGAAATATTAGAAATAATTAAAAAACCCCTCGATATTTTCAAAATCATCCCTTATATAATCCAGATTTCTACATCTGAAATAACAGAAAGGGATCGTTTTATTAAATATTTTAGAAGGTTAAAACAAAATGAGTATAAATTTCAAAGAACAAATTACTAGTGTAAAATCAGAATACAGAGCTTGGGCAAAAGCTGAAGCGCTAACTGAAACTGAAAACAAAATACGGGAAAAAACTAAACAGAGTCAAAAACTTGTGCTTTACAAAATATTGGCACAGAATCTTGATATTGTTGAAAAAGTAGTAACTGCTTTCGACATAAACAACATTAATATGCAGCTAGAAGCTTTGAATATAAAAACAACAAAAGATACTGCGATTGAAACTAAGATTGTTAAACTGGCTATGACAAAGGAAAGGAAGCAGGCTGCAGTTTATGCTTGCGTATTAAAGAATGCACGGCAGCAACAAATTGATTCAAATAATTTTGTGGATTGGTTAGTACAGCAAGGTGGCATTGAGAAATTACGTAACAAAGAGAGACTTGAAAAACAAATTGTACACGACAGCAAACAATTTGATGAAGGCAAAAAACTAGCATTGGCAAAAAGTAAGCTTGCTACGGTGAAGTTGGACATTGCACAAACGCAAAAAAATGAATTGGTATTGCTGGT
>MAAN01000008.1 GCA_002163135.1 Alphaproteobacteria bacterium 46_93_T64
GAAGTTGGTCAGGTGCTGTCCGTAGGTGACGGTGTTGCTCGTATTTACGGTCTGGATAATATTCAGGCTGGTGAAATGGTTGAGTTCCCAGGTGGAATTAAGGGTCTAGCCCTTAATCTGGAAGCAGACAACGTGGGCGCCGTGATTTTCGGCTCAGACCGTGATATTAGAGAAGGCGATACAGTTAAACGTACTGGCGCCATCGTTGAAACACAGGTTGGTCGAGGCCTGCTAGGACGCGTTGTAGACGGTCTTGGTAATCCGATTGATGGCAAAGGCCCGATCGAAAACTGCGAACCTCGTCGTGTGGATGTGAAAGCACCTGGCATTATGCCACGTCAATCCGTTCATGAACCAATGATGACCGGTTTGAAATCAGTTGATACGCTTGTTCCGATTGGTCGTGGTCAGCGTGAGCTGATCATTGGCGATCGCCAGACAGGTAAAACGGCTGTTGCTGTTGATGCTATTCTTAATCAGAAAGCTGCAAACGCAGGCGATGATGAGAGCAAAAAACTTTACTGTGTTTACGTAGTGATTGGGCAAAAACGCTCTACTGTTGCGCAAATCGTAAAGACGCTCGAAGAAAAAGGCGCGATGGAATATACCATCGTTGTTGCAGCGACCGCATCTGATCCGGCTCCTTTGCAGTATCTTGCACCGTTTACCGGTTGTGCGATGGGTGAATTCTTCCGTGATAATGGCATGCATGCATTGATCATTTATGATGATTTGTCCAAGCAAGCGGTTGCATATCGTCAGATGTCTCTGTTATTGCGCCGTCCACCAGGACGTGAAGCATATCCAGGCGACGTTTTCTATCTTCATTCACGCTTGTTGGAACGTTCTGCGAAATTGAACGAAGCTCACGGTAGTGGTTCAATGACGGCTTTGCCAATTATTGAAACTCAAGCCGGTGACGTTTCTGCCTATATTCCGACAAACGTTATTTCCATTACAGATGGTCAAATCTTCCTGGAAACGGAACTCTTCTATCAGGGTATTCGTCCAGCGATTAATGTTGGTCTGTCTGTGTCTCGTGTGGGTTCCGCCGCGCAAACAAAAGCCATGAAACAGGTTGCAGGTACCATTAAATTGGAACTCGCACAGTATCGTGAAATGGCAGCCTTTGCGCAGTTTGGTTCTGATCTGGATGCGTCTACTCAACAATTGTTGGCCCGCGGTGAGCGTCTGACAGAATTGTTGAAGCAGGCTCAGTATTCTCCTCTCACAATGGCAGAGCAGGTTGTTTCAATCTTCTCTGGTGTGAAGGGGTATCTGGATCGTATCGAAGTATCTCAAATCGGCGATTTTGAAACTCAGTTGCTGACTGAAATGCATGCGAAACATCAGGACCTGATGGATACCATCCGCGATGAAGCAAAATTATCCGACGAGTCAGACAAAAAACTGCACTCAATTCTGGATAGTTTTACGACTACTTTTGCGTAACCTTTGAGCTGAAAAGGGGGTAGCCCGAAATGGCGAACCTTAAAGAACTCAAAAATCGGATCAACAGCGTCAAGTCGACGCAGAAAATCACCAAAGCCATGAAAATGGTGGCTGCGGCGAAACTGCGTCACGCTGAAGAAGCTGCCCGTGCTGCTCGGCCTTATGCCGAGCGGATGGAAAGCATGATGGTGTCCCTTGCTTCTGGCCTTGAAGGCCAGGAGGGACCTCGTCTTCTTCAGGGAACTGGATCCGATCAGAAACAACTTATTATTGTCGCAACTGGCGAACGTGGTTTGTGCGGTGGGTTTAATAACTCCATTGCAAAGGCCGCCGCTGCCAAAGCAAACAGTCTGATTGCCGCGGGCAAGGATGTTCAAATCCTGTGTGTTGGCAAAAAAGGCAACAACGCACTGAAGCGTAAGTTTGGCCATCTGATCATAGATTTGGTGGATCTGTCAGCATCCAAGAAAATCGGATTTTCGGATGCCCAGCCAATTGCTCAGCGCGCGCTTGCTATGTTTGACAATGGTGAATTTGACGTTTGCACGATTTTTTATGCAAAATATATTTCTGTTTTGACGCAAGAAGTTACAGAACAACAGCTCATTCCTGCATCTATTCCAGAGAAATCTGGCGATGAGGAAAGTGAAATCGATTACGATTACGAACCCGAAGAAGAAGAAATTCTTGCAGATTTGTTGCCCCGCAACGTTTCTGTTCAGGTTTATCGGTCATTGCTTGAAAATGCAGCGTCTGAACAGGGTGCGCGGATGTCCGCAATGGACAATGCGACCCGAAATGCAGGCGATATGATCGACAAACTGTCTTTGAAATATAACCGTGAACGTCAAGCAGCGATTACAAGTGAGCTGATTGAAATTATTTCTGGTGCAGAAGCCGTTTAGTCGGGTTGACGTATCAGATCTTTGGAAGAATTAAGTGACCCTTTAGGGAGCATTAAAATGGCGAATAAGTCTGTCGGCAAAGTAACCCAGGTGATGGGTGCCGTCGTGGACGTTCAGTTTAGCGGCGAATTGCCGAAAATCCTGAACGCCCTACATACTGAAAATAACGGTCAGCGTCTTGTGCTGGAAGTTGCGCAGCATCTTGGTGAGAATACAGTACGTACGATCGCCATGGACGCAACTGAAGGTCTCGTTCGTGGCCAGGAAGTCTCTGACACAGGAGATGCGATTCAGATGCCGGTTGGTCCGGAAACTCTGGGACGTATCCTGAACGTTGTGGGTGAGCCTGTTGATGAACGCGGTCCTGTGAACGCAAAATCACATGCTCCGATCCATGCGGAAGCTCCTGACTTTGCTGACCAGTCTACAGAATCAGAAATTCTGGTAACCGGTATTAAGGTTGTTGACCTTCTTGCTCCTTACGCGAAGGGCGGTAAAATTGGCCTCTTCGGTGGTGCGGGTGTTGGTAAAACAGTTTTGATTATGGAATTGATCAACAACGTGGCCATGGGCCATGGTGGTTATTCTGTTTTTGCTGGTGTTGGTGAACGTACTCGTGAAGGTAACGACCTTTACTACGAAATGATCGAAGGCGGCATTATCGACCTTGAAGGCGATAAATCAAAAGTGGCCCTCGTATATGGTCAAATGAATGAGCCTCCAGGAGCGCGTGCTCGTGTGGCGCTTTCCGGTTTGACTATCGCGGAATATTTCCGTGATGTTGAAGGTCAGGACGTTCTGTTCTTCGTGGATAATATTTTCCGCTTTACGCAAGCTGGCTCCGAAGTGTCTGCGCTTCTTGGTCGTATCCCATCAGCTGTGGGTTACCAACCAACTCTTGCAACGGATATGGGTGCGCTTCAAGAACGTATTACATCAACTAACAAAGGTTCTATTACCTCTGTTCAGGCGATTTACGTACCTGCCGATGACTTGACTGACCCGGCTCCTGCGACATCCTTTGCCCATCTTGATGCGACGACAGTTCTGTCACGTCAGATTGCGGAACTTGGTATCTATCCTGCGGTGGATCCACTTGACTCAACATCACGTATGTTGGACCCCGCGGTTGTTGGCGATCGTCACTACAACATTGCCCGTCGGGTTCAAGAAACTCTGCAAACATATAAATCACTACAGGACATCATTGCCATTTTGGGCATGGATGAATTGTCTGAAGAAGATAAACTGGTTGTGGCACGTGCCCGTAAGATCCAGCGTTTCCTCAGCCAACCATTCCATGTGGCTGAAATCTTCACTGGCGTCCCGGGTACATTCGTAAAACTTGAAGACACAATTGATGCCTTCGAAGCGATTGTTGCTGGTGACTATGATGACCTTCCAGAAGCTGCATTCTATATGTGCGGTGGAATTGACGAAGTTAAAGAAAAAGCCGCTAAGTTAGCTGCTGCAGTAGCTTAAAGCTAGGTTGAAGGAGAGCAAAACATGGCTGATATGGTAACCATGGACTTGGTGTCACCTGAGAAGCTTCTGCTCTCGGATGCTTATGAGATGGTTGTAATCCCCGGCGCTGAAGGCGACTTTGCCATCATGGCGGGGCATACACCTATCACTTCAACATTGCGCCCCGGCGTCATCACGATTTATGAAGGTGATGTCGAAAAGGATCGTATTTTTGTGAACGGTGGCTTTGCACAAGTCTCCGACGACAAAATTACGGTATTAGCTGAGGAAGCCATTCACGTGGCGGATCTGGATCGTAGTGATTTGGAGCAGCGGGTAAAAAATGCGGCAGAAGACATTGAAGATGCAAAAGATGATGAAGTGAAGCGCAAAGCGCAAGAAAACAAAGATCATCTGGAACAGCTTCTTGAAGCACTGGGATAAGTTTCCTAAACACCTGAGATTAAAAAGGGGCCCAATAGGGCTCCTTTTTTGTGTGCCATTTAGGATAGGCTATTAGCGGAATTTAGCGATATAGCCTGCTGAAAACACGCTATACACCCATAAACGCACGCCAAATGAGATTTACCATTCATTTACTATTACGACCTATAGTTCTTTCGGGGGAATTTACCTCCTTTGTTGTATACTTGGTCCGGCAGATAGTTTTCTAAATGGGGATTTCAGAAATCATTCTTCGTAAGTTCGGGTTTATTGAACTTCCGATAAATATATTTACTCTTCGATTTTTCGATAGAGACGCTGAAGCGCGCCATACTGAGATAGAGCTGAATAAGGCTCTGCCGGTGATCCGGATCGCCCTCGCGGGTGGATTTCTTATATACGCGATCTTCGGAATACTCGACTATTACATAATTCCCGAAATCTATGAGATCGCATGGACAATACGTTTTGCTATTGTCGGACCTATATTCTTACTAACCGCTGCATCCACTTTCCATCCTGTGTTAAGCCGATATGCACAACCCTTATTTGCGTTTTGTATGTTTTCCACGGGGCTCGGTATACTTGTGATGATTGCGCTCGCCGATCCAGTCGGCGGGTCTATCTACTTTGCGGGCCTTGTGCCCGTGCTCGTCTATTGTTGTTGCATCCCACCTGTTAGGTTCATATATGCAACGACGGTTACTCTGATTTTTATGGCTATTTATCAATATATTGTGCTGGTTTATAATCCAATTCCGCATCACCTGTTTCTCAGCAATAATTTCTTTCTAATTAGTGTTGCTGTGATGAATATTTTCGCAAGTTACATTCAAGAGATCGCCCGCCGCAGGGATTATATGAATATGGCTATGTTGGAGGAAGAACGCTCAAACTCAGTCGTTCTGGCGGAACAAGCAAAAGCTGCAAACCATGCAAAATCCGAGTTTTTAGCTGTTATGTCTCATGAACTGCGGACACCGCTGAATGCGATCATAGGTTTTTCTGAGATTTTGAAGAAAGAGATGTTTGGTCCTTTAGGCAAAGATCAATACAAAGAATACTCAGAAGACATAAACAATAGCGGTCAGCATCTGCTAAGCATCATCAACGATATCTTGGATCTTTCAAAAGCAGAAGCGGGCAAGCTTGTTCTTGTCGAGAGTGAAGTTCAAGTTATGGCATCTCTCTCGTCTTCATTACGTCTTGTTCGTGATAAGGCAACGGAGCAGAATGTTCGCTTGATGATGGATATACCGGATGAAGATCACATCATCTGGGCAGATCCAAGATTGGTATCGCAGGTATTCTTGAACTTGCTTTCAAACGCGATAAAATTCACCCCTAAAGGGGGAAGTGTTGCGATCAAATGTGAAAACCGTAAAGACGGCGCTCTCAGGATCCTTATCGAAGATACCGGTATTGGGATTGATAAAGGGAATATCGATAGAGTGTTTGTACCATTTGCCCAAATTGAAAGTTCTCTCTCTAGAAATTACGAAGGAACGGGTCTGGGGCTTCCTCTTTCCAAGAATGTTATGGAACTCCATGAAGGCAAGATCATGCTGCAGAGTGTTCTAGGGCTAGGTACAACAGCAATTGTTGAGTTCCCAGCTTCTCGTGTAATTACGAATGCTGTGGCGGAAGAGAGTGAGAAGAGATACCGCCAAGCCTAACTGTTTGTGGCCTGGCCGCCGATCCCCATGGCTTATTCTGGTTTGGTCACTACGAGCAGGTAACAATGCCCTGTTGTATCTGTGAGAACCTCTTTCTTTGCAGCATCTTCGATATTGTCGGCCATGGCCAACATTTCGGCTTCAGTTCTGTATTCAAGCTTCCAGTCGGTGACATAGTCCAACACCCATTCAAGGCTGCTCTCAGATTCACGCATATTTCCGATGATAACTGTTCCGCCTGGATTAAGGTTGGCGTACAGATCAGTCATGAAACGTTTGGCACGATGAGCTGAGAGGTAATCGACGAGGCCCACAGTATAGATCATGTCATGCTTGCCAAGCTTACTAAACAGCTTTCCTGCGGAGAGAAACTCCATAAAAGAAGCGTTTAAGCAATTAACCTTCGCTTGTCCCTTCAACCTTGAAACTTCGCGAAAAGAGTTTTCATAAGCACACGACAGCGCCTCATGATCTTGATCAATGAGTGTGAAACTAACGGGGAGTGGTAAACGATCAGCTTTCAGGTAATTGCTCACTTCCTGAGCTGGTCCACACCCGAGATTTGCCACGTCAAAAGAGCTTTTACCGCGTGATGCGGCATCAATGGCCAACCTGGCTATTGCCTGTTTTACCATATTCATCCGGACGGAAATAAACTCACCGGTCGAATTTCCCAATTGATGACAGAATTTATCATATGCTGTGTCGCCCGAAAGTGACAAACTATAGAAGAAATTCATGATCTGGAAATCACCAGGATATCCAAGCGGCTTTGTATAGGAACGATGCCAGTTTTTACCGCTCATAAGTTCCGGTAATAAAACGCTCTCGGTATATCTCTTTGTCGCTGTAACGGCTATTTGGTCTTCGCGAATATTGTTGATCACTTTGTTGCCAAGTTGAAAAAATGCCTGCCATCTTTTAAAGGACATTTTTTCACATTCCAAAATTGCCTCGCGAATGCGTTCGTCACGGCGCGGGAAATCTGATGGAATATCAGCTTCTATTTTCTCTAAAGTTGATCGTGCGGACCTTAACAGAAAGACTGCATCGGCGATGAGTTGTTTATATTCAGTGGGGACATGGACGCCATAGTCCGCCATTTCACTATTGAGAGTTTTTTGAAGGGATATTTCATCGTGCTTTTCCAGAAGACCAGGGATATCCAGAAATCCCTCTGTAAGCTCGAGTGCAATTTTTTGCCGGCTATTTAAGGGTTCAACACGTCTAACACGGCCTTTCCCTTGAAAGATTTCATCGGTTCCCAATTTTAGAGAGATAGGGAGGTCTTGTTCGAGATCACCGTCCCAGACATTGCTCGGTGAGCTTACAAAAGACAAGCCACTCATGCTTAAATCAAAAATCTCAAACGATTCACCTTGGACGTTAATCTGCGGGGAACTGTTTTGCATTAATGTTGACGCTTTGAAGCGTTCTGCCCTGTAGAAAACACGTTTGCCTTCACCACCGGTGAGTTCTTCGTAATGTTTCATGTCACTCTCACTTTTTCCGCTACTGAACGCTATCAATGAGCTGAATTTCCTGGGGCCAAAATCAGCTTTTCAAATATGTCTTTTTCAATTTACAAACCGTATCCGAAACAAGTTCATTTACACCAAAATGTTCTATTTTCTTGATATGGGATATATATTTCGCAGCAACAACTTGTCATGGTTAAAAATTTATTAACAAAGTATATGAGTATTCATGTCGCAAAAACAATAGCTTATGTGAAGTGACGGAAGCAAAAGCAAAGAAACCACAACATATTGTATGTCATGGTTAATTTTAGACTAATGAACAAATATCTGTTTTATTCTCGTTATACGATGGTTGTACCTCTAAAGGAAAGAGGTCAGTGTTTTTACCAAATGCGCGTAAATCTCCCGTTTAAAGGGCACAATTTGATCAACTAGAGAGTTGGTATCTGTCCATTTCCACGCCGAAAACTCAGGATGCTCGGTTTCAATGCTAATATCCGAATCGGAACCTGTGAAGCGAAACAAAAACCATTTTTGTTTTTGCCCTCTATATTTACCTTTCCAGACTTTCCCGATTAGATGTTCGGGTAAGTCATAGGTAAGCCACTCTTCGAGTTCGTGAACGAGCTCAACTTTGTCGGTCCCAATTTCTTCAAGGAGTTCACGCTTTGCAGCGGTGAGTGGGCTCTCCCCATCATCGATCCCCCCTTGCGGCATTTGCCAATGCTCAGCTTCCATGTCAATTCGTGTTCCAACGAATATTTTACCTTCTGAATTGGCAACCATAAGGCCGGCACACGGGCGGTAAGGAAGATTTTCGTGAGACGATGTCATTGTATTTCCTGACGGTTTGTCACAGCTGAAACAGGAGCCAAAACAAATCCCTTTCTGTTGAGTGATTTTGCCCAGACCGCGATGCGTTCGAGTGTTACAGGGTAGGGGTAGCCAATACCAACAGCTGTTCCGGTAAAACGAGCAATACGCTCAAGCTCTTTTAGGCGTTGGTCAATTGTATCCCGGTCCGCTTTGTGATCCAGAAAACGATTATTGACCGCGACAGGAATACTAAGTCCTGCGGCCAGCTGTCCGGCGACACTTTTTGCAGATGTACGGCCATCCATAAATAGCAATCCACGGCTTTTTATAATGTCCAGTATGGGAATTATGTCTTCTGCAGAGGCTGTGAAGCGTGACCCCATTTGATTTGTAACACCTGAATAACCTGTAAACCGTCCGAGCATCCATTCCAATCTGTTCAAATTTTCCCGATCTGTCAGGCTAGTGAGCAAACTGTGTGGGCCAGGATCATTCTGCGGATACCCGAAAGGTTCCATGGGAAGCTGTAGAAGGGCCTCATGCCCAGCTGCACGCGACTGAGCGACCCAGTTTTGTAGGTCCCGCGCATATGGGTTGAAGGAGAGAGTGACCGCACCCGGTAGATTCTGGATTGCAGTTTGAGTGGCGGACGTGCTCATTCCCATTTCACTGATGATAATAGCAATGCGCGGACGATCCAATGGATCAGTAAAGGGCTTTGCATAAGTTCGCCACGGCATTTTCCCATTTGGCCCAATGATGGGGAGTAATCCGAAATCTGAAGCAGTTGCAAGTTCTGGGTCCGGTACTGGTGACAAGGGGGCGCTAACTATTGGCTCTGCAATAACTTCCGCAAGAGGGGGATTAACAGCCTCCTGGACGGGCATATCTTCTTTCTCGTGAGCAGCAGCCTTAGCCTTTTTTACTTTTGGCTCAACAGCAGGCACTTCCGGTTTTCGTTTAATTTCTTCTTCTGCTTCTTTTTGCTGTTCTTGCGCAGGTTCAATCACATTTTGCGCGACTACTTTGGTTTCTTCGTGTGGGTCCGCCTTCAACTCAGGTTTATGTATTTCTACTAGTGAAGGCTCAGGTTTTTTAGGGTGTATCGGGTTCTTGCCCATGAGAGGCCCGTCGTCAGGCATAGGCTCCGCAAGTTTTTCTTCTTTATGGGTGTCAGCCACTTTCTGTGGATCTGCCGCATGGTCGTCTTTTTTAGTCTCAGGCGCGTGACCTTTCTGAGGATGTTTCTCATCGTGTGCGACCTCGTCTTTATCCTTAAGAGGTAACGCATCTTTATCCCCTTTTGTGTGCGGATCCAACGCAGCAACGGGTGCCGCGATTTCAGTTTGCACAGAAGGGTTTTCATTATGGGGTGATTTGCGGTCGAGCCAAAACGCCCAACCGGCAAGACCACTTATCCCGAGGATAAGAGCTGCATAAAACAGTGACAGCACCGAAATCCTGTTTTTGGATTTCAGTGCTGTACCTTTATTTTTATTTACTTTTGCCAAGCTAATCTCATTTTTAGCGGGAAATCACGAAGGGACTAATTAAAATCCTTCTTTGCAAAAAGTGAAACGCCTTTCAAGAGGTCTTTCGCTCTAAGAAGTTGGTAATCCAGTGCTTTGCCGGTTTCTTCGGTTTTAGTTTCGGCAGCGGACTTCTCTCTTTTTGGTTTTCCATTTTCCAAATGATTTCGAAGATCAGCTTCTGAGCGAGGCTTACGAGTATCAAGCACTTCAAGGCGTGCTTGTCTCACTTCAATATCAGGCGAGATCCCTTTTGCCTGAATTGAGTTGCCTGAAGGTGTGTAATAGCGAGCTGTTGTCATCCGCATAGCACCATTTCCTTGTAGCGGTACTATAGTTTGCACTGACCCTTTACCAAAGCTTTGTGTTCCTAAGATAACGGCTCTGCGATGATCCTGTAGGGCACCAGCTACGATTTCAGAGGCACTTGCGGATCCGCCATTTATAAGAACTACAATGGGTTTCCCACCGGCGATATCATCTGGAGTTGCATTATAACGTTGAGAATCCCGTGATTCGCGGCCACGCGTAGATACTATTTCGCCTTTGGGTAGGAACGCATCAGAGACGGCAATTGCCTGATCGAGAAGGCCGCCTGGATTATTGCGAAGGTCAATTATTAAACCCTTGAAGTCACCGCCAGCTTCTTCTGTGAGGCGCTTGATCGTTTTGCGAATGCCGCTGTCGGTCTGTTCGGTAAAACTGGAAATCCGGACATAAAGCAGATCTTCGTCTTCAATACGCCCTCTTACAGATTGTACTGTAATAACAGCACGCGTAATTGAGATCTCAATTGGTTCTTTGACATTCTCCCGGCGGATTGTGAGCGCTATGTCAGTGTCGACTAAGCCCCGCATACGCTCTACAGACTGAGCTAAAGTCAATCCGAGGACCGGTTCACCGTCTAAGTGAGTGATATAATCACCAGCTTGCACGCCGGCTTTTGCTGCAGGTGTGTCATCAATGGGAGCGACAACTTTGATGAGGCCACCTTCCATAGTGACTTCAATACCTAAGCCTCCAAATTTTCCGCGGGTTTGAATTTTCATTCCCTTGTAATTTTTGGGGTTCAAATAACTTGAATGAGGGTCCAGCGACGCCAACATGCCATTAATGGCGGCTTCAATTAGGTCTGCATCGTCTACTTCTTCAACATAATCTTCGCGAATTTTCGCAAAAACATCACCGAAAAGATTCAGCTGCCGATAGGTTTCGGAGCTCGCAGCGACTTCATCTCTAGGCGTCGTCAAAATAGCCAAAGACAGAACAATTACTGCAATCGCCAAAAAGCCTGTAACAACATTTCTCATTACCCACTGACCTTTCTGTATCCTGCCGATAACCACGGTATTGGGTTCACCGGCGATCCTTTTACGCGTAACTCCATATATAGTGTTGGTTTGACATTTATGTTGCTTTTCATTTTACCGACGGGTTCGCCGGCTAATAAAAGCTGTCCTACCTCTCCTTCAATGGAGCCGAGACCTGCTAGAAGAGTATGATATCCTCCTCCGTGGTCAATAATCAACAATAGCCCATAATGCCGGAACGGTCCTGCAAAAGCAATTTGCCCATCATGGGGTGATATTACCGCAGCCCCTTGCCGCGTTTCGATCACAATTCCGTTTCTTTGCTGTTTTTTACGGGTTTTCGTGTAATTCGATACAATTCTACCGCCAACTGGTAAAGGAAGGGTACCTTTTATTGAAGAAAATGGTCGGCGGGTTCCAAGTGTAGAGAGTGAAGCCATTTTTGTCGGTGCTTTTTGAGGTTCCGAGGAAGGCAGAGTTTTGCGAGAAGGTACTGGCTTAGGGACAGTTGATGCGCTCTCTTTGCTGCTCGCCTGATTTTCACTAGCGAGGCGCTTCTCTTCAGCTATTCTTCTGCTTTCTTGATCGCGCCGAAGTTGCTCTTGTCGTTTTATTTCTTTTTCAATGCGTCTTTTTTCCGCTTCAATACGGGTCTTTTTTTCAACTTCCAGGCGCGTCATTAAAGAAACAAGGTCTCGCGCTTCGGCACTTAAGCGGCGCTGCTTACGACCTTCCTTCGCATTTCTTCCGTAAAGAGCGATTTTCGCGACTTTTTTTGCGTCTAGCAATTGATCAAGTGTATCTTGCTCAGATGTTCTTGCATTGCGCAGGCTTACAAAATTTTGTTGTTCAGCAATATATTGATCCCGAAGTGTCGCTAGCGTGTCGAGCTGATCCCCTAATTGGTCTGCTTGCTGTTTGAGGGCGGGGATAACTGCTTTTAGCAAGGTTGCTGCGCGCAACGTATCGATCAGATTCTCTGGGCTACCAATTAGACTGCCTTCGGGTTGCTTGCTAAGCCTTAGAAGTGCCGATAATGTATCTGCAAGCCCGGCATTTTGTTTTGAAAGTGTGTGTAATGTTTGTTTTTCAACAGCTTCGATGTCAGACAGTCGATCTTCTGTATCGATAAGATTTTGGTCCAACTTCCGAAGCCGCGAGGCTGCCCGGACGGATTTTTCCTTTAAAGATGTAATCTCGCCAGATAATAACTGTAGTCGCTGAGATATTTCTTCCTGACGTAACGTGGACGCTGAAAGTGCTTTTCGTAATTTGACGAGTTCTTCGTTCGGTCCTGCATGAAGCAACGCGGGCTTAATAATCAGGAAAGTTAGACAAAGCAAAAGAGCGGCTATAATAGCCGCAGGGTATGTGTGTAATTTATATCTTTTACGATACCGCACGGTTTTGAGACTGGTCGGTTAGCTCGGCCGCCAAGTTTTTACCAGTCATTTCTTCTGGGATTTCGATCCCCATGAACGATAAAATTGTTGGTGCGATGTCCGCAAGACTACCGTTATCAAGCTTTAAAGCCTTGTCACCGGCTGCCAAAACGAATGGAACGAGATTTGTTGTATGGGCTGTGTGAGGCTTTTGAGTTGTAGGATCTTTCATCAGCTCGATATTACCGTGATCTGCCGTGATCAACATAACGCCGCTAGCTTGTTCAACAGCAGCACTCAAATCCCCGACGCAAACATCCATTGTCTCAACGGCTTTAATCGCGGCCTCCATTACACCGGTATGGCCGACCATATCTGGGTTGGCAAAATTCACAATAATCAGGTCGAAGGCATCGCTTTTAACAGCGTTTAGCAAATTCTCTTTGACTTCTGGCGCGCACATCTCCGGTTGAAGATCGTAGGTTGCAACCTTTGGGCTTGGGATAAGGATACGTTCTTCGCCGTTTAAGATTTCTTCTTCACCGCCGTTTAGAAAGAAAGTTACATGGGCGTATTTTTCCGTTTCGGCAATGCGAAGCTGCCGTAATCCAGCATCTGCAACAATCTGTCCTAAAGTGTTTTTAATCTCTATGGGCTGAAACAGGGCAGGGACCAACGGTGCAAGGGCTGCAGAATATTCGATCATACCAATAACAGCACATAGATCGGCTTGATGAGAGGTATCAAATCCATCAAAATCGGGCGTCGTCACAGCATTTAGATACTGGCGCGTGCGATCTGCCCGGAAATTAGCGGCAAGTAGAGCATCACCCTTTTCAACGCCGCTATATCCATCTGCGATCAGTGGTTTTAGAAATTCATCGTTTTCGCCGTTCTCATACGCAGAAGTGATTGCGGCAACGGGCTCCGACATAACAGCACCTTTTGCGCTGAACATGGCATCATAGGCAAGCTGAACCCGATCCCAATTATTGTCGCGGTCCATAGCGAAATATCGGCCGCACAATGTGGCAAGCCTAACATTTTCCATTTTAGAAAGAGCTGCGACAACATCTTTTACAAAATCTACCCCGCTCCCAGGAGGCGTGTCCCGCCCATCTGTATAGCCATGGAGCGCGACTGGAACACCTGCTTCAGACACTATCCGACAAAGAGCAATCATGTGATCTTGATGAGAATGCACTCCGCCCGGAGACAAGAGGCCGACGATGTGGCATGTGCCTCCCGTTATCTTCAGCTTTGCGATGAGATCCAGTAAAATTTTGTTTTCTGCAAGATCGCCCGTTTCGATTGCCTTATTGATACGAGGCAGATCTTGAAGCACCACTCTACCGCTTCCGATCGTCATATGGCCAACTTCTGAGTTGCCCATTTGCCCTTCAGGCAATCCTACATCCTGACCAGATGTCGCCAATAAGCTCATGGGGCACGTGGCGACCAATTTGTCCCAATTCGGTGTGTTTGCGCGAGCAATGGCGTTGTCAGTGGCTTCTTCACTGTGACCCCACCCATCAAGGATACAGAGCATTACGGGGCGATTAGTAGATGTGTCAGCTTTTTTCATGGTCGCTATTTATATCTTGTGCTGATTTAAATTGCCATTGAATTCAACAGGATGTGGCGGATCACACCCTCAGTTATGCGCGGTGATACGGATGGTTCGTTCGGATGGAATGGGCGCGGTAAATCTGTTCAGCGAGCAAACCGCGAACCATTAAGTGTGGCCACGTCATTTTGCCCAGAGACATTAAACGGTCTGCTCCGTCTAGCGTGGACTTGCTGTGCCCGTCTGCCCCGCCAATGAGAAACGCGACATCTTGAACACCATCGTCTTCAAAATTGCCAAGAAGGTTTGAAAATTCCACACTTGTAAGCTCTTTGCCACGTTCATGTAGGACAATGAGTTTTGCCCCTTTGGGGATGGATTTCATAAGGAGTTCAGCTTCGCGTGTTTTAAGCTGATCCCCTTTAAGAGGTTTTTTTTCTTCAACCTCTTTCAGGGAAAGCTGCCAAGGCACACGTCCAGCATATTCAGAATAGAGTTCCTCAAGCGGGCCTGCGCGAAATTTGCCAACACTGGCGATCGTCAGGCGCATGGGGTTCCTCCTGCAACGAAGATGGTATTCTTCGTTTAGTTTGACATTTCTTTGGCGGCAGTCGGCGCCCAGATTTTTTCAAGATTATAGAAATCCCGAACTTCCGGCCGGAAGAGGTGAACAATCACATCACCTGCATCTACGAGAACCCAATCACAATTGGCTTTGCCTTCAATTTGGGCGACGCCAAATCCAGCGTCTCTGATCTCTTCCTTTAAATGGTCAGCAAGCGCACCAACCTGTCGGGTGGAGCGGCCGTTAGCAATTACCATGTAATCTGCGAAGGAGGTTTTGCCTGATAAATCGATTGATACAACTTGTTCCGCTTTATTGTCCTCGAGGCATGACTGGACAAGATCGCGTAGTTTAGAAGCGTTAGCTAGTTTGGCGTTCATAAGGGGTCTATTCTACTCCCATGGAGGGGGTTACGGTTTACTTATCCCTAATTTGGGAATTTTCTGGCTTAAGAGCAAGTACTTACTGCTTAGTTAGTGTATTTTCTTATATATGTACTGCTCAGTTTATGTTTCGTATGCGCAACAAAAGTCCAGGCCGGCGCTTTACGTTCTGCAAAATCCAGAATTGGCCTTCCGGTGGATCCCGGAAAAATACGGCAATCAGCATAACACCGTGCGGCCTCGCCAGCCAGTGCTTTGAAGGTGTATCCAGGACGATCAAAGACAGCAATCGGCATCGTATCGAAAATGTCTCGCCAATGCCGCCATTTGGGAAATTGAATGAGATTATCAGCCCCCATAAGCCATACAAATTGGTGAGTAGGATACACTCGTTGTAACTTCACCAATGTGTCAGCTGTATAAGTTTGAGAATGGGTTTTCTCGAAGTCGGACACCCGTATGGCAGGGTTTTTTGTAAGCACTTCTGCGCGTTTCATACGATCCGCGAAACTACGTGTTCCATCGGCAGATTTTAAAGGGTTTTGGGGTGAAATAAGCCACCAAACCTCATCCAAACCAAGCGTGCGGAGGGCAGTTTCACTGATGTAGAGATGACCTTCATGGGCGGGATTGAAGGATCCGCCCAACAAGCCGATTTTCTGTGTGGGCATGATATTAATGCCGTGTCTGACCTGTGCCTCTAACCTGATATTTAAAGCTGGTTAGTTGCTCAACACCGACAGGGCCACGTGCATGCATTTTGCCGGTACTGATACCGATTTCTGCACCCATTCCGAATTCTCCGCCGTCGGCGAATTGAGTGGAGGCATTATGCAAAACTATGGCGCTGTCTACTTCATTCAGGAAGCGTGTGGCAGCTTCCGCATCCTCCGTAATAATGCAGTCTGTGTGGCTGGAGCCGTATGTACTGATATGTGTCATTGCTGCATCAATATTTTTAACGATTTTAACGGATACGATGCTGTCCAAATATTCAGCGCTCCAATCCGAATCGGTTGCTGGAATAATTTTATCGTTTAAAGCACATGTTTTCGAATCGCCACGTACTTCACATCCACCCGCAATTAACTTTTCAAGGACAGGTACAGCTAATGAGTCCACAACGCTTTGGTCAATAAGAAGTGTCTCCAAAGAGCCGCAGATACCTGTTCTACGCATTTTCGAATTGAAGACAATCTCAACGGCTTTTTCCAAATCGGCGTTTTTGTCCAAAAAGATGTGAACCAATCCTTCCAGATGTGAAAAGACCGGAATACGGCTTTCTTTTTGAACCCGTTCGATCAGGTTTCGCCCGCCGCGGGGAACAATTACATCAACGGTGTCGGACATGGTCAATAGCTTACCTACAGCGGCACGGTCGGTTGTTGGAATGATCTGAATGGCGCTGTCGGGTAATCCGGCGGATTTTAAACCATCTTGCAAGCACTGCCAGATTGCACGGCTGGAATAATAACTTTCCGAGCCGCCACGCAAAATGCTGGCATTTCCAGATTTCAAACAAAGGGCACCAGCATCAGCTGTTACATTAGGTCTTGATTCGTAGATAATACCGATTACGCCCAAGGGAACACGCACGCGCGAAATATCAAGGCCGTTTGGACGTTCCCATTGATCCATAATGTCACCGACGGGATCTTTAAGAGACGCAATGTCTTCAAGGCCCGTGGCCATGGCTTCAATCCGGTTATTGTCCAGTTTAAGACGGTCCAGAAAAGAAGGAGAGATACCCTTTTTTATGGCTGCCTCCATATCCGTTGCATTGGCAGCCAGAATTGTAGTGGTATTTTCTCGTAATGATTTTGCAGCTTCCAACAGAGCGCTATTTTTAGCATCTGTCGGAGCCTGAGACAGTATCTGGGCGGCTTTTGTCGCACGCGTTCCCAGTTCCTCCATCACGGTATCGATCGACTGATTGTCGGTAATGTTGGAAAGTGCTGTCATTTCTCTTATCCGTTTTTTGTTGTTTAATTCAACGCTAGTTCATCGCGGTGAATCATTTCATCTCGACCAGAATAGCCCAGAATTTCTGCAATCTCACTACTTTTATGCCCGATAATACGTAATGCATCAGAAGCCGAATAGGCTGATAATCCACGTCCAAGTTCCCGGCCTTGTTGATTGACCAAAATGACAAGGTCTCCGCGCTCAAATTCACCATGTACGTCGCTGACACCTGCAGGCAGTAGGCTTTTACCGACTTGCAGTGCCTTTTCTGCACCGGTATCCACAACGAGCTGACCTTGACTGGAGAGGCTGGCGGCGATCCATTTTTTACGGGCGTTGCGAGGGGTGTCTTTCGCGGTAAAGCATGTAAATCTGGCGTTGTCTTCGGAAATTGCTTTCAAAGGGCGCTCGATCGTGCCGTTCGCAATGAACATGTTACAACCAGCTGCCATAGCGATTTGAGCGGCTTTCAGTTTGGTTACCATACCACCACTACCAACTGCTGTTTGAACGCCGCCGGCCATTGCCATAATATCTTCGCTAAGCTCATTCACTTCAGGGAGGAAACGAGCCTCAGGAGTGTGTGTCGGGTCCGCTTCATACAGGCCGTCAATATCACTCAGTAGTATCAGGCAGTCGGCGCCGATCATTTGCGCAACGCGAGCCGCCAATCTATCGTTGTCACCGTAACGAATTTCGCTAGTGGCGACAGTGTCATTCTCGTTAATTACAGGAATGGCATTAAGAGAGAGCAACGTTGAAAGAGTGCTTCTGGCGTTTAGATAGCGTCTTCTTTCTTCGGTATCACTTAAAGTCAGCAGGATTTGCGCAATTGTCAGATCTTCAAGACCTAGTATTTCTTGATATGCGTGCGCAAGAAGGACTTGTCCGGTAGCTGCCGCCGCCTGACTCTCTTCGAGCCTAAGTGTCCCGGGCTTCAGTCCAAGAACAGATCTACCCATGGCGATGGAGCCGGAAGAAACAATCAGGACTTCCTGTCCACGCCTGCGCATGACGGCAATGTCTTTTACAAGTGCCGTAAGCCAGCTTTTTCTAAGCTGTCCTGTTTCCCCGTCCACAAGAAGTGCAGAGCCAATCTTGATAACAACCCGTTTTGCCCCCGTGAACCTTTCAATCAAGGTTGCCATGTAGGGTTTGGCTCTCCTTTTTCTTCAATCTGTTCTAAAATTTCAGCTTCTTTTTCAACTTTTTTCGCAACACCAATAATGTCGAGAAGAATGAACATCAATTCTTCGATATGATCACCAGTTGCTGCCGAAATCGTCATGACTTTTTTGCCAGATGCTTTTTCAAGTAAAGCGACTTTATCCTCGATTTCTTCATCAAGAAGTGCGTCAATCTTGTTTAGAACCAAAATCTCGTCTTTGGCCGCCAAGTGATCGGCATATGCCTCAAGCTCACCGCGAATTGTCTTGTAGGACGCCACGACATCTTCTTCCGTACCATCGATGAGATGTAAGAGAACTCGGCAACGTTCGACGTGGCCCAAGAATCGATGACCAAGACCAATACCTTCGGAGGCGCCTTCGATGAGGCCTGGAATATCAGCTAGCACAAACTCTTTGCCGCCAGCGCCAACGACACCGAGTTGCGGAACGAGTGTGGTAAACGGATAATCCGCAATTTTTGGTTTTGCGCGACTTGTTGCACTCAAGAAAGTTGACTTGCCAGCGTTCGGTAAACCTACGAGGCCTGCGTCAGCGATGAGTTTCAGTCGTAACCATACCCAGCGTTCTTCGCCGGGCCAGCCGGGTTCAGTTTTGCGAGGTGCGCGGTTAGTGGAAGTCTTAAACGCGGCGTTGCCGCGTCCACCATCGCCACCCTGACAAAGGTAGACAGATTGCCCAACTTCCGTCATGTCGCAAATCAGGGTTTCATTATCATCTTCGAGAACCTGCGTTCCTACTGGAACTTTCAAAATCACGTCTTGGGCTGCGGCACCCGACCTGTCACGTCCCATGCCATGATGACCGCTTCTGGCTTTGAAATGTTGTTGATAACGGTAATCGATTAGTGTGTTGAGACCGTCAACGCATTCGACAATAACCGAGCCGCCCCGTCCGCCACTGCCGCCGTCAGGTCCCCCAAATTCAATGTATTTTTCTCGCCGGAAGCTAAGTGCGCCGGGTCCGCCATTGCCGGATTTCAGAAAAATTTTGGCTTGATCAAGAAATTTCATGGGTTCTGCTGTCTTTTGCGGGCGGAAGTATCGCCAATTTAAAACAAAAAAAGGGGAATGGTTTGACCATTCCCCTTCTTAATCTGTTTGTTTCCGTGATCGGAGGCTTATGCCTGACCCTCAACGGATACAAAGATCTTTCCGCCACTCTTTTTGATAAATTTTACTTTACCTTCAGTAACGGCGAAGATGGTGTGATCCTTGCCCATGCCAACATTTTCACCCGGGTACCATTTAGTACCGCGTTGGCGCAAAATAATGTTGCCAGAGATAACGGCTTCACCACCATATTTTTTAATACCAAGGCGGCGACCTGCGGAATCGCGACCGTTGCGGGACGAGCCGCCAGCTTTCTTATGTGCCATCTAGACTACTCCTCGCTTGAAGCAGCTGCTTTTTTAGGAGCTGCTTTTTTGGCTGCTGCTTTTTTTGGTGCTGCTTTTTTAGCACCAGAAGCAGAAATGTCAGTAATTCTCAGAACTGTGATGTCCTGACGATGTCCAGCTTTACGCCGGTAATTCTGACGACGTTTTTTCTTGAATACGACGATCTTGTCAGCCCGTGCTTGTTCAAGCAAAGTTGCGGAGACAATCGCTCCTTCAACAACAGGAGCACCAACTGTAAGCGCGCCATCATCGGCTGCAACAGCAAGGACATGGTCCAATTGTACGGTGTCGCCGGCTTCACCTGCCAGGCGCTCTACCTTGATAACATCGTCTTTGGCGACTTTATATTGTTTACCGCCAGTTTTGATCACTGCAAACATAGCTGATCCGTTTCGAACATAATGGATGGGTGCAAAGAAACGATTTCTTCGCGCACCGCAATTGAAGGCCGCAATATATCTACGACATGCTTTAAGTCAACATGATTCAATGAGCGGGATAAAGATTTATGTGTTTTTCGCTGTCAAATATGCTGTTTCTTAAAGAAGTAGCCAAAACTCGGGCGAAAAGGGCTTTAAAATAGGGTGGTTATAGCAAAATAACTTCGGTTTTTGAATCAATGTTGTTTGTGGGTTCTCATCAATTTGTGTCATTATATTCTTCTATATGACGTAGCCGATTCAAAATAATAACCAAAAATAGCAGCGAAGTGGCGAAAATCGGGAATCAGAACGATAAGCCATTAACGCCTGACGGAGGATGAAATGAGCAATTCTAATGAAATCCCTAACCGCTACGATCCTTTTTCCAATCCACTGGTTGAAACCAAAGGGTTCGAGGATCTTAAAATTGGAGACAAATTCCCTATTCCGTCGCGAACCATAGGGGACGCTAATTTTGCGGCGTTTCAATTAGCCTCAGGCGATAATCATCCCATTCATTATGATGAAGAATACTGTAAGGCACTGGGATATTCTGGAATGCTCGCCCATGGATTTCAGGTTTTGATACAAGCAACGCCCGGCGCTGGTTTGTTTCCGCATGTGCTTGGCGATTGCATGATTGGTTTTATCGAGCAATCCAGCAAATTTTTAAAACCGTTGATCGCAGGAGACACTGTTTATCCGTTACTGGAAGTCTCCGACTTGAAGAAACAAACCAAAACAGGGGTCATCACACTGAAATCTACGGTTCATAATCAACGGAATGAATTGTTGATGGAGGGGGAGCAGAAATTTCTCGTCAAACTAAAAAAGGCGGATTGATATGAGTGAAGGTTTTCTCTCTTATCGTGAACAAATCAAACACTATTTTGATCGCCCCCATCAAACCAACCCGACGGAGGCTGTGAATTGTATTGCCGCTTGGAGAGGAGATGAGCTTCGCCAGCAATCGGACTGGACCGAAATATTGTCACCGACCGATGTGGACGAGCTAAAAAATGCTGTGATTGCCGCCAAAGCATCTGGCAAAGAACAACGGGCAATGATTGCGGAAGATTTCCCCTTGCCTGAACTTTCGGCGAAAATTGCTCGTTGGCGGTCAGAAATTGAACGTGGCCGAGGATTTCAAGTCATTCGAGGCGTACCAGTGGATGAGTGGAGTAAAAGCGACGCAGAATTGTTCTTCTGGTGCTTTGGCTTACATATGGGGCGTCCTGGTGGTCAAAACCCGCAAGGAGATCTGCTTGGGCATGTGACTGATACTGGAGCGGCGGCAAGTGACGCCATGTCACGTCTTTATAAAACTGCGTCAAATATTGAGTATCACTGTGATGGTGCGGATGTTGTAGGGCTTTTGTGTTTGAAAGCTGCAAAATCAGGGGGCCAAAGTCGCATCGTGAGTTCAGTAACAGTTTTTAACGAACTGTTGAAAGCCCGACCTGAATTGGCTGCTCGCCTGTTTTCTCCGGTAAAGCTGGATATTCGAAACGAAGGCAATCGATCAGGCAAGCAATATATCGATATTATACCAAGTCAGTATGCAGACGGTGTTCTTCGAACTTTCTATCATGCGGATTACTTCAGATCAGTAACCCGTCATGACGATGTCGGTCCGTTTAGTGCAGACAATCAGGCTTTCTTTGAGACTTACGAGCGTATTGCCGCAGATCCTGATCTTTATCTGGATATGGAGCTGCGGCCCGGGGACATTCAATTGCTGTCTAACCATACTAATCTACATGCCCGGACGGATTATGAGGATTATGAGGATCCTAGAGAAAAGCGTCACCTGTTACGTCTGTGGTTGTCTCTTACTGCTTAAGGACGCACCCCGAAACTGGGCTTGCCGGTTTTCCGCAAGGGCGCGGCTATATCGGCAAACTCACACAACAACTTACGGGTATCGCGGGGGTCAATGATTTCCTCTACCATAAACCGCTCAGCTGTTCTGAACGGCGATCTCAGTTGATCAAGCCTGCCTTCGATTTCAGCAAGCTTGGCTTCTGGATCACTGGATGCTTCTAGCTCTGCCTTATAAGCAGCTTCCAGCCCGCCAGCGATAGGCAGTGATCCCCAATCTCCAGACGGCCATGCATAGCGTAAATTAAAGCGCGACCCGTTCATGTGAGCGGCACCGGCAACGCCGTATGTTTTCCGCATGATAATGGTGCACCATGGAACCGTTGCTTGCCATATGGCAGTCATGGCGCGGACACCGTGACGAATGGTAGCTTGCTCTTCAGCTTCACGTCCCACAAGAAATCCCGGGATATCCACAAGATGCACGACGGGCAAGTGAAATGTTTGTGCAAGATCCACGAACCTTAAAACTTTGTCTGCCGCATCTGAGGTCCAAGCCCCTGCATAATGATACGGATCACTGGCAAGAATAGCGACGGGCCAACCATCAAGGCGGGCAAATCCTGTAATAACCGACCGTCCCCACTTTTTACCCATTTCAAAGAAGCTGTCTTCGTCCACAACGGAATTGATGATTTTGCGTGTTTTATAGACTTGCCTTGAGTTTCGCGGGATGGCTTTTATCAGCCAGTCATCTCCGCGCTCTGTATCTTCTGCGGGCGCGCTGCGCTCTGGAAGTTGGTGAACTGATTGCGGCAAATATGATAGAAATTGTGCGGCGCGCTCAAAAGCTTCTTCTTCCGATGATGCTTCGTCATCGACAGCACCGTTTCGTGTGTGAATATCTGATCCACCCAATTCGTTTTTACTCAAGCTTTCGCCAACTCGGGCAACAACAGGGGGGCCCGCCACAAACATTTGAGACGTTTCTTTAATCATCACGGAATAATGGGACGCGGCAACTCGCGCAGCCCCAAGGCCCGCTGTAGATCCAAGTGCCAGTCCCACGACAGGAATAGTGGAGAGATTGTCGACGACCACTTCCCAACCTCGAACCGCTGGAATGTAAGTCCGTCCTTCTGTTTCAATCGTTTTAACGGATCCGCCGCCGCCGGTGCCATCAACGAGGCGAATAAGGGGTAATTGCAGCTGATTTGCCATCATCTCGACATGGATGAGTTTTTCACGAATACCCGCGTCATTGGCGCCGCCGCGTACCGTAAAATCATCCCCAGCAACCACAACCCGGCGACCGCGAATTTTTCCGCGCCCTGTAATAAGGTTCGCAGGTTGCATGCTGACCAAGTTACCATCGGCATCATATTCCACTTTGCCGGTAATGGAGCCGACTTCGTGAAAACTGCCAGTGTCCAATATTTTTTCGATGCGTTCCCGAACGGGGAGTTTTCCGGCGTTGATGTGACGGGCTAGTTTTTCTTCTCCGCCCATTACTTTTGCAAGCTCTTTACGCTTGCGAAGCTCTTCTACTTCCGGCTCCCAGCTCATCCCCGTCTCCTTTTCATTATTATTTTCGAAAAAGAGTAGGGGAGGAAAGTGATTTACGGAAGAGGAAAGTCACTTTCCTATAATTTAGGAAGTCAAACTAGAGGATTTCGTTACGTCTGATTTTCCTATTGGTTAAAGAAACTGGTTTGACGAAATAATGCACTACTATCGGATAAAACTGCCATTTTGAAATTTGACATAAGAGTAAATACATGGAATGTTTTCAACATAAACGAGTAGGACGATCTTTTTTTAATTAGTAATATTTTCTGTTTTGATACAGGCAGGGGGGATGATGTACGAATTACCAGATCCGATAGAGTTTGGTGAGCCAGCTAGGCTTTTGCCGGTTTTAAAAGAAGTAAACAAAGAAGATAGAGCAACATCTATCTTACTCGGAACATTTAGGGGGGTTCCGCTGTTCGCTAAAGATCTATTGGAAAGCATAGGACAAAGAATAGGAACAAGAAACAAAATCCAATGTTTTTCTCAGGTAGTTCTTAAAGAGCCAAAAGAAGGCAAATTACGCCCAGACGGATTAATAATAATTGAAAAACCTAAGGGTGCTTGGCTTACTATGATTGAGTCAAAAGTAGGCAGTGCCAATATAGAAAAAGAACAAATCCTTTCGTATGTTGAGCTTGCAAAGAAAAACAATATTGATGCGATTGTTACAATCTCAAATGAGTTTTCAGCTCTACCTTCACATCACCCAATTAAATTCGCAGTTAATGAAAAGAAGAAAATCGAGATCTATCATTGGTCATGGTTGGATATTCTTACGAAAGCTTTGTTGTTGCAAGATAGTGACGAGATCAAAGACACAACGCAAAAATTTTTGTTAGCGGAATTTATCCGATTTTTTGAGCATGAGGCTTCTGGGGTTAAGGGTTTTACTCAAATGAATCCGGAGTGGAAAGATGTGGTATTAAAGGTTCAAAATGGGACAATTTTGCGAAAGCAAGCCGAAGAAACGATAAATACCGTTGCGGCATGGCATCAAGAAAGTCGTGATTTGAGTTTAATTTTGAGTAGAGAACTCAATGTAATCGTAAAAGAAAAATTGACCAAGAAGCACGCAAAACTCCCGGAAGCTCGAATTAAAGATGACGCGGACAGGTTAGTGTCTGATACGGAATTATGCAGTGTTTTTGATGTGCCCGATGCCGCCTCTGAAATTTCCGTTGTTGCAAATTTAAGTAGGCGGTCTCTTACATGTTCTATGGTATTGCCAGCGCCAGAAGATCGTAAAACTAATAAATCACAAATTACTTGGTTGCTGAAACAATTGTCAAAAACCACAGACGCATCTTTGTTTGTGCGTGCGTGGTTTAAGGGGTCACCTCTTTCTTCACATGCTTCATTGGAAGAGTTATTGAATGAACCTGAGTTACTCATTCTAGAAGGAAAAGAAAAGGTTCTTTTTTCTAGATTTGAAATTGCAACAACACTTGATTTAGCCGGGAAGTTTTCAGGCTCCAAAGTGTTTATTCAACAACTTGAATCATTAGTGCCGAGTTACTACGCGAATATAGGCCAATATTTACGAGCTTATGTTAAGCCTGCTCCCAAACCTCAAGCTTGGGTGAGTGAACCGGCAGAAACATTTTCTAACGTTCCTGCCGGAGAATAGTTTAGCCGCTTAATGTGAATTATTGGCGGATGCGGCTGCTTTTTGGATCGTAGAATGGAGCAAGGGAAGCCGTTGTAGAAATTTTCCGTCCTGCAACTTCCAGCTCGTATGTACTCCCAAGTAACGCGTCCCGATCCAATGGGCCTTTTTTGATGTATCCAAGGCCTATGGCGCCGCCAATAGCGTGCCCATAAGCTGCGGATGATATGTAGCCCACTCGCTCGCCGTCGCGCCAAATTGGCTCGTTGTGATAAAGCATGGCATCAGGATCATTTAGTTTGAAGACCATCAGGCGTTTTTTAACCCCTTCTTCCTTTTGAGCGAGAAGTGCTTCGCGGCCAATAAACCCGCCGGGTTTATCCCATTTCACTGTAAAGCCAAGACCAGATTCAAGGGGAGTATCTTCATCCGTGATATCATGTCCCCAATGACGGTATGCCTTTTCAATACGAAGAGAATCCATGGCGTGATACCCCGTGAGTTTAAGGCCAAACTCTTTACCGGCTTCGACAATGGTATCATAGACACCTTGTGCGAATTCTGTCGGGATATAGATCTCCCACCCTAGCTCACCTACATATGTAATGCGGGTTGCTAGCACTCGAGCGTAACCCAGATCAATTTCGCGGGACGTCGCAAATGGGAAAGCCTCATGGGACACGTCATCAGGCGTAATGGAGGCGAGAAGCTCTCGTGATTTTGGTCCCATCAAACCCAGAACCGCATAGCCAGAACTAACATCCGTTGCAATCACATGTTCATCCTCGCCAATGTGGCGTTGTACCCAGTTCAAGTCGCGCATTTGAACGCCGCAACCGGTAACTACCAGATAGCTGTTTTTGGACAGCCGTGTGACGGTCAAATCGGCTTCAATACCGCCGTGGTCATTGAGCCACTGCGTGTAGACAACTTTTCCGATGGCTACGGACATGTCATTTGTGGAAAGCCGGTTCAGCAATTTCTCAGCATCCCGCCCTTCTACCCGGTATTTTGCAAATGAGCTTTGGTCAAATAGGCCAACGCCTTCGCGTACGGCCATATGTTCAGCTGCAGAGTTTTCAAACCAGTTTTGACGACCGAAACTATATTCATATTCCGCTTTTTGACCCTCGTTTGCATACCAGTTTGGACGCTCCCACCCGGCGGTTTCACCAAAACAAGCGCCTGCAGCTTCGAGCCGATCATGCAGTGCTGATTTTCGAACGCCGCGTGATGTTTCAGGTTGGCGATATGGCCAATGCATTTCATAGAGAAGCCCCAGACTTTCAACAGTCCGATCATAAAGATACTTTCCGTTGATCTGGAACGGCATCATTCGGCGCACATCAACGTCCCACAGGTCCATCGGCGGCTGGCCTTTGTCAATCCAGTCAGCAAGTACTTTACCGGTGCCACCAGCAGATTGAATACCGATGGAATTAAAGCCCGTTGCCACGTACAAGTTCGACATGTTCTGAGCTTCACCCAACATATAGCGGTCATCCGGGGTAAAGCTTTCCGGTCCGTTAAACCATGTGTGAATGCCGGTGGTCTCTAGAGCGGGGATGCGGCGCATGGCATTTTCAAGGAACGGCATTATATGTTCTTCATCTGGGGCGAGTTCATCAAAGCAGAAATCTTCGCCGATCCCTTTATGTCCCCATGGTTTCGCAACCGGTTCAAACATGCCCACGAGTAATTTTCCGGCATCTTCTTTGATATAAATGTTATTTTCAGGATCGCGCAGAACAGGAAAACTGCTTGGCAAGCCGTCCATTGCCTCGGTTACCACATAGAAGTGTTCCGCTGCGTGCAGGGGGATCGTGACGCCGCAGGCTTTTGCAATGTCGCGGGACCACATGCCGCCACAAAGGACAACGATGCGGGCTTTGATATCACCATGATCCGTGGTTACGCCGGTAATTTTGCCATCTTCGTGCAGGATGTCATTTACTTTAACGCCCTCATGAATTTTTGCGCCATTTTGCCGAGCCGCGGAAGCCATCGCCCGTGTTGTATCAATGGGGTTGGTTTGACCATCACTCGGCATGAACAGGCCGCCGACCAGATCCTCCGTATGGACCATGGGGTTAAGCTCTTTTATCTCGTCCGGAGACATGGAGATGCATTCAAGGCCAAGATTGCGAGCCATATCAGCACCGCGCAGCATTTCCTCCCAGCGGGCCTCAGTTGGCGCAACACCGATTGAGCCATTTTGGCGAAAACCAGTTGCAAATCCCGAAATACTTTCAAGATCTCGATACAGATCGCTTGTATACTGTGCGAGGCGGGTCATGTTGCTGCTAGCACGAAGCTGGCCTACAAGACCCGCGGCATGCCAAGTGGTGCCGGAAGTAAGCTCTTTGCGCTCTAACAGGTGAACGTCTTTATATCCCAGTAGAGATAAATGATACGCGGTTGAACATCCTATGACGCCGCCGCCAATGATGACAATTTCTGCATCTTTCGGTAAATCGATTTTGCGAGACATATTGTATCCTTAGTAAGTAGGAGGTGTGATAACCCAGGCGATCACCGTGGGGGCGTCACTGGAATTTTTGCAATAATGACGACCGCCTTTTGGAAGCGCGAAACTGTCCCCGGTCGTTAATGTGAAGGTTTCATCGTCAATAATCAGATCAAGAACGCCGGAAATAATCAGTCCGGCCTCATCTCCTTTTCGAACTCTACCCGCTTCGCCAGTCTCAGAGCCCGGCTCATAAGTGGTCAGTAGAAATTCCAGTGTCCCGCTCAAATTGGGGGATAGTAGTTCTTCTGTTAGGCCAACATTTTTCATTTGAAGAACGCGGCGATTGTCTTTTCGCACGATATATTGACGCTCAGACTTCGGCGCAGTTGCTTGACCTTGAAAAAACCAATTGATTTCAACGTCCAGTGCGCTGGAGATTTCTTCAAGAACTGGAATGGTGACGGCGGTTTTCCCGCGTTCAATTTCACTGATGTTACCCGTGGAGCGTCCGGCCTTCTCGGCAAGTTCAGTTAATGTCATGCGTTTAGCCTGACGAAGATCCCTGATTTGGTAGCCAAGCTCCAGTGGGTCGTATGGCTTCTTCTTGTCTGTGGCGGCAATATCCGACATGAAATTGTTTCACTCAATTATTCTAAAATGAAAATTTCACAAATATTTTCATTTTTATCCGCAATATTCAAGAAAATTATTATAATCGGCTAGAGATATCGCGAAATTGGCGTGATTGGCTTTCTTTCTTCTAACTCCTTTGGGTATAGTTTTGACATATGACAGAAGTAGAACTCTATAAACTCGCCGATCAAATTTGGGCCAATATCAACACTGAAATCCTAGAGATTGAATTTTTAGTTCAATTTTTGGCTGTGGTGTTTGGTTATGCTCTCGCGCGAATGTTGCGGCCATATATAAAAGACGCACTTGAAAAATCTGGTAAGCGGATATCTGTCGGCGCGATCCGCCGTCTTGTTCCGGTTCTGATTTCTGTGTCCCTACCGGCTTTGTGGCTTGTCATTCAGTTTATAGTCCTAGCTGTTATTCGGGGCGCTGGTTATCCATCCTATATTCTGAGTGTGACCTGCTCGTTGTTGAGTGCGTGGGTTATTATTCATATCTTGACGCGCCTGATGCAAAACACCGCCTGGGCGCGGTTGGTGGCGTTTTGTATTTGGACAATCACGGCGCTTAATATCCTCGGCCTTTTGTCGCCGACACTGGCTTTCCTAGATAGCCTTGCCTTCACTTTTGGGGATGCTGACATTTCCATGCTTAAAGTGGCAAAGGGGATCGTTGCCGCCATAATCGTGTTTTGGATTTCCTTGGGCCTGTCGAAGTTTGCGGAAAGCCGAATCCATAAGACAGACGCCTTAACTCCCTCAGTTCAGGTTTTACTCACCAAATTAATCCGCGTCAGCTTGATCGCGATTGCCATTTTGATCGTTCTCTCCAACTCAGGAATTAACATCACCGCTTTTGCAGTGTTTAGTGGCGCCTTGGGTGTGGGCATCGGTTTTGGATTGCAAAAGGTTGTCTCCAACCTGATTAGCGGAATCATTCTGCTTTTGGATCGAAGTATCAAGCCGGGCGATGTGATTGAAGTTGGGCAAAGTTATGGGCGTGTTCACGCTATGGGCGCTAGATACGCGTCTGTGATCACAAGGGATGCAACAGAATATCTCATTCCCAACGAAGATCTGATCACACAGCAAGTGGTGAACTGGTCGTACAGTTCCAAAGATATCCGTTTGAGGTGCCCCATTGGGATTTCTTATAATGCAGATGTGCTAAAAGCGATCCAACTTATAGAACAAGCTGCGGTTAAGAGTGCACGGGTGTTAAACGACCCTGCGCCCAGCTGCCTCATGCGCGGGTTTGGTGATAGCGCAATTAATTTGGAACTGCGTTTCTGGATTGCAGACCCTGAAAAGGGATGCGGAAACATTAAGAGTGAAGTGTTGCTCTCTGTTTGGCAAACGTTGCGCGACAACAATGTCGACATCCCATTCCCGCAGCGTGACATCCGGGTTTCCATGGTTGAGCCTTCAAATACGCCTTTGCAAGATTGATTTCTATTTACCTGATTTGAGTTATGTAATAATATAACATTTCTTGGAATATTGAAATCAGGAAATCGCTATGTATGGGTCCCATGAACATGCTCATTGTGTCGAAGAAGCCATAAACACTGCCAGCCGCATTTGTGACGAAAGGGGTCTCCGATTTACGGGACTTCGCCGCCGAGTGTTGGAATTGATCTGGGAAAATCACGGATCAGCTAAAGCATACGATCTGCTGGAAAATCTTGGTGGAGATTATAGTGCAAAGCCGCCTACGGTTTATCGAACTCTTGATTTTTTGCAGGAGAATGGCCTTGTTCACAAAATCAATAGTTTGAACGCCTATGTAGGGTGCAGCCATCCATTGCAGCATAAAGATTGTTTTTTTCTGATCTGTTCAGCTTGCAATGAAGTTGAAGAATGTTGCGGAACGGCTATGGCCGATGCGCTTCGGGATATGACGGCAAAACAAGATTTCAAACCCGACCATACAACATTGGAAATTGAAGGGCGATGCCACGATTGCCAAGCGGGAGTTCAATAAGTTTTATGTCCCCTCTCATCTCTGCAAAGAATGTTACGGTTGTTCGTGACGGCCGATCAGTCCTGAAAGATGTCTCCGTAGACATTGGTGTTCGGGATTTTTTGACGATTATCGGCCCCAATGGCGCTGGAAAATCTATGTTGCTTAAATGCCTGATGGGGTTTTACGCGCCAGATCAGGGAAAGGTTAGTCCAAGAAAAGATTTACGCATTGGGTATGTCCCGCAGCGCCTTGTGGCTGATCCGACCATTCCTATAACGGTACGCCGGTTTCTTCATCTGCGTAAGAAAATTACAACTGAAGCACTCAAATCTGTCGTGGCAGAAACTGAAATTGGGAGCTCATTGGATCGCCCGCTTGCGGTTTTATCGGGCGGTGAATTGCAACGCGTTTTGCTAGCGCGAGCCCTGCTTGATGCGCCGCAATTATTGGTATTGGATGAGCCCGCTCAAAATCTGGATATTACAGGACAACTTTCCTTTTATAAGCTGTTGGAGCGCGTCTACAAAGAGCGTGAGGTGAGTATCCTAATGGTTTCTCACGATTTACATCTAGTAATGTCATCAACGAAAAACGTGTTGTGCCTCTCTGGGGAGGTTTGTTGTTATGGTGAGCCAAATTCGGTAGCCAAAAATCCTGCTTTTATTTCGCTATTTGGTGAAGATATGGCCCAGATGCTGGCAAGCTATCAACATCACGGACATAGCCATGGGCACAATCATGGGCATGGGCATTCGCACTCTCATTCCATAGAAAACGATACAGATAAAAAGGCGATTCCACATGCTTGATGATTTTATTGTGCGTGCACTGCTCGCAGGCATGGGGATCGCGATTATTGCGGGGCCGCTGGGCTGCTTTGTTGTTTGGCGACGGATGGCGTATTTTGGAGATTCACTCGCTCACAGTGCTCTTCTCGGAATTGCACTTGGGCTGCTCACGGGCATTAGCGGCAATCTCGCAACGGTAATTGTTTGCAGTGCCTTTGCTGTTATTTTGCTGTGGTTACAGCATGCGCGTATTTTGGCGACTGATACGTTGCTGGGCATTATGGCCCATGCGGCGCTTTCTATTGGCATGGTCACGCTTAGTTTTATTGATAACCAGCGTTTCGATCTTCATTCATACCTGTTTGGAGATATCCTTACCGTTCAATCTGTAGATTTATACTGGATTTTTGGCGGGGGTATAATCGTCTTGATCTTGTTGGTACGATACTGGTCCTCACTCACTTTAATGACTTTGCATGAAGATCTGGCCCGCGCAGAAGGGGTGAAAACCTTTTGGGTAAATTTGATGTTGGTATTGTTGATGACGATTGTTGTTGCTGTCTCGATCCGCATTGTAGGGATCTTGCTGATCACAGCCTTGCTGGCGATCCCGGCGGCGACTGCCCGTCAATGGGTGCGAAGTCCGGAAACAATGGCAATGTTGGCCGCAGTTTTAGGGCTTGCGGCGGTTGTCGCTGGTATTTATGGCTCGGCCTACTTGGATACGCCAACAGGACCTTCTATCGTCACTGCAGCGACAATTTTGTTTGCGGTTCTGTTTCCCGTGTCTGCTGTTTTGAAGAAACGAAGGATACTGCATTAAAGGCTGCATTTACTTCGTATTTTTCCTCAAGTAAGGTAATTAAAAATATTCACGGGAGACGTAAATGATAGAAAAAACGCTGAGCAAATGGCATGAAGTTGTCGCCTCAAAGGACATTAAAGGTTTATCAGAGCTTATTCATGATGACGCGGTTTTCCACTCCCCTGTGGTGCATTCCCCGCAAGAGGGCAAAGCGCTTACCCAGATGTATCTGACAGCCGCTTTTTATGTGCTGGCAGGTGATGATTTTACATATGTTCGTGAAGTTGCTTCTGGAAACAATGCAATTCTGGAATTTCAGACGACAGTAGACGGTGTTGTTATTAATGGTGTGGACATGATCACCTGCAATGATGATGGGCTTATCATTGATTTCAAAGTAATGGTGAGACCACTAAAAGCTATGAACATGCTTCATCAGAAGATGAAAGCGATGCTGGAGCAATACAACAAAGCTTCTTAACTGAATTTTTCGCTCATTAATGGGAAAAGGTGGCTGACATGCCCTCAGATCAAGTTATTTTGTTTGGCCTGTTTGCGACTGTCTTCCTTTTCCTACTTTGGGGGCGTTGGCGCTATGATCTTGTAGCCTTTGTCGCCTTGATTATTGCGCTGGTTCTGGGTGTTGTCCCAACGGCGGATGCTTTCTCCGGCTTTGGACATCCAGCAACAATTATTGTTGCGCTGGTGCTTATAGTCTCCCGCGGATTGGTGAATTCCGGTGCCATAGATATTGTCACGCGGAAGATCACCGCGATGGATCTAAAATTATCGCGGCATATCATGGCGATGAGCGGGATTGGCGCCATTTTTTCTGCTTTCATGAATAATGTGGCGGCTCTCGCTCTGCTGATGCCGGTTGATTTACAGGCCGCGAAAAAGGCCCAACGATCGCCCCGTATAACCTTAATGCCGCTTGCCTTTGCCACTATTCTGGGCGGTATGATAACGCTCATTGGGACGCCGCCAAATATCATCATTGCTGCCTATCGCGAGCAAGCTTTAGGCGAGCCGTTTGGTATGTTCGATTTTGCGCCTGTTGGCCTTACCTGTGCAGCAGTCGGGATTGCTTTTGTTGCCTTTTTCGGCTGGCGATTGATCCCGCGTCAGGATGAAAGTGATAATCCCGGAAAAGAGCTTTTCGATCTGGAAGGTTATATCGCGGAACTTGTGGTGCCTGAAGGCTGCGATATTATCGGCAAAAAAGTGAGAGATCTTGATGCGCAAGCTGATGATGCAGACATTTCTGTCGTTGGTTTGGTGAGACAAAAGCTTCGGTATTCCGGATATGCGCGGCATGTAGAAATTCAAGCTGGCGATGTTTTGGTGGTGGAGGCGGGGCCTCAAGCCATTGATCAGTTTAGGGGTGCCTTGAAGCTAGAATTTGTTGGGGAAAGCCGGCACGAGAAAGTTGCTTCTGGCGGGATGGCTCTTTTAGAAGTTGTTGTTCCACATAATGCGCAGATTGAAGGGCGTTCGGCGCTTTCGTTAAAATTGCTTCTCAGGCACGGAGTGACACTACTCGGTGTATCGCGAAAAGGCGTCCGGTTTAGAGAGCGTGTCCGTCGCCTTGAGATTGAAGCTGGTGATATCCTTCTTTTACTTGGCCCATCAGAGCGTATCGACGGTGTTGCGAATTGGTTAGGTGTCCTGCCGCTTGCAGAACGGGGACTTTCAGTTACGCAATATAAACGAGCAGGACTTGCTGCGGGCATTTTTGCGGCTGCTATTGGTGTGGCAAGCTTTGGGGGTTTGTATCTTGCAGTTGCGCTAGCAATTGTGGTTGCCGCGTATGTCTTTTTGGAAATCGTACCTTTGCAGGAAGTTTATCAACAAGTGGAATGGCCGGTAATTGTCTTGTTGGGATCTATGATACCGCTCGGGGCGGCTCTTGAGAAATCGGGCGGTACTGAGCTTATTGCAAATAGTATTGTAGACTTGACGGCGGGCCTTCCATCCATGGTCATACTTACGGTGTTAATGATCGTTGTGATGACATTATCGGACGTACTTAATAATACAGCAACGGCTGTTGTTGGGGCGCCGATTGCGGTTGATATTGCTAACCGTTTGAACGCTAATCCAGATCCATTTTTGATGGCAGTTGCCGTTGCCGCATCCTGCGCGTTTCTGACGCCAATTGGCCATAAAAACAATACGCTGATTATGGGCCCCGGGGGCTACAAATTTGGCGATTATTGGCGAATGGGATTGCCGCTCGAAATTCTGATCGTTGCTGTATCCGTACCAGCAATAATGTTCTTTTGGCCGCTTTAAAGACCTCTATTCTGGCATGTTGAAGGTAACTGCGTCAGAGACGGCCTCCATTACAATAAATGTACTCGTTTGCTGTACTTTTGGGAGCAGGGCAAGAGTTGTTCCAAGGAATTGGCGATAGGCTGCAACATCTTTTGTTCGCACTTTTAGCAAATAATCAAAGTTCCCAGCAATCATATGGCAGGATTGAATTTGTGGGATTTGCTGTACGGCCAGATTAAACTCCTGAAGTGCTTTGGTGGTCGTATCATTAAGTGTTACCTGCACAAATGCAATATGACCCGCCTCCATCTTTTCGGGATTAAGCTGCGCGCCGTATCCGGCAATGACTTTGTTTTTTTCCAGTCGTCGAACCCGGTCGATACAAGGGGTTTTTGTCAGGCCCACCCGCTGCGACAGTTCGGTCATGGTCATACGCCCGTCTTTTTGTAATTCTCGAAGTATTTTTCTATCGATTTTGTCCATTGGGCTGAATAATCCGAAAATTTCAGGAAATATTCCCTAACTATTCATCTTTTGCAGGAATAATGCAAAAAAAATTCTGGATATTTAGTAATAATTCCTCCTTGTGCTGTCCTATTTTGATGTCTGAACCACATGCTTTATGCACGTTAAAAAGTCGAGGGCCTTATGTTGTCAAATGCAATAAATTCACCAGAAAATACAAGAGACACTATTTGTCAGCATTATTTGGCAAATGAGCAGGGCACCGTCGAAACTTTAATCAAGTATCTGGGTTTGAGTGAGGCAGAACGTGCCAAAATTGGTGAGGACGCAACAGAGTTTGTGCGCCTACTTCGGCGTCAAACTGATCCGGGTCTTATGGAAACCTTCCTTGGGGAATATGGGCTGAGTACCGAAGAAGGTGTCGCCCTTATGTGTCTGGCCGAAGCGCTGCTTCGGGTGCCGGACGAAGATACAATCGATGTCCTTATTCGAGACAAAATCGCACCGGCTAACTGGAGCAAACATCTGGGGCATTCGACATCGCCGCTAGTTAATGCCTCCACATGGGCATTGATGCTAACCGGCAAAGTTATCTCGCCTGAAGAGACAGCTAACTGGGACGTGGTTGCAAATGTGCGTCATTTGATCCGTCGGGCAGGCGAGCCGGTAATTAGAAAAGCAGTGGCCCAAGCTATGAAAGTGCTGGGCCATCAATTTGTTCTCGGACGCGATATTAAAGAAGCAATGGCCCGCGCAAAAGGGATGGAAGAACAAGGGTATCAATATTCATATGATATGCTTGGAGAGGCAGCCCGAACTGCTAGCGATGCTAGTAAATATTTTTTGAGCTACTCCAAAGCGATTTCTCAGTTGTCCGAAGCAGCCGTTCACAAGCAAGTGCGGGACAATCCAGGTATTTCCGTCAAACTGTCTGCCTTGCATCCAAGATACGAATATTCACAAAAACAACGGGTCATGGATGAGCTGGTGCCGCGTGTTGCTAGCCTTGCATTGCAGGCAAAGAATGCAGGGATGGGGTTCAATATTGATGCAGAGGAGGCAGATCGTCTGGATCTGTCGCTGGATGTGATTGAAGCCGTACTTTCTATTCCTGATTTCGCAGGATGGGATGGGTTTGGTGTTGTTGTACAAGCATACGGCCCGCGTGCTTTTTATGTATTGGATTGGTGTTATGAGACAGCGGATCGTCTGAACCGAAAAATTATGATCCGTTTGGTGAAGGGAGCTTACTGGGATACCGAAATTAAGCTGGCGCAAGTCGAAGGATTGTCTGGATATCCAGTATTTACACAAAAGGCTGCCACAGATATTAGCTATATGGCGTGCGCAAAAAAATTATTGTCTATGACAGATCGTATATATCCGCAATTTGCGACCCATAATGCTCACACGGTAATGAGTGTGCTTGCACTTGCTGGGGACACGCAAGATTTCGAATTTCAACGACTGCACGGAATGGGTGAGGCCTTGCATGGTTTGGCGAAAGAGAAATATGGCAGCCGTTGCCGGATATATGCGCCCGTCGGTATTCATGAAGATTTGCTAGCCTATCTTGTTCGCCGATTACTTGAAAATGGTGCAAACAGCTCTTTCGTAAACCAAGTGTTTGACGAAAAAGTACCGGCGCGCCATGTGGTTCGCGATCCCATCGCTCTATTACAGTCCAGACAAAACAAAAAGATGAAGTCTCTCCCTCTTCCTGTTGAAATTTATCCAAATGGCCGGAAAAATGCTGCGGGCATAAATTTCGCCAATCCAGCGGACCTCAAGGATTTTTATCGAGGAATAGATTCAGTTGATGAAGCATCATTGAAACTAACCGTTTCGGATGCGAAAGAAATTGAAATTTCAATGAACGTAGCCAAAGAGGCACATGAGAGTTGGTCAACTTTACCCGTGAGTGAACGCGCCGGGATTTTAGACGCTGTCGCGAATTTATATGAAGAAACCCGCGATGATCTGATGAATATCTTAATCAGTGAGGCCGGAAAAACACCGTTTGATGCGATAAATGAGGTGAGAGAGGCCGTTGATTTTTGCCGCTATTACGCGGAGCAGGGGAGAGAGCTGACGTCTGAAAATGGTACGTCATGCGGTGTATTCGTTTGTATATCACCGTGGAATTTTCCGTTAGCAATCTTTACTGGACAGATCGTAGCAGCGCTGGTTGCCGGAAATGCTGTTCTTGCTAAACCCGCGGAACAGACACCGAAAATTGCCGCGCTTGCTGTCTCGCTTATGCATCAAGCTGGCGTTCCAAGAAAAGTCCTTCATCTTCATTTAGGAGACGGTAGTAAGGTCGGTCAGCAATTGGTTTCTCATTCAAATGTTAATGGGATCTGTTTTACAGGATCCACGGAAACCGCAAAGAAGATCCAAATCGCGCTAGCCCAAAATGGAAATCCAAATGCACCGTTCATTGCGGAGACGGGCGGACTAAACGCCATGATTGTGGATACAACGGCACTGCCAGAACAAGCGGTTCGGGACATCGTGGCATCAGCTTTTCAAAGTGCGGGGCAACGTTGCTCAGCTCTTCGGATTTTATATGTACAAGAAGATGTCTCGGAGAAGCTGATTTCAATGCTTGAAGGGGCTATGGACGAGCTTGTTATTGGGGACCCTTATGAGATTTCTACAGATGTAGGGCCAGTAATTGACTCGGCAGCAAGTGGTTCAATTGAAGCCTACATTCGTGCAATGGCAGAAAAAGATGCTCTTTGTAAAACTGTCCCGATTCCTATTGGGCTGGAGGGCCATTATGTTGCCCCAACCTTGTTGAAAGTCGCAGGTATTCAGGAGATGGAACGTGAAGTTTTCGGCCCGGTTTTGCATGTGGCGACCTATCCTGCGGGGGGAATTAAGCAGGTAATTGAGGCTATTAACAATGCTGGATACGGTTTGACGCTAGGGCTTCATACACGGGTAGATAACCGCGTTGAAGAGGTGGCGGCCGCGGCAAATGTTGGCAATATATATGTGAACCGCAACCAAATCGGTGCAGTTGTAGGAGCGCAGCCGTTTGGCGGTGAAGGACTTTCCGGAACGGGGCCCAAAGCAGGTGGGCCATTGTACTTGCATAAGTTTATGAGTGTTAGTTCCGGCGCTATTGACCATGACAGTGTGATGAAAAGGGTTGAAAAACTCGAGGCAACTTCAGACGATGCGGCAGACGTCCTTATCAGCTTGAAGAAAGCTCAACAGAGCTGGGAAATTTGCCCGAAACGGGTTGATCTCATGCGGATAGTGTTTTCAAAACTGATTAAAGAGGAAGGTATTGACGGCGAAACTCTAGAAAAACGATTGTTGGGATATACCTCAGACGCCGTTCAATGTGCAGGCCCTACTGGTGAGAAAAATCTGCTTACGTTTCATGGGAGGGGTATCATTGGGGTCACCGGTTCCAACTGGCTTTATGACACTTTAATTGCGTTGTTTACAGGAAATGGTGTCGTTGTTGCGGGTCCTTCCAGCGAAACTACGGGGCTTGTTAAGATCCTAGATGAGGTTGGAGTGGAGAAAGGTGTTTTCGCCCAAAGTCAATTCATCGAACCCGCCGTTGGAATTTTGGAGCATGATCTGTTGGATGCCGTCTGTATTTCGCCTTCAACAATTGATTTACGGGATGTTCGGCGTAGGCTTTCTGCACGCTCTGGCAAAATAACATCTTCTTTGCAGAGCGGGAAAAGTTGGCGTGAATACGTTCAAGAAAGGTGTTTGAGCATAGATACAACAGCATCTGGAGGGAATGCCGCCTTGCTGGCTGAAGTTGACCAATAGCAACCTAAGTTCATTTGATAACGTATTATTTACAAAAATGTCGCTATTTTAGGACTGTATAATGCGTTATTGAGTTGAAAGTTGATCATAAGGTGGGCATAAGGTGGGCATGTTCTCGCAAACGATCCGAAATAAATTGGTTGGTGGATGAATAATTATAAAATCATCTCTGCGGTGACTTTGGCGTTGGCGGCCGTTATTTTGCTTGCTCTGGAATGGCAGGTTGAGCGCAGCGCGGTCATAGACGCGCGTGAAGTACAACGACACGAAGCTTCTAACCGTGCGCAGGATCTGCGAACGCGAATTGCTGCCCGTATTTCAGAAGATATTCACGTGTTGTATGGCCTTCGGGCATTTATTGAATCCAATCCAAATGTATCCCAAGAAGATTACGCCAAATATGCGGCTTCAGTGAAACGTAGTCATCCAGCCATTCGCAATATTGCTGCCGCACCGGATTTGATCATCCGTTATGTCTACCCTTATGAAGCCAACAAAGCGGTGTTGGGATTGGATTATAGAAAAGCACCGGTTGAACAAAAAAGCGGTATTTTTCGTGCCATTCGGGAAGGAAAACCGGTTGTAGCTGGACCAGTAACACTTATCCAAGGCGGTAAAGCAATTATTTTGCGATTACCTGTATTTGTCGATGAGACAAATGCAGATAGAGAATTATGGGGCATTATTGCAGCGCCGGTTGATACAAAAGTCATCTATGAAGATTTAGATCTTGAGAGTTTTACTGCGGACTATGATCTCGCCCTTCGTGGCAAAGATGGTACGGGATATGATGGAGCAATTTTTTATGGGGACGAAAAATTATTCTCCGAAAAGGCGGATAGTGTTTTAAACACGATACTGCTGGAAAATGGTTCTTGGGGCATGGCTGTGAAACCAAAGGTTGGCTGGGTTACTAATTATCAGGGTCAAGGCGTCACTCGAATAACGTTCGTGGCGATATTTATTGTCTTTGCCATTTTCTGGTTTTTCGCGGTTGCATACGTCAAAGGCCGGATTGATACGCGAAGTCAAAGAATGCATGTTCTGCGCGAGAAAACAGAATTTTTAGAAATTCTAAGTCATGAAATTCGCTCCCCTCTACAGGGAGTATTAGCTGCGCAGAAATATTTGTTGGATAATGGGATTGAAGAGCCCATGCGATCCATTGTGAAAACAGCTCAACAATCTGGAGATTATATCATTAGCTTAATTAATGATTATCTGGATTTACAACGTGCAGAAAGTAATAGTTTGAGCGTGTATGACACTCCCGTAAATATACGTGCTGTTCTCGGTAATGTTCTGAATATTGTAGCTGCTGGAAAGAGAGTGCAAGCGGTTTCTCTCAACCATAATGTTCGTGACACTGTGCCCAAATTACTGATGCTTGATGAGAAAAAAATCACTCAGGCGTTGGTAAATATAGTAGGAAATGCGGTCAAATTCACACCCCATGGGTATATCCGTATCACAGTTACCTACGATGAGCTCTCTGTTCCACCTGTGGTACAGATCTCAGTTGAAGATACTGGGATAGGCATTGAAGACGCAGAATTGGCGACACTTTTTGATCGATTTACCAGAAGCGCAAGTGGTGAATCTCACTCGGGGTCGGGTCTCGGATTAGCAATTGCAAAAACGCTGATTGACGTGTTGAGTGGCACTCTTTCTGTGAAAAGTAAACTGGGGGAAGGAACCATTTTTACTCTTTCAATTCCAACAAAAGAGGTGATTGAAAACGATACACTGAAGGAGAAATCAGCAGCAGATCAATCTCTGGGCTCGCATGCGGTTGATTTTCTAAAAGATGCTAATGTATTGGTAGCAGATGATGTGATTGTAAATCGCATTCTGTTAAATGCCATGTTATCTCCGCTCGTCGCCTCTGTGATTACGGTTGATGATGGTCAACAAGTATTGGACGCTCTTGACGAGCGGACATTTGATCTCATTATTATTGATCTACAAATGCCTAAGATGAACGGGATTGAAGCGACTAAACTAATTCGTCAGAACCCCAAATCACGGAATATTCCAATAATCGGTTTGACGGGTGAGGACGCGTTGGAAGCGAAAGATAATCTTGCAGCTACTGGAATGAATGCACTGCTTACTAAGCCTATAAATATAGAACCACTCACAGCAGAAATGATCAAGGTGTTAGAAGTGTCGCGTTTGCATCGGACTAAGTAGGTTTAGAGTCAAGAAATGCCATTTTGATATTGCTGTAGGCAGCATCAGAGGTGACTTCTTCCCCAACCCACTTTGGTAAAATGATTCTGTCATCCGCATTGTTGAGTTCTATCTCGGCAAGAACAAGACCGGCTTTGGGACTTTCAAAGACATCAACTTCCCATACAAGATTGCCGGGACCTGAGACATGATGGCGCGTCTTTTGGATTGCTTGTCCTTTCGCAGATTTTTGTTGAGCGAGTACATCTTTTACTGGGATTTCATATTCAAATTCTTCGCGGATCAATATGGAGGAGGAGGTGGAGGGGTATTTGATAGTCAAGATACCAGTTGCCTCCTTCAAACGGAGCCGCAGTGTCGGGGTTTGGTTCTCATCTGTCAGATAGAATTGAAGTATTTTCTCGGATTTTAGAATTTCTGATTTCCAGCTATCGTCTTTTACGAGGAATTTTCGTTCTATTTCCATTATGGCTACTTTCATGTTTTAGCTGATAGTCGCACCATATTTTGACATTCACCTGAAGGCAATCTATCACTGACCCAATTCAGAACGCTATCTCCCTTAAAAGGATACATGTAATGTCGCTTCCTCATATAGGGCTGGCGTTGATCGTCAATATTATCTGGGGCTTTTCTTTTGTTGCGGCAAAAGTAGCCATGGAACAATATTCACCGCTGTTGTTTACTGCCATGCGGTTTCTTTTGGTGGCGTTGCTTTTGGCTTGGTTTTTAAGGCCTGTCAAAGGAAGCATGCGGATGATTCTCGCTATTTCGCTTCTGGTGGGAGTTGTACATTTCACATTGCTATATTTGGGGCTGAGCATTGCTGGCGGTGTTTCAGCTGTTGCCATTACTATTCAGCTGGTTGCGCCTTTCTCGTTGGTTATGGCTGTGGTGTTTCTTGGTGAAACAATTCGTTGGCGCCGCGTCATGGGCTTACTTCTGGCGTTTGGTGGGATAATGATTCTGGGATTTGATCCGATTGTGTTTAATCACTTGAACGGTGTTTTACTTGTTGCCGGTGCCGCGTTTTGTATGGCCGGCGGGATAATTCTTATGCGAAAGTTGAGTGGCGTCGGTGCTATGGCGTTGCAGGCTTGGATCGGTCTTATCTCTTTTCCCATATTGCTGGTGTTCTCATTTATGTTTGAGCAAGGTCAGATCGAAGCCGTTATGACATTGAACTGGCGCCCGCTACTCGCACTCATCTTTACTGTTGTCATTACGACCATTGTTGCCCATGGCAGTTGGTATTACCTCGTTCAGCGTTATCCAGTTTCAGTTTTGACCCCATATGGTTTGTTGGCTCCGCTGTTCGGTGTTGGATTCGGCGTCTTTCTTTTTGACGAACCCATAAGTTGGAAATTTATTATAGGCGGTGTTGTCACATTGATCGGCGTGCTTATTATTAATCTCAGAACTGCGGGGAAGCTGGAAACCAAGTCATAACATCCGGTTTCTAGCGATTGTTATCAAAATAAACTTTTAGTCGGTCAAGATACTGAAACAATTCCTGTTTTTCAGCTTCTTGCCAGCCATCAAACGTGCCTTTTATACCTTGGATAAGACACTCTTTAGCTGTTTGATGGGCGGCGATACCTTCATTGGTTAGAAAAAGGATCTTTGAGCGGCCATCCTCTGGATTTGCCTCTTCTCTCAGATGATTTTTTTGCACCATTTTGGCCACGGTTTTGGTGATTCCGGGTTGCGGCTGCTGCATGGCAGCCGCAATCTGGGTAATTTTTTTCCCCTCATCAGGTCGGTGGCTAAAATGATTGAGCAGTTTAAATTGAGGGGGCGGGACGTCCGTTCCTTCCAGCAATTGTCTGGATTTTTCCGATGTAAGTTGCTCAATAATACCAATCCAGTTGATTATCCGAAAATCAAGAGGAGGCACGGATACAGTTTTATTTTTCATGCTTTCACTATATCAGCGAGGCGCCGTCTTGGGGAAGGGGCTGCCTGATCTTGATACCCAATTCGGAAAAACATTTGCACGCGCTGTTGGTTCTTTACGCCAACATTCTGGTTAAACGTTTTTTGAAGCTCAGTCATTTCAGGATATTCTTGTAAAACCTGACTAACAGGGTGAATAGAAACGCCTAGTTTTGTGGCTAACAGATTGAGCCGGACATAACTGCGCCCAGCATTAACCTGTTCGGAGCGACTGTTACTCTCTGTGATCAGCCACCCCATATTGTATGTATCTTTTGCCCACCCAAGTGCGTAGTCAATACCACCTTGATGGGCCATTGTACCTGGGGTCATTGCTTGTTTTTCATCCATAGCGCCAAATTTTTTCAGCCAATAGAACATTGGGCCATGTAAATCAATGCCGTCACGATGTTTGGCTATCTCGTCAGCTCCAATGCGAGTTCGGATCACACTTTCGCGGAGAGTCCTCGGCGTGTTCATCTCTAGAAGCATGGCTTCAGCTGCAATTTTTCGGTAAGGATCAACCTGTAGCTCTCCAAGGGCGAACCCAAGTTTCTGCCCGGAGACCAACTCCATGCTAGACAACGTCTCGTGGTGACTCTTTTCAAGAGTTTTTGGAAGATACCCTTGCTTGTTTGAGCGTCTCAGCCGAATCTGAGAAAACAATTGATCTTTGCTGTAAGCCGTTGGGGTTAGCTTGATATGAGCTATCGGTTTCTTGGAAACATCTAGTTGATCTGTAGCAGGTTCTCCTTCATGAAATAGAGAAATATTTGCATCAAACCCTCTTTCCCTCGCAGCAATTGAGAGAAGCTCTAGAAATGTACCTTGACCGATGATGATCTGTCTTGCGTATGGGTCGGTATCTGGAAGAAGACGTGTGCCATCCACAAACAGAGTAATGGCATTGTCTTCCGTTAGATCAGCTACCCATGCTTGCATATTGTGAGGATTAGGAGCGAGTAGGGCATGCGACAAGATCCATTCACGATCTTCCAGTTGATTGTTGGGGCCCTGCCACGCAGAGATGGCTTCTTTAGGCATTTGATCGCATTGGGTTAGGCCAACTGCGCTGGCTGCAAAAATAATTCCTGTTCCGCCAACTGTTCTTAGAAATGCTCTTCTGTTCATAGTTTCCTCCATAATGTATTCCTAGGAATATATTTATATTCTATGGAATGTAAATAGGTTTCTTCAAATCAGTTTTGACAATTGACTCGTGAGGTGGTTGTTTCCCGTTTATTATCGGGAACCTGCCGAAAGATATTTAATGACTTTACCCTCTTATACAAAGCAAGCCGCTGGGCTTAGGCTCACTGGTTACTACACTGCTTTTTTTGCGGTCTACGGTATTGCCATACCTCTGTGGCCGCGATGGTTGGAGGCGCAAATATCTCTTGAGCATGTGGGGTTGGTGCTTGGCGCTTCTTATTGGCTAAAATTAATCATTGTACCGCTTACTTCGTGGATAGCTGACGCAGTTGGCGATCGGCGCCGAGTTATGATTACGCTGGCTATATCCGTTGTAATTGGACTTGCCTTGTTACCCTTCTTGGAAGGTTGGATTTTATATGCGGCTGTTTGGGGTGTTGCCGGTGCCGCGCTATCAACGGGAATTCCTCTGTCGGACGGTTTAACTATGCGCCTTGGTCAATTACTAGGTGTCGAATTTGGTAAAGTGAGGCGCTGGGGATCAGTCAGTTTTATTGTCGTAACATTATGTGTTGGCTGGGCCGCGGACTATTATGGATTATCCGCGATTTATATCGCTATGCTGATAACATCGACGCTGCTCATCGTGGCGGCGTTTTCTGTACCGCAAATTCATACCAAGCCAGCTTCCAGTAAAGTGCCCATTTTTAAACCTCTGGCACTTCCGCATTTTCCGTTGTTTCTGGTGACAGTTGCCTTACTCCTGTCTTCTCACGCGGCACTTTATGGCTTTAGTGCCATCTACTGGAAATCTCTTGGATATACTAACACCACCATCACATTGCTTTGGATCGTTGGTGTCGTTGCGGAAATTGGTATGTTTAGTGCCTCAAAAGGCCTGATTGATCGCTTTGGTGCTATGCCAATGATAATCATAGCCGCAGTGGGCGGAATTGTTCGCTGGACGTTGCTGGCTTATGGGACAAGCTTACCCCTGCTGGTATTGGGGCAGAGCCTGCACGCGCTTACTTTTGCACTCCTGTACATGTCCCTCATTGCGTACATGAGCAAGCGAGTGCCCCCTGACATTTCAGCATCTGCGCAAGGCTTGTATGATAGTTTAGCTATGGGGATTTTCTTTGGGATTCTGACCATGGCCGCCGGGTACTTGTTTGAAATATCTCCGTCTTATAGTTTTTTGCTAATGGCGGCTTGTTCGTTCATTGGGCTGATCTTGGCGTTGATATTGCTTCGGGCTGTACGATCATCTGAAAGTAAATTTTAAGAGAAGATTGTTTGCACAAATCCTTTTCTGGTTCCGTTGCTTAGAAACCGGACATGATTTTTTTCGAAAATAGCCGCTGTAATGCGACCTTTCTCTTTATAGCTGCCTGTATCAATGCCCACGCGATGGTTAAATATTTCTGGCTTCATTTTATTTGTGATGCTGTGCCCATGTACGATCAGATAGTCCTTCGGCTCCCCCGACCAATGTAGAAAGGAATCTCGGATCCAATGCATATCATCAGTGCTTTGATCTATAAGATTTTGGTCCATGCGTAATCCGGCATGTACGAAAATCAGCCGGCCAATTTGTACATAGTCTTTCAGGGTCTGCATAAATGCGGCGTGTTTTTCTGGATAGTTTTCACGAAATAGACGGAGACGTTCTTCGTTTGAAGCGTCCGGAGATGTCTGCACATTTCGAAAATCCAGATAACTGGAAACCGTCGATAATCCACCGTTTCGCCACCATAGGTCTTGCCGAGTACCCAAATCGGACAAGGCCTCCTGAACCAAGTCTTCATGGTTACCTTGGATAAATATTTCCCGGCGCTTTGTTTTTAAAGCGGCTAACTGTCGATTGGCTAAATACTCGACCACTTCCGCAGACCGGGGGCCGCGATCTGTGTAATCGCCCAGAAAAACGATGTGCTCATTTTTTATGGGATTTTTTTCAACATACTGATCAACCAATTCCATCACTTTGGTCAAACGATCAAGTTGGCCGTGGATATCACCGATGGCTATAACCCGTGTATCATCAGGCAAGGTGACCCGGATTTTCTTCTTGGGGAATAGTCCAAACATAGTGTTTTTTGTCTCGTGTTACTGGAACAAAGTCAAGGAAGCGGCGCACTGTTCTACTGTTGCCTCACGACATCATTGCAGCGCAAGATGTTAATACCTATGTGTTTCTTCTGTGTCGGTGGCAGATTGCGTGTTACCAGTTGCAAACATGTTCAGGAGGCGATAGTGGTTTCCGAACGGAGAAGTAGAGTGACCGAAACGCCAATAGTGAATAAAAACATAGCACAGACATCGCACCGCGAGAAAACATCAGTCCTTTATGGCCGATTACTGCGGGAGTATGTTTTTAAATATAAGGCACGTTTGGTTGTAGCCGTGTTCTTCATGATTATAGGGGCCATCACAACTGCGGCAACGGCTTTCATCATGAAGCCGATTGTTGATGAAGTGTTTTTTGATAAAAACCCTGAAATAATTTTGTATACAACCTTGGCCGTTGTGGTGATTTTCACGCTTCGTGGGATAGCCTCCTATGGGCAAGCTGTTCTGATGAACTGGGTTGGCACACGCGTAATTGCAAATATTCAATCGGATTTGTTTAAGAAGCTGGTGATGGCAGATCTTGCCTGGTTTCATGAAAACTCGACGGGGCAACTTATCTCGCGATTTGTGTTCGATACCAATTTACTGCGACAAGGCTCTACTCAGACACTTGTTGTTCTTACAAAAGATTCTCTTACCGCCATTTTTTTGATAGGATCGCTTTTTTACTACGATTGGAAAATGGCTTTGTTCATTTTCATCGCTTTGCCCCCCGGCGCACTTGCTATTCGTCAGCTCGGTAAGCGTGCCCGAAAAGCATCTGCCAAGGTGTTAGAACAGACAGCCACATTTAGTACGTTTTTGGAAGAAGCCTTCCAAGGTATTCGAGTGATCAAGGCCTATGGGACAGAAAAGAAAACAGGCGATGATGGCGATACAGAAATTGAATATCGTTTCAAATATCAATTTAAAGCGATGCGTATTCAGGCAACCAGTAACCCAATTGTGGAGAGTTTGTCTGGGATAATGATCGCGGGTATTATTTTCTACGGAGCAAGTAGTGTTACTGCAGGAGAAACGACACCGGGTACGTTTTTCGCCTTTATTACTGCTGTGATGCTGGCCTACCAGCCTATCAAAAGTGTTGCTAAAGTTGCCCCGCAAATTCAAAATTCACTGGCTGCCGCTCAGAGAATATTCGATCTTCTTGATATCGTGGATGAGATCACCGAAAAGCCGGATGCAACACCACTTGAGCTGCATAACGGCGAGTTAGTATTCGATAAAGTGGCGTTCTCCTACAACAAGGAAGAGCCTGTTCTCAAAGAGATGTCTTTGACAATAAGTGCCGGAAAAAGGATCGCTCTGGTCGGTCCCTCTGGCGGTGGAAAATCAACTATCCTTAACTTGATGCCGCGGTTTTATGATGTGACCGGGGGTCGCATTTTGATTGATGGGCAGGACGTCAGGGATGTTACGGTTCAGTCTTTAAGAGAAAAATTCGCGCTGGTTAGCCAGGATATTTTCTTGTTCGATGATACTATCGCGGCCAATATTTCATATGGTCGTGTGGATGTAAGCGAAGAAGAAATCATTCAAGCAGCCAAATCGGCGGCTGTTCATGATTTTGTAGAAATATTACCTGATGGCTATAATACACGTGTAGGATCAGATGGCGTTCGTCTATCAGGGGGGCAAAAACAGCGCATTGCCATCGCTAGGGCCATGCTCAAAGATGCTCCGATTTTATTGCTTGATGAAGCAACCTCTGCCTTGGATACAGAATCTGAACGTAAAGTTCAAATTGCATTGTCTCATTTGATGAAGGGGCGTACGTCCGTTGTCATTGCGCACCGGTTATCCACTATTTTGGATGCTGATTTGATTTACGTCATTGTAGATGGAGAAGTCACTGAAAGTGGGTCGCACACGGAACTGCTCGCCAAAAGCGGTACGTACGCTGAACTTTATAATAACCAGTTTAGCACAGATCAAAAGTAATGCGGTTTCCGGGGAAGCATTCTGGATAAAGTTGCACCGTGTAATAAGTAGGCGTTCAATGGAAAGCAAAATCTCAAACTGGTGGCTTATTCGACATGCGCCTGTTCTGCAAAAGACTTTGTATGGGCAGCTTAATGTTGCCGCGGATTACAGTGATGAGGGGACATTCGCTTGGCTAGCTGAGCATTTGCCGAAAGACGCGCGTTGGATAACAAGCGATTTGGATCGTTGTATCAAGACGGCAACCAAGATACTGGATGTTGCGAATTTATCCGATATCTCCGCCATCTCGTGTGCGGCGTTGAGAGAGCAGAATTTCGGAAAATGGCAAGGGTTCAGCTACGCTGAAATTGAACAACAAGATCCGGAATTTTACCGCGACTTTTGGAAGGACCCTGCCTGCAACCAGCCCCCTGAGGGGGAGAGTTTTGACGACGTGATGACCCGCGTGCGATCAGTTCCTGCTGACTTTCAAAAACAAGAACATAGTCAGAATAATGTGGTCGTAGCGCATGCAGGGTCTATTCGCGCGCTAACTGCGTGGGCGCTGGATCTGTCGCCTAACGCAGCGTTACGGCTGGAAATTGCTCCGCTCTCATATACAAAACTCACCTTGTACGAAAAGAACGGAGAACAAAGTTGGCAGGTCTCTTGTTTGAACCGGATTTGTACTGCCTAATCTTTGTCGCTAACGCCTGCCTCTGCGAAAGTTGCCATTCCGCTGTGCGTCGCGATTGCACCCTTTAAAATGCCAAGGGCCAGTGCTGCACCAGATCCTTCTCCTAACCTCATGCCAAGATCTAGAAGCGGCTTTTTCTTCAATTTTTGTAGTAAATGAACATGACCGGGTTCGGCAGATACATGCCCAGCAACACAGTGATCTAAGGCCGTAGGGTTCGCTTTTGCAAGTACGGCCGCGGCCGCACAAGTGACGAAACCGTCTAATATTACAGGTATTGATTGGTAGCGTGCCGCCAGCACAGCGCCTGCCATTGCAGCGAGCTCTCTACCACCTAGGCATCGAAGAATTTCAATTGGATCGTTTAATATTTCGCGGTGCAAATCAAGGCCCTGATCGATCACTTCCGCTTTTTTAGAAATACCTTCTTCTGTTACGCCGGTTCCGGGGCCTGCCCAATCTTTGCCTTTTCCGCCGAACAGGGCTGAGCATAGAGCCGCTGCAACCGTTGTGTTGCCAATACCCATCTCCCCGACAACTAAAAAATCGGCATCTTCACGAACAGAATTCCAGCCAACGTTCAACGCTGTTAGGAGCTCGTCCTCGGACAAGGCTGGTGCAGTTGTAAAATCAGCGGTTGGCGTATCAAGTTGAAGTGGATGTACAGAGAAACGCGCGCCGAAAGCCTTTGCGAGTTGGTTTATGGCCGCGCCGCCATGTTCGAAGTTGGCAACCATCTGTACTGTTACTTCAGGAGGAAAAGCCGAGATGCCTTGTCCGCAAACCCCATGGTTGCCAGCAAATATGACGATTTGGGGAGAATTAAATGAAGCGGGGTGTTGCCCTTGCCATGCGGCCGCCCAAATGGCCAAATCCTCAAGTGTGCCGAGCGACCCTGCTGGCTTGGTAAGTTGTGCATTCCTCTCAACCGCTGTTTGCTCAGAAGAGGAGTTTAAAAGCGGAAGCTGGCTTAATTTTTCGCGAAAGTCTTGAAGGTTTTTGATAGACATGAAGGATCCTGACAGCGGCTGAACAAACACAATTGGGCATTCTAATGCGGCAGAGTGGAAACGCAATACATACAGTTGTTGTAGATTTTGGTCGATTGCCCAGAAGGTATTAATACTTGTGATCTTTTGCGGTTACTGTATTTATATGGAACGATCGTTCCATATACAATTTAGCAGCAGCCTATTGCTTGCAGGAGTAGTTCATGACATTAGAAAAAATGCTGGCGGGAGCCAAATTTCCAGAGTTTTCAATTCCATTGGTCTCTGGCGGAGAGAAAAAATTAGGTGGCATCAGTGGCAATGACAGATGGCAGCTTGTTGTTGTGTATAGAGGACTGCACTGCCCTTTATGCGCCAAATACCTTGCTGAGTTGGATAGTCTCGCAGGTGAATATGATCAACTGGGGGCGGATGTTATCGCGATCTCTGGAGATGGAAAAGAGAAGGCACTGTCGCAAGTGGCGAAAGGCGATCTAAATATTCCCATCGGATATGGCCTTGAAATTGAGCAAATGAAGGCGTTGGGGCTTTACATCTCGCATCCTCGATCACCCGAGGAGACCGATCAGCCATTTCCAGAGCCTGGTCTTTTTGTATTGCGTTCAGACGGTACTGTGCAGATAATTGATATATCCAACGCACCTTTTTCGCGTCCAGATTTGAAAGCAATCCTGCGGGGCATCGAATTTGGTAAGAAAAAGAACTACCCAATTCGTGGTACATTCTAAATTCCAGAAATGTGATATATTTGTTACGTATTGTTACGAAACAATGCAATCGCATGAATAAACGGAGGCAAACAATTTATTGTTGTGATAGCAGCTCTATTCGTAAAGTTTTAAGACACGTATGGCGAGAAAAGATTTTTCTATTACCTGAATGCATGTTCGTATTAAGTCAGTAATACAATGGGTTTGTGTTGCTTACTGGTTGAAAAGAACAGATTGATTGAAACACTTTTAGGTGAGTCTCTTGATTTGAGTGTCACATTAGGCTGATTGAGAAATTTGGGTGTTGTATGGACAATAGTTGGTGAACACTTTTTTGTGAACTGAGAATAAAATTGAGGATTTTACGTTTTTATTCTGGCTAATTGTTTAACCAAGTGGAAAAATCGCTCTTGTGTGTGGATATGTGTGTGAATGGAAGTTTTGAGGGCTGGGCATAATGCAGGAAAACAGTACCGTGCAGTCGACTGTAGAAATACGCGACGGTATAGAATGTAAAGTAAAGTGGTTTAATACAGCTAAAGGTTTTGGATTTGTTGAGCCGCTTGATGGAACTGGAGATGCGTTTGTTCATATCTCTGTTTTGCAGAGCAAAGGATTGCAAGGCCTGCCTGAAGGGGCGCCTATCATTTGTGATTTGACAGCTGGCGCGCGCGGACAGCAAGTTCAGAGAATTCATGATTTGGGGCCTGCGCCTGTCTTGGATCAACGCGACGGTGATACAGAACTTATCGAAGGTATCGTCAAGTTTTTCGATACTGAAAAAGGGTTTGGATTTGTAACTCCAGATGACGAAAGCCGAGATATTTTTGTGCATATGAAGGCACTTGAAAAGTCAGGTCTAGGCATTCTGGAAGCGACGCAACGGGTAAGGCTAAATGTTACAGATGGTGACAAAGGGCCTTTGGCTGAAGGCGTTGAGCTTCTTTAATTGGTCCGTGTTACGTTGAAGATATAAAATACCCTGTCTGGTAAAGCTACCGGCAGGGTATTTTTTTTGAAAATATTCCACTATGGTGTTTAAGACTTGCCTTAGACGCATCTTACAGGCACCCTCTGTTTGGGCTTGAAAAGCACCTGAAAAAACCAATAAAAATATCAGGAGAAAACTAATGCCAGGCATTCTAGACGGCATACGTGTGCTCGATTTTGGTCGCTATATTGCTGGACCATATTGCGCAACCATACTGGCGCAGTTAGGCGCTGAAGTCATTCGCATTGAAAAGCTAAGTGGTAGTGAAGATCGGTTTATGACACCGGTTAGCGAAAATGGCGATGGTGGTATTCTCATGCAGATGGGGCACAGCAAAAAAGGCATGACCTTGAACCCCATGAAGCCTGAGGGCAAAGAAATTGTCGAACGCCTGGTCAAGTCAGCGGATGTTGTTGTCGCAAATCTGCCGATTGATACATTGAATGCTATGGGGCTTGATTACGATAGTTTGACAGCTATTAAAGGGGATATAATTCTCACCCACCAGTCAGCATTTGGCGATAGCGGGCCCTATAAAGACCGCGTCGGGTTTGATGGTATTGGTCAGGCGATGTCCGGTGCAATGTACATGTCGGGTGAGAATGATATTCCCCGGAAGCTTAACAGCCCCTATGTGGATTATATGACTGCTTTAAACGGTTGTATCGGAACGCTGGCAGCCATCATGCATCACCGCCAAACCGGTGAAGGGCAATTGGTTATGGGCTCGCTTTTCGGATCCTCCATTTTGGCATCTGCAGTGACGTTGCTAGAGCAGGCAATGTTAGATGAAAATAGAGTAGGCATTGGTAATCGCGGATATAACGGCGGGCCTGCAGATACGTTTCAGACCAAAGATGGCTGGGTTCTCGTGCAATC
>MAAN01000026.1 GCA_002163135.1 Alphaproteobacteria bacterium 46_93_T64
CTGCGCGGATAAATGCTTTCCAACCTGAAAACCCCTTTGATTATATTGAAACAGTAAAACAACAGCATGTTTAAAGTGCGCAATAAGGATTTGGTATTCACATGAAATCAGAAACAATATTAGTCACCGGTGCCAGTAAAGGCATCGGAAGAGCGATCGCTGTACGCTTGGCAAAAGATGGATATCAAATTGCTGTGCATTACGGAGCGGATAAACGTGGCGCGGAAGACACCTTGGCGGAAGTAAGAGCGGTTGGAAGTGATGGCCGTATCTTTAATTTTGATATCGCAGACCGTGAAAGATGTCGGGAAGTTCTGGAAAATGATATCGAAACTCACGGTGCGTATTACGGCGCAATTTTAAATGCCGCAATTAATCGCGATGGTGCTTTTCCAGCCCTGGAAGATGACGATTGGGATGATGTCATAAATACCAATTTAGGTGGGTTTTATAATGTTCTAAAACCAGTATTGATGCCCATGATACGACGGCGCTCTCCTGGACGGATCGTCGTTATGTCATCAGTTTCTGGCATTGCCGGCAATCGGGGGCAGACAAATTATGCTGCCACGAAAGCTGGCTTGATCGGCGCGATGAAATCAATGGCCATCGAAGTTGCAAAAAGAAAAATTACTGTGAACTGCGTTGCACCCGGGGTTATAGAAACACAAATGACCAAAGATATTCCTGACATAGTGAAAGAACAAATTCCGATGCAGCGTTTTGGTAAACCCGAAGAAGTAGCTGGCGCTGTTGCCTTTCTGTGTTCTGAGGAAGCGGCCTATATCACGCGACAGGTTATTTCTGTGAACGGGGGAATGATATGAGCCGTCGGGTTGTTGTAACTGGTATGGCGGGAGTAACATCGCTTGGAGAAAATTGGACAGACATTCAAGCGAAGATGAAAGCCGGAAATACGGGCATCTGTTATATGGATGACTGGGAGCGATATCATGATATCGGAACACGGCTTGCAGGTCCCGTGACCGACTTTACAATACCGAAGCATTATTCACGTAAATCGCTTCGTAGCATGGGGCGGGTTTCACATTTATCAGTATATGCAACTGAATGTGCGTTGACCCAAGCCGGATTGCTCGAAGATAAAGATTTTTTGCAGAGCGGAAAAATCGGAACTGCATACGGCTCTTCTTTTGGAAGTACACCACCGGTTAAAGCGTTTGCACGGCTTATGGAAACTGGTGAGGCGAGAGGGCTTACTGCAACCAGTTATATTCAAATGATGAGCCATACAGCAGCCGTCAATATTGGTGTGTTTTTTGGCCTTACCGGTCGGGTAATTCCAACTTCATCCGCGTGTACATCCGGCAGCATGGCCGTTGGTTATGCATATGAAGCAATAAAGGCGGGTCAGCAGGATGTGATGGTCGCAGGTGGCGCCGAGGAGCTTTGTCCCACAATGGCGGCAGTATTCGATACGTTGTATGCCACCAGCCAGCGTAACGATGAACCTCATCTATCCCCACGACCGTATGATACAGCAAGAGATGGCCTTGTTATCGGGGAGGGGGCTTCGACGCTTATCCTCGAGGAAAGGGAGCACGCATTGGCACGTGGCGCAAAGATATATGCTGAAATTTTGGGCTTTGGTACAAACTCTGATGGTAAGCACATAACGCAGCCCTCTGCTGATACTATGAAAGGCGCGCTTGAGCTCGCAATAAAGGACAGCGGACTAACTCCTGATGATATTGCACTTGTAAGTGGGCATGGTACTGCGACTAGTCAGGGTGATGTTGCCGAGTGCCGCGCAACTTTGAGCGTTTTTAATCGTGACGTACCTTTTCATACCTTGAAGGGATATTTTGGTCATTCGCTAGGCGCGTGCGGCGCTATTGAAGCATGGCTTGGCATTGAAGCGATGCAAAGCGGTTGGGTTCCTGTCACGGCTAATTTGACAGAAGTTGATCCAGATTGTGTTGGTATGGATCATATTATGGGGAACGGCCGGGAAATGAATTTCGATATTTTTATGAGTAATAATTTTGCTTTTGGCGGCATCAATACTTCATTGATTATTGGGAAGCACTCAGCCTGAATAACGTAAGATCATCTAAATGACCTGTTTTTTAAAAGGGGAAAGTCATGACGAGAATAAATACCTGTGTTTCAATGTCTGATGTTCGTGAAAATATCGATCGTATTGACAAGGATCTTGTTAAGCTCCTGTCCGAACGCAGTAGATATGTAAAAAAAGCAGCCGAATTCAAAAAAGATGAGCAGGATGTGCGCGCTCCAGCTCGCGTGGAAGATGTCGTCAGCAAAGTAAGAGAGTTATCGCAAAACGAAGGATTTAACCCCAATATAACTGAACAAATCTATCGGACTATGATCGATTGTTTTATCAATATGGAGTTGGAAGAATTCGAGGGACAAAACAACAATTAGATCTTGGTCTAAAATACAGTGGGATTACTTATGGAAAACAGTTTTGATGCTATTATTATTGGCGCAGGTGTTATTGGGGCGTGCACTGCATTTGAACTGTCTAAAAAGGGTTGGAACACCCTTTCCATCGATAAAAATCCTGAATCTGGTTATGGCTCCACATCAGCGTCGTCAGCGATTATCCGCACATACTATTCTGCGTTTGAAACCTGCGCGATTGCGTATGAGGGTTGGCATTATTGGCAAGATTGGGAAAACTATATCGGGGATGTGGACGAACTTGGAGCCATCAAGTATCGGGAAACAGGATGTCTTGTGATCAAGACCGATCAAAATCACAATTTGAAAAAAATATGCGAGATGATGACGCGTATTGGATGTTCCTACGAGGATATTCAAACTGACAAAATAACTGATTACTTACCGATCGCAGACACTCAAAAATTCTATCCTGCAAAACGAATGGAGGATGAAGGATTTGGGGAACCAACAGACGGCAAAGTCAATGGCGCTGTTTATTTTCCATCTGGTGGATATGTCAATGATCCAAAACTTGCGGCCCATAACGCGCAGCGCGCGGCGGAGGCTCACGGTGCAACATTTCTATTTAATTCAGAAGTTACAAAAATTCTGAAAAATGGCGAAAGAACCTGCGGCGTACAGCTCTCAGACGGTAAGGAATTTTTTGCACCAGTTGTGATTAACGTGGCTGGACCGTTTTCGTCTAAAATAAATGCTATGGCGGGTGTGGAAAAGGGCATGAACATAACCACCCGCGCGCTTCGCCAAGAAGTGGCTTATGTCCCATCACCACAAGGGTTTGATTTCGAAAAAGATGGGCTGGTGTATTCGGATAGCGATATTCAAACCTATTGTCGGCCGGAGCTTGGAAACACAGTTTCTATCGGGTCTGAAGATCCGTTTTGCGATGAAAAAGAGTGGGTGGATAATCCTGATGACTATAATCAAGAATTTACTGATCAATGGACGGTACAGGTCATACGAATGGCACAGCGGTTGACGGGCTTGCCTATTCCAAATACGGCAAGCGGGATTGTCGCGCTTTATGATGTGACAGAAGACTGGATGCCTATCTACGATAAAAGTGATCTTCCCGGATTTTATATGGGTGTGGGGACAAGTGGAAATCAGTTTAAGAATGCACCCGTTGCCGGGAAAATACTCACAGCATTAGTTGAAAAATGTGAGACCGGTCATGATCACGACAATGATCCGGTTATTTTTCATCTAGATCACATCGACAAAGATATTTCACTAGGGAGTTTTTCCAGAAACCGAGAGATCAATCAAAACTCCAGCTTTTCAGTGATCGGTTGAAATAGTTAAAAAATGGCGATCGCGCTATCCAATTAGCCACGATCGCCAGTGCTCTCTAGCTTCCATAAACGTAATTTGGGAGCCATAGGGAGATTTCGGGGATATAGGTGACAAGCATCAGGAAGAACACCATCAAAATGATAAAGGGCAATGTGCCTTGGATGACTTCCTTGATGGGAGCATCTGTAATGGATGTGAGAACAAAAAGATTAAGCCCAACTGGTGGCGTTAGTAATCCAAGTTCCAAATTCACAGTGACGACAACCGCGAAATGAACTGGATCAATCCCCAGCGGTTGTAGAAGAGGTAGCACTATTGGTACGACAACAGGCAGCACGGCGAAATTCTCAAGGAACATGCCAAGAAAGATCATCAACACATTGATAAATAACAGAAATTGCCAGCCTGATATATCATATTCAATTACCATTTCTGTTAACCGATGGGTGAAGCCTGATCCGGTGATCCAGTGACCAAATGCCAATGCCATCATGATGATAAATATGATTGTACCGGCTCGTTTTATGGACTCCCCGATAATCGGTACCACTTCCTGAATTGTGCAGCCCTTATAAATGAAAACACTTATGAGTATGGAAACAAGCGCAGAGAGTGCCGCAGCTTCCGTGACGGTGACTAGTCCTCCATATATTCCGCCAAGAACAATCACGGGAAGGGAAAGGGCAGGGATCGCCTGAATATTTGTCGCAATGAACTCCTTAGAGGGCATGCGATCACCGACTTCATATTTGTTTTTTGTTGTGTAATAGACACTCCAAGCAATGAAAAGCCCTGCCTGAATTAAACCAGGGATAACACCTGCAAGGAACAGCCGAGGAACAGATTGTTCAGCGATGATTGCATAAACAATGAACGCCATGCTGGGGGGGATCAGAATACCGAGTGTCCCGGAAGCGCCGACAATCCCGGTCGCAAAACTGCGCTCATACTTTCGTTCCATCATTGCTGGGATTAAAATTGTTCCCATGGCCATTGCTGTGGCTACAGAAGATCCACAAATTGCTGCGAATATTGCTGTTGCGACAACACATACAACCGCCATACCACCGCGGAAATGACCGACCCATGCATATGCGCAATTAACGAGCGCTTTTGCGACCCCTCCCTTTTGCATGAAAGTTGCAGCCATAACAAAGAAAGGGATAGCCAGAAAGGTGATAGAGTTCATGTGATCCACGATCAATTGTGGCAGCCCCACAAGGGGAGTCCCTTCATGCCAGAAAAGCAGAATACTCATAAACCCCAAGGCTAGAAATATAGGCATTCCTGTGGCGAGTATTCCAAACAAACCTGTAAAGACGGCTGGAAAAAACATAATAAAATTCCCTAAATATTCGACCTGCTTTAGTCAGCATTTTCCAGGTCAATTTCGATGATTGCCATGGTTTCTTCATCAAACGCGTAGATATATTTGAGAAGGCGCGCGACATAATGCAGCAACATCATACCAAATGAGATCGGCACAAAGGCGTAGTAGAGATAGACTGGAAACTGAAGTGAACTGTCACTTCGTTCGTCTAAACGATAGGCAAATTCGACAATGCCTATGCCACGTTCAAACATGACGGAACAAACGAAAATACCGATGAGACAAAAAGTAATTTCCAAGAGACGTTGTTGACTTGGTTTGACCATACGCAAAAACATATCTGCGTTCACATGCCGGTTTTCGGCCACTAAACGACCGCCAGAAAGCATGACAGCGGCGGTAATCAAATATATGACCACTTCTGCAGTCCAATCAGGCAAACTGCTTGGGAAATAATAGCGCATGAACATCTCCGTCACGGCCAAAAGTAAGGCGAGACAGGCAAGTACAGCTATAAGACCGTGTTCAATGGTTGAGATAGCGGAGATTATTTTTTTCATTATCGTTCCTTTCTGCTGTCGGGAAACACTCCCCCACAAAGTGTTTCCCTACCGCAGGACAGTTACATTGAGGCTCTACTGATAGCCTCCTGCACCCGGTCAGCAAAAGCAGGATTGATCCGAAGCTCTTTGATGACGCTTGTTTGAATTGGCATTAAATTACCGCGAAGTTTCTTAATGTCGGCTGGTGACGCATCGGTAACTGCGATACCGTTTTTAATAGCTTCGGCTCTCGCATCACGGTCACGCTGTGCAGTGAATTCCCGTTGTGGATCCACTGTTTTCTCCCAAGTAGTCTCCATCAGAGATTGAAGGTTTTTTGGAAGGCTGTTCCATAAATCTTTATTGATCATCGGAACATATTGATGAAATGCATGTTGATCCACATATGCGAATTTCAAACCTGAATCCCAAAGTTTAGCGCTTCTAACAGACTCAAACGCTGTCATAACACCATCCACCATACCTGTTTGAAGAGCTTGCGGTACATCTGGCCATGATACCTTTACAGCATTAGCACCAAGGGCTTCATAACGACGGGCGTGTGCAGCACTCCCTGCTATGCGGATCCGTTTGTTTTTGTAATCAGAAGGACCTGTAATCGGAGCTGTTTTCATAAATGTAATGGCGCTACCGATATCAATGAAACGACCCAAGATTTTTACGTTCAACTTTTCTTCTGTTTGACGAACGAGTTCATTGCCAATTGCACCGTCCATAACTTTGTATGACACATGGCGATCATGGCCGAAGAACATTGGCAGGAAGATGATCCCGAAATCAGGAATGAATTTGGTTAGATGCCATGTGCCGGGAACACCCATGTCAAGTGTCCCTTGCGCCAAGGCGGTCGGAACTGATGAGCCTTTAAATTTTGAAGCGCCTTCAAACACATTAATTTTCAATTGACCGCCAGATTCAGCGTTCAGCGTGTCTGCCCATTTCTTTATACTAATGTTACGGATATGATTTGGGCCAGTTTCAAGTGACACATCAATTTTGTAGTTCCCAGCGACTGCATTGGTCGTGAGTAATAAACCCGCGGCGGCTGCGGCTGTAATCGCTGTTTTAAGAAATTGCCTTTTGGTTTTCATTTTAGTCTCTCCTCTGGTTAGAAATCCATCTTGTGTTCTGGAACCGGTTGATGGTGACTGCGGTTCCTGTTTGCCCCTATATTACGAAGGTAAGAGGCGACATGGCGGGCATTTTGTTGTTCAAAATCCTGAAGACAGTCAAAAAACTGTCTTGCCTGTTCTGTAGACAATGTACGGCCTGCGCATTCCAAAAATTTTAGTTCAAGATCTTCATCTGTGAGTGGAATATGAATAGTTCCAACGGGTTGTTGGATTTTCTTTGTTATTCTCTGCCCATTCGTCGTTAAAATGGTGGTCACCGCCGGAATATCCCATATACCCGTTTCTTCTTGCGTTTGGGCCGGGGCAGCGTGCATGAAAACCCGTGGCATGAAATTTCTAACATCCTGCCTGTGTAACGTCGTTTCAGTAAAATCATTCAAGGTAAGATTTTTTGAACAGACCAGCGTTGCTGCTGTAAAAGGCATCGAAAAACGCGCTTCGTTTACTGTTTTGGGATTATCGAAACGTAAATTTTTAACATTGGATTCTGGAATAATGGTGTCGATTTTTTCAATATTCTCTGTACTTAGAGAATGTTCTTCGATCATCTCATATATTGCGTCCAATGTACGATGAGCACTGGCGCAGCACGGCCACTTTTTGTGAGCAAGACCATGCTTCAAAATAGAGAGTTCTCTATTTTCAGGAATGTTAGACCGCTTCGTCGCATGATGGAGGGACATAAATCCCCAAGGGCCATCGAAGGGTTCGGCATGACCTTCAACGCCTGCAGCTGCGAGGCGTGCGGCTGTCACACCAGCCCTTGCTGCAAGTCCGGCGTGGAGGGGTTTGGTCATGCTGCCAAATTGAATTTTTGATCCGCACGCCATACTGGTTGCCAAACTAATGGCCGATCGCGCCGTTGACGTATCTAAAGTCAGGATACGAACACACGCAGCAGCGGCCCCAATTGTTCCAAGGGTGGACGTGGCATGCCAGCCCGCGGCGTAATGCACAGGGATCATGTGATGTCCGAGCCATGCCTGCACCTCAAGCCCCACAATATATGCATCAAGAAGCTGGTCACACGATGCACCTACTTCTTCGCCCAACGACAGGAGTGCCGGAACGAGAACAGCAGATGCATGTGTGACCGCAGGGAGAAAGTTGTCATCAAAATCAAGCGCGTGTGCAGCGGTTCCGTTTACCAGTGCTGCGTTTTCAGCAGACAAGGTTTCGGCGCGCCCTACAACTGAACAAAGTCCACCTCCAGATCCCCGTAATCCTTCAAAAACTTTTTTTGTTACGGGTTCATCTGCGGCACCAAGGATACAGGCGATCGTATCGATGAATGCTGTTTTTGCGCGTTTGAGTGCAAGCGAATTGGTAATTTTTCCGGTTTCGGTTACCCAGTTTGAAAGCTCTTCTGATGTTGTTGGAAAAGGGGATAGCTGGTTCATGCAGAAACCTCTTCATATGAGAGTTCCCGAACCAACATATTCATCATTTTATCACAGGCATCTAACTGTGAAAGTTCAATAAATTCATCTGGTTGGTGGGCTTGGTTAATGTCGCCAGGACCGCAAACAACGCTGGAATATCCTGATGTTTCAAATAAGCCAGCTTCAGTTCCGTAATTGACTGCGTTATCGCTGTTGGAACCCGTAAGACGTCGGACGAGCTGGGATGCTGGTGAGTTAAAGTTTCCACAGAAAGCAGGATACTCGACGACTTGTTCGCATCTTGCTGAAGCCGAAGCATGTTTTTGGAACATGGGCTCATGAGCCTGTGTTCTCACGAGGTCTGGTAAAGTGTTTGTAAAAAAATCAGCACTACTTCCGGGTGGGTAGCGGCATTCCACATCAAATTGGCAAGTTTCGGCAACGATGTTGACGGCTTTTCCGCCAGATATCTTGCCTATATTAATAGTTGGGTGAGGGAACTCAAATCGATCGTCATCGATCACTAGCGATTGCGCCTGTTTTTCTAATTTATTGATTTCAGAAAGTATATCTGCAGCATACGATATAGCGTTTACGCCACCGGGAGCCAAAGATGAATGCATGGCTGTACCCTGAAACTCACATCTGAAGATGTGTTTTCCAGTATGGGCCGTCACTGGCTTTAACGAGGAGGGTTCTCCTATGATACAGGCTTCAACTTTTAGGTTTTTTGCTTTAACAAATTCCAGTAGGTGCCGAACACCAACACAACCAACTTCTTCGTCATAGGAAAGCGCTATATGGATAGGGCAAGCTAGATTAGCGTTTACCATTTTTGGAACAGCGGCAAGGACACTTGCGATGAAACCCTTCATGTCGCATGTGCCGCGCCCATAGGCTTTTCCATCAGCAATACGAAGTTGAAATGGATCTGCTGACCAGTTCTGCCCCTCTACTGGTACCACGTCCGTATGGCCCGATAGAATTACACCTGGATTAGTGTTTTTCCCGATTGTTGCAAATAGATTTGCTTTGCTGTTATCCGCATTTTTAATAACTTCAAATTGTATGTCATAGCGGTTTAGATAATTTGTTACATAGTCGATTAGGTTCATGTTGGAGCGATAGCTTGTCGTATCAAAACCGACAAGGTGCTCCAAAATCTCCAATGTCCTGCTCTTTAATGTATCGACCATGATATATTCAAATTCCTAAATTTATCGACAGGTTGCTCAATGCTGGGTAGAGTAGGGGAAGTATTAGATTTGGTGTATTTAGTAAGGTTAGTTTTGAGTTTAGTTTTTCTAAAGGTGAAGTATGCGGGATCAACTGCCGCCTCTTAATGCGTTACGGTCATTTGAAATGGCTGGCAAATATCTCAACGTTGCGCGGGCAGCGCAGGAGCTTGGCGTATCGTCAGGGGCGATTAGCCAACAAGTTCACGCGTTGGAAAAATGGATCGGATGCCGGTTATTCAAGCGAACAAACAGAGGGTTGGACTTTACGGAACCCGGCGCTGCCTACTATGAAGAAATATCAAACGCCATGGAGAATATCCGAACTGCTACCCAACGTGTCGGCCGACCGGATGTAAGAAAGGGGTTGGTTATTTCTGTGACAGCGTCTTTTGCCATGAAATTCTTGTTACCCCGATTAACCGGATTTCGTGATCTATGGCCTGACGTTGATATTTCGATCTCAACGGTTGAATTGGTAAATGAATACCAAGCATCAGATGGGGATGTCGGTATCCGATACGGAATTGCGCATCAATCTGGTATGTGGTGCAAGGAGATATTACGCGACGAACTGCTTCTTGTTGCCTCCCCGGATTTACTAAAACAGCCGCTGCAGGAGTTCGATCTTGAAAACGTATTGAACTTTCCATTCCTGATCGATCAACATCCCAAAATTATAAAAGAATACCCGTCATGGGAGACTTATTTAATGCGGTTGGGGCTTGCAAATGTGAAAGACCTAATGTTCCGAGAGTTTTCGCAACAATGGATGGTGATAGAAGCGGCCATTAACGGGGAAGGGGTCGCACTTGCGAAACGTTGTTTGGTTAAAAACGATTTAGATTCAGGCAGGTTAGTCTCTTTATCTGATATCGAACTTGAACTTGAATCAGGATATTATCTACTTACTTTGCCAGAAAATTCCAGCGATCCAGTAATCCGAAGTTTCTGGAAATGGTTGGGACAAGAGGCAACAAAAATAAGTGCGTCTCCATCAGCACAACAGAAGAGCCAGAAAGCAGTGATTGGGGGACAATATTTGTAAAGTGAAGGCCCGCAAAATAACAATTTGCGGACCTCTTTATTTGGTAACATTACCCGTTAGACATGAGTATTTTATAGTTTAGAACGGATTTTAATTTTCCGAGGTGGTAATGGGTGCATGTCTCGGTACCTATTGTCACCGAACATTCTAATTTGGTTGCTTGCATAATCATTCCCTGCTTCATTCAAATCGCCCGCTCCGTCTACTGCGCGATATTCCCGAACACCCGGATGTGCAATATTTTTGCCTTGAGCAACTCCGTCAAATGCAACCGCTATATTCAAAGGCCCGCGATTTCGGAAATGCCGAATATTAATCGAACCAGGTCTAAAACCAGTTTTCAAGTCGCCGGCTGCAATTGTTGTTGATAGACCTGAGGTCGTTGATATTTCCGGTTGGAAATAGGTTTGTTGTCCAGTTTCATAACGTTCTGCATTGAAGCTCGGGTATTTGGCCATTTTGTCAATTGCGACCATCAACGAGTTCATCATAAGCGTCTCAGCGTTTTGTTCTGGGCTGTTTTCCGGGTTTGCCAATAGTAACAAATTGGCTTGCTGCGGATCATACTCGTACTGAGGAACACCGGTGTTTTGTCCATCAAGAGCCACGAGGTTGAAGTTTCCGCCAACTTTGTCCAAGTGCTTGTTCCATGTGGGAATATCAGTAGCGTTTAAGGCCTTGATCCAGTTCAACAATGTAGAAACGGTCGCGCCTTGCCAATTGTAACGCTGTATGTAGGCAGTACCAACCGGAGTGCCGGGTTGATGCGCGGGATTACTTTCAATCATAACCACGGGCCATTCAGCATCCGCTACATGAAATAACACCGGATCATTTGATGTTTGCTGCAAATTTCTTTCGCCGCCATTTTCTGTATTATAAAAAAATGTACCATCGGCTTTTCGAAAAAGGTCTACACAGAAAATATCAGAAACATCAATATTGCCGGCTGTTAGGCCTAAAGCCAAATTGCCATTATGCCCTTGCCAGAAGTTTATTGTTCCGGGATATGTGTTTCCAGCGAATTGGAAACCTTCCTCACTTTTTAAAGCGACTTGATAAGTTCGGCTGGGGTCAAGTGCTGCGATTTGCGGACCATTATACATAATACCCGTTGGCAGATCGGCACCTGGAGCTTTAAACGGAGCTTGAGAGATTACCCACCAATTGCTTGCTTGGTATGGGAAGCTATCGCTCTGTTTATGCATTGCGTAATTTGACGTTTCAGCAGAGCTTGCCTTAAGACTTTCCAGTCCATAAACCGTACACCCATTAAATTTTTGGCTGGCGGGTCTTACAGATGCAATAAGTTTGGCGTGATAGGTATTCGCCATTACATCGGCAGCACGTTTTTCTTCTGGGCTTGCAGGGATCGTTGTCGCAGCGTCTCTGTTAAGAGACCATTTCATACTGTTAAATACTCTAACGCCTGCTTCAGGATCCTCGTTATAAACAGAAGTAAGTTCAACAAGATGCTTGAGATTGTTCAGTTCCGTGTTTCGGTTTGAAAACTCATCCATAACCTGCAAATGGAACAGGCCCGCGATATCAATGGCTGTCCAAGGTCTCGGGTCCAACCCAAGTTCCTTGGTTTTTTTCTCAATGAAAAGAAATTCTTCGGGTTTGACGGTGTGTTCTTCGCCCGCAGTAAAGGTGCTTTCCTGGAAAGGTTTAGTCAAACAAGTGTTCTTTTCGTTTTCATGGACACCTGGTCCTAGTTTTAGTGCAGCCTTGAAACTATTTATACCTTCGGCCATGCATTCCAATGCGATATTACCGGCAATATCGGTACTTGAATGATATTCTCGAGTGAGGTTTTGGCGTAAATTCGGATATTTGTGGTGAAGTTTATGATTTCGAATATCACGGGCTGTATTATCCTTAGATGGATCATCGGCGAGAATTGGCAATTCACCAAACGCGGCTTGTCGTAAAAGTTCCATTTGAATGATGCGATCTCTTGCCTGAACATATCCAAGGGCAAACCACATTTCTCGGTTTGTTGTTGCATTAATAAAGGGGACGCCTTGTTGATCACGGATGACAGTAACTTCCGCATTAGCAGTGGCGGGGATACTAGCCGAAATGGCAAGGGAGGCGGAGCAGGCCAGCATGGCCTTTTTCCAGGAAACTATACTCATTTATACTACTCCAATATTCATAGATACTATTTTACAAAACTGTGGGTTGAAAAATTTTTGAAAAAAAATATAAAAGCCGGGTTTTTTGAGAATTGCCCTTAAAGCTTGGATCTCAAAACAGGTGTGAGAAATTTACGAAACTCATCTTTAACGGAAAATTTGGCGGCATTTATCATGTTTGCGGCTAGAACATCCATGGGATCGATGTACGCGGCTTCGTTCAGAACAGTTTTGTCATGGCGTTCAAACGCTTTGCCATACGCCAACGGAATTTCAGTACAACCCATAATTACGCAGTAGTCTTCTTTAGGGCCGCCATCTTCAGAGATTATTTGTTCAACAACACTTTCGAAGACTAAAAAATTCACTTTCCAGTCTGTTGTGACGGATTTAATTCCGAGATCCTTGCCGTAAATCGCAGCCATAACTGCGCCTTGCTTAAATTCCGCAATTTTTTCCACATCTGGATATTTGTTTCTAAGATAATATTCCAGATTGTCATCATTTCTTGGATCTCTGCCGTTGCATTTAAGAAAATTTGGATCGTCAGCTTCAGGATTTTTTTTGAAGTACGTGTCGTAGACCAACGTATCGCGGGTCCCTCTTGTGGATAAGAGAATGATTTTTTTACCGGCAAATGACCTTTTGATATATGCGGCAGTGCTTTGGATCATATTGATGACGTTTACTGGAGAGTTCCCCAAAACTTCTTTGAAACCATCAAATACCGCGGGGGAGTGGAATGTATTGCACGGAACGCCAGTGACAAACATTCCCTCCATACCGGAATGAGCACGGCAAGTATTAGATACCATCTGTCCCATAGCGACACCTGGATGGTCACCGGTTGGATCGTTGATATACCGCGTTCTATCCTGAATAAATTGAGACATGGAAATATGGACAACTGAGGCATGGCCTTGATCACCTAGCCTGCCATTGTCCGTCATATCAACGATTTTTTTGTGAAATGCTACGCTGGCAGCCGGGCCGACGCCGCCGCCAATAACGAGAACATTATTATTTCCTGGCATAGTTACTCTCCTAAATAGTGCAATTGACAATTCAATGAACGCAATTGGTGTTTAGGAAATTTGTTTTCAACTAATTCGAGAGTCTTTGAGCAAGCCTGTATGTTTTTTTTGTTTTTTGAATACCTTGGTAGGTAAAATCCCTATTCAAAATTGAACATGGGATAACTTTTGTCAGATCATTTTCAACATTCCGACAAAAGAAAGAGTGATTAAAAGAAGCAAGCAGAATTGCTTATAATATTTAACGAATGAAAGGCGGAAGAGGCGGCTACCTGAGTAAACGCCAGTGAGTACAATCGGCGTAAATACCATACCGCGCTGCATGGCCTGATAATCTAAAACGCCGTAGAGCAGCATATATATCAGGGATGTAAACATGCCGAGGAACAAGAACATGACGAGAGAGCTTCGCATGGTTTCTGGATGCGCTTTGCTGGAAAGAACATAAAGGGCAACAACCATCCCGCCAACGGAGGCAAGCCCTGTCACTATCCCTGCAATAAGCCCGGAGGCATATAACCCGGCTTTTGTACCCAGTGCACGCGGTGCAAAATTAAAGAGCTGGGCAAAAGTAAGTGTCATGATAATTATCAGCGCAACCAACTTGGAGATTTCGGGAGAGATCGATACGGTTGCATATAGCCCAATGGGAACCCCGATTGCGGATCCGATAGCCAGCACCCAAACAACAGACATATCTGCGCTTTTCATCCCGCCGCGCAGCATAAATAAACTCGCTGCTGCTTCCAAAACGAAACAAAGCGGGATTAATTCAACGGGCGGTAAAATAAAGACAACGCTCGACATCAAAATAGCAGAGAGAGCGAACCCAGCGAAGCCCCGAACAAGGCCTGCGAGAAATACGGCGCCGGTTGTAATAAGGAGTTCAAAAGAGGTAAGGCCGGTAAACTCGATAATTGATTGAAGCATAATTGAAACCGATTATTGGAGGAACGAAGACCCTACACTTGTAATTATGCATTTCAAATTAGGATTTTTGCAGTGTATAACTGCATTTATGCAGGATTGGGATGATTATAGATATTTGCTGGCGGTAAAACGTTACGGATCACTTTCAGCGGCGGCGGCGCGGCTTTCTGTCGATGTGACCACAGTCTCGCGCCGTATTAAATTGCTTCAGAAAAACATGGGGACGCAGTTTCTAGAACGTTTAGCTGATGGATCTTACCAACTCACGCCCATTGGGGAGGCCGCATCTGCAAAAGCAGAAATTGTCGAGAAAGAATTGGCCGAGTTTGAAGCGACAGCAACAGGTAGCGATCTGAACGTTGCTGGAAACGTAAGAATTTCGTCTGTTCCCATGATCATAAACAGGCTGATCACTCCCAAAGCGCCCGATTTTCTTAATCAGTATCCAGATTTGGAGTTGCAACTTAATTCAGACGTTCGGGAACTGAATCTTTTGAAACGTGAAACTGATATTGCGTTACGTCTTGCACGACCGCAAGAAGGCGGTTCTCACGTTAAGGTTAAACGAGTAGGGGGCCTGAAACACGCAATATATATCAGTGCAAATGTACCTCTCAGTGATTATCCCAAATTACCGTGGTGTAGTTATCATGATGATTTGGCGCATTTGCCGCAAGCCCAGTGGATAAACAAAGAGGTTAATAACGGTCGCGGTGTACTCAGTCGATTAAAGGCGGGTGATGCTGAAGGCGTTATAGAGAGTGTCGCCACATGTCAGACAAGGTCTGTCTTACCAACAATGATCGGCGATGGAGATCTCAGACTAAAACGCGTGGAGGATAAAACATCTAATCCTGACTTTGTACGGGAGGTCTGGTTGATGGTTCATTCTGATTTATCCAAACTCGCAAGGTTCAAAATCGTTTCTGAGTGGCTACGCGATCTATTCGAAGCCGAGGAGAGCAGATAGATTCAAAACAAACTAAATAACCACATAATAAATTTATGCGCATAATATATATTATGGAAAATACAGGCTCTATTTAATTGAAATAGATGACACTCCTTTCAAACGCGGTCTTTCAGTGAAATTCCAATTATCTCGTTACAAAACTGTCCCAACTAGCCATGTAATCGAGGAAACAAGAATTAAGGCCTTCATTTTCCAAATGAGCGTGTGTTACCGGAAAATCAATGGCTGTAGAGGTTCAGGCTGGTGCTATTTGTCAACTAACTTCTACTTAGTGCCAAACTTGGACATCTCTTAAGCTATCCATAATTGAATTATCCAACTTAATGATTTGATGTTAAGCTAATATTCGGGTTATAGAAAAGTAGAATTAGTTTGTGAAAACACAAATATTACATGAACAAAAAAATTAGCATTTGGCAGTTTGTTGCTGGTTCAGTATTAGCTGCGGGCATCTTCATAATTGACCTTTCACTTCCACTTGGAGTTGCTAGTGGAGTGCCTTATGTGGCGCTCGTATGCCTCGGGGCATGGTTTTCAAAACCTGTTCATGTAATTTTCTTAGCATTCATTAGCACGGCACTTACTATATTAGGGTATTTTTTTTCCGAAATCGGAGGAGTGCTTTGGGTGGTACTAATTAACCGCTGTTTGGCACTTTTTGCTGTCTGGATTACCGCACTCCTGTTGGTACATTTAAAGTCTTCTGGCGCAAATCTAGCCAAAAGCGAACAAAGATTTCAAGATATAGCTGAGGCTTCATTCGATCGTATTTGGGAGATGGATGAAAATTATCGTTACATTTTCGTTTCAAATTCAGTGGTATTGTCGAAACTTGGAGAAAGATCCCCATCGGCGTTTATTGGAAAAACGCTGTGGGAAATTCTCGGGGCTCCCCCTGAAACCGATGAACAAATGTCGGCATTTAAGGACGTTTTATGCAAAAAAAGTAGGTTTCAGGCTTTTCGTGTTAGAATGCACATAAACGACGCCCGAGACTCGATACGTGAGATAAGCGGTAAACCCTTATTTGATGTCAAAGGACATTTTTTGGGATACCGGGGATCGTCGCGGGATATTACAGCTCAAGTAATTGCAGAAGAGAAATTTCAAACTTCAGAAACACTTCTTCGCCGCGCCCAGAAAATGGAAGCTATTGGGCAACTAACTGGCGGCATCGCTCATGACTTCAACAATATACTTGGTATAGTTTTAGGGAATCTGGAAATCATTCAAACTTATCCACCTGGTGACAGCAGAATTTCTAAGCGCATAGGTGTCGCGAAAAAATCGATTGAACGCGGTGCCGGTATTACTCGAAAACTTCTTGGATTTTCCAGGAAAGATCCACATGCAGTAAAGATTGTGGACATAAACGGACCAATCAACAAATTGCTTGATTTAGTCACAAAATCTCTAACTGTCTCCATAAACGTGAATACGCATCTTGCAGAAGATTTATGGACCGTTGAAATTGATCCGGGAGATTTTGAAGACGTAATCCTTAATCTCGCGCTAAATGCACGTGATGCCATGCCCGGGGGCGGCAAGCTGAGGATTGAAACTGAAAACAAAATATTGGATGAAGAATTTGTGAAGAATAATCCGAAAGCAACAACTGGTAGCTTCGTCCTGGTCTCTATCAGCGACACAGGAATAGGAATGACCGACGAAGTTATGGACAAGGTTTTTGAACCATTCTTTACCACGAAGGATGAAAGTAAAGGAACAGGACTTGGACTCAGTATGGTCTATGGCTTTGTCGAGCGGTCTGGTGGGTTTGTTACAATTGACTCTGAAATTGGCACGGGTACTGTTTTTCAACTCTTTATTCCCCGAACTACTAAAAACGAAACTGACTTGTATAGAGCACTAATTCCGACTGGCAACCTACCCCAGGGCCGTGAGAAAATTCTCATCGTGGATGATGAAAAGGATTTAAGTGATATTGCAGCCTATAAACTTAGTGAACTCGGGTACAAAACGCTGGTGGTGGAAGATGGACCGAGCGCTATAAAAATACTAGAACAGGAGCGCGATGTTGATCTTTTATTCAGTGATGTCGTGATGCCAAATTCCATGAACGCCTACGAACTGGCTCTAAAGGTGCACAAGAGGCATCCTCAGATAAAGATATTGCTGACCAGTGGTTATGACAGAAAGCTGGAAGAAGTTGCAAAAAATGATGACCCTTTCCTTGTAAAACTGAATAAAATGCAGTTGAAAAAACCATACAACTTATCTGACTTGGCAATTGCAATTCGCAGGGAACTGGATGAGGAACTCTAAAGTCCGTCTTGGATCAAACAGAGAAATTTTTAGTGGTATGAAATTTAACTGTATTATCGTTAAGGATTTCAATGAAACATCTGGAAAACACTATGCCTTTCATTCCTGATTTTCCTGAAAATGCTACTCTTGGTGACGTCTTCACGGAATTCCCCACCACTTCAAAACCTCTGCTGGATTTTCATGAAGTTTTGCTACGCGGGCCATCACCTTTTACCATTGCGGAGCGTGAATTAATCGCTGCTTATGTCTCTGGCTTAAATGCTTGTTCCTATTGCCACGGGATCCACACAAAAACCGCAGAGGCCTTCGGGCTTGCCGAAGGTGTGCTGGAGGCGCTGCTTGAGGATATTAGCCAAGCTCCCATCGACGAAAAAATGAAGCCTGTCTTGCGTTATGTGGGCAAACTCACCCGCGAACCTGCCAAAATGGTTCAAGCAGATGCCGATACTGTATTTGACGCCGGCTGGGACAAACAAGCCCTACATGATGCAGTTGCTGTTTGTGCATTGTTTAATTTTATGAACCGTTTGGTTGAAGGCATGGGACTAAAAGGAACACCACGTACAGCAATTGAGGGAGCTCAGAGACTTAAGGGACTGGGATATGCCGGATTGTCCAAAGCCTTGGGACTTTAGTTTCAATTCACGAAAGTAGAGTCAGATTACCCACTACATTATTGAAAGAGACGACATTCAGTATAGAGCGTCGTCTCTCCATAAAATTAAACTATTTGGCGACGAAACCGTCCCAGCTGGCCATATAATCAAGGAAGCGAGAATTAAGGCCTTCATTTTCCAAATGCGCGCGTGTTACCGGCAAATCAATGGATGTGAAGTTTGTATCTGCTTCTAGCTTCTTCACAAAGTCATGATGAAGAATACCGGCGCGGCCAGCCATAACGAAATCGGCACCGCCTTCAATGGCCTCACGGCAATCTGCGGCGCTCATGATTTTACCGGCTACCGCTAGTTTCACATCGCCACGATCGAGCTCTGTGAAATAACTCATCAGGCTTCGGCCTTTAAACTCTTCTTCTTCAGGGTCTTTTTTGAAATCCCAAAGTGACATATCCAGAAAATCAATTTTGCCATCCGCCAGTAGGCGTCGTGCAACTTCGATGACTTCTGCGATTTTCATTCCAAAACGTTCCGGTGATAAGCGAACGCTGACATTAAAATCATCGCGGCACCGGCTTCGAATGCCATCTATTATGTCGAAAATTATCCGCGCGCGGTTTTCAAGGGATCCACCATATTTATCATCGCGTTGATTAAGTTCGGGGCTTAAGAATTGACACAGTAGATATCCATGTGCGCCGTGAACTTCAACGCCGTCAAACCCTGCTTTTTCTGCGCGGATGGCTCCCAGAATGAAGTCTTCTATCAATTGATCGACTTCTTCAGTACTAAGCGCCCGTGTCCCATATTTTTCGAGCGCAGATGCCGAAACAGGTTGCACGCCTGTGAGCTCTTTAGATGCCCGCATACCGCCGTGATAAAGCTGTGCAATGGCAATGGATCCCCCTTCTCTAATACCGTTCGCAAGGCGCGTTAGCCCTGGAAGTAGATCATCAGAAAAGAAACCGAGTTGTCCCGGAAACCCTTTGCCGCCAGCCTGTACATGGGCTGCGCAAGTCATGGTCAAACCAAAGCCTGCATTGGCTCGCATGGTAAGCCAGTTATACTCATCATCCGATAGATGACCGTCTTCATGGCTTTGCCAATTGGTGATTGGGGCCATGACGACACGGTTTTTCATGGCTGGGCCATGGGAGAATTTTATAGGATCAAATAGTGAATTCATAATACCAGACTTTGTTCATTTTTATTCAGCGCCTGTTACAAATGTAGGTGGCCGGTCCCTACTTCGCAATTGCAAAATAGATTTCTGTGATTTTTATTACGTTATAAAAATACAGCTCCCTGCCCTAATGTCTTGCCGTTTACAGCAAACGCTTATATTTTGGCTGGCGTCTTAATTAACGAGAATAATAAATGACTCCCAGACACGCGTACGTTCAATCCATCGATCTTTCATTATCATACTACGAATGGGGAAATGCTGACGATCCGGTTATCCTGCTTGTACATGCCACGGGTATGCATGGCCGTGTTTGGGATGCATGTATCAAGGCCCTTCCCGTTGGATACCGCATAATTGCACTTGAAATACGGGGACACGGTTTAAGTCGTTATGACGGTCATTTACTTAATTGGGAATTGATGGGAAATGACGTTAAGACAATAATTCAAACACTTGATTTAAATAATATTATTGGTGTTGGGCATTCTATGGGTGGTCACGCCCTTACTCAAGCATGCCTTGATATGCCAGATCGATTTAAAAGACTGCTATTGATTGATCCGGTGATATTTTCTCCTGAACGGTATGATGTCGTATCCGAGTTTGAAAAAGGACACCCAAAGGACAATCCAATCTCTCGTCGGAGAAGTGAATTCAATGACTGGCATGACATGGTCAAGGTATTTGAGGGCAAACCTCCCTACTCCAATTGGAAGCCAGAAGTTCTAGAAGATTATTGCCAGTTTGGCGTAAAAGATGCTCAAAACGGGGTTACTCTTGCCTGTATCCCAGAGACTGAGGCATCAGTGTATATGGGACACTGCAGTGTTAATCTCATTTCCAGATTTCCGGAATTTGATTTACCTGTAACAGTGCTAAGGGCGCGCCAACCAGAAAAGCAAAAAGGTAATCGTATTGATTTTTCGGCATCCCCAACATGGCCGGACCTTGCAGCTCAAATTACCAATGCTAAAGATGTTTACTTGCCGGAGCTCAGTCACTTCATTCCAATGGAAGATCCTGAGCTCACAGCGAAGTATATCCTAGAAGAAATTTAATCTTCTTTTTTGCGCTGACTGTCGGCCATTGCTTTTGCGTCAAATCCGCCGAGTTTGTCCGTTGAAATCAGGGAATTATGTGCGTGTGCGAAATGATGCATGGCAAATACTGCTTCCATTCCTGTGCGTTTACCCTGAAGATCTTCTATATGATTGATGGCTTGTTTGGTCAAAGACAGGCCAAGGCGCGGCATGGTAGCAATTCTACCTGCAATCGCATAGGTTTCTTCTTCCAGTTTTTCACGCTCAAATACGCGGTTTACCATTCCCATTTGATAAGCTCGGTCCGCACTCATGCGTTCGCCCAAGAACAGAAATTCTTTTGCAATACGGGGGTTTAGCTCGAAAGGATGAGCAAAATATTCAACACCGGGAATGCCCATTCGAACCACAGGATCAGAGAAAAATGCATCATCAGATGCAATGATCATGTCACAAACCCAGGCAAGCATCAGGCCGCCAGCGATACAAGCGCCGTGAACCATCGCAATGGTTGGTTTCGGAATTTCGCGCCAGCGACGACACATGCCAAGATAGGCTTCTTGTTCTTTGATATACTGGAACTCAGCCCCAGGCTTGTTGGCATGATCATACAACATATGTTTACGATCTTGAGAGAGATGATGGTCCCTGCCCGGCGTTCCAATGTCGTGACCTGCACTGAAATGCTTCCCTTCACCGCGTAGGATAATCACCTTAACGTCATCATCCTCAACGGCACGGAAGTAAGCCGCATCAAGCGCATATGTCATTTGATTGTTTTGGGCATTGTTATAGCGCGGACGGTTCAAAGATATGGTCGCGATACCATCTTTGACACTATATAAAATAGGTTCATCGGTTTCATATACAGGATCTGGAAATTCGTTTTCGTTCTTTGCTTCAGACATTATTTTTCCCTTATTCGCGTGAGGGGTTATGGTTATTTTTCAACGCGGTTTTTTGATTTTTATTGCTTAGCGATCCGCTGATCGGGAGTGAGCTTACACCATCAATGAGCTGATTTCCATGCATAGAGATAAAATTAAATGCTTTGAAATGGCGTGACGACGCCATACGTTATTACTAATGATCCGATAAGAATATTTGTTGTTACTAAACCTTAAAAATCCAGTTTTTCAGTAGTTTTGTATAATTAAAACAAATAATGGATACATAAATGACTGTTGATATCGGTCTTACCCATATTGCACTGGCGGCAACAGATATTGATGCCAGTATCAAGTTTTACAAAAAATACGCAGGCATGAATGTTGTGCATGACCGTCTTGACGTTGAAAATGATGGTCGGGTCGTCTGGCTCTCGGATATGACACGACCCTTTGTTCTCGTTTTGATTAAAGCTGATAAACCTGACCCCGTTTTAACGCCTTTTGCACATTTGGGCGTTGGCTGTAAATCTCGCAGTGAAATCGATCATTTTGCGAAGCTTGGAAAACAGGAAGGCGTTTTGTTATTTGACCCCGTGGATGAAGGGCCACCGGTGGGTTACTATATTTTCCTTAAAGATCCTGATGGACATTCCTTGGAGTTATCTTTCGGACAGGACGTGGCTTCGGCTGTCCTTTCCTTAAAATCCAGTTCGCCCTCGCTTGACTGAAAAAATTTATTTGACTACTATCAACTAATAAATTGACTAACGTTAAGTGATAGTGAGTTTCATGCCAAATTCAAACATAAAGAACAATGTTGAGGCTGTTCGTGCCTTTACTCGTTTTTATACAAAAAAAGCGGGCGTGTTGAACGAGTTACTTCTGGAAAGCAATTTTGGATTGACCGAAGCACGCATACTGTACGAATTACAAACGAAAGATCAAACAACTGCCAAAAATCTGGGACAGGAATTGGATCTTGATCCCGCCTACATAAGCCGAGTACTGAAAAAATTTGAAAAGTCCGGTCTTATTGCTCGAAAACCATCCTCTTTAGATCGTCGCAAACAAGTTATCTTTCTTAGCGACCAAGGCAAACGCGAATATAAAGTGCTGGATGATAAATCGACCCAATTATTCCACGACCTAATAAGTGAACTTGATACAGAAAATCAAGGAAAACTGCTTTCTGCAATGAATGAAATTCGCTCTCTTCTTGAAGATGATAAATCCAGTTCATCTTCGTATCTGCTCAGACCCCATCGTCCTGGCGATATGGGCTGGATCATTCAAGCACATGGTCGTACTTACGCGGAAGAATATGGGTGGGATGAAACTTTTGAAGCTATGGTTGCAAAAATCGCTGCAGCGTTTATCGAAAACTTTGACGTTAAATCAGATTGTTGTTGGATCGCTGAGAAGTCTGGTCAAGCTATTGGTTCAGCCGTGGTTGTTAGAGAAGATCGGGAAACCGCTAAACTCAGACTGGTGATTGTAGATCCAAAAGCACGCGGGCTTGGTGTTGGTGTCAGGTTGGTTGAAGAATGCATCAATTTTTCACGTAGAGCCGGATATTTAAAAATGATCCTGTGGACCAATGACAATTTATACGCTGCTATCGCAGTTTATAAAAAACTAGGCTTCAAACTTATAAGACAGAAGCCGCATCATAGTTTCGGTAAAGATCTGGTTGGTCAGATTTGGCAATTGGATTTTTGAATATGTCTGCACCCATTGGACCCGTCTTTGCGGCTTTGTTTACCGGCTTTCAGGTCGGAGCAGCACTCGTAGCATCTCGCTATGTAATAGATCAAACGACACCAGCTACACTCGCCATGCTACGGTATTCAATCGGTTTTCTTTGTCTGATACCATTCATATCTTTTGCAAAAAATTTCTCCTTTCGGCCTCGCGATTTATTGCCGATATGCATCCTTGGTGTGTTCCAGTTTGGTGTATTGGTGGCGCTTTTAAATTACGCCTTGCAATATTTACCGTCTGCTCGCGTAGCACTGATATTTGCAACATTTCCTCTGCAAACAATGATACTTGCGGCCATTTTTGGTAAGGAACCATTGTCACGATATAAAACAATTGGGGTTCTTCTCTCAATTGCCGGTGTCGTAATTGCTCTTGGTGAAAGCCTCTTTTTACATGAGGCTGGTGCAAATAAAATGTTGGCGATAGCCGCAGTTGGATTGAGTGCTTTTACCGGCGCTATTTGCAGCATTTTTTATCGACCATATCTGGAACGATACCCTGCCCAAAATATCAGCACTCTCGCCATGTTCGCTTCGGTTGTCGTTCTTCTATTGTTTTCAACTGTTGAAAATGGATTGAACACTATTGGAAACATTGATTTTGAGGGTTGGCTCGCGGTGAGTTTTATTGGTGTTAGCAGCGGGGCAGGATATTTCGCATGGCTCTGGGCTTTAAAGAGTCTTTCACCAACTCGGGTCACTATGTTTTTATCCCTCGGTCCAATCACAAGTGCAGTTCTTGGAGGAATATTCCTTTCTGAACCAATAACGCTTTATCTTATCTTAGGGATAGTTTTGGTGATTTCAGGGCTTTGGCTGGGTTTGAAAAATTTGGACGCAAAAAAAGCGCCGGAGTAATCGGCGCTTTTTCGAATTATTTATTTTTGAGAAGCGATTTTATGCAAATGCTTTAAAACGATTGTTTATAATCTCGCTAGCTTCATTCATGATATTATCTACAAGTTGCTGACAGCTTGGGATATCATGGATCAGACCTGCTACCATGCCGCAGCTCCATGCCCCCGCTTCCATTTCCCCGTCAATCATAACTTTTGGATAAACACCAGCGACCAATTCTTTGATATCTTCAATGGTCATAGCATCGCCTTTACCGCTTTCCATATCCATGATCCTCTGAACTGGCTCATTGAGCAATACGCGTTCTGTATTACGAAGTGGGCGCATAATTAGTCGAGTATCAAGCTCGGAGGCCTTTACCAGTGCGTCTTTAACATTTTGATGAACGGGAGCTTCTTTGGTTGCAATAAAACGTGTTCCCATATTTATCCCATCGGCACCAAGTGCGAGCGCGGCAACAAGCTGTTTACCGTTCCCTATTCCGCCGGATGCAACGAAAGGAATTGATAGCTCTTCTGCCGCGCGAGGAAGCAGGATCATGTTTGGGATATCATCTTCGCCCGGATGTCCTCCACATTCAAACCCATCAACACTTACCGCGTCACAACCGATTTTTTCGGCCTTCAACGAATGACGTACAGATGTACATTTGTGAATGACTGTGATCCCTGCATCTTTCAGGGCTGGCATATAAGCCTCTGGGCTCCGACCTGCGGTTTCAACGATTTTGACGCCGCCGTCAACGATTGCTTTGATATATTCAGGGTATGGCGGGGCCATAAAACCGGGCAAAAATGTCAAGTTCACACCAAATGGCTTGTCTGTCATGTCTTTGCAACGCGCAATTTCATTTGCAAGATCTTCAGGTGTTTTTTGCGTGAGACCGGTAATAATCCCTAAGCCACCAGCGTTCGAGACGGCTGCCGCGAGTTCAGCAAATCCGACATAATGCATGCCGCCCTGAATGATTGGATGTTCAATATTGAATAGCTCGGTAATTTTTGTTTTCATTGTTGCTCTCCTGATGACTATTGCGGGTAAGGCTATAGAGCAAGCATACTAATGTCGAAACAAAATTTACGGATTATCCATCAAGAAGATCAAGTTTCATCCCAATGTGGGAGGCGGTAAAGCCGAGCCTGACATAAAATCTTTGGGCATCATCACGGGTCTTGTCGGTGGTAAGCTGAACAAGGCCGCAGCCAGACGTTTTCGCAAGTTCAATGGCAAAATTCATCATCTGCTTGCCAATGCCGTGGGACCTTAATTCACTGGTAACCCGCACGGCTTCTATCTGGCAGCGTGTCATTCCTTTGCGAGACAGTCCGGCGATAAAGGTTAGTTGCATACATCCGACGATGGCGCCGTCTTTTATTGCAACATAAATATTATTTCCGTTTTGGCGTTCCATGCGTTCAAAAGCATCGCGATAAACCAAAGCCAAGGGGCCGTCTTGTAGCTCTCTGGAAGAGCCTAACTGAGTCTTACTACATGTGATATATCTGAAACGACCGCTTTTCGGATTGTAATATTCTTCATATTATCAAACTGTTATCTCCATTCCATCATATCCCGGTTCAACACCATCAGGAAGGTCACGGATAAGTGTTTGATAGTCTAAATCCACATGCATATTTGTTAGAATAGCCCGGCGTGGTTTTAGTCGCTCAATCCATTTCAGGGCAGTTTCCAGATTAACATGAGTTGGATGAGGCTTATAACGCATGGCATCTACAATCCAGGTATCAATGCCTTCCAAAATTTCAAACCCGTTATCGTCCAAATTCACTAAGTCATTGGAGTAGCCGATTTTTCCCATACGAAAACCGAGACTGTGAATAGAGCCATGATCCTGTTCAAAGGGGATAAAGTCGATATTCCCTACAGAAAAAGGACCTTCGATTAAATGTTCATTGAGAATAGCCGGATATGGACTTCCCTCTTGCTGTTTGAAGCAATAGTCAAAACGACGCATTAATACGCTTAACGTCAAGTCGTCTCCCCATACCTCCATACGTCGGCGGTTGCGAATAGCCAAAACACGGAGTTCATCAATGCCATGACACTGATCAGCATGCTCGTGGGTCCACACAACGCCATCAAGATCAGTGACCTTGGCGTCTAGCAATTGTTCTCGAATGTCTGGGGACGTATCAATAAGAACACTGGAGCCTTTGTCTTCAACAAGAATACTGCAGCGACGGCGGCGATTTCTAGGTTCGTTTGGATCGCATGCGCCCCATTCATTGCCAATACGCGGGACACCACCGGATGTTCCAGATCCCAATATTGTTACTTTCATGCGTCTTCCCGATCAATCTTGCTGAACAGCTTGAAAAAGTTATTTGTAGTTATCGTTGCAAGCTCATCCTCTGCCACGAGCTTAAGCTCTGCGACTTTAGCGGCTGTGTGGGTTACAAAGGATGGCTCGTTGGTCTTTCCGCGATTGGGTGTTGGGGCTAGATAAGGACTGTCTGTTTCAACTAGTAGGCGGTTGAGTGGAAGTTTTGTTACATGCTCTTGCAGATCTTTTGCAGCCTTAAATGTTACAATGCCGGAAATGGAGATGTAAAAACCAATTTCCATTGATTTTTCAGCAACTTCCCAGCCAGAACTAAAGCAATGAATGACGCCAGTAAACGGCCCTTTTTTGTATTCTTCGGTTAGAATGTTGATTGTATCTTCATCGGCATTTCTAGTATGCACGATTAGGGGTAATCCGGACTGCCGTGCGGCTTCAATATGAACACGAAACGATTTTTTTTGAACTTCTCTGGGGGAGTGTTCATAAAAATAGTCAAGTCCAGTTTCGCCGATAGCAACCACCTTTGGGTGATCTGCGAGAGATAGCAGCTTTTCAACGGTTACCTCAGCCCCCTCTTCTTCTGCTTCATGTGGATGGATACCGACGCTGCAATGAATGTTTGAATAATTTTCTGCAATGCTGCGAACGGCATCAAATTCTCTGAGTTTGGTACCGATAGTGAGCATATGACCGACGTTAGCAAGTTTTGCTCGGCGCATTACATCATCAAGCTGAGTTGATAATTGTTCAAAATTCAGATGACAATGACTGTCCACTAACATGTGTAAACCTTTGATATTTTATCGTTTTAGGGTGGCAGAGAGGAAAAGATTCAGAATAACCTGCTTTTTATCCAGATTGACCGTATCCGCCCTTTCAATAAGGTGGTTGGCATTTTCCCACACTTCAATCCAAAAAGGAACCGGCTTGCTATTAAGCAGTGACTGCATAACTGCGGCTTCTCCCGCGACCAACGGGAGTTTATCAAATCCGATACTGGCAGCTCTTACAAATCGGGACAACCACCATGGAAATAGTTCGCACAAAACGCGGTATAACGCTTCGCTGTCTTTTTTAGCCGCAAGATCTGCTAATCCGTGCAATTTGTCCGGATCATATTTAGGGTAACTTCCAAAGATAGACAGAAGTCCAGAAAAGGCATCCAAACCGCCTGCATTATGGAGGGCCGCCGCTTTACCAGGGCTCCCTTCAGCTAACGAGACGAGCGTTTTCAACTCATCGGTGGAAATGCCGTCTGCAAATGGGGCAATAATTTTCTCTGTTAGGTCAGCAGCTAATGGATTTAGCGTGAGGCGGCGGCATCTAGATTGTATCGTCGGCAATAATCCGGCTGGTGTGTGGGATAACAAAAAGAAAATCGTTTTTTTCGGAGGTTCTTCCAGAATTTTCAAAATAGCGTTGGCTGAATTTGTGTTCATGTCATCCACTGGATCAACAATCACAACACGCCATCCGCCATCGCTTGAGCTAAGTCCAAAGAAGGTATTCAGGCCGCGAACATCATCCACACGGATCGCTTTAAAGAATTTTTTGCCCTTGCTATCATATTTCCGTTTCAAGACGGACAAACCGGGATGTGCGCCAGAATTGATCAGGTGAACTGCCGAATGCGATTGATCGACATCCAATGTGTCTGGTGGTCCAAATAGCCCGCCGCCATCCCCTTCTTGAGATAATAGAAACTTTGCAGCCCGATACGCGAAGCTCGCTTTACCAACTCCTTTGGCACCGGTTACCAGCCATGCATGGTGGAAACGACCACCGTTATAGCTTTCAAGAAATGATGCTTCCGCAGTGTGTTGACCCAGTAGCCGGATACAGTCCCGTGGATGAGGAAACCCCTCCATCAGATCTATGTCTGGCAGATCACTCAACTGAAAAACCTGTTTTTCAAAGTTCTTCGCATGTCAGTCTGGATTTCGTCTATTTGACGAGCGGCATTAACAACAACGCAGCGATGTTCGTTCTTTTTTGCAATTTCAAAAAAGCCCTGCCGCATGCGGTTGTGAAAAGACAGGTCCATTCGCTCGAAACGGTCTTCATTATGAGTGCGGCCATGCGTCCGTTTCAAGCCGGCTTCCACGTCAATATCCAAGATGTAGGTTAGATCTGGCGCGAACTCGCCGACAGTGACGTCGTGGATTTTTTGAACTTCATCCACACCCATCTGATTGCCATACCCTTGATAGGCCATGGTTGAATCTGCGAAACGATCGGATATTACCCATTTACCGGCCGCTAATGCTGGCCACACCGTGAGGCGTAAGTGGTTTCGTCGTGACGCATAGAATAACAGTGTTTCGCCGATCACATCCCATCTGTCCGGATCACCGGTAAGTAAGAGCTGGCGAATATCATCGGCGCCGGGTGCCCCTCCAGGTTCGCGGGTGAGAATTACTTCTTTTCCTTGATCTTCAAGAAAAGCGGCTAACTGTTTGGCCTGTGTGGATTTTCCGGAACCATCTCCACCTTCCAGCGTAATGAACTTGCCCGGGATTTCAACGATATCTGTCATAACAATACTTTCGTGCCTCTAGTTGGCGGAGGCACCAAATAATACATATGAAATTGCTGCCATAACCCGTTTGGCGACACCGGGACGTTCCACATTTTCGGACGCGAGAAGCGGCACTTCAATTTTTTCCATATCCGGCGCTGTGATCACTAGTCTTGCGACCGCTGAGCCCTTGATGATCGGGGCTGGAATTGGTTCGTTGTAGACCAGTTTTACCTGCATAGATCGGCGATTTTTCCGGGACATGGTAACAAGTAAATCATTTTCCACATGAAGCGGAACAAGATCTTTAGCGCCTAGCCAAACCCGTGCTTTAGCGACTTCCTGATCCTTTTTGAACAAAGCATAATTGTCAAACTCTCTAAAGCCCCACTCTAGAATTCGGTCGGATTCCCGTCCTCTTTCTTTTGCACTGGTGAGGCCATTTGTAACAACAATCAAGCGGCGATCTCCGCGTTTAGCTGAACCTGTCAGACCATAACCGGATTCTTCAGTATGGCCTGTTTTAAGGCCATCAGCGCCACTATTGCTATAAAGTAGCGGGTTGCGATTTCCTTGTTTGATCTTGGAGAAAGTAAAACTTTTCTCGCTAAAGATACTGTAGTGTTCCGGAAAATTCTTGATGATATATTTTGCGAGTATAGCCAAATCCCGTGCGGTCATTCTATGATTTGGATCCGGCCAGCCGGTTGAGTTTCTAAAGGTACTTTGAGTAAGGCCGATTTCACGGGCACGTTCCGTCATGGTCAGCGCAAATCCTTCTTCTGATCCGCCCAAAGCCTCTGCCACAACGATACAGGCATCATTTCCAGATTGAATGATTATCCCACGCAAAAGATCAGATACTTTCACGCGTTTGTTAACTTCAACAAACATCTTGGAGCCGCCTTTGCGCCAAGCCTTTTCACTTACAGGGAAAGTATCCTCTAAGCTGAGCGAGCCATCTTTCAATCGTTCCATAAGCATGGTGACTGTCATCAACTTACTCATGGATGCAGGCGGCATTAGCGCATCCGCATTTTTTTCGAATAACACCGCTCCTGTGTCATAGTCTATCAGTAGCGCTTGCTTTGCCGGTGTTTCAAGTGCATTTGCCGTAGAAAAAGTTGCAACTGTCCAGATAATTATTCCTGATATTAGTCCAGTTAGCTGCTTTAGATTAAGATTTGATCTCAACACGCTTCCCAACATTCTCTATAATTTTTAATTTGTGCTTCAAGTTTGCAACACGGTCTCATTTTGCTCAATAACGCGGAATAATGCTCCAATTAAGGCAAATTAACAAGATATTGCCTAAACATGACGCCTTTATTCAATAACTATACGCGCATTTGTATGTCCTGAATTTATAAGCTTAGCAAGTAACTGGTCTGCCTCACCTACATTGTAAACAGGGCCTAAGCGAACACGGTAGAAATCCTGCCCGTTTACAAGCACTTGATACACCTTCGCCGCCCCCATGGGAGACAGCTGTGCACTCAGTTTATTCGCATTATTAAAATCAATGAAAGCACCGGCCTGAATAAAGATCTCTGTCTCAGATACGGGTGCTTGCGTAACAGCCTGCTGATTAGTCGTGATTACTTTCTGCTTCCCAACTGGAGTATCCACTGGAACCGTTTTTGAAGTGGCTTGCTTGTTTGGTGCAATCTTTGCTGCAGTTGGCGGTGCGAGTGAGGCTGACTGAACACTGCTCTGGGGTGCCGCGGAGGCAACCCGGCTCTCTTCAGGCGCTGTTTGAGCCTTTGCCATATACCTGACGTCACCCTTCTCAGCTTGTAATGTTTCAACGCGGACTTTAGCCGTACCTTTTTTCACAACGCCGAGAAGCTGGGCCGCACGCCTTGAAAGGTCGATAATGCGTCCATGAACAAAGGGGCCGCGATCATTTACTGTCACAACAATGGAGCGGCCGTTTTCCAAATTCGTCACACGAACATCTGTTGGCATCGGCAGTGTTTTATGAGCTGCAGTCATCAAATTCATATCATAGACTTCACCATTGGCCGTTTTACGTCCATGAAACGGGTCTCCGTACCAAGATGCGATTCCGGTTTTACTATAACCCGGATCTACTTTGGGATAGTACCATATGCCTTTGATTTGATACGGCTTTCCAACCTTTTGGACGCGCCGGATTTTTGCTGTTCTCTCTTTACTGTCGCTGACAGCACTCACTTCGGTCGCGGCATGTCCTATCAGGCTCACTTCTGCACAGCCCCCAAGGGCTTGAAGTCCGCCGACGACAAAGACACTGGATAGCAATTTATTCATATTCAATTTCTCAAACGAAATTTTCATAAATACCCGCTCCTTCAGCGTGCCATCTTATCTGCCAATTGTCCGACTGACATTGCAAAATAAGTTGAACGGTTCCATTTCAGGATTGTTTTATAGTTGTTGTAGACCAAATATGTTTGACCGCTGCCACCTTTGGGTTGCACAAGAGATCCCTTAAGTTGACGGCTTGGAAGGTCAGATCCGTCAATCTTACGAACCCCCAAATCCTGCCAATATTGCATGGGACGCGTTATTTTCAGATCCACAAGGGATAAATCAAAGTCCTTTGGAACGCGAACTTCACGTCCCCAAGTTTGATCTACTTTCCAGCCAGACTTAGAAAGGTAATTGGCAGCAGAAGCAAATACATCGGCCTTCGTTTTCCAAATATCCCGTTTTCCATCACCATCGTGATCAACAGAAAAATTCACGAAGCTGGACGGCATGAACTGAGCCTGCCCCATAGCACCTGCCCAAGAACCTTTCATGTTTTTAGGCGTGATATGTCTTTCATTCAGAATTCTCAGCGCAATCATCAATTCGCCGCGAAAATAATCTGCACGGCGGTTGTCATAAGCTAGTGTCGCCAATGCTTCGACAACGTTAAAACCGCCGGTATATTTACCAAAACGGGTTTCGACGCCCCAAAGTGCCACGATAAATCGTGGTTGAACGCCATAAATCTTGCTAACCTCCGCAAGGACTTCATGGTGATCGCGCAGTCTTGCTTTCCCCTGATCCACGAGGGACTTTGGAAGCCGTTTTGACATGTATTGCTGAAATGTCTGGGTGACTTCAGGCTGCTTGCGATCATAGCTAATGATCTTTTTCTTGAATTTGACGTTAGCAAAGGCTTCATCAACAATTGATTTTTCAATGCCTTTACTAAGCGCCTCGATTTTTACATCCTGCAGCCAAAGACCGAATTCTCTCTTTTCCGCTGTAGCATTTGTTACCAAGCCAGCGACCAAGAGCCCCGCGCCTGCAAATTTGGTTATCCATCCCGAAATTTTATGCATTCCCCACACCCGTAATTTATTCTTTCTTTTTGCCACAGCCGCCAGCGCGGTGCAATGCTTAGCGCATCACAAATCAAGAAAAATCGGATAAAGCCCGAAAAACTCGGGATCTGTCGTTAGGGACCCCATTTTTTATTAAAAATGTTGATCAAAGTTATTGACAGTCGGGGGCAGTAACTTTAAACGGTCTCCATCACCAAGATGATTACATCTTCGGTCACGGTTGTTTCGGCAATCTGATATGCGGAGGGATGGCAGAGCGGTTGAATGCACTGGTCTTGAAAACCAGCAAGGGTGCAAGCCCTTCCGGGGTTCGAATCCCCGTCCCTCCGCCACTTACCTGTTTTCTCAAGTTTCACATAATTCTCGGATGTAATTTGTACCCGCTGTTTTCTGCGGCATTCTCCCTATTAGTATTTCACAATGTCCGCTTGTGTTCGTCTACTGCCAATCTTAAATAGCGATAGGCGGTAGAATTAATGATGGGTGAAGCAAGCCCACACCAAGCTTTATCTTCAATGCCCCCCGCATGAACACAGAGAGTGTTGAGGTTTGTTTTTTTCCATTTTATCAGTCACGGCTACCACCTTTATCGCAGATATTTTATAACACAAAAACTATTGGTACATCGCTTCCAATAGCCCAGAACAGGCAATTAGTAGCAACGCTGAGTTTTATTTTTTATCCGGAATTAGCAGAACCTTACCTGCACTTTTTCCTTCTTCAAGGAAGCTATGAGCGGCTCTGCCATCAGATAGGCTGAATTCTTTGGGAGTTTTAAGTTTCACCTTACCCTGAATGATCCAGTCGAAGAGCTCTTTGGAGCGTTTCAAACGTTCCTCTTTTGAAGGCAAATGGCTCCAAAGGTCACCACCGGTCAGGGTTTTGCTTTTTTCCATTAACATGCGTGGATCAACAGGCTTGGGGTCGGCGGCACTCATGCCGTAAAAGACAACAGTGCCCCGGACCTTGGTCACGGAAAAACTATCCATCAAAGTGGAACCAACACTATCAAAAGCTACATCCACACCCTTGCCCTCGGTGATCTCCATGACTCTTTCCTGCCAACCCTCACCCAGGATCAGGGCGTGATCTGCTTTGGCATGTAGAATATCGGCGATTTTACGCTTGTCACGAGTAAGGCCAATAACTGTTGCGCCGTGTAATTTACAAATCTGTGACAAGATCTGCCCAACCCCACCAGCAGCGGCATGGACCAACACCACATCTCCTAACTTTACCTGGTAGCTGTCTGCAGCTAGATATTGCGCTGTTAGTCCCTGCAACAACACAGAGGCGGCCATGTTGAAGCTGATGTCATCCGGCAACGGAATCACATGCTCCACCGATGCCGCCACATATTCGGCGTTGGAGAATGGCACATCAGCAAAGGATACTTTATCGCCAACCTTATAGAGGGGCGATGTGGTTTTTACCACCACACCAGCACCTTCATAACCAGCAATGAAGGGCGGATTGCCTTCCAAATGATAATTGCCTTTACGACGATAGATGTCCGCATAATTCAGACCGATTGCTTTCATCTCGATCAATATTTCATCAGCGTTCAAATTCAAATCGGGAATATCCCGATATTCCATTACTTCCGGTCCGCCAAATCTTGAAAAAATCAGGGCTTTCATTATCATTTCCTTTTAGTTCTAAAATCCTTTGATGCCGGAATTTGACTAATCTCTCTCAATTTGACTAATCATGTTTCAACGCCTTAGACTGTAGGATATCTACTGGCGAAAAATGAGCTTACTAATGCGATCACCAAACCTTAGTGCCTTAAAAATGTTTGATGCAGCAGCCCGCCATCTGAATTTTAGACTGGCGGCAGAAGAGCTGAACCTAACTCAAGGAGCTGTGGCCCAACAGGTAAGGCGGCTGGAGAAAGATTTGCAAGTCCAGCTTTTTCACCGCAGACCTCGTGGGTTAGAACTGACCCAAGTCGGACAAGAATACCATTCTCCGGTCCGGCGGGCTTTGGCCATGATCGACGCCGCCACAGTGAAATTACAACCGATGCATACCCGTATCACTTTGAGTGTTCCCCCTTCCTTTGCCGCGAAATGGCTGGTGCCCCGTTTGAGCCAGTTCTCCCAGGCCCATCCCGATATCGATTTGCAGACGGATGCCAGCGAAAAGGTGGCTGACTTCCGAACGGACGAGGTGGATATTGTCATTCGCCAAGGAGTACCTCCCTTTGGCGACAACCTTCAGGTAGAGCTACTTTCCTATTTCGAACTGTGTGCGGTTTCTAGCCCTGATTTTGCGACGACAATCGCCCCTGTAAAAAAGTTGCAAGATTTTGCTGACCAGCCGCTGATTCAGGACAATCATTTTCCCTGGGATCCTATGCTGGAGCAGTTGGAAACATCAGCTAGTCGGCGCATATTACAGTTCAATCAAACCGCACTGGCCATGGATGCTGCTGCCAATGGCCAAGGCATCGCCCTGGCTCCGCGTTTATTGGTCGCAGCCGAAATAGCCCGAGGCCGGCTGGTTAGTCTTTGGCAGGACACAAAACCAAACGACGGGGGTTATTTTTTACTCTGCCCAACATTCAAGGGCTCTAACCCAGCCCGAGACAGCGTGGTTCAATGGCTGATAACAACCACAAAGAATTCGTGACCGTCCGCTTACTTTGAGAATAAAGATCTATATTTAGGGCTGAAACTATATCTGTCATGATCACTTTAAGTATGGGTAAGGGTGTGGGTATGTAAAATTGATTGGATTTTAGTGGCTATAACTAAGGAAATTGGATCCCCGTCCCTCCGCCACTTACCTGTTTATAGCCACCCATACACATCCTTTTAACCCGCAGTTTATATGAACTTTTTTACAATTTCCGTCTGAACACTTCCATATTTGATCGTCATAATTATGATATCATTTATGGGTTGATTAGATGGCGGTGGGTTTTATCTTCATGTCACTAAGTCTGGCTAAATATCGGGGATTAATCGGTTGATGATTAATTGGAAAGCTAGAGAAATGGGATTGGGACCCCTTCCTCAATTATGTTAGCAGGCGCTAAAGAGGCTGCTACAGTATGCCGTAAATAATTTCTAGAGGGTATTGATCCAATAGTGCACAGGAATCTGACACGGCCTCAAGCGGCAGCGGCGGACATATCTTCAATGAGTTTTAGAGAATATTCTAACAGGTTCACTTCTGCTAAATGTGCAGAATGGAAAAATGACAAATATAGAAATCAGTGGATAAACACCGTAAATACCTATGTTCATCCAATATTTAGCTCTCGATTGTTAGAGGTGGTGGTGTCGCCTCTGCTATATCGCTGAACAACAGTCTAATCTACTTCAGTGCAAAAAACTAATATGACTTCAACAGCCTCTTTGCTTCCCTTTTAAACTGCGAGATGTCTATAAAATTTGGGGTACCCCAGAGTTCTTTTCCAACTGGTGCGATTGCTGTAAGGTAAATATTCAATCGATAATTAAAGTCAGTTAGGGTAAGGCGAGAAAAATGAATTCAACCGACGCAGTTCGAGACCTAAAGGGAAAAGTCGCATGGATTACGGGCGCAGGAACGGGAATTGGGCAGGCAGCAGCAATTGCTTTGGCGAATGCTGGAATGACAGTTGTTTTATCTGGTCGCAGAGAAAGTGCTCTTGAGGAGACAGCAAACATAATTCGTACTAACGGCGGAAAATCTGTTCTCGAGCCGTTAGATGTCTCGGATGCTGAGGCCGCTGAAAAACTTGTGCAACGCATTTATAAACGCTTTGATCGGCTTGATATCGCCGTACTAAGTGCGGGAATAAATGTTAAAAATCGCGCATGGACTGACGTAGATACCAAAGCATGGGATGCTGTTGTCGATATTAATCTAAATGGTGCTTTTTATTGTTGCAAAGCCATCCTACCCGTTATGCGAAAACAAAAATCAGGGCTTATAATCAATGTTGCATCTTGGGCTGGTGTTCGAGTTTCCAAGCTTTCAGGCGCTGCCTATACTGCAGCCAAACATGGTATGGTAGCGATGAGCGAAAGTATTAATGTGGAAGAGGCCAAAAACGGAATCCGTTCTTGTGCTTTGTGCCCCGGTGAAGTGGCAACGCCTTTGTTAAATGATCGCCCTGTGACTGTTACCGAAGAGCAAAAAGCGGCTATGCTTCAGGCAGAAGATTTAGGCGAGACTGTTTTGTTTCTCGCCCGGATGAACGAAAGAGTTTGTGTGAACCAGCTCATTATCGGCCCTACAGCTAACAGAGCCTATATCGGTTAAACTCACTTAATTCTATGCGGCTTTATCTTGTTTGGCGAATAAGCCGCTGGGTGCTCGGCGAAACCATTCCGCGCACTCGCAGCTTCATTTCAACACAACAGCAGTTCAGTCAAATGAACGTCTGAGAAAGACATTCCAATTCGAAACACTAGCTGAGAGATTTAAGGCATGTGTTGCGTTGACCGGTTGAGATGGTAGCAAAAGCGGACAAGCTATGGACAAAATATTAGGAGCCGAACAGGACTCCTATTCCATCTAGATCTATGGATATTTTCTCCAATAAGTTTATTATGGTTAACGTAATTTAACTATATACTTTAATTCCGTTGTAATGTTATTCCTAATATTAGATTCTAATCGCTAAAGTCGTAAATACACGAAATAAATAGAACACCATAAAGTGTCTTTGCGACTTAAGATTAGATGCTGATAAATATTATGGGGAGGGTACAAAAAGTGAACTTAATACGAAATTTTATTATATCTCTTGTCGTCGGAGGTACTGTTTCATTAGCCGCCTCGGCCTCTCAGGCCGCACCGGTAAACTATGAATTTGTATCTGGAACGACTTTTATTTTGAATCATCAAGGAACTATTTCCGGTACTTTTACATATGACAGCGTAAGCGAACAACTTTCATCACAGAACATTACTGTTGGCGGAGCGTCCGGCTACGCTTCAACGTATAATTTCCAATATCAGCCGTGGAATGACTCCAATACACTCGGTCTTATGACTGCTGCAAATAGCGCATCGGATAATGCCTTCGCAATGTTGATTCTTTCTTTCTCTGGTGCGTTGGACGGTTCACTGGGTCTTAAAGCATTAAGCAGCATCACTGGCTATAATCTTCCGGGCTACTCTGGTGCTCATGCATATGGCTTAGCCGGTGGTGTTCAGGTTGTATCAGCTGTACCACTTCCTGCAGCTTTACCTCTATACGGCGCGGGTATTGCGGTTATGGGTTTTATGGGCTGGCGTCGTAAGCGCAAAACTGCAGCATAACTGCAGCATAACTGAAGCGACACAGACTGCCGTATCAGCCTTTCGAGGTTGCACATTACAGCCCCTACTCCAGTCGGAGAGGGGCTGTTTTTGTAGCAATAATGCATGTCACGTCCTTCGAGAGGTTTTAGAACGAGAATTGAAACTTTGCAGGACCGCCTTAGAGCGCCATTACACTTCCGTCAGGTCGCTTTCAGGCATGCCAATAGTAGCTACCTATATATTCATCTCGATTTTATTCTTTATCATAATTTTTTCTTCAATCGCTGAACTTAGTTCACGCAAAAATTCATCTTCACTGATCTTTTGGTTTGTTTCTTTTTTATACATAGAATGAAGTATAATCTCATCTATCCTTGGTAAATTCCGAACAGGCTCCTCAAAATATCCTCCGACTGGAGCCGTCGCATTGAATATTGACGGAACTACTTTGTTGGAAGGAGCAAACAATAAGAAGCTGTTTGCCAGCAGTTCCAGAAAATAGTTCGACAGATGGTCGCGTCTCTCTGAAAAGTTGTCTAATACAGCATACCCTACTGTTCCGCCATTTTCATCCAAAAACCGCTTGGTAAATGCCGTGCGTCTTTTCCGTATTATTTTCCGCCCTTAGAAAACGTCCCTTAAATTCTTCTAGTGTTTCCGTTTCATCTTTAAACAACTTCTGAACATCAGGAGAGTTGGCTGCCGTTTTGTAGTTATCAACTAAGATCACAAAATAATTTGCAGGACCTGTTTCTTCTTTGATTACCTCAACACCAGACATTTCAGAAAAGTATTTCATTCCTGAATCAAACATTTCTACTGATATTTCTGTCTCCAAACCAAAGGTTCGATATTTTATTGGCTTTACCCAACGACCAAACTCAGGTCCTTTTCCAGAAAAAAGCGTTGTTACAAATTCACCAATTTGTTTGCTTGTCAGACTATTTTCTGCCTGTACTTCTTTTGTCGTTAAACTACTCAACACAAATATCACCATAAATGTGCAAGATATTTTCGACATATCGTTCTCCTAAAAAAAACGGATGATCTATTTGCTAATAAATCATCCGACATGCACTAAACAATATATGAAGAAGACAGCAATCCGTTCGATCAATTGCATAAGCACTACCGATAGAGATTACCTTCATTTTTCATGATATTTGAGTTATGTTACGCCATACGGTGGAGGACGCATATTTTATTGCCCGATGGGTCACGTAGATAGCCAAGATAAAGATTACCATTGCTACCTTCACGAACTCCTGGAGGGTCCTCGCAGGTAACGCCGCCGTTAGCTAGGCCGGCGGCATGCCACTTGTCTGCCAACTCTGTGTCTGATGCTGCAAAACCGATGGTACTGCCGTTGCCGTTGCAAGCAGGCTCACCGTCGATAGGTTTGCTTATCGAGAATATGCCAGTTTTTGTGTAGTAAAAACACCGACCCTTGCTGTCAATCACACCTGGCTTATGCCCCAGTACTCCAAGAACAGCATCGTAAAAGACTTTTGCTTCTTCTACGTCGTTCGCTCCAACCATAATATGACTAAACATTCTAACTCCTGATAATATTTTTATAATCCACTATTCAGCGGCCATGTTATCCTGAGTATTCAGAGAATACGAACAGTTTGAGTCCAAGCCCGTATAATTTTCTAACGCTTGCACATCAATACTGCCGTATCGGTATTATTCTTCGAAATACACTCTGTCATGTTTTAAGGGGTTATCCCGGTCAATATTGGCATCGAGCTCTCGCGCATATTTATGTCCGGAGTAAACTGCTGACGCAATAATTGCGGGGGCTTCGCAATCGCCAATTCTTTTGATCGATTTCGGGGCATTCTCAATGCCGGTATCTATTTTCCCAAGGATCGCTTGATAGAGCGCATCCTTTGGGATGCGTGCGGTTACCAATACAATTGATTGACACTCTATCTCCTGCACCTGACCACTATACTCACAGCTTATTGACGCTTTATTTCCGTCACATGACATCAAATTGTGAGCGGTAATCAGAGTTACCCCCAGTTTCAGAAGTTGGGTCTTTGCGCGCCAACGGTCATAGGTATATCCGCCCCACTCTGACACAACATCTGAGGGTGTCACCAATGTCACAGGCAAGCCTTTAGCCCGTACAAGTTCGGCGATTACGGTACCCATATAATAGTGTTCGTCATCAAAAATTATCGTCGGGCCAGTTGGAAGGCGACCTGACATGATATCATCGGGCGTAAAGATTTGGGCCTGCGGTCCAAGCGATGCAATACCAGTGCGATTGGCGTTTCCATACCCGTCAGCGCGCCAGCTGGATCCAGTTGCAAGGACAATGTGATCCGCACCGATTTCCAGAACGTCTTCCGCCGTCAATTTGCTTTCACGGAAAACCTCAACATTGCTCATTTTTTCAATTTGTTGGATGCGATAATCGCGGACCCGTCCCCACTCGGCTAATCCCGGCAGTTTCGCTTCACGTAAAACTCGGCCACCAAGCTCGCGAGTTGCTTCTGCGAGCATTGTACGATATCCCCGCTGCCCCAAGGCCCGGGCACACTCAAGACCCGCAGGACCTGCGCCAACAACCAGTATTTTCGCTTCAGATCCTCTGACATCAATTTTTTCAGGATGCCAGCCGCGTCGCCATTCTTCACTCATCGTCGGATTTTGCGTACACCGAACGGGCACTCCCTTGCCGTCACCAGTATAGCAGATGTTACATCCAATACATTCCCGGATATCTTCAGGCCGTCCTTCTTCGATTTTTCTTGGTAAAAACGGATCAGCGATAGAGGGCCGGGCAGCACCAATGAAATCAACAATACCGCGCTTGATTTGCGATGCCATCGTATCAGGAGAGGTAAAGCGCCCAACGGAAACCACCGGTTTGCTTGTGATAGACTTGATGTAAGAAATATAGGGTTCTAACGAGCCTTCCTGAACATATCGGGACAGCCCCATTTCATAAGAATAGTCACTTATATTGATGTCCCACAGATCCGGAAGTTCTCCCAGTATTTCAAACATCTCACGGGTCTCGCCAGGCATTAGGTTGCCATCTCCAGCGCCGCCACCATTGGTTTCGGCAGAGAAGCGAACGGCTACCGCCATGGTATCCCCAACAGCCTCTTTGGTATCTTCAATGATTTCCCGGATCAATCGTACTCGGTTCTCGACCGATCCCCCATATTCATCCGTGCGGGTATTTATGGTCTTGGATAGAAACTGTGACAAAAGATAGTCATGCGTAGCATAGACATAGACAATATCAAAACCCGCTTCTTTCGCCCTCAGGGCTGCATTTCGGTGCCAACGGCGAGTTTCACGAATATCTTCCTTATCCATGGCCCGCGTCTGAAACGGATTACGTTCGGTGTTGGGCTGGCTGACAACTCCCAGAGCCACTTCACGGGTTGCCAAATTGGGCATCCGTGCTCCGCCAATACATAGTTCCACTCCCGCCAAAGCACCATGTGCATGAACTTTCTCTGTCATCAAACCATGCGCCTTGATATCGCCCTTGTCCCATAAGGACGCGCTCACATAGGGCAGATCATCCGACGAAGGGTGAACGGAACAATACTCAGTACAAACCACCCCCCAGCCGCCTTCAGCTTTCACTTCTCGCAAACCGGCAAGCGTACGCGGCCGTAACCAGCCACTTCCAGTGCAATGAGGGACTTGGTAGAACCGGTTTTTGGCTGTCACGGGGCCAATTTTCATTGGCTCGAACAAAATGTCGTAACGGGGATCCCGTGTCATATAAAAAGCTCCAACAAAGATTGATCAGGCGTCTGCCAGTTGCGATAATTCACGCCGGAAAGGCACATTGTCGTGCTCCGGCTCATTTAACATGCGTGCATAGCGATGGCCGCTGTAAACAGCCGCGGCAATCGTTCCAGGGGCTAAACAGTCACCGATACGTGTAACTGATTTATTTCCGGCGGATGAGAGGGAAGCTGATTTTTCCATCAGCTGATAATAAAGATCATCCTCAGGGAGCCTTGCCGTGACCATCAGAACTGAAACGCACTGATAGGTTTTAGGGCGATTGGTATAGACGCAACCAAGCTCAACCTTATCCTTAGCAATAGATGTGATGTTATGAAGGGGGATAATTTCAACACCAATTTCGATCAAACGCGTCTGAATTCGCTCTTGCTCCAATGTATTGTGGGTCCAGTGGGATACATCTGCGGCGGGGGTTACAAGAATAACATCAATATCATCCTTGCGCAGCTTTTCAGCCATTATTCCGCCCATGTAATAATGATCATCGTCGAAAATAATGACCGGCCCTGTTATCTCGCACCCTGCGATAACATCATCCGGGGTGAACACATTATCGCCGTCACTGCCCAAAACAGCGGTTCTGTTTTTTCTGCCAACACCATCTTTGCGCCATTTTGATCCTGTTGCCAAAACCACATGATCGGCCCCAAATTCAAGGATATGTGCTGCGTTCAACCTGCTATCCAAAAAGAGTTCGACGTTGAGCATGTTGAGGATTTGACCTTCGCGATAATCACGAACGCGTCCCCATTCGGCCAGTCCCGGCAGGCGGCTTTCATCTTTGACCCGTCCGCCAATTTCGGTCGTTGCCTCGACAATTGTGACCGAATAGCCGCGTTTGCCAAGCGCCTGAGCGCATTCAAGGCCAGATGGCCCCGTTCCAACAATCAGGACGGACTCGTCTGTTGTTTTCTTCGCGATCCGCTCAGGGTGCCAACCCTTTCGCCATTCTTCGCCTGCCGTTGGATTTTGAGTGCACCGCATAGGCGTCGACAGAAAATCACCGCTAACGCAAATATTACACCCTATACACTCGCGTATATCGTCAACGCGTCCTTCTTCGATTTTTCGGGGCAGAAACGGATCAGCGATTGAGGGCCGTGCAGCCCCAATCAAATCAAGTACTCCTCGTTTTACGAGAGATACCATCGCATCGGGAGAGGTGTATCGCCCAACCCCAACAACAGGTTTGCTAGTTATTGTTTTGACGAATGAGATAAAGGGTTCCTGATTTCCCATTTCACTGAACCGAGATGTGCTGGAATCATTGGCCCAATCGCTAACATTGACGTCCCATAGGTCAGGTTCTTCCGCTAACCTTTCTACAAAGTCTCGCCCTTCCCCCAGGCTGGATAGGCCAGCAGATCCCATTAATTCATCAACCGCATAACGAACGACGACCGCGCATGTGTCTCCAACAGCGTCTTTGGTTTCTTCAAGAATTTCCCTGAATAACCTTATGCGGTTTTCAAAGCTTCCCCCATATTCATCAATACGCTGGTTATGTCGCGGTGACATGAAATGCATGGGAACTGATAGATCATGCCCCGCATACACATAGATGATGTCGAACCCTGCTTTTTTGGATCGTTTGGCCGCATTTACATACCAGTGCCTGAGATTTTTTATGTCTGTTTTATCCATCATGCGGGCCTGAACAGGATGATAATCTTCAACGGGGCGATGGCTGGGCGCCATAGGAATTTCCCGGCTGTAGAGGTTGGCTGCTGTGAACCCGCTATAGGCTGGTTCAATCCCTGCGAGACTACCGTGTTCATGAATTTTTTCATTCATGCGGGCAAAGACAGGGATATCTGCGTCATCCCATAACCGCCCTTCAATGATCGGACTATGTTCGGATGACGGGTGAATTTCCACTTCTTCAGTACAAACAACCGCCCAGCCGCCTTCGGCTTTTACGCTCCTCATTTCGGCCATACTAGATGGATATGCGTGCCCCATGCCATTGCAGTGTGGAACTTGGTAAAAACGGTTTTTTGCCGTAACCGGACCGATTTTCACAGGTTCGAAAAGTATGTCATAGCGTGGATCTTGGGGCACAGATTTTCTCTTTGTCAGGGATGTGAAAAATGTTCTGGAAACGTATCAGCCAGAAACGAAAAACAGTCGTTACGCGCCTGTTTTCGGCTGCTCGATTTGGGATAAAGCAAATAACTCAGCCATAGCCCATCGATCATAGCTATAAGGTTTCGAGCCTTTGATGCTGGATCAATCCCCTTATATCCCCCTTCATCCGCAATCTGTTGACAAAGGCGGTGGATTTCATTGGTACGTTGCTTATCAAAATTGTTATGAATTTTAAGATAAGAAGGGCGTTGCTTGGCCTGTCCCCAAAAAGCAAACCAAACAGCTATTTTTTTCTGTGTGAAAATCGCGGCTTCGAAATCAACTTCAATCAATGCTGTAAGTTGAAGGCTTGCCTCTCCCCCTGCTTTCTCCAATGCTTTTGACCAACGTTCATAATGTTCCGTTGCCAGAAATCCGAGTGTTTCAATAAAAAGCGTTTCTTTGTTCGTAAAATGAAAATTTACGATACCTTGCGACAGTTTTGCCCCTTTTGATACGGTTGCAATCGTTGTCCCTGAAAAACCTCGAGTCGCAATGGATTCAATAGTCGCGTCGATTAACTGCTGACGCCGAACTTCTTTTGAAGCTGTACGTCCACTTCGAACTGTTTTTATATTGGCTTCCATTCGATTTATCCTTATTGCGCTTGACTATGGCTGGCATCCTGCTTGAGTAGCACAACTGCAGCGTCTGGCCAACCAAGCCATACTTGTCCCTTGTGATCGCGAATATTTATATCTGCAGAAGCAGAGTTTTGCGCTGACACAGCAATTGGTTGGTCAATCCCATTAACTGCGATATGGAAGTAGCTTCGTTCACCCAAGTAAGCCGTCGAGATCATGTTCCCTTCGATAAAATTACCGACCCCATTTGGGGCGCCGATACTAAGTGAAAATTTTTCAGGTCGTACTGCAATCTGGGCCATTTCCCCGACGCCAAAATTCGTTGTATCCTTTATGCCTTTAACAATTCCCAAGGCTCCGGCATCAACAATAATCTGATCATTGTCTACCGATACAACTCGCCCATCGAAAAAATTCATGGTGCCAATAAACGCTGCGACTTCGCGGGTGATAGGTTTCTCATAAAGTTCCGTTGGACTGTCTATTTGCAGAGTTCTACCTTTGGACATAACGGCAATTCTGTCCGACATGGTCAGTGCTTCTTCTTGATCATGGGTTACAAAAACAAAGGTAATTCCAACTGACCGTTGAAGCGCGCGCAGTTCCATCTGCATTTGTTCGCGAAGCTGTTTGTCCAGCGCACCAAGAGGCTCGTCCAACAGAAGTACTTTGGGGCGTTTTATCAAAGCTCTTGCCAGGGCAACTCGTTGTCGTTCACCTCCTGATAATTCATGAGACCGACGTTTCCCATAACCGGGTAATTTGATCATCTCGAGCATTTCCTCAACTTTTTTGTCAAGTTCGGCTTGTGGTAATCTCTCCTTTCGCATGCCATAAGCAATGTTGTCATGGATATTCAAATGCGGAAAAATTGCGTAATTTTGAAACACCATATTTACCGGTCTTTGATGCGGCGGAACCGCAGACATACTCTGACCATCAATTACGATTTCACCGGATGTCGGTGTTTCGAACCCGGCAAGCATACGCAACAATGTGGTCTTACCGCAGCCAGAGGGGCCCAAAAGGGAGAAAAATTCTCCGCCGCCGATCTCCATGGAAACGTCACTAACGGCTGCTACTGATCCAAAACTCTTACTCACATTCTGGATAGAAATAAAACTACTGTTGTTACTCATACTCATACTCCGCCTACACGTTTGTAAGGCATTCCTCGATTGCGAATCCAGTGCGCCGCAAAGACGACAACAAAAGAAACCATAAGGATAATGGAACCCAAGGCCAGAACACCGGGCAACTTGTCAGGGAAGCGCAGTTGCGACCACATATAAATTGGCAATGTAGGTTCTGTTCCAGAAAGAAAAAAGGCGATGATGAACTCGTCAAAAGAGATGGTGAAACACAACAGGAAACTTGCAATTATGCCCGGAAAGACAACGGGGAACGTCACACGCCAGAATGTCCACCACATATTTTCCCCAAGATCGGAAGACGCTTCCTCTATGGACGCATCAAATCCTTCAAATCTTGGGATCATCGTCACCATCGCAAAAGGGACACATACAATGATATGACCTAATGTCACTGTATAAAGAGACAGTCGCACGCCAAGTTCGCTCAGCAGGATTAATAGGGAAACACCGAATATTATACCCGGTATCACCAATGGGAGCATGATGAAAGCAACCACGGGTCCGCGGCCAGGCATACGATACCGAGTAACCGCTTTCGCTGCAAATATTCCTAAAAAGGTTGCCACAATTGAGGTTACAACGCCCACTTTAACACTGTTGGCTAAGGCTGCGAGCATCGGTTCATTGTTGAACATGACTTCATACCATTTGAACGTAAATTCCTTGAGCGGAAACGCAATAAAAATGGAGTCGTTGAAGGAAAACAAGGGAAGGAAAAGGACCGGTACATAGAGAAAGGCCAGATACAACAATGCATATACATGTAGCGGTCGATTGGGACGATTAATATAAGACATACTCATGTAATTCGCTCCGTCACTTTCCGGCTTATTATAACAAATACAACGGAGAACAAGGCGACCGTGACCATCAATGCAATCGCCAGTGCGGCGCCCATGGGCCAGTCATTAACCTTGCCAAATTGCGCAGAAATCAAATTTGCGAGCATGATCCCATCGGGTCCGCCCAGCAGTGTCGGCGTGATGTAATCACCAACCGTCGGTATGAAGATTATCAAGGCAGCAGCGATAACGCCTGGAAGCGACATGGGAAAAGTAATTCGAAAAAATCGCCTGACTGGACCATCTCCCAGATCAGTTGCAGCCTCTAGAAGGGACCGGTCAATCTTTTCCAGCGACACATAAATAGGGAGAATTGCAAAAGCTGACCAAGCATGCGTTAACGTAATTACCACGGCCAACGGACTGTATAAAAGAAACTCCAACGGCTGATCAATAAGCCCCATTCCGATGAGGCCCGAATTGATAACGCCGTTATAGCCTAGTATGATCTTCCATGAAAAAACCCGCAGTAGATAACTTGTCCAAAAGGGCAGCGTCATCAGGATGATCCAAACCATCTTATGGCGGTGCACATGGAACGCGACAAAATAGGCCATCGGATATGACAATATGACCGTTGCTAATGCACAGCCGCCAGATATCAGTATAGATCGAGCCAACAGTGCTTTATAAATAGGTTGTTCCGCAACGTTGAAATAGTTAGCTAAGGTCAAGCTCTTATCAAACTCGAACCCATGCTGTGTCCATAGGCTCATGCCCACCAAAATAAATAGGGGAACGCAGATGCCGATGATCATAATCAAGAGTGTCGGTGACAATAATAAATAGCCACGAAGCGCTTCAAAACGCATGAGTAAACTGGAAAGCCACCCGCCGCTTTTTGTCGATCTCGGAAGGGTGCTTCGGAGTGTGGCAGTATTATCGGTCACTAACGACATCCTTCTACAAAATTCATACAATTATCGGGGTGGTTATGTGCCACTTGGTTTCATGATCCAGCCAAGTGGTTTTCCGCACAAAAGTCTAAAAAATATGGCAGAGTCTCCCCCCTCTGCCATATTTCTCTCCACTAACTTATTAGAACCCAGCTTTAATTTTTTCGAATTCCTGATTCATGCTGGTTTCGAATTCCTGAGATTGTGGGCTCATGAATTTTCCAGTGCTCAGAACTTCAGCGGGATTTCGATTGAGACCCAATTCGTCCAGTTGTTTATCGGTAAATTGCGCAAATGATTTAACATTTGAATGGCCATACCCATTCTCTCCTATCAACCACTTTCCGGTTTCAACACTCAACATCGAATTTACGATGTCATAAGCTTTGTCCATTTGTGGTGCGTCTTTACGTATCATCGCACCGCAAACCCAAGTAAGCGCTCCTTCTTTCGGATTAGCGAATTTAACTTTCACTCCGGCAGTTTTCAACTTAACTGCCGAGCTATTCCAAGTCATAGCCGCGACAATTTCACCGGATGCGAGCGCTTGCTCTAGAGTGGTTTCATCATCCGTGTAAGTTCGAATTAGAGGTCGTTGCTTACGCATTAATTCCGCTGTTTTCTCAAATCCAACTTTACTGGAGATATCTTTAAAATCAACGCCGGCATAAATCGCTCCGCACCACCAAGCATCCCCAGCTGAGGCAAGTACGGCCAAACGTCCTTTGTACCGTTCATCCCATAACATTCCCCAAGATTCCTCTTTACCTTCAAGGTCAAACAGGTCCGTGCGATAGGTAACTGACGTCTGTCCCCAATCAAAAGGCGCCATATAAGGCTGACCGTTCACCATAATGCCATCAAGTTGATAGAGCTCTGGTATGACGTCGCCCCAGTTTGAAAGCTTGTCTGTATCCAAGGGCTGGAATAGTCCTGATGCAATCCAACGCGGCACATCAGCATTACAAGGGTGTGAGACATCAACCATAAATCCACTGCGCATTTTAGTCAGAGCCTCTTCGGAGCCGCCAAAAGTTGCTAAATTCGGAGCTTCACCATATTTTTTGATATATTCTCCAAAAAGTGCTGGATCATCGTAACCACCCCAGGTGAAATACGTCGCCTGATCCGCGGCCGCTGCACCGGCAGGTCGCGACATATATGGCATCGCAACAATTCCAACTCCTACCCCTAGAAGTGACTTTGAAAAGGCGCGCCTACTCAACTTCCCTGATTTAACCGCATGTAATTGATCGACTACATCCATAATTAATTTCCTCCCAGTAATTACGTCCCCGTTAAAACAATTTTTTGCTGTACCCTTTTCGAATACGATTTAGAAAATTCGAATAGTCCCTGTGCAATCAAATATGCATTTGTTTTTCGAATTGACTGTATGTACGTTCATTCAATATAGTTATAAAAATCTAACCGAGTCAAGCCAATCGCCAGCCGGCGTTAAACAGGAACTTAGAAATGGGCGACCCACCTGCATAGAGACTCGTGAAAGGGTGCGAGGAGATGCAACACGAAGCGGGTCAGATAGAAAGGCTAAGTTATGCATTCAATGAAAATTTGTCGATTTAGTCCAAATGGGCCCGAAGACGTGGGCATGCAGATCTGGGACCCGATTGATCCTTCAGAGTTAGAAACCGGCAAGCCAGTTCAACGCGGCCACGTTTATCATGAGGATACTGCGCACGGATATATGGCGGGTGTTTGGGATTGCACCCCTATGACAGTAAAGTTTGCCCCCTATCCGGTCAACGAATTCATGTTTTTACTTGAAGGGTCCGTGACCATGAGACTTGGTGATGGCTCAGAGGTAACCATTAATGCCGGTGAAACTTTCATCATACCAAAAAGCCTTCCATGTCAGTGGAAACAAGAAGGATATGTACGTAAATTTTTTGCTATTTTTGAGAACCCCGGAATACCCGCGACACAAAATATACTGGATCACAAAATTATTCTTCCCCAACCCTCAGGCCCTGTAGGGGGAATGCAACAGCTAAAAATACAGGATGCCGAGGGCTTTCTGGGCTCTGTTCCTATTCAGCAAAAGCACGTGTACTTTTCAGATAGCACTGATCAATTTTCCGTTGGGGTGACTTACAGCGCTCCGTTCGAAACAGTCAGCAAACCGGCTGCGAAAAGTGAAATGATGATCCTTCTACAAGGAACGGCGATTATCACAGATGACTATGGAAGTGAGTTCAATGTTAATGCGGGTGATACAATCTATATTCCCAAAGGCGCCGCGTACCGTTGGAAAAGTACAGAATATGTTCGCCAAATATACTGTTGTTTCGATCCCGCCTGACCGGACATTTTGTTTTACTGATCCAAAACAAGGAAATTTGTAAGTGACAACCAAGAACGCCCAATATCGGAATACTTTACTCGAATATTTCGAAGAAGAGGTTATGGGAGAGATCTATTTTCGCGAGCTGATGTACAATTTCAGCCGAGATGATGAGCGGAAAAAGCTCACCTTGCTCGCCAATGTCGAACGAACAACGGCAGAAATTTTACACCCCATCATAGATCGCTACGGACTGATACCGCGCTCAGACGCTGAATTGGAACCACTTGCCGCGCAATGGACCGAGCAACGTAAACATCTGAATTGGCAAGGTCTAATGCAGGGTATGGTTACAGAATATCCCGTCTATGTCGATCTCTTCAAAAAATTTGAAACGCAGGCCCCACAACGCGACATTCCAGCCTTAAAAAGACTAACGGCTCACGAAATTGCTCTCGTCGATTTTGCTAAACTAGAGATTGCTGGGAATCCTGACAGCCTAATGCCGATCCACGATTTTCTTGGCATATCTTTTCCGACTGAATAAGGACATATCTGTATTATGACACTATCCCGCCTAATCAAATATACCTTCGCCCTTAGTTTGATCGGGACGTTTAGTGGAATTCTTTATTACCAATATTCCGTCCGGCAGGGACAACAAGGTTTACAGGAACAAACTCAGGAATGCAGCAGTTGTACAAGGCGCCACACTTCCATGACACGTGCCATGGAAGCCCGCAAACTTACAAAACAGCTTTTAATGAAAACCGTGAATTCGCCGGAGCAATAACGGCCATAAGGCGTTATCTACTCCGACTGTCTTCAAAATGGTTTGGCGTTGTACGCTATACTGGGAAATGCAGGCTCTTCACTTCCTGAAAATCTTCTAAACCCAGCATGCCCCCTTCTCTGCCATTTCCAGAATGTTTGTATCCGCCAAACGGTGTGCCATAGTTAAATCCACCGCCGTTTATATGGACAGCTCCGGCTCTAAGCTGGCTGGCCACTCTTTCTGCCCGATCCTTGTCACCCGTCTGCACATATGCCGCGAGACCATAGGGCGTATCATTGGCAATTTCGATGGCTTCTTCTTCTGTCTGAAAAGGTATGATTGTTAGAACAGGGCCGAAAATCTCTTGCTGTGCAATTGCCATATCGTTCGTCGCATCAGCGAAAATTGTTGGACGAACCCAATATCCAGCCTCAAATCCTTCTGGTTTCCCAGGTCCTCCGACTAAGACACGCGCGCCTTCGTCGATCCCCTTTTCGATCATTGCCTGAACACGACCAAATTGAATATCACTGACCAGCGGTCCCAGATGATCTCCCTCCAGCGCGGGATCATCCACTTTTTGGTTTTCGGCTACTCTTTTTGCAATTTCAAGAACATCGTCATAGCAGCTGTGCTCGACCAATAACCTTGTTGGTGCGTCGCAGGATTGTCCCGTATTCAGAAAGCAAAACTGCACGGACTCTGTTATGCATGCTTCCAGATCGCAATCAGCAAACACCAAATTTGGTGATTTACCGCCTAACTCAAGGGTTACGCGTTTAACCTCATCTGCAGCATCTTTGGCAACCGCCGTCCCCGCACGAGTGGATCCGGTGAAAGACATCATCGCTACATCTGGATGTCTGGACAATGTCGCGCCGGCAACGAGCCCATCTCCTTGAATCATATTGAATACACCTGCAGGGACACCGGCATCATGTAAAAGTTCCGTGTATAGAACCGAAGATAAAGGCGTGAATTCAGATGGTTTTAAAACACAAGTGCAACCCGCCGCAATTGCCGGTAATACTTTTAAGGTTATTTGGTTTATCGGCCAATTCCAGGGTGTGATGAGACCGCAAACGCCGTATGACTCACGGATAAGAACATCGCCATTGCTCAATGATTGGCGAGTTTGTTGTTCATTCAACGCCTCAATAAATCCTTTTAAATGACCGACAGCTGCATCTGCTTGCATTTCAAGTGACATCGTCATTGGCGCACCCATTTCCAATGAGATGGCTTTGGCAATATCCGGTAATCTTTGTTCCGATAACTTTAGTATGCTTTCCAATAAGGAGAGACGCTCTTCCTTACTCGTTCTGGAATAAGTCTGAAACGCTTTCTTCGCCGCCGCTACGGCTAAATTAACATCGTCCTCAGTCGCCAGCAAAATGATGTCGATGACGCTTTCATCTGCTGGGTTTATCACCGTCATTTCATTGGTGGAGGCAGGTTCAATCCACGCGCCGTTAATATAAAACTTCCTCATGTTGGACATAGCGCCCTCCCTCACCGGCTTAATCGTTCAAAACCATCTGACATATGGTTGAATTTTCATTTGCCTAATTATCCGTAAAAAAACTTGAAAAGATTATGTACGCGAATGAATGACCATTCAATAGGTATTCCCGTATTTTTGTGAATTGATATATGACACCTTACTTCTTTGCCCTATCGAGGCTGTGCTCTTGTTTTTCAACGGTACGTTTGAACCAATCGACTATTGCGCGAATAGTATCGGAATGCGGACCGTCCGTCCGATATTGTAAATAGTAAGCAGCCTCGCTATTGACGACGTTTGGCCCAACCTTTACCAGCGACCCGTCCTCGATCATTCGGTCCACCATGAAACGCCAGCCAAGAGCAACACCTTCTCCGTCTTGAACAGCCTTCAATAAAAATGGATAGGCGTCATACTGGAATACTTGTGCATGATCCTGCGCGTTTATGCCAAGGCTAGCAAACCAAATTGGCCAAGTGACCTGTCCCGAATGGCGGACATCATAGTCCAGTAAGTTGGCTTTAAGGAGGGCCCTGGGATCGGAAGCGATATTTGGATTTTGGCGCAGATAATCCGGGCTGCAAACGGGAAAGGCTTCATCGGGAAACAGCGGAATACTGGGGCGGTCAGGAGCGAGTGACAGATCCCAGACCAATGCAATGTCGACCTGGTCCATGTCCAAGCTCTCCATCCAGTCGGCAGTGGCAATGCGTAAGCGCTTGTCCCCTAAAACAGCCTTCAATTGCGTTGACTGCGAAAGCAGCCAATTATCAGCAAATCCATATGTGCAGGCGAGTACCAAGTCGCGATCACGGGTGAATTTTGATAATTGTTGCCATACAGATTCAGTATGTCCAAGCCCGATGGAAACCGCTTCTGCTAACTGCTTACCTTCGCTTGTTGGCTGAATTTGGTTGTTTTTCCGCCAAAAAAGTTGTTTTCCCAAGCGAGCCTCGAGTGTTGCTATATGCCGGCTTACAGTCGGCTGACTAAGCGATAGCTCAACACTGGCTTTCGTGAAACTTGAATGTCTTACCGCGGCTTCCAATACCAGTAACGCATTGAGAGATCCCGTTACGTTTTGAAAATATTTTTTCATACAGAAAACGTATGGAGTTCATGCATTTTTGTCCAGTGGTATTCTTTTTTTCGACAGGTTAGAGGTGTCTTCAGTGGCAACCAAATCGAATTGACGCCATAGCAGTACTGCAGATGCGCAGATAGATAATTAATGTATTGTAGGGTAGTGGGTCCAATGAACAATATGCGTAAAGATCAGAAAGTTATCCTGGTCGTCATTGATGGATTGAGATTCCAGACAGCACTCCAATATTGTGGGTATTTGGAAAGCCTTTGTGCCGGTGGGAAAGCCCGCAGAAACTTGATGAAAGCTGTATTGCCGACATTATCGGCGCCAATCTATGAAACGCTTCATACCGGAATGGAACCCCACGCGCATGGTATAACCAGCAATGATAATGTACGTCTTTCAGACAAGAGCAATGTGTTTTCCATCGCGCGACAAAACAATAGAAAGACGGCAGCAGTCGCGCATAGTTTGTTTTCCTGTTTATACAACCAATCACCCTATGATCCAATTTTCGGACAGGAAGTTGATGACCCAAATTTGACTATCCAGCACGGTCGGTTCTACACAGAGCATGGTTATACTTCTTTTAATTTTATGCTCCCTTCCGATGCGGATTTGATGAATAAAGCAAGTATGCTTATTGCCAGAAATAGCCCTGACTACCTTTTGTTGCATACCTCTGGCTGTGATGCCGTAGGGCATGCTTATGGCGGCGGTTCGGATGAGTATTGCAAGCAAGCTTGGAATGCTGACAATGAATTGGCCAAATCAGTGCCATATTGGCAAGCCGAAGGCTACCGGATCCTGGTGACCGCTGACCATGGATTTACAAGTTTTGGACATCACGGTGGTTCCGGGGATGATGTGAGGGATATACCGTTCTATGATATAGGACACCCGATCCCCGGCATTAGTGAAACAGTCCTGTGCCAGTTATCCGTTGCACCAACCATTTTGTCCTTGATGGGCCTTTCGATACCGGTGGAGATGAGTGGAAAACCGTTGAATATCTAACAAAAAAAATGTTGAAACATCGATAGGAATGGGAAGAGAATTTCAATGAGTTTCACATTTCTGGCCTAAATAATAGAAATCGATTGATAGAGTTAAAAAACTTCTGTTAAAGATCACGTTCGAACCAAAAAATAGAATATTATAGACGTCTATTTCCACCTCCAGAAGCGAATATCAGAATCAAAATTTCTAGTTATGCGAGTTTGATTTCCGCTATCCCTGAAATTTAGGGCATGAATTTTAAACAAAATTTAGAATCTTATTGTACCACGGGCAGTCATTCTGGTTTGACTTAGAATTGCCTGAAACGGGAACTTTGCAAACGTTTATTTGCATCATGGAATTTAGTGTTTTAAGCTCGATCAACGTAGCTGGTAGCCATCTTCTCATAAGAACAACTGGGATGCATTTTATGAAGCCTTTGTCCGGTAAAATAGCAATAGTGACGGGAACATCTGCACCTCGGGGAATAGGACGCGCAATTGCGATGCGTCTTGCAGAAAACGGGGCTTCGGTTGTTG
>MAAN01000006.1 GCA_002163135.1 Alphaproteobacteria bacterium 46_93_T64
CTCTACATGATTTGACTGTTGCAAGAAAAACAGAACAAATGCGTGTTGATTTCATTGCAAATGCCAGTCATGAACTTCGGACGCCTCTTGCAATATTGGTCGGTTCAATTGAGACCTTGTTAGGGCCAGCCTCTGGAGACGTAAAGGCGCAGGCGAGATTTCTGGATATTATGCAGGCCCAATCAAGCAGGATGTCGCACTTGATTGATGATCTTCTTTCATTGTCTCAAATTGAAATGGAGGAGCACACACGTCCATCGAAACAGGTGAACCTTAATGAGTTGCTGGACTCAGTAACTCATATGCTTACAAGCAAAGCCGCAGATTTGGGGAAAAGAATAGATCTGGACCTTTCTCTCGATCCAATAACTGTTATAGGTGAGCCTGATCAACTGTTTCAGGTTTTCACAAATTTAACTGATAATGCCCTGAAATATGGCCGGGAACAGACATCCGTTGCCGTGAAACTTAAGTTATTAGGTAATGATGTTCACGTTTCAATCGCTGATCAAGGGGAGGGGATCTCTCCGGAACATCTTCCACGTCTGACAGAACGCTTCTATCGCGTAGATACAAACCGCAGTCGGGAAATCGGTGGCACTGGGCTGGGTCTTGCAATTGTTAAACATATTGTGAGTCGTCACCGCGGGCAGCTTGAAATTGACTCGGTTGTAGGCAAAGGATCTATTTTTACAGTCAAGCTTCCCAAAATTTGATATAGAAAGGGCAGAAATGCGGGGAAGTAGGGGCCGTAACAATAGTGTCACATTAGTGTAGTAATTCCGTAATTGTGAGGCGGCATTGTCCGTATATCGACAGAAGATACTGTCGTTCACAAAACGGAGAATAGACGTGCTAAAGAAAACTCTCGGACTAGCTGTCATCGCGACAGTCGCAATCGTTGGCCAGGCTGCCGCTCGTGATCAGATCAGGATCGTTGGCTCTTCAACAGTATTTCCATTTTCAACAACCGTCGCTGAAACTTTCGGTAACAAAGGAAATTTCAAAACACCAGTTGTCGAAAGCACTGGTTCAGGCGGCGGATTGAAATTATTTTGCTCAGGTATTGGCGATGCACATCCCGATATCACAAACGCCTCACGTCGTATCAAAAAATCTGAAGTATCAAAATGTGCAAAAGCTGGCATTACCGATATCACAGAAGTGAAAGTTGGTTTTGATGGCATTGTTTTGGCGAACGCTAAAACGACAGCGCCTATAAGATTGACAAAAAAGCAAATTTTCTTGGCTCTTGCTATGCAAGTTCCCGTAAATGGTAGCTTGATCGCCAATCCATATAGAACATGGAAAGATATTGATCCATCTCTCCCAAATACAAAAATTGAAGTGCTTGGTCCACCTCCTACCTCTGGAACTCGGGATGCATTTGTTGAACTTGCCATGGAAGGCGGCGCGAAAAAGTTCCCAAGTCTGAAAGCACTTCGAAAATCCGACAAAAAAGCGTTTAAAGTTATTGCGCATACGGTTCGTGAGGACGGCGCTTATATTGAGGCCGGTGAAAACGACAATCTGATTGTTCAAAAGCTTGTTGCTAACCCAAACGCAGTTGGCATTTTCGGCTTTAGCTTTCTCGACCAAAATTCAGATCGTATTCAGGGCGGAATTATTGAGGGTGTAAAGCCAACTTTTGAAAATATATCAAAAGGCGCGTATGGCATTTCCCGGTCTTTATATTTTTATGTGAAGAACGCACATGTTGGTAAAGTTCCTGGTATCAAAGAATTTATCGCAGAATTCACAAGTGAAGATGCCTTCGGCGAGTTTGGCTACCTTACGGATAAAGGTCTGATCCCTCTTTCAAAAGAAGAGCGGACAGCAATCCGGAAGCAAGCGACTTCGCTAACAAATCTGAAAATGATGTAATCATATTTTGGGCGGATGGGCAATCATCCGCCCTTCTTTTGAATAGAGATCAAAGGAAAAAGTAAACCCATGAGTATTTTACCACTCATAATTCTACTGCTTGCCATGTGTGCCACGGGATATTGGTATGGATCGAAAAAAGCCTTATCGGCACCCTTGCCTGTAAGATATTTGAGTTCAGGAAATCCCCATCAATTTGGTCTCTTTGTGGTCGTATGGGGAGTGCTCCCGCCTGCAATGTTGTTCATACTCTGGTTGGTTTTTTCTTTTTTACCTATTGATGCAGATGGCAGCATCGCTCAGCAGATTGATAAGGTGGTTTTCCCTGCTCTGATCATGCTAGGAGCGGCAGCAGGATTGTATATGGCAATCCGAGAAATAAACCCTAAGCTTCGCGTTAGAAAGTCTCTAGAACGGTGTGTATATGCTGCCCTGCTTCTGGCCTCGACATTATCCGTTTTTACGACTGTAGGTATTGTGTTGTCCTTGTTGTTTGAGACGATACAGTTCTTTGAAAAAGTTCCTTATTCCGAGTTCTTTTTGGCATTAGACTGGAGCCCCCAAACAGCAATGCGGGCTGACCAAGTAGGGTCTTCGGGCTCTTTTGGCGCTGTGCCCTTATTCACGGGGACGATGCTAATTACATTCATTGCAATGATCGTCGCAGTCCCTCTTGGATTGATGAGTGCCATCTATATGACTGAATATGCCAGTCGGCGTTTTAGGGCGACGGTTAAACCGATACTGGAAATACTGGCTGGTATTCCAACAGTTGTGTACGGTTTTTTTGCGGCCCTCACTGTGGGCGTATTCTTCAGAGATGTCGGAACTGCAATTGGACTTGACGTGGTAACGGAAAGTGCCCTTGCCGCAGGTGTTGTGATGGGGATGATGATCATCCCGTTTATATCTTCTCTAAGCGATGACGTTATTATGGCCGTTCCGCAAAACCTTCGGGATGCCTCATACGGTCTAGGTGCCACTAAGTCAGAAACTGTTCTTAAAGTTATCATTCCTGCAGCCCTTCCAGGGATTGTCGGTGCGATTTTGCTGGCAATGAGTCGTGCCATCGGAGAGACGATGATCGTTGTAATGGCTGCAGGATTTGCCGCTAACCTAACAGCGAACCCACTTGAAGCCGTCACTACAGTAACCGTGCAAATCGTCGGACTACTGGTTGGAGATCAGGAGTTTGATAGTGCAAAAACACTTGCAGCTTTTGCCCTCGCCCTCACTCTTTTTGTAATCACGCTGTGTTTGAATGTGATCGCCTTGTTGGTTGTCCGAAAATATAGAGAAAAGTATGACTGATACTCAAGAGCTCAAAGAAAAAGTAAGTTGGGTCACGGACGATGCTATGGAGAAGCTTGCAAGGCGCCATCGTTCAGAACGTAGGTTCAAACGTTTGGGTCTGTCTGCCATCGTAATTGCCCTGGTAATGCTCGCAACTTTGTTGGTGAGTATTATTGGTAGAGGCTACACCGCATTTATTCAGACTACGATTACTCTGGATGTGACGTTTAGTGAGGCGATTATTGATCCTAAGGGGGCACGGGATCATAAAACACTTAAAGCAGCCTCATACAGAACACTGATCAGAGAAGCCCTTCGAAAAGAATTTCCCGATGTGAGTACTCGCAAAGATCTTAGAGCCCTTTTTGGTCTTATAAGTAAAGGCGCAGTACAGGAGTTCCGGGATCTGGTGATTTCAGATCCAGATTTGATCGGTACGACGTCCTCGGTTGAGCTAACTGCCAGTGATGATATTGATATGTTTAGTAAAGGATATATCTCTCGGAATGTGTCTGAAGAGGACAGGCGTGTTAAAGACATAGAGATAAAATGGTTTGATCAATTGCAATCAAATAATGCTATTCAAACCGTCTTTAATAAGCGTTTTTTTACAGGTGGCGACAGCCGTGAGCCGGAAGTTGCTGGTATAATGGGGGCCTTGGTAGGTTCTCTCTACACATTGTTGATTACCTTTATTATTTCTTTTCCAATTGGTCTGATGTCGGCGATTTATTTGGAAGAATTTGCGCCAAAGAACAAAATTACAGTCTTGATCGAAGTTAATATCAACAACTTGGCCGCTGTTCCTTCAATCGTTTACGGGTTGTTAGGTGTGGCGTTGTTTTTAAATGTGGCTCATATGCCAAGATCCGCGCCACTGGTAGGCGGACTGACTTTGGCGCTAATGACGTTGCCCACAATCATTATTGCCGCGCGCGCCTCTATTCGCGCTGTGCCCGATAGCATTCGAAATGCGGCTCTTGCTTTGGGAGCATCGAAACAACAGTCGGTCTTTCATCATGTGCTGCCTCTATCCATGCCTGGTATTCTGACAGGAACAATTATTGGGCTTTCACAAGCGCTCGGGGAAACGGCCCCCCTTCTGATGATCGGGATGGTCGCTTTTATCGTAGATATTCCCGGTGGCGTTACGGATCCGGCTACTGTCTTACCGGTCCAGATCTTCCTTTGGGCGGATAGCCCAGAACGTGCATTCGTCGAGAAGACATCCGGTGCAATTATCGTTCTTTTAGGATTTCTTGTTTTCATGAATGCAATTGCAGTGTTGCTGCGCAAAAAATTTGAACGTCGTTGGTAGAAAGAATATTTGATATGCAAATGTTGGCTAAAGATATGAATACGGTATACAACGACACAAAATCCATAATTTCTGCAAAAGACGTGAGTGTTTTCTATGGAGAAAAGCGGGCGCTAAAAAGCGTCAGTCTAGATATTCCGGAAAATCAGATTACGGCATTGATTGGCCCGTCAGGTTGTGGAAAATCTACTTTCCTACGCTGTCTGAACCGCATGAATGATACCATTGAAAACTGCCGTGTAGAGGGCAATATCACCGTGGACGGGCAAGACATATATGCACCTCATGTTGATGAAGTTTTGCTGCGAGCACGTGTTGGAATGGTTTTTCAAAAGGCAAACCCTTTTCCCAAATCAATTTATGACAATGTTGCGTATGCACCTCGTATCCATGGGCTCGCCAAAAATAAAGATGAGTTGGATGATATCGTGCTGGCCAGCCTTGAAAAGGCAGGTCTGTTGGATGAAGTGAAAGATCTTCTCAACGAGTCAGGAACCGGGCTTTCTGGAGGACAGCAGCAACGCTTGTGCATCGCACGTGCTCTTGCAGTGCAACCTGATATAATATTGATGGATGAACCTTGTTCTGCTCTTGATCCCATTGCAACAGCTAAAGTCGAAGAACTTATTGAAGAGCTCCGAAAAAATTACACAATTATTATTGTCACCCATTCTATGCAACAGGCCGCGCGAATATCTCAGAAAACGGCCTTCTTCCACTTGGGCGAAATTGTTGAAATTGGAGAAACGGAACAGCTTTTTACCAGCCCGAATGATAAGCGGACCCAAGGTTACATAACCGGACGCTTCGGCTAATTTTGGATTCACGTATAAGGATAGAGATTATGGGCAGTACAGACCATATCGTTAGCTCGTTTGACGATGAACTTCAGGAAATACGCAACGCCATTATTGAAATGGGTGGCTTGGCAGCATCTCAATTGGAGTCTGCTACTCGCGCTCTTGTTGATCGTAATACGGATTTGGCGCAACGAACCATTGAAACCGATGCTGAAATTGATGCGCTTGAAAAGAGCATCGACAATATGGCAATTAGATTGCTCGCTCTTCGGAACCCTGTAGCTGATGACTTGAGGTTGGTTATCTCAGGGTTGAAAATGGCATCCTTGCTAGAGCGTGTTGCTGATTACGCGGCAAATATGGGGAAAAGGGGCATTGCACTTAATCAGGCTCCCGTAATCCGGATGGTTTCAGCGATCCCGCGGATGAGTGAACTTGTACGGCGAATGATTGATGATATCTTGGCGGCGTACGCTCAGAATGATGCAAATTTAGCCCTTGATGTTTGGAGGCGTGATCAGGAAGTTGATCAACTTTATAACAGTATGTTTCGAGAACTCCTCACGTATATGATGGAGGATCCTCGAAGTATTACAAGTTGCACGCATTTGATCTTTATGGCCAAAAATATTGAGCGTATAGGGGATCATATGACAAATATTGCTGAAATAATTATATATCAAATAACTGGCAACACGCCGACTGAATCCAGACCAAAAGCCGATATAACCAGTACAACGATGATTGAGAATGAACTATCTCTGTCTTCGACTAATGAAGGTGATAAATGAGAATACTAATTGTTGAAGACGAGCCGGCTATGGTTGAGCTGCTTCGCTATAATCTGGAAAGTGAGGGTTTCGATGTAAGCTCTGCGCAAGATGGGGAAGAGGCAATGTTAAGCATTGAAGAGCAGACGCCGGATATGGTGTTGTTAGATTGGATGCTCCCCAAGATTTCAGGAATAGAGATATGCAGACGTCTTCGTCTGAGCAGTGACTACAGAAATTTACCTGTCATTATGATCACGGCACGGGGCGAGGAAAGTGATCGTATCCGTGGATTGGATGTTGGGGCTGACGATTATGTGGCAAAACCATTTTCACCCGCCGAATTATTAGCACGTATTCGCGCAGTTCTTCGGAGGCATAATCCCGATATTAGCGGAGATACAATCACTATTGCTGATGTAACCCTGGATTTGGTTGCGTATAAAGTGAACCGCTCTGGCCTAGACTTACATTTAGGACCTACTGAATTCAAACTTCTTCGCTTTTTTATGGAACGCGCAGGGCGTGTCTTGACCCGTGAACAGCTATTAGATGGTGTTTGGGGGCATAATGTTTATGTCGAAGATCGGACGGTTGATGTTCATATTCGGCGTTTGCGAAAAGCACTAAATAGCAACGACGGTACTGATCTGATCCGAACTGTTAGAGCTGTTGGATATTGTTTTGAAAAGGGCTAAGGCGCCCTGTTATTTCGGTGCGTCCGATACGTGACTGCGGAGTTTTTCAAGTAAGCCTTCGACTTCGCCGCCATTTCGACTGACAACGGAAGAAAACTCTTCACGGTGGGTTAAAGCCATGCTGACATTTTCAACTATCATGTCGATGATTTTTTGCTCACCTTTTTTCGTGTTGCGAACACGCCAGTCCAGTTTGATTGGAGGACCTTTTGGTCTTAGAATTTGAGAGTTGACCAAAACTTCTTTCTTGTTCAAAGGGGTGGCTTTAACAATTTTCAAGTTTTCACCGGCATAGTCACCGATGCGTTTTTGGTATGTCACGATGATATATTGTTGGAACAAGCTTTGAAATTCGGCTTGTTGTTCTTTACTCGCTTTTTTCCAGTGTTTTCCAAGAACGAACCTACCGATTAGCGGCATATTAAAGTTCGTTTTAATCAACTTGGTAAAACCAACGCGTTTGTCATCTGCAGAAACGTCAGCATTTGAAAGCAAGTTTACTGCTTCTGTTCCCAGTTTTTCAACTAGGCCAATGGCTGAAGTTTCTCTAGCCGTTTCAGCGTAGGCGGAGGATACAGGCGTTACAAGCAACGGAGCAGTAACCAAGAATGGCGCTGCGACAGCCAAGATCATCAGTTTTTTAACTAGCATCCTCGGGTCTCCAGCTTAGTTTGCGATAGAGGACGCTTTTTTTGAAGTTGCATCATCATCTTCGAACAGCAGAGATACGCTATCACTAGCAGGCTGATCATCTTCCATTTCAAAAGAAATGTCGGGAAGAGGGGTCATTTCACCTTTACCATCCAAAATCAGGTTCTTGCGATTCTGACGGTACAAGCTTCTGACAGCAGCATAGAAGTCGATGGAATTTTTCTCAATTTCATCAAGAGATTCGATCGACTTCGAGCGGAAATCGACTACATTTCCGGCTGCTCGGTAAAGGGCAAAATTAGCAACATCATTGTTGCGAGCAACAAGATTTGCTGGATCTATGAAATACTCTCCCACGATACCTACAGCTTCGCGTGATGTATTTGGGCCAAGAATTGGCAGAACTAAATAAGGACCCTCAGAGATACCCCAAACTGCGAACGTTTGACCTAAATCTTCATTTTGGGTGTCTAGTTTCGCAACGTCAAACAATCCGCCGATACCGAGGAAAGTGTTTGTGAAAAAAGCGCCCATGTTGTCGCCGGCGCCATCTAAGTCGCCTTGCGCAATGTTATTCAGAAAGTAGATTGGCTGTGAAAGGTTATGTAAGAAGTTACTTACGCTTTCTTGAACGCCTTCAGGTAAAGCATCCCGGTAAATGTGGGCTATTGGCTTAAGCGCAACAGCGTCAATAGCGTTGTTTACGTCGAAAAAGTAACGGTTTAACGGCTCAATCGGATCATGAACTTCATTGTAAGTCACGTTTGTTGTGTCATCACCAGGAGGTGTCGCACACCCGCCAAGCAAGCCTGCCATCGCTATGGCTACACAGCTACTAACCAGTGTTGATTTAAACTTCTTTGAAATCATTTCTTCACCCAGCTCTTTTCCAACAGCTTTTAAGACGTTCTGTAAACAAGCACATTAAACGTTACAAAAGTCTTTATCATTAGAAAACAAAACAAACCGACAAATCGAACTACAAAACGTTCGATATCAAATTAACACACTTGTTCAGTTTATTAACACACGAAAAATGCAATGGCTAGTATCGGATTGTAGTGTTTGTTCTTTCAAAATTTCTGTGTTGCCTAAAAGTCGCGAGGAATTAGATATGTACAAAGATATAAATATATGTTTATATCATCAGGTAATTTATTGGATTGGTTAAGTATGGAACACCTTTTACAAGGTTTGAGAGCTGCGGGTGAAGAGACACGCATGAGGTTGCTGGTTCTCTGCGGGCATGCGGAGCTTACAGTAAGTGAGCTGTTGCAGATACTTGGGCAGAGTCAGCCTCGCGTCTCCCGGCATTTAAAATTGCTGTGTGAAGCTGGATTAATTGATCGTTTTCAAGAAGGTAGCTGGGTTTATTATCGCTTGGCATCCAAAAGTGAAAATTCGCTATTGGCGCGCTATCTCGTCGATTTAACAAAAGAAACTGACCCGGTCGTTGCGAGAGATCTAGGACGACTTGATACCATAAAACAAGCTCGTAGTGATGCTGCCACGGCTTATTTCAAAATGAATGCTTCTCGTTGGAACGAAATACGCTCTCTTCACGTTGACGAAGAAGAAGTCGAATCTTTTTTGCTTGCAACAATGAGAGAACATCAGGAACGTTCTGGAAAAGAAATCGTGGACTTTCTTGATATCGGCACAGGCACCGGGCGAATCCTCGAATTGTTCGGACCGCGCGTTGAATACGCTGTGGGGGTAGATACCAGTCGGGAAATGTTGGCGTACGCGCGCACAGCAATTGAAGAAAAAGGGCTGCGAAATTGTCAGGTTCGCATGGGCGATATGTATACACTACCCATGGCTAATCAGTCACAGGATGCGGTGGTAATTCATCAGGTTCTTCATTATGCAGATCGCCCAACCGTTGTTATCGAAGAGGCACGGAGGGTTATTCGATCCGAAGGGGTTTTGATAATTGTTGATTTTGCGCCGCATGAAGTTACCGCATTGAACGAAGAGCACGCTCACCGTCAGTCTGGTTTTGAATTGAAACAAGTCAAGGAGTGGTGTGAGGCCGCTGGATTTCTAAATGTCTCTACACATGTCCTTAAAGGGGACCCCTTGACGGTAAATATTTGGGTGGCAGAAGCGGGCCGTGCCAACAGTTCCTTAGGAGTTATTAAATGACGTTATCGATCGGTTCACATGAGGGTCTGATGGAAGGGCGCTTGCAAAATGCAGGGCGCCGAAATCCTGTGAATGTGTCGTTTGAATTTTTTCCCCCAAAGTCCGATAAAATGGCGGAAAACTTATGGCGCACATTAGAACGCCTCGCACCTATGGATCCCACTTTCATTTCAGTGACATATGGTGCTGGCGGTACCACGCGAGAGCGAACACATGAAGTTGTTGCACGCGTTAGACAAGAGACGAACTTGGCGCCCGCGGCACATCTAACATGTGTTGGCGCATCGGTTGGAGAAATTGAAGAAGTCGCTGAGGCTTATTGGGATGCAGGTATTCGCCACATTGTTGCTCTTCGCGGGGATCCACCTGAAGGCGAAAATAAGTTTGTGGCACGACGTGACGGATTTAGTGGATCAGCAGCGTTGATCGAGCATTTGAAAAAAATGCATGATTTCGAAATTAGCGTTGGGTGTTATCCAGAAATTCATCCTGATGCATCCTCCAGTATCGCTGATCTTGATTATCTCAAACGCAAAGTAGATGCCGGCGCGACGCGGGCAATTACTCAGTTCTTTTTCGATCCTGAAAGCTACTTAAGATTTCTGGACAGAGCAGAAGCGCATGGCATAAATATACCCATTATTCCCGGTATCTTGCCTGTAACGAGTTATTCAAGTATCAAAAAATTTGGGGCTCAATGCGGCACACAAATTCCTGCATGGCTGACCCATTTATTCGAAGGTCTAGACGATGACCCCGTTACTCGTAATCTGGTGGCATCTATGGTCGCGGCAGAGCAATGCCGCATATTGCAAAAAGCCGGGGTGTCGGATTTTCACTTCTATACTCTAAATCGTGCTGATCTGGTTTACGCGATATGTCACACGCTTGGTATTCGGCCAAAAATCGAATCCTGAGTTGCTGTTCCCTACCCAAGTCTCTAATTAATTGGTTTGTACCCCATGAAAAAATCTACAAGTTTTGTTCAAATTGAAGCCGCCTTGAAGAACCATATTTTGGTGCTTGACGGGGCGATGGGGACAATGATCCAAACTTTTGACCTTGAAGAGGACGATTACCGGGGAGACGCATTCAAAGATACAAAAATTGATCTTAAGGGTAACAGCGATCTGCTGACTGTTACGCGTCCAGATGTGATCGATGATATTCATGATCAGTTTTTGGCCGCCGGTGCAGATATACTTGAAACCAATACATTTAGTAGTACTTCGATTGCGCAGGCAGATTATGCTCTTGAAGCGGAAGTCTACCGTTTGAATTTTGAAGGCGCTAAACTAGCCCGTAAAGTCGCTGATAGATGGACCGCGAAGACGGCAGAAAAGCCGCGGTTTGTTGCCGGAGTGCTTGGTCCGACCAACCGAACAGCCTCAATTTCTCCGGATGTGAATGATCCGGGTTTTCGGAACGTTACTTTTGACCAATTGGTCGAAGCCTATGATGAGGCTCTTCGCGGGCTAATCGATGGTGGATCAGATATTATTCTGATCGAGACGATCTTTGATACGCTTAACTGTAAAGCAGCGATCTATGCAGTTTTACGCTACTTTGATGAAGTCGGAGTTCGCTATCCTGTCATGGTGTCGGGAACAATTACCGATGCCTCTGGCCGGACACTTTCAGGACAAACTGCAGAAGCTTTCTGGGCATCCGTCTCACACGTAAAACCCATTTCAATCGGTTTTAACTGTGCGCTTGGGGCCAAGGATTTACGCCCACACGTACAATCTGTGTCTTCAATTGCAGACACTGGCGTTAGTGTTCATCCAAATGCGGGTCTTCCTAATGAACTTGGCGAATATGATGATACGCCTGAATATATGGCTGAAATGCTCGCGGAATTTGCTGAGAGTGGTTTGGTGAATATAGTCGGTGGTTGTTGCGGCACGCGTCCTGAACATATCAAGGCTATTGTAGAAGCGCTCAAAGTTACAACGCCAAGAGTCATCCCCGTAACAGATACAATGTGCCGTTTGAGTGGTTTGGAGCCACTTTATTTAGATGAGACGGTTGGGTTTGTGAATGTAGGGGAGCGAACCAACGTTGCTGGGTCTGCCAAATTTAAAAAACTGATCATGAACGGTGAATATGATGCCGCGCTAGATGTGGCGAGGAGCCAAGTTGTAAATGGAGCGCAGGTTGTCGATGTCAACATGGACGACGCCATGCTGGAAGCTCAAACCGCAATGCCGACGTTCCTTAACCTGATTGCATCGGAACCTGATATTAGCCGTGTACCCTTGATGATTGATAGTTCGAAATGGGATGTATTAGAAGCCGGTTTGAAAACTGTGCAGGGTAAATGCATTGTGAATTCAATTTCCTTGAAAGAGGGAGAAGAAGAATTCATCAAATATGCGCGTGAGATCCGGCGTTATGGTGCCGCAGCAATTGTCATGGCGTTTGATCAGGACGGGCAAGCTGATAGTAAACAGCGGATGATCGAAATTTGTGAACGATCCTACAAGATACTTACGGAAGTCGTTGGTTTTCCACCTCAGGACATTATTTTTGATCCGAATGTTTTCCCGATAGCAACCGGCATTGAAGAGCATAGTAATTTCTCGAACGATTATATTGAGGCCACTAAGTACATTAAAGCGAACCTGCCCCATGCGAAGATAAGTGGTGGTGTCAGTAATATGTCTTTCTCTCTGCGCGGGAATAATCCGATGCGCGAGGCAATGCATGCTGTCTTTCTTTATCACGCTGTAAAAGCTGGTATGGATATGGGGATTGTAAATGCGGGTCAGTTGGCTGTTTACTCTGATATTCCCGAAAATATTCGAGAGCGTGTTGAAGACGCGGTCCTTAACAAACGGGAAGATGCAACAGAGCGATTACTTGAAGTTGCAGAAGAGGCGGTTGGCCAAAAAACGAGTAAAGTACAGGACCTATCGTGGCGTGAAGGAACAGTTGGCGAACGGCTTGCTCATGCGTTGGTTAAAGGTATTTCAGAATATATCGTAGGGGATACCGAAGAGGCACGCTTAACAGTTGACCGACCAATTGAGGTCATTGAAGGTCCTTTAATGGACGGAATGAACATTGTCGGCGATCTGTTTGGGGACGGCAAAATGTTTTTGCCGCAAGTGGTGAAAAGTGCCCGGGTTATGAAACAGGCTGTGGCCCATTTGCTTCCCTTCATTGAGGAAGAAAAGGCGGAAAGCGGCAAAAGCAACGCAAAGGGTAAAATCCTCTTAGCGACAGTTAAGGGAGACGTGCATGATATTGGGAAAAACATTGTGGGCGTTGTTTTGCAATGTAATAATTTCGAAGTCATCGACCTCGGCGTGATGGTGCCGTACAGCAAGATCATTGAAACGGCCAAAGCTGAGAATGTCGATATTATCGGCCTTAGTGGATTGATTACCCCTTCACTCGAAGAAATGGCAACTGTTGCGGCTGAGCTGCAGCGGGACGACTTCCAAGTGCCACTGCTGATTGGCGGTGCGACAACGTCAAAGGTACATACAGCTCTTAAAATTGCCCCCAATTATGAAGGCTCAACTATCTACGTGACGGATGCTTCACGCGCAGTTGGTATTGCGACTCAGCTTACAAGTCGAGATAATCGCGAGAAACTGGTTGCCGATATTAAAGCTGAATATGAGATAGTTCGCGATAATTATTATCGCAAAGCCAAACCAGACGCACAGTGCAGTATCGAAGATGCACGTGCAAATTCTGCAAAGGTAAACTGGGAGGGATATCAACCTCCGAAACCTCAGTTTTTGGGCGTTCAGCAATTTGACGATATAGACCCTTCTACGATAGTCGAGTATTTCGATTGGTCGCCTTTTTTCAGAACATGGGAGCTCGCAGGGCATTTCCCCAAAATTCTGGATGATGAGATCGTTGGCGAGACTGCAACTGAGCTTTATAATGACGCTCAAAATATGCTTGCCAAAATTATCAGTGAAAAGTGGCTGACGATTAAAACGGTCGTGGGGTTCTTTCCGGCGGCTAAGGACGGTGATGATGTTGTTCTCTATAGAGATGAAAGCAGAACGAGTGAGCTTCATCGGTTCTGTTTTGTGCGCCAACAAATGAGCAGGAAGAACAAGCGAGCAAATCATTCATTAGCCGATTTCATTGCAGCTGAGGATACAGGTATCCCTGATTATATTGGTGCCTTTATGGTGACGAGTGGGCTCGGTATTGAAGATCAATTGGCAGAATTTGCAAAAACCTATGATGATTATAGCAGTATTCTATTGAAGGCTCTTGCCGATCGTTTTGCAGAAGCAACAGCAGAATATATGCACACAAAAGTTCGAAAGGAACTTTGGGGATATGATGCCGAAGAAGCTCTTTCTAATGACGATTTGATCCGTGAAAACTATCGTGGTATTCGGCCTGCACCGGGATATCCTGCATGTCCAGATCATTCTGAAAAAGTTGGTTTGTTCGAGTTGTTGGACGTGGAGAAGCGAATTGGCGCGGAGCTTACTGAAGGGTTTGCGATGATGCCAGCGTCATCCGTTTCAGGATATTATTTCTCTCACCCCGACGCTCGATATTTTGGTGTTGGTAAAGTTGCTGAAGATCAGGTGGAAGATTATGCCAAACGCAAGAATGTGTCGGTTGAACAAGCGGAGCGCTGGCTTGCCTCCAATTTAGGTTATGATCGTCAACGCGGATGAACTCCTCTGACAATAAAGTGATTTAACAAACAGTCCGAATTCGTGAATTTTGAGGGACCTATAGCAGAGGAATGCTTATGTCTCTCAAAATTTTGCGATATGTTCTTGTCACGTTTCTTATCCTTTTTCCGTTGTCAGCTAGTGCATTTGAAGAAATTAACACTGGTTATTTTAATAGCCTTGCCCTTCAAGGGTATGATAGTTCGGGCTATTTCACAGATGGGACCGCGAAGAAAGGCACCAAGACATTTAGTTTTCAGTGGAAGGGAGCTAAGTGGCAGTTTGCCGACGTAAAAAGCCGCGACCTTTTCGCAGCCAATCCTGACAAATATTCTCCTCAATATGGCGGGCATTGCTCCAATCAAATGAGCCTTGGAAATTTATCAGACATCGATCCGGGTGTGTGGTTGATAAACGAGGGCAAACTTTATTTCTTTGGTCATCAGATCGGTAAAGATCGTTGGGAAAGCACGGGCATTGCCGCGAGAATTGAAGATGCGGATCGCCACTGGAAGACGTACTTATTGGAAAATAAATAGGCATCTTGCCGAGCGATCATAATAAATCTATCCTGCTAAAAAATGTAGAATACAGGGCAGGTTTATATGCAGTTCATTAGTTACGAGGATGCGGATTCCAAACTAAATTGGATAGAAACCGCTGACGCTATTGAAGCAGGGCATAGACTTGAAAAAGCGCAAATTGGTGATTTGCTTTTAAGTAAAGATGACCGCAGTTTGCTCAGCCGAGCAGCCTGGATTGATGGTGTTGGTATTGCCCTGAAATCAGTGACGGTATGCCCTGATAATGGTTTAAGAAACCCGCCGTTACCTTCTGTGCAGGGCGCGATGCTCATTTTCAGTAGCGATGACGGGTCATTAAAAGCGATAGTTGACGGGCCGCTTGTGACGAAATGGAAAACGGCAGGCGATAGTGTGTTAGGTGCCCGCATCCTTGCACGGCCGGATGCCAAATCCTATCTCGTGGTTGGGGCTGGGACAGTCGCCAAATCACTGTTTCAAGCCTACAGAGATGTTTTTCCGGAATTAGATACTTTTACCGTCTGGAATAGAAGTTCAGCAAGAGCCGAGTCTTTGGCGAAAGAGTTGGAGAGTGAAGGTTTTAATGTAAATGTAGCAGATGATCTGGCAGTTGCTGCATCCAATGCTGACATTATTTCCTCAGCGACACTTTCAAAGGAACCTGTTCTTAAAGGGGAGTGGATTACTCCCGGCACCCATGTAGATTTAATCGGCGCCTACCGCCCAGATATGCGTGAAGCAGACGATGAATTAATTAAAAAGGCGTCCATTTTTGTTGACGCTCGAGAGACCACAATTGGCGAAATTGGAGAGCTAATCATACCAATGTCCTCAGGCGTAATTTCAGAGGTTGATGTTTTGAGCGACTTCCGGGATCTGTGTAATGGTGGGGTAGGGCGTCAATCAAGTGATGAGATCACCTTGTTCAAGAATGGCGGCGGGGCTCACCTCGATTTGATGACGGGGATAATGATTGTCGAAAAAATGAAAATTTAGTCGGTCGTAAAAATAATACGAAGGCGGGATAAATGCGCACGAGCCTGATTTTTCTTCCTACATATTATCTCAACAAATCCCAAAGCATCAGGTATCTGACGGTCTTCAGACAATGTCCAATTTATAACGCTTTTCATTTCAGATCTTTCTGGATTGTTAAGAACTCCATAGTATTTATCGGCTGAATAATAACACTCTTCAAGTTTCAATCTAAAAGTAGTGAAATTTGATTGTATATTTGAGAAATCTTCCATATCACTTATGGATATTATCCGATTGGGTATGGGGATTCTGAGGGGGACGATTGATGACACACAAAGGTATCATTTTGGCCGGGGGAACTGGATCGCGTCTGCATCCACTCACTCTAGCTGTTAGTAAGCAATTGATGCCAGTTTACGATAAGCCCATGATCTATTACCCATTAACCGCGTTGATGCTTGCTGGAATTCGGGAAATTTTAATTATTACGACTCCTGAAGAACAATCGTTGTTCCAAAGATTGCTAGGTGATGGGCACAGGTGGGGAATAGAGATTACGTACGCAGCACAACCTTCGCCAGATGGTTTAGCTCAGGCCTTTATCATTGGTGAAGACCATGTGGGCGATGATCCTTCCGTTTTAATTCTGGGAGATAATATCTTCTACGCAGCGCAGTTCACGCAATTGCTTGAGAGTGCTAAGAATAGGAAAGAAGGGGCTACAGTCTTTGGCTATCATGTTTCAAACCCAACCGCATACGGTGTCGCTGAATTCGATCAAAACGGTAAGGTTATAGGGGTCGAGGAAAAGCCGGCAATTCCAAAATCCAATTTTGCGATCACAGGGCTCTATTTTTATGACAATCAAGTTGTTGAAATGGCAAAAGCATTGAAGCCGAGCGTGCGAGGAGAGTTAGAAATTACTGATTTGAACCGCCTGTACCTTGATCAAGGCCAGTTGCATATGGAATTTATAGGGCGTGGAAGCGCTTGGCTGGATACGGGAACACACGATAACTTAATGGAGGCATCTTCGTTCGTTCAGACAATTGAAAAACGTCAGGGTCTCAAAATAGCATGTCCTGAAGAAATCGCATTTCAAAAAGGCTATATCAACGAAGACCAATTAGAAGCACTAGCTGCGCCCTTAATGAAAAGCGGGTACGGCGCTTACCTATTGTCATTGATGAGTTAAAAGCCAGCGATAGAGTGATATCGCTGACTTATTTTAAACTCTTTAAATAATCCCTTTTTCTTTTAGGGTCTCGATAATGACATCCGCAGCAGCTTCTACTGAAAGCTTGCCTCCTTCGATTATTATTTCAGCATTTTCCGGAGTTTCATAAGCGGAATCAATTCCGGTGAAATTCTTAATCTCACCGGCTCTAGCCTTCGCGTAAAGGCCCTTAATGTCGCGTTCCTCGCAAATCTCAAGTGGGGTATCAACAAACACCTCAAGAAACTCTCTCTCTTCCATCAAGTTACGCGCCATTTGACGTTCGCTTCTAAAAGGAGAAATGAAGGAAACGAGTGTAATAAGGCCAGCATCAGCAAATAGCTTCGCAGTTTCTCCGACCCTGCGAATATTCTCAACACGGTCAGCGTCAGTAAAGCCAAGATCTTTATTTAGGCCATGGCGCACATTATCCCCATCAAGAAGGTAGGTGTGTTTACCCATAATGTGCAATTTCTTCTCAACCTGATTGGCAATGGTTGATTTTCCAGAGCCGGAAAGTCCAGTGAACCACAGGACTGCGGGTTGTTGGCTTTTCTGTTCCGCACGGGCCTTTTTATCGATATCCACAGACTGCCAGTGAATATTCTCAGCACGCCTTAGAGCAAAGTCAATTACCCCGGCACCAACGGTTTCATTCGTAAAACGGTCGATCAAGATGAAGGAACCTGTTTTACGATTTTCACCGTAAGCGTCAAAGGACACAGCTTTATCCAAAGCGAAATTACAGACACCAATCTCGTTAAGAGCCAGCGTCTTTGCCGCCGTGTGTTCAAGCGTATTGACGTTAATTTTATACTTAAGAGCACTAACACGTGCTGTTGACGTATTTGCTCCCATTTTGAGGATGTAGTTTCTACCGGGAAGTAGCTCTTCGCTGCTCATCCAAACAAGTTTGGCCTCAAATTGGTCCGCAGTAACTGGGCGATCTTGAAGCGCACAAAGCGTGTCTCCGCGGCTAATGTCAATTTCGTCATTTAACGTAATTGTTATAGCTTGACCTGCATAGGCTGTTTCTTGGCTACCATCAAAAGTAACGATGTCTTTTACGGTGCTTGTTTGACCGGAGGCGGGTTCAACAATTCCATCACCAATATGGATGGAGCCGCTGGCCACGGTGCCAGAGAAACCACGAAAATCAAGATTTGGGCGGTTCACCCACTGCACAGGAAGGCGAAATGGTTTGTCTTCTAAATCTTCGTCTACCTGTACGTCTTCCAGGTGAGAAAGAAGTGTCGGGCCCTGATACCAACGCATGTTTTCACTATGCGCAATGATATTGTCACCCGCTAGAGCTGAGAGAGGGATTGGGGTTACAGCGTTAAAATCAAGCTCAGCGGCGAATTCGTTATACTCTTGCACAATTTTGTTGAACACATGGTTGTCATAGTCAACCAGATCCATTTTGTTCACAGCCAAAATGACGTTCTTGATTCCAAGGAGAGATACCAGAAAACTGTGCCGCATTGTTTGCGTTAAAATTCCCTTACGAGCATCAATCAGGATGACAGCCAGATCCGCAGTGGAGGCGCCGGTTACCATGTTACGCGTATATTGTTCGTGTCCCGGTGTATCCGCTACAATAAATTTCCGCTTGTCTGTAGCGAAAAAGCGATAGGCCACATCAATTGTAATGCCTTGTTCTCTTTCTGCCTGGAGGCCATCGAGTAACAACGCATAATCCAGATTACCGCCTTGGGTTCCAACGCGCTTGCTTTCGGATGCTAGCGTTGCGATCTGGTCTTCGAACAGCATTTTAGAATCCCAAAGAAGGCGTCCGATAAGTGTACTCTTACCATCGTCTACGCTACCGCATGTGATGAAGCGGAGCATGCCTTTTTGTTCTTGAGATCTCAGGTACTCGTCAATTTCAGAATTTGTATTATCCAGAGCTTTGCCCATTAGAAATAGCCCTCCTGCTTTTTCCGCTCCATTGATCCAGATTGATCCTTATCGATTAACCTGCCTTGACGCTCAGATGTCCGAGCGACCAGCATTTCCAGAATAATTTCGGGAAGAGTTGATGCAGTAGATTCAACTGCACCAGTAAGGGGGTAACAACCAAGGGTGCGGAACCTGACAGATTTCATTTTCGGCGTTTCGCCCTCATCCAGTGGCATTCTTTCATCATCAACCATGATCATCATGCCATCACGTTCTACCACGGGACGTTTTTTTGCTAAATAGAGCGGTACAATTGGGATATTTTCCAGATATATATATTGCCAGATATCCAGTTCAGTCCAGTTCGACAACGGAAATGCACGGATGCTTTCGCCTGGATGCACGCGCGCATTGTACGTATTCCAAAGTTCCGGGCGCTGTGCCTTTGGATCCCACCGATGAGTTTCTGTCCGGAATGAGAATATACGCTCTTTCGCGCGAGACGCCTCTTCATCGCGTCTCGCCCCGCCAAATGCGGCGTCAAATTTGTACTGATTAAGTGCTTGCTTTAGGCCTTCAGTTTTCATGACATCCGTATGAAGCGCTGAACCATGACTAAAGGGTCCAATATTCTTTTCAACTCCGTCAGGGTTAATGTGAACTAACAAATCCAAATCGTATTCTTTAACGATTTTTTCCCTGAATTCGATCATTTCCTTAAATTTCCATGTGGTATCTACATGAAGCAAAGGAAAGGGAACGGGGGAGGGGTAGAAAGCTTTTCTTGCTAAATGCAACAAGACCGAACTGTCTTTACCGATAGAGTAAAGCATCACCGGTTTTTCAAATTCAGAAACGACTTCCCTGAATATATGAATACTTTCGGCTTCTAACTGTTTTAAATGGGTTAGTCGAGCATTTGGCATATTGGCTATTCTCGTCACTACAAGTTTGCAAATAAAAAACTGATACCTATCGAATTATGTGTTTTTTGCTCTAACTACAAGTCTTAAAGCTTATATTTCACATACTGTTTATGTTAATAGTAGTTATTTCCGACAATATTATGTATTTGTTGAAATTTCGGGTGCGAGGGTTTGTTTTTTTTAATTCAGTTGCAGAGTTGTATTACGTATTACCCTTTATCGGGCTGGACCAGTTGTTTTAACTGTGCAAAATACCCCTATATAAAATCATACATTCTATTTTGAGGATTTCTGAGTGACGGGGAGTGGACCGCTGGAGGCTGGCAACAGCAGTAATATGAAAGTGCGTCTGGCTTGTCCGGAATGTGATCTACTGCATGAAAACCAAAAAATTAAAACAGGACATTCAAGTTATTGTCGAAGATGTGGAGCGATATTATTTCGTGGACAAAAAGATAGTTTAGATCGAACTCTGGCTTATGCGTGCACAGGCTTAGTATTCTTCCTACTGGCTAATATTTCTCCAATACTTGTTTTCAAAATGAGAGGAAATTTGTCTGCAAACCAACTTGTGGATGGTGCGTTAGCATTTTTGAGCTCCGGATATTGGCCGCTTGGAATTTTGGTTCTATTTGCGAGCGTTATTGCCCCTCTTATGGTGCTTTGTTTTTTAGTTAGTATCCTGTTGCCGCTCAAGTATCACCGACTACCAATATTCCCTGAATGGCAGATTCGGACCCTTCTTGCTTTAAGACCATGGGCTATGGCTGAAATATTTGTCATCGGCATTATGGTTGCCTTCGTAAAATTGCGAGATTTTGCGGATGTTGGTATCGGGGGATCTCTTGTTGGTATTATCTGCATGGTTTCGGCCATGGTTCTGGCATTTTTATCACTTGATCATCGTGAACTGTGGAAGCGTTTGGAGGAGCTCAAAAAGTGAAAGTACGGGCACTTACAGCGAAGAATGCAGGGCTAATTGCCTGCGAGAGCTGCCATAAATTGATTGATAAAGGCCATTCGAAAACAAACGAGCCGATATGCCCGCGTTGTAATGCAAGTGTTTCGCAGAGAAAAAAGGATAGTTTGAATAGAACATGGGCATTACTTGTGTCGGCGCTGGTTTTATATATTCCAGCAAATCTGTTCCCGATTATGACATTGATTTCTTTCGGTAAGGAAAGTAAGGAAACTATCTTGAGTGGCATTCATCAATTGTTTGTATCAGGACAGTGGGTGATTGCAATTGTTGTTCTTTTTGCAAGTGTGTTTGTTCCAATATTCAAAATAATTGCGCTATCTTTTTTGGTAATTTCTATCCACGTCGGGATGAGTTGGCAGCCAGTACTCAGGACACGCTTATACCGATTTGTTGAATGGATCGGCAGATGGTCGATGATTGATATTTTTATGATTTCCGTTTTAATCGCTTTGGTAAAATTGAAAGAACTAGCTACAGTTGAAGCCGGACCGGGTGCAATGGCATTTGCCGCTGTGGTCATATTAACAATGTTTGCGTCGAAGGCGTTTGATCCAAGGCTAATCTGGGATCGCTTGGAAGGTGAAGATAATGGACAATAAAGCTGAAGCAGAGGCGCATGCTCCGGTGGTACGTCGTGGTTATTCAGGCCTAATGAGTATTTGGCTTATCCCGTTGATTGCGGTGGCTATTGCTGGCTGGCTGATCTTCCAATCTTTTCTCGATAAAGGTCCGGAAATAAGTATTTCGTTGTCCAGTGCTAAAGGGCTCGAAGCTGGAAAAACTTATTTAAAATATAAAGATGTAATTATCGGCTTGGTAAACCGCATTGATATCCCGGATGAGGATGAAGGTGTAAAAGTCATCGTTTCGGTCGATAAGAATGCAAGTAAGTATTTAACTGAAACAGCGCGTTTTTGGGTTGTCTCTCCTGCAATCAGTCTTGAAGGTGTTTCCGGTTTGGAAACACTGTTTTCGGGGGCATATCTTGAGATTGACCCTGGAAAGGGTGGGGATACGGCTCTAGCCTTTACTGGATTGGAAACTCCACCAGTTATAACTTCCAAAATACCCGGGCGCGAATATGTTTTACGGTCTGATCGGCTTGGTAATATTAAGCGAGGAACTCCCGTTATTTACAAGGGGCTGCAGGTTGGCAAAGTCCTGGGATATCGATTGTCTGATGATCAGAATTCTGTGGAACTCATAACGTTTATTGAAAGCCCACATACCGAGTTAATTTATGAAGGTACACGGTTTTGGAATGCAGGGGGTGTTTCTGTAACAGTGTCTGCATCCGGAGTTCAAATGGACGCTGTATCACTCCCAGCGTTAATATCTGGCGCGATCGAATTTTTGCCACCGGCTCAATCTCAAAACGGCACATTTGCTCCTGAAGGGTATGAGTTCAAGTTGTATGCTGGTCGAAACGCTATGGATGAAGCAATCTACACCGAACGGCTACCATACCTTCTCTATTTTGATGGATCCGTTAGTGGATTGGAAATCGGAGCTGCAGTTGAATTCAAAGGTATTAAGATCGGATCAGTTCAAGACATTACTTTGGAAATTGAAGAGGGTACTGGAAATTACTTCATCCCGGTACTAATTGATATTGAACCGCAACGATTAAAAGTTCAGGGTCGAAGTAGTGAGGATCAGTCCCAAGAAAGACGCGAAACGTTGAGGCAACGTGCACTGGAATCCCTGATCAAAAGGGGACTTAGAGCACGACTTAAATCCAAGAATTTTTTAACTGGGCAGTTAATCGTTGATCTGGATCTATTTCCAGATAAACCGGCCCGCTATGTCTCAACGACTAGTGAATTTCAAGAATTGCCGACCCTTCCAACTGAACTTGAAGAAATAACAACGTCACTTACGCGATTGGTTGAGAAAGTAGAGAAATTGCCAATTGAAAAACTGGCGAACTCACTTATCCGTACTGCTGATGGATTAGAGGAAATAGTAAGCGAAGGGCAATTGATAGAAACGATTACCGAATACAGAAATCTTGCCAAATCGGTTAGTTCAATGATTAATCAGGTGAACAAGGAAACTCTACCCCGAATTTCGGAAACTGTAGATGAAGGGCGAAACGCTTTGAAACGTGTAGATGAAACTCTGAAAAGTGCAACAAAACTGTTTAAAACGGCGGATATGACGTTATCTGATGGGTCGCCTCTTAAATATGATTTATCTGTCATGATGCGGGAGCTTTCAGCGGCAAGTAGATCGGTTCGAAATCTGGCAGAATTTCTAGAGCGCAATCCGAGTGCATTGCTGGGCGGCAAAAAATAAAGTGAGAGCGAAAATGATTTCGAAGAACGGATTTTTCAAAATAGTATTTGCGTTGATCATGCCGATTTTTGCAAGCGGGTGTGCAAATATTGTATCACAATCTACACCGACTGAATTCTACAGGCTTATTGATGCAACAGACCAACAACTAGCACTAAAAGCCATGAGTTTTTCTGATGATATTCAAATTGGAGTGGGTCCCATTACCATCCCGGGATATGCTGATCGACCACAGATCGTGAGCAGTGGCTCAGGTGGACGATTGATGGTCGATGATTTCAATCACTGGGCTGAGCCTGTTCAGGAAAATATTGAACGGATTATGGTCTCGAACATATCTTCTCTCTTAAGTGAAAAACAGGTGTTCCACTATCCGGCTAATTTTCATCCAGCTCCCTCAAGTATACAAGTGGCTGTGGAAATTCGTGAAATGATCCGCGATGAGAGTGGGGCCGTCTTCTTATCGGCTAGCTGGAATGTGAAACGCATGCTGGATAACAAATTGTTAGTTCGAAATGCAGTAAAATATAAAAGCTCGCAATCGGCGTCTGGATTTTCTGAATACACTCTGGCTTTAAGCGCATTGTTTGGCAAACTGTCGTCGGACATTATGCAATCAGTGCATTCAGTCAGCAATTAACACATCACACAAACTATAGTCGTGGGAGTAATACGCGATGAATGTACTTTTTATTACGATTGATCAATGGCGCGCAGATTGGCTTGGCGCAAACGGCAATGATACAATCAAAACGCCTAATCTTGATGAACTTGCTAAAGGCGCCGCTCTTTTTAAGAACCATTATACTTGCTCAGCCCCGTGCGGCCCTTCTCGGGCGACATTGCATACTGGCATGTATCCAACAAACCACCGCTCTATTCGTAACGGTACTCCGCTTGATGGATCTCTCACAAATCTCGCGTTAGAGGCGCGGAAAGCTGGCCACGAGCCTATGTTGTTCGGATATACGGATGTCACGGTTGATCCACGCGAGAAACATGCAAATGATCCGGATCTGAAAACCTTTGAAAGTGTTTTGAAGGGATATCAGGTTGGTGCGAAATTAGCAGAGGACAGCCGCCCATGGCTGGCCGATCTAATATCAAAAGGATATGAAGTCGAAGCTGCCGGATACAGTATTTATCGCCCAGATCCAGATTTTAGTTTGCCAGAGGATCGGCATTCCACATTTGCTCCCGCAAAGTTTAAGGCTGAAGACAGTGAAACAGCATGGCTTACAAATCGGACAATTGACTATCTAAATACAAGATTTGGAGATCCGTTCTTTTGCCATGTGAGTTACTTGCGGCCACATCCTCCGTTTATCTCACCTCCTGAATATCACGACATGTATTCGCCGGAAGATATGCCGCGTCCCCTTCATTTTGGTGATGCAAATGCTGTGGGCGATAGCCATCCAATGTTGGGTCTCGCGATTGACTATATAAAACAATCCTCATTCTTTGACGCTGAAGATGGACTAGCAAGTGATTTGTCTGAGCAAGATGTTCTTCAGATCCGTGCGACGTATTCGGCGCTGGTAAGTGAGGTGGATGCAAATGTCGGGCGATTGCTGTCCACGCTGAAAGCAACAGGCCAGTATGATGAAACAATGATTGTTGTAACCGCGGATCATGGCGAACAGCTTGGAGATCATCACCTATTTGGAAAATTAGGTTTCTATGATCAAAGCTTCCACATTCCATTGATTATCAAAGCGCCCAAATCTTGGGATGCACCCGCGCGAACTGTAGATAGTTTTACAGAGTCTATTGATATCATGCCAACCATATTGAACGCGCTTGATCAAGCTGTGCCAGCACAATGTAACGGTGCCTCTTTGACCCCTTGGCTGAAGGGCTTAACACCTGGAAAATGGCGGAACTCAGTGCATTGGCTTTTTGATTTTCGGGATGTGGAAAATGCCATTCCGGAAAAAGCACTTGGTTTGGCGCATGATGAATGCTCCGTGCTTGTTTATCGCGACGACAGTTTTAAGTATGTGCATTTTGCAGCTTTGCCACCGCTGCTATTTGATCTTAGAAATGATCCTGATGAATGTCATAATTTGGCGGAAGAGCCGGATTACCAAGCTGTGGTTCTTGATTATGCCCAAAAGATGCTGTCATGGCGCATGAAGAATGAAAATGGCACACTTCATAACTACGCCGTGACAGATAATGGTATTATTTCAGCGTCTTAAAGAGTAATTGGGTTGGGAATTTCTCGGCCCGCAAAAAAGGCATCCAGATTATCAAGGCATTTGAATCCCATAGCGTCACGTGTTTCAATCGTGGCGCTACCAACATGTGGCAATACAAACAGGTTTCTGAGTTCCAGATAGTCTGGATTTAAGTTTGGCTCGTTTTCAAATACGTCGAGGCCCGCTGCTGCAATTTTACCGGATTTGAGAGCTTGAATTAGGGCGTTTTCGTCGACAATTGGCCCACGTGCAGTATTTACGAGCACTGCATTGTCAGGGAGCCTAGCTATCGATGTTTCATTAATCAGATGATGCGTACTATCTGACAATGGACAATTGATCGATAAAAACTCACTTTGTGCCAGCAGATCCTTCAGGTTGTCATGGTATACTGCCTCTTCCAAGCCTCGTGCTGTTACAGGGCGGCGGTTATGATAGTGGATTTTCATATCAAATCCGCGAGCACGCCGTGCCACAGCTTGACCAATACGTCCCATCCCAAGGATACCCAATTTTTTCCCGCTCATATGGATGCCTAGAAACTGCGTTGGGGACCAGCTATTCCAGCCACCATCCCTCAAAGTCTCGGCTGCGCTCTGGGCCATCCGCGCTGCACCTAACATACAGAGGAGTGCAATATCTGCCGTGGCATCGGTAAGTACATCAGGTGTGTTGCCGAGCAATATTCCTTTTTCTGACGCTGCTGCCACGTCCAGATGATCATATCCCACTGAGAATGTGGTAATCATTTTGATATTGTCGGGGAGTATTTCAATCATTTCGCGGTCAAATCGAGAAGTTGAGTCGCAAAAGATCGCATCGGCAGATTTTGAGAACTCCAGAATGTCTGACTGTCCATATGCCTCAAGTGTTGGCGTTCCAACTATCTCATAGGAGCTGGATAACCTCTCCATCACAGCTGATGGGAAAAGTCGAGTTAGGAAAATACGGGGTGTTTGTGACATATGGCTCTCTACTTAATCTGAGGAAGTTAGGTTCATTGCATTTCGAATGAAACGGGATGGGGCGCTGGTTGGATCTGCAAGTGCGCCCATGATTGTAAAATGATTATAAGGGGCAAGTATCTCAGGTTTTGTTGCAAAGTTGGGCCAAGCATCCTTCAGCGCCTGACTTTGTGCTTCATATTCTTCACCTTCAAGATCGCCGACTATAGAATAGAATTTTCCAGCACTGGGCTCGGGAAGCAAGACAGGACTATTTTCGGTAACATCCTCGTTTGAAAGGCCAAGATCGTTTTGTAAAAAACATTTACTGATAGGGCGTAGATCATAGAGTCCGCTTAAACCGACAGCTGACTTTACTATTTGATTAGGTAGATCTTCGTTGTAGGTGCTCCAACTGGTCGCTAGACACATTGCGGCTATATGGCCTCCGGCAGAATGCCCAGAAATGTGAATGTTATCTTTTGACAGGCATAGGCTGTCTGCATTTTCATAAATAAACGCAATGGATTGCCGGCATTGACGGATAAGTTCTCCCATGGAAACATCAGGGATTAATTGGTAATCAACAAGAACGGTTGCAATCCCATAATCGGCGAACGCCCGAGCAGCGAACAAACAATCCTCTCTTGAAAGGGCTTTCCAGTAGCCGCCATGGAAGAAAATTTGAACTGGAACTTGTGTGTGATACATGTTGCGCGGGTAAATGATGTCCAGTTCTTGACCACTGATGTTGTCAAAACAGACAGTTTTTGAGATTGGGTACTCGTGCATAGTTGTCGCGCACAGGGCCTTCCATTCTTGAACGTAGCTTGGAAAACTAGCGACTTTTGCTCGATTGTCATACTGCGCATCAAGCTCTAACTGTGTGTAGTTTTTATAGATATAGTTTTTCAATAATTCAGTTCCTTCAATTACTGCTCGATCTTAATGATATCGGACATGAGGAAAAGCGGTTTTTATACTTTTGTATTTCTTAGAATGCGTTTATTCTCGCGCCACTAAACAAAAATAACGAGCTCTAACATAAGGGGGATACAATGCCCGAGCCAATTACTAAAGAAGAATTCCTGTCATCGAAAGGAACTGAGTACGGTCCTGGTGAATGGTTTAAAGTGGATCAGGAACGCATTAATAAATTTGCGGAAGCCACGGAAGATTACCAATTTATCCATGTAGATCCAGAAGCGGCCAAAGCAAGTCCGTTTGGGGGGACAATTGCGCATGGTTTTCTAACTCTTTCATTGCTGGCATATTTGGTGCCGCAAATTACTCCAAAAGCACAAAATGTGGAGATGGGTGTAAATTACGGAATGAATAAACTTCGTTTTTTAGCACCAGTACCTGTCGACAGTGAAGTGCGGGTAAGAAATAAAATCCTGGACATAGTTGAAAAACGTCCGGGGCAAGTGCTGGTCACCACAGAAGTCAGCATTGAAATTAAAGGTCAGGAAAAACCTGCTTTGGTCGCCGAATGGTTAAGCATGCAGTTTCTTGCTGACTAATTAAGTAATTATACAAAACACTGAAGGAATAAATATGAGCATCCGTTTTGATGGGCGTGTTGCAATCGTCACAGGTGCGGGAAATGGTCTTGGCCGTTGTCATGCCATTGAACTTGCTGCACGCGGTGCCAAGGTTGTTGTAAATGATCTGGGCGGTGACCGGGATGGTGTCGGTGCCTCCAGTGATGCGGCAAAAGCCGTTGTCGCAGAAATCGAAGCTGCGGGCGGCACGGCAATCGCCAATGGCGCTGATGTCACGAACTACGAACAAGTAGAGGCGATGGTTCAGGAGGCCAAGGATACTTGGGGTAGTGTTGATATTCTCGTCAATAATGCGGGTGTTCTCAGAGACAAATCTTTCATTAAAATGGAGATGAAAGATTTTGGCTTTGTATTGGATGTCCATTTGATCGGAACTGTTAATTGTACGAAAGCTGTATGGCCACTTATGCGGGAGCAAAATTACGGCCGCATCGCAATGACAACTTCTTCCAGCGGATTGTATGGTAATTTTGGCCAGACAAACTACGGTGCTGCCAAAATGGGTGTGATCGGCTTGATGAACACACTCGTTCTTGAAGGTGGCAAATACGGCATCCGTGTAAATGCACTCTCTCCATGTGCCGCGACACGGATGACAGAAGACTTGATGCCTGAGAATTTACTGGATTTGTTGAAGCCGGAAGCAGTAACACCTGCACTTCTGTATATCGTCTCAGAAGAGGGCCCCAATAGAACCATAATTACCGCGGGTGCCGGTACTTACGCTTGCTCGAAGGTGTATGAAACAGGCGGAATGTGGTTGCCTGAAGATGAACAGACACCTGAAAAAATTGCTGAAAACTGGGCTACAATTTCAGATCCGGCGACACAGTCAGAATATACAAGCGGGAACGATCAGACGCAAAATATGCTGACAAAAGCGGCTGAAGGACTAGGAATCAAGCTTTCCTAATCGACATATGCGAATATCAGAGCAATGGATGAGACAATGCCTTTTGTTCGGATATTCGCAAACTACCCAAATATAGAATAGATCCTATCCATTTCGTCATTCATTGTTTAAACTCCGCCTACTAATTGGGGGGAAAAGTGACACGTACGACGGGATCAAGGGGGGACAGAACCTTGAAAGCGCTGCAGTCTGCAGGACTGGAGAGGCTTTATAAACACGGTTTTGCCGGAATGACATTGCGCGAACTTGCCGCGGATGTCGGTATTCAGGCAGGCTCATTATATAATCATTTTACCAATAAACAGGATTTCTTGTTTTGTTTGATGCATCAGGTCATGACGGATCTGATTGATGTTTCAAAGGCAAAACTGGAAAATACTAAAAATCCAAGACAGGCTTTGCTCGCCTTTGTCGAATGCCACGTCATTTTTCATAGCGAATATAGAAAAGAAGTGCAGGTCAGTACGACAGAACTTCGTAGTTTGACGCGTGATAATTATGCCAAAATAGTTGCCATGCGAGACGAATATGAAGGACAGCTTCTAAATATACTCGATCAAGGATGTTTAGGCGAATATTGGACCCATAATGATCCAAAAATCGTTACAAAACTAATATTGGGGATGATGACGAGTGTCGGTATCTGGTATCGCGATGATGGACCCGTTGACCTAAACGGAATAGTGAAGATTTATCAAGATATGATTGAAAACTTACTTTTAAACGAAATTGAGGTGTCTCAACTTCACGCATAGTAATATTTTATTAAATCTGACAGTATATTTTCAACTTTTGTACTAATTCAATTCGTGTGTCGGGTATGCTAGAAGAACGTTTATTAGAAGCACAGTCAAAAGTAAAAAAACGAATACAAGAACTAATACTTCCCCTATTAGTTTTTATTGTTGGCGCGTTTGGCGTTCTATTTTTCGGGATTTGGCAAAGTGTTACCGAACTTGACAAAAGTGAAGTTAAGACTTCTGAAACTCTCTTTGGTGCACTTATTAAGGATCAAGGTGAGCAACTAAGAGGCTTGGTGGTTGATTTCGGTTTCTGGGACGCTGCTGTAACTAATCTTGTCGTTAATGTAGACCTTAACTGGGCTGCACTTAATGTGGGCGCGTATCTCCACGACGCATACGAACTATCTGGAACATATGTGGTTGATGATGAAGATCGCACTATTTATGCCGCGGAAAATTCGGAAGATGTAAATGTTGATCTAATCGTGAAATTTCCCGGCATCAAGAAAATGCTGGAAACTACGCGTTTGAAGTTTAACAAGGAATATGTTCAAGGGGCTGTTTTTGATCTTCGACGGGGATCCGACGGTGGCATATATATTGTATCAGCTGCCGTAATAACTCCCGATTTTTCGGAAATGGAAAAGGGCTCTTCAGAACAGATCATTCTAAAACGATATATCCTGTTATTGGCAAAACCCGTTGACCAAAACTATTTGAATTCAATATCTGAACGCTACACTTTTCCCAAAATTAAATTGTTAGCAGGAAAACCTGAATTTATACCGGAGACTTCCTACTGGGAATTTCTCGCTGATGATGGTGCAAGTGTCGGATGGGCATCTTGGCAGATCGAACTACATGGCGCGGATTTGCTTCGTGATACATTAAAAAATATATCGATAGGTATCATAGCGCTGCTGATACTCACCGCCTACATCACGTATCGAGGAATGGGACTAACCACCATTGTCAATCAAGGGATCTCTGATTTCGGTGAAACTAAAAGAATAACACAGGATTATGAACGTGCGATTTCTGAATTAGGGCATGGGCGTTCTTTATATGAATTGTCTGTAACGGAAGCTTTTAAAAAAATAGCTGTTAACGCTGCTGAAACATTGAGAGTCGATCAAGTAAGTTTGTGGCGCTTTGACGAAGACGAAAGCTTGTTAACCAATGTCTGCTGCTATGAACTAGCTACCGGCGATATCAAATCTGAAATAAAAATTTCGACAAACGATTTCCCCTCACTGATTGATGATACCGGAAAGGCGCGGACCTTTTGCGTGTCTAATGTATGGAATGCGGCCCCAATCAAAAAGTTTGGAGAGATTTGCTTTGAGACTCGTGATCCGGTTTCGATGCTTGGAATTCCTATTGTTAGGCATCGTAAATTAATGGGGCTGGTTTATTTTGCTGTAATGGATCCCAGTTTTGATTGGTCAGAGGAGCGGCAGCGCTTTGCAAATTCCATAGCGGATTTTGTATCGTTGATCTTTGAAGTTCAAACTCAAAAGAAGGTCGAAACAGAACTTCGGAATGCAAAAAATAAAGCTGAAGAAGCGAATATCGCAAAAAGTGATTTTCTTGCAAATATGAGTCATGAACTCCGGACGCCGTTAAATGCCATTATTGGCTTTTCCGATCTGATCAGACAGGAAATATACGGCAAGCTGGGATCTGATCATTATCAAGAATATATAGACGACATTAATATAAGCGGAAAGCATTTGCTTAGCCTGATTAATGAAATTCTCGATGTGTCGAAAACTGAGTCTGGAACTTATGTCATTCATCCGGAAGATGTTGATATAGCCGGCGAAATGGCAAACGCAGAAAGGCTGCTTAAAGGAAGGTTTGGAACGCGAAAATTTACCATCGATGTAAATATGCAAGATGGTGTTGATACGATATCAGTGGATGCAAAAAGTTTCCGTCAGATTATTTTGAATATTTTGACCAATGCGATAAAGTTTTGCGACGCGGAAAGCCATATAATGGTATCTGTAACTCGTGAATTAGGTGGTATTGACCTTTCTTTCCAAGACAACGGAATTGGCATTCCCGAAGACAAGCTTTCCGAAGTCTTTAAACCCTTTTTCCAAATTGAAGGTGCACTAAGCAAGAGGTTCGAAGGAACCGGTCTCGGATTATCGATTACACGTGCTTTGGTTGAGCTACATAATGGTACTATTTCAGTTGAAAGCAATGTGGGCGCAGGTACAACAATTAGAATAAATTTGCCCGTTGAACAGTCAAAATCATCCGCCGCTTGAAACATCGAGTCACATTTCAATTCCTTTGTTCTGCCCAAACGCAGAAAATATATGTGTGGAGAGTTGTTGAATTTTCGGTGTATTTAGCATGATTTTTTGAGGAAAACTTAATTTTTTTGCCTAAAATTCGGACGTTTATGTTGATTTGAAGCAAATATTCCCGATTTTTTCCATAAAAACACAACTAATCGACTGACGTGGGCTTGAGCTTTTTAAATAAACAGCTAATGTGTTGAAAATTGTTAAGCGTACACGATCAGACAGGTAGAGCAGCATGGAAGCAAGAGACGTAAAAACTATCGAAGATGCGAAAGCAATCGTCGAAGAACGAGGCCTTGATTATGTGAAGGTCGGCATCTTTGATGTAGATGGTATTATGCGAGGGAAATACCTAAATAAATCCAAGTTTTTTAGTATTCTGGATAAAGGATTTGGCTTTTGTGATGTTGTCTTGGGATGGGATGTGGATGACAAGCTATATGACAAAGAAAGCTATACCGGATGGAAATCGGGTTACCCTGATGCGCAAGTTGTTCCTGTAATAGATAGTTGCCGCGATCTTCCCATGGAAGATAACATGTTGCTGTTCCTTCTGGAATTTGCTGACCGAGCTGAGGGGGTGTGCCCACGGGGAGTTTTACGCCGAGTACTCGCAAAAGCCGCTGATATGGGATACACAGCAACCGCAGCTTGCGAGTATGAATTTTTCGTCTTTAAAGAAACACCAAAATCTGTCCGTGAGAAGAACTATAAAGATCTTGAAACTCTAACGCCGGGTAATTTCGGATATTCCATGTTGCGGGCGTCTGTTGAGTCAGAATTTTACGAACAGCTCCTTGAGTTGTGTACGCGAATGGATATGCCGATTGAGGGTTTGCATACGGAGACAGGCCCAGGTGTTCTTGAAGCCGCGCTCGAATATGACGAAGCCCTTGCAGCAGCCGATAAGGGTGCTTTATTCAAGACATTTACTAAGGTATTGGCACAGAAGAATGAGCTGATGGCCACGTTTATGGCTAAATGGTCGCCGGACTATCCGGGGCAAAGCGGCCATATTCACCTATCCCTTGCCAACAAAGAAGGCGGCAGCGTCTTTCATGACCCAGGTAAGCCAGACAACATGAGTGATGCTATGCGCCATTTTATTGGCGGTCAGCAGGCTCTTATGCCACAGGTTCTTGCAATGGTCTCTCCGACAATCAATAGCTATACCCGTCTAATACCAGGCTTTTGGGCGCCAACCGACGCCAGTTGGGGAATGGATAACCGGACTTGTGCTTTGCGGGCAATTCCGGGCGACCCTAATTCGCAACGCGTCGAATATAGGATTTCTGCGGCTGATATGAACCCGTATATTGCTATCGCTGCGGCACTTGGGTCTGGTCTTTGGGGTATTGAAAATAAAATAGAACCAACTGATGGTATTGTTGGAAGTGCTTATGAAGTCGAATTCCCGGAACATCTTGCTTTGCCAAGAACACTCGGAGATGCAGCAGAGGCTTTAAGAAAATCTGAAGCTGCACGCGAATTGTTCGGTGACGCTTTCGTTGATCATTATGCAATAACCCGTGATTGGGAAGAGCGTGAATTCCGCCGTGCAATTACTGACTGGGAAATGCAACGCTATTTCGAAATTATTTGAGTGAACCTCAATTTATCAGGAGGGAGAAGTGTTTTTCTCCGTTGATCGTGGGTTAAAAACGAGCATTCAGGAACAGCTGCGTACAAAAATTGTCGCAGCCATTCTTGAGGGTCAGTTAATGCCCAGTTCACTTCTTCCCTCGACCCGGGAACTAGCTCGAAAATTGAATATCTCTCGAACCACGGTTGTAAGTGTTTACGAGAAATTGGTCGAAGATGGATTTCTTATCTCGAAAGACCGTTCGGGTTTTTGTGTAAGCCCGAATGCAAAACCATTGGCCTTTACTGTGCCGAAAACCGTACCAAAATCTCATAATGAGGCACTTGCTGATGCGCCTAGTTGGCACCAGCGTTATAAGCTGAACCCAAGTCTGCAGCGCAATATTAGTAAGCCAACAGATTGGCAGAATTATCGATATCCATTTGTTTATGGTCAGCCGGATCCCACCCTTTTTCCACTGGCGGCCTGGCGGGAATGTTCGCGTCAAGCGATGAGTGAACTTGCGATGCGTGACTGGTCCGGCGACGCTATCGCAGAAGACGACCCCTATCTAATTCAGGAAATAAGATCCAAACTACTCCCGCGCAGAGGCATATTTGCCAAAGACGAAGAGATTTTAATTACAGCGGGGGCGCAAAATGGGCTTTTTCTTATTGCGTCTTTGCTAATGAATAAGGGGGTTACTGTTGGGGTGGAAGAGCCCGGATACCCTGATGCTCGAAATATTTTTTCCATTCACGGCGCAAAAATACATCCTCTTGAGATTGATACGGAGGGGGCCCAAACGCCTGCTGAAAATATCCACTGCGATTATCTTTTCCTGACGCCAAGTCATCAGTCTCCAACAACCATTACAATGTCAGTAAAGCGCCGTGAAGAATTTTTTGAGAATGCCACGCGCGAAGACAGCATCATCATTGAAGATGATTTTGAAAGTGATACAAATTATCTTGGCTCACCAGTCTCTGCAATGAAAGCGGATGATGAAAACGGGCGGGTTATCTATGTGGGAAGTTTATCCAAATCGATGTTCCCCGGCTTAAGGCTTGGATATATTGTTGGTAGTTCGGATCTCATAAAGGAGTTGAGGGCACTTCGCAGATTGGTTCTGCGTCATGTTCCAAACAATAATCAACGCACGACCTCACTCTTCATTTCTCAAGGTTTTCATGACACTTATGTTAGGAAGCTGAACCGGGTTTATCAGGAACGTTGGCAAGTGATGCAAGAGAGCATTGATCAGTATTTGCCGGGGATGAGCGAGAGCCCTAAATTTGGTGGAACAAGTTTTTGGATGGCTGGAGGGTTGGGCGTTGATTCTGGGGAATTAGCAGAGCAGGCCTTGCAGCAAAGTGTGGTTATAGAGCCGGGACTTCCTCATTTCCAAAATCTTAATAATAAAGAACACTTTTTTAGATTGGGTTTTTCCTCAATCCCCACTGAACGAATTGCAGATGGCGTGCGACTTTTGTCGCTGATTTTGAAAAAATGATTATTCTGGTCTTATTCAATTTTAACAATTGGACCTAACGAGTCAACTGTCGTTCCTCTACCAAAGATACCAGATAATCTTGCAGCATTGCGCGCAGGTTGAAATACTCAAATCATGAGGTGCGTTTATGGGATATAGTACAATTGAAGTTGAAAGAATGGGTGCGTCTTTAGGGGCATATGTTCATGGTGTGGATTTTTCAAAGAAACTTTCGGATGAACAATTTCAAGATGTCCATGACGCTTTAGTAGACAATTCTGTAATTTTCTTTCGCGATCAAGATTTATCGCGTGAAGGTCAAATGGAAATTGGACACCGATTTGGAACTCCTGAAATACACCCCATTGTCGCTGGTTCCAATGACCACCCAGAACTGATCGAAGTGCTGAAGCCGGCTGGTGAAGGGGCGTCATTTGGTACAGGATGGCACACAGATAATACTTTTTTTGAAAAACCAACCATGATTACAATGCTTTATGGTATTGAAACACCGCCAGTTGGGGGTGATACCATGTGGGCGAGCATGGAAAAAGCCTATGATCATCTCTCCGATGGTATGAAAGAAATGCTTGCGGATATGGTTGTTGTTCATTCAGCAAAAGTAGCTTTTGATCCACGCACTACTGCAGATAAGTATGAAGGGAAACATTCTCTCAAGTATACATATTCTGATGTGGTGAATGAAGAAGTTGAGCATCCACTTATTAGAACACACGATGTTTCTGGTCGGAAAAGTATTTTCGTGAACCCGATGTTCAGCATTCGCATCAAGGGAATGACTGAAAAGGAGAGCGCGCCAATCCTTCAGTATTTATATGATTTCTCAACGCAGCCAGAGTTCGTTTGCCGTTTCCGTTGGCAAGATAAATCAATAGCTATGTGGGATAACCGCTGCACGCAGCATTTTGCCATGAACGATTATGTTGAATATAAGCGTTTGATGCGCAGGATTACAATCGGCGGCGATAAACGCCCAGTATAATCAGCCTGTAGCTTTTTTAAGACGGAATACTCTTTATGGTGAACAACACAATTCGCTTTCTCATTCTCGATGGATATCCCAAAATTCATCGAGCGCCTTTGGTTGATAATGGCGGAACACTTGCGGGCGAGCTCTATGCACAACGACTTAAAGACTGTGCGCCGGGATGCGAGACACATGTTTTGTTTCCCGCCGATGCAGACTGTGCTTTGCCGCAAGGAGAAAGCCTTGAACAGTATGACGGAATTGTCTGGACGGGATCTAGTCTGACTATTCATGACGAAACCGATGTGCAGGTAGTCCGTCAAATTCGCTTTGCTCAAGCTGCTTTCGAAGCAGGGGTACCTATGTTTGGAAGTTGCTGGGCGGCTCAGATGGCTGTAACAGCGGCAGGCGGAAGATGTGCCCCCAATCCTCGAGGACGTGAGTTTGGATTGGCCCGTAAAATCGAATTAACGCCAGCCGGACGCGGACATCCACTTTACGCAGGGAAACGATCTGTTTTCGATGGATATACTAGTCATCAAGACGAGATAACGCATTTGCCGACAGGCGCTGTGGCTCTTGCCGGAAACGAGTTTACTTCCGTGCAGGCCGTTGATGTCACGTATAAAAAAGGTAGCTTCTGGGCATTGCAGTATCATCCTGAATACGATCTGCATGAGATTGCCAGTCTTTGCCGTTGGCGTCGTGATGCTTTAACAGTGCAAGGAAATTTTGCAACTATTAGGGAAGCAGATCAATACATCGAGAAGCTGGAAGTACTTCATGAGGAGCCTAGCCGTTCCGACTTAAGATGGCAGCTTGGTGTGGACGATGACGTTCTCAACAGCGATGTCAAAATGTTGGAAATTCGAAACTGGATAGCAGCTAAAGTGCTTTTTCAGGGCTAATATCGGTCTAATTTTTTAGAGCGCAACTTTGATCTTATTCGCACCAATTTGATCGACGATATCATCCGGCGGCATCTGATCTGTGATAAGTAGGTCGATATCCTTAAGCGCGCATACATTGATCACTCCAGGTTTGTCAAATTTGGTGTGATCTACCGCTACAATTAGTTGTTCCGTTTGCGGGATGATCGCGCGTTTAAATTCGGCTTCTGGCAAATCAAAATCTAGACACCCTTGTTTGCCATGAATAGATCCCATTGAAATAACAGCTTTTTGTGTTGTGAATTGACGTGCAAATTCTACAGCTGCGGGGCCATATGATGCACTATCGTCAGATCGGATTTCACCGCCAGCCATAAAAACGCGATTGTGATTACGAGAGCATAACTCCCGGGCTACCTCGGTCGAATTTGTAACAACTGTAAGATTTCTGTAGGCAATGAGTTCTTTGGCAAAGTAACAGGACGTACTGCCATTATCTATGAGCAGGGTTTCGCCGTCTTTAACAAGGCTTGCAATAAGCCGTGCAATTTTTTGCTTTTCTTCGCGTTGCTCTTGCAAGCGGCTGAGAAATGGCGGTTCCAAGGAATTGTGAGGTAGCATAACGCCGCCATGAATTTTTTCGACCGCACCTGTTGCCGCCAAATGTCGAATGTCGCGCCGAATGGTTTCATCAGAAACGTCCAAATGTTCAGCGAGTTCGATAACACTGCATGAGTTTCGGATTTGCAGCACTTTCATGATTTCGAGCTGTCTTTTTGATTGTTTGATCATGAAATTTCGACTCACAATTAGATTTACGGTAATTGGACTTAACATGAAATGATGGAATTCAAAATAAAAATGTGGAAATCCAACTTATTTATGACATTTTTGTTGAATATCTGACGGTATTAAGTGAAAGCTGATGAGGTGTACTAGCGAATGTGAAAAAAATGGTTGAGGTATAGAGGCGAAAATGACTAAATAGCTTCAAATTACGAGATGACTGGTCACTTGTAATATAACCATCCTGTTTAAGTGGATTTTATATATGTCTGATAGTTTGAAATGTTATAGCCCGGTTGACGGCAGCCTTTATCTTGAGCGTCCTTATATGTCAGCAAGTGACATTCCCGCGCTGATCAAAAATGCTGAAGAAGCACAAGCTGAGTGGAAGCTAAAAACCGTTGAAGAGCGCGCAGAGTTGCTTCGAAAATGCGTTGCTAATTTTGTGGCGAAGCAAGAAACTATATCAGAAGAACTTGCGTGGCAGATGGGACGGCCTATCCGCTTTGGCGCTGGTGAAGTTGGCGGCTTTAATGAGCGTGCCACTCATATGATTTCGATTGCAGAAGAGGCTTTGAAGCCGGTCGCGGTTGAAGAAAAAGAAGGTTTCACAAGATACATCAAACGCGAACCATTGGGTGTTGTCTTTACAATTGCGCCGTGGAATTTCCCGTACATGACTGCTGTGAACTCTATCGTTCCTGCGTTGCTTGCAGGGAATGCATTAATTTTGAAGCATGCTACTCAAACTCATTTGTGCGGCGAAACCATGCAAAAGGCCTTTGTTGAAGCAGGACTACCTGAAGGCCTTTTCCAACTCGTTGTCGCAACTCATAAATTTGCGGCTGATCTTATTCAGTCTGGTGGCGTCAATTTTGTGGCCTTTACCGGATCAGTTCCAGGTGGTACCGCCATTGAAACAGCCGCGTCTGGGCAGTTCATTGGTGTCGGGCTGGAACTAGGCGGTAAAGATCCTGCTTATGTGCGCGGTGATGCTGATCCCGCGTATGCTGCTGAGAATCTTGTAGATGGCGCTATGTTTAACTCCGGTCAATCCTGCTGCGGTATTGAACGCATTTATGTGCATGAAGATGTCTATGACGCTTTCGTCGAAAATGTCGTTAAAACTGTAAACGAGTATAAATTGGGCTCACCGCTTGATCCGGAAACAACTTTGGGCCCTTGCGTGAATGCGAAAGGGGCTGATTTTGTCCGCGGACAAATCAAAGATGCAGTGGCAGCTGGTGGTAAAGCGCTGATCGACCCAGCCACCTTTACGGCAGACAAAGAAGGTACGCCTTATCTCGCGCCGCAGGTTCTGGTCAACGTTGATCATAGTATGCGTGTTATGACTGAAGAAAGTTTCGGTCCGGTTGTTGGCATTATGAAAGTCTCAACAGACGCGGAAGCGATCAAATTGATGAATGACAGTGAGTTTGGTCTTACCGCCTCTGTTTGGACAAATGATGAAGCAGCAGCAATTGAAATTGGGGATCAGGTGAATACTGGGACATGGTTCATGAACCGCTGCGATTATCTTGATCCTGCGCTTGCTTGGACAGGTGTTAAAAATTCTGGCCGGGGTTGTACGCTTTCAAGTGTGGGCTTTGAAAGCCTGACACGTCCAAAGTCCTACCACTTGCGCACAAAAATCTAAGGATTGTATATATGTCTCTAAGTATCGAACAACTTTCAGGAAACTGGAATTATCCAACAGCTGTACGATTTGGTGTTGGCCGAGCGCAGGAAATTGGTGAAGCATGTAAAGAGCTAGGAATGAAAAACCCCTTGCTCGTAACGGATCCAGGTCTCGCAGGCCTGCCTATGATCAGTAATGCTGTGGCATCATGCGAAGCTGCTGGTTTGAAATGTGCCGTTTTTAGCGATATTAAACCAAACCCAGTCGGGGAAAATGTAGAAGACGGCGTTGCCGTTTACCGCAGTAATGGACATGACGGCGTAATCGCGTTTGGTGGTGGCTCTGGCTTGGATGCAGCTAAGGCAATTGCTTTGGTATCTGGGCAAACAGGCAGCGTGTTTGATTATGAAGATGCAGGCGACAATTGGACGTTGGTTAAGCCTGAAGGTGTCGCACCAATTGTTGCGGTTCCGACAACTTCTGGTACTGGATCTGAAGTTGGGCGTGCATCTGTCATTACAGATGCGGCAAATCACGTTAAGAAAATCATTTTCCACCCGAAAATGCTGCCAGCAATTGTTGTTGCTGACCCAGAACTTACTGTTGGTTTGCCCGCGCACATTACAGCGGCAACTGGAATGGATGCGCTTTCGCATAATCTGGAGGCTTATTGCTCTCCGTTCTTTCATCCAATGGCAGAAGGCATCGCGGTTGAAGGTATTCGGCTTGTAAAAGAATATTTGCCGACTGCGGTTGAGGATGGAACTGATCTTATCGCTCGCAGTCAAATGATGGTTGCTTCAACAATGGGCGCGACTTCGTTTCAGCGCGGCCTTGGCGGAATGCATGCATTAGCTCATCCTCTTGGCGCTTTGTATGATGCCCATCATGGTTTGCTAAACGCAATCTTGATGCCTTATGTACTAATCCGTAATCGATCTGAAATTGAAGAGCGCATCGCACGCCTTGCATCTTATATGGGATTGGAAGATGCGAGTTTTGATGGGTTCCTAAACTGGGTTCTTGATTTGCGTAAGCAGCTTAATATCCCGAATGACTTGGGCGCGCTTAATATTGACGATGAAAAAGCTGATTTGGTGGGCCGTATGGCTGTTGAAGATCCGTCGTCGGGCGGTAACCCAATTTCACTAACTGCCGAAGAGTATACAGAAGTTTTCCTAAAAGCGGTTAAAGGCGATCTAGGCTAGATTTCTGTCGGAAATGAAAAGGCCGCTCCTTAAACGGGAGCGGCCTTTTTTATGCGTAGATCACAACGGCGATAATCCCAAGGGACAGAATTCCAGATGCTAACAAGCGCCTAGCAATAGCACCTTCGTTCAGAAAGTAACCTCCCAGTATAACTGAAAGCGGGATAGATGCCTGACGGACAGTCGTAACTGCCGCGACATCGCCGCCTTGTGAATAGGCGAGGAGGATCAACACGTAGGACCCGTAAATACATGTGACTAGTTTCAAATGAAGAAACGGCATTCTTACGAGGCGTAACAGGCCCATCATGGCCGGCATCTTGTTACCGTTCAGAACGTAGACACCTGTCAGTAGAGGCCAACAGATAATTTGGACCCAGAAAAACAGAACAGGCGGTTCAATCTGTAGCATCAATTGCGAGTCGGACAATGAGTATATGCCTGTACCGCAAAGAGCAAGAACCGCTAGGAGTAGCGTCTTCGTATCTGTTAGCAGATTTACACCGCGACGATACAGGAGCAAAACAGCTCCGAGAATAACAAGAAAAATGCCACCAAGAACCGGCAAGTCATACGTGACACCTAGGAACAAAAAACTGAAGGCAACGATAAATACCGGGGATGCGCGAATGATGGGGTAATAGGCCGATAAATCACCCCGCTTCAATGTCGCAACTAAAGCCAGACTATATAGCATCTGCCCTAAGACAGAGACGAGAATAAGTACCCATTGTTCAAGTGTCAGCCAAAAGTTAGCACCTGTGATTAAGCCATGAAAAAAACCAACGGCAGCGATCGAAAAAGCCATAGTTATAAAGGCGGCTTCGGGTTCAGGATCTTTCTTGATGAGTAAGTTCCACAAAGGATGCAGGGCTGCAGAAAAAAGAACCAGTAAGGTCACGGTGAGGGTCAAAATGCGATCTTTCTAGAGATTTTGGATTAGCTTGCAGAGGTATTGTTTGTATTAAAAAAAGCTTCAATGGTTTTTATTTGCCGTTTTTCTTTCAAACAAACCAAAGATTCTGTCATTGTAGCATCGCAGTCAATCAGTGGAAGAGCCACAAGCCGAGTGTCATACCCAAACTCTGGCCTACTAACAATACCAACGCCAATATCTGCGGCAACTGCTTCCCGCACAGCCTCACGACCCTGAACCACCATCGCAACATTCATTGGAAGATCAGCTTTTTGAAATTCATGCTCTGTATGGTTTCTTGTTCGCGATCCAGGTTCACGAAGTATCAGTGGAGCGCCAGACAGTTCCTTTAAGGTTATGCCATCTCGCTTCGCAAGAGGATGCTCTTTCGAGACGAAAGCGACAAGAGGGTCTTCGCATAATGTGAGGGCGTGAAAGCGATCATCCTCCTGCATGTCGGCCACAATTCCAATGTCGTAGGAGAAATCGAGAAGACCCGAGATAATTTCTTGTGCGTTGCCGATACGCATACTGACTTCGATGCCGCTATAGTCTTTCTTGAACTGTCCAATGAGCGGCACAACATGCAAAGGGGTGTCTGCGGCAACACTTAAGTGTCCTTTCTCAAGAGACTGATGGGCCGAAAGCAGATCTATAGCTTGTGCTTCCAATTGAAACTTACGGTGTGTGATTTCAAGTAGTTGTTCGCCAAGTGGCGTCAACTTCACAACGCGTTTGTGGCGATGAAACAATAAGACGCTAAAGCGTTCTTCCAGTTTCTTCACTTGATCGGAAAGAGCTGGCTGTGTCAGCCCTAAATGATGGGCGGCTTTAGAGAAGCCTCCTTGGGTAGCTACAGCGTGGAATGCGCGGAATTGAGAATAATACATAAGCCTGAATGATGTAATTGATAAAATAAACAACTTGGATTTATATTATTTAGTAGGCTATCATCAGGTCAAGCATAATTACTGCAGTATGATGAATTTTGCTGGATTTTGTGGAAGTTTGTCTACATAATTTGGGAATGCTGCGTAATTGTAGTGGTTTCGTTCATAATTTCAATGTTTGTCATTCAAACATAGGTGTGAACGGAAGATTGGGAGGTCGTAATAAAACGATAACAAGCCGTATTTAGAAGGTTGCTCAGCAATGCAATAAGCAAATGTCGCTTTTAGGCGATAATAATGAGCGCTTACTTGATATTGGTACATTATAATTATCTAACAGAAGGGGTTCAAACATGAAATCACAAATTTTGAAAACTGTACTAGCGGGTGCGACTGGCGCATTTGTTGGTGCAACAGCACTGGCTGGTTCAGCACTCGCGGGTGATAGCTTGACGGTATATACTGCTGTTGAAGCGGAAGACTTGAAGAAATACGCAAAAAACTTTAATGCGGATCATCCAGATATCAAAATTAATTGGGTTCGTGATTCTACAGGTATCATCACAGCTAAGCTTCTTGCAGAAAAAAACAATCCACAAGCCGACATCGTTTGGGGCCTAGCCGCTACAAGTTTGATGCTTCTCAAAGAAGAAGGAATGCTTGAAGCTTATTCACCTAAAGGCGTTGAAAAGCTCGATTCAAAATTCCGCGATTCTGATAGTCCGACATCATGGACAGGTATGGATGCATGGGTTGCATCCGTTTGTTTCAATACTGTTGAAGCTAAAAAAGCAGGCTTGCCAGCACCAAAGTCATGGCAAGATTTGACTAAACCTGTTTATAAAAACCATATCATTATGCCAAACCCGAACTCTTCTGGTACAGGCTTCCTCGACGTTTCTTCTTGGTTGCAAATCTTTAAGGAAGACGGCGGCTGGAAATTTATGGATAGCTTGCATGCAAATATTGCGCGCTACACCCATTCAGGTTCAAAGCCTTGTAAATTGGCAGCAGCTGGTGAGATTCCGATTGGCATTTCCTTTGCTTTCCGTGGTGCAAAATCCAAAGCTAAAGGTGCTCCGCTTGAAATCATTGTACCAACTGAAGGTGTCGGTTGGGACATGGAAGCGACTGCGATCATTAAAGGTTCGAAAAATCTGGCAGCAGCGAAAACACTTGCTGATTGGACTGTGACTAAAAAGGCAAACGTAATGTACAATAAAGGTTATGCTGTTGTCGCATATCCTGGTGTTGCCAAGCCGGTCAAATTTTTCCCAGCTGAAATTGCTTCTGGTATGATCGATAACGATTTCCAGTGGGCGGCATCTAATCGTAAGCGCATTCTTTCTGAATGGCAGAAACGCTACGATTCAAAATCTGATCCAAAATAGTCAGAAAATAGAATGTACTGGAGGCCTTCGTTTGTGATCAAGCGGAGGCCTTCACTTTAAATTACGGTCGCCCCAGCCGGATAAGTGTGAGCTATAGTATGAAAAATGATACCGCCGACCTTAAAGATGAAACCTATCTTCAAGTCCGAAATGTTACGAAAAAATTTGGAACATTTACTGCCCTCAAAGATATCTCGCTTGATGTGATTGAAGGTGAGTTTGTTTGCTTTCTAGGACCATCCGGGTGCGGAAAGACCACATTGCTCCGGGCTATTGCTGGACTAGATATTCAAACCCTTGGAAGCGTTTATCAGGGTGGCAAAGAAATTTCAAACTTGCCTGCATCTGAGCGCGATTTCGGAATTGTATTCCAATCTTATGCCTTGTTCCCAAACCTGTCAGTAAACGAAAATGTCGGATATGGATTGGTAAATATCAGAACAAGCAAATCAGATATTAAAGACAGAGTTACAGAACTTTTATCCCTGGTGGGATTGGAAGATCAGGGGGATAAATTCCCGGCGCAACTCTCAGGCGGACAGCAACAGCGTGTTGCATTAGCCCGCGCACTTGCCATGTCGCCGGGGCTTTTGTTGCTTGATGAGCCGCTTTCAGCGCTTGATGCGAAAGTTCGGGTACATTTGCGACACGAAATGAAAGAATTACAGCGTCGTTTAGGTGTAACAACCATTATGGTGACACACGATCAGGAAGAAGCCTTGACCATGGCGGACCGGATTGTTGTGATGAATGACGGGGTTATCGAACAAGTCGGTACACCAGAAGAAATTTACGGTCATCCAGCCAGCCCATTTGTCGCAGAGTTCGTCGGAACGATGAATTTCCTAAAAGCTACAAAAGGCGACAATGAGAACATTAATTTGGGCGCTCATACGCTGAGCCTTGATGACGAAGAAAAAGCGAAATTAAATGGCGCCGATGTCCTTGCCTGCGTACGTCCGGAAGATATTGTCGTGCGCGGTGTTGATGCAAATACAGAAAATTCGTTTGACGCAACGGTGCTGGATCTTGAGTTCTTGGGATCATTCTGCCGGGCTACTTTAACCTATGGCGATGGTGATGTTAATCTGAATGCTGATTTCTCCATCAATCTGGTGCGCGACAAAGGGATCGAAGTTGGTGGTACTGTCCGTATCGCGCTCCCTGCCAATAGTATTCACATTTTTTCTGCAGGATAAGTAGTATGACGGATCAAACTATGTCCTCCGCAAGTCCTGCTATCGTTAAACCAAAGTTGAGCCGCGACGATTGGGTCATGCGGGCCTTTATTTTGGTTATTGGTCTCTGGCTTGTTGTCACTTTGGTGATGCCTCTTTATGTCATGCTTTCGAAAAGTGTGCAGAATAAAGACGGATTTTTCATCGGACTTTCAAACTATATCGAGTATTTCTCAACGCCTGCGTTGTTTTACTCCATTAATAACAGTTTCTTTATTGCCTTTCTTTCCACAGCTATTTCAATCAGTTTGGCTTCAGTTTTTGCCTTTATCCTTTCCCGCTCAACGATCCCCGGGAAAAGTGTCTTTAAAAACATTGCTCTGCTTCCCTTGCTCGCACCTTCATTGCTCCCCGGTATTTCCTTTGTTTACCTTTTTGGACGTCAAGGAGTCCTAAAGGGATTGATTGGAGATTATAGCATTTATGGTCCTATCGGCATTGTTATGGGCGAGGTGTTCTACACTTTCCCACATGCCTTAATGATTTTGATCGCTGCCTTTTCTATTGCAGATGCTCGTCTATATGAAGCAGCTTCAACCCTCAGAACCAACAGGATTCGGACTTTCTTTACTGTCACATTACCGGGTATCAAATACGGTCTGATTAGTGCGATATTTGTTGTTTTCACTTTGGTGATCACAGACTTTGGTATCCCCAAAGTTATTGGTGGTCAGTATAACGTATTAGCGACTGATATTTACAAGCAGGTTATCGGTCAGCAAAATTTTGAAATGGGTGCTGTGGTTAGTGTCGTTCTTTTGATTCCTGCAATATTGGCTTTTGCTGTTGACCGTTTTGTACAGCGGAAGCAGGTAGCCATGCTAACCGCCCGGGCCGTGCCGTACGAACCAAAGCCGCACGCAATTTTTAATCGGTTCTTCTTTCTTTATTGCTGCATTATCAGTGTGATGATTATTGGTACTATTGGGATGGCGGGATATGCTTCATTCGTGACCTTCTGGCCATATAATCTCGAGCTCTCACTAAATAACTATGACTTTGATGTCATGGATGGCGGGGGATGGGGGTCGTTCTACAACTCTCTCGAAATGGCTGCATATACGGCAGTTATTGGTACTTCGGTCATTTTCACCGGCGCGTATATGGTAGAAAAAGCGAAGGGGTTTGGTATTGTGAGAGGAATTATTCAATTCCTTTGCATGATCCCAATGGCGGTTCCGGGCATGGTGCTTGGATTAGCCTATATCTTCTTCTTCAATCATCCCGACAACCCTCTTGGTTTCATATATGGCACAATGCCGATTTTGGTGATCGTTACGATCGCCCATTTCTATACGGTCAGTCATTTGACATCTATGACCGCACTGAAACAAATGGACCCTGAGTTCGAGACTGTATCTGCATCGCTGAAAGTTCCGTTCTTTAGGACTTTCTTGAAAGTGACTGTTCCTGTTTGTCTTCCTGCAATTTTAGATATTTCCATCTATTTGTTTGTGAATGCGATGACAACGGTATCGGCTGTCATTTTCCTATATTCATCGGATACGGCGCTGGCCTCCATCGCGGCGCTAAATATGGATGATGCCGGTGATGTCGCGCCAGCGGCCGCCATGTGTATGGTTATCGTGGCGACCTCAGCATCGGTTCGGGTCGTCCATGCACTGCTTTCTAAAGGAATTTCGGCTAAAACTCAGAAGTGGCGGACAAGATAAATGACACTTGGTACGGAAGTGGAAAAAACACGTCCTCATCAATCGGAAGGGGACGTGAATTTTTCGCCGCGCAGAAAAGAGTGGGCGGCAAAGAATATTGACAGCACGACAGCAGCATTATTGAAACGTGATGCAAATGCCTTTCTGCATCAGTCGGTTTCCAGTCCCTGCCTCAATAGTATTAAGAGTGCGGAGGGCGCCTACATTATAGATGGCCAAGGGCGTCGGTATTTGGATTTCCACGGTAATAATGTCCATCATATCGGATATGGTCATCCGCGCTTGAAGGCCGCAATCGCCAAGCAAATGGATGACTTGTCATTTGCACCTCGTCGTTTTGCATGTGAACCCGCGGTGGAATTAGCGGAGAAACTCGCAGAAATATCGCCTGGTGATCTATCAAAAGTGTTGTTTGCTACAGGTGGATCAGACGCTATTGAAATGGCAATGAAAGTTGCGCGTGCAAAAACAGGCCGATTTAAGACCATTTCGTTCTGGGATGCTTTTCACGGTGCGGGGTTCGGCGCATCCAGTATTGGCGGAGAACAACTATTTCGGGGTCAGGCAATAGGGCCCTTACTTCCGGGGACAGAGCATGTAGCACCTTATGCTTGCTATCGCTGTCCTTATGGCTTTGAAGTCGATGCGAACGGCCAACCTAACCAACAGGTGTGTAAAACCACCTGCGCCAACATGATCCGCTATGTACTTGAAAAAGAGGGTAATGTCGCTGCTGTTATTGCGGAACCTGCTCGGGCTGTTCCGTACACACCGCCACCTGGTTTCTGGAAAATGGTGCGGGAAGCTTGTAACGACGCAGGTGCATTGTTAATTTTTGATGAAATCCCTACTGGACTTGGTAAAACGGGACGTTTATTTGCCTGTGATCATGATGACGTGACCCCAGATATTTTGGTAATGGGTAAAGCGCTCGGCGGAGGTATCTTACCTATTGCAGCAACACTTTGCAGACCTGAGCTTGATGTTCTTGGCGACTATGCAATCGGGCATTATACCCATGAGAAAAACCCGGTTACAACACGAGCAGCCCTGACGACCATCGAAATTATTGAAGATGAAGGACTGGTGGAAAATGCCGCAACGGTAGGCGCTTTTGCGCTTGAACGCATGCAGGATATGAAAGACAAATACTCGCTTATCGGTGATGTGCGGGGGCGTGGTTTCCTTCTGGGGCTTGAGCTGGTGACTGACAGGGATAGCAAAGAGCCAGCCAAGGACGAAGCAGAAGAAATCCTCTATCGTGCGTTTGATGCTGGTTTGAGTTTCAAAACTACAATGGGGAATGTACTTACACTTACCCCATCGCTCATAACGACCAAGGAGCAAATGGATTTCGCTCTTGATGTGCTGGAAGATGCAATACGCATCGTATCCTCACGCTAGTATTTTTTAGCATAAGTTGTAATGATATATTTGATCGAAAATAGCAATTTGACTTATCCATCGCCTACGCGCCATATGGGGTATCAATGCCATTTGCCCTTTGTTGAAGGAGAGGGATCGTGACCAAACATACAGCAACACCAATGGAATATTCTACAAGTGAGGGCGTATTCCAAATTGGATCAGAACCCCATCTTTTAACACCGGGCCCGTTGACGACGGCGCCGTCGACTAAGGCTGCCATGCTCAAAGACTGGGGCTCCTGGGATGGGGAGTTCAAAGCTGTTACAGCTGAGATCCGCAGCCGCCTAGTTGCCATGTGTAACGGTGGGGACGACTATGATTGTGTTCTTATGCAGGGAAGTGGCACATTTTCTGTTGAAGCTGCATTGGCATCTTTTATTCCTAAAGATGGCAAAGCACTTATCTTGATGAACGGTGCCTATGGTGCACGTTCAGCAAAAACTCTGGATTACATTGGCCGCGATTACGTGACATTGGATAAAGGTGATTACATGCCTCCAATGCCAGAAGAAGTAGATGCGCTGCTAGCGGAAAATCCTGATGTTACACATGTAGTTGTAGTTCATTGCGAGACGAGTTCGGGCATTTTGAACCCACTTAAGGGGATTTCGGATGTCGTTCATGGGCGAGGACTTAAACTTATTGTCGACAGCATGAGTGCTTTTGGGGCGGTTCCTGTAGAAGTACAGGAAATCCCATTTGAAGCTTTGGTTTCCTCTGCAAACAAGTGCATAGAGGGGGTTCCGGGGTTTGGCTTTATTCTGGCGAAAAAAACGGCGCTTGAAGCGGCAAAAGGCAATAGTCATTCGTTGAGTCTGGATATCCACGATCAGTGGATATATATGAATAATACTGGGCAGTGGCGATTTACACCACCTACTCATACAGTTGTTGCATTTCTGGAAGCGTTGCGTTTGCATGAAGCTGAAGGTGGCGTTCAAGGCAGGTTAGCTCGCTATACTGAAAATCGCGACATACTGGTGTCTGGAATGCGGGGATTAGGCTTTGAAACTCTCTTGGAAGATGAGTGGTTATCGCCTATTATCACGACCTTCTTTAGCCCGAACGATCCTAAGTTTGATTTTACGCAGTTTTATGAAGAGATAAAATCGCGCGGATTTATTATTTATCCGGGCAAACTGACAGTTGCCGATAGCTTCCGTGTAGGATGCATTGGCGCGTTAGATGCGACTGTGATGCGCGGTGTTTTAAAAGCGATGAAAGACAGTTGTGAACATATGGGGGTGATCAATTTCGGTCCACCCGACGGAGTGAGATAGAAAAACAGTGGATGCAACATCAGTACTGATAAGTTTGCTAGGAGGTGTATCCCTTCTGCTTTGGGGCCTGAGAATGGTCAACACGGGTGTTACCCGGGCATATGGCCGAGAGCTTGGAAAGATCCTGAACTTCAGTCTGAAAAACAGAGTGAATTCATTCTTTGGTGGCCTTGGGGTCACCATGCTTTTGCAAAGTAGTACTGCAACGGCACTCCTGACAGCGTCATTTGCTGGCAGGGGGCTTGTTGCAGCTTCTGCTGGCATCGCTGTTATGTTAGGTGCTGATGTTGGGACTACATTAGTCGCGCAGGTATTGAGTTTCGACTTATCGTGGCTGGCACCTATTCTTCTATTCGTTGGATTTATACGTCACTCTACCGCTAAATCCACACGTGCCAAAAACTTGGGCCGGATATTACTTGGTCTAGGGATGATGCTAACCGCACTTAAATTGCTGGTTTTAGCGTCTGGGCCGATCAGGGATTCTGAAGTTGCACAATTTGTCTTTAGCTCGTTATCTGGTGAACCTCTTTTAACCGTTATAATTGGTGCCCTGATAACGTTTGTTGCCCACTCCAGTTTGGCGACGGTCTTGTTTATTCTGACGTTGGTTGCAACCGGCGGCGTTCCAATGGATGTGGCACTTGCCATGATCCTTGGGGCAAACTTGGGTGGAGCCTTGCCGCCAGTACTCGCGACAATGAACGCGGATGCGCCGTCACGACGCCCGCCGCTTGGTAATTTGATTTGCCGTGTGATCGCAGTTCTGGTTGTGCTGCCTTTCCTAGGTATCATGGGGTCAGAGCTTGCGAAATTGACCGCCGACCCAGCACGTCAGATCGTAAACTTCCATACTGGTTTTAACTTGGCCTTAGCTGCAGTGTTCATTTTCTTTACTGGACCTCTTGGGCGGTTGACCGAACTTCTTCTGCCGGAAAAGGTTGATAATGATAACGCCGCGCCACGCCCAATCCACTTGGATCGCGCCGCTCTAGCAAGCCCTCAACTTGCCATGGCAAACGCAGTGAGAGATACGCTGCGGATGGGAGATATCGTCGAGAAAATGTTCCGCGATTTTCACGAGGCATTCAAAAAGAACGATACAAAGCTATTACAAAAAGTGAGAGATTCTGATGATAGTATCAAGGAATTCAATGCAGGCGTGAAAAGCTATTTGACGGAACTTGGCCGTGAAATGCTAGAAGAAGAAGACGAAAAACGCTGCACGGATATTATGACATTCACTACGAATATGGAGAATGTGGGGAATATCGTTGTGTTGAATATGGCAGAGCTGTTAGAGCGCAGCACCAATCATCAAGTCGCCTTTTCAAAAGAAGATACAGAAGATCATAACAAACTGTTTGATATGGTCCTTGCTAACCTTAAACTTTCTTTTAGTGTCTTTATGACGAAAGAGAACGCGGCCGCCCGAAGCTTGATTGAGCAAAAACAGGCGCTGCGTGATAAGGAACATCTGGCTGTAAATGCGCATTTGGAACGATTGCGCCGTAACGAGCACATGGACGAAGTGTCGAGTGCTATGCACCTTGGCTTACTGAGCGATTTGCGTCGTATCAACTCCATGATTACGTCAGTGGCTTATCCAATTGTTGCAGAGAGTGAAGCGCAAAATAATGCAGCAAAGAAAGCAAAGAAAAGCGAGAAGGATAAATCGAACAAACGTTTCGATCCTGCAAGTAATCTTTAAGGACAAATCTTATGCATCCAGTTGACTTCATAATCCGTCAGTTGGATGCAGATGCTTTTCTATTGCTAACCGTGGATGCCGGTTAGGGTTTCACGAAAGCATCCTGTCTGGGAAGTCGGTGATAATCGCGTCCACACCCCAATCAAGAAGTTGCTTGGCCCGTTCTATATCGTTCACTGTAAACACAAGAAAGCGATAACCCGCGTCCTTCACTGCTTTAACGGCGTCTTCCGTAACAAACTCGTGGCTGCAATGCAGGCTATCTGCCCTTGCTTCCCTGAGGCGTCGTTCCCATTCGTCCGGAATGGTATCTGCAAGATAGCCGCGAGGCAGGTGGGGAAGCATGTCTCCAATTGTTACCAATGCTTCAATATTGAATGATGAGAGAAGGACTGGGAGATCTGAAGGTAGTTTTTCTTTCAACTCTTGCCCAACGAGCTTTGCTGTTGGGACCTGCCAACCGTCTGTCGGTTTTATTTCCAAGTTCAGACTCATTTCGTGACTGCGTACGATCTCAATGGCCTCTGCAAGTGTAGGGATTTGTTCGCCTTTATATTCACTTGAAAACCAACTACCAGCATCCAGAGACTTAATTTCATTTAGGGACTTGAGAAGTACTGGACCCTTGCCATTTGTACAGCGATCCACGCTCATGTCGTGGCAGATGACGCAATGATCATCAGCCGTAACCATGACATCAATTTCAATGGACCTAGTCCCTATTTCAGCTGCTTTGTGAAAAGAGGCACGGGTATTCTCTGGTGCCAAACCACATGCGCCACGATGTCCGACTATTCGGGGCATGGTTTCAAAAAATGTGGCTCTCATTGCTGGTCTCCTAGTTCGTTCTTTTACTTCTAAAAAAGTGACGTTTGGTTTTCAGGAATAGCCCAATCAATGGGTGTTTGACCAGTTCTATTTAGATGTACGTTAGTAGAAGAGAAATGCCCGTTCCCGATGAACCCCCTATGAGCCGATAGGGGGGATGGGTGAACGCTTGTAAGAATGAAATGCTTGCCTCCATCAATCCTTTCTCCCTTCTTAATTGCATGGTTTCCCCATAGGAGAAAAACAAGGTTCTCTCGATGTTGATTGAGGGCTGAGATGGCAGCGTCCGTAAATTCCTCCCACCCCCTTTTTTGATGTGAACCGGCTTTGCCCTCTTCAACTGTCAAAACGCTATTAAGGAGAAGGACACCTTGATCGGCCCAGCATAGAAGTGACCCGCTAGAAGGGATCGGCAGCAAGAGATCTCTGTTAAGTTCCTTGTATATATTTCGAAGGGACGGTGGAACGCGAACGCCTTCTTGCACAGAAAAACTGAGCCCATGTGCTTGATTTGGGCCGTGATAGGGATCTTGACCTAGAATAACCACTTTGACTTTGCCAAAAGGGGTGTGTTCAAACGCAGCGAATATACGTTTGCTTTTTGGGTATATTATTTTGTTCGAGTTGGTTTCAGTCGTGAGAAACCTAATCAGAGTTTTCATGTATTCTTTATCAAATTCACATCCAAGATGCTGACCCCATTTTGCTTCAAGTTGTTCTTTTTTTACTGACATTTCGTGTAGGCTTTCCAGCTAAAACTCAACTCGTAGAATACGTTAGTTTTATTATGTGAGGGGCGGGAATAGAAGTATAATTTTGCAATTTTCTGAATTAACTGTTGGTAGCTTAAGCAGTTTACGATAACGTTTGTATGCATACGAATGAAAGCAGAGATGTATGGGAGAATATGTTCGGCCAACGGAATTGGGAGACCTTTTTGCTGTAATGGAGCAAAGAGACTGGAAGGTTTTGGCTGGCGGAACAGATTACTATCCAGGGAAAGTGGGGCGTGCACTTTCTGATGACATTCTCGATATCACCAATATTGATACCCTAAAGGAAATCAGAGAGACCGAGGATGACTGGCATATTGGTGCGACAGTAAAGTGGTCAAATATCATTGCGGCGAATTTGCCTCAAATGTTCGATGGTCTCAAAGCTGCGGCGAAAGAGATCGGGGGACGCCAAATCCAAAACGCTGGCACGCTCGGGGGAAATGTTTGCAATGCTTCTCCGGCTGCAGATGGCATGCCAGCGCTTATAAGTTTAGGCGCCATTGTTGAAATAAGTGATGGAGTTCGAAGCCACAAAATTCCTATAGAGAATTTTGTCGTTGGAAATCGTGCGATCCAATTGAATTCGAACCAGATCCTGACGAAATTTATTATTCCCAAAGTAAAAAGCCCTTATTCGTCCGGAAAGTTTCTAAAACTTGGGTCACGGCAGTATCTTGTTATTTCACTGGCGATGGTATCTGGCGTGCTTGGCTGGAATGACGATGGGATAATAACGCATTGTAAACTGTCAGTTGGTGCCTGCTCTGAAGTCGCCAAGCGGCTACAAAGGCTAGAGACGCTGCTCATAGGTCAGCCCAAGAATTCCAAATTATCTCTTCTACTCTCCGCTGAACTCTTTTCAGACCTTCAGCCCATAGATGACGTTCGGGCAACTAGTGAATACAGGCAGATTGCTGCACGCAATTTGGTTGGCCAGCTTTTGGATAGTTGGGGGGATCGGTAATGGCGCAGGACATGAAGTTGATAGTGAACGAAGAGCAATATGAAATTGCATCCAGCCCTGTAACGCGTTTGTCTGATGTTCTTAGAAATGATCTTGGGCTAACTGGAACAAAGACAGGTTGTAATGCTGGTGATTGTGGCAGTTGCACCGTACTTCTGGACGGAGAGCAAGTTTGCGCTTGCCTGATGCCTGTTGCCCAAGCCGAGGGAAAAGTCATCACAACGGTTGAAGGGCTTGCGCGATCCGGAAAATTGTCGGCACTGCAGAATTCTTTCGCACGTCATGGGGCGGTTCAATGTGGAATATGTACTCCGGGTATGTTGATGGCCGCGACTAGCTTGCTGGAAACGAATGCAAATCCAACGAAAACCGAAGTGCACGACGCGTTGGGCGGCGTTTTATGCCGCTGTACAGGATATCAGAAAATTGTTGAGGCAATTCTTGACGCTTACAATTTTGTTGAAGAGGAAATGCCTGGAACCGGACAAGCGGTAGGAACCTCAATCATCAAGCTTGACGCAGTCGAAAAACTTGATGGAACGGAGATATTTGGCGCTGACGGCATTCCCCAAAATGCTCTTTGGGTTCGAATTTTACGCTCTCCTTTCGCCTATGCTCGTGTGGTCTTAGGTGATATGGCTCTCGCCGTCGCGGCATTAGATGGAATACGTGATGTTCTGACACACCAGGATATTCCTTTTAACCGGTTTGGGATTTATCCGGTTGGTAAAGATCAACCTGTTCTAACAGAAGGTATTGTTCGGTATCGTGGCGATGCTGTGATTGCTGTTGTTGGAACGAAAGAGGGTGTTAACTCAACACAGCTTTCAGATTTTTCAATCGAGTTTGAAGAACTTGAACCTGTTGTAGGCGTGGATGCTGCGAAAAACGAAAACGCCTTACAGTTACATGACGATAAGCCAGGAAATCTTTTGATAAACGGGCACGTGAAAAAGGGCAGAACAGAAGTAGCTTTTGAAAATGCGACTGCCTCTAGCGAAGGTGCTTTTGAAACCCGATTTGTCGAACATGCTTATATTGAGCCTGAGGCCGGTTGGGCGCAACGTGTCGGCGATAGGGTTGAAGTTTATGCATCGACGCAAGCAGTCCATATGGACCGTGATGAAATTGCAAGTGTTCTGAAAATCGACAAGGATCGTGTTCGTGTTGTTCCGACAGCATGTGGTGGTGGCTTTGGCGGAAAGCTGGATGTTTCAATACAGCCTATTCTTGCAGTAGCGGCTATGAAATATGACCTTCCAATTGCCTACGTTTACGAGCGACCAGAAAGTATGGCAGCGAGTACAAAGAGACATCCCTCAAAAATTTCCACTAAATTTGCAGCCAACGAAGAAGGTTTCCTCGTCGCCGCAGAGATGACCGCTGATTTTGATACCGGAGCCTATGCATCTTGGGGGCCGACAGTTGCAGGAAGAGTTCCTGTCCATGGTAGTGGGCCGTATTTTGTTCCCAACGTTCATGTAACCGGACGCGGATTCTTTACAAATGCCCCGCCAGCGGGAGCATTTCGTGGATTTGGCGTACCGCAAGCAGCGATCGCGCACGAATGTATGATGGACGATCTGGCTGAACAGCTGTCTTTAGACAGATTGGAATTTAGACTAAAAAATGCAATCCGACCGGGTCAAGAAACGGCAACTGGTCAGGTGTTAAAGGCAAGCGCTGGAATGGGTCCGTGTTTGGAAGCCCTTAAGCCTCGTTGGGCGGAATTGAATGCTGCCGTGGAAGCTTTTAATTCAGATCAAACAGGAGCTTTGCGGCAAGGGGTCGGCATCGGTGCAATGTGGTATGGTATTGGGAACACATCGCTCTCCAATCCTTCCAAAATGGAAGTAGGTATTGGTGTCGATGGGCGGCTTGTTTTGTTCAATGGTGCTGTGGATATCGGTCAGGGCTCCAATACAATAATGCCGCAAATCTGTGCAGACGCGCTAGGATTGCCAGTCGCAGATTTTACCTATGTGATGGGAGATAGCGATCTTACTGAAGACGCCGGGAAAACCTCCGCGTCGCGTCAAACTTTTGTCTCTGGCAAAGCGGCTGAGTTGGCAGGGCGGGATCTTAGATCAACAATCCTGCGTCATGTTAATGCGGGGGACGATGCTCAACTGATTTTACAGGGAACAATTCTTGTCGTTGAAGATGAGGCAGAACGACACGAGATTGATTTGTCAAAACTTGATGCTGGCCACAAGGACATGGTGTTTATGGGAAACGGCACCTTTGATCCTCCCACAACACCCCTTGATGAAAATGGGCAAGGGACGCCATATGCCACATATGGTTTTGCGGCTCAAATAGCGCTTGTTGAAGTGAATACAGATCTTGGAACAACAAAAGTTAAGGCGATCGTTGCGGCACATGACGTGGGATATGCCATTAACCCTCAACAGGTGGAAGGACAAATCCACGGCGGGATTGCACAAGGTCTCGGGCTAGCGTTGATGGAGGAGTATATTCCCGGAAAAACTGAAAATCTGCACGATTATTTGATCCCGACTGTTGGGGACATGCCGCAAATGGAAGTCCTTATCGTTGAAGAGAAAGAACCTCTTGGACCCTTCGGTGCAAAAGGGGTTGGCGAGCCGGGATTGGTGCCAACGCCGCCAGCAATATTTGGAGCGGTACGTCATGCGACAGGTGTTCGCGTTACTGAAGCCCCGTTGTTGCCTCACAGATTAAAAGCCAAATTTGAAAAATTGGGGGCACGTTATGGCCGATAGTATCGATACTGGATTGATCCGCTGCGATGCTTGCCCCGTCCTATGCCGCATACGCAAAGGACAAACGGGTGCTTGTGATCGGTACGCAAATTCGGATGGTGTTTTACTGCGCGTGGACCCGCTGGTCGTCATGCAAAGTACAGGAAAACACATTCAATTTGCGGATGGGTCACAGCAATGGGGCGGTGAAGTAGTTACCCCTGAGAATAGTATTGTAACCGGGGTCGGATCCGGAACAACCTATCCTGACTACAAGCCTGCCCCGTTTATTATCGGCTCAAAAATAGACGACGTTGATACTGTTACCGTTGTTTCAGAAGGTGTCTTCAGCTATTGCGGTGTGAAAGTAAAAATTGATACAGACCGCTATGTTGGACCTGAGACAGCAGCCGTTTATGCAGATGGCGAACAAGTTGGTCATGTGACGACGGCGGAATACGGTAGCCAAATGCTCTCCCTTGGCGGAGTGCGGCACCTTACGGGGGGCTCCAAGAAGGAGGGGCGTATTACTTGTGATACGCTACTTAATCTCTGCAACAAAAACGCAGTAGCGTTAGATGTTGATGGTGGTGCAAATCTTGTCGTACAGGCTGGGAAAGCACCAATAATTGATGGTGATAAAGAAGAGCGCATGCGTGTGGGGTGCGGCTCTGCAACAATTGGTATTTTTGCCCCACAGTGGCACGGAAAAGTAGATGAAGTGATCGTTGTTGATGATCACATCACTGGCGTTTTAACTGAACATCAAGCAGGTCAATTTCTTGAAATGCCTTATTCAGGGATACGGGTCAGGGGCCGGAAATCGACGCCGGGACGTTATTTTCAAGTTGCGGATCACGGCGCGGGTTGGGGCGGAACAAACATAACCAATCCGCTGGATATTATTTCGAAGATTGACCCCAAGAAGGCTCATGAAGGTATGACTCTTTTAATGGTGTCAACCACGGGTCAAGACAGTGCGTGGTTTGTCCTAAACAAGGATCTTATTCCAGAACCTGCACCGATGCCGGACCAAATTAGAGTGATCGTTGATCGCATAGCTGAAAACTGCGAACCGGCCCTTTGCACTGTTATGTTTATGGCGGGGGCTGGCGGCTCTCTTCGCGCCGGAGTTACGGAAAATCCGGTTCGGTTGACGAGATCAGTGAAAGAAACGCTCACGAAAGTTACATCTGGTGGCGCACCAACTTATATCTGGCCGGGCGGTGGTATCACAATGCTTGTCGATGTCATGGATATGCCGGAAAATTCTTTCGGGTATGTCCCAACGCCTGCTTTGGTGGCACCTATTGAATTTACACTGAGGCGCGAAGATTTTGAAGCCCTTGGTGGGCATATGGAGAGTATTGTTTCGTTGGATGACGTTCTTAAACAAAACGACATAAAATGGCTTGAGCGAGAAGGATAGGCCATGGTTGGGCAGGCATCGGCACAAATAATGGAAGATGGAAGGCGACTGCATTTGCAGCATGGCCCTATCGATATTATGGCTGAGGCGTTTGGTGCTGAAGATGAAGTCCAAGCGGCTTATCATCAAGGGGCTCAGTTTTTTGAAACGGTTTTACAAAGCCTTGTCATAGATCTCGATTTTTTGCGAAAACCAGTTGATGGGAAAATACTCCCGGAACTTGGATTGATATCTCAACAAATGTGGCATGCTGCGTACCGCGTATCAGAAGGTCGATTTGTAACGCCAATGGCCGCCGTTGCTGGGGCAGTTGCTGATGCTGTGTTGGCATCAATGGCTAAGGGGCGTGATTTACAAAAACTCTACGTGAATAATGGCGGTGATATCGCATTATATTTGAACGATAATGCGCGTTTCGTTGGAGGCGTTGTCAATAATCAGGATGCCCCTGATATAGATGCCTGTTTTGAACTTACTTCCGCAGATAATGTAGGAGGCATCGCAACTTCTGGCTGGCGAGGGCGGTCTTTGTCCCCTGGTATCGCCGATGCAGTGACAGTATTGGCTAAAACTTCCGCGTTGGCAGATGTTGCTGCAACAATAATCGCTGGGGATGTTTGGGTTGAGAATACGGCGATAAAACAAGAACCTGCAAAGACCATTCGGGATGATACTGATTTGGGGGATATGCCTGTGACAATTTTCGTTGGCAATCTGGATGAGAAATCGCGCAGCAACGCATTGGAAAACGGCTTGAAAACAGCCACGAGTTTATATCAATCCGGTTTGATAGATGGGGCCTATCTTGCATTGCAGGGAGATGTGAGAAGCCTGTCCTCTATGACTAAATATATTCAAAGGGAAGTAGCATGACTGAATTGGTCAAAGTGCGGAAAATCTCCACACAAATAGAAGAAGTTTACCATGAAGGCGGACCAACACGTGATGCCCCTATTTTACGCGGATCTATCGTTGCCGTTATCGAAAACCCCTATGCAGGTGCATATGTGGAAGACATAAAGCCCTTAATGGAAGCCCTTAAACCGCTTGGATTGAAGCTTGCAACGCAACTAATTGAGGCCTTGGGTAATGATCCTAAAGCCATCACTAGCTATGGCAAAGGCGCCATCGTTGGTGAAGATGGTGAGATGGAACACGGGGCAACGTGGCACGTTGCCGGCGGATACGCCATGAGAGAAGCGTTGGGGCAAGCACTGGCTATTGTTCCCTCTAGTAAAAAAGTTGGCGGTATGGGGGCGAAGCTGGAAATCCCAATTTCCCACAAGGACGCATCTTATGTGCGTAGTCATTTTGACGCGATGGAAGTCGGGCTTCCTGATAGTCCGCGGAGGAGTGAAATTCTATTCGCCTTGGTGATGACTACGGGGGGACGTGTACACGCACGGCTAGGCGGTTTGGCTGCTGACGAAATTTCAAAATTTGACGGACTTCGCTAATTTTTTCGTTTGGATGACACATGACAGGTAAAGTAATTGGGGTCGATGTTGGCGGCACGTTCACGGATTTGATTTTGGTTGATCCAAAGACAGGGTCTATTGAAGTATCAAAAGTACCGACAACGATGGACAACCAAGCCTTTGGCGTGATTTCAGCAATAAAGAATGTCGGAGCTGAACTCTCGGATGTTGCAGCAATCAGTCACGGCACGACGACCACAACGAACGCATTACTTGAACGCAAGATAGCTAAAGTTGGTCTGATTACCACGAAAGGGTTCCGTGATGTGCTCGAACTTGGACGCCGAACGCGACCAACACCCTACGGTTTGAAAGGTCAGTTCAGTCCGCTTATTTCTCGTGATGTGCGCCTTGAAGTAACTGAACGTATTGATGCTGATGGTGGCATCGTACAGGCGCTAGACGAAGCTGAACTTAAATCTGCAATTGTTGAGCTAATTAACGCAGGTGTCGAAAGTCTGGTTATTCATTTTCTGCATTCATATAAAAATTCAATTCACGAAAAACGTGCTTTAAAAATCGCTAAAGAAATGTGGCCTAATGCCTTCGTGACAGCTGGGCATGAGATTTTATCAGAATACCGAGAGTATGAACGAGGAACAACGGCCGCAATAAACGGGGCAATTCGCCCTGTACTTGATAGGTATATTACACGTCTTCAATCAGAACTCGAGGATCAGGGATTTGCCCATGACCTGTTGGTCATGCAAGGAAATGGGGGCAGTGTTTCTGCACGCCTTGTGGCAGAAAGCGCGGTCAGCACTGTTATGTCGGGCCCTGCATCTGGGGTTATGGCGGCAGCGGCTACCTGCCGTGCTGCCGGGATCGAGAAAGTGATTACCTATGATATGGGAGGTACAAGTTCAGATGTTGGGCTGGTAGAAAACGGTGTGCCGCAGGTTACAGCAGAACTAGATCTTGAATATGGCATGCCCATTCACGTGCCAATGGTTGATGTTCATACGATCGGCGCCGGCGGTGGATCGATCGCATTTGTAAATGATGCGGGCATGCTTCAAGTGGGCCCGAAAAGTGCAGGAGCTTCTCCTGGCCCCATTTGCTATGGAAGAGGCGGAAGTCTTCCAACAATTACAGATGCAAATCTGATCTTGGGACGTTTGGACGCTGACGCGCTGTTCTCTGTCGATAATTCAATCTCGCTTGAGCATGTTCGACAGATTTTTGAAACTGAAATTGGCGCATATTTTAATATGAACGCAGAAGAGGCTGCGGCGGCGGTCTTGCAAGTCGCGAACAACAAAATGGCGGGGGCAATTCGCATGGTGAGCTTGTCTCGTGGTCATGATCCACGAGACTTTGCATTATTTGCCTTTGGTGGTGCTGGCCCCCTTCATGGTGTGGCTTTAGCCAAAGAGCTTGCAATCCCAAAAGTCGTGCTGCCTGCCAAACCTGGAATTACAAATGCACTTGGGTGCGTTGTCTCCGATTTGCGTCATGATTTTGTGAACACAATAAATACACCGTTAGCTTCCCTTCAGATTTCGGATGTGTACGACATAATCAAGCGGCAAATCTCTGACGGCGAAAAAATGATCCAGAACGACAATGTGGCGATTGAGAATATGGAATTCCTCTTTTCTGCAGAAATGCAGTTTCAAGGGCAAAGCCACATGTTGAGTGTTGAAATTAGTGGGCCAGATGTCTCGCTTGAGGAATTGCAAAAACGCTTTGATGAAGTGTATTGGGCTCGTTTTGCTGTAGAACTTCCTGAAATTAAAGCTGTGTTGGTTAATTTACATACGGCCGTTATTGGGCGGAGAAAGAGTTTCCCGCTGTCAGTTCTATCCGGAAATAAACATAAATCAAAACTGGTTGAGGCGTTGAGAGCACACAGAAGTGTGATGTTCGATGGTGACTGGTTTGACACACCAATTTATTTACGTGAATTGCTGCCGGTATCCTTAGGCTTTACGGGTCCAGCGATCATTGAACAACAAGATACAACAATTGTAATCGAGCCAAATTGTTCTGTGACGATGGATGAAATTGGCAACCTGATTGTGGAGGTGTGAGATGAGTGCGCTTGATCCGATTACTCTTGGCGTAATTCAAAATGGTCTTATTCAAGTCTGTAACGAAATGGACTTGGCGTTTGTCCGTGCAGCTTTTAGTCCTGTTATCTCGGAAGCGCTGGATAGGTCCGACGGAATATATGCTGCTGAAACCGGGGAGCTGATTGCACAAGGAGAACTGGGACTGCCTGTCTTCGTCGGGACAATGCAATTTTCAACGCAGGCTGTGATTGAGCGGGCGAAGAACGTGAAGCCAGGCGATATTTATATTGTCAACGATCCATACCTTGGCGGGACACATTTGATGGATGTGAAATTCGTCCGGCCGTTTTTCTATAAAGGTAAACTCTGGTCTTGGCTTGCCAACACGGGGCATTGGCCGGACATCGGCGGGGCGGTTCCGGGTGGGTTTTCAGCAAACGCAACCGAAGTAGAACAAGAAGGCTTGCGCCTTCCACCGGTAAAATTATTCAAAGAAGGCGTTTTGGACGAGGAAATCTTGTCCATAATACAATCCAATATTCGTATTGCAGATCAGCGTATTGGCGATATTAAAGCGCAAGCAGCGGCCCTTTCTGTGGGTGAACAACGTTTAACTGATTTACTCGACAAATACGGTGAGACTGTTGTTACAGATGCGATTGCTGAACTGAAAATACGAGCCTCAGATCAAATGAGGGCTAAAATTTCAGCTATTCCAGATGGTGAATATCACGGCATCGCTTATGTGGATTCTGACGGGGTCGTTGATGAACCCCTAAAGATAGACATGAAAGTCATATCTAAAGGTGATGAGTTGTTCTTTGATATGTCAGGCTCTAGTGCGCCGTGTATGGGACCAATGAATTCGGTGCTAGCGACAACGAAATCATCTGTTTATCTCGCGATTAAACATATTTTTCCAGAAGTCCCCATTAACGCGGGAACGTTTGACCCCCTAAATATCAAAGACCCGGACGGCACATTTTTGTATGCAAAATATCCACGGCCTGTTTCAGGCTGTGCGGCTGAGGTAAGTCAGCGTATTGCAGAATCCGTTTTCAATGCTTTAGTGGATGTCATCCCTGATTTGTTATTTGCTGCACCAGCGGGCACATCAGGCAATCTGGCTATTGGAGGGTATGATCCGGAACGAGATAAAGCGTATGTTATGTATGTGATCTCAGGTGGTGGCTATGGCGGCTATGCCGAGGCGGATGGCCTCACTAATGGATGCTCAACGATTGGTATTTCGAAGACAACACCTATTGAAGTGATGGAACAGTATTATCCGGTCTTGTTTGAGGAATACTCACTTCATGAAGGATCTGGAGGGGCGGGGCAGCAGCGCGGCGGTTTTGGTGTTAATTATAAGATTAAGCTGCGCCGTGGCACAGCACGGGCTTCAATGGTGATGGATCATGGTCGCTATGGTCCGCTTGGGGCTCTTGGCGGAGAAAATGGCGGACTAAACAAAGTAAGTGTCTCCACTGAGGCGGGCAACTACATTCCGCCGCACCTATCCAAAGATCAGGATATTCAGATTAAAGTAGGTGACACCATTTCCGTTTCAACTCCGGGCGGCGGTGGATATGGCAACCCCTTAGCTCGCGATCCTGAAAAGGTCTCAAGAGATGTTGTGCTTGGATATTATACTCTTGAGCAAGTTAAGCGGCGGTATGGTGTGGTATTAGATCCAGTGAATTTAGAAGTGAATGTCAACGAGACGAACCTGTTACGGACTAGTCGATCTTGATGCTAAGCCGTTTTCCAATATGACTTAACGGTGTTGCTATCAACCCTTTTGGAAGTAACACCACACTTACCATAAAGGTGATCCCTAAAATCAGGATCCAATAATCTCCAAATATCTCGGAGAGCCAACTTTCTGCAATCCTGGTTGCAATTGCGCCAAGAAACGCAGCGAGTAAAACCTCTTTACCGCCAATGGCAACCCAGATGAGAACTTCAGTCGACAACGTAAAGCCAATGAGAGTTGGTGATGCAAAACCATCAATGGTTACAAACAACGCACCTGCGAGCCCTGCGATCGCTGCGCTTAAGCAAAATACGCTCAACTTGAGTTTCAAAATACTAAAACCGAAATAAGCCAAGCGGTCTGGGTTTGTCTTTATGGAAGTTAGCAAAATGCCATAATCGGACCGCACCAGATATGTCAGGCCTATTGCTACTGAAAAGACAATTACCCACAAAGTGTAGAAGGCTGGAAGGCTATCCCAAAGCTCAATGTCATAGCCAAAAGCGCCAAGATTAAGGGGCGGAACATCAAGTAAACCGTTATAACCACCGAGAAGGTACCAGTTACTCATTAGACGTTCGAGGACGATAGCGATTGCTAGCGTTACAATGGCAAGATAGGCTCCATTGATACCCTTTCCTGCAAATAGAAAGGATCCTAAAAGAGCTGCAAAAGCGGCGGAACAGAGTATGGCTAAGGCCAATCCAATATAACTATTCATCAAGATCGGCGAAATCATACCTTTCGTAGTGACCGCCATAACATAAGCCCCGATGCCAAAAAAGATGGCTTGGCCGAGACATAAGATGCCGCCATATCCCCATACGAGCGACAAAGAGAGAGCAAACAGACCGTAGACTAGGTAATAGTTCAACTGACTGATCCAATAATCCCCGACAAAGAGCGGAATTAACGCAAGGCTGCCGAATGTAATTATGACCGGGAGTTTATTTTTCAATTTTGCCTCCCAAAATTCCATTTGGACGTAGCCGGATAACAAGTATGGCTAATACGAATACTGCGATTTGTGCCGCGACGGGTGATATCCAAACGGTGAGTAAACTGCTGGTGCCACCAACAGCGCCGCCGCCAACGAGAACGCCTGCAAGAGGTCCGGCACCTCCCACGAGGATGGAAAGGAACCCCGGGATCAAATAACCGAGACCCATTTGTGGATCGACACTGATCGTCGGAGCAATCAAAGCACCGGCTAAACCCGCAAGAGCAGTTCCTATTACAAAACTCCACCTGTAAAGACGGCGTGTATTTATTCCGAGTGCGGCTGAGGTGTCTGGTCTGGCGATTACAGCACGTGCCATAAGGCCGAAATCCGTTTTAAGAAATAACCAGAAAGTTCCAGCGATCAAGGATGCAGAGATGCCCATAACAATCAGACGGTACATGGGGTATGAGAAATCACCGATGATCAGAGTAGCATCGATTGGACTGGTCACACTTTGAGCTTCGGGCCCAAAAATAAGAACAATTCCTTGCTTAAGTGCAATGGAGAGACCCCATGTTGCCAAAATAGTATCTAAGGGGCGCAAGTAGATATGACGAATTAGCAGTGTTTCGATTATCAGGCCGAGTAAACCCACTAAAAGAGGCGCTAGAATTAGACCCACAATAAACGGGAGACCTGCTGATTGCGTAAGTACCATGACGTAGGCGCCGATCATAAATAGCTCGCCATGAGCCATATTAATCACGCCCATCATGCCAAAGATAATCATCAACCCCAGTGCTATTAAGACAAGGATCAGAACATAGGAAGACGCATCAATTAGCGGTATTAAAATATCCATCATTACCGCCTCATATGGTCAAATATCGATGCAATAGAGCATCATCGTTTTTAAGGTCAGCGGCACTGCACCTGGCCGTCAGTTTTCCGTTTTCCATAAATATGATTTCTTCAGCCATCGTTTTTACCATGTCAACATTCTGTTCCACCAGAAGGATTGTAAGTCCTGTTTCAGACGCGATGCGTGATAACTGGATGCCGATTTCATGAACGATGCTGGGCTGAATGCCTTCTGTCGGTTCGTCAAGAAGCAGTATTTTTGGGTTTGTCATGAGGGCGCGGGCGATTGCCAAGATTTGTTGTTGTCCCCCTGAAAATGTTCCGGCTTTTTGATCAAGCCTTTCTTTCAGGATTGGAAACCAGTCATAGATTTTTGGTAGCAACGCCAAATTTTGCTTGGAAGAACCGAGGGCCGCAAGACGGAGGTTTTCATAAACGGTGAAATCGTCAAATACTTCACGTCCTTGCGGAACATAGCCAACGCCTGCTTTGGAAATTAGGTAAGTTTGTAAATTATCAATGGGGGTATCATTGAATAAAATTCTTCCTGACTTTATTGGTATCAGCCCCATAATCGCCTTTAGCAGAGTTGTTTTTCCCATACCATTACGGCCCATTAGAGCGGTTATTTGGCCATGAGAAATCTCGACGCTAAAATCATTTAATACCATGGCTTCGCCATAACCGGCTTTTAGGTCTTTGATCTCAAGCATGGGCTGAGGCCTCTTTCCCGAAATAAAGTTCCTGGACTTCCTTGTCATTGCGGATGGTGTCAAAGGATCCTGATTTTAGAACCTGCCCCCGGGCCATAACTGTTAGCGGGCACTGCAGCTGTTCAATAAAACCAATGTCATGTTCAATTACCAAAATTGTGACGTCACCGCTTTTGTTTATGTCTTTTATTAGCTCGGCTGTCGCTGCAGTTTCTGTAGCTGTCATGCCCGCAGTTGGTTCATCCAGCAATATAAGTTTAGGTGCTTGAGCCAAAATCATACCAATCTCTAGCCATTGTTTTTCACCGTGGGAGAGTTGAGAAGCAGGGGTGTCCGATTTTTTATTCAATCGGATTTGAGACAAGATTTCCAAAAGCATATGATTACTCCCACTGCGAGAGAAATATGATTTGGACTGTAACGTTGGGACCTTCAGGTTTTGAAAAACAGTGAGTTCCGGGAAAATGGCCGGAACTTGGAACTTTCTCCCGACACCTAGCCTTGCGATTTGTTGCGCTGGAAGCAAGCTGATATCGATACCGTCAAAGTGAATGCTGCCATCGTCCGGCGTGAAGGTGCCGCTTATCAAATTGAATGTTGTGGATTTTCCGCAACCGTTTGGCCCTATCAGGGCGGTTAGGCTCCCTTTTTCAAGCGATAGAGAGAAATCGTCTACTGCTTTGAGGCCGCCGAATCTCTTGGTGATTGAGCGAAGCTCAAGAAATGACATTTTGATTACTCTTAAACATAAGTAGACATACGAAATTGTGAACTGAATTGTCAGTAAGCAAACAAATTAACCATAAGTGTACAAAAGATAATGCCTGTTTTTTACTCATAGTTTCAAATAAACTTCAATTAATTAGTGACAACGCTTGAAGTAGTCAAAAAATTCGACATAAAGATCGCATCTGAGGACTAGATGTAAATCATTTTTTATGATTTATTATTGTTTGTAAACGAATAAATTATGGGGGGCGGCGATGATTAGTATTACGCGTAGAAAACTTCTTGTATCAGCAAGTGCCGCAGTAGCGGTTAGTAGCATTGGTATGCCAGCGATTGCTGCAAGTAAAACAATCAAGATCGGTGCGGTACAGCCTTTCTCTGGTGGACTGGAGCTTTTTGGCAAGCAAGCTCAAGTGGGCCTTGATTTAGCCGCAGCTGAAATCAATGCGGGCGGCGGTATCCTCGGCCATAAAGTTGAAATGTTGTACGAAGATAACAAAACTGACCCAAAAACATCAGTAGAACGCGCACGTAAGGTTATTCAGCGTGATGATGCAATGGCGATTTCTGGCCCGATTACATCTGCGGCTCGTGATGCCATGGCCGGTACCATGAAGCGATTGAAGACGCCTCTGCTTTATGCCACGAATTATGAAGGGGGTATTTGTGATCGTTACTTGTTCTCTTTCAATACTGTCCCAAATCAGGATACGGCGCCCCTAATTCCGTACCTTAAAGAACAAGGCATCGGGAACAGCTATTATATGTTTGGCGCTGATTATGTGTGGCCGCGCAATATGTTTAAAGCTGCAGGTGAAATGATCAAGCAAGTGGGCGGTGATGCTCTGGGTGAAGAATATACGCCGTTTGGTGTGAAAGATTTCTCCTCCGTTATTCGGAAAATCGCGAATTCGGGTGCTAAAATTCTGTTGTTTGCCCTTCCAGGTGCTGATGGCATTACATTCATCAAGCAAGCTGAAGAGTTCGGTTTGATGAAAAAAGTAACTGTCGCATTCTTGGGTTTTGCCGAAACCTACCTTGGTGCATTTGGTGCCGGAAAAGGGGAAGGCATGTATGCTGGTCTTCCAATGGTTGCTAATTCTAAAGAAGCTGGCGTCCAGGAGTTTGTATCGAAAATTCGCAAGCGCGAAGGCGATGATGCTATCGTTTCGTTCTACGTTATGACCCATTACAATTCATTGATGGCAGTGAAAGCCGGGATGGAGAGAGCGGGTAAAGTGGATAAAGAAGCGCTTATCGACGGAATGGCGGGACTTTCTTTCGATATCCCAACGGGTAAAGCAAGTATCTCCGCAGAAGATCACCATGTGGCAATGAATATGTATATTGGTAAAACAGGTGGTGGTACGCTTAACGTTGAAAAAGAATTGGGCCTAATCGAGCCATCACGCCAATGCAGCTAAAATAATTTTCAGGTGAGATAACATGCAAACTCAGGACATAACAAATGGACTTTCCAATGTAATGCCATTGGCTTTCGGGTCGCTCGACCTTAAGGCAGATTGTAAGCGTGTCGGGCTTGTTATTGTTGATGAAGTGAATGGATTTGCAACGGTAGGGGCGGGTAATCTCGCCCCGCCTGTTCCAAATGAACAGGTATCGACAATGGTATCGGAAACGGACCGTCTCGCTCGTGTTTTTACTGCAAATAACTGGCCAATGCTGGCGTTTCTGGATACGCATGTTCCGGGGAAAGAAGAGCCACCCTATCCGCCGCATTGTGAAAGCGGGACAGGCGAAGAAGAGCTGGTGCCTGAACTCAAATGGTTGGAAGAAGATGCGAACACAACTTTAGTTCGTAAAGATTGCATCAATGGCTTCATCGGTGCCTTTAATCCCGATGGCACAAATGCAGTTGTCGAATGGGTGAAAGCGGGCGCCATTACAGACTTACTCGTTGTCGGCATTTGTACTGATATTTGTGTGATGGATTTCGTGCTTACCAGTTTAAGTGCCCGTAATCATGAAATGATGCCAGGGCTTGCCAATATTCATGTGTATGACAAAGGTTGTTCCACATACGATTTACCAAAAGAAGTTGCGCTGGATGCTGGCCTTCCTGACGTTGCAGCCCACCCGCAAAATGTAACTCATTACATGGGCCTATACTTCATGGCTTCACGCGGGGCCAATCTTGTGAGCGAGATTTCTTGATGTATAAGTCAAAATTATAAAACAGATTATTAATATCGATTTTATTTATTTATAATCTGTTCCTATACTCCCCATAATTCTGCAACAGTGATATGCCATCGTTTCGGATTGCGTTATAAGATTTCTTAAACCGCAAAGATTTTTGACGAGTAAAGGACAGATATATGTCGAAAGACAATGTGACGGTCAATGGCCGCGAGTATTCTTGGCCCAAGCAACCAGTCGTCGTCGTCTGTATAGACGGCAGTGAACCAGCATATATTGAGCAAGCCATCAAAGATGGCGTGATGCCATATATGAAAAAGGCACTGGCTTCAGGCGCGGATTTACGCGCAGAATGCGTCGTGCCGAGCTTTACCAATCCTAACAATCTGTCCATCGTCACAGGCCAGCCTCCTAAAGTACATGGGATCTGTGGTAACTATTTCTATGACGTCGATGCCGACGCAGAAGTAATGATGAACGATCCAAAGTTTTTACGTGTTCCAACCATTTTCAAAGCCTTCTTCGATGAGGGCGCAAAAATTGCAGTTGTGACGGCTAAAGACAAACTCCGCACATTGCTCGGGAATGGCCTTGATGTAACAAGCGGCCGTGCTATTTGTTTTTCATCTGAAAGATCTGCGGAAACAACATTAGCTGACAATGGTATCGATGATGCCGCAAGTTGGATTGGCCGAGAAGTTCCGTCAGTTTATTCAGCGGAACTCAGCGAATTTATCTTCGCCAGCGGTGTAAAACTGATGGACGAATTTAAGCCTGACTTGATGTATCTTTCCACAACTGATTACATTCAGCATAAACACGCACCCGGCACGCCAGTCGCAAATGATTTTTATGCGATGCTTGATAAGTACATGGCCGAACTCGATGCACGCGGCGCTGTTATCGCGCTCACGGCTGATCATGGCATGAAGCCGAAATTTGGCTCTGACGGACAACCAGATGTTATTTTCCTGCAAGATGTGTTGGACGATTGGTTGGGCGCTGGTGAAGCACGTGTTATTTTGCCGATCACAGATCCTTATGTTGTGCATCATGGTGCACTTGGATCCTTTGCAACGGCCTACATCCCTGCAGATAAACGCGAAGAGGTAATTGAACGCTTCAAGTCATTGGACGGTATTATGGAAAGCCTTTCTCGCGAAGAAGGCTGCGCCAAGTTTGAGCTACCTGAAGATCGTACAGGTGATATTATTCTGGTTTCAACTGCGAATAAGGTCCTCGGTACAAGCGTAAGCCGTCATGACTTATCAGCCTTAAAAGAGCCTCTACGCTCGCACGGTGGCATTTCCGAGCAAATAGTTCCGTTGCTGTGTAATCGTCCTGCAGGCGCCATTGATGATGGTCGCCGTCTGCGGAATTTTGATATTTTTGACATGGCGCTGAACTTCGCGCAGTAGGAGGCATCATGGATCAGGGATCAAACATCCGACATGAAGCAATGCGAATTGCCGGTGAAAAAATTCAGACCGAAGAGCGCATTGATGTTGTAAATCCGTTTAGCAATGACGTGGTTGGCACTGTTCCCATGGGACAGGTCGAACATGTTCGTAAAGCGTTTAAAGTAGCTACGGAATATCAGTCAACTCTGACACGACATCAGCGATACGAAATATTGCAGAAAGCTGCTGATATTCTGGTGTCCAGAAAAGACGAGATTTCAGATGTAATCACGTCAGAAGCGGGCCTTTGTAAGAAGGACAGTCTTTATGAAGTTGGTCGGGCGTATGATGTATTCAGTCTATCCGCGCGGCTTTGCATCATGGATGACGGAGAGATCTATTCTTGTGATATCACTCCGCATGGAAAAGAGCGTAAGATTTTTACGACGCGTGAGCCTTTGACTGCTATTAGTGCGATTACCCCGTTTAACCACCCGCTAAATCAGGTGGCACATAAAATTGCACCGTCTATTGCGACGAACAACTGTATGGTTCTCAAGCCAACGGAAAAAACACCGCTGACTGCGTTGCTGTTGGCCGATGTTTTGTATGACGCTGGATTGCCGCCTGAAATGTTTCAGGTTGTGACGGGTCTCCCGGGCGATATCGCAGACGAAATGCTGACCAATGAAGATGCGGAGCTTGTTACATTTACGGGCGGCGTGCCTATTGGGAAATACATCGCTACTAAAGCCGGCTACAAACGTAAGATATTGGAGCTTGGCGGTAACGACCCGCTGATTGTTATGAAAGATGCAGATCTTGAAAAAGCTGTGGATCTTGCGGTTGCCGGTGCGTTTAAAAACTCTGGTCAGCGTTGTACAGCAGTCAAGCGCATCTTGGTGGATGATAGCATTGCAGACGATTTTGTAGCTTTGCTAACTGAAAAGTCAGCAAAAATGAAATACGGGAATCCGTATGATCCTGAAATGGATATGGGGACTGTTATTAATGAGGCTTCAGCCATTCAGTTTGAAGATCGCGTAAATGATGCGGTCTCCAAGGGGGCCAAGCTCATGTACGGTAATATCCGCAAAGGTGCGCTATATTCACCAACCGTGGTTGATCACGTGCCGTTTGATTGTAAGCTTGTTCGCGAAGAAACATTCGGGCCCGTTGCACCGGTAATCCGTTTTAAAGATATTGATGATGCTATTCGTATCTCCAATTCTACTGCCTTTGGTTTATCTTCAGGTGTCTGTACTGACAATTGGACGGATATTCAGCGCTTTATCAAAGAGTTGAAAGTCGGAACAGTGAACGTTTGGGAAGTACCCGGGTATCGGATTGAAATGTCTCCGTTTGGCGGGATCAAAGATTCCGGGCTTGGCTATAAAGAAGGTGTTCTTGAGGCGATGAAAAGTTTCACTAATCTGAAAACTTATTCTCTTCCATGGAGTTAAGAGACTAGAAATAAGTACAAAAAGGCTGCGTTCAAAACGCAGCTTTTTTTTTGACGTTCTTGATTAAGTATTGTGACTAAAGGATACTAGCTGAAATCTTTATGAAAGAAGCTCAATGATTACAGTGTTCGGCTCCATTAACATTGATCAAGTTTATCATATGAACGCACACCCTGCGCCGGGTGAGACGACGCTTGGTAATGGATACGCGCAAGTTCCTGGCGGGAAAGGTGCTAATCAAGCAGTGGCAGCGCGTAGGGCGGGCGCAGAGGTGAAAATGGTGGGGTGTGTGGGGGCTGATACAAATGCGGACCCCGCGTTAGCGCTTATGCGAGCTGATAAAATAGAAACCAGCGATATTACTAAGTCGGAATTGCCAACGGGCTGTGCGTCAATCTGGGTCGATGGAAATGGTGAAAACAGCATTGTTGTCTACTCCGGTGCGAACACGAGCGTGAGTGCAGATCAAGTTTCCGACAAACAACTCGGGCAAAGTGATTATCTTCTCCTTCAAATGGAAGTGCCAGCTGAAGAGAATTGGAAGCTGTTGGCCCGTGCCAAAGACGTAAAATGCAAAACCGTTTTAAATTTGGCTCCCATTGGGGATATTCCAGAAAGTGCCTTACGCAATCTGGATTATCTGATTGTGAACGAGCTGGAAGCGGCGGCCTTGGCCGACCAGCATCAGCTGGATCAAACAGATGAAATAGAGTTGGCCAGCATACTTGCCAAAAAATTTGACCTATGTTGCGTCCTGACATTAGGGGGGCGAGGTGTTGTTGCAGTGGACGGCGCTAATATCATTAAACTTCCAGCGCTTGATGTGTCGGTGGTTGATACAACAGCAGCAGGGGACAGCTTTATTGGTGGTTTCGCAGCTGCCTTGTCTGAAGGCAAATCACTAGAGAAGTCTTTGCAATTTGCAACAGTGGTCGCGGGGCTGGCATGTACAAAGTTAGGGGCGCAAAGCAGCATCCCCTACCGTGATGAGGTTGTCGCTGGTTTCGTCACTTGATGTCTTCACCTATCATTTATGTCTGGACATGGAGCATTTCTATTGTACGGCACCTCCATTGATTGAATTGAACTTAAACTATAATTATAAATATTGATTTATAGATGGTTAAAGTATTATAAATTAGGAATGTAATGGGGTTCAGATATTAATTCAGGGGGGGGCTGATGCTGAACATGGTCGAGAGAGGATATCCTAGATCGGGTATCCACGGACGAGTTGTTCATGAACTGGGGCGAGAAATCGTATCTGGGGTATTGAAGCAAGGCGAGAAATTGCCGAACGAGGCGGAATTTATCAACAGGTTTAATGGAAGTCGGACGGCTATTCGCGAAGCGTTCCGTGTTCTTTCCGCAAAAGGACTACTTGAAGCAAGGCAGCGGGCAGGAACAAGGGTTCGCGTGCGAGCGTATTGGAACTTGTGGGACCCTGACATCCTTTCTTGGCATTCGGTTTCAAATTTGGATGAGCAAGTCGTACGTCAATTGTTTGAACTACGGGCAATGGTAGAGCCGGAGGCAGCTCGATTACTCGCTGAAAATCCCAGTAAAGGCGTGGGAGTTTCGGTTCTAGAAAAGCACTGTCATGAAATGGAGCAGGCTTGGAATGAGGGATGTGCTTCGAAAGTCAAAGAGGCTCAAATTTCGTTTCATTTGAGCCTAATTGATAATTGCGAAAACGAATTTTTGGTTCGTACCCGGGAAGCCGTACAATTAATATTAAGGCATTGCCAAGAGATGAGGCCGGTTCAGTCCATTGACGCCCTTGGTACGACGCGCTGGTACAGTCTAATCACAGAAAAAATTTCTAAAGGCGACGCTTCGGCTGCAACTAATGCAATTAGGTCTCTCGTCATAAGTGATCGAGAACGCATGACACAAGCAGGCAAAAAAAGACTAATGCAAAAAAATGCTGTTGCCTAATTTACATTATTTGCTGTTGATCCGGTAGGCTTCGTGTATTTGTTGTGCATTGTTGATGTCGACTTTTAAATCGCGAAGCAAGCCGTCTTTTAGGTCATATACCCACCCGTGCACTGTAAGCTCTTTGCCATTCCGCCACGCTCTTTGTGCGATTGTTGTTCTAGCAACATTACGAACTTGTTCTACAACATTTAATTCACAAAGGCGGTCTACCTGCAGCTGTTCGGTCTTTAGGTCCATGATTTCTTTGTAGTTTTCTTTGAGGACGTCCTTGATGTTTGCAAGCCAATTGTCAATTTGGCCATGATCTTTGTCATCAAGGGCGGCACGAATACCGCCGCAGTTGTAATGACCTGTGATAATAATGTGTTCGACCTCGAGTACCTCAACAGCATATTGAATCACCGCAAGGCAGTTGGCATCGCTATGCGGGACAATATTCGCAACATTTCGATGAACAAACAACTCACCGGGGTCCATGCCTACGATCTCATTTGCAGGGACACGACTATCAGAGCATCCAATCCAAAGGTAATTGGGTGTTTGAATATCATTGAGTTTACTAAAAAATTTATCGTCTGTAGCGAGCTTACTACTTGCCCACTCGATATTCCTTTTAAAAAGCTCTTCTGGACTCGGCTTCATTGGTCATCCTCACTCGCAGAAACATAAATGTTGTTTCTATCTGCATCACGTATTTACTGCGAGTATAAAAAATTTCAAGAGTGTCGAATATCTAAAAATGAGAATTTTTGAAAAAATTTGTTATGATACAAAAAAAGTTGCAATTTTTATAAATGTGTATCATATTTATTCCAAATCAAGGCTAGATGGAGAATGGGCGTGACTGTTATCGATAATACTAATGATCAGCTTGAGCAGGCATTTCAAAGTAAGGTTGATGCTGAATTAAAAATTGAGCCTAAAGACTGGATGCCCGACGGTTACAGGAAGACATTGGTGCGTCAGATGTCGCAACATGCACATTCTGAAGTGGTTGGCATGTTACCGGAAGGAAACTGGTTGACCCGCGCTCCATCCTTGAAAAGAAAAGCTATTTTGATGGCGAAAATTCAAGACGAAGGCGGTCACGGGTTATATCTATACAGCGCCGCGGAGACACTCGGTGTGTCTCGCGATGAGATGTATGAGCAGCTTCACACGGGCAAAGCAAAATATTCTTCGATTTTTAATTATCCGACCCTTAACTGGGCAGATATTGGCGCAATCGGTTGGCTTGTTGATGGCGCTGCTATCACTAATCAGATTGCTTTATGCCGCTGTTCTTATGGTCCTTACGCTCGTGCAATGGTTAAAGTCTGTAAAGAGGAAAGTTTCCATCAACGCCAGGGTTATGAGATCATGATCAATATGGCTAATGGTACAAAAGAGCAAAAAGAAATGGCGCAAGATGCCATTAACCGTTGGTGGTGGCCTTCCTTGATGATGTTTGGCCCTCATGACAAAAATAGTGACCATTCTAGCCAATCAATGAAGTGGAAAATAAAACGAACTTCCAACGATGAGCTTCGTCAGCGGTTTGTAGATGCGACTGTTCCTCAAGCTAAATTCTTGGGGCTCGAAGTACCCGATGACAAGCTGGCGTGGAATGAAGAAAAGCAAAGCTACGATTGGGGCGAAATCGATTGGGATGAATTTAGAAACGTTGTTGCAGGTAACGGACTTTGCAATCGAGAGCGTTTGCAAACACGCCGTGATGCGCATGAAGGCGGAAAGTGGGTGAGGGATGCCGCGCTCGCTTATGCAGAAAAACAGAAAAAACGTGCCGCTGAAAAACACGCAGCGTAGAACGAGGAATTGATTATGTCTGAGAATAAAACTGCAGAAGAACTTCCACTTTATGAAGTTTTCATACGAAGTAAAAACGGCTTACACCACAAACATGCAGGGAGTTTGCATGCTGCTGATGCAGAAATGGCCCTTACAAATGCGCGGGATGTTTATACACGCCGCAGTGAAGGTGTCAGTATTTGGGTCGTTAAAGCAACGGATGTGATTGCCTCTAACCCGGAAGATAAAGGGAGCTTCTATGAGCCGAATGATGACAAGCTCTATCGTCACCCAACTTTCTATAATATTCCGGATGAAGTCGGACATATGTAAGCGCTGAAAGTGAGAATGAATTTATGACTGAAAATGAAATGCACTTTGAGTATTTGCTGAGACTAGGTGATAACTGCGCGATTTTGGGGCAACGGCTTGCAGAATGGTGTGGAAAAGCACCAGTGCTTGAAGAAGAGCTGGCCCTAATGAACGTGGGACTTGATTTGATCGGTCAGGCGCGTCTATTGCTTGATCACGCTGGTAAAGTGGAAGGCGCGGGTCGTGATGAAGATAAACTCGCGTTTTTTAGGGACACGCAAGAATGGCGTAATTTACTCCTAATTGAACAGCCAAATGGCGATTTTGCTAAAACTATGGCGCGCCAGATGTTCTTTGACTGCTTTCAGTATTTGCAATTTGAAGCCCTGTTGGACTCTTCAGACAAAACACTTTCAGAAATAGCTGCAAAATCGCTTAAAGAAATTACCTATCACCGCCGTCACAGTACCAACTGGGTCATCCGGCTGGGCGACGGTACGGAAGAAAGTCACGAAAAAATGCAGGCGGCTATTGATGAACTTTGGGGCTTTGTGCCTGAAATGTTCGATATGGATGAAGTAGAAGATGCAATGGTGGCTGCCGGTATAGGTGCTGACGTAAATGCATTGCGTCCCCGTTGGGACGAAATGATCAATTCAATTCTTGAAGAAGCTACATTGAAACGTCCTGAAGATACATGGTCAGTTCGGGGTAGTCGTGTTGGAAAACACTCTGAACATTTGGGCTTTTTACTTGCAGAAATGCAATTCCTTCCGCGTGCCTATCCGGATGCAAAGTGGTAAGCGATCCAATGCAAGTTCTCGAACCCGTTTATGACGAGGAAAACGTCAAAAAGATTTTGGAGATGGTCAAGGATCCTGAGATCCCGGTTTTGGCCATTGAAGACATGGGTATTGTCCGGGACATCGAATTTGAAGAGGGTGGCGTGCAAGTCTCAATAATGCCGACCTATTCCGGCTGCCCTGCAATGGATGTAATTGCCGAGGATGTTCGTTCTGCTCTCCTCTTGCACGGATACAAAAAAATCGAAGTAAAGACAGTTTTGTCGCCAGCATGGTCAAGTGACTTCATTACTGACAAGGGGAAAAAATGCCTGCAGGAGTATGGGATTGCGCCTCCAGTATCTGCGGGAAGCAAAGGGGCGATGCTGGGTATTGATCCTGTCGGATGCCCGCAATGTAAATCAACAAATACCAGAGTTGTGAGTGAGTTTGGCTCCACTGCTTGTAAGGCTTTATACAAGTGTGACGACTGCCTAGAACCTTTCGACTATTTCAAATGTGTTTAGGATGCCATAGATGACTATTTTTCATTCTCTGAAGATTGCAGATGTAATACGTGAAACTGAAGACGCTATTTCAGTTGAATTTGAAGTGCCTGAAGATCTGGCGTCAGACTATTCCTTTACGCAAGGTCAGCATTTAACATTGAAGACTGATGTTGATGGAGAAGAGCTTAGAAGATCTTATTCGATCTGCAGCGCAGTTGGTGATGCTAATCTACGTGTAGCAATCAAGCAAATTAATGGCGGGAAATTTTCGACTTTTGCTAACGAGAATCTGAAGTCGGGTGCCTCCCTCGACGTGATGGTTCCTCAAGGTCGTTTCTTCACACCGTTATCACCAGATAACCATAAGAGTTATCTGATGGTAGCTGCAGGAAGTGGTATTACTCCTATCTTCTCAATCATCAAAACCATACTGCAAACAGAGCACCAAAGTAGTGTGACGTTGGTGTATGGAAATCGCACGACCTCCAGTGTTTTGTTTCTAGAACAGCTTGAAGATTTAAAGAATATTTATGGCGAGCGGTTGAACTTGCTTCACATCCTTAGCCGTGAGCAACAGGACAGCGAAATTTTCAATGGCCGCATAGATACTCAAAAATGTACAGACTTGTTTGATGGGCCTTTGGCAACCGACCGCTTTGATGATGCCTTTCTTTGCGGGCCTGAGCAAATGATCATGGATGTGCAAGACTTCTTGCAGAGTAAGGGGCTTGCCAAAGATCATATTCATTTCGAGTTGTTCATTACGGATGCTTCTATTGCTGCTTCTAAACACACACATAAAGAAGACGATATGAAACCATCCGGTCCTAAGCACAAAGTAAGTGTGATCATTGATGGCCGTAAAAGTGAAGTTACTATTCCTGAGAAAGGCGTCTCCATTCTTGATGCTGCTTTGGCGACGGATATTGATTTGCCCTTCGCATGTAAGGGCGGAGTATGCTGTACGTGCCGTGCGAAGGTTATTCAAGGTAAAGTCCGAATGGATCTGAATTACGCACTTGAAGATGATGAAGTGGAACAGGGATACGTTCTAACCTGCCAATCGCATCCGCTTACCGATGATGTAATCGTAGATTACGATGTTTAGGTAAAAATTTAGGATATATTTATATTCATCAGGCAAAAAGATAATATGATAAAACAACCCGGCGATGTGGCGGGGTTGATTGAGGGGGATCTCCATTGTCTGGTGAAAATAGAAATACAGCCATCTACTATGAACTAGATGGCTATACGACAACACAGAAAAGACTGCTCGGTCGGCAAGTTGCCGGTGAAAGCTTTTTGCGGGGGTTCGTAAAAAATGCAGACATAGATAGCCTGCATTGTTTCACTGATTACCCTGACAAATTTAAAGCATTTAATGAACAAGTAGCAGATTACCGCGAGACCCCGCTTAAGACATCGTGGATAAGCCCGCTTTCATTACAAAAAATGGATGAACCGGGATGCTTGTTCTATTCGGGGCCAGGTATTGAGCATCTTGCGTGGCAACGGAGGCAGACCCGCCGAACTGCCTATAGTTTATGTGGAATGACCCATACTACGTGCTCTCAAGAGGCCATGCAGGCCTTTGGAGGATTGATCACAGGTCCTGTCGAAGAGTGGGATGCCGTGATTTGTACCTCTACATCAGTTAAAAAGACCATGGAATATGCCTTGGATAACTGGGCTGAGTATCTCGGATCAAGAACCGGATCAAAAGTTAAGAGGCGCGTCCAATTACCGTTGCTTCCGTTGGGTATCAATTGTGACGAATTCGAACGCCCAAAAAATGCTGATGCTTTTGTTAAATCCTTTAAAGAAGAGCACAAAATTGGCAAGGATGACGTTGTCATTCTTTATGTAGGACGGCTTGCTTCGCATGCAAAGGCTCATCCGCTCCCAATGTATCAAGCCTTAGAAAAAGCGGCTCAAAAAACAAAGAGAAAAATTCATCTCGTACAATCGGGCTGGTTTGCAACGGATACTATTGAAAAGCAATTTGTAGAGGGTGCACGCAAATTTTGCCCGTCAGTAAATGCAATTTTCATTGATGGCCGTGTTCCTGCTACACGTAAGCATATTTGGCATGTTGGTGATATCTTCACGACGCTTGCAGATAATATCCAAGAGACATTTGGTATTACACCGATTGAAGCAATGGCAGCTGGAATGCCTGTTGTTGCAACCGACTGGGATGGGTACCGCGAAACTGTTCGAGACGGCATCGATGGGCTTCTTGTACGGACAACTATGCCGGCGCCGGGAAGTGGTCGCCCATTAGCGTACCGGTATCAGGTAGGATACGATCACTATGATCGGTATATTGGTCAGGTGAGTCTATTTACCAACGTGGATACAGATCACTGTGCCGCAGCCTATCTGAAATTGATTGAAGACCCTGAGTTACGTAAGAAGATGGGCGCCGAAGGTAAGAAACGCGCGAATGAAGTATATGATTGGGCTGTACTGATCCCGCAGTATCAGGATTTGTGGGCGGACCTTGCTGATCGCAGAGCTGCAGGTAAGGATGAAATTATTAAAATCCCTGTGCCGCTTATTGATGATCCATTTGCATCCTATGCCCATTATCCGACGCAGCTTATGGTACCTAAGACCACGTTAAGTCTGGCCGAAGGCGATCGTAAGAAAGTAAACCACTATCTGTCAGACTCGCTGGGGAACGGCGCTTCGCATTTGATGCCATCAGAAGAAGTGTTGGAGGCTATTTTAGATTTTATTGCGGATAAAAAGGTCTGCAGTATTGCCGAAATTGCAGAGGTGCATAATTTGCGGCCTGATCGAATGGTCCTCTTTGCTGGATGGCTTGCAAAGATGGATTTAATCAAAGTATTACCTGATCAAAATTAAAACCAAGTTAGGTGCTACTACTATCCGTAGTAGCACCTAACCTATGCGTTCTTTAATGTAATTGGGTCAGTCTTTCCAGCAAGTGTGATGTCACGATCCTTGAAGCGAAGTTGCGCAAGACGGTTGACGTTATTTAAACCATCTAGGAGGCCGGGAATAATGACGTCTGACGGTTTGCTTTGCTGACAAAGTTGTTTTAGCGCCGTACTCATGGTTTCTGCAGATCTAACATCATCATCAATAAGAACACTAATCAGACCCAGCTCGGCGGCTCTCGTTGCTCGAATATATTGCTCTAGGCGTGGGACGGTTCTTGGGATAATAAGGGTCCGTTTGTTCATTGAAAGAACTTCACAGAACGTATTATATCCGCCCATAGCAACAACTGCCGATGCCTTATCCATCAAGCTTTCCAGGTTATTGTTAAAAGTAACGGATTTAACTTGTGGAAGTTTGCTAATTCTTTCTCTGAAGCTGGCTCGAAGATCTGCCGGCATGAACGGTCCAAGCACAAATAAGGCGTTCAGAGGTAGCTTAGTGTCTGACTCGTAAGCTCGCAGTACCCAGTCTGTTAGTAGATCTCCATCGCCGCCGCCGCCGACGGTTACAAGCATATACGGCTCGTCCATTTCCTCAAGGATAGTGGGGTCGTTGGAAGGCTGTACTTTTCGCGGCAGATAGCCAGTATAGGTGACTTTACGGGTAACATCCGCAGGTAAATCTAACCCTTTCAACGGATTGTAAAGTTGTTCAACTCCGAAAATCCAAATGTCATCATAGTAATTTTGTAAGGCCGTCAGTACATTCTTACGCTTCCACTCAGGAACGAGAAGAGCAGGATCGTCTAGGACATCTCTTAAGCCTAAAATCAGCTGAGTGCCATTGGCCTTTAAAACCTTAAGTGTTTCTTCAACTTCACCTTTGAGCCCGAAAGGCTCTTTGTCGACAATGAAAATATCTGGGTCGAACGTTTCAGCAGTGTGGCGAATAATGGATGCCCGCATAGCCAATGTTTGTTCGGTGTCGATGAGCAGGCTAAGAGAGGTGTATTCACCGTTGCGCAGTTTTATAATCCCCGGAATGCGAACAAAATCCACGCGAGCCTTGAAATCAAAGCTGCCTATGATTGGCGAACCTGAGAGGATCAGAACTGATAAATTTTGATTTTGTTCAACCAAGGCATGAGCCAACGTGCGGCAACGTCGCAAATGACCAAGCCCAAACGAGTCATGACTGTAAATTAAAATGCGTCTTGCGCTACTATCTTGGGACAATTAGTCACCCCTCAAAACCAAACTAGTCCAAGTTATCTGTCCTATATTAATCTGGGTATACCTTTCTGCAAAGAAGAATGCACTTAGAATAATTTTTTTAATTAAATATGAGTGTGAAAGATTCTCACATTTCTTGTGAACTTGTGCTTAATTTTTGAAAAAATAATACAAATTGGGATTGAATGTAATGGAAACCAAATTTTTATTTTTGGTCTCCAGGTTTTTCTGGAATCTATTTTAATTCGAATTAGTTCAATTAGAACAACAAAATACTAGAAAAAATTAATCTAACCAATTAGGAGAATAACAAATTTTTAAATCAATTATTAAGAAATAAAGATGACATGAATTATAAATTATTTATATGCTTTGATTTGTCCGATTGGTTTTCCTTATAGGCAACGTTTTTCAATAGTGTTTTATTGAAAATAAATGAAGATGAATTATGGTTATGTTTTGGTGGTTCGGATTTTTTCAAAAAGTTGAACTGGAAAACATGTCCTTTATTGTGAGTTGTTTGAGGTGCCGGTTAGACGTAAACGATAAAAAAATTAACAGGGAGATATGTAAATGATTGGTTTAATGAAGAAATTTTATGATGATGAGAGCGGTGTAACTTCGGTGGAGTATGCTCTGCTTGCGGCAGCAGCGGCTGGCGCAGTGCTTGCCGCCGGTGAGACTTTCTATGCGAAAGTTAGTACTGCATTGCAAGATATTGATTTGGGGACGACCTCTTCAACTGGTGGCGGTAGCTCACTGTAGGTCGAAACTGTATTGGAAGGAATGCTCACATGATTATTGCTGCTGCCTTACGAAGTGTGATGCTTTTCCTTCCATTATGGGTGATGGCCTTGCTTCTATATGCCGCATATACAGATTGTGTCTCGCGGACGATTTCAAATTCAATTTCATTTTCAATAGCACCAATATTTGGTGTGTTCTGGATGATTGGCGGTAGCTCACAAGATGTGTTGGATCACCTTATGGTAGCGACCGGAATGTTGATTTTATTGCTCCCACTTTTCTTCCTTGGAAAGATGGGAGGAGGAGACGTTAAGTTAATAACTGTTACGGCTCTTTGGGTCGGACCCGAGGGGCTTTCTGAGTTCTTGATCTATATGACATTTGGCGGGGCCCTTCTTGCCTTAGTTTTGATGTCTTTCTTCATGCGTTCCGTTTGGGAATGGGGAGTTCTGAACTTACGGTTGAACTCTGCGAGAATACAGTTTTCCAATGTGTCAGGCGTACCCTACGGAATTGCGATCGCTGCTGGCGGAACCGTTACGATTTTCAAACAATATGTGATTTGAGGCAGACCCAGTGCGTTCTTTATTTCTATTTGTGTGTTGTATAGTATTTATGGGGGCAGCTGTATATCTCGCCCTCCAGATTTTTCTGAAACCCGTAGATATCACTTCTACGGCGCATGCCGCTGTAAAGCCCGCAGTTTTCATTGCATCAGTTGAAAAAAGAGTTCTGAAGGGTGCAATCATCAGAGCAAGAGATTTATCCTGGATACCATATAGATACACTGACGACATATCAGAGTTTATGACGCGAGCGGCCTTCTCCAGGATTAACCAGTTAAGTTTTTCAATAAGACAAAATGCGGAACCCGGCGCAATTCTTAAGAAGAAGGATTTTCTTTGGCCCGAGGATAAGGACTATCTGTCGAATATACTGCGAACAGGGTTTCGTGCTGTAGAAGTGAAATTGAGAGAAGGGTTACTGGAAAAGAAAAGTCTGACAATCGGAAGTAATATTGATCTGCTTTTAAGTCTGAACGGTACATTAGTTAGTTCGCCAAGGCCTGATAATCGGCGGACTTTAGTAACTGTGAAAAATTTGCGGGTGCTTGATGAAAGGTCAATTGAAAAGGGCAAGAGAAACGTAATTTTGGAGGTTACCGAAACACAGGCGGAGGTGATTTTGCTTTCTCAAGAAATGGGTCGTTTGTCTTTATTGTTGCGCTCCAAAGAGGATAGCAAGCCAGATCCGGGCTACGCGTCCATGATACGAAAACAGCTTTTGGCTATGCAAAAACCGACAACCGGGCAATTAGAGGGAGATATCGAGAGATCTCTCGTAATTCAACGGGGAGCCCAAGCAGTAGTTCTGAATAGATCTAAATCGCGGCCAGGGCGAAGCCAGGCAATAGTTGTTTCCCATTCATTAAATAAGCGAGGACAAAAATGAACAGAGTCATCTCCTTCATAATAGCTTCGCTGTTTTCTAGTCTAATAATGATAATTTTGCCAATGGCGGCTGAGTTACAACTCAGACCCAATGAGGGTAGGCTATTTCCACTTGGGGCTGGAGTACGCGATGTTCTCATCACTAACCCGGACATAGCAGATGTGCAAATAACTCAGAGTAATGGTCTATTTGTATATGGAAAGAAAACCGGTAGAACACATATAGTTGCGCTTGCCGATGGGGACCGTGTTCTCTTTGAAAAGTACATTACGGTAAAACGAGATCTGAATAACCTGCAAGTTCTCTTCAAACAACATTTTCCCGGATCCGATATTAAATTGCAACTCTCCCCCGGACGTTTGATGTTGTCCGGGCAAGTTCAATCAGTGAGCACCTTGGAAAATATTCTGAGTCTTGCCAGCGGGTATCTGGCAGCGGATGAAAAGCTTGTTAATCATTTACAGGTGCCCGCCCCAATGCAAGTGAATTTGCGGGTGAGGATTATGGAAATGAACAGGCTCGCAACCAAAAATATTGGAATAAATTGGAACTTGCTACTTAATCCCGGATCGATGGCAATTAATCTGATTTCTGGTCGTAGCCCAATATCTTTGGGGGTTGCTGCAGTGCCCGGACAGTCTGTAACCGCTGGCGGGAGTAGTACATTTTTTGGAACGAGTGGAAGTGAGGCGTCAGTCTCGGCCATCATTGATGCCCTTGTTGAAGATAAACTGATTACAGTGCTTGCTGAGCCTAATCTTACTTCTCGTTCGGGTGAGACAGCTAATTTCTTTGCTGGTGGTGAATTCCCAATACCTGTGTCCTCGGATGATAATGGCATCACAATCGAGTTTAAAAAATATGGTGTAATGCTGGATATGACACCGACTGTCATTTCTCCAGATCGAATTCGTCTTCATATTCGTCCTGAGGTGAGTGAACTATCCTCCGCGGGGGCCGTTGTATTAAACGATATTACTGTGCCGGGAATTTCGATCAGACGCACTGAAGCTACAATAGAACTGGCGAGCGGACAAAGTTTCTCTGTCGCCGGCCTGCTTCAAAATCAACAAAGAGATTTGGTTCGTGAAGTTCCATGGCTTGGAAAACTTGATATTCTTGGGCCGTTGTTTCGCTCCAAGGAGTATCAGAGTTCTGAAACAGAGCTCGTTATTATCGCGACCGTAAATATTGTACGGCCCCTTAAAACAGATAATTTTGTATCGCCCCTTGTCGTTGATTATCGAAATGAACAAAGGATAACAGCCCCCGAAGCACTGCCTCAAAATAGAAATACTGTGCCGGAATATTCTGAAACAAGAAACAAAGATGGGCTCAAATTACTGGGACCCAGAGGATATATTTATTGAGGGCCGACGAGATATGATCAACTGGTTTAATAAATTTAGCGTTGTGTTGTTGTTTTCATTGAGCGGGTGCCTTGTTGGAGACCGCTCACCTAGGTACCTGAATCTGTCGGATTCGTTTGCCAAACCGCAGTATACAATAGAACAGTTTAAGTTTGAGCGGTTGCCACCTCATACACAATTTGTATCAGCAGATGGCACTGAATTATGGCAATTTTTCAGATCTCAAGATTTAAATCGCGAAGATAGCATAATACTGTCTCCTTCTTCGCATGCGATAGAAGCTGCAAAATTGATAAAAGATTTTTGGGCTAAAAACGGAGAGAAAAAGCTTCAAATTCTACCAAGTGAGAGACGCGAAAGGACGGGCAACCCCACAATCGTCGTTGAAATTCGAGGAACAGCATTAATCTTGAACTCCTGCGTCGATGCCGCAGGACGATATCGCCTCGGATGCGCTGTAAGGAGCAACCGGGCTCTTAGCCTTACTGATTACAATGAACTGGTGAGCGGCGGAAATCTGGGTACATCTCCCGCTGTACTAGAGCGGCGACCGATAAAGAGAGTGATCGACAACAAATCAGTTCCCTTAATAGAGGCTAAAGAGTGAGTGAGAAACGGGCTGTACGGATGATGCCCCCGATTGATGCCGGATTGCAGATACCAAAGGCCACGGCCTTCATTTTGGATACCCAAACTAGAAACCAGTTACGGCAATGTTTTACGCGATTGGGTTTAGAAGACTTCAATATCGAGCGAGGCGATGTTCGAGACGCGATCCGGAGTTATTCAGAAATATCGTCTCCAGAATTGTTAATCATAGATATCTCCAATTCAGACATGCCGCTATCAAAGCTGGAAACTTTATCCAACGTCTGTTCTCCTGATATCAAGGTGGTGGTCATTGGAGATCAGGACAATGTAGGACTTTATCGAAATCTGATGCAGTATGGGGTATCTGAATATCTTGTTAAACCTTTACCTGCCGATTTGTTGTATCAAACCTTGCATAAGCTCAATTCAATTCAAGCAGATGCAGTCAAGCCTTTGAAGGCAGGTAAAAACATCGGCGTGATAGGGTCTTCTGGTGGCGTTGGCGCGACGACATTACTTGCAGGTCTCTCTGATGTCCTGTCCCGAAAATTCCATCGGCGGGTCATGCTATTAGACCTTAATCTGCATGACGGTGATTTAGGATTTCAGTTTGGTCTTAAAAGCGACAGAGGGTTGCTCGATCTACTGGAAGCTCCAGAACGAATTGATGAGCTGTTTATTGAGCGAGTTTCTGCCTCCCTTGGTCCAAGACTTGACCTTTTATTTGGCGAAGAAGAGCTCGATAAACGTATTGAACCTTCAGGTGAGGCCATAGACATTCTCCTTAAGTATTTAAGCAAGAGTTATCACTTCGTCATGTTGGATGTCATGAAGGCTCCAACCTCTAAAAGGCTGGAAATATTATCCAAAATGGACGTTTGTATTATCGTTATGGACAACGGTATCTCATCCCTAAACCAGTGCCGGCGTTTGTTCGAGAAATTAGGGGCTACTCAGGGGCAAAAACAGAATTTGGTAGTTCTAAATCAACCACGACCGACACTCAAAACCGACATTCCTCTGTCAAAGATAGAAAGCATAATCGGTCAGCCTGTTGATTTTCATCTATCTTATGATGGCCGAAATCATTCGGAAACAAGCCTAAGTGCTAAACCAGCTAGTCAGGGAAGAGGGAAAGCACCTCGCCAAATTATGAAAATTGCCCAATCTCTTGCAGGGCCGATTACTCACAATGAGACAAAGAGCCTGTTTGGAAAAATGGTAAATGGAGGCAAGGATGTTTGGCAAAAAATACGATGATCTCTCGTCAGGTGTATCTGATAATAATTCTGACTGGACTGACGAAAAGGAGAGCCGCGACTTTGAAACTCTAGGACTACAGAGCCCAAAGGTCTCTGAAGAATTGGTTGACCGGATTAGGCGTCACTTTTTTGATTTGGTTAATCCATCCATTGCGGCCAACCTTTCAAATGAGGAATTGAGCGGAAAAATTGATAAGGCGGTTATGGAAATTGTCGATAGAGAAAAAATCCCATTAAATTGGAGAGAACAAAATCAAATTTCCGTTGATCTCCTAAATGACATGATGGGGGTGGGGCCGATTGAAATGTTACTAGGGGACAGTTCAATTACCGATATATTGGTGAACGGTTTTGATAGTATTTTCGTTGAGCGATCCGGTACTCTGGAATTGACAGATTTGAAATTTCGAGATGACCAGCATTTATTAGGTGTGGCACGCCGCATTGCGGCATCCGTGGGTCGCCGGGTTGATGAGAGCAGCCCGATGGTAGATGCCCGGTTAGCGGATGGGAGCCGCGTGAATATAATCATCCCACCTTTGTCTATTAATGGAACCATAATTTCCATTCGAAAATTTCCATTAAACTCCATTTCACTGGAGGATCTGGCTCAGAAAAAAGCATTAACTGAACAAATGGCAAAGTTTCTAGAAATAGCGGCGGCATCCAGACTGAACATACTGGTATCTGGCGGCACCGGCTCAGGAAAAACAACTTTGCTCAATGCATTATCCGCACATATCGATGTCAACGAGAGGATCGTTACAATTGAAGATGCTGCGGAGATTAACATTCAACAACAGCATGTCATTAGCCTTGAGACACGGCAGAAGAATGTTGAAGGAGGCGGGGAGGTTTCTCAACGTGATTTACTTCGGAATGCCCTCAGAATGCGCCCAGATAGAATAATAATTGGCGAGGTCCGTGGTTCGGAAGCTCACGAAATGTTGCAAGCGATGAATACTGGGCATGACGGATCGATGTCTACCATTCACGCAAATTCTGCCCGTGATGCTTTGTCTCGACTTGAAGATCTGATTTTATCCAGCCATTCAAATTCACACCCGTTTACTGTGCGCAAACAAATATCATCGGCTGTCGATCTTGTGGTGCACGTTATTCGGGACTACCGGGGGTACCGTTATATCCGGTCAATCTCAGAAGTTATTGGAATGGAAGGGGACGTGATCGTCATGCAGGATGTCTTCAAGTTCAATGAAACTGAAGCGTTAGATCCTGAGAATCCGTCCAGCAATTTCACATGCAATTTGTTGCGTTTGAGATGTCGCGAGAAAATTAAACAATATGGTCAGGAACATGCATTGAACCGGATTTATTAATGCCAGAAATTATCGGAAATTTGGGAGCGCAAATGATCCAATTGATATTGGCAGGTTCGCTATTTTTAAGCGGCGGTTGCGGCATTATTCTAATATTGGCATCGAAGCACCGTTCAGCAAACCAGATGAATTTGAGGATAGATACTTTAAAGTCTGAAAAGAAACAGTTGTCATTTCTGGACGATGCTCTTGTTGGCAGTCCGGTGCCGAAGAGAAACCTGCGGCGCGGACTTAATAATCCCTATGTACCCATAGCAACTGCCTTATTATTAGGTGGTTTATGGATTTTGATAGGTCAATTTTCAGTAACGGCAATATTGATAGGGGGAACAATCACCTTCCTTGGTTTCCTGGTGTTTCTTGTGCGCCGGTATTTGGAAAATAAAAGGTTAAAAACACTGTCCAACCAGTTTCCAGAAGCACTTGATTTACTTACGCGAGGAGCGCGAGTGGGATTGTCACTTGAAGACAGTTTTAGGCAAATTCAAAGAACGCTTTCAATGCCAATTGCTGCGGTCTTTGAAGAGGTTTCAAATAATTTGAGTATCGGGATTTCGCTAGAAGAAAGTTTGGAGAAAGTCTCTGAGCGAATAAAGCTTCGCGAATTTCGATATCTGGCAGCTGTTTTGACGGTTCAACTTACAAGTGGTGGAAAATATGCCGAAACCATTGAATTACTCAGCCAGAATATTAGAGACAGACATGAGCAGGAAAAACGTGTCAAAGCTGCCACATCGGAGGCCCGTACAGCAGCGAAAGTGGTCGCTTTGATCGCCGGGTTGGCCGTTTTATCCATGTTTTTCCTAAATCCAACCCAATTTCAGTTTCTGTTGGCAGATCCCAGTGGCCAAATGATGTTGGGCTACTGTGTCGCAAGTGTATTGCTGGGCTTCATCGCTATTTACCTAATGTTGGGGTCCTTGAATGGATAAAATTTACCTTTTGATGATTTGTCTCATATTACTCGTTCTTTCGGGGATGTTTTTCGTAAAAGCACGCAATCGACGGCGGCAAGAATTGTGGGGCCAAAGAGTATCTAGTCTTTCAAGTACAGAACAGGGACTCCCGTCTACATCCACAAAAAAGAGTGCGGATGGTTTTCTTAAAAAACAACGACTAAGTGAGAGTAGGGAAGACACGCTAGTACAAAGAGATAAAGATGCTGTCTTTGCAATGTGGGGGCTAGACCTTGTTCGAGCACCTTTTCATTTTCATCTTTTGAAAGTGGCCTCCACTATTGTTATCTGCAGCATTTATTCTTTTACCGATGGCGCTGGGCTAGTAGACCCAAATAACAATATTTTGTGGTACGGGTATCTGGTCATAATAGGTGTTTTTGGATTTCTTGCGCCTGAGATTATTGTTGCTGCGCTTGCCAAACGTCGACGAGAAAAAATAGAAAAAATAGCTCCAGATGTGATCGAACTGTTGATGTTAACCGTGGAAGCCGGTGTTACTTTTGACGCGGCTGTACTCGCAGTTTGCAAAAGCGTGAAGCGATACGCCGGCTATATGGCGCAGGAACTCGAAATCTTAAGCGCAGAGCTCGTTATTTTGCCCAATCGTGAAATGGCATATGCGAATTTGATTGAAAGATCGGGTTCCAAAACTTTTGGGTACTTGAAAGTGGCTTTGATGCAGGGGGAAAAATATGGAACCCCTATTGCAGCTTCTCTTCGCATCGTTGCTAAAGAGGGGCGTCAGCAAGCATTGCTTGCCAAAGAAGAGAAGGCTGGAAGATTGCCTGTTTATCTCAGTATTCCTCTGATGCTCTTTATCCTGCCGCCTGTCGTTGTAATTTCGGCAGGACCGGGTTTTGTACAGTTAATGAGATCCTTTTAAAGGTCTAATGATGATTAAAAAATTTCTGCTCTTTCACCTTCTAATAACCTTATTGACAGGTTGCATGACGACGGATCAGTTCTCTACCTATCTGGAAGAAAAACCGAATAACCCGCAAGGCGTGAACGTTGCTGATGCCTTGTTAAAAACAGGAGATGCCAGGGCAGCTGCGGGAATTTATGAACGTTTACTGGTCACGCAACCGGAAAGTGAAGTGTTATGGAACCGATATGCAGATGCGCTATACAAGCAGGGTCATCATAGAAAAGCGATAGTTGCTTATGAGAAATTAGGTGCGATTACAGAATATGACTGTAGTTCAAGTGTCGGTATGGGCAACAGCCACCTGAAACTTGGAAGGCCGACAATTGCGGGAAGCTTCTTTTCTCAATGTTTATCCTTGGACGAGAACCATGAATATGCTTTGATTGGGCGCGCCATCGCGTTTGATGTTTCCGGACGCTCTGACTTGGCACTTTCATTTTATGCTAAGGCAATTTCAAAAAAACCTGAAGATATTGGACTTCGGAACAATTATGGACTGTCACTGCTAATGGCAGGAAAACTTGACGCTGCCGTTGCGGAATTTGGAAAAATTGCCTTTACAGAATTTTCAACTGTCCAAGTTCGGCAAAATCTTGCTCTTGCTTATGGCATGATCGGAGATATGAATGCTGCGCGGCAAGTGTCTTCCCTCGATCTATCACCCGATATCGTCGCTAGTAATCTCAAGATATATGAACATGTTAGGCGCTTGCCTGGGAATGATGGATTGAAATCGCTTTTGTTTGAGGGAAAAGCCAGGTGAGACGTCAGAAGGATAAAACCGCGTTTAAGGAAACACAGAATTTCCTAATACAAGAGAGTGGCAGCATGGCACTAGAAACTGCGTTCATATTTCCAATAATTCTGGTCATGATTTTCACTATCATTGATATGGGGCGCTTACTCGTCGCGGATAGTATCTTGCAGTCAGTTTCAGGAACTCTGTCTACTGAGCTTCGTTTTCTTAAACAGGTAGATCGTGCGAATGTTTCTTTGGAGGACGTAACAAATCAACTTAAACAGTTGGTTACGGAACGAGCAGGGGGATGGATTTCTACAGATGACCTATCTCTTGCCATAATAAAAGAAGAGATGAACAATGGATCTCCCCAACTTGGTAATATAGGTGAAAGGGTGACGTTTCGGGCGTCATATGAATTTCGCCCGGCGACACCCACATTTTATCTATTGCTCGGCAGTTCAGTTTTGAGCCGAGATTTCGCTATTGCACTAAAAAATTCTGCGACGGGAACTTGAATGCGGAATTTGATATTTCATTCACTAATAGAAAATAGAAATGGCAGCTTGATGATAGAAGTGGCAGTTGCCTTGCCTGTGCTGGTTCTTTTACTCTTCGGCGGAATAGATCTTACGCGGTATGTACAAGCTATTCATAAAACAGACATTGCGGTAGATGTGATTGCTGATGAGCTACGGGATGATCCATATGTTTCGAGTGAAGATGTAAGCGCACTCCTACAATCTACGCAGACTACAATGTCTTTTAAAGAATTTACACCAAGTCTGGAAATGACCGTCGGTGGGCTGGTACTGCACTCAAATGGCAGTAGCACTAAAGCATGGCAGGTGCAAAACTCATTCCCCAGCGGCAAATGTAATGGAATAGAGGCAATGGCATTACAGCCAACTGAAAATTTGGGTAGCTTCACCCCAAATCAATATTTAATAGCAGTGAAACTCTGTACTGTTTTTAAAGGTGAATTTTTCTTGTCATCGATCATCCCTATCTCCGCTCGCCAAATAACATCAACTGCTGTTCGTCACGCAAATCATATTTTTGAAGTTGAAGTTCAATGATGGAAGGCTTTAAAGGCCTTTTGCTTAAATTGTTTCTAGACCAAAGGGGAAGTGTCGCTGTTTGGCTGGTTCTTACCTTTGTCTTTGTTTTTGGGGGAATGGCGTTAGCCGTCGATTTAACACGGGTGTTCGCGTTTAAAACCCGGCTGGAAATAGCAGCGGAAGCCGCATCCCTAATCGCCGCCAAAAATCTGCACGTCTTAGATGCTACTGGCGTAATTTCTTTAGCGAGAGAAATTGCCAGACAAAAGATTGAAGAAAATTCCTTCCCCTCAGTCTTATCGGCTCCGACAACTCTTCGAAATTTTTCTCTGGAAAAAACCACCAATGAAATTGGCGTGGTGATCAACATTGACGCGGGACTCTCCACTACACTTCTCGGCGCATTCAATTTTCTTAATGATTTTGATGTGGCGGCGACTGCAGTTTCTGAGATGTCTTTATCCAAGAGTGAGCTGATAATGGTTCTGGACAGTTCAGTTGCTGCTGGTGATATTGGAAGGGCATCTAATATCACCGAAGCTGCGGAGTATATTTCAGACAAGTTTAACCAATTTCATACATATGGGAGCAACGTTAAGATCGCGATTATCCCAAATGCTAACGCTTTGGTAAATGTTGCGCCGCACAAGGAATGGATTGCATCAGGTGTTTGGCCTGATGGATCAATTCCCCCTGCAGTTCCTGGTATCAATTTGTGGACGGGTGAATTGGAAGATCAACGCTGGTGTGTTGAAAGCAGAGGCGGAAATAGTGCTACTTCAACGGAAACATCAAATTTTATTCCATTCCCGCTTGTTATGGGTATTGATAAAATAACTGGTGCTGACGGGATAGATCGATTTGAAATTTCAACAGATGAGAACTGCGCGCAGTCGGCGATACGGCCTTTAAAATCAACTTATTCCGATTTATCAGGGTATTTCGTAAATATCACGCCAACCGGTCAATTCGCAAGTGGACGTTCGTTTGTCTGGGCTGAGCGTCTGCTGTCCCCAAGTTGGCAGGACGCATGGGGCTCAGATGTTAATTCGCCGGCTCAATATGATGCGGGAGTTAAGAAGATTGTCCTACTTATAACATCAAGTGGGAACAATGGTATTTTGGCGGAGGACACAGTTTTCATGGCTAGTTGTGAGCGTTTGAGACAGAAGGATGTTTCGGTTTTCATAATTGACTATGGAGCCCCAATTACGTCATCAACTAAGTACAAATCTTGTGTAACGTGGCCTGGAAATTACCGGAAAGTTGATAATGTATCTGAATTAAAAAGTGCTGCTGCGGATTTCGTGAAATCTCAAATTAATTCCAGATTGGTGTCGCTAGATTAGCCCTCACAGGCTTTCTGATGTTTCCCAATCTTCTGGCATGATGAAGATGCGACATCGTTCTTCTATCAAACCATTCTGAAAACTGCCAAAGGCGACAAATTGAGGTATGTTTAAAGCCGTAACTTTCTCGGCGATAGTTTTATCTGTACCTTCATTGTCCAATATTTTCCAATCACTGGTCTGAAGTTCACTCATCCAACGTAGTTTCGGCAAAATACAATAGCGATTGATGTCCTCTGACAACAACAAAGTTAGCTCTTCAAGAGTACACCAAACTTGACGTTGACATGAGCCGGATATTCGCGACGGAAGAGAGTTTGCAATTTCGGAGTTGCCTGTCTTATTAAACAGGATTCCTTTTACAAATGGAAAAGAGTGTATTTCTGCAGCATTGATATCTTTTGTACGAAGTGTTTGATCTGTGGCGTCTGTATGGCAGAGTGGCAATTGATGGTCAAACAAGCGATCAAGTTTTCTTTTGAGGTTATCCCTTTTTAATGGACCCAACCAGTTGCCTTCGCTCAGCGGGGATCCAGAATTTGCGTAAAATTTAATAGCAAGCTCCCAATGATAGACCTGCCCAAGATATGAAAATATAACGTCTAACTCTCCTAGCGTTTGTTTCTCCACGTTGATTTGTAAGTTCGTCGCGAGGAGTGTTACTGCCTCTAAGTTGGAGAGCCAAAAAAACACCAGATACTCAAAGTAAGTCCCAAGATTTTGCCGTTTCATTCCCGATAAAAAAGTAAGCAATGGTTTCGGGTTTTCAGCAACGGATAATAACAGCGCCTCTGTTTGTGGGATTGAGGCAAGATCCGGTTCTGGAAATTGTTTTGTCAGGAACGGAGACCGGATTACCCATTTCAGATCACTTGCGACGTGAGAGAGGGAATTCTCTATGTTTTCCAAACGAAAGCTCCCGAATAAGGGCTGATACTACGATAACAGACTGTAAAACATCCGAAGTGAGGTGAGAAAGAGAAAGAGTGCAAAGGTCTTTTTAAGCATATTTGTATTGATGCTGTGGGCAATGTGGGCACCCAACGGGGCAAATAGAATGGTCATTGGAACAATGGCTAAAAAACCAATCAGATTTACATACCCAATGTTTCCTGGCGGTAAATCTGTTGCTGATAAACCAGCATATAGAAAACCAGCGGTGCCCGGCACTGCGATGATCAGTCCTATTGCCGACGCTGTACCAACGGCTTTTCGGATGGGATAGCTGAATAAAGTTAAGATAGGCACGGTGAACGTACCTCCGCCAATTCCCATCATCGCTGAAAACCAACCAATGAATAAGGCAAGCAACTCTTTGATAGGTGAAGCTGGCAATTTGTCAGAGATATGGGCATCCGCCGGACGGAATGCCATATTCGCAGCGACAATAAGGGCAAGAACAGCGAATACGCCCGTTAAGACGGAGGCATCTACCATACTTGCGGTCCATGTTCCGCCAAGCACGCCAATAAAAATCATCGGGCCCCATCGTTTGAGCAATGAAGTGTCAATTGCTCCCTTTTTATAGTGAGACCGGGCGGATGAAATGGATGTTAGAATGATCGTCGCCAAAGAAGTGCCAACTGCAATATGCATACGCACGTCGTCACCGACACCAAAATAAGGCAGCATATGAAATAAAACCGGAACAATGACAATGCCGCCACCAACCCCGAGTAATCCTGCGAGAATACCACCCGCTATTCCTGTGGCTGCCAGTGCAATCACCATACTGATGAACAGTGGCATATCATTCATGATTTCAAACATAGGAGAAGAACCCAATTACTCGACTATAAATATTAATTTTGATCAGTTAGCATGATCTGTGATCAGCGTGCAAACCAAATGAGATCAGCTGGTTTTAAGTAGATCCCGAATAACCAACTCTAGCTTACTTAGTGAATTGCAGACCTCTACTACTGTGCAGTTTGGAGCAATTTTTGGCATCTCTGAATCGCCCGTCCCCCAAACAGATTTGCGTTCAGGATTTAACCAGATAACTCTTTTTGCTCGTTTCTTTATATCGCGAAGGATATCGGCACGTGGATCGGCACCATTGGACCGACCGTCGCCTAGGAAAATGACAGTTGTTCTGTTGTCGATCTCATCAAATACTAGATCTTTAAAATCTTCCATGGCCCGGCCATAATTTGTAGACCGGCCGCCGTAGATCTCAATTGCTTCCGGGATCGCTTCCTCTGGCCCGTATCGGTCAAACAGATCGGTAATTTCTCCCAAAGTACCCGAGAATGCAAACGACCGTACATTGGGGAGAACCTCGTTCATGCTATAGAGAAATAGCAAGAGGAAACGAGCTACCGATGCGACAGATCCACTTACGTCACAAATGGCTAAAACCTTCGGGCGGTCTTTTTCTTTTTGTTTCCAATGGGTTTCAAATAGCAGTCCATCATACGCCACATTGCGGCGCATGGTTTTGCGAATATCTAAATGACCGCGATTTTTAACTTTTTTGACCCGAGAGTTCATGTCCGTCAGGCGCTTGGCCATTTTGCGAACCATTTCCCGCATTATTTTAAAATCACGGTTTTCGATGTTTGAAAGTCGGATTTTCTTTAACACATCTTGGCGAAAATGATTGCTTTTGCCTGCGCTCGTAAGGGCAAGTTGACGTTCAACCATATCTCGTGTTGCTTCGAACAGGACGTTGAGGCGGCGAGATAAATCTTCTGCACCAATTTCATCGTCATCCCGACGGCGATCACTTATTTCCTGATTAACCTCAACAAGTCCCATTTCTTCTAGGATGCGTCGGGTGAAAAGACCGCGCTGGGTACTTAAAACGATATTTGACAGTCCAACGGCTTCTGCCGCGGTGTTCATGGACATAGTAAGGCCCGTTCGATCTGCTTGTTCCAGCATTTCTAGTAAGGAGCCTTCTGGTGCAGCGCTTGCTTCACCCGGGGATGTTGCACTTCCTTCTCCGCCGCCACCACCGCCATCACCACTCCCCGATGGGTCGCTATCTGGCAACTCCAAAGCAGAGAGTTGGTCTTGGATTTCTTCGTCTGAATTTTCGCCTGCTGCGCTTTCGCCCTCGTCAGCCAATTGCTCTGACAGATTTTCACCTAGCTCAAGTTTAGTATCGATAGTAAAGAAATCATCGAAACACTGATCGAAGCTGACCATCTCATCTGTTGTTTTTGCCATAACTTGAGAGAGCGCAGATTTCAGGAGTGTACGATCAGAATAGCCGAGCAGTTCTATGGTCCGCGCAGCATCAAGCGCCTCGCCGATGGAGACGGGAACATCCGCATAGCGCAGCATATTCACAAATTCAGCGAGGGGTCGATTCATTAGCGTGTAGCCTTTTTGGCTTCTGCTACCATTTTCGGAATTTCAATGTCGATGTTATCGATGTCATCTTCAAATTTAAGAAGCATATTTAAAGTGTTCCGAACCATCGCGGTATCAAGGCTATCTGCGTGTAGCAATAGAAGTGTTCTGGCCCAGTCGATTGTTTCACTTACTGCGGGTAGTTTTTTCAGGTCTTGTGTTCTTAGTTGTTGAACGAAAGACACTAATTGCTTTCTGAGGTTTTCGCTGACTTCAGGAACTCTTGCTTCAATAATTTTTCGTTCCTGATCGCTGTCAGGGAACGGAATATATAGATGCAGACAACGACGCTTGAGTGCGTCGCCCATTTCACGGCTGTTGTTACTGGTCAGGAACACAATCGGTTTTGTTTTGGCTTTTATGGTTCCAATCTCTGGTACCGTAATCTGATAATCAGAGAGGATTTCAAGCAAATATGCTTCAAACTCGTGATCTGATTTATCGATCTCATCAATAAGCAAGACAGTTTGCTTTTCTGATTGCAATGCCTGCAGCAGCGGGCGCGCCTCCAGAAATTGTTCTGAAAAGAAATGATCGCCAAATTGATGGAGTTTCTCCATGGAGGCGTCAAGTCCTTGAGCGTCTTCCAGTAAATCTCCCAATTTTTCCTTCAGGATTTGAGTGTATAAAAGCTGTTTTCCGTATTTCCATTCATAAAGTGCCTTGCTCTCATCAAGCCCCTCATAACATTGCAGGCGGATCAGATCAGCATTCATCAACTCTGCTGTTGCTTTTGCAAGCTCGGTTTTACCGACACCGGGAGGACCTTCAACCAGAATGGGTTTGTCTAGTTTTTGTGAGAGATAGATCGATGTCGCGATATGTAAGTCGCAGATGTATCCCGCTTTTTCGAAACGTTTTTGAATGTCTTCAATGGCCGCGTTGGGCTCTTTATCTACAAGTGTCACGTAAAATATCCGTATTTTGTGCTGCTAGCAGTGTTTGCGGCGCTTTATTAATTATTGTTTTCTTTAAACCGTACTTCTCATTAGCAGGAAAACTATCGTAATTCCAGCGTTAGCAGGGTTGATTGAGACCATCTCACTGGACAGCCGCACGGGAGCACGGTAAAAGGCGAGGCTAGGCAACGCTTTAGTCGCCTGAACGAAATTTGTATCCATATTGTCTGACGCCATGGCGACGGAGTTTGAAAAGATGACAACAGCAAAAGAAATTCGGTCCGGATTTTTAAATTATTTTGGTAAAAACGACCACGAAATTGTTGAGAGTTCGCCGCTTGTGCCGCGTAACGATCCAACATTGTTGTTTACGAACGCCGGTATGGTTCAGTTTAAAAACGTTTTTACTGGTCAAGAAAAACGCCCTTACAGCCGTGCAGTTACCTCACAAAAGTGCATTCGTGCTGGTGGGAAGCATAATGATTTGGAAAATGTGGGTTACACCGCACGCCATCATACATTCTTTGAAATGCTGGGTAATTTTTCGTTTGGCGATTACTTTAAAGAAAATGCAATCGAGCTTGCTTGGAATCTTCTGACCAAGGAATTCGGACTTCCTCAAGAGAAGTTGCTCGTCACCGTTTACCACGACGATGAAGAGGCTGTGAAGTTATGGAAAAGCATTGCAGGTCTTAGTGACGACCGTATTATTCGTATTGCGACATCGGATAATTTTTGGTCAATGGGCGATACAGGTCCGTGCGGACCTTGTTCCGAAATCTTCTTTGACCATGGTGAAGATATTCCTGGAGGTCCTCCGGGCTCTCCTGACGAAGATGGGGATCGCTTCATCGAAATTTGGAACCTGGTGTTCATGCAGTTTGAGCAACAAGGTGATGGAACCCGTCTAAATCTGCCAAAACCCTCTATTGATACAGGTATGGGGCTTGAACGTGTTACTGCTATTATGCAGGGAAAACACAATAATTACGACATTGATATGATGCGTAAAATCATTGAAGCATCTGCTGAAGTCTCAAATGTTTCTGCAGACGGTGAATTTGTGGCCTCACACCGTGTCATCGCCGATCATCTCAGATCTTCTTCGTTCTTGTTGGCCGACGGGGTATTACCCTCCAATGAAGGACGCGGGTATGTCCTCCGCCGTATCATGCGCCGTGCTATGCGTCATGCGCATTTGCTTGGGGCAAAAGATCCAATGGTGTGGAAATTGGTTCCGACGCTTGTTGACGAAATGGGAAGTGCATTCCCTGAGTTGGAGCGTGCACAGTCCCTCATTACTGAAACTTTGAAATTGGAAGAAACTCGTTTCAAGGAAACCTTGGGACGTGGCTTGAAGCTTTTGTCTGAAGCTACTGACACTTTGATTGATGATGAAGCCCTATCGGGCGGTGTCGCGTTTAAACTTTATGACACATATGGTTTTCCGCTTGATTTGACGAAAGACATCTTGCGGGGGCAAAATCGCGAATTGGATGAAGCCGGTTTTGATGCTGCGATGAAAAAGCAAAAAGACGCTGCCCGTGCTGCTTGGTCTGGATCCGGCGAAGCCACAACTGATCGTCTGTGGTTTGACTTGTATGACAAACATGGTGCGACTGAGTTTCTTGGATACCAAACCGAGATTGCAGAAGGTCAGGTTCAGGCAGTGATCGTAAACGGTGAGGAAGCCGAGAACGCAGCTACTGGCTCAGATGTCATGATCGTCCTCAATCAGACTTCGTTTTACGGCGAGTCCGGCGGTCAGGAAGGGGATATGGGATCTCTGATATTTGAAAACGGGCTTGAAATTGATATTACAAATACGCTGAAAAAAGAAAACCTTTTCATTCATATTGGGAAAGTGACCAAGGGTTCTATCTCTGTTGGCGATTTTGTGGAAACACATGTTGCAAGTGGTCGTCGTGCTCGTTTGCAAGCACATCACTCTGCAACTCATTTGCTTCACGAAGCCCTTCGACAGCGTTTGGGAGATCATGTTATGCAAAAAGGATCTCTGGTTGCAGAAGATCGGTTGCGCTTTGATATCGCACACCAAAAACCGGTGACCAAAGAAGAATTAGCGCAGGTTGAAAAAGATGTGAATGACCGTATCCGTATTAATGCGGATGTTGAAATTCATCTGACAACACCGAAAGAAGCTATCAAAGCCGGCGCAATGGCATTGTTTGGCGAAAAATACGGCGATGAAGTTCGTGTTGTTTCCATGGGCGGTTTAGACGTAGATAATAAGGGCGCTGGACGGTCTTATTCAACAGAGCTCTGCGGCGGTACACATGTAAAACGTACGGGTGATATTGGCTTCGTTAAAATTGTCAGCGAAAGTGGCTTGGCTGCGGGTGTTCGGCGTATAGAAGCTGTAGCAGGGGCCGCAGCACTTGATTACATTACTGAGCGTGAACAGATCATTACAGATGCTGCAACGGTACTGAAATCAGCACCAGCTGAACTAGTAAGCCGTGTTAAAGGATTGCTCGACGAACGTAAACGCCTTGAAAAAGAGCTGAAAGAAACCCGCAAAAAATTAGCGACAGGTGGAGCTAGCGCTGAACAAGCGGTTGAGGAAATCGCAGGTGTTTCATTTGTAGCGCGCTTGCTTGAAGATGTGCCACCTCGCGATTTGAAACCGATGGCAGATGAGATCAAGGCACAAATTAAAAGTGGTGTGATTGTTCTAATCGCGGGCAACGACGGTAAAGCTTCAATAGTTATCGGCGTTACCGATGATCTGACAGATAGAATTAGTGCTGTTGATTTGGTTCGAACTGGTTCGGAAGCACTGGGCGGTAAGGGCGGTGGCGGGCGCCCTGATATGGCTCAAGCTGGCGGCCCTGACGCTAGCAAAAGTGCGGCTGCGGTGGACGCGATTAAAGCTGTACTTGCACAGTAGATTAAAGCTGTGCTTGCACAGTAATTTTCTCTTCATAGATCAAATTTATTAACGGAAAACGGCAGGAATACTCCTGCCGTTCCTTCTGTGCATGCGGGCGCACAGAACGCCTCCGAGTGACTACTCGAATTCCCCTCAACATCTTATATATTTCAATGCTTTGTAAAGGGAAGCTAATATATGCATTTAATTGATGGCGCAGATATGGCGCCTTCGTGAGTATTTCAAGGCACAAGCAAATGAAATCAAATAATTAAACCCAAGTTGTAAGTGTGAATATTATACCGATTTCGGATTTTTCACCATGGCGCGTATTAGGAAGGTCGCTAGCAATTTGACAAATTCTTCGCGGCTTTTGCCCATGCGATACGCTTGTGGTGCTGAGGATTGAATAAGTCCCATCATGGCATGGCCCATTAGTTCGGGATCTACATCATCATATAATTCTTCATTGTCTTTTGAAATCATCAAAATTTTGATGAAACCTGCTGCAAACCGGCTACGCACTACTTTTGCTGTCGAATCTGTTGGATCAAAGAGCTTGGTGTCTACAAGGGCTGAACGAAGAAGGCCCGGGTTCTGTTCCGCAAATTCTTGAATGGCAGTAAGTGCGAAGTGAATGTATTCTTCAAAGCTGTTTACTTTTGGAATCCGGCCAAGCACGAAATCATGCAGGTCCTCTTGGGCTTCACTGGCAAAGGCCATAAAGATTTCGCGTTTGTCATGAAAATGGCTGTAAAACGTACCGTGAGCAACATCTGCCTCGCGTGCAATGTCTTGTGGGCGCGTTTCATGATAGCCGCGCAGAATGAATAATTTACGCGCTGCCGCCAAAAGTCTTTCCCGTTTTTCGGCTTTCCGTCTGCCCGCACGATCGGTTGCAATCTTCCCCTCTACCGCATCCGTCATGTTCGATTTACCCCTTATTATTATTTTTTGCAGCTCGCGCTGGAATTTTCAGTGACAATTTGTCAATATTCAAAAAGACTACCAGTCAGCCCGATAAAACTGAACCAAAAAGTGTTGGAGATGAAGCCGGAATGAATAGTGCAGTACCTTTTAGAAAGTTGAACCGTCCTGAACCGGATATCTCCGTTGATAAAAACTCGGATGGCTCATATCTGATTCAAAGCAATATAGCAATTGGAGAGTTCGAAAAAAACGCTGCAGCTTTCTGGCTCCGCTCCGCTGAAGAGTTCCCTGATCGTGAGTTTCTGGTTCATTGTGGACCTGATGGGGATTGGCCCGTTCTAACTTATTCAGAAGCCCGAGATCAGGCAAACCAGATTAGTACATGGTTGTTGGAACACGGTTATTCTGAGAAGACACCCATTCTGATTTTGTCAGGAAATAGCTTTGCACATGCGCTGTTGTCAATGGGCGCGCTGCAAATCGGTGTCCCAATTGTCCCTGTCTCTCCATCCTATTCTTTAATGAGCTGGAACTTCGAAAAGCTGAAATATGCGGCAGATCTGGTGCAGCCAAAAATGGTCTTCGCTGAAAATGGAACGCTTTACGGGCAAGCGGTTAAGGCGCTTGAAGCATTTGATTTGGATATCGCTACGGTGGATGGTGATGATCTAGGTGGGATGGATTTCGAAAACCTGTTTCCACCCGTTGATTTACCGCGTGTAGAGGCTGCTCGACAACGAGTTGAGCATGATACTCTTGCCAAAATCCTGTTTACATCGGGATCAACCGGAATGCCAAAGGCGGTTCCGAATACGCACAGGATGATTTGTTCTGGCCAAAAGATGCACGAATTGATTTCAGAACCTCGTGATCCTATTGGGGACCGGAGTTTGGTTCTAGACTGGTTGCCTTGGCATCATACATTCGGCGGGAATGTGAATTTCTTTGGTAATATCCGGGTTGCCGGAACCATGTATATGGATGATGGAAAACCTATCCCGGGGTTATTCGATCGAACAATTGATAATATCAAAAAGATCAGACCGACAAGATTTAGCAGTGTTCCAACCGCATTTAGTTTTCTTCTGGATCAGCTGGAAAAAGATGACGAACTGGTAGAAGCGTTTTTCGATCGCGTGAAAATTTGCCAGTATGGTGGTGCTGCCCTGTCACAAGAACTGTATGAACGTATGCAGGTTCTCGCGATTAAACATACTGGCATGCGGATGCCATTTGGTACCGGTTGGGGATCTACAGAAACTACTGGTATGGGGACGGCTGTGTATTGGGAAGAGGACAAAGTCGGTTTGATCGGTGTTCCTTATTCCGGTGTTCAAGTGAAATTGATTCCAGTTGGGGAAAAGTTTGAAATTCGGGTCAAGGGACCTCATGTCCATACAGGTTATTATAGACGGCCGGATTTAACGGAAGAATATTTCGATGAAGACGGGTTCTATTGCATGGGAGATGCCGTGAATTTCATGAACGCGGAGAAACTTGAGCAAGGCCTCGTTTTTAATGGTCGCGTTTCCGAAGACTTCAAACTTGCCAATGGCACATGGGTAGAAACAGGAAGTTTACGCTTAAACTTGATTGATGCATTGGACCCGCTGGTACGGGACGTTGTTATTGCAGGGCATGACCGTGAAGAAATCGCGATTTTAATCGTTCCCAATGAGGCCGTAATGAAAAAAGCGATAGAAAATGGGCATGTTATGGAAGGGCCTGAAAGCCTGGTCAGTCAAACTGAAATACTTGACGCGGTTCGAGAAAAACTGGAGACCTACCACAAGACCAATAAGAATAAGAGCCGTTTTGTCGCGCATGCCCTCATAATGGGGTATCCTCTGTCGTCTGACGAAAACGAAATTACTGATAAACAATATATCAACCAATCTGCCGTTCTAGGTAACAGGGCGCAACTTGTTGAACGGTTGTACAACAAAGTCTCACCCCCAGAGATTTTGCATTTCACTTAAAGGAAAAAAAGAAATATGACTGACATGAATAAACAATGGCTTCTTAAATCTCGCCCACATGGGGAGCCAACATTGGATAACTTTGAACTTGTAGAAACAGCCATCCCAGAACCGGGTGAAGGCGAATTTCTTCTAAAAACAATTTACATGTCCCTGGATCCGTATATGCGCGGCCGGATGAATGACAGCAAAAGCTATGCCGTTAGTGCTGAGCTGGGCGAACCCATGTCTGGCGGCGGCATTGCCGTTGTCGTGAAGTCCAACAACTCACGTTATAACGAAGGTGACTATGTTGTTGCCATGACCAAGTGGCAAGGTTACAGCGTGTCCAACGGCGAAGGGGTTATGAAGTTGAACCCTGAGTTGGCTCCAATTTCAACAGGCGTTGGTGTGCTTGGTATGCCAGGTATTACGGCCTATGCCGGATTGCTTGAAATAGGTAAACCGAAGGAAGGCGAAACTGTTGTTGTTTCTGCAGCTTCAGGCGCAGTTGGTTCAATCGTTGGGCAAATTGCTAAAATTAAAGGGTCACGGGTTGTTGGCGTTGCTGGCTCTGCAGAAAAATGTGCCTATGTTGTAGATGAATTGGGATTTGATCTGTGTGTGAACTACAAAGATCCAGATTTCGTTGAGCAACTGGGTAAAGCCTGTCCAGATGGTATTGATGTTTACTTTGAAAATGTTGGCGGCACTGTATTTGACGCCGTGTTCCCGTTGATGAATGATTTCTCGCGGATCCCGCTTTGTGGCCGCATTGCAAATTACAACATGACGGGTGATCCTGAAGGACCGAACAAACTTCCAGCCTTCTTTGGTCAGATGTTAGTAAAAAGAATTACTCTTAGAGGTTTCATAAGTTTTGACCATTATAACCTCCTTCCTGAGTTCCTGCGAGACATGGGAAGCTGGGTTGGTTCAGGACAAGTGAAATACAAAGAAGATATCGTTGAAGGCATTGAAAATGCACCAGAAGCGTTCCTAGGCTTGCTGAAAGGCAAGAACTTCGGGAAATTGCTTGTGCAGGTTTCAGATGACCCAACGCGTAAATAATTTGAAGAATAAAATAAAAAACAGTCAAAACCTTGGAAGGAAAAATTAATGACTGCAATTACAAGTTTGGTAAATTACGAAGCCGAAGGGGATGTTGGGGTTATCACGATAGACAATCCTCCTGTTAATGCGCTCAGCGCAGGCGTTCGTGAAGGTATCAAAGGCGGAATTCTAACTGCAAACGAAGATAATTCGGTATCGTCCATCGTTTTGGTATGTGATGGCCGGACATTTATTGCCGGTGCTGATATCACAGAATTTGGTAAGCCAATGACGGGCCCAAGCCTGCATGAAGTCATCGGTGCGATTGAAAAATCAACAAAACCAGTGGTCGCAGCCATTCACGGTACTGCTCTTGGTGGCGGTTTGGAAACTGCTCTTGGCTGTCACTATCGTGTGTCCAGCAAAACAGCAAAAGTTGGTCTTCCTGAAGTGAAGCTTGGTATTTTGCCAGGTGCTGGCGGAACACAACGCCTACCACGTGTTGTCGGTGTTCCAATGGCTCTTCAAATGATCGCTAGCGGTGCGCCAATTGGTGCTGCCAAGGCCTTGGAGGTCGGTTTGGTCGATGAAGTGATCGAAGGCGATTTGAAGCAAGGTGCTATCGCATTCGCTAAGAAGGTGGTTGCTGAAGGGCGTCCGCTGGTAAAAATTAGTGATCAAGATGATAAGTTACAAGAAGCCAAAGACAATCCTGCAATCTTTGATGATTTCCGCAAGTCGATTGCTCGGAAATCTCGTGGGTTTGTGGCTCCTGAAAACTGCATTAAGGCGGTTGAGGCTGCGGTCGAACTTCCATTTGATGAAGGATTGAAGCGCGAGCGCGAGTTGTTCATCGAATTGATGGAGGGGGAGCAATCCTTTAGTCAGCGTTATTTCTTCTTCTCGGAAAGACTGGCTGCCAAAATTCCTGATGTCCCAAAAGACACACCGCTGCTTGATATAAATACATGCGGCATAATTGGTGCGGGAACAATGGGCGGCGGTATCGCTATGAATTTCCTGCAAGCAGGAATTCCAATCATCATCGTCGAAACAGAACAAGACGCCTTGGATCGTGGCCTTGCACTAATTGAAAAAAATTATGCGGCAACAGTATCTAAAGGCCGTATGAGCCAAGACGCAATGGACAAATGTATGTCTTTGCTAACAGGTACAATCAATCTTGAAGATCTCAGTGATGTTGACATCGTGATTGAGGCGATTTTCGAGAATATGGAAGTTAAGAAAGAAATCTTCCAGAAACTTGATGCCATTTGTAAAGAAGGTGCAATTCTGGCCACCAACACTTCAACATTGGATATTGACGAAATCGGGGAAGCAACTAAGCGACCTGAATCTGTCATCGGACTGCATTTCTTCAGCCCGGCCAATGTGATGAAGCTTCTTGAAGAAGTTCGCACAAAGAAAACAAGCAAAACAGTTATGGCAACCTGTATGGCACTTGCCAAACGTATTGGTAAAGTCCCTGCAATGGTTGGTGTATGTGAAGGCTTTGTTGGCAATCGCATCCTACATCGCCGTACAGAGCAATCTGCGGACTTATTGCTGGAAGGCGCAATGCCGCAAGACGTAGACCGCGTGTTATTCGATTTCGGTTTGCCGATGGGCCCGTTTGCTATGGCGGACCTTGCAGGCAATGATGTGGGATGGCGTATTCGTCAGGGCAAAGGTGCTACGAGTGCTGTCGCCGATGCAATCTGTGAACTAGGGCGTTTTGGCCAAAAAACAGGGTCTGGATATTATCTCTATAAAGATGGTAGCCGTACACCGACACCGGATCCAATTGTTGAAGATATCATTATCAAAGCATCAAAAGATGCGGGCATAGATCGCCGTGAAATTTCAGACGATGAAATCTTGAAACGTTGTGTCTATCCGATGGTCAATGAAGGTGCCAAACTGCTTGAAGAAGGCATTGCAACACGCGCTAGCGACATCGATGTTATCTGGGTATACGGATATGGTTGGCCGATTTATCGCGGTGGCCCAATGCGCTATGGCGATGCTGTCGGTCTTAAAAATGTTTATGACACTCTGGTTGAGTATCAAAAAGAACATGGTGATTTCTTTAAACCTTGTGCCTTGTTAGTGCGCTTGGCAAAAGAAGGAAAAACTTTTCAAGACGCCTAATTCTTGAAAATTTACCTAAAGAAGAAACCCCGCGTTAATAGCGGGGTTTTTTTATGTCTTTTCCCTATTTGCCCACGCCATGTAAAGCGCTGGGATGAGGGAAACTGAAAAAACCAAGGCTGAAACAAGGAAGACATCTTGAAAGGTATCATTCATCAATTGAATTTTGTCCGCTGCCGATAGGATAACACCATTTTTTGTCTGCAGAGCAAGTTCAGTATGATGTGCGGTTCTTGCCGTGATAAGAAGGGCCGTTAGATTTACACCAATTGTTCCGCCAAGCATGCGGACAAAATTTAGTGCGCCCGAGGCATCAGGAACCATCTGTGGTGATACTATTGAAAGAGCAAAAGTACTATTTGATGGCATAACAAAGCCGAGACCAATCCTGCCGATAATTATCCATCCTGCAAGAAAGAGATAGGTCGTGTCTTTGGTCGAAAAACTGATCACAATCGACGCGACAACAAAAAGAATTTGCCCAAATATTATCAATCGATAAGCAGGCATTTTGTCAATGAGGCGGCCGACAATGGGGAAAACAAAAGCAAGTAACAACCCTGCTGGTAGTAGTAAAAGACCTGCGTCTGTCGCGCTAGCTGATTGTACTGTTCTTGAAAAAAGCGGAATGGCATAGAAACTGGAGAACATACCGGCACTGGTAAGAGCGCCAATTGCAGCAGATGAGGTGATACTCAGGTTTTTAAACATGCGAAGTTCAACCAAGGGGGCCGCGCTTCTAAGGTCTCTTATGAAAAATAGAGAGAAAGAGATCCCCGCAATTGCCAAATAAGGATAAACTTGCAGACTATCAAATGCATAAAATTGACTATTGGAGAGACCCGTTAGCAGGCACCCAACAGCAAGAGCTATAAAAAACAAGCTAGTGAAATTGAATTGGCCGGAGGTTTGCCGCGCTTCTCGGTCAGGTAAAAGGTAGGCACCCAACCCCCCAGCAAGCAACGCCAATGGAATGACGACCGCGAAGGTCATGTGCCAGTCCATGCTATCCGTAATAACACCGCCAATGACGGGTCCAAGAGCTGGACCAATAACGACACCCATCCCAAACATTCCCATAGCGCGTCCCCGCATATCGCTTGGGAAAAGAAGGAACACCAAAGCCATGGAAAGAGGTTGAAGGATGCCTGCACCAGCCCCTTGCAGCAATCTTGCGATTACGAGAGTTTCATAAGTGTTAGAGAACCAACCGAGGGTGCTTCCCAAAATGAAGGAAGTTATCGCCGTGATAAAGGTTAATCGAGCACCTATGCTTTTCATCAACCATGCTGTTGTCAGCATTGCAACGCTTGAAGCACATAAAAACGCAGTGGACATCCACTGAGCAGATCCTTGTGTAATGTGAAAAGTCGCCATGATGTCTGTGAGGGCCACATTCACCATGGTAGAGGAAAAAATTGTCGTGAGCAGTCCAAGAACTACCGCAAAACCGGCCAGCCATTTGTATGCAGGACCATACCGGTTTTTCAGTGCGGTATTTCTATCGATTGGTTTGTTCAATTTTTGAACTCTTCCCGCAGATCGTCATTATGCTCTCCCAGAGAAGGGATTGGACCAAATTGGTCTTTCTTCCCAGCATAAGAAATCGGAGAAGCAACGAGATTTACAGGTCCATTTGGGCTTTGAACAGTTGTCCGCTCAAGCTGCGGGTGGTTTGATAAATCTTCGACAGTATTAAGGGCGCCAAAAGCGATGCGAGCATCCAGCAATTTTGACGCGGCTTCATCGCGTGTCATGGATTTAAAAATTACATGCATTTCTGCATGCAGCTCGATCCGGTTCGCGACGCGGTCAACGTTTGTTCTAAATCTTTCATCTTCAGTCATATGCTGGGCATCTAGCACTTTTTCACAAAGATTTCGCCATTCACCCTGATTTTGAATAGACAAGACGATTTTGTCACCATCTCCTGTTTCAAATGCTTCATATGGTGCAATTGATGGGTGGCTTAAACCACCACGGCCGGGGGCTTTTCCACCATATTCCTGATGCAGAAGAGGAACGGTCATCCAGTCTGCCATTCCGGCAAATAATGTGGATTTGATAGCTTTTCCGATGCCTGTACTTTTTCGCTCATATAGGGCCTCCAATACGGCGACTAGACCGTGCATACCTGCGGCGATATCACAAACAGATACGCCAACACGGCCGGGCTCTTGTGCTGATCCTGTCACCATGGCAAGGCCAGTTTCCGACTGAACCAACATGTCATAAGCCTTCATTGAGGCGAACGGGCCTTCTTCGCCGTAGCCGGAAATATCAACCGTAATGAGTTCAGGTTTGTTTGATCGCAGTGTTTCGCTGTCCAGGCCATATTTATTGACGACACCTGGGGCCAGATTTTGAATAAAGATATCAGCCTTTGTGATCATATTTTTTAGGATTGAAAGGTCTTCTGCGTCTTTGATGTTAAGCTGGATAGATTGCTTGCCCCTATTCAGCCAGACAAAATAAGCGCTCTCTCCATTTACAACGTTGTCATATTGGCGCGCAAAATCTCCTTCGGGACGCTCTACTTTTATGACACGAGCTCCGGCGTCAGCTAGTCGCGAGGATAAATATGGCGCCGCGACAGCTTGTTCTAACGATACGACAAAGATATCATCCAAAGGTCTAGTCATGATTTTCTTCTTATTTTTGAATTTTTTGAGGGACTTTGAAAATACCTGTTTTTGTAAGGACAACCAACATCAAAAATTAATAGCTCTCAAATAATAATATACTTTATGGTTAAGACAAGAAGATGGATTCTTTGTATGAACCTGCAGTCTGAGTGAGGATAGGAGATACAGTATGCAAAAAATGTCCCTAGTATATTTGCCGTTTTATGTCATTGCTCTGATTTTATGTGCCGTGACTGCGCTACCCACATTTGCAGCTGATCGATTTGATAAATATTGGACAGTGGAAGAATATCTTTCCAACCATCCCGAAGAGGTGGCAAAAAGTGAAGCTTTCGTCTCACGAGTAAGATCAAAGGCAGTTCCGGTACCTTCCTCCACAAAAACTGTTAAAATCGCTGTTGTATATCCTGGCCTGCAGGTTTCTGATTACTGGCGGCGAAGCATTTCCTCGTTTGAAAAACGGCTTCAAATATTGGGCGTCAATTATACTCTTTCTTCTCATTTCACTAAGCCAGGTCAAACCGTTCAAGAGCAAAGTAGAAAAATAGGCCAATTTTTGTCAGCCGGTGCAGATTACCTAATTTTCACGCTCAACGTAAAAAGTCATAAGGCTCTGATCGAAAAAATCATGTTACGAGGAAAAACAAAAGTTATACTGCAGAACATTACAACTCCCCTCAAAGAGTTTGGCTCTGTGCAACCCTTTCAATACGTTGGTTTCGATCACGTGATCGGGACTGAGTATCTTGCTAAAAGGTATCTTGCAAAATTTGGGGATATAGCTGAATACGGTATTCTTTACGGTGATCCGGGATATGTCAGCGAAATGCGGGGCGGAACCTTCTTACATCTTATGAATAAACATAAAGGTATGAAGTTGAAAGCGTCTTATTATGTCGGGTTTGATAGAGAGAAATCTCGCCTGGCCACACAGGATCTTTTATCTGCCAATCCTAACATAAAGTTCGTTTTTAGCACGTCTACTGATATAGCTTTAGGTGTTCTAGATGCAGTGCGAGAAGCTGGAAAAATAGGAAAAATTACCACGAACGGCTGGGGCGGTGGAAGTGCGGAGCTTGACGCAATTCAAGCTGGTGATCTGGATTTTACCGTTATGCGGATGAATGATGATAATGGAGTTGCGATGGCGGAATCTATTGTTTTGGATCTACTTGGGACTAATTCTGAAGTGCCTACAATTTTTTCAGGGGATATGGTATTAGTTGATAAGAGTATGAGTGAGAGTGAAATAATGGACCTGAAAAAACGTGCGTTCAGATATTCCGAATAGAAAAGCGGATAGTAGTAAGAAAGAAAGTGGAGTCAGTCTTTCATTGTTGACTGCTTGCAGCTTATTTTCTCTATTCTCATTAGTTGCTTTAGCAATACTGGTTGTTACTTACAATAGCTCTCAGCTAGTTGTCGATAATGAGCGGCAGCTTCTGGAGAAGCAAAGCGGTACTATTAGTGATCTAGTGCTAGAAGATCATATTCATTCCCTAGAGCAGTTCATAGGGTTTCTGTCGGAAGAAATATCGCTTCAGAATAAAAAGCAAGGCGACGATTTAGACGAAATAATTCAAGCTGCTTTTTTTACACAGAAGGAAAATACTGTAAATTTTATCGCGTACTTAGCGAGTGACGGTAAATTGGTTTCTGAAATCAATACAGAATTGTTTGCTTTTCCAAAAATTCGGAAACACATCAAACAAGCTTTCCCTAATGAAAGCAGTTGGTTCTGGGCTATGGAAAACATGCCTTCGACGCGCCCTCCTGCTGTTCTTCTTTACTATAAAGAACCCATTTTAGATAAAGTAACGGGACGCCTTGATGGATATTTAGTAGGAGGTATTTTCTTGAATGAAAATATCTCGTTGGTTCGGCAAATCCGAGATAGAACGGGTGCCGTTATGACGAGCTTGTTAGTGGCGGACAGAGTGCTGGTTTCTGATTCCGATGAGGCAACTAAAATAGAAACAAATTCCAGTAATAGTGATCCCGTCACCAATTCGTCAGAAAGTCACAGCGGGCACCTGTTTTCCAATCCGATTTTGTTAACTTACTTTCCAGACGCAAATATCAGCATCCAGTCTGTCTTTCCCAGAGTCGCCGAAAATTCCCTAGATGATTTGTATTTAATATCTGCGGTTTGGGGCCTGATATTAATCCTGCTTTTGTCTGTTTTCTCGGTGTTGGTTGCGAGAACTTTATTTCTCAAGCCGCTAATGGAGCTAATTACATATGCCAGAAAAGTGGAGAGAAGAGAGGCCCATCCTGAATTGACGAGCTCTTCTATCGTCGAGTTCAATGAGGTTGGAAGAAATCTTAAAAGTGTTTTGAATGCTTTACAGGAAAGTGAGAAACGGTTTGAAGATTTTGCAAATGTAACCTCAGATTCCATATGGGAAACGGATGCCGAACACCGTTATACGTTTGTATCTCGTAACGGTGCCATTGAAATCCAATTGCTTGAATCTAAAATATTAGGAAAAACCCGTTGGGAGCTTGATGGTATCGATGCTTCAGACGAAATTTGGCTCGCACACCGTGCACAAATAGAAAAACGGTTGCCGTTTAAGAATTTTATTTTTCCGCGTGAGGTTGAGCAGGGAGAAATTTCTTATAGGTCAACGAGTGGTAAACCAATCTTTGATGCCAGCGGAGAGTTTATTGGGTATCGGGGAACGTCATCGAATATCACAACTGAGATAGAAAGCCAGCTCGAGGCAGAAAAGATCCAAAATCAGTTGCGTCAGTCTCAGAAACTTGAGGTTGTTGGTCAACTTACAGGTGGTATCGCGCATGATTTTAATAATTTATTGGCGGTGGTCATCGGTAATATAGAACTAGTTATGGAAAAAGGAATTCTTGGCAAATCAGATGAAAAGATGTTGTCAGATGCGATGAGAGGGGCTGAAAAAGGCGCCGCCTTGACCCATCAATTGCTTGCCTATTCTCGTCAACAAACTCTCCAACCAGCTGTCGTTAGGCCATGTGAAGTTATTGTTGGAATAGAATCGCTCCTGCGTAGAGTTCTTGAGGAAAGAATAGAATTAGAGCTTTTATTGGGAGATAACTGGTCGATCAAGATAGATCCGAACGAGCTGGAAAACGCTCTCATGAATTTGGTCGTGAATGCGCGTGATGCCATTAAAGGAAGTGGTACAATTAGTATTGAAACTTTCGATATTGAAATAGATGAAGCGTATGCGACTTCAATTCATGGGTTTACGGCAGGAAATTATGTGTGTGTTGTTGTAAGCGATACGGGCTGTGGAATTCCGAATGACGTTAAAGAACATGTATTCGAACCGTTTTTTACAACTAAGGAAGTTGGAATGGGCAGTGGTTTAGGGCTTAGTATGGTATTTGGCTTTGCTCATCAATCAGGCGGACATGTAAGTATCGACAGTGAAATGGACAAAGGCACTTCAGTGAAACTCTTCCTCCCGCACGCGGCAGATGATAACGGTGCCAAGCAACTAGAAACTTAAAATTTTATTAGCTTAGGTGAGGGGGTGCATGTCTTGGTTGTTGAGGACGATCCTCAAGTGCGGAACATGGTAACGGCATAACTTCGGTCCATAGGATATGAGACGGCTGAATGCGCAGATGGCCCCTCAGCTCTGGGTATTATTGAAAATCAAAAAATTGAGATATTAGTGTCAGATGTCATTTTGCCGGGACAGGTGAACGGGAACGATATCGTGAGAGAAACCCGTACGAAGTTTCTATCCTTGCCAACACTTTTGATGTCGGGTTTTACCGGCAATACCTTTGAAACTGGTGACGAATACCGGAAGATGTGGACGTATTGTTCAAGCCCTTTTACGAAACTCAAACTTTCCGAAGCTCCATTCAAAGCCAAATCAAGTTGATATCGGATACGTCCACACCTGTTTTCCAAGAGATATTAGTTTAGATACTGTACTCACTCTTGGATAAAGGGAGCTCTCTGATACGTTCCTTAGTCGCCGCGAATATCGCATTAGTCAGTGCGGGTGCAATAGGCGGTGTCGCAGGTTCTCCAGCCCCTCCAAGCGGCCGGCCAGATGGTGCAAGATGCACTGATATTTCAGGGCAGTTTTCCAAACGAACCATGTCGTAATCTGGGAAGTTTTCCTCTACTACTTGCCCATTTTCTATGGTTATTTCGCCAAACAGTGCCGCAGACAAACCAAAGATAATACCGCTTTCCATCTGGGATATTAGCCCGTCGGGATTGAGGACTTCGCCGCAGTCCACAACACAGGTTACCTTATCCACACTAAGCTCTTTGTTCGGGCCTATAGTTACCTCAACAACTTGTCCTACGATAGAGCCGAAGGACTCGTGCAGGGCAATTCCGCGGCCTCGGCCAGCAGGCAAGGGGCTTCCCCAGTTGCTGACTTCAGCAAGCTTTCGCAATACGTTCTTGAAATCGTCGTGTTCTCCAAGATGGGCCATCCTGAATTCAACAGGATCTTTTTTTGCAGTCCAGGCAAGTTCATCCATAAAGCTTTCAGTAAAGAAAGCATTGTACGAATGACCTACACTCCGCCAGTACCCAACCGGAATTGCCGTTGGGGACGGAAAATGTTCCATGAGTTTATTTTCAAATTGGTACGGAATATCCGCGGCACCTTCAGATGTCGTATTGTCCGGCATATCGGTGTCTGCCGCTGGAATAAGGCGCTGGACGAAAGATCGGGTGACGGATGGCCCCGCAACGCGGTTATGCCAAGCTGAAACCATCCCGCTTTCGTTAATTGCGGCACTGAATTTCGCGAGTGCCGCAGGGCGATACATATCATGTTGAATATCGTTTTCGCGTGTCCAAACCAGTTTCACTGGTCGGTTTTTAAGCTCTTTGGCAATAGTAATAGCCATAACGACATAATCCGTTTCCAGCCGTCTTCCAAAGCCACCGCCAAGAAAGGTATTATGGATTGTAACATTTTCGGCAGGGACATCGGCAGTCTGTTCGGCGATCCAGCTCATCAGGGTTGAGGTTTGGTTTGGAACCCAAACTTCAACATCGTTATCACCTACTTTTGCGGTGCAGTTCATCGGCTCCATACAGGCGTGCGCCAAAAATGGGGCTTTATAGGTAGCCGTATGAACGTCACTCGCCAATAGCAGAGCCGCTTTTGCATCGCCGTCATCGCTGTAACTACGACCATCATCGGACTCGATGTTATTTTCAAAGAGTGCGAAAATGCTTTTTGAAGATAGATGGACATTTGTTCCACTGTCAAAAGTTACAGGGAGCGCCTCAACTGCCTTTTTGGCGCGCCAAAAGCTATCGGCAATTACAGCGACGCCTGTCTCAAACCTTACGGCTTTAATAAACCCCGGCATAGTTTTGATGGCATTTTCGTCCCAATCAGTAACAGTTCCGCCAAAAACGGGAGACAGTTTGACAGCAGCATATGCCATATCTGGCAGGACAACATCTACGCCGAACTCGGCTTTGCCAGTGACCTTTGCTGGTATATCCACTCTTTGTTGAGATTTGCCTATGATTTTGCGGGCATTCACGGATTTTAATTGTATATTTTGTGGTGCTTCGAGCAATGCTGCTTGTTCAACAAGATCACCATAGGTCGAAGATTTGCTACCATTCTTTAACTTGATAATCCCATTTTCCGCGATGCATTCGTCAGCGCGAACATTCCAATTAATCGCAGCGGCTTGTTTCAACATTTCTCGCGCTGTCGCACCTGCTTGCTGCATGGGTTCCCAAAAGTTCCTGACACTTGTACTTCCGCCAGTAGCTTGGACGCCGAGCAAGCCACCAACCTGCTTCATGGCCCAAGCGCCAGCAGTAGCTTCTCCATTGTGATGCCCGTCTGAGAACGGAAGGCTGTCCATAATAGCGACTACATTGGCGTAAACCGGATGAACTGGCGCTGGCTCTGGTTTAACTAACGCGAGATCTACTTCCAATTCTTCCGCAACCAACATGCAAAGAGCTGTATAGATGCCCTGTCCCATTTCGGCTTGTGAAACGGCGACAGTGATCTCTCCTTGTTTACTGATCTTGATCCACGCATTAAGCGGGTATTCGCCCTGTTTTGCGGATGAGACAAGTGCTTTATTATCAGGAACACTATCACCAAGGGCGTAAGCAACGGCTAGGCCACCGCCGACAAGGCCACCAGCTATCAAAAACTTCCGTCGTGTTAATTTCATTATGGCCATAGTTTATGCCTCCCCTTGAAGTTTGACTGCCTTATGGATTGCTTTTCTGATCCGCGGATAACTTCCGCATCTGCAGATATTGGTAATAGATTGATCTATTTCCTCATCCGACGGCTTTGGGTTTTCATTGAGAAGGGCACTCACGGCCATGATCATGCCGGATTGGCAATAGCCGCACTGGGGTACTTGTTCAGAAATCCAAGCCTCCTGAACCGCAGTTAGTTTGCCATCGGAAATACCTTCGATCGTTGTGATGTTACTTCCGACAGCTTCACTGACTGGAACGGAACAGGAGCGAACGGCTTCACCGTTCAAATGCACAGTACAAGCGCCACAAGCTGCAACGCCGCAGCCAAATTTGGTGCCTGTTAAATTGACCGTATCCCGAATAACCCAAAGAAGAGGTGTGTCTTCTTCCGCATCGACATTCATCGTTTTTCCGTTGATCGTAAGCGTCAGCATGTTGAATTCCCACTACAATTTTTAAATGACCGCTGGTCATTATTGTGGAGATGCGATATGTATATGTCAATAGATCGCAGCTTGGATTAGGAAAGTTCTGTTCTTTTTTGATAGTAATTGCTTCGAATGATGGCATTTTACTAAGGCATGATATCTTGATGAACGAAGTAGTAGGTAAGAGAGCAACAAATGCTGCGCAAAAGAACGCGCGCCGTATCATCGTATTGGAAGCTGCGAGCGCCTTATTTGTAGAGGCCGGTTTCTTTGATGTCAGTATGTCTATGATTGCGAAAAAGGCAGGTGTCGCTAAAGGGACTATCTACATCTACTTCAGCTCTAAAGAGGAAATATTCCTCGCGCTGTGTACAAAAGAACTGGATGCGTGGCTTCTACAGTTGGATGAAGAACTGAAAAAAGTATCAGGGACTTTAGACAATTCGGAGTTTATAGAGTTATTACGCGGGAGCTTTGAAAATAAAGGCACAATGTGCCGCCTTATTTCATTGATGCACATCGTGTTAGAGAAAAACGTATCTTACGATGAGGTGTTAGCTTTTAAACGGCATTTACTTGGGCTGACACTTCGAATTTGTGAGCGAATAGAAACTGTTCTGCCTTTCCTTGAAAAAGGACAGGGTATTTCCCTTATGACAAGTTTCCATTGTTTGGTTGTTGGGTGGAGCCAAATGACTGAAACGTCACCGGTGCTTGAAAAAGTACTGGAAAATCCGGATATGGCCCCGTTTAATTTTGGACTGGAGGACAGTCTTTTTGGATCATTCAGAATGATGCTGGACGGTGCAAAATTTGCAGATGTTAGTTTAAAGAGCTGATATATCCGCAAAATGTTTAACAAATTTCACTTTATTTTATTTAGTTACTTATTGTTAATGAGAGCTACATAGATTGTCCCCATAAAAGCCATGCGATCCTGAGTAATGGCTGTTATCCTTTGGGGGGATGTAGTGAACATAATTAGTAATGTAACGGATAAAATGCCGTCTGTGATTCAAAAAATTGATGCAGTAGAAGTAAAAGCTGAAGCGGTTTCAAATTCGGTAGAACGTCTTCAAGTATCAATTGAACGTCTAGGCGAAAATCGGGAAGCCGCTAAGAAAAATGCCGAAACTGCGCAGATAAGTGCGGATCGAGGTCGTCACGTGATGGGGGAAACCTCTAAGAATATGGATGACATTGCAAAAGCAGTTGAGCGTGCAACGCAAAGCGTTGGTGAGTTAAACGAAGCTTCCAAGCAGATTGCTGGTATGGTTCAGTCAATCCAGGATATCGCATCTCAGACAAATCTTTTGGCGTTGAATGCGACAATTGAAGCCGCACGTGCTGGTGACGCCGGTAAAGGATTTGCTGTTGTTGCTGGTGAAGTGAAAAACCTTTCCAAGCAAACTGCGAAAGCTACTGACGATATTCGGAAAAGGATCAATCGTCTAACAGAAGAAATAGCTTCAATTGTTACCTCAATGGATCAAGGTACTATTGCCGTCAAGAAGGGGCGGGAAACCATGGTGGAAACGGTTGCTAGTATGGAGGAAGTTGCTGGTAATATTGGAAACACAACACAGCTTCTAATGTCAAACAGCGAGTTAGGGCAGGAGCAATCTGAAACATTTGCCCAAATCTCAGAGGAAATGTCTGACCTTCAAGCTGCAAATCGTGATGCGAGAATGACCGCCGCCGGATAACGACCTCAAAATATTTGGTTATGGGAATGATCTAAAGGCGGTACTTACAAGTGCCGTCTTTTTTATTGTTGTTTGAGAAGGTTTAGAAACTGCTTACCGTATTTCTCAAGTTTACTATCCCCAATTCCTTGAATTTCAGACAATGAGTTAAGCGTTCCGGGTTTCAAATTGACCATTTCCAAAAGCGTTTTGTCATGAAAAACGACATATGGTGGTATATTTGCAGCTTTTGCTATTTCTAGCCGAAGCGCTTTTAGTTCATTAAATAATGCCGCATCTATCGGATTATCTGGTGCCACTGTTTTAGCGCGGCCATTTTGTTTTTTATGCGGTACATATTTACGTGTTGAGAAAGCTTCTTCACCTCTCAATAAAGGTCTGCATTTTTCGTTAAGAGATAATCCACCAAAACCTTCGATGTCTTGCGAAATATAATCGAGTGAGAGTAGTTGGCGTATAAATGCTTGCCAATCCGGCCGACTATAGCTCGATCCTTTTCCATATAGGGGAAGATTGTCGTGGCCGGCATTCTTAACTTTATCAGTATCTACGCCCATCAAAATATCAATTATATGGCCCGAGCCAAAACACTGGCCCGTTCTATAAATGCAAGAAAGAGCCATTTGAGCGGCCTCAGTGCCATCCGTTACAACAGGGGGCGTCAGACAATTGTCGCAATTACCGCAAGCGCCAAAAGTTTCGCCAAAATAGCTCAAAAGCACTTGTCTGCGGCAACCTAATGTCTCGCAATAAGCAAGAAGCGCATTGAATTTTTGCCGTTCTATCCGTGTCTGGTTTTCTGACAAATTATTGCTTAACAGTTGACGGATCTTTGCTATGTCTTGCTGGCCAAAGGCAAGCCACGCCGTTGCAGTAAGACCATCTCGTCCAGCACGTCCGGTTTCTTGATAATATGCTTCCATGTTCTTTGGTAAATCCAAATGAGCAACAAAACGCACATCAGGTTTATCAATTCCCATTCCAAAGGCAATGGTTGCAACCATTATGATGCCTTCTTCTTTTATAAACCGTTCTTGGTTTGCGGCGCGAACTTCTGCTGGAAGCCCTGCATGATAGGGAAGAGCTTTATGCCCCTTCGCAACCAACTTTTCTGCAATGGTATCAACACGACGTCTGGATAAGCAGTAAACGATACCAGCATCATTCGGATGTGAGTTCTTAATGAAACTCAAAAGCTGGGTCACCCCATTTTGCTTGGGTGTTATGTGATATTGAATGTTAGGTCGATCAAAACTGGATTTGAAGACTTCTCCATACTCGAGGTTAAGCCGACCAATTATATCTTTTTGCGTTGGCGCATCGGCAGTTGCAGTTAGTGCAATGCGCGGTGTGTGTGGAAACGCTTCATGCAAGATACTAAGCCGTAAATACTCGGGTCTGAAATCATGCCCCCATTGTGAAACGCAATGAGCTTCGTCAATGGCAAATAGCGACACATCGAAACCCGATAAGAAGTCAAGGAAGCCATCCGAAAATAAACGTTCTGGTGCGATGTATAATAGTTTTAGAGAACCATCCCGCATCTTCGTGAAGATTTCTTTTTGCATCTGCGGTGAACATGTTGAATTGAGTGCTGCCGCTTCGACATCAAGCTCTCTAAGAGCGTCCACCTGATTTTGCATGAGCGCAATGAGAGGGGAGATAACAACAGTAATCCCGTCAAGACAAAGAGCAGGTACCTGATAACACAGCGATTTTCCGCCGCCAGTAGGCATGAGGACAAGTGCGTCACGTTTCGAAAGTACATGATCGATTACGGCGGCTTGTTGTCCGCGAAATTCAGGATACCCGAAAACGGACTGTAATATGTGGGACGGGTTACGCGACATCCGATGTTTATACAGTGCCGATGGAAGAAGGCAATCGTTAAACAGAAGGTGTCCTATTTATAAAAGATGATCGAGTTTTTCCTTTAGCACATGTATTTCCAACGCAGCATCTGCAAGCAAGTTTCGAAGTCTACTGTTTTCCTCATCCACCTGCTGCAATCGTTTGACTTGAATACTGCCTGATTTTTGCGCCATTTTGCGCCACCTGTACAATGTTGCCTTTGAAATCGAATGTTTTTCAAGCAGGTTGTCTACAGACAGCCCGTCTTCCAGTTCTTGCAAAACTGCAGAAAACTCCTGTTTAGTATGATGTTTTCGTTCCATGGAAATATGCAACCTTCATAATTTTACTATATTCGATCTCTTCACTTCAGTGACTATTCAGCCATTTTACTAACGACTGATTGAAGGGCCGCCAAGTTATCTGTCACAGCGCTATCAGCCATTAATTCTTGCGAAGCTTTAGCCGCAGCTGCGGGATCAACCGTCAGTAATTGGCGAGAGGCCGCAAGAGTAATTGCATTATGAATTGTGTAACTGTGTTGTTGCTGTGCGATTACATTTTGCAGGGCAAGGCCAATGCTATGAGCCATCTGTTGGTACAAAATACCAACAGCTTCGGCGGGAGCCTCACCCAATACTTTCATGCTTGTCTGGGCGACGGCATCCGTGACCTGACTATTTACGTATGTTTCTTCGGTCATTCCCGTACTCCTAACGCCGAATGGGAGAGGTTGGTTTTCCTAAAGTCAGTTTATTCACTATTCTTTGCAGAAGTTTTTGGCTCTGCCGTCGGGGCAGGTTGTTGAATAATAATCGGTGTGGTCGGCTGAATGATTGTTTTTTGCGCCATAGGCTGCAAGATTAGTTGAATGTTTTGGGTTAAAGCCGCCAGACTAACCGTATTTACATTCTGTTGATTGGAGACAGAGTTTTGAAGTGCTGTACCCGTTGATTGAGACAGGGTTTGATACAAAGTAGCCATCGAGTTTGCCGGCGCCATACCGATAACTATTGCATTTGATTGTGTAATAGCATCTGTGATTTGGCTATTCACTGACTTTATGTTTAGGTGATCAGATGTGGTTTTTGATGTCATCACTGACTCCAGTATAGAAGAATAAGTGGCCCGAACATCACATCAAAAACTTGGTACTAGGGGAGATGTGACGCTCGGGCGCGGTGCAGGCTTAAACGTACCTGCTAACCGTTGAACCTCGGCTCGTTCGAGGCCCCTTTGTCAAAAGCCGCCATGACCCCTTTGAGAGACGCCATCGATTCAGCGACAGGACTGCCACTCAAGATTTGCTGCGTGGCTTTGCCGTTCGCACCTGTATTCAATGTATAAAGAACGGTCACCGCACCGGTTACTACTGCACTATCGATTGAGTTTTTGTGCTGCTGATTTGCAACCATATTCTGCATACTCATACCGGTGCTTTGTGCAAGCATCTGATAGAGCATACCCATGGATTCTGCAGGTGCATCCCCAAGAACTTTAACGTTTGATTGGGTTACTGCGTCTGTAATCTGACTATTCATCCAAGTGTTCTCCGCCATCTTGGTACTCCTTTAGTATAATATTCAATGAAATTTAGGGTCGATTAAAATCCGTTTGCAGCGGCCTGAAGTGCTGTCAGAGATTCTGCAACCGGGTTGCCACCAAGAATTTCAGATGTTGCTTTAGAAGCTGCTGCTGCAGATAGGTTGTAAAGAACGCTTGTACCTTGAGTAGTAACTGCAAGATCAATGGTTGCTGCACCTTGCTGATTAGAGACAGCATTTTGCATGCTGGCGCCAACAACCTGACCAAATACCTGATAGGTATTGGCCATAGAGACCGCAGGGGCCTCGGCTAAATTTGTCACGTTGGCTTGTGTGATTGAATCTGTAATTTGGGAATTTACGGGTGTTTCACCTGGCATAATATTAGTTCCTTAAGTATGAATTAAAACAGGGTAAAGTACTGATGTTACTCTGGCTTCTGGTCTTTCGCGTGTTTCAGTTCTCCAATGATTGCCTGCAATGTTGATAGAACTTCAGTGTTTGAATCGTTCAAGACGATATTTCTTGCAGACATTGCGTCCGCGGCCCCATCAAGGCTGAAAAGCAGGCTTATTCCTTGAGAGACGATTGCGGAATCAATGGTGTTCATGTTTTGCTGGTTAGAGACAGCATTTTGCATGGCAACGCCAACTGACTGAGCAAGTAGCTGATACGCTGTTGCCATTGATTGTGCAGGTGCGTTACCAAGTACAGTAATATTGGACTGAGTAACCGCGTCTGTAATCTGACTGTTCACCAGTGTTTCTTCAGCCATTTAGCGTTCCTTCATGCAATAGTTGAATAATGACTGCGGTATGCAGCTCTTTCGACAGCGGAAAGACGTGTGGTTTTGAGACGATGTGAAAAAAATGATCAAATTTCTTTTTTTGAATTGCGAATGTTCTCACTAAAATGAGATATTGGCGCGACGAAACTATTATAAAAAATAGACGCTTGTGTGTTTTCCTACAATTGGCGAAAAATAAATGATTGCTACGACTGAAACAGAGATCAATGGACTAAAAGACGTTGGCAGTATTATCCGTCATGTTCTGGATGAAGTGGAAAAGCTGGTGCGGCCGGGCGTCACGACCCTGGAGCTTGATATATTTGTAGGGAAAACACTCGCTGAGAATGGGGCACGATCCGCGCCTATGTTGGCTTACAATTTTCCAGGTTTTAGTTGTATCAGTGTAAATGATGAGGCAGCACACGGTATTCCGGGCCCCAGGGTTTTGGAGAACGGGCAACTCGTCAATATAGATGTGTCAGCTGAAAAGAACGGATTTTGGGCGGATTCAGGTCGTTCAATACCAGTTGGTGACGTGTCTCAATCTCTTCAACATCTGTGTAATTCGACGAAGCGTGCGCTTGATGCCGGGATCAAAGCTGCTTTCGCTGGGAACCCCATTAATGAAATAGGTAAAGCGGTTGAAGCGGTTGCAACAGCTGCGGGATTTCAAGTGATCGATGGGTTGGTCGGGCACGGCGTCGGCCGTAATATTCATGAACCGCCAGAAGTTCATAATCGATACCTTCCTCATGGGAACGAGGAGTTGCAGGAAGGTCTGGTAATAACAATCGAGCCCTTTCTGACAAAAGGGATTGGAAGTTATAGAGAGGGGCGTGATGGGTGGACTTTACTGACACTTGATGGATCTCACGCTGCCCAGTATGAGCATACACTTATTATCACCAAAGACGCACCCATCATCGTTACATGATTAACCGCCCATTTTCTTAACAATGCTGTCCATCGCGACAGCAGTTGCTGCGATAGCGTCGGCTGTTATACCTGCGATTTCCTGACTTGTTTGCGCAGCAAGAGCTGTCGCTCCGGCATTGGTTACAGCATTCAAGCCGGTTACTGCTGTATGTGTTTGTGAGTTGAGCGCCTGAGTTATGGCTGCAGTTTGCGCATTATAGGATTCACCAATAGTTGTCTTCTGAGAACTCAGAACTGCAGCTTCCGCATTTTTTAAGGCGGACAAAGCTGCGCCATTTGCAGTGGTAACGCTGTTGAGTACATTCGCATTGATTGTCGCGTTTTCAAGCGCGAGACCAGAAGAATGTGCCGCGAACTGGTAGAGGAGGCCCATTGCAAATGAAGGCGACTCCTCCACATTTGCGAATGAATATTTCTTATCAGCATTGGAATTCATTTTTTTGTCATCAGGCATCAGGGTTACTCACATTTGAACAGTACAACAAAAACGTACTTAGTTGAAATTTAGGTGTCGGCATTTTCTGGCGGATTTTCAGGTTTTGAACCTTCAGTCTTTGGCTCGTTACCAGAGGCCGTATTGGTTTCATTTTCCGCGAGATCTTGAGCTGCATCCTTTCCCGTAATGATTGCCTGCATTTGTTCATAGTTTTTGATGCGATCGCTCAAAGGCATGTTTGAGATCTGACGATTGATGCCTTCCCACAGAATGTTACCAGTACCGGCAGCCAGCGCCGCTGAGCCGATGATATTCAGATGATTTTGTGTGGAAACAGCATTCTGTGCACCCACACCCGCGGCATGCGCCATTGATATATACATTGTAGCCATTGCAGTAGAGGCCGCGCTACCAAGTACAATTTGATTAACAGCAATGACAGAATCAGTGATGTTGTTAGAATAGTTCGAGTTTTCTTTAGTATTCATAAGTAATCTCCATAATAGAATTAGTATTTATTGTTATATTTTTCTATTTCAATATTATAAAGTATTCAAATTATTAGGAAAAAAATTGAGTAATTGCCAAAGTTAAGAATAGTTTTATATTTTTTGAGAATTTGTTTGAAAGATATTAAATAATTTTGAAAGATAAATCACAACAAAAGAGAGAAGAAAAATTATAAACACACTTTAAAAGTGAAAATTACAAGCTAAATCCACTAAACGAACTTTAAAAACTCGATTTACGAGAATTTCTGTAGCTTGCTTTGTGTGGAGGTAGCGTTGTGTCGCAAAATTCCAGTTTGCCGGTATCTGAAGAACTAGAGATTGTTGCCGTGTCGGTAGGACAAAAATTTGTTGAGATCAATAAACATGAATGGCAAATAGATAATAGGACAGATCAGTTAGAAGAAAACAAGGTAACCCCGCTTGTTACAGCGGAAAATGTGGCACCTTGTTTTTGGACGGCTTGGAATAATCATCGTGAGTATTTGCGGCGATTGAGTATGATTTGGATGAATATCGGCGCGATGGATGCAGAAGATGCACTAAGCGATGCGACTATACGGGCGTATGAAAAATACAAAGCCCACGCACATCACATAAACAACGAAAGGGCATGGTTTGCCCGCCTTCTGCATAATATATGCATCGATACCCACCGTTCAAATAAGCGCCGCTTCAGATTGGGTGAAAAAGTAAAAGAAGTCGTCACTATCGAAGAAAGCACGTTAGAAAAAACTGACCTGACGCCAGAGGGAGAGCTTCTTAACTCGGAACTTGGGAAATCTATTAAAAAAGCGATTGATGAGTTGCCTGAAAAATTGCGGCAACCACTGATCATGCGTTTGGTACACGGAGATGAGTATTCTCAAATTTCAAAGATATTGAATATATCCAACGACAATGCACGCAAACGTGTCCAACAAGCTCGTTCAATTTTGCGCGGGCAATTGTCTTCTCTGCGGGATGAACAGAACTAGGTGCTAGAAGCTATGAAGTCTTCAAATGGTATGAAAGTGCTTTTTTTAGAAATTCACGAACAACGTCAATCGGGAAATCCTCACCCTCTTCAAATAGAATGGCTCTATTCTTCTCAAATGTTAGAGAGTTAGGATAATTTTCTCTTGCCTGTTGTATCAATGAGGTTTGGCAAGGAACGTATATGGCGTACTGATTTGAAGCTGATTTATATCCGAGCCGAACTGTTGTTCCGCTTTTTGGTGTTTTGGTCAGGTAGCTTGCCTCACCCCACTTTAGGCATTCGTCTATCGATCCGATTTGATCGCTGGCAGCGGCCACCTCAAAAATCTGTTGGCGAATACCAAGTAGTTTTCCACGAATTGAGGTAGGCATTGCCTTATATGTCGCGGCTACTTCTAGCGACTGAATTGGAAATTGTATGTCCATGGAGAAAGCTCACTGCAATTTTCATCTGGTGAAATTTGACAGGAGCCGCTCCATAGGTCAATTGACAATTCTTTTGTTTCTAGGTGCTAGCTTGCGCGTTTGAAACTTTGTCTTTTACTACCTGGTTTTGCGAATGCGCGACCGCTTGGCTTGCCTGGACCACTTTTTGACCGGAAATCACCACGTTTGCCTGAATTGGCAGCGGCTTTAGGTTTACCTTTGAAAGAAGGTTTCTTGGTTTTTGAAAATGGTCTTCCTTTGGCTTTTCCTGGCGCACGTCTTTCTTTGTGTGCTGGTGCTGGGAACGGATGATCGTTATCCACTGGAACCTTCATTTCAATCATTTGTTCGATGCTACGAAGCAAGTTGCGTTCACGTGGTTCGCAAATTGAAATGGCGATGCCTGAAGCCCCGGCGCGGCCCGTCCGACCAACTCGATGAACATAATTCTCAGCTTCCATCGGAAGATCGTAATTAATGACATGAGTAATGCCAGATACGTCAATGCCGCGAGCCGCGACGTCTGTCGCGACTAGAACTGAAATTCGGTCATTCTTAAAGGATCGAAGAGTACGTTCACGCGCCCTTTGTGGTTTGTCCCCATGAATACAGTTAGCTTTTATGCCTTCAATCGCGTTTTGAATGTCCTCGACAAGTGCCTCGGTGGACGCTTTCGTGCGGACAAAAACGATCACTTTTGTTTTGTCTGGCATCCCAAGCAAATGCATGAGCAGGTCTTTTTTGTGATCGCGAGATACCATTAGAACAGAATGATTGATGGTCTCAGCAACGGCTGTTTCACGCGGAGCTTCAACATATTCAGGTTTGTTTAGAAGGCTCTTTGATAGTCTTTTGATCTGCGGGCTCATGGTTGCAGAGAACATAACAGTTTGATGTTCTTTGGGCATCTTACTGCTGATTTCTTGAACATCATCAACAAATCCCATGTCAAGCATACGATCTGCTTCATCAAGGATAAATGTTTGCACATTATCAAGAATGATCGTGCGGCGCTTCATGTGGTCCATCAAACGGCCCGGTGTCGCTACCAGAATATCCACGCCGCGTTTCAAATCCTGCATTTGAGGGCCATAAGGGGCGCCGCCATATACAACAGTGTGAAACATTTTAATGTCGCGTGTGAAAACTTGGATTGCTTTACCGATCTGGCTCGCGAGTTCACGCGTTGGCGCAATAATAATTGCGGTAGGCATATTCGGTTTTGGGCGTGTGCGTTCGTGAGATAGTCTCTGTAGGAGTGGTAGAACAAACGCGGCTGTTTTACCGCCGCCTGTTTGTGCGATCCCCATCAAGTCTTTGCCTTCAAGCAAAAGCGGAATAGCTGAGCTTTGGATTGGGGTCGGGGTTTCGTATCCTTGTTTTTCAAGGGCACGCAGAATTGGTTCGACAAGAGTCAAATCGGAAAAACTAGTCATATGTTTTCTGTCCTCACAGAAATCCGCCCGGAAACACCAATAAGGGTGACCAGTGCGATAAAGCCAAAAAGGTGGGAACCGTTTCTCCCAGCCTGGCTCTGATTATCTGAAGGATGATCGGACCGGCAGCGGCATACTTATGCCGCGGAAATACTGTTCTCTATACCTAACGAAACGGAGTAGTTGCATATTGCAGTGCAGCAATTACCCAAAGCATCTTTTAAAAGTGCTGTCGCCATATGCTTTCTTTTACGAGGTAAGTCAAGAAAAGTTTTTATAAAGCAAAAAATAATATTCGCCTGCATGCGCTTTTTTCTTGAGGTTTATAAGGCTTGTTAAACACTGTTTTAGGAAATATCTGGTAAACAGTAGCCTTTTAAGGTAAAAGCGGCGGTTAATTTGGTGCGATGCACAATTGTCAGCGCCTTTATATATTTTTGTTAGGTCAAGTTACGTGCAAAATAAAACAGCAGAAGTTGCAGGCAGTAAAATAACTAATTTAGTTGCTCGTGGTAAAACTGAGATCTTATCAGGTCTTACAGTTTCATTGGCGTTGGTGCCAGAAGCAGTTGCATTTGCCTTTGTTGCAGGTGTCCATCCGCTCGTTGGGCTCTACGCAGCCTTTATGGTGGGGTTGATCACTGCTGTATTTGGCGGCCGGCCCGGGATGATTTCCGGGGCCACGGGAGCCTTGGCGGTTGTTATGGTCAGCCTTGTCGCGATGCATGGCGTAGAATATCTGTTCGCTGCCGTTGTCCTAATGGGTTTAATTCAGATTTTCGCCGGTGTTTTCAAGCTAGGCAAGTTTATCAGGATGGTCCCGCATCCAGTAATGTTGGGCTTTGTAAATGGTTTGGCAATCGTTATCTTTATGGCTCAGCTTGGTCAGTTCCAAATTGCTGATACGAATGGACAGATGGTCTGGTTAGAGGGCTCTAGCCTATATATTATGCTTGGTCTCGTCGCACTAACTATGGGAATTATCTACTTTACATCAAAAGTGACACGTGCGATCCCCGCGCCATTGGTTGGTATTCTAGCGGTTTCTGTGTTGGTAATCTGGTTAGGGTTGGAGGCACGTACCGTGGGCGACTTAGCTTCTATTGGCGGTGGCTTACCAGAATTTCATGTTCCTTCAGTTCCGTTTACACTTGAGACTCTCTGGATCATTCTTCCATATTCTTTCATTCTGGCAGCAATTGGTTTGATCGAAAGCCTGTTGACGTTGAATTTGGTTAGTGAGCTAACCGAAACTCAAGGCGGCGCTAGTAAAGAATGTATTGCACAGGGCGCTGCAAATACTGTAACTGGCTTTTTTGGAGGCATGGGCGGTTGCGCGATGATCGGTCAAAGCATGATCAACGTGTCATCCGGTGGTCGCGAGCGTTTGTCAGGCATATCCGCAGCCTTGTTCTTACTTGCATTTATTTTGTTTGGATCATCGCTTATTGAGCGCATACCGTTGGCGGCCCTGGTCGGGGTGATGTTTATGGTGGTTATCGCCACTTTTGCATGGTCAAGTTTCCGTATTCTGAACAAGATCCCGCTTGCTGACGCGTTTGTTTTGATCCTGGTATCTGCTGTGACAGTGTTTAGCGATCTGGCTATCGCGGTTGTAGTTGGTGTGATCGTTTCAGCATTGGTCTACGCGTGGCAGAGCGCAAAGAAAATTCACATAAATACACACATCAATGGAAATGGATCGAAAGTTTACGCAGTGGAAGGCCCGCTTTTCTTTGGCTCGATTGCAAACTTTCAGGAACTATTTGATCCTCGTAACGATCCGGATGATGTGATTATTGATTTCGAAAACTCCCGAGTTGTTGATCATTCAGGCCTTCAGGCTATTGATGGACTGGCAGAGCGTTATGCTAATGCGGGTAAACAGTTGCACATTCGACATTTGAGCAAAGATTGCCGTGAATTACTTCGAAAAGCGAGTAACATGGTTGAAATATCTGTGCTTGAAGATCCACGTTATGGTGTTGCGACTGACTATAAAAAATAGGCTTTTTAGGTAGCTATTTTGCTGCAGACTAATTACACCCAAAACATTAGAAAAATATGAGCGTTCACTTTAGGACTTAGTGAATGCTAGATGGAGTGCGGGGAATGGGATTTTTTGAAAACTTGAACTTTGAAGAGTTCGCGCAAGAAATAGTAACGGTCTTAACTACGTATGGATTAGACGTTCTGGGCGCAATTGTCATATTGATAATTGGTAACGTGATATCAAAGCGTGTGCCAAATATCGTCTCCAGAACTCTTTCAAGACGACAAGTTGATAAAACAGTTGTTAATTTCCTGGGAAGTCTGTCCCGGATGTCCATACTGACTATTACACTTCTTCTTGTTCTGGCACAGTTTGGTATTCAGACCGCCAGTCTTATCGCGGTCTTGGGTGCTGCAGGCTTAGCTATTGGTCTTGCATTGCAAGGGACATTGTCGAATGTTGCTGGCGGTGTGATGCTGCTTTTCTTCCGTCCAATGCGTATCGGTGATTTCGTTGAAGTTGCTGGACATGCCGGGACTGTAAAAGCTGTGAACCTGTTCACTACTGAAATGGCAACCGGTGACAACGTTCAGATCATTCTTCCAAATGCGTCTGTTTGGGGAAGTGCTATTAAGAACTTTAGTTTCCATGATACGCGCCGCGTTGATATGGTCATGGGCATTGCATATGAAGATGATATGGATAAAGCCCGCGATATTATGCTGGGGCTTATTGAAGCTGATGACCGGGCTTTAAAAGATCCAGCACCAATGGTTGTTGTCTCAGAGCTTGCAGATAGCTCAGTGAACTTTACTATTCGCATCTGGTGTAACAGCGGTGACTATTGGCCACTTAAATTCGACATGACGAAGGCTATGAAAGTAGCTTTTGATAAGGGCGGGATATCAATCCCGTATCCACAACAAGTGGTTCATATGAATAAAGATTAAGGCATTCGCCTTCTCAAGAAAAAAGCCCCGATTTCGTTGGGGCTTTTTTCTTGTCAAATTTATCCGCGACCACGGTAATTCTGGACACCTTGTTCCGGGATCCAGACACCTTTTGGAGCCTCTCCCGTTTGATAGAACACATCAATAGGGATGCCGCCACGCGGGTACCAATATCCGCCGATCCGTAACCATTGTGGTTCCAGAATATCGACAAGGCGCTTTGCAATAGATACTGTGCAATCTTCGTGAAATGCGCCGTGGTTCCTGAAAGATCCTAGGAACAGTTTCAGCGATTTACTTTCAACCAGCCAATCACCTGGGATGTAATCTATGACAAGATGTGCAAAATCTGGCTGTCCGGTCATGGGGCAAAGGGATGTAAATTCTGGCGCCACAAACCGGACAACATATCCCGTGCCAGCCTGCGGATTTGGAACTTTCTCCAAAATAGCTTTTTCTGGGCTATCAGGAAGTTCTGTCGTGCTGCCCAGCTGTTGTAGATTTGCGTAGATATCTTCTTTTGTCATGATCTTAATCCTGTTGGTAAATTTGGGGCAGGGCTATACGCCTCGTTTGTTGCCCCATATCAAAACATGAAGCTGTGGCAGAACGGTCGCGTTGAACCATTTGTCTTGAACAACCTTGGTTGTAAGCCAATCCAGTCGGGTTGTTATCCCTTCAATATCAATGGGCGCATCTAAGGCATCTGGCGGTGGCGGCGTGTGGTTCCCCGGTTGCAGGTAGAGCGGAAGTTCAGGGTAGCGAGCCGCCGCATCTCTTGCATATTCGTAGTCCTCATCATCGAAAACGACGATTTTGAGCGCGATATCAGGACTATCGCCAGCAGCATTCAAGCATGCGTCAAATTTAGACCAGTCGGTTTGCATTTGGCTTGAGGGTGGTTTTGGGCTGAGTGTCAATACGTCCAGTTTGCTAAACCAGTCTTTTGCAATCGATCCCTGTGTCTCTAGCGCAAAGCGATATCCGTGGTCGTGCCCAATATCAATAAGGGGGCCGAGGGGCTGAATAGCAGGGTTTCCTCCAGACAAGGAGACGACCAGCGGATTGCCAGCGGTTAAACTACTAACCTCTTGCCAGATCTCTTGCGGGGACATCGATTGCCATAGATGTCTGTATTCACTGTCAACCGCGTGCAGTGTATCGCACCAGCTGCAACGATAGTCGCAGCCACCAGTTCGCACAAAAACAGTTGGCTGTCCGATCAAGGCACCTTCACCTTGAATGGTTGGGCCAAAAATTTCATTTATTCGAATGGTTTCTGCTGATTTTCCGTTCATGGTCTATATTCAGCCCATGTTTTAGGTGTCTCACTAATGCGAACGGCACTGACTTCATCCCATCTGGATTGGCACCAATCAAATAGATGTTTAGCCAAGTGTTCCGCCGTGACATTTGCGTCCCCTAGAATATCATTTAGGTGGCGATGATCTAGTGTATCGTCGATATAGGATTTTAATGGTGCCAATTCGTGATAATCACGAACAAAACCGACTGAATTAAGTTCTTCAGATTGAAGTTCAATTTCCACAATATAGTTGTGGCCATGCAAGCGTGCGCACGGGTGGTTTTCTGAAAGCCCTATTAATTGATGGGAGGCAGAAAAATGGAATTCTTTGGTTATTCTATACATTACTCTAGTCCTGAAGATTCTGCTTTGGAGATAGCGGATTTCCAATAATGTGGATCTTCGTATTCTGTTGGATCATCTACATTTGCCAAATGGAAGGCTTCTCGTCTTTCAACGCAGGTCCCACAACGACCACAGTGTAGATCACCGCCCTTGTAGCAGGACCAAGTTTCATGGAAAGGTGTATCGTATTTTGCACCTGCCGTCACAATGGCGGATTTTGGAACTGTTACAAATGGTGTGTAAAGACGGATGTCAGCATAGCCATCAAGAGCTTGTTTCTGCATGGCTTCAAACGCGTCAATGAACGCAGGTCTACAATCAGGGTAAATAAAATGATCGCCGCCGTGTACTGCCGTGGCAATCGCATCGGCACCATTTGCGGCCCCAATCCCAAACGCCACACTTAGCATGATGGCATTCCGGTTGGGAACAATAGTGACCTTCATATTATCTTCGGCATAATGCCCATCTGGAACATCTATATCATCTGTGAGAGCAGAGCCTCCCAGTAGTTTTCCGATAGGACGGATATCAACTACATCGCACGGAACACCCAACCGCTCAGCACAGGCTTTCGCGAAGTCGATTTCCTTCTCGTGACGTTGACCATAATTAAACGTGACCAAGCGTAATAACTCTTCTTCATTGGCAACTTTATGGGCCAATGAAACCGAGTCTAGTCCGCCTGAGCAAACAACAATTGTTTTCATACTCTGTTCCTTGTTTTCTCCGGGTAGGCTGCGACCGGGGCCTGAAAAAATCCAGGTTCATGAAGTTTGGCTCTTATAATCCTTTTTATAAATGAAGCAAGTGTTGTTTATTAGGGGATTTGTAATGTTTCTAATTACTTACTGCTCCTGCGTGTGGGGTGGGGGCTGATCCATGTCATGTTTACGCCAATGAAGTGTTCGTACATTTACAAGAAACGCCGTGCTCCACCCAAAGAGAAGAATACCACTCACCGCTTGAAGAGCCGAAGTAATGCGCCATTCGTTGGAGAGTGTGATATCACCATATCCAAGTGTCGTCAGGGTCACTGTTGAAAAATAAATGGCCTCAGACAATGTTCCATTTTCACCAATAACCCAATAGAAGAATGCCCAGATCCATGCTTCAATTGTATGGGTTAAGAAGAGGCCCAGTACGACCACAATCATAATAATGACGTGTCCAAATCTGGGAAGACTTATATCCCATTTCGGAGTGACATTTTTAACTCGGCGAAACAGGAGCTCCAGGCACAGAGCGTGAATAATCACACACGCGGTAATAAGTACGCTTCCGACAAAAAGCTGTAAAAACATCAGTGACAAATTCCAGTGTTAATTTTACGCAGAAACTGAAATGTACCGGATGGGAGCGCCTTCCGGTACAAGAAACTATGCTGCCTGCCTTTTAGCTATCGCTGAGGCTTTGATAAAGTCAGCCGCTTTTTCCCCAATCATTATCGTTGGCGCATTTGTGTTACCGCCGATAAGTGTTGGCATAACGGAAGCATCGGCAATCCGAAGTCCCTCCATTCCGTGAACCTTTAACTCTGGGTCAACAACGGCCATTTTATCTACGCCCATTTTGCAAGTGCCGACGGGATGATAAACTGTGTCGGCATGATTTCGAATGGCCGAGATGATTTCTTCATCAGAATTTAGATCTACAGGATATAGGGGCTCTCCTCTAACGCCATCAAATGCAGGGGCGTGAAGAATTCGTTCCATCTCCTTAACCGAGTCTAGAAGCACCTGAACATCGTCTTCATGGTTTAGGAAATTGGGATCAATCTTGGGCGCAGCACTTGGATCCGCGGAGTTTAAGCGTACTGTGCCGCGGCTTTTTGGTCGCAAAACACAGCAATGACAACTGAAGCCGTTCCCCATACGGGTTTTACGCGCATGATCGTCAAGCATGCCGACAACAAAGTGAAGCTGATAGTCTGGCCGCTCTACGCCGGGCTTACTTCTAAGAAACGCACCGATCTCTGCACAAGTCGTTGTGATTATGCCAGTTCGTTTTTTTCGCCATTCCATTATGGCTTTGAATACCACTACTGCACCGGCAAGTGTTATGCCAAGTGTATCTTTTGAGGGAGATCTGTAAGAGGTTACGTAATCAATATGGTCTTGTAAATTCTCGCCAACCCCGGGCAATTCATGGTTCACATCGATACCAAAAGGTTTTATGGCATCGGCGGGTCCGATGCCGGAAAGCAGCATTAATTGAGGAGTTGCAAACGCACCGCCGCAAAGAATGACTTCCTGGCTTGCATGAATTTCTTTTTTTACTCGGCCTTGCTTATACTCAACCCCGACAGCTTTTTTGCCTTCTAGGATGATTTTGGTCGCAAGCGAGTTTGTTAAAATATCAAGATTGGGGCGGGATAAATTAGGCGTGAGATATCCCTTCGCAGCACTCCAGCGTTCACCATTTTTTTGTGTAGCTTGATAGTACCCGACGCCTTCTTGAGTAGGGCCGTTAAAATCATTGTTCATTGGAAACTGTAGTTCTTCTGCAGCGTTCATAAACGTCTCACCAATTTTCATAGGAGATCGGAGATCGGCCACATTTAGGGGGCCGCCACTGCCATGTAAATCATCTTCGCCGCGTTCATTGTTTTCGGAGCGTTTAAAATAGGGAAGCACGTCATCAAATGACCATCCTTCATTTCCAAGGCTTGCCCAATGATCGTAATCCCATTTGTGTCCACGGATATAAAGCATGGCATTGATTGAGCTTGAACCACCAAGGGTTTTCCCACGTGGCTGATAGCCATTACGATTGTTTAGCCCGGCTTGCGGAACAGTTTCAAAGCCCCAATTGAATATTTTTCTGGGGAGTATGGCAGCTACGCCAAGCGGAGCATGAATGAGAACACTTTTGTCTGGGCCTCCGGCTTCCAACAGGCAGACTTTAACATCCGGATCTTCTGACAGTCGACTTGCAACTACGGCCCCACCGGAACCGCCACCAACTACAATATAATCGTACATGTTATATTCTCCCAAGTTACCGAAATATTTTGTTTGTTATTTTCGGATATGTATACGGTTAATCGTACTCCTTATTGGAACGGTACCTTCGTCCCCTACAATAACCAAGAAGAAAAGCCTGCAGACTTGGGTGAGTGGCAGGCTTTTGGAAATAACTGACGTTAATTATGATCAGGAGATGCCTTAATAAAGGCGTCGAGCTGATTACACGTTTCATAAATTTGCTGAATCTTTGGAAAGTCAGTCATATCCTGATGAAACCGCAGAGCATTATATACCTGCGGGATAAGATATAGGTCCGCGAACGTTATGTTTGACCCGAAGCAATATGGATTTGCGCTCAATTGGGGTTCTAACGCTTCAAATCCCAATTTTATCCAATGACGATACCAATTCAGCTTTTCATCTTCAGATACGGATAATGTCCCTGTAAGAAATTTAAGAATACGCAAATTGTTCACAGGGTGAATATCGCAAGCGATGAGACTGCACCAGTTCCGTACAACGGCTGCATCATATGGATCTTCTGGAAGCAAAGTCCTTTCAGGATATACTGCCTCAAGATATTCCAGCATTGCAGGAGATTGGTTTATGACGCGTCCGTCATCAAGTTTTAAGGTTGGAACCAATCCTTGGGGGTTGAACGCAAGATACGGCGCGCGTCTATGATCCCCCTCAAGCAAATTCACATCGGTTAAAGTATGCGGAATGCCCTTAATGTTCAAAGCGATGCGAACCCGGTACGCCGCAGAGGACCTGAAATATGAGAAAAGTTCCATTGCGCGTCCTATATGGCAGGTTTGATTGTACCGACAGAACTACCAAACCCAATTCTGGCGGCTCCTTCGCGCGCGCAATGACCCTTAATGATAACCGTATCGCCATCTTCAAGGAAGGTGCGTGTTTCGCCATTTGGCAGTTTGATCGGATTTTTACCGCCTGATGTAAGCTCAATCATGGCGCAGGCTTGTGACGCATCTGGCCCCGACATGGTGCCCGTCGCAAGTAAGTCGCCCGGCTGCATGTTACAACCGCCCACCGTATGATGCGTGACCATTTGTGCAACAGTCCAATAACTGTATTTCATGTTTGAGTTTGCAAGGGTTGTTGCGGCTATTCCGCCATCGCGCATGGCTTGAGTTTCAAGCAACACCTCCAAATCAATATCCAATCCGCCCAAATTGCTGTTGGTGTCGCTGGTAAGATATTCCATTGGTTGCGGATCATTTTCATCGCGCTCGAACGCAATACGGTACGGGATCAATGCTTCGTTCGTTACAATCCATGGGGACATTGTGGATGCGAAGTTTTTGGCAAGAAACGGTCCTAGCGGCTGATATTCCCAACCCTGTATATCGCGCGCTGACCAGTCATTAAATAGGCACATACCAAATACATGATTGTTAGCTTCCTCTATCGAAACGCGTGTCCCAATGTCGTTTCCTGATCCAATGAAAATTCCCATTTCGAGTTCAAAATCCAACCGGTTACAAGGACCGAAGCTGGGCTCAGTTGCATCAGGCGCCTTCGTTTGACCGATAGGCCGTGGAAACGTTTGACCGGAAACCGCAATGGATGAAGACCTGCCATGGTAGCCGATTGGGATCCATTTGTAATTTGGCAACAACGGATTATCTGGACGGAACAGTGCGCCAATATTCGTAGCGTGGTGCACAGACGAGTAGAAATCGGTGTAATCCGGGATAACACATGGTGTTGTGAACTCTGCTTCTGACATGGCAACAAGGCATTTTGAAAGCGCCGCTTCGTCGCTTGAACCTGTGCGGAGAGCCTTAGATAAAGCCAAGCGGAGTGTCGACCAGGTTTCTGCGCCCATTGACATGAAGTCATTTAGTTTATCTTTTGCGCAAGCCTCCAGTGCGGTTTGCACAGTTCCGTTGAACAATCCAGAGGTTGCTGCTGCGGCGAGATCTAGAATATGGTCGCCGATTGCGACGCCGCCTCGATAGGTCTCGGTGACTCCTTTGCGGCGAAAGCTTGAGAAAGGCAGGTTTTGAACAGGAAAATCTGTCGTGCCACTATTTGCAGAAACTACCCAACTGGTAAGAAGGGGATCATGTGTTTCATTTAATTCGAACATGTGCTTGCCTTATTTCTTGTCATGCCATTTACGTATGGACGGAGTGAAACATTAAATGTAGTTTCATTTGAAATTATTTTATCAGTTGATCTTGTTTACGCAATGAAAATAGTTACGGTTGAAACTAGTGCGGCGCTTTGTTTGAGCTTTTAAGAATTGCTCTTTAGCTAATCTGGCGCAGAAATAATAGAAATACAGGTGACGAAATGGCTAAAAAACCTTTTGCTTCTTCTGCTGATACAGAAGAAAAATCAGAAACACTTGAAGTTCTTGGTGAAGGCGTTTATGCGCTGACAGCCGAGGGCGATCCAAATATTGGCGCTATTGAAGCGGAAGATTTTATTATCGCTTTCGAAGCAAGGGCAACACCAAAAGCTGCTAATGATTGGTTGGAACAGCTTCGTGAACACACTGACAAACCAATAAAATATTTGATTTTGTCACATTATCACGCCGTTCGAGTACTCGGGGCATCTGCTTTCAATGCAGAATCTATTATTACGCACGAAAAAACAAAATTCTTGATTGAAGAACGGGGAATGCAAGACTGGGCGAGTGAATTTGGCCGGATGCCGCGTCTTTTCCGTGAACCGGAAGGTATTCCAGGGCTGACACATCCAGATATTACTTTCAACGACCGTCTTACTATTCCGCTTGGCGGTGATCGTGGAGATTTGGTGTTGGAATATTGTGGTCGCGGCCATACTGCTGGCGATATTATTGCGTGGCTCCCAAAGCAGAAGATCTTATTTGCTGGTGATTTGGTAGAAGCTGCAGCTGCTTTATATACTGGAGATGCCTTCCATTTCGATTGGGCAAGCAAGACCCTTGATAAAGTAAAATCGTACGAAGCGGAAATCTTGGTTGGTGGTCGCGGTGCTGTTGCGCGGGGACGCGCTGAAGTCGATGCGGCTATAGAACAAACACGTGGCTTCCTAAATGGAATGATTGAAAAAGTGGGTGAAGTCCACAAACGCGGTGGTTCTTTGAAAGAAGCGTTCTTGGCGACCCATGAGCATCTAGCGCCAAAATTTGGCATGTGGCCAATCTTCGAACATTGTCTGCCATTTGATGTGCAGCGTCTTTGGGATGAATTTGATGGCAACGATTGGCCACGAATTTGGACAGACGAGCGGGATCAGGAAGTTTGGGATCAATTGCAGGATTGATTTTTAAATATACAGAGCTATTTAAAAAGTCGCCGCATGGCGGCTTTTTTTATTGGTAAATCACTTTAACTTGGCCACTATAATACACCTAAATCGAGGAGGATCAGAATGGCGCAGAAAAAACACGGAAGTGCGATAGTTGTTGGTGCTGGTATTGTGGGGGTAAGCACTGCATACGCGCTGCAAAAGGCAGGTGTACAGGTGACACTTGTTGATCGTGTTGGTCCTTGCGCTGGAACGTCATACGGCAATGCGGGTGCTGTTGTTGACGGGAGTGCACCCAACGCTTTGCCAGGGTTCTGGAAATCAATTCCGTCAATGCTGCTTGATCCAACGGGACCTCTCACAATTCGGTGGTCGTATTTACACAAAATCATGCCGTGGATGATCCGTTTTTTGCAAGAGTCTCGTGCTGAGAGGGTTGAACACAATGCCAAGGCCTTGAAAGGGCTTTCCAAATCTGCTGTTAGAGACTGGTCCAAGTTGATGAAGGATACACGACTTGAGCATATGATGCAGGACGTGGGTTGGTTGAAAGTTTATGAAACAGAAGAAGCGTTTCGTGCGACTGAGAACCTGCGTGATATAATGACCCGTCATGACAGCAAATTTGAAGTGTTATCTGCAGCAGAAATTCGAGATTTGGAGCCCAATCTCAATCCAATTTTTAAACATGGAATTTTCCAAAACAAATCACGTTTCCTTGTAAATCCGGAAAAAGTCGTTCATGGAATTGCCGACGCTTTTAAGCAGCTCGGCGGTGAAGTCGTTATCGCTGATATTACAAGCATCAAAAGTGAAAGCGGCGGGATTATTGCAACCGGTACCTCTCATACTATTACGGCGGATAAATTGGTGCTGTGTACGGGTGCATGGTCGAAAAATTTGGCTGGTCAGTTTGGCGCGAACGTACCTTTGGATACGGAGCGTGGCTATCATTTGATGTTGCCGATTATACCTGAAAAGGGTATTTCACGGCCCGTAATGTATGGTGAGAAATCTTTTGTCCTTGCTCCCATGGAGAGAGGTATCCGCCTCACCAGTCAGGTGGAATTTGCAGGGCTTGAGTTGGGACCAGATTTCAGGCGTGTTAGGAAAATGGTTCCATTTGCCAAGAAAATGCTGCCAGCGTTGGAAACTGAGGAGCAAGATGTTTGGCTCGGGTACCGACCCTCTCTGCCAGATAGTATTCCCGTTATTGGACCATCGCCAAACAATCCAAATGTTATTTTTGCCTTTGGGCATCAACATTATGGAATGACACTTGGGCCAACGACTGGTCGTCTTGTGAGAGATATGGTTCTTGGAAAGAAACCTTCTATACCGCTTTGGCCTTACCGCGCAGATAGATTTGGATGATTGGCTCCATAGCGTAGATTGAAATGGCTCTTTTATAAGGGCCAATTAGTGTGGCAAACTAGTTTCAAATTTATATCAAACAAGGCTGAATAAATGACTTTGGAACTTCCCAGCGTTTGCACACTTGATTGCCCAGACACCTGTAGCTTGAATGTTACTGTAGAGAACAACAAGGTTGTTAAGGTGAGGGGATCTAAGGCAAACCCACTGACAGATGGGGTGATTTGTAACAAAGTCGCACGATATTATCCGGAGTTTGTCCACGCTGCGGGTCGTTTGACCACACCACTTAGAAGGTTTGGCCCAAAAGGCGGTGATGATTTTAGCCCCATCAGCTGGGACGAAGCACTGGATGAAATTCAAGAAAAATTCTCTGCTATCATTAATGAGCACGGACCTGAGGCCATTTTGCCTCTAAATTATGCAGGGCCCCACGGTATGCTTGCCGGCGGATCAATGGATTTGCGTTTTTTCCATAAATTGGGAGCGTCACTTCTTTTACGTCGTCCAATGTGCGGCGGTATAAAGAGTGAGGCTTATGCTGGAACATTTGGCGCCGCCCCTTCAATGCAACCAGAGCAACTTGTTCATGCAAAATTGATTGTTGTTTGGGGAAATAACGTCACTTTCTCCAATTTGCATTTAGCACCTCTCATTAAACAAGCAAAAGCGACCGGTGCCAAACTTGTGGTGATTGACCCAAAACGGATCAAGATCGCGGAACAAGCAGACCTCTATCTGCCTGTTAAACCCGGTACGGATATTATTTTAGCATGGGCAATAGCAATGGAACTCGAGCGGTTAGGCGCTTTTGATCAAAAATTCATTGAGGATCATGTTCAGGGTGCAACTGAGTTTATGGCAGAAGCACGGCAATATACAATCGAACAATCGGCAGAGATGTGCGGTATATCAGTCGATGATATCCGCCTTTTTGCAACGCTGTATAAAGAAAATAATCCGGCGGCAATATCCGTTGGAAACGGGATTGAGCGAAATCAAAATGGTGGCAACAGCATTCGCGCTATTTTCGCGCTCCCAGCCCTCACCAACAAATTTGGTGTGCAGGGAGGTGGTTTGGTTGGCGGATCCGGTAACCTATTCCCAAAAACATCAGCAAAACTGACGAGACCTGACTTGGTCCCAGAAGGCACGCGTAGCATTAATATCTTGGATGTTGGACGCCATCTGGATGAAGAGGATCTGGAAACACCAATTCTGGGTGTGTTCATTTATAATCACAATCCGGTCATTGTCGCCCCTGATCAAAACCAAATGAAACGGGGATTAGCGCGGGAAGATCTATTCGTCGTGGGATGCGACATTACGATGACCGACAGCATGAAGTATGCGGATATTATTCTGCCTGCCTGTACGCATTTTGAACATGACGATATTTACTGTGCCTATGGGCAGCCATATGTGCAACGGGCGGAACCTGTCATTGAGCCCGTTGGTGACGCCTTGCCGAATACAGAAATCTTCCGTCGACTTGCAGCTAAATTCGGATTTAAAGAAGATATTTTCACAGCGACAGATAAAGAACTTATGGGGGATGCGCTGGATGCCAACGATCCACGCTTAAATGGATTACACCCAAGTGAAATACCTGTTGGAACCGCATTGTCCATGGAAGAAAATATCGGGGAAGTTATTATGTTTAAAAATACTTTCCCAAAAACTGCGTCAGGTAAAGTCGAGCTTAAATCAAGCTACTTGGCTGAAAAATATAATCAAGAGATCCCAAGCTATAATCCTTTAGCATCTAACTATCCTCTTACTCTTATCTCGCCTTCTTCGAACAAGCTGATCACGTCAACGTTTGGCGGTGTTGAAGCAAACCAAAAGGCGCCCGTGTTGGAGATGCATCCGGAAGATGCCAAGAGCCGCGGCTTAATTGATGGGGAAGAGGTTCGAATTTACAACGATATGGGCGAGGTCTTCTTAGACCTTAAAGTAAGCGATGCCGTGCGCCCTGGCGTGTTGTGTTCGCCAAAAGGCGCGTGGTTCGTTACTACGAAAAACAAACAAACAGTATCTGCCCTTGCGCCAACTTCTAAGGCTGACCTTTGCGAAGGTGCCTGCTACAATGATGCTAGAGTTGAGGTCGAACGCATTAGTTAGAGAGGCATTATGTCGGATCAGGAGAAATGTACTGCAACTGGTAGCTGCCTTTGCGGAGGTATTAGGTATGAAGTTACAGGCGATCTAAATCCAGTGACCTATTGCCACTGTAAGCAATGCAGGGTTTGGCACGGCGACGTGATCGGCTATAGCGGTTGTGATAGAGAAGACCTCAAATTTCTATCAGATGACACTCTGACATGGTTTCACTCGTCTGAAATTGGGCGCCGTGGTTTTTGTACCGGGTGTGGCAGCAGTCTTTTCTGGGCTGATATAACGGAAGGCTATATTGCAATCACAGCTGGTAGCATTGACGAGCCAACAGGTCTTAAAGCGAAAGCACATATTTTCACAGGTTCCTCTGGTGATTATTACGAGATATTGGGGGATCTGCCTTGTTATCTTGAAAGCACCCCTACGAGCGAATAGGGATCTTAGAGATTATGAAATTGAAACCTGAAGAATTCCTTCGGCAGTTGTTTGATGTTGCTATTGACGCTGCCTATCCAAAAATCAATCAAATGCCGCTCCCGAGTGCAGTTGCAGGTAAAACCATTGTCATCGGAGCGGGAAAGGCCGCGGCTTCCATGGCGAAGGTGGTGGAAGATAATTTTGCTGGTGAGATTTCCGGTCTCGTCATAACGCGCTATGAACACGGGCTGAAACTAAAGGATATTAAAGTGGTGGAAGCCGGTCATCCAGTGCCAGATGAAGAAGGCGCACTGGCGGCCGAAGAAATCCTGAAACTGGTGGAAGGGCTCGGCGAGGATGATCAAGTCATCTGCCTTATCTCAGGTGGTGGCTCATCATTGCTCTCCCTTCCTGTTCCAGGTGTCTCGCTTGACAGTAAGAAGCAGATAAATAAAGCGTTATTGGCGTCTGGCGCCACAATTTCAGAAATTAATACTGTCCGCAAAAAACTCTCTGCCATAAAGGGCGGGCGTTTGGCTGCTGCAGCGTATCCCGCCAAAATTGTGACTTATATGATTTCCGACGTGCCGGGAGATGATCCTTCTGTCATAGCGTCAGGCCCCACGATCGCGGACATCACAACCTTGAAGGATGCTTTGGTTGTTTTGAATAAATACGCCATCACGATACCTGTAGATGTCGAGGCACATTTTAAAACGGAAAATGCAGAACCACTCAAAGAAGATCATCCGGCCTTTAATTTTTGCGAAAATCATATGATTTCCATACCGCAAGATGCATTGCAAGCCGCAGCTGCTTTAGCACGGGAGTGTGGGATAGAGCCGGTAATTTTGGGAGACAGTATTGAAGGTGAAGCAAAAGATGTTGCGCGTGTTTTTGCTGGCATCACACGGCAAGTGCTGGATCATGATCAACCATCTGCTAAACCCTGTGTTTTGTTGTCTGGCGGTGAGACGACAGTGACAGTATCAAAAAACGAAGCTCCAACGGGCAGAGGGGGACGGAACGCCGAATTCTTGCTTGCTTTTGTTAATGCCCTCGGGTCTGAAAAAAACGTCTATGCGCTCGCCGCTGATACAGACGGAATTGATGGGACTGAAGATAATGCCGGCGCGATTTTTGATCCAACAACGCATCAAAGAGCAAACATCGCAAAACTCGATATTCGAGATTTTTTGGATCGCCACGATGCCTATAATTTTTTTGACGCACTGGGTGATTTGGTCGTAACCGGCCCTACACGCACCAACGTAAATGATTTTCGGGCAATTTTGATTTTGTAACCCTTATGCACCGCCAAGCATCATAACTAACAGCGCTTTTGTTTCTTTATCCGTGTTGTTAGAAATTTCATGAGGACGGTCTGCGCCGTAACGGGCAGTCTCTCCCTGCTTTAGAATACCGATCTCTTCGCCGGTTTTTATTTCAACTTCCCCTTCTAATACAGTCAGGTGTTCAACTGTTCGGGCAATGTGCGGTTCGGATACGAGTTTACCGCCCGGTTGTAGGCATACCTCATACCATTCGATGTTATTCACAAGGTCTGCCGGACTTAAAATCTTAAGTGTATAGGTCCCGTTAGGATCGTGAAGAACAGGGGCAGAGGCAGCGGTAACGATCGTCAGGCTATTGCCACTTTCTTCTCCGCGGATTAACTCATCAATTGTTTGCCCCAAGGCATCAGCCAGTCGCCAGACGATTGCAAGGGTAGGATTGGTCTCGTTCCGCTCTATTTGAGATAACATGGATTTAGAAACACCGCATTGGCCAGCTAATTGATCAAGCGTCAACTGTTTTTGCTTTCGCAAGCGGTTGATGGTTTTACCGACGGTCGGGGTGGTTAGTGATTTTTCAGTCATAGTAAATGTAGAAAATCCCATTGACAGGATAAAAATCCAGTATAATGTACAAGAATATTTTCCAGTATACTGGATTTATTTCATTTTACTAGCGAGCAATTCAAATGTTTACAATAGCCAAAGCCAAGTCGGAATACGGTATCTGGTCTTCTGACCAGCCCACCCTAGCAGCACCGGGCCGTGGTATGGTTATGGTAGATGTTATTGCGGCAGGTATTTGCGGTACTGATTTCCACATTTACCGTTGGGACGAATGGTCGTCTTCTCGAATTAAAACACCAATGACAATTGGGCATGAATTTGTTGGTACTATTAGCGCAATCGGAGAAGATGTTGCCGGATTTGAGATCGGAGAGCGTGTCTCTGCTGAGTGCCATATCGCTTGCGGCGAATGCGCACTTTGTCGTACTGGAAATACTCATATTTGTGAGAAAACAGAGATAATTGGCGTGGATCGCCCGGGAGCGTTTGCGGAACAGGTTCTAATACCAGCAACCAATTTATGGAAAGTACCGGATGTCATTCCAAACCGCCAAGCGGCTGTTTTTGATCCGGTCGGAAATGCCATGCATATGGTTACAACAGCAAAAGTTACAGCACGTGATGTGCTTATTGTTGGGGGCGGTCCGATCGGCTTATTCGCAGCAGCGATTGCTAAATCCCATGGTGCACGCACAGTTGTTGTGCAGGAACCTAATCAGGCACGTGCAGCTATCGCAAACAGTCTTGACTTGGATTTAGTAGTTAATCCACGTCAGGAAGAGAGTAGATCCGAAATATTGAAAGTGACGGAAGCTCGCGGCCCGGATGTGGTTCTGGAAGTAAGCGGAAACGGGGCCGCGTTAAACGCCGCGCTGGATATCGCTGCGCCGGGGGCAACGGTTGCTCTGCTTGGGATTCCAGGAGGACCAGTTGAGCTGGACTTGGGCGGCAAAGTTGTCATGAAAGGGATTAGTCTAATTGGTGTTACTGGTCGTCGTATGTATGAAACCTGGTTTCAGGTTGAAGCATTTATGCTCAAAAATCCGGAACTAATTGATAAAGTTATTACGCATATTCTTCCTGCAAAGGATTTCGCAGAAGGATTTAAATTGATGGAGGACGGGGCCTGCGGAAAAGTAGTGCTCGATTTTCAAAGCCTGAAAACAGGAACCGTACAATGAGCCAAGCATTACTAACACGACTTTCACATGCTCTTGAAGATGCTGAAGAAAATGGAACCTATAAACACCTCAAATCTATTGAAGGGCCGATAGGCGCAGAAATCCAGTTAGAAGGTCGGAAGCATATTTCACTATTATCTTCCAATGACTATCTGGGCCTTGCCAACCATCCAGTTGTCGTTGAAGCGGCACGGGATGCGCTTTTGAAGTATGGTGCGAGTACTGCATCCGTTCGATTTATCTGTGGGACGCAGGATATTCATCAAAAACTCGAAACCTCTTTGGCCGAGCTCCACGGAACTGAAGCCTCGCTCACTTATTCATCATGCTGGTCGGCGAATACCGGGTTGTTCGCCGCTATTTGCGGAGAAGGGGATGTTATTCTTTCCGATGAACTCAATCATGCAAGTTTAATCGATGGTATTCGGGCAACAGCGAAGAGTGTTGTTCGGAAGGTTTATAAACATTCAGATATGTCGGATTTGGAACGTCAACTCAAAGAACATCAAACTGCACCAGTACGGCTTATCGTCACAGACGGCGTTTTTTCAATGGAGGGAGATATTGCACCACTAGATAAAATTGTTGAATTGGCGACGCAATATGACGCCTTAGTTATCTTGGATGATAGTCATGGGCTTGGCGTGCTGGGAGAAACCGGCCGCGGAGTTGCCGAGCATTTTGGTGTGATGAACAAAATTGATATCTTTACTGGAACGCTCGGAAAAGCGCTCGCCGCTGGAACTGGTGGGTTTGTCGCCGGGCCCAAAGCAATTACAGAAACATTGATCCAAAAATCAAGACCGCACCTATTTTCTAATGCCTTACCGCCGAGTGTCGCTGCTGCAGGATGTAAATCCATAGAATTGCTTCGTGAGCATCCCGAATGGGCAAAGGAACTTCAGGAAAAAGCGCTGTGGTTCCGTAATCACCTGAGATCACTAGGACTTAATCCACTTGATGGCGATAGTGCAATTGTACCGGTGATTTTGGGAGAAACAGCAACAGCTATTCGAATTGCTAAGGCGATGTTGGAAAAAGGTGTGTTTGTCACAGGATTCGGTTTTCCGGTTGTACCGGAAGGAGAAGCGCGGCTCCGCTTTCAAATTTCTCACGCACATGAAAAATCTCGATTACTGTATGCAGCAGAGAGTTTGAAGACGTGTTTATCATAACAGGCAAGGGATAGCAGCTTGAAATTAATTGCTTTTCTTATGCGATTGAGAATTGGTCAATCTTGTTTCACACAAAGACGTCAGAAGTATGTTGATTAAGATAACATTAAATTTAAATGAACAATTAATTTAATTAAAACAATGGGATAGAATTGGTTTCGGGTTCTTGAGTTTTGCATTTATTACTTGATTTAATTCTAATTAATACCACCTTACAGATAGGACTTCTCATGGAAAATTGACTTGGGATAGGGCTGTGCAAAGGTGGAGCAACTAGATGAGCAAGAAACGTGATGATTTCAAGGAAATTATAAAGCGAGATCAGGCAGAACGTAAAAGTCAGATCTGGAGTGGTAGTTTTCTTGAATATTTGGAGTTAGTTAGAGAGACCCCTAGCGTCTATGCTCTTGCGCATCGGCATATGTATGATGTGATTTCATCCGCGGGTGAGATACCTCCTGATGAAATGGATGATAGCGCAAGAAGTTTGAAATTATGGGGGGATTCACCACCCAGAATGTATAACTTCTTCAAGTCTGAATTTTTTGGTGTTGAGCCTGCATTGGAAAAAATTGTTCGCTATTTTCACGCTGCTGCGATGAAAGGCGAGGAAAGTAGGCAAGTTCTATATCTAATGGGACCAGTAGGTGCCGGTAAAAGCTCAATCGCGGAACATCTGAAACGCGGCCTTACGGAAGCGCCTCCCATCTACGTTATAGATGGGTGTCCTATTCGGGAAGAACCGCTTCACCTTATTCCCCGGCCACTTCGTGAAAAATTCAACGAAATGCTGGATGTCCAAATTGAAGGTGAACTATGCCCTGTTTGCCGTCATCGTCTGGAACATGAATTCGACGGGAAATACGAAAAATTCCCAGTCTCCACCAGTACCTTTTCACGCATGCACCGGCGCGGTATTGCGGTTGTCCCACCTGTTGATCCCAACAATCAGGATACATCCGTTCTGATAGGATCTGAGGATATCTCCAAACTTGATCAATATTCTGAAGGTGATCCCAGAGTTTTGGATTTGAACGGTGCCTTTAATGCAGGGAACCGAGGGCTTGTCGAATTTATCGAGGTTTTCAAAAACGAAACGGAATACTTGCATTCAATTATTACAGCAACACAGGAAAAATTTGTCCCAGCACCGGGGCGCCACGGCACCATCTATGTGGATAGCGTTATTCTGGCCCACTCTAACGAAGCTGAATGGCGGCGGTTTAAGGCCGACCATACCAACGAAGCTATTCTGGATCGAATTGTAACGGTTAAAGTGCCTTATAATCTGCGCTTGCAGGAAGAGGTAAAAATCTATGAGAAAATGTTGGGCCGTTCCGGATTTAAATCTCACATCGCACCACATACTTTAGAAGTAGCAGCAATGTTTGCGGTTATGAGCCGCCTTGAAAAATCCCCAAAATGTGACGTTGTTACTAAGATGCGGCTTTATAACGGGGAAGATGTCGTTGAAAAGGGCCGTGCTAAGAAAATCGATATTCGGGAGTTAAAAGAGGATACAATAACAGAAGGGATGAATGGTATCTCGCCTCGTTTCATCATGAAAGCGATCGATACAGCGCTAACAGATAGCGAGGAGGGGATTACTCCAATTCATATCCGCGATGTGATGATTAACATGGTCAAGGAAATGGAATTTGCTGACGATATTCGAAAGAATTATCTGGAGCTACTTCAAGATACCATTCACAAAGCCTATCTGGAAATTCTTGAAAAGGAAATCACCAAGGCATTTGTTTATGCTTATGAAGAACAGGCGGAAACATTGTTCCAGAATTATTTGGACCATGCCGAAGCCTATGTGAATAAAACAACACTTAAGGACCGAAATTCCAGTGATGCTATGGAGCCTGATGAAGTCTTCTTGAAGAACATTGAAGAGCAAATTGCGATCATTGGCTCGTCAGTAGACGGCTTTAGGCAAGAAGTGATTTCTTATCTTTGGGCCGTTGGCAGGCGCGGTAAGAAGGTTGATTATAAAAGCTATGACCCACTTCGTGAAGCCATAGAGAAGAAACTCATGGAATCTGTCCGAGATATAAGCCGGATTATTACAAAGGCACGTACTCGGGACGAGGACCAACAAGAGAAGTTTGGGAGCCTTGTTGATAACATGTTAGAGCGCGGATACAACGAGTATTCTGCTGACGTAGTGCTCAAATACGCTGCAAATCACCTTTGGAAGGATTAAGGAGGGGACGATGGGAGCTATCTTTCGTCCCTATTCACCGTCTGATAGTTTACAATCTGATCGATCATCTGGTGACCGTCAAAGGCATCGTGAAAAGCTTCGCGAGGTTTTGAAGGGCAATATTGCTGATGTTATTTCAGAACAATCAATTATCGGGCGCGGACCGGATAGTATCGTTAAGGTCCCAATTAGAGGCATAAAAGAATATCGTTTTGTGTACGGCCAGAACCAGCCAAGAGTTGCTCAAGGCAACGGGGAAAGCGAGCAAGGGCAGAAGGTTGGTAAAGCAGAAGGTTCTGGTAATCCCGAAGACGGGCAGGCGGGCAATATGCCCGGTGAAGACTATTACGAAACTGATGTCAGTCTCGAAGAGTTAGTCGAGATCATGTTTGAAGATTTGGAGCTACCAGATCTTGAAAGCAGACCTTTACGCGCCATAGAAGCAGAATACACACACAAACGAAGTGGGACTAAGCGGGTCGGAATTAGAGCGCATCTGGATAAGAAGAAGACGGCTAAAAGCCGGATAAAACGGCGATTTGTAAAGCAGAAAATTGAAAATGCTAGGTCCCAAGGAGCTCTCGCCGAAGATGAAGAGGAAGAGACACAACGCTTCCCATTTAATCAGAAAGATTTCAGGTATCATCGCCATAAGCCCGATATCAGATACGAGTCCAACGCTGTTGTGCTTTGTATTATGGATACCTCTGGTTCAATGAATGTGATGAAGAAGTATTTGGCGCGCTGCTTTTTCTTTTTACTGTATCAATTCGTACGGTTGAAGTACCGACAAACCGAATTGGTTTTTATTGCCCACGATACTGTTGCGAAAGAAGTGAACGAGGACGATTTCTTCCATAAAGGCGAGTCTGGTGGCACGATGATTTCGTCGGGGTATCAAAAAGCGCTGGATATTATTCAGGACCGCTTTGATCCGTCACTCTGGAACGTTTATGCATTTCACTGTTCCGACGGAGATAACTTTCAAGAAGATATTCCAAAGACAATGGAACTTGCAGGCAAGCTTTGTGAGAACTGCAATCTGTTTGGTTATGGCGAGATAAAGCCAACCGGATCAATTGCCTGGGGAACACCAATGCTTGAAAAGTATGATGATTTTAAGGCCTCAAATTTCGCAACCATTTGTATCACATCCAAGGCTGATGTTTGGCCGAAGTTTAAAGCCTTTTTGTCTCGTGAACGCGAGAAATCCACTAGCGTTGAAACGGACCCATTGGGTTGGGGGTGAGGTGACACATGCTGCGCTCTTATGATGTTAAGGATCTGGAGAAATGGGAAGCCCTGATTTATGAGAAGGTTGAGGAATACGGGCTGAACTGTTATCCGCAAGAGTTTGAAATTTGTGATCATGTTCAAATGCTTGGTATGATGACCTATCACGGTATGCCGTCTCATTATCCTCACTGGTCGTTTGGGAAATCGTTTGAGCGAACAAAGACCATGTATGATTACGGGGTGCAGGGAATCCCGTATGAAATGGTAATTAACAGTAATCCATGCATCGCCGGATTGATGAGGGATAACTCACTGTGTTTACAAATACTGACAATGGCGCACGTTTATGGTCACAACGACTTTTTTAAAAACAATTTTACGTTTTCTCACACTCATGCAGATCTAATCGTTGCGCGTTTTAAATCCCATGCGGATCGGATCAGAGGTTATGTAGAAGATCCGTCAATTGGAGAAGCCGCAGTAGAGCAGATACTTGATGCGGCACATGCTCTATCGTTCCAATGTAGAAGAAATCAAGCCATTAAGCGCAGAACACCTGAACAACAGATCAACCGTGCTATTGAAAAAGAATACGAAAATGAAACCACTAATCCAGAAAAAATTAGAGAAATCGAGCGCCGTTTTCCAGTGGAACCTGAAGAAAATATCCTGTTGTTCATTAGGGACAACAACCCCAGACTAAGTGAGTGGGAAAAAGATCTAATCAATATAGTCCATGAAGAGGCCCTTTACTTTCAGCCTCAAATGGAGACAAAGATTATCAATGAAGGGTGGGCGTGTTATTGGCACCGGGAAATTATGAACAGTCTGGAACTTCCGACAGATATTCATATGGAATTTCTAGTTCGTCACAATCAAGTCGTTCGACCCATTCCGGGGGATCTTAATCCCTATAACATCGGACTGAACCTTTGGGATCGAATAGAAGAGCTTGAATTTGGAGAGGCACGTAATCACAGCGCTGACCGGCAACCCGATAGCGTCCGAGATAAAATGTTCGAAATTCGAGAAGTCGATCGGGATTCATCTTTTATCCGGCGGTTTATGGACCGGGAAACCATGGTAAAGCTGGATTTGTTTGAAGCAGAGGTTGAGCACTCCGATTGGGTCATTTCCAAAATAGCTGACGAGAAACAATGGAAGACTATCCGCAATCTGCTCGTCCAGTCTGTTGGGCTTGGATCCATACCAGTAATTTCCATTATTGATAGTGATTTGGAGGGCGCGCGCGGACTGTATTTGAAACATCACTACGAAGGCCGTGAACTGGAAGCCAAATACGCTGAAAAAACACTGGAACATGTCTACAGGTTATGGGGTCGAAAAGTCGTCCTTGAAACCAAATTGAAGGACAATACGACGCGTTACAGTTTTGACGATACGGGTCTTTCATTGACGGCTGAATTTTCAGACGAGAGTTTTCCTCCCTATTTCATCCCATAGTTTCAAAAAATGTCGCTTTGAGACGATTGCTTTTGCTGACATAGAGTAATACCTATGACTAGAATATTGATCAGAATTATTATGATGCTTTCTAGGGGCGAATTATGGGCGCGAAAACACTTCCTCTTTTCATAAACGGCGAAAAAGTTTCAGCGACTTCGGGTAGCTTGTTTCCAAATTACCGACCGATGGATGGTGAACTTGAATGCCAAGTGGAGCTAGCTGGAAAAGAAGATGTAGACCATGCGGTTGCCGCCGCTCGTGATGCTTTTGACGCTTGGGCTGATACGCCGGGTCAGGAAAGAGGTCGGGTTCTCCTTCGGGCCGCGGAAATTATGCGCCGCCGCCGCCAAGAACTTGCAGAAATTGAAGTCAGAGATACAGGAAAACCAATATCCGAAACCCCGTATGCAGATGTTGATAGCGCCATCGATGCGCTGGAATTTTTTGGCGGGCTGGCCGCTGATATTCGAGGCGACTACCACGATTTGGGGGGCGGATCCTTTGCCTATAGTATGAGAGAGCCGCTTGGTGTCTGTGCTGGCATTGGTGCTTGGAATTATCCGCTGCAAATTGCGACTTGGAAATCAGCACCGGCTTTGGCCGCTGGAAATGCGATGGTTTTTAAACCATCAGAGATGACCCCTCTTAATGCAATTAGTTTGGCGGAAGTTTATCAGGAAGCCGGTTTGCCTGATGGATTGTTTAATGTTGTTCATGGTAAAGGGGATGTTGGACATTGGCTGGCGGCCCATGAAGACGTTGATAAAGTCACCTTTACGGGCTCCGTTCCAACGGGCAAAAAAGTTCTTCTGGATGCTGCGGGTACCGTCAAGCATGCGACAATGGAGCTCGGCGGTAAATCACCACTAATCATTTTTGAAGATAGCGACATTGATAATGCTGTATCGGCAGCGATGAACGCGAATTTCTACAGTCAGGGTGAAGTATGTTCGAACGGAACGCGTGTCTTTGTGCATGAAGACATTCAGCAGGAGTTTTTGAAACGCCTTAAAGCCCGTACAGAGAAAATGGTAATTGGCGACCCGATGGACCCAGCAACGCATGTCGGTGCTATGATTAGTGACGATCATGCAAACAAAGTGCTGGAATATATTCGGATCGGTGTGGAAGAGGGGGCAAACCTTCTCTGTGGCGGCGAACTAATTCCTGTCTCTGGCTTTGAGGGAGGGAAATATCTCTCTCCTGCTATTTTTACCGAATGCCAAGATGAAATGAGAATTTGCCGCGAAGAAATATTTGGACCTGTTATGTCTGTTCTTTCTTTTACGGAAGAGAAGGATGTTATTAGCCGCGCCAATAACACCGATTTTGGGCTGGCGGCAGGTGTGTTTACACAAAATCTGGCGAGGGCACACCGTGTAGTGCGAAAACTTCAAGCGGGAAGCTGTTGGATCAATAACTACAATTTGACCCCATCGGGTGTTCCTTTCGGCGGAAGTAAGCAATCTGGTCTTGGGCGTGAAAATTGCGCGGCTACACTTGATTATTTCTCTCAAATAAAAAGTGTTTATGTCGAACTTTCAGATGTTGAATGTGACTACTAACAACTTTCCAGCTGAAGTATTTTGCAGACGTGCATATGTGCTATGCATTCGGTGCATTTGACAAGTCTTTGAATGAAAACATAAATTTGTTTTCTTTGGTTAATTGCTGGATATGTAAATGGAAGTCTGGATCCCCATCACAATATGTGCTGCCTTTTTTCAAAATATAAGGACAGCACTTCAAAAATACTTGAAGGGACGTTTAAGTACAGGCGGCGCCACATACGTCAGGTTTTTTTATGGGTTGCCGTTTGCCCTTATTTACCTGTGGGCGCTTCATGAATTCGGCGGCTTTGAATTTTTTACCCCAACACAAGAATTTGCTGTTTATGTTGTTGTTGGTGGTCTCTCCCAAATTCTTGCAACTGCGTTGCTTGTCGCCTTGTTTGCGCTTCGTAATTTTGCCATTGGAACCACCTATTCCAAAACCGAAACCGTACAAGCGGCCGTCTTTGGCGTCGTTTTGCTTGGAGATAGTTTAAGCACACCTGCCTTGATCGCAATTGGAATTAGCTTGGTTGGGATTATGTTGATTTCAGCGTCTGGCAGCCGTTTAACAGTACGCGAAGTTTTAGTGGGATGGACCGGTAAATCTGCTTTGTTTGGTCTTTTGTCTGGTGGATTGTTTGGCGTTTCTGCCGTTTCCTACAGGGCTGCGGCTCTATCTCTTGGAGGGGACGGGGCTATTATGCAAGCGGCGACTGCTCTTGCTTACGTTCTGCTTTTCCAAACTATCGCGATGACCCTTTACCTAATTGTTTTCGAAAAAGGGCAATTAAGTACGGTTGTTCGAAACTGGCGAGTCGCTGGCTGGGTTGGTGTAACTGGCATGTTGGGGTCGGTAGGTTGGTTTACTGCCATGGCAATGCAAAATGCGGCGTATGTTCGCGCCGTTGGCCAAATTGAACTCGTATTCACCTTCCTGATTTCATACTTTTACTTCAAAGAGAAAACCAACAAGAATGAAGCGGCTGGTGTAGCGCTTATCGTTATAGGAATTTTGGTATTAGTTTTGGGATCAACCACCAAAGTCACCTAATTATGACTCTGGTGGTAAAGAGGCTCAGGTACTAGTTGTGTCTTCAACGATAATTTCACGTGTAATGTT
>MAAN01000022.1 GCA_002163135.1 Alphaproteobacteria bacterium 46_93_T64
ATTTCAGCTGTTTTCACTTCAGGGGCTGGCGTGTCGGGTTCAAGCAGGCCACGGGACGCACGGCGTAATAGACCCGCTAGTCGGTCCAACATATCCAAGCGAATAGCGAGATTTTTGAAAAGCGCATAACCTGCAGTCAGATAATATTCACGCGGCAAGCGTTCGGTGACTTCAAAAGAGACGCGGCCCGCTGGCGGAAGTGCAGGAATGCTTTCCCGTTCTTCATGGATAGCCCATAATAGACAGCGCAGCGCAGTTGGATCTGGTTTAAGCAACAGCGGCATGAACACGTGTTCATACCCAACCCTCAAACCACCAAACTTAAGGCGTCCAAAATCTTTTTTGTCGAGAATTCGAATCTGGTCATTCAGTTTGAAACGCGGAAGCGCGCCGAGATTCTCACTAACTTGAAACGCAATTCCCCTTGCGGCTCCTGTAAGTGGAAGATCTGCGAGTTTTACCAACGGGTTCAAGCGTTTTGAAACTTCTTGGGAAATCCAGCCAGCCAGCCGTTTGTTGGCAGCTTCCAATGGGGCGCCATTTAGCTGTTCACTGGCAAGCAACGTGACTTTTGGCTTCAGGACGGACTCGCCCTTTAATAAGCGGCCAACTTGCATGCCATTCCAGGAAATCTCACCAAGCTCGTTTAGAGCGAAGGCGTTATCCTCTGCCAAAGCCATCTGCTGGGCACGCCCAGTGATCTCCTTTGCAACGGTCTTGTTGCCAATATTTTTCAAGGTGCGGGCTTCTGTGCTGTTTACAGACATATCTGATGCGAAACGCAACCCATTTAGTGTTCCGATGAAATGGCCTTCTACATGCACATCACCGGCTTCGTTAATCACGGCTTCCAATTGACTACTGTCTTTCAGTTTTCGCACCAGTACAGCGGTGCGTCGATCTACAAATCTTTGCGTCAGTTGCTCATGTAGTGCATCCGACAGTTTATCTTCTATGCTACGCGCAGCGTCTTGCCAATGCTTATAATCATCAACCCACTCTGCGACATGCGAAATATACGTCCAGGTGCGTACATGGGCAATACGTGTTGCAAGAGTGTCAATATCGCCATCTGTCCGTTTTAACTTATTAAGATGTCCGGCGATCCAATCTGTTGGCAACTTACCGCTCGGACCTTGCAGATTTATAAAGATCTGTTTGAGGAGCCGGATATGAACATCATGCATCGTTTTTCGAAAATCCGGGATTTGGCACACTTGCCATAGCTGACGGACTTTATGTGGCGTCCGTGAATAATGCTGGATCTCTTCATCCCGGGATAATGCTTTAAGAGCCTGATAATCGTCTGGCTCGCGCGGAGAAATAAGTCCGCCAAAAGTGGGCGGACGTTCTAGACTTCTTGTAAGATCCCGAACGGTGTTGAAAGCTAACTCGTTGCTACGCCAACGTAAATTTTTAAGAGGCTCAAATCTATGATCTTCTATTTGGTCGATAAGTTCTTCATCTAACGGCTGCACATTCGCTGTAACACCAAAACTTCCGTCATTCATATGCCGGCCGGCACGACCTGCAATTTGAGCCATTTCACCGGCACTCAAACTGCGCGACATCACACCATCAAACTTATAGGTGCTGGCAAAGGCCACATGATCGATATCCATGTTAAGACCCATCCCGATCGCATCGGTGGCGACCAGATAATCCACATCACCTGATTGATAAAGTTCGACTTGCGCATTTCGGGTGCGTGGAGACAGGCTTCCCATAACGACCGCCGCGCCACCGCGTTGCCTGCGAACGAGCTCAGCAATGGCGTATACATCGTTTGTTGAGAACGTAACGATGGCAGATCTGGAGGGGAGACGTGATATTTTTTTCGGGCCTTTGTACGTTAATTGGGAGAATCGGTCCCGACTAACAAACTCAGCTTCTGGAACCAGCCGTTTAATCCAACCTCGAATAGTTTCTGCACCAAGAAACATGGTTTCTTGTTTGCCGCGTGCATAGAGCAGTCGGTCCGTGAAAACATGTCCGCGCTCCGGGTCCGCTGCTAACTGGATTTCATCGATGGCGACAAATTGAAATCCCCGATCCAACGGCATGGCCTCGACTGTGCAGACGAAATAAGACGCTTGCGGTGGTGTGATTTTTTCTTCGCCGGTGACAAGAGCTACATTTGCGGCGCCTTTTTGTGCGACAACACGGTCATATATTTCGCGCGCCAGTAATCTAAGTGGCAGCCCGATTATACCATCGCTATGGCCCATCATGCGTTCCACCGCTAAATGGGTTTTCCCAGTATTGGTTGGACCGAGAACGGCCGTAATCGAGCTATAGGATTGGCTTGAACTGTGGGAGTTTAATTGGGGCATAATGACCTATAAATAAACGAACAACTATGCATATTGGCACGTATAGTAGTGATAACAAGTTTCGGGCGGATCTGGAACCAGAGATTAAAGGATATTTCTGTACGCAAATGGCTTTGCCAAACGTTCGTTAGCTTTGTTGCCAAAAGTAGCGTATAGTCGCGCGCGCTTGAGTATGAAATAATCAAAAGCAAACAGGAATTCAGCTAACACCTAAAAATTGACAAATGGGTGCGCAGCGGTGCAGGATCGCGCCAAAAAAAGAGGAATTAGAGATGAGCGAGTTTCCAAAGCCTAGCCGTGCAGAGTGGGAAAAATTGGCTGAGAAGGAACTTCGTGGCAAGCCACTTGAAGATCTTCGATGGGATACGCCAGAAGGAATTGCAGTCAAACCGCTATATACAGCTGATGATGTAAAAGATCTGCCGCTAGAGGATGAGCTCCCAGGATTTGCTCCTTTTAAGCGCGGAGTTCGGGCCACTATGTATGCTAATCGCCCTTGGACAATTCGTCAGTATGCGGGCTTTTCAACGGCTGAAGAATCAAACGCCTTCTATAAGAGAAATCTAGCCGCGGGCCAAAAGGGTCTTTCTGTTGCTTTTGATTTGGCGACCCACCGGGGTTATGATAGTGATCATCCTCGAGTTGTCGGGGATGTTGGTAAAGCCGGTGTTGCGATCGATTCTGTCGAAGACATGAAAATCCTGTTTGATAGTATCCCACTCGACAAAATGTCGGTTTCCATGACAATGAACGGGGCCGTGCTTCCGATTTTGGCGAACTATATTGTCGCGGCAGAAGAGCAGGGTGTTTCACCTGATCAATTAACCGGAACCATTCAGAACGACATTCTGAAAGAATTTATGGTTCGGAACACGTATATTTACCCGCCAACCCCAAGCATGCGTATAATTGGTGATATTATCGGATATACGTCTAAAAACATGCCGCGTTATAACTCGATTTCCATCTCCGGCTATCATATGCAAGAAGCAGGCGCCACACAGGTGCAGGAACTTGCTTTCACCATCGCTGATGGTTTGGAATATGCGCGTGCTGCCATGGCATCAGGCCTTAAAATTGATGATTTCGCCCCGCGCCTTAGCTTCTTCTTTGCCATTGGTATGAACTTCTTTATGGAAGTCGCGAAATTGCGGGCAGCACGTGTTCTTTGGACGCGTGTTATGAAGCAGTTTAATCCGCAAAACCCTTCGTCTCTTATGTTGCGAACACATTGCCAAACTTCAGGTGTGAGCCTGACTGAGCAAGATCCATATAATAATGTGGTTAGAACTGCCTATGAAGCAATGGCTGCAGTCCTTGGCGGAACGCAAAGTTTGCATACAAATGCGCTCGATGAGGCAATTGCTCTGCCTACAGATTTCTCAGCGAGAATTGCTAGAAATACTCAACTGATTTTGGCCGAAGAAACAGGTGTTACAAATGTTATCGACCCACTGGGCGGTAGCTATTATGTGGAAAGCCTGACCAACTCTCTTGTCGACGACGCCTGGAAAATTATTCAGGAAATTGAAGAACTTGGCGGTATGACCAAGGCCGTTGAAAGCGGAATGCCGAAACTTCAAATCGAAGAATCCGCGGCGCGCCGGCAAGCTAGTATTGACCGCGGCGAGGAAGCCATTGTTGGGGTGAATAAATACAAACTGGAAAAAGATGACAGTAACATCGATATTCTGGATGTAGACAACACGGAAGTGCTTCGCCAACAAGTCGCAAGGCTTGAGAAAATGAAGGCCGATCGCGATGAAACCGCTTGTCAGGCCGCTCTTGCAGCACTCACAGAAGGGGCCGCTGGAAATGCCAATCTGCTGGAACTCTGCGTAAATGCAGCGCGTGTTCGAGCGACTGTTGGGGAGATTTCGGACGCAATGGAAAAAATCTTTACACGTCATCGTGCTGAAATTCGTTCTATCTCTGGTGTTTATGGTGCGGCCTATGAAGGCGATGCCGGTTTTGAAAAAATTCAGAAAGATATTGAAGAGTTTACGCAAGAACAAGGACGCCGCCCACGTATGCTGGTCGTTAAGCTTGGACAAGATGGCCATGACCGCGGCGCGAAAGTGATTGCCACAGCATTTGCGGATATTGGCTTTGATGTTGATGTTGGACCGTTGTTTCAGACACCAGCCGAAGCTGCCAAGGATGCCATCGAAAGTGATGTGCATGTAATCGGTATTTCATCGCAAGCCGCAGGCCATAAAACGCTTGTTCCACAAATTATCGCGGAGCTGAAAGAACAAGGCGCTGAAGACATTATGGTTGTTTGTGGGGGTGTGATCCCTGCACAAGATTATGATGCTCTATATAGCGCTGGCGTTGCCGCTATTTACGGTCCCGGAACAAATATTCCAGCAGCAGCGGCAGAAGTGCTTGAACTCATAAGAAACAATCAGTCTGCTTGACCTGACTACCCATTTCCTGCCTTAAATAGCGGATTAGAAATTCTCCGCAGAAGAGGCAGGAAATGAAAGTTGTTTTTGATCCGGAACATTCCCGGCACCACCCCAAAACCTATATTAAAGCTGGAACGTTTCAGGAGCCGCAGGAAATCCCAGCGCGTGCAGACGCGCTGCTTGCGGGATTACGCGACGCTGGCCATGACATTCTGGAAAGTCGGGATTTTGGGTCAAAGCCAAGAGCCGCAATACATACACCCGGCTACCTTCATTTTCTGGAAACAATTTCAGATCGCTGGAAAAATGAGGGCATGGAGAATGCGGAAGTTCTGCCCAACATTCACCCGGGCCGTCACATGCGTTCGATGCCAACTGGGATTGTGGGTGAAGTTGGCTACTACACCACAGATATGTCCGCGCCTATTGGTGAGGGGACATGGGTGGCGAGCGTTGCTTCTTCCAACGTTGCGCTAACCGCGACTGAGTTGGTCATCGATGATTTAACCGCGAAGAAATCGGCATATGCGTTATGCCGACCCCCCGGACATCACGCCTATCAAGATCAAGCCGGCGGCTTCTGCTTTTTGAACAATGTCGCGATCGCGGCACAATATGCTTTAAACAAATCTAAGCGTGTTGCTGTTCTTGATGTGGATGTTCATCATGGAAATGGAACGCAAGGCATCTTCTATGATCGTGATGACGTTCTCACTATCTCCTTGCATTGTGACCCAACAGATTATTATCCGTTCTTCTCTGGGTACGCGCATGAACGGGGGAATGCCGCAGGTGAGGGGTATAATATCAATATCCCGATTAAACCTGAAAGTGGCGATGACATTTATTTAGGGGAGCTTGAAAAAGCAAAAACCGCGTTAAAAGCCTATGCCCCTGACGTTTTGTTTGTGGCTTTAGGATTGGATGCTTTCGAAGGGGACCCGTTAATAGGCTTGAAAGTGACAACAGCTGGTTTTAGCAGAATAGCTAATTCAATAGCAGAATTGGATCTACCAACAGTTCTAGTCCAAGAGGGTGGCTATAATCGGGATCATCTAGGCGCGAATATTAACAGTTTTATCGCGGGATTTGAAGGCAGATAGGTAGGGTAAAATTCCGGGCAGTTCAGAAAGTAAAACTGTCCGGAAGAAGAGCGTTCATATCTGTCGTGACAAGGGTGTCTGTGCCGCAATAATGAACAACGGTGTCTGCTTTAGAAAATTCAGCCATTACCTGACGGCAGGCACCGCACGGCGAACAATGAACGGTCTTTCCTTCTGAGTTTCGGTTGGTGACATAAACTTCTGCAATTTCCAAATTACTGCCTTCTTCGGCGACGGCCTTTCCGATGGCATTGCGTTCCGCACAGACGGTTAATCCGGAAGAAATGTTTTCAACATTACAGCCTGTATAGATTTTTCCTGTTTTCGAAAGAATAGCGGCGCCAACCGAAAATCCAGAATAGGGGGCATGGGCATTGCCAACCACAGATTCTGCTTTCGTTTTTAATTTGTCTAAATGCGTGCTCATTTTAAAAGTCCTTATCGAAGCAGGAAACCGCCTGCCAACATGTCGTCGTCTTCCATTGTGAATTCAGCTGTGCCGGAATAATGTGCGCGGCCACTAACCTCAACTGTTACGGCATCAAAACCTTCCAGTCTACCCGTAGTGACGATTTTTCCGCTGAAGATAGAATCGGTCAGACTTTCAAACGTAAATTGTTCCCCAATTTCTGCATTCCCTCTCGCGGCGGCAAGTGCCATTCTGGCGGTGACGCCTGAACCTGTAGGGCTTCTATCTACTTGTCCATCCGCGAAAATACATACATTCCGACTTGCGTTTCCATCGGCGCCAATGTGGCCGTCTGTAAATATAATACCATAAAGAAAACCAAGATCCTCTTCCTCAGGATGCGTGATTTTTACCTGTGCTCGAATAGCCGCAGCGATTTGATTTGCAGCATTCACGAGAGACTGAACAGGGGACGTATCTAAATCAAGGCCGACCGTCGCAGCCTCAAGGATGCCATAGAACGCACCTCCATATGCGATATCCAGCTCAACCGGGCCGAATTCAGCAGTATCAACAAATTGATCAAGCTTATAGGCAAAGGCAGGGACGCTTTCAAAACGCACGGCACCGCTATGTCCATCTGTGACATCAACTTCAGCACTGACTAATCCGCAGGGGCATTGGATCTTTATCGGTACATGGTGTCGCCCATCGGCATGGACGAGGCCACTGTCCACGGCAAATCGGCCTAGAGCAATCACAGCATGGCCGCACATTGTACTATAGCCTTCGTTGTGCATAAAAATCACGCCAAAATTCGCATCAGGATGATCAGCAGGAACGAGTAAGGCACCGTACATATCCTTGTGACCACGTGGCTCAAACATCAGGAAGCGGCGATACTGGTCGGCATTTTCTTTTAAGTAGCGGCGTTTATCAAGCAATGTACCTGTGCCCGGGAGAGGAATACCGGATGTGATGATGCGCAGAGGTTCACCTCCTGTATGCATCTCAACTGTTTTGATCGGTTCGATCATAGGTTTCTCCTAACGCGAAACTGCAAAAATACAGATACCATCTTCTAATTGTGTTGGCATTCTTCTTGACGGAAGCGTCTGTTTTTTCCATACCCAATAGTATGACTGAAAAAAGAAAAAATAATGGCCCTGATATTCAGGATATGGCTGAAAGAATCAGAAAGGGCAACAGGCGTGCGCTTGCGCGAGCAATTACGTTGGCTGAATCAATTCGGGACGACCACCAAGTTGACGCTCAAAAATTGTTGGGAATCCTACTTCCCGATACGGGTAATTCAATTCGTATTGGCATTTCGGGGACACCCGGTGTTGGGAAATCAACATTTATCGAAGCATTTGGGCGATTTTTAACCGCTCTTGGGAAAAAGGTGGCGGTTCTGACTATTGATCCGTCGTCGAAACGAACCGGAGGTTCCATTCTTGGGGATAAAACTCGGATGGAAGAACTTTCCCGTGACCCGAATGCGTTTATCCGCCCGTCCCCTTCTAGTGGGTCGCTTGGAGGGGTTGCCCGGCGTACACGTGAAGTGATGCTGATATGTGAGGCAGCAGGATTTGATGTGATCTTGATCGAAACTGTTGGTGTCGGGCAATCTGAGACTACTGTCGCGGATATGGTAGACGTCTTTTTGTTATTACTTGCTCCTGCGGGCGGGGATGAATTGCAGGGAATTAAGCGTGGGGTCATGGAACTTGCTGACATTGTTGTGATCAATAAAGCGGATGGTGATCTTATTCCGATAGCGCGTAGAGCTGCCTCTGAGTATCGGGGAGCTATTAGCCTAATGCGACCCAAGAGCAAGAACTGGAGTCCAAAAGTATTGATGACTTCTGCTCTCAATAAGGTTGGTGTGGACGAACTGTGGGATACGATAGGCGAATATTGCGAGGCCAGGTCTCAAGAAGACGAGCTGAATTTACAACGTAAAGAGCAATCGTCAGCCTGGATGTGGTCTGAATTGGAGGAATCACTTGTGAATCGGCTTAAATCCAATACACATGTCTCTGCGAAATTGGCGGGCATGGAGGCTGATGTGAAGGCAGGTAAAGTTAGTCCAACAGCAGCTGCGCGCGAACTTTTGAGCATTTTCCTTGATAAACAGGAGAAGTAACGAAGAAGATGCGGAGAAAAGAGACTTTTTTACCCAAATACACTTGACGGAACCGGTCCCATTCCTTAAAAGCCGTCTTCATGACCGGCACTTTCGCCGGTATTTGTTTTTATTATTCTAATGAGGTGTGCTATGGCCCGTCGTTGTGAATTGACAGGTAAAGGTGTTCAGGCCGGCAACAATGTCAGCCATGCCAAGAACAGATCTCGTCGCCGCTTTTTGCCTAATGTGCAAGCTGTACGGTTGATGTCCGACACTCTCGGCCGCTTCTTCAGCATGAAAGTGACCGCGGCAGCTCTTCGTTCAGTCGAGCATAACGGTGGTTTGGATAATTTCCTACTAAAAGCTAAGGACGAAAAATTGTCTTTGCAAGCGCGCCGTTTGAAACGCGATGTTAAGAAAGCTGCTGTCGCTGCATAAGCAACACTGTTTTCTTTAAATAATTCAAAAGCGAGTGAGCCTCTGGCCGCTCGCTTTTTTATTGCAGGTACTCCATTTTTTTGAATTGGAGATAAGCAGCTCTTGCCTCCCATATAATGTCTCCTACCTTTTGTAGTTGTAGAACTGACAGGGAGACAAATAATGCATGCGCGACGCGATATCCTGAAGTCTGTGGGAGTGTTGCCTCTGGCAGCTGTGCTGGCCTGTCCAATGCGGGCGCAGGCCGCAGCCTCGACACTATCTGAAATATCTTTAACGTTATCAGGCGGGGACATTGTTAAGGCGGCAATTGCATACCCCAATGTGACGCCAGCTCCCGCTGTGTTGCTTATCCATGAGTGGTGGGGGCTTAATAATCAAATTAAAGCTGTCGCTGCTGAGCTGGCCCGTATGGGCTATGTTGCCATTGCTGTGGACTTATATGATGGTAATGTCGCCAAGACACCGGATGATGCCCGTAAATACATGAAAATGGTTGCCGCAGATAAGGCCATGGAAACTCTCAAGTCGTGGGTGGACTGGTCGAGGTCAAATCAGAAAACGACAGATAAACTCGCCACTATTGGATGGTGCTTTGGGGGCGGTTGGTCTTTAAACGCCTCAATTGGATCCAGTGTTGATGCAACGATTATCTATTACGGTAATGTCGCACGCAACGTAGCTGATCTCAAAAATCTAAATGGCCCAGTTCTTGGGCATTTTGCAATGCAAGATAAATGGATCAACCAGAATATGGTTGGAGAGTTTTATTCAGAAATGCAAAAAGCCGGACAACCCATACCTGAAATCCACTGGTATGATGCGGATCACGCCTTTGCAAACCCTTCCGGTGGAAGGTACGACGAGGAAGATGCAAAACTCTCGTGGGAGCGAACTACTGAATTTTTAAAGTTACATCTGTCTTAAACCTAGGGTGTTACCAGCGTGTGCCGGTTTTTTTCGCGGTTTTTTTCTCATCAAATAGATCTGCTAATTGCTCCATCATCACGCCGCCCAGCTGTTCCGCGTCAATGATTGTGACCGCTTGTTGATAATAGCGGGTCACGTCATGGCCGATTCCAATAGCAATAAGTTCCACTGGGGATCTTTTTTCAATCCAAGCAATAACGTCACGTAAGTGTCTGTCGAGGTAATTGCCGGGATTTACCGACAGTGTGCTGTCATCAACAGGGGCACCGTCTGAGATAACCATCAGGATCCGGCGCTGTTCTGGCCGAGCCAATAGCCTGTTATGTGCCCACATCAGGCCTTCGCCATCGATATTTTCTTTCAGCAAACCCTCTTTCAGCATCAACCCTAAGGATTGGCGGGACCGGCGATAAGGGTGATCGGCTTGTTTGTAGACGATGTGGCGCAAATCATTAAGACGACCCGGGTTGGCCTCTTTACCTCCCTCGAGCCACTTCTCACGAGATTGGCCCCCTTTCCACGCGCGTGTGGTAAAGCCCAGAATTTCAACTTTCACAGAGCAACGTTCAAGCGTTCTGGCCAGAATATCTGCTGAGATTGCGGCAATAGAAATTGGACGTCCCCGCATGGAACCGGAGTTGTCAATGAGCAGGGTAACAATGGTGTCGCGAAAATCTGTGTCTTCTTCCTGTTTGAAAGAGAGAGGCAAGAGGGGGTCAGCAACAACCCGTGACAGGCGGGCGGCATCCAAAATGCCTTCCTCCAAATCAAAGGACCAGGATCTGTTCTGCTGCGCTTGTAATTTACGTTGCAAGCGATTAGCTAGGCGGCTCACTAAACTATGCATGCTGGAAAGCTGCTGATCCAGTTGCTGGCGCAATCTGTTCAGTTCTTCAGGCTCGCTCAAATCAGAAGCTTGCACAACTTCATCAAATTCAGTGGTAAATGTCTTGTAAACCGGACCTTCAACAAAGTTTCTAAAATCATCCGGGTAGGATGGCTTTTTGTCTTTTCCAGCTTCTTCGCCCGAACTGGCGCTTTCCTGATCAGCACTTTCTCCGGCTTCCGTATCAGAGCTATCGTCACCAGCCCCTTCCTGAGCCGAAGCGTCTTCGGCAGCGCTTGCATCTTGTGCCTCGTCGTCGCCTTCAGCACCGCTGCTCTCTGCTTCGGGTTCGCCTTCGTCGCCATCGCTGTCAGAATCGTCCTGACTATCCATACCATCGGCATCGTCATAAAGATCCAGATCTTTAAGCAACTGTTTAGTGGCTGCAGCAAATTTGGTTTGATCTGCAGCGGTGTCAATGAGCGCCTGAAAATCTTCACCGCCTTTTGTTTCAAGTTCCTCACGCCATAAATCAACCATGGCTGCTGCGCTGCTGGGAACCGGCGTACCTGTCAGTTTTTCGCGAATGAGTAGTCCAAGGACGTCGGCAATTGGCGCGTCGGCCTTATCGTAAACACGATCAAATCCAGATTCTTTGCATCGGCTATCCAGTTGTCGATACAAGTTGTCGGAAACACCTTGCATACGGTTTGCGCCAAGGGCTTCCACTCTCGCCTGTTCGATAACATCGAAAACAGCCTTGGCATCGCCTCCCATCGGCACAAGTTTAGAATGGAGTGCATCATCATGATAACGCATACGAAGCGCGAGGCTGTCTGACTGTCCACGAATTTTATGAATGTCACCTTCGCTCAGATCACGCGCAGGGTTTGGAAGCCGTGCACGGTGATCGGACAGACCTGATTGGTCTGTGCCATAAGTGACCTCAAGCTCCTTGTCCTGAGACATGGCCCGCATAGTCGATGTGACCGCCCGTTTAAAAACGTCGGCGGCACTTTCTTTGTTCTTGGACAGAGACACTTTATTAAACCGTTATGTTAGCCGCTGATTCTGGCAATTCTTGGCCAAAACTACGCTGGTAATATTCAGCAACCACCGGGCGTTCCATTTCATCACATTTGTTTAAGAATGTGACACGGAAGGCAAAGGCAACATCTCCAAATATTTCCGCATTTTCAGCCCAGGTGATGACTGTACGTGGGCTCATAACTGTGGAAATATCTCCGCCAACGAAGCCGGACCGTGATAGATCTGCACATGCAATCATTGACCGAATGGTTTTGCGACCTTCTGCAGTGTCGTAGCTCGGTAACTTCGAGAGAACAATCTTGGTTTCAGCCTCTTCTGACAAGTAGTTCAGTGTTGCGACAATGCTCCACCGATCCATTTGCCCTTGATTGAGCTGCTGAGTGCCATGGTAGAGACCTGTTGTGTCACCAAGACCTACTGTGTTCGTTGTCGAAAACATTCTGAATGCTGGATGCGGGCGGATGACACGGTTTTGGTCAAGCAATGTCAATTTGCCTTCAACTTCTAGAACGCGTTGAATAACAAACATAACATCTGGACGTCCCGCATCATATTCATCAAATACAAGAGCTGTTGGGGATTGCAGTGCCCACGGAAGAATGCCTTCACGGAATTCTGTAACCTGTTTGCCATCCCGTAATACAATGGCATCTTTACCAACAAGATCAATTCTTGAAACATGGCTATCAAGATTGACACGTACGCATGGCCAGTTAAGGCGTGCTGCGACCTGCTCGATATGCGTGGACTTACCTGTTCCATGGTAGCCCTGCACCATTACACGGCGATTAAACGCAAAACCTGCGAGAATGGCCATTGTGGTGTCATGGTCAAAAACATAAGTAGGATCCAAGTCAGGCACCAGCTCAGTTTTTTGGCTGTAGGCAGGAACCTTAAGGTCGCTATCGAGTTTAAAAACGTCCCGTACAGATACTTTAATGTCGGGCATGTTAATTTCCGGATTTTTTCCGGCGAGTTCTAGTGGCGTCATAACTGTTCCGTATACTGATCAGATGTTATTATTTACGGTGTTTTTAGGAGGGAGTGCAAGAAAGAAGGTGCGTGTAGGCCTGGTTAATGTTTTTTAGAATTTCTTCAGCCTGTTTGTCACCCCCTCGAATATCGGGATGAAATTTTTTTGCTAGCTCTTTTCGGCGTTTTTTAATCTCCGGAAGGGTGCTATCGGGTTTTAAGTCAAGTGTTGCCAATGCAGATCGATGCTCTTCGTCAATGATAACACTTTCCTTAGGGCCACTTGTCCTATTATTTTTTTCTGCGTGCTCGCCAAAACCGCCGTCACGTTGGAAATCAAACGGGTCGTCGAAATGAGGACTACGTTTAGCGCTGCTTGTACGAGTGCCAAGCTGCCATGTTGGTCTATGGCCAGTAATGTCTTCATCTTTGTAACGCAGAACTTCATCGTCGCTCATGCCGTCAAAAAAGTTCCAACTCTTGTTGAATTCACGAATATGTTTCATGCAGAACCAACGATAGTCTTCAGGGCCGCCTCTATCAAGCATGCGTGATTTAGGCGCACGAAATTCACCTTCGGCCTCGCAATCTAAGTGATCACAGGCGCGTTCAGTCTCTAGGGTCATGCTTTTTTTATATGAAGAGCTAGATTTATTCATTCCACATGATACCGCTTTTCGGGCGCATGAGGCAAGATCAACTGCATGAATATGGTGGAATTATTTTGGGAAAGTGTGAGGTTTGTAAGTTAGAAAAAAAACGCGCCTGCGAGCAAGAACTCGCAAAGCGCATTAATTACTGTGTTACTCAGCAACTGGGTTTCGTAAAGCGCGAGCCAGATGACTCAGAGCATCCTGATACCGCTCGTTTTCAATTAGAGAGAAATTTCGGGCCATTTCCAGACACATTCTCTGACGAGTGGATGTCTCGGTTGTACCCGTTGGCTCCAACCCTTCGAAAAAATAATTAATGGGGACATTAAGTGCACTTGCGATGCTATATAAACGTCCAGCGGATATACGATTGATGCCGCGTTCATATTTATGGGCCTGTTGATAGGTTACACCGATTAGATTGGCCATTTGTTGCTGGGTGTATCCCAGAAGAACTCGTCTTTCGCGAATTTTGTTACCAACATGCTTATCAACGATGCGTACCGGTACTTCTTCATCAGCATTGTTTTCAACATCTTGGGCGACTTGTACATGTTTACGAACATTAGCGTGGACTGTCATTTTTCTCTCCAGCTCTATTTCTGTGATTTATACAACCTGTACTGCGCACGTATACGATTAAACTAATGTAAGATAAAATCAAAATGGTATTCGCGCAACTTATATTTCTTCTAATATTGCTAATACCACCTAAGATGCGTAAATCATAAGTAGATAAAATTCATCCTGCTATGGTAAGGTATTGTTTTTTATAGGAAATGGAAAGTTCATGACTGCAGCTAAACGAATTGAAAATAAACTGAATGATGCATTTTTTCCTGAGAAACTCGTTGTAATTGACGAGTCCCATTTACATGAAGGTCATGCAGGTGCCCGCGTTGGCGGTGAATCTCATTTCAAAGTTGAAATCGTTGCAGTTGAATTCGAGGGAGCATCGCGCGTTGCTCGCCAGAGATTAATCTACGCAGCGTTGAGCGAAGAAATGTCGACCTATATTCATGCTCTTTCTATTGATGTAAAGGCCCCTTCCGAGGTTAAGTAATTGTTTTTTATCTATTGAAGGCCAATATTCAATTCCTATATGCAACTTATAAGTGTTTTAATTTGTTGTTTAATACTTGGAGTTGGTATGAGTAAAATTGAGAAAAATCAATCACTGATCAATGGAAACGTTACCATTCTTGATCCCCATGATGGTAAAAAAAGACGCACAAGTATTCGCCTAGAAGCTATTGAATGGGATACGATGCGCCGAATTTGCGGTTTGAACCGAATTACAATTCATGATTTTTGTAGCCGTGCTGATGCCCATCCAAAACGCATTGAACACTCTCGAACTTCGCGAATAAGAGCGGCCATTCTTCAGTACTGCCTTGATAAGGGTGAAGTATTTTCTACGCCAGTACGAAGAGAAGTAGAAACGGTAAGGATATAAAAGACAGCAGCGTCGACACCAGAATTGTTCCTGCCATTTGCGCTGCAGAGCGATCATACCGCAAAGCAATCAGGTAATTGAAAACGGCGACTGGCATTGTGCATTCCAAAATCACAACCCCTCGCGCAGCTCCTTCAAGGCTGAAGAGGGTCGCCAGCGCGACGCCTACAGCGAAGCCAATGCCAAGTCGCAATACTGATAGTAATGTCGCCTGTTTCAAGTGCTTGATCGACAAATTAGATAAACTGACGCCAAGTGCCATTAGCATCAGTGGTATGGTAAATCCACCAAGTAAATCTGTTGTATTAATGACCCATTTGGGGACCTCTATTTCAAAAAATTTGAGGAAAAGGGCGATGCCAACAGCATAAATCAAGGGAGTTTTGAGGAGTTGCGTAAAAGAGCCCGTCCCCGATGCCATCCATATCCCAAGAGTAAATTGCAATATTGCATAGACGGCAAAATATGCGAGGGCCAGCGTTAATCCAACATCACCGAAAGCAAAAAAGCAAAGTGGCATTCCCATGTTGCCGGTATTTGGAAAGACGATCGCAGGCAAGAAATCTCGAATATCCAGTCGGCATAATTTCAAGACAATACAGCCGATGACAAAGAAACAAGCGAAAGAATATACTGCGAGCAACCCAAATTCGAGGAAAGACGAGAGGCTCATTTTCAACTGAACCAATGTAGTAAAGATCAGCATTGGCGCGCCGATATTAGTTACAAGCCCTGATATGGTTTCCATATGAAAGGCATTGCCTCGTTTCGCCCAAAGGAAACCGAGCCCGGCGCACAGAATAACCGGCGCTATGATATTGAATAAAATTTGAAACATGGGTGTCGTCTAATGCTACCAGGATTAATGGTGAATTATTGGTGGAGTTTAGTAACCCTTAATTGGGTGATTTGGTTTCTTTCTTTTGTCATTATTTCGAATTTATACCCAACAAAGTTGAAAACTTGACCTTCTTCAGGAATAATTCGGGCTTCATGAATAACTAAACCTGCGATCGTAGCGGCTTCTTCATCAGGAAGTGTCCAGTTAAATTTGCGATTGAGATCGCGAATGGTGACAGAACCTTTTGTAAGGACACTGTCGTCCTGTAGTACTTCAACACCAGCGACCTCGACATCATGTTCATCTGAAATGTCACCGACGATTTCTTCTAGGATATCTTCAAGTGTTACAAGTCCCATTAAAGCGCCATATTCATCGACAACCAGCGCGAAATGAGCATGACGATCCAAAAACGCGTTCAATTGATTGCGCAGTGTGGTTGTTTCAGGAACAAAATAAGGCTCTGATGCGATATCTTCAATGGTGAGTGAAGAATAGTCACCCTTTAACGGAATAACAGCCCGGAGTAAGTCTTTAGCGTGAATAACCCCAACAATATTTTCAGTTTCCCCGCGCCAGAGTGGTAAGCGAGTGTACGGGCTGGTTAGTACTTGGTCGATAATTTCCTCAATAGGTTTACTGGCGTCGATGGTTTTTACATTTTTACGATGTGTCATAATCTCGGATAAGTCGACCTCATCCATATCCAAGATTGTTCCAAGCATGTGCTTTTCAAGCATAATGACGCCAGCATCTTCAGAATGCAGGTCAATGGCTCCACGCAGTTCATCTTGTGCAGCGTCAGATAGAGTATCTGGATGATCGTCTAGTTGTTGCACGCCAAGCAACCGCAAAGTGAAATCTACAACCATGTTTACCCCAAGCACAAACGGTGCAAATGTAAATACAAATGGTCGCAACACAGGGGCGACAAACCTCGCAACACGGACAGGACGGCGCAGAGCATAAGTCTTAGGCAAAACTTCGGAAAAAATAAGGATTAGGGCTGTCATTATTAGCGTAGCATAAGCAACACCGATATCCCCGAATAGAGATATCAACATGCTGGTTGCCAAGGCTGACGCCAGGATGTTGACCAAATTATTACCCAACAAAATTGCACTGATCAATTTTGTTTTCTGGTCGCGGAGACGATTGACTTGGGCTGCGCGCCTGTCACCTGATTGCTCCATTTGATGCAATCGCGCACGCGAAGCGGCAGTGAGTGCTGTTTCTGAGCCAGAAAAAAAGCCGGAAAGTGCCAGAAGAACAATGATGGCACTGATTGACAGTATTAGTTCAAGATCCATTGTTTGGTCTGATTACCCCTTATCCCGTTATTCTGTGAATTGATCCAACATAGTCAGGATATCTTGTTGTTCAACATCTTGAGTAACAAATGCTTCACCGATCGCCTTCATCAAAATGAATGTCAATTTGCCTTGGTCCACCTTTTTATCTTGATGCATGTGTTTAAGAAGGGTTGCGGGCAGCCACTTGACACCTTCGATAATAGGAAGTGATTGCATCATACCGACGCGATCGTAATGTGCGGCAACTCTTACGCAATCTTGCCCATCCATGAGGCCCGATTTAGCGGATAGTTCCATAGCCATTAACATACCGACAGCGACACCCTCTCCATGAACTAGATGGGGTCCGTATTTGGTTTCTGCTTCTAAAGCGTGCCCGAATGTGTGTCCCAAATTTAAAAGGGCCCGAACGCCTTGTTCTTTTTCGTCTTCGGCGACAATGCGTGCTTTTGCGGTAACGCTAGTTTCAACTGCTCGAATTCGGGCAGCGATGTCCCCATCCACCACGGATAAACCGTTTTCCTCAAGCCATTCAAAGAAATTGAAATCCCCCAAAAGTGCGTATTTTACAACTTCGGCATAACCTGCCAAAACATCGCGTCTTGGTAAAGTGTCTAAAAGTGTCACATCTGCTAAAACGAGTTTCGGTTGGTAGAAGGCACCAATTAGGTTTTTACCGTGGGAGCTATTAATTCCGGTTTTCCCTCCAACTGAACTATCCACCTGTGATAGAAGTGTTGTTGGAATTTGAATGAAATCCACACCACGCCTAAGCGTTGCCGCTGCAAATCCTGTCAGATCACCGACAACACCGCCGCCAAATGCGATAAGGCATTCATCCCGGCTGATTTGTGCTGCGAGCAATTGATCAAGAAGGTCGCCGAAGTGATGAAGGCTTTTGGTTTTCTCACCCACGGGCAATATGACAGTAGTAAATTCTATTTCTTGATCAGACAAAGAGTGTTGAAGAGTTTCCAGATGCAATTTGGCAACCGTCTCGTCAGTTATGATGGCGACACGTTTTTTCCGAAGAATTGGTGCAATTAAAGCGCCGGCTCGAGGCAATAAACCACCTCCGATGATCACGTCGTAGGAACGCTCTCCCAGTGATACTTTTACTTTTGCATCGTCAGCGTCACCGATTTTTGTCTTTGCAGACTGTTGCATCTACTTTCCTTGAACAAATTTGGTGTTACAGAATTTTGTTTAATCTTAATCTTCGCTGAGGGCTCGCGTGATTTTGTCCACAACCAATTCATGTGGGCCTTCGCTACTATCAACAATGATGTCGGCTTCAGCATAAACGGGATAGCGGCTTTTCATCAGGTCATCCAAAATTTGACGGGGATCACCTTGTTGAAGGAGTGGACGGGTATTTCTTTTTAAACACCGTTTTAACAACGTGTCCAAATCGGCCCGAAGCCAAACCGATCGTCCCTTGTTCCGGATGAGATCTCGGGTCTCTTGATCCATGTAGGCTCCGCCACCCGTCGCTAGAACGTGCCGGGGGCCATCCAACAAGCGTGAAATAACCTTACGTTCTCCGTCACGGAAGGCAGCTTCTCCATGAATTTCAAAAAATTCCGGGATGGTCAGGTTCGACGCTTGCTCGATCTCTGTGTCGGCGTCTTTAAACGGCAAATTCAGCGCAGTGGCAAGCCGCCGGCCAACGGAACTTTTCCCAGCTCCCATTAGACCGACTAGAATGATTGTTCTGTCACCAATATCTTTCGCCTCAACTTCCTCAAAGGCGTCACTTACTATCGTCATGTTGTCACTTTTCATAATTTGATATTAGCTAACTGCACACCTTCACTCGAAGGCTGTTGAAGTAACTTATAAAGGCGTGCTAGTTCTTTTAGCCAAATTTATGCCATAATCGCAGCTTAGCAAAACAAATAGCAAGGATATTACATCTGATATCCTGGAATATGTTATAATGTTAGGAGTATCTCGGGGAAAATGTCTAAATTCTCACTCTTTCTTCTCTTTTTGATTGCCGGTCTTATTGTAGGCGGCGGCGTATTCTTATCGGCATGGGACATCCCTGCGCCGACTGTACCGGTAGAGAGGGTAATTCCCAATGACCAGTTCCCCAAATAAATCGCTGTATTTGGGAGCGGTTGTTGCACTGCTTGTTAGCAGTTCTTTTTCAGTAACCGTTGGCGCTCAGGAAAAACCTAGAAGCCTCGTCCCGACATTTGTTGAAGAACAAACGGGTCCTACTCCGAAACTCGTCCCCAATCCGTTGCAGGCGGAAAAGCCTTTGTCTGTTTTGGTGCCGGAATCGCCCACCGTAAAGAATAAAGCTGAGCCTGTGAAATCTGGTGATTTTGTGGTTCAACAACTGGATGCTATTCATCCAGCAACAATTGGACTGATCAATTCTGATAACGGTAGTCTTGGTCAAAATATGTGGCAGGGGACAAGTACTCAACTTGCTGCTGTGCTCGTGGATAAAATCAAGCGGCCAGATCACTCACCCCAAATGCTGGATTTGTATAGGCGATTACTTCTGACTGGTGCCGTTCTGCCAGATACGGGGGCAGATGCAGAAAAGCTATTGGATCTGCGTATCTCAAGCTTGATCGGGGCAGGATGGTTTGACGAAGCACGGTCACTTCTAAAACGATTACCCCAAAACGCAGAGACAACAGAACGTCAAAAATTCAGCGCGAATCTGGATCTTTTACAAGGCAAGGAAAAAGAAGCGTGTCGTGTTGCATATAGTCAGAAAAACGAAGCCAACGAAGATAGTTTCTGGAAGAAACTGGATATTTTCTGTCGTGTGCTCGCCGATGATTTCGATAAGGCGGAGCTTGGAGCCGCACTTTTGGAAGAAGATGGAGAGAGTGATTCCCTATTCTTCACCATATTTGCAGCCCTTGTAGGTGACAAAGTCGATTATTCTACGATTGAGGGGTCAGTTTCTGCGCTGCACTTTGCGATGCTCCGTCATTCAAAAGGTCAGTTTGAAAGAAGCTTAGTCGAGAACTCTGGGTTGGATGTACAAAAATCCATGCTTGCTCTTAAGGAGCGCGCTGGGGCAAGTGCATTGCCGATTGCCCTAAACCTTGTTCGTGCCGATGGCGTAGATACGACTGCCTTTATTGCTGAATATACCCCAAGCCCTGTTGACGATCAAAATCCGCAAGCAGCAGACGCTGATACCTATACGGTGATGTTGGATTTGTTGAAAAGTGCCGAGACGGATAGTGACAGGGCTATTTATATTCAGGCTCTTTGGCAAAAAGCAGCGGATGCGGGAGATCTGTTCGCTGTATCCGCGTTGACTTTGCCTGTTCTTGAAACCTTGCCAGTTGGCAATTACGGTGCTGATTTTAATCACAAGGCAGTTCAATTATTCCTCGTGCATGGCAAGCAAAGCAAAGCACAGGAATGGGAGCGGGCATCGCGTAGGGCTGCATTTCAAGGAACACCCGATGAACGGTTAGCTGCAAGAAAAGGGATTGCGATCCTTGATAATTTCATCCTTTTGTCTGGCGCTAAAGGAATTGCGCGCTGGAATGCAGCAAGTTTTCCCAATTGGCGGAAAATAACTTCGGAGGATGAAGGACAAGCAGAAAAAGCGGCTTTCCTGCTTTCGATGATGGAAGTGTTTGGTTATTCCGTTACCGAAGAAAACTGGGATAACCTCCTCTTAATGGACCAGAAATTAACAGCATCAAACAGCAATCATGCTCTGGAAAATAATCTCGTTATGGCAGCAGTTCAGGGCTTTGTGGGTAAAACTGTAGCCTTGTCGCTTCTAGCACTGGGAGATGAGGGGCCAGACAAAGTATCCCTCACCACATTACGTGCAGTGACATCGGCGCTGAAGAATGTTGGATTGGTCCAAGAGGCGCGACAACTGGCGTTAGAGGTGGCCGTTCTGCGAGGACTGTAAGCATGTCTCTCTATTGGGTGGAGAATTTTCTTGAAATGTTGGTGCTGGAGCGAAATGCTGCTGCAAACACCATCGAGGCTTATCGCCGGGATCTTGAAGGTTTAACTGAGTTTCTTGAAATGCGTGGGAGCAGTTTTACCGATGTCTCAAGTGAAGGGGTAAGTGATTATATAAGATCACTGAACGCTCTGGGACTTGCAAGCGCAACTCAAGCGCGGCATTTAAGCGCTTTAAAGCAGTTCTTTTCTTTCCTTCTATCTGAAGATTTTCGAAAAGATGATCCCGCGATGAACGTGGACGCGCCAAAAAGCGGTCGACGTCTTCCAAAATATCTTTCCGTTGAAGAGGTTGATCGCTTGCTGGAAGGATGTGTGGGAGAGGCCGCTGATGATCTTCGAATGTCAGCGTTGCTTCATATGCTTTATGCGACAGGAATGCGTGTGACGGAACTTGTCTCTCTTAAATTTCCGCCGACTGCAAAGGATGAAAACTTCCTTCTTATTCGCGGGAAAGGGGACAAAGAACGCCTGGTGCCAATGAATGGGACCGCAAAAGAAGCACTCTTTGATTACGTTGAAATCCGCGATGTCTTTCTAAAAAAAGAAAAACATTCCCCATGGTTGTTTCCGTCTCGCGGAAAAGAAGGGTATTTGACGCGGCAAAGATTTGGGCAAATGTTAAAGGCGTTAGCGCTTAAAGTGAATATTAGCCCCGGCCGTGTATCACCGCATGTTTTACGGCATGCTTTTGCAAGCCATTTACTTGCGAATGGAGCCGATTTGAGATCTTTACAAAAGATGTTAGGGCATGCGGATATATCAACGACACAGATATATACACATGTGCTTTCTGAACGCTTGATCAGTCTAGTAAATACGCATCACCCTCTCGCAGGTGCAAAATAAATATGCCGTTTGCTTGACTCTTTCACGCAGTTGCAGCAATTTTCTTGCTGAGAAATACAAAAATTTATAAGAAACATACAAAGTGAGATCAGATTATGAGTTTTACCATCCCCGAATTATGCCCGTCGCGTTTGAACCGTTGTGAACTTGCAGTTCCCGGATCAAGCCCGAAATTCTTTGAAAAAGCGGCTAAATCTGACGCTGATGTGATTTTCTTGGATCTTGAGGATTCTGTTGCACCAAGTGATAAAGATCAGGCTCGCATAAACATAATTGGAGCCCTGAATGATATCGACTGGGGCGACAAAATAATATCTGTTCGCATCAACGGACTGGATACTCATTATATGTACCGTGATGTTATTGATCTCGTTGAAAAAGGTGGTGAACGTCTGGATTTGATAATGATCCCGAAAGTCGGAACGGCATCCGATGTATATGCTTTGGATATGCTGACAACACAGGTTGAAAATGCTGTTGGCCGAAAAAAGAAAATTGGCTTTGAGTTGATTATCGAAACAGCTTTAGGCATGCAAAATATTCATGAAATTGCGGCTGCCAGCAAGCGGAATGAGAGCCTGCATTTCGGAGTTGCTGACTATGCGGCCTCGACAAAAGCACGGACAACATCCATCGGTGGTCCAAACCCCCTTTACGGAGTTCTGACCGATCCTGCTGAAGATGGCAGTCGTGACTATCACTGGGGTGATATGTGGCATTACGCTATTGCACGCATGGTAGTCGCCGCACGTGCCAATGGTCTTCGCGCGATCGATGGTCCATTCGGTGATTTCTCTGATCCAGATGGATACACAGCGCATGGTAATCGTGCTGCAATTCTTGGCTGCGAAGGCAAATGGGCTATTCATCCGAGTCAAATCGGACTTGCCAATGACATTTTCACACCTGCGGAAAAAGAAATTATAAAAGCACGTCGGATCCTTGAGGCAATGGAAAAAGCACAAGCTGAAGGCGCCGGCGCTGTTGCCCTCGATGGCGGTTTGATTGACATTGCGTCGATCAAACAAGCGGAAGCGCTCGTGCATCAGGCAGATATTATTGCAGCTCGCGCCGCAAAATAGGCGCCACCATTTTGCCGCAAATGGCACTTAGTTAGAGAATAGGCGGAACGTTTGTTGACTGGAGCGTTCCGCCTATTTATTACTCTTTCAATTAGTACCTTGCGAACAAGAGTTGAGACATGGATAACTTTCTAGATTTTGAAAAGCCTATTGCAGCCCTGGAAGGTAAAATCCGGGATCTTGAAAGCCTGGATAGCGGAAGCGATCTGGAGATCAACGACGACGTTGCGAAGCTGCGTCAGAAAGCTAGCCAGCTTTTAAAGAATACATATACCAAGCTAACACCCTGGCAAAAAACTCAGGTTGCCCGTCATGTTGATCGGCCAAAATTAAACCGAATTATTGCTGAGCTAATTGAAGACTTTACGCCCCTTGCAGGCGATAGAGGTTTCGCTGAAGATCTTGCTATTAATGGGGGCCTTGGACGTTTTCGCGGTAAAACCGTTATGGTTATCGGGACCGAAAAAGGCCACGATCTCGAAACGCGTCTAAAACACAATTTTGGTATGGCACGGCCGGAAGGCTACCGCAAAGCACAACGCCTGATGAAAATGGCTGACCAATTTGGTGTTCCCGTTCTCACATTCGTTGATACTTCTGGGGCATATCCCGGAATTGGTGCGGAAGAACGCGGTCAAGCAGAAGCCATTGCTCGCTCAATTCAGGTTAGTATGGATTTGCGTGTACCTGTCATTGCCTCGATTGTTGGTGAAGGTGGATCTGGCGGGGCGGTCGCATTGGCCACTGCCAATAAAATTCTCATGTTCGAAAATGCTATTTACTCTGTGATTTCGCCAGAAGGCTGCGCTGCTATTTTGTGGAAAACCCGCGAAAAAGCACAAGATGCTGCCACTGCGATGAAGCTTACTGCACAAGATTTGCAGGGGCTGGGAATTATTGATCGCATTATCGAGGAACCACTTGGGGGTGCGCAGCGAGATGTGAGCGGCGCAATTTTGTCGCTTGGTGATGCAGTAGAAGAAGAACTTGATGCTTTGCTCAAAAAAGAGCCAGGTGAACTTCGAGAAGAACGTCGTCGCAAGTTTCTTGCTATGGGCCGCTTGGATGGTGTCGAGTAATCGGCATCGCATAACTATGCCTTTAAATCTCACGCAATCGGCTCGTAAGATTGAAGCGGGCGAGTTGGAGACATTCAAAGCGTTAAGGCTTGAAGCACTACGTACAGAACCAAATAGTTTTGGTAGCCGATTTGAGGATTGGGAAAATCGACCCCAGGAAGATTGGCTGTTAGAGTTACGATTTTGTAATGTCTTCGCCGCGTTTCACGGAAATGAGCCAGTCGGCCTTATGGGTATGATACCACTGCAGGTATCTGAAGAATTTCGGAGTGGCAAGCTTGTGATGGTATATATCCAGCCCTCAGAAAGAGGAACTGGCGTAGCCTCGCTTCTGTTGAAAGAGCTAGTGGTATTCACGCGGACTCTGAACTTAAGTCAAATGAGCCTTACTGTTGGGAAAGAAAACCACGCTGCAATTCGCTTTTACCAGAAATCCGGATTTGTTGAAGTGAACTCAACCTCCAATCCTAATGGATCTCGTATTGAAGAGATATTGATGATCCGTTCATTGACAGATTAAAAGGGCACCTGAGCAGGTGCCCTTCTTTATTTAGGATGTTTTCGCGAGAAACGCAGCGCCTAGCTGTTTCATGGATTCCTGATGCGGAGTCCAGTGACGACCCGCAATCATACCGCCATCAACGACAAGATCTGTAGCGTTGATAAAGCTGGAATCATCTGACGCAAAGAAAACTGCGGCACGAGCGACATCTTCTGGAAGACCCGCCCGTGGTATAGGTTGTGCGCCTGAAAGTAATTCGCCTGCGATACTTGCTGTATCGTCAGCAGCTTGCCCTTCAAGACCTAATGCTTTGCCGAAAATCCCAGTGGCTGTCGCACCGGGTGAGATGGAATTAACGCGCACATTGGATTCTCCAAGTTCCATGGCGGAACTCCGGGTCATTTGAAGAACCGCAGCTTTTGCCGAGCTATAAACCATAGACGAAGAATACCCGGCGAGATGCCCTGCGATACTGGCGTTATTTATGATGCTGCCAAAACCCTGTTTTTTCATAATAGGTGCAACATGCTTGGTGCCGAGTAATACACCACCGTACAAAACGGCCATAGCCTGCATAGCTCCCTCGTAATCTATGGTCTCAACACTTCCAACCGGGGCAGGGCCACCAGCATTGTTAAATAGAACGTCGATCTTTCCAAATTCACTTACAGTATCGTTTATGAGCGCTCTAACGTCTTCTTCTACAGATACATCTGCGCGTTTAAAGTGAACCTTGTCTCCCAAACGAGCCGCAATTTCGTTTCCCTCTTTTATCCGGCGTCCTGCAAAAACAACAGTAGCGCCTTCTTCTGCAAATAGTTCGACAGATCTAAGTCCGATACCGCTAGTACCACCCGTAATAATTGCGACTTTACCGTCAAGCTTACCCATAATATTTTTCCTTCTTCTTTTAATTTTTTGGCATAGCGTAATTTAAAATCCATTGTTAGGTTAGTAAATAACAGCGGCGTTTTCTACCCGCTATACTAAAAATATGTTACGGTTGATTGAGTTAAGTTAATAAGGGGATTCCGACGTGCTTTATCATTTGGTGATTGTTGCCGCCTACGCGATGACTTCGGTGGTTGTTGGGCGTCAATTGCCAGCCTTTTTTCCAGAACTCGACCTGATTGCAAGTTATTGGATCGGTGGGAGTTTTTTCCTCGTCTGTGCACTTGCTCATGAATTTGTTATGCGACGCGTTGAGCGTGTAGAACTTCACAGAGAAATTAAGGTTATCAGACGCGATTTGTCTGCTGCTGAAAGCGGTTTGGAACGTTTTGAAACCATCCTTGGTGGACTGGCCGGAGAAAACGAGAATATGGATGGATTTGCATCCGAAATGAAGTTGCTTCGAAAACTACTTAATCAGCTCAGCTCCGAAATGAAGAAAGAAACCTATTCGGTGCCAGCGAAGACACGCGGTTCCGAAGAAGCCTTTGCTGTTAAATCTCGGCCATCACTTGTAGCGACACCTCCACAAACTATCGAAGAAAATGATGAAGAACGACGGGCCGAGATATTAGAAATAGTGCGTTCCGGATTGCAGGAAAACAGGGTGGACCTTTATTTGCAACCGATTGTACGGTTGCCACAGCGGCGAGCCAGATACTATGAAGCCTTCTCGCGGATCCGCGGAAAAGAAGGTGAAATCATTACGCCGCGGCAATATCTTGCAATTGCAGAAGAAGCCGGCCTCGTCGGGACAATCGATAATTTATTACTTATCCGGTGTGTTCAGCTTATCCGTCGTGTGCGTCAAAGAAACAGCGATGTTGGTTTTTTTGTAAATGTGTCTGCGCGCACAATGCGTGATACAGCTTTTTTTCAACAATTCGTTGAATTTCTGGATCGAAACAATGATTTGACTGAAAATCTAATACTGGAATTTGCACAGGAAGATATCGATGCCGCAACCGATCAGGTGAAGGAAGGTTTGGCAATGTTATCAAATATGGGGTTCACGTTTTCCATGGATCAGGTTGTGAGGCTGGATATGGATTTTCAGCAATTGGCAGACGATAATTTCCGCTACTTGAAGGTTTCTGCTTCAGATTTGTTGCCTGGTGGATATGGTCTTCCCATGAACATACATCCAGAAGATTTACATGAAGCCCTAGCCAGGGCTAAGGTCGAGCTTATAGCTAGTCAGGTAGAGGATGAAGACACTGTGATTGGATTGCTCGATGCTGACGTCAGCTTTGGGCAAGGCTATCTGTTTGGTGTCCCGCGGCCCCCACAAAGTTCAGTCTAGGTAACGTCACAGACAACAAAATCTTTGTTTGACGCGTTTGTATTGCGTCACTATTCCTATGCTGTATTCATGAAATATCCCTGTCTTTAAGTATCTGGAAACCGTATGCCCTTCGAAATTGTACCTAGTTTAGCCCCAATTGCTCATAAATATGATGCCTTTATTTTAGATCTTTGGGGAGTTGTCCATAACGGACAAAAGCCGTTTGAAGGTGTACTGGATTGTATGGCGGAGTTGCGGGTCGATGGGAGGCCAGTTCTATTATTATCCAATGCCCCGAGAACCAGCGGTTTCGTAGTTGAGTTTTTAGAAGGTATCGGGGTCGAGCGGGGGTGTTACGATAAAATTCTGACGTCCGGAGATATGGCACGAATTGTTCTTGAAGACAAAAGATTTGAGTTCCTCAAAGGGAACGCTAAAAAATTCTATCAGATTGGCGCTGTCAGAGACAAAGGATTGGACGATGGGCTCGATTATACTAAGACAGCAAACCTTGAAGACGCGGACTTTCTGATTTGCACAGGACTTGCCAATGATGAAGTTGAGACACCTGAAGATTACAGAACTTTTCTTGAACGTGCAGTAACATTAAAACTTCCCATGTTGTGTGCGAATCCCGATCTGACCGTTATGCGCGGCGAGAGAACTATATTTTGCGCGGGAGCCCTAGCTCAATTGTTTGAAGAGCTCGGTGGTGCGGTTGAGTTGTTTGGCAAGCCATATCCATGGGCGTATAAAATGGCCAAGGAAGCTCTTGGTCTTGACGACGATGCACGAATTCTTGCTGTGGGTGATAGTATGCGTACTGATATCAAAGGTGCGAACAGCGCTGGAATAGATAGTGTGTTAGTTAGCAGTGGTATTCACGCCGAAGAGTGGGGACTAATGTCCGGAGAGGCGCCAACTAAAGAACAGGTACTCACGCTTACAGCACAGCATGGTTTCAATCCTACTTTTGTTGCCGGAGGCCTGCGCTGGTAATTTAAAAAAAAGCCGCTGTGGTGACAGCGGCTTTTTAATTAAAAACGAATGAAGAGTTAGTTAAACAGGGCGTCAATGTCATCCTGTCCAATATTTTCTTCTAACTCAGTTTTTTCATCTGATTTTTTTTCTGGCTGTTCGGAATCATCAGTAGTTATGTCCTCCTCGGCGGCCGCCGGTTCAGGGGCGGTAGCAAACATATCATCGACAAAATCTTGGTCGACACCCTCACCCTCAAGCGCTGGTCCGTTCAGCAATGCTGCTTCTTCGTCCAGTTCCTCAGTCAGACCATTCAGTGGCCCTTCGCCGTCTTCATGGCCCCAAGCTGAAGTAAGTTTGTCCAAATAGGTCTCGATATATTCAAGCGTAGAGACAACTTTGCTAATGCGCTGACCAGTTATATCCTGAAAAGAACATGCCTCAAAAATTTCCATGCATGCGTCACTTACGACATTTGCATCGGTTACTTTTGCATCCATAATTTTCTCAGCTGCTTCCATAATTTGATTGGTCGCATGCTCAGTGGATTGGACAATGGCATCTAATTCCTTGCCGGCTCTTGGCAGCTTGTCATGCTTTAAATCACTCGGCCTGATCTGAGAAATTTCAGACCTTGCCGAGACAATAAATTTTACAAGATCAAGACAGTCCAGGTGCAGACTTTGAATTTCTTCACGTAATGAACCAATATCGTCTTGGGATTCCATTAGAAGTCGCCCAGTACTGCCGCCATTTTGGTTTTTAAAGTAGCTGCGTTGAATGGCTTAACAATGTAGTTGTTAACGCCTGCTTTTTTCGCTGCGATAACGTTGTCTGTCTTGGACTCAGCGGTAATCATGATGAAAGGCGTTGCTTTCAGTGTTTCATCCGCGCGAACTTCCTGAAGAAGTTGGTAACCGGTCATTGGTTCCATATTCCAATCAGAAATAACCAGCCCATAGGAAGCTGTGCGCATTTTAGAAAGTGCCGCGGAACCGTCTGTCGCCTCGTCTACGTTGTCAAAACCCAACTGCTTAAGCAAATTTCGAATGATGCGTAGCATAGTTTTGTAATCATCAATGATTAGGATCGGCATGTTCATGTCGACGGCCATAGGTATACCCTCTTATAAATTAGTCACATTCTTCTATAATTCGATTTGAGACCGCTGCTATGCAGTGGCGCTCTAATGGTCAAACACTACGAACTGAACCTAAAAAAATGGTTAATAGATCAGTTAACAAAGCAGAGAAATTGAGGAAAATTTCATTTGTTCTGAAAATTTTCCAATTTTTGACCAAAAACTGCCATTTGATGCTTTTATTAACAATACTTGCGAATAACCGCTAAAGGCCTTTATATTGCAATGCAAAAAGGATTATGGAGAGGTAAGCATGTCGACCTTTGACGAATTACACGGTTTTTTTCTGGAAGATTTAAATGTTGGGATGAGCGATTTGTTCGCGAAAACCATAACTGAAGCAGATATTGTTATGTTTGCCGGTGTTACAGGTGATACAAATCCTGTTCACCTGAATCAGGAATTTGCAGAAAATACCATGTTTAAAGAGCGGATTGCGCATGGCATGCTATCTGCGGGCCTGATTTCTACCGTGTTTGGGACAAAATTACCTGGGCCAGGCGCTATATACATGAATCAAAGTTTGAATTTCAAGGCGCCTGTATGCATCGGTGATACAGTTGTTGCAAAAGTAGTCTTGAAAGAAATTAACGGTCGTCGCGTTTCATTCGATTGTACATGCTACGTTGGCGAAACATTGGTTATGGACGGCGAAGCGACTTTGATGGTTGCGAAGAAGCCAAAGTAAGTATGAGCGGAGCCGAATTTATGAAAATTCAAAGAAGCTATACCGATGTGCCGGAAAAATTCTTCGGTTCTGTCCTAGCCATCGGAAATTTTGATGGTGTTCATCTTGGGCATCAAGCCGTCATTGCAGCGGCTCAAGCGAAAGCTGATGAGCTGGGTAAACCGGCAGGTGTTTTAACGTTCGAGCCCCATTCCCGTGAATTTTTTGCACCGGATGCACCTCCTTTCCGTTTGTCCACGCTTGAAACTCGGGCGGCCCATTTGAATTGGTTGGGGGTTGATATTATGGCGGCCCTGAAATTTGATCGGGAATTTTCGCAAAAATCGGCTGAGGATTTTGTAAAAGATGTCCTGGTTGATGGCTTCAAGGTTAGTCACGTTGTCGTTGGATATGATTTTATTTTCGGACACAAACGTCAAGGCACCACCGTCATATTGACAGAGCTCGGGAAGAAATATGGCTTTGGGGTGAGTGTCATAGAACCTGTCGGAGAACAAACGTTGATATTCTCGTCCACCGCTATTCGCGAATGCCTTGCTGACGGCGATCCTACGAAGGCTGCTACTTTGTTGGGGCATTGGTGGGAGATTGAAGGGGAAGTCATTAGGGGCGATCAAAGAGGTCGGACAATAGGTTTCCCAACGGCTAATATTCCAATAACACATTACCATCAACCAAAGCTTGGAGCCTATGCTGTGCGTGTCGGATTGACGGCGGAGGATGGAACAACCTCTTGGGTTGCGGCTGTTGCAAACTACGGGAAGCGCCCGACATTCGATAAAAAAGATCTTATTTTGGAAGTTCATTTGCTTGATTTTGATCAAGATTTATATGACAAACATATCCGTGTTGCATTTGTCGATTTCCTACGCCCGGAAATGAAATTTTCAGGAATCGAAGAGCTGCAAACGCAAATATCCAAGGATGTTTCTACTGCAATTGAGACGCTTGAACGGTATGAAATGCGCCAAAACAAATACGCCGATAAGAAACTTTCACGAAGCCAACATTAAGAAAAGCTGAGAAAACAGCATTTCCGCCAACTGAGCTCTCGACACAAAATACCTGACTTGATACAACATGCCCATGAAACAACAGCGAAATCTGCACATTCCTGCACGTCTTTATGGCGGTGCAATATGCCGAATTATTTGCCCGGCCTTAAATTTATAAGGCCGGGCAAGTTTGGCTGTTCGCACAAGTTTTGCGATAAGTACATCAAATGGGGCGTTTGTATTTGCCCGCTTTAATAAAATCTATGACTACTGTTAGGATCAGTTCGCTGCAATGAGCACTGACTATAAATCAACACTATTTTTGCCAAAAACAAACTATCCAATGAAAGCTGGCCTGCCGAACAAAGAGCCGGGCCTTCTGGAGTATTGGGAAAAAATCGACTTGTTTAAAAAACAACGCGAGCAATCCAAAGATCGTGAGCAATTTGTTTTGCATGACGGCCCTCCCTATGCCAACGGGCATCTTCACATGGGGCATGCACTTAACAAAGTTTTGAAGGATGTTATTAATCGCAGTCAGCAGATGCTTGGGAAAAGCGCCCATTATGTGCCGGGCTGGGATTGTCATGGGTTGCCAATTGAATGGAAAATCGAAGAAAAATACCGCAAAGCAGGTAAAAACAAGGACGAAGTCCCTGTTGTTGAGTTCCGTCAGGAATGCCGAGATTTTGCCGCTAAATGGGTAGACATTCAACGCGAAGAGTTTAAGCGCCTTGGTGTGATTGGTGATTGGGAAAACCCATACCTTACCATGAGCTTTGACGCAGAAGCACAGATCGTCCGCGAATTGCTTAAATTTGCCATGAACGGCGGATTGTACCGTGGATCAAAACCAGTTATGTGGTCGCCTGTAGAAAAAACGGCGCTCGCAGAGGCAGAGGTTGAGTATCACGATCATACTTCAACAACCATTTACGTGCGTTTCCCCGTCGCCAAAGGTGCTGACCAATTTATGGGCGGAAGCGTGGTTATCTGGACAACGACACCTTGGACAATGCCGGGCAACCGGGCCGTGGCGTTTGGAAATGACATTAACTATGTTGGTGTGGAAGTTACGGAAATTGTAGAAGGCTCTCTCGCTAAAGTCGGTGAGAAGTTATTCCTTGCGGCAGATCTTGTCGATGATTTGAAACAAGTGTGTGGCATCGCGAATGTTACGACCGTTTGGAAAGGGCTTGGTACGGAACTTAAAGGTCTGATCTGCAAACATCCATTTGCAGGACAAGGCTATGAATTCGATGTACCGCTATTGGACGGCGAGCACGTAACGGTTGAGGCTGGTACTGGCTTCGTTCATACAGCGCCGGGCCACGGTCAGGAAGACTATGAAGTCGGTTTAGTATACGATTTGGAAATCCCGCAAACTGTCGATGAAGACGGGACTTTCTATAAACACGTCCCACTGTTCGCCGGTGAACATGTTTATAAGTGTAACGATCACGTTGCTGATGAACTTGAAAATGCAGGGGCGTTGCTAAAACGCGGCAAGATCAAGCATTCTTATCCGCACTCTTGGCGCTCTAAAGCGCCGTTGATATACCGCAATACAAGTCAGTGGTTCATTTCTATGGAAACGAATGATCTGCGGGCTAAAGCGCTAAAAGCGATTGATGATACGAAGTGGTATCCAAAAGCTGGACATCGTCGTCTCTACAGCATGGTTGAAAATCGCCCCGATTGGGTTCTTTCCCGCCAGCGCGCTTGGGGCGTTCCAATTGCGATTTTCGTGAATAAGGAAACAACTGAAATTCTTCGCGATCCAGAGGTTAATGAACGTATTGTTCAGATCACTGAAGAAGAAGGTTCAGATGCGTGGTTTGCATCAGGGCCGGCGCGTTTCCTAGGAGATAAATACAATGTCGATGACTATGAAATGGTCATGGATATTCTGGATGTGTGGTTTGATTCGGGTAGTACTCATGCCTTTACCCTTGAAAACCGTCCTGAAATGAAATGGCCCGCGGATCTATATCTGGAAGGTACGGATCAGCATCGGGGTTGGTTCCATTCATCTTTGCTGGAATCTTGTGGAACCCGTGGCCGTGCACCATATGACGGCGTGCTAACACATGGTTTTGTTCTCGATGGTAAGGGCCGTAAAATGTCCAAATCAATGGGGAACACAATTTTACCAGAAAAAATCATCAAACAAAGCGGTGCAGATATCTTACGCCTTTGGGTCGTTGCATCGGATTATACTGATGATATGCGTATCGGTGATGAGATTATCCGTGGTCAAGTGGACAGTTATCGCCGTCTTCGCAATACCTTGCGCTTTATTCTTGGCAATTTGGCCAACTGGGATGATGCGGAAAAAGTTGAAACCTCTGAGATGCCTGAGCTTGAGCAGTGGGTATTACACCGGATATTTGAGCTAGACGTGCAAATTCGTAAAAACTGCGCAGATTATGAGTTCGGCCGGATGTTCACGACAATCCATAACTTTTGTACATTGGAATTGTCTGCGTTCTATTTCGATATTCGAAAAGACGCCATGTATTGTGATGGTGAGAATGATCTCCGTCGTCGCTCTGCACGGACTGTTCTTGATCAGTTGTTCCATTGCCTGACGTCATGGCTTGCCCCTATCTTGGTGTTCACGGCAGAAGAGACATGGTTGTCTCGTTTTCCAGAGGATGAAGGTTCTGTACATCTCAATCAGTTCTCTGAAATTCCAGCAAACTGGCAAAATGATGCGCTTGACGCGAAATGGGCAAAGGTGCGTGCATTCCGTCGGGTAGTGACAGGTGCATTGGAGATCGAGCGCAGAGAAAAACGCATCGGTTCCAGCTTGCAGGCCGCGCCGACTGTGTATGTTAGTGATGAGTTTGCAGCCGTTGTCGACGGTCTTCCGCTCGACGATATCTGCATAACATCAGGACTTGTTCTCAGTGGTGATGCTGCGCCGAGCGAGGCCTTCACACTTGAAGATGTAAACGGTGTTTCTGTTATCCCTGCGCTTGCTGAAGGTGAAAAATGCGACCGTTGCTGGAAAATTTTGGATGAGGTTGGAAAAAACGAAGAATATTCAACCCTCTGTGTCCGTTGTGCCGATGTAGTGGATGATCTGGATCTGGAAGCGGAGGCCTCGTGAGCTCTGCTTTCAAATTGGGTCTGATTATTACCTTGCTTAGTGTAGGTATTGATCAGGCCTTTAAGATCTATATGGTCGACTATATGGCGGCCTATCCATTTGGAATTGAAGTAACGTCATTCTTCCGGCTGGTAATGGTTTGGAATAGTGGCGTCAGTTTCGGTATGTTCGCTGGCGGGGAAACCACACGCTGGATCTTGATCAGTCTTTCTACAATCATCAGTATCGTTTTGCTGATTATGATGACCCGTGCTGCGCGGAAATTTCTTGCATCTGGGCTTGGTCTCGTTCTTGGTGGTGCCATTGGAAATATCATTGACCGTATCCATTTTGGGCGTGTCGCAGATTTCTTTGATTTCGATCTAATCGTTATGCGCTGGCCCGCCTTTAATATTGCTGATGTTGCAATTGTGTGTGGTGTTGCCATTCTGTTAGTGGACAGCTTGTTTTTTGATGATAAATCGTCTAACAATAAAACCTGATTCAAGGGGTGTAGTTATGGCTAAGTCGGGTAACGTTGCGAGTATTATTATTCTGTCTGTTTTGGCGTTGGTGCTAAGTGGATGTGAAAACACACGTCAAGCATTGGGTATCGAAGGCAAACGGGCTCCAGATGAATTTGCGGTTTTGACCAAAGCACCGCTTATTATTCCTCCTGATTTCTCGTTGCGTCCGCCAAGCCCTGGGCAAAAAAGCCCTCGTGACGAATTGGCGCGTTCATCAGCGAGATCGGCATTGTTCGGACGCAAAGCTTCAACAGGCGTCATTACACAAGAAGAAGCTAATGCTGCGGGAACTTCAGCAGGCGAGCTCGCATTACTACGTCAGGCCGATGCTGTAGATGTGGATAGTTCTATCCGCGATATCGTGAATGAAGAAACAGGTGTTCTTGCAGAAGACGATAAGTCATTGATTGAACGGGTTATGTTTTGGCAGAAGCAGCCAGCCTATGGCAACGTTGTTGATCCCTCTAAAGAGAAAAAACGTATTCAGGAGAATGCGGCCCTTGGTAATTCAGCAGGCGACGGCGCAGCTACTCCGATTATCGAGCGCCGCAAGCGGGCCTTGCTTGAAGGTATTTTCGACTAAAATTGTGGTTTTAGGCTGAAATTATTCCCGGCTTATCGCGCGATTCAATAAAGATCGCGCGAATGTGAAACTAATCGCTGTCACACGCCTTGCATTCCAGTCCAATGTTCCCTTTATTAAAAGGGTCAAGAGGATGAAGGGGACTCCATGAAAAGAATGACCATTGTTGTCAGTATTTTACTGACTGGCTTGCTGTTGACGTCAGGCGTGACGGCTCAAACACCAGAGAAAAAGTATCCAACGTTATTTGATCCAAAAACAACAACTTTGGAAAATGGGATGGAAGTGGTGGTTATCGAGGATCATAGGGCTCCTGTTGTGACGCATATGGTCTGGTACCGTATAGGTGCTGCGGACGAGCCATCGGGAAAATCTGGGATCGCCCATTTTCTTGAGCATCTAATGTTTAAAGGAACGCGGAAAGTCGCCAACGGAGAGTTTTCTAAAATTGTTGCCCAAAACGGTGGGCAGGATAATGCCTTCACCTCACAAGATTATACCGCGTTTTATCAGAATGCCAGTGTCGACAAATTGCCGCTTCTCATGGAAATTGAAGCGGATCGGATGCAGGGTCTTATTCTCAACGACAAGGCGGTTGGGGCTGAACTCCAAGTGGTTCTGGAAGAACGATCTCAACGTACGGACAACAACCCAACAGCGTTGATGAGGGAGCAATTGAATGCAGCGATGTATTTGGCTCATCCATACGGTATTCCGGTAATTGGATGGCGAAATGAGCTCGAAAAACTGACAACTGAAGATGCCATCAATTGGTATAAAACATACTACGCGCCAAACAATGCTATTTTGGTTGTCGCGGGCGATGTTAACGCTGAGCAGGTTTTCGAGCTTGCAAAGAAATATTATGGCCCTCAGAAAGCGATGGAACTTCCAAAGCGGGAGCGCTTGAAGGAACCTCCGCAGCTGGCTAAACGCATTGTTGTTATGCGCGATAAAAGGGTGCGCGAGCCGTCTTGGAGGCAATCATACCTTGCACCAACGGGACGAACTTCAGACGTTAAAACTGTTCGCGCACTGGAAGTTCTCAACGAAATCTTGAGCGGCGGTGTCACCGGACGCCTGTATTCAAAATTGGTCATAGATGACAAAGTTGCCGTTGGTGCGGGTGCTTACTACGATTCCAGCTCTTACGATCAATCAAGTTTTACTTTTTACGGAACGCCTGCGAACGGTTTTGATCTTGAGACTGTGGAAGCTGCTGTCCTTAAAGTAATTAATGACGTTCTTGAAAATGGTGTGTCTGAAGATGAGATAAAGGCCGCAAAAAAACGGATGATGGCCTCAGCTATTTATGCCCGGGATAGTATAAGCGGAGCCGCGAATATATTCGGCGGTGCCTTGGCTAGAGGTGAGAAAATAGAAAACGTGGTTCATTGGCCAGAGCAAATTTCAATGGTAACAGCAGAAGAGATTTCAGAAGCCGCGAAATTAGTTTTCATTGAGCGACAGTCAGTGGTCGGCAAATTACTGCCGGAGGAGAAATAGAATGAAAATATTTGTCTTTCTTTGGATCGCCGCCATTGCAACCCTCACCGGTTTTGTTCCGAGCGCATTGGCCACTAACATTCAGGAAATTACGAGCCCCGGTGGCATTAAGGCATGGTTTGTCGAAGAAAAATCCATCCCAATTCTGAGTATGGAAGTGATATGGAAAGGTGGCGCAAGTACTATTCCAGCAGAGAAGGCGGGTCTCGCTAATCTTCTGGCCTCAACAATGGATGAGGGAGCTGCAGATCTGGATAGTAAAGCATTTCAGCAACGTTTGTCTGATTTGGCAATTTCGCTTTCATTCGGTGCGTCAAAAGATACGTTTAGCGGTAGCCTTAAAACACTATCGGAAAATAGAGAAGAGGCATTTCGTCTTTTCGAGCTGGCTATTAATTCGCCGCGTTTTGATGAAGAACCGGTTGGCCGCATCAAAAGTCAAATTTTAGTTGGACTCAACAGAAAGCTGTCTAAGCCTAATAATCTCGTTCGTCGGGCCTGGTTTGAGGTAGCATTTCCCGGGCATGCCTATGCCATTCCTACGGATGGGACTATCGAGACAGTAAAGCCACTAACGCCTAAAGATCTGCGTGAATTCAAGAAAAAGCAGATTGCACGAAGTAATATGGTTGTATCTGTGATCGGCGATATAGATGCTGACGAATTGGGGCGCTTATTGGATAAAACGTTTCTTAAACTTCCAGAAAACCCGGATCTGAGTTTTCCGAATGACGTAGAAGAAGTTAAGGGACCTATACTTAAAGTTATACCGCTTGATATTCCGCAAAGTGTTGTTGTTTTCGGCGGTAATGGTATTAAACGGGAAGATCCTGATTACTATGCAGCATATGTTCTCAATTACATTTTGGGCGGGGGAGGGTTTGAATCTCGTTTGACAGCTGAAATTCGAGAAAAACGTGGTTTGGTGTATTCTGTTTATAGTTATTTGGCCCCTTTACAGAATGCAGGATTGCAACTCGGCGGGTTTGGGACGAGCAACGCTTCTGTTGCTGAAGCTATTGAGTTGGTGAAAGCCGAACTGCATAAAATTCGAGAAGCCGGCGTTACTGAAACTGAATTAGAGGCCGCCAAGAAATATCTAAATGGCTCCTTCCCACTTCGCTTGTCTTCTAATTCACGGATCGCTAACATAATGGTGAGCATGCAATTGTTCAATTTGCCAATAAGCTATTTGAATAAACGGCCGGAATTAATCAACGCAGTAACACTTGATGACATAAAGCGAGTGGCATATCGGTTGATGGATCCCGATGCGATGATCATTACGATTGCGGGAAAACCTTCGGGTTTGGAGAATTAAAATTGATGGATTGTTTACCATCGGTAGGTAATAGTAGGTCGATCGAGTTGTATTAGTTCAGTGTATAATCTTACTTAAACAAGTCTTCAGGCCTGAGTAAAAGCATGACATACAAGCAAACATTCGAAAATTGTTTCTCTTCCACTGAAAATGGGGATCAAGATTGGGTTAGGACTGCTTTCATGAAAGCGCTATCTCAGACTGAAACCATCGCCTCTTCGTTATCTGTTCTTAAAGATGAGGGGCGGCTTCCCATTCTAGAATTGCCAGAAAAATTGGATGATTTGACGGCTTTAAGTGAACACCCATTTGTTACTGAAAAGGACTATAACCGCTTTGTCGTGGTAGGTATCGGTGGCTCGTCTCTTGGAGCCCAAGTACTTGTTAATATTCGAAATAAGGATGACGCACCTTATTTGCATTTTTGGGATACTCTTGATTACCACGTTATGCGTCCACATCTCTCAGGATCCAAATTAAAAGAAACACGCTTCTTGCTTGTGTCAAAGTCTGGGACAACACCTGAAATTCTGGCCCAAGTTCTTTTGGTCATAGAGGCCTTGAATAACGAGGGCGGGATGCGGGCTGTTAGCCAGCAGTGCCTAGTGATTTGTGAGCCAGGAGATAATCCGCTGGGTTATATTGCGGATAAATGGAATATACCGCGACTTGATCATGATCCTGATGTTGGTGGACGATACTCCGCATTTTCGCTCGTTGGGGCACTCCCGGCATTAATCGCAGGTATTGATATGAACGAAGTTCGTCGAGGAGCAAAAGAAGTTCTTGATGATACATTGACTAACCCGGAATCTGCGCCGCGGGTCTCTGCTGCCCTAAATCATGCGCTGAGTGATATATGCGACGTCAGAATGAATGTTTTAATGCCATATTCTAAACAGTTAGAGCCTTTTACCCATTGGTTTCGTCAACTTTGGGCAGAAAGTGTTGGTAAAGAAGGGCGAGGAAGTACACCGCTTAATGCACTTGGGCCCATTGATCAACATAGCCAACTTCAGCTCTGGCTTGATGGTCCTAATGACAAATTCTTTACGCTCATCATAAATCAGGATGATGATGCAAGTCCGCTTATGGATGTCTCCTTAGCCGATAATATCCCCGAACTTGATTATCTGAAGAATCACCGGATCAGTGATGTCGTACATGCTGAGGCACATGCAACAGCGAAAACACTGGCGGATCGTGGTAAATATTTGCGTTGTATTTACATAGAAACACTGGATGAGCGTACCATTGGTGCCCTGATGATGCATTTTATGTTGGAAACTATCTTTACCTGTCACCTTTTGGGGGTTAATCCTTTCGATCAGCCAGCCGTCGAGGAAGGCAAGAGATTGACCAAAATGTATCTTAAGGGTGAAGGATGAACCTCCGGAGATTACCGGACAATATTGTCAACCAGATAGCAGCGGGCGAGGTTGTTGAACGACCAGCATCTGCTGTGAAGGAACTGGTAGAGAACGCTATTGATGCTGGCGCGGATCGTATTGACGTTGTCATGCGAAATGGTGGACGCTCGCTTATTTCCATTACGGATAATGGCAAAGGCATGAGCTCTGATGAGCTCAAACTCTGTTTTGAGCGCCATGCAACCTCCAAACTTCCCGATGAGGATCTTGTTAATATCCAGCATTTAGGGTTCAGAGGCGAAGCGATCCCATCCATTGCATCTGTCAGTCGCATGTCTATTGCGACCAAAACGATCGACGATGAGAGTGGTTGGCGCTTGACAGTTGAAGGCGGTAAGCATGGTGAGGTAGAGCCCATTGGGCTTCCGGCAGGCACACGCGTTGAAGTGAGAGACATTTTCTTTGCAACACCTGCACGCCTTAAATTTTTAAAAAGTGAACGCGCCGAATTTGGGGCTGCCCTTGATGTCATGCGCAGGCTTGCGATGGCCTATCCTGCGATTTCTTTTTCCTTGTCTGATGAAAAGCGAACAGCTTTAAAAGTACATGCAGCGCAAGGCGACTTGTTTGAAGCGTGGCTGGATCGCTTAGGTGCGATTATGGGCAGAGAATTTTCTGAAAATGCACTGAAGATTGACGCGGAACGTAATGGCGTTGTTTTAAGTGGCTATGCTGGAGTACCAACTTTTAATCGCGGAAATGCTGCAATGCAGTTCATGTATGTGAACGGTCGCCCGGTTAAAGACAAGCTATTCACAGGCTCTGTGCGCGCGTCCTACATGGATCTGCTCGCTCGAAATCGGCATCCCCTGCTGGCATTATTTCTGGAAGTGCCTGCGGATCAGGTGGACGTCAACGTACACCCGGCGAAAGCCGAAGTACGTTTCAGAGATTCAGGTGGCGTTCGTGGTCTTATCATCGGGGCACTTCGAAATGCCTTGGCTGAAAATGGACACAGAGCCTCTTCAACAGTGGGATCACAAGCACTGGGCGCATTTGAACCTCAGGGCATGCATTTTCAAATGCAATCCAGACCTCCCCAACAAGTAAGTATGGGGAACTGGTCATCGGTTGGCTCAAACTCTATTCCTTCAGGTGTCGCTGAGGACGCGACGACCTATCATGCGCCGTTGATGGGAAATACTGCCGTTGATGGTACAATGATGATGCATCCTTCTGCTCCGCCGCCTATGCAGGGGATGGCGGACGCGGAAACAGTCAGAGAACTTGAACAATATCCATTGGGTGCGGCGCGAGGCCAATTACACGAGACATACATCGTAGCTCAGACACAAGATGGCATGATTTTAGTCGATCAACATGCTGCTCATGAACGTCTGGTTATGGAACGTATGAAGAAAGCATTCGCGGAGAAATCTGTGAGCCGCCAATTGCTCTTGTTACCTGATGTGGTGGAAATTGACGAGATTGCAGCGGAGCGTGTTTGTGCACGTGCAGAAGAACTGGCGGAAATGGGGCTAGTCATCGAGCCTTTTGGAACTGGAGCAATTGTAGTCCGCGAAACCCCTGCGATGTTGGGAACCTGCGATGTTAAGGGTCTCATTCAGGATTTGGCGGATGATTTGTCAGAGTTCGATACGGCTTTGTCTCTTAAAGATCGGATGGATGATGTGTTTGCCACTATGGCCTGCCATGGATCCGTGCGTGCTGGTCGACGTTTGACCATTGATGAAATGAATGCGCTTCTCCGAGAGATGGAGGTAACGCCGCATTCTGGGCAGTGTAACCATGGACGCCCCACCTATGTTCAGTTAAAGCTGACAGATATTGAAAAACTCTTTGGTCGGCGATAGTAAGTTTTCAGGAATTAGTGAATGTTAAATTCAGAATCCCGCTCCTTTGATGTTGTTGTCATTGGTGCAGGTGCGGCAGGAATGATGTGCGCCATAGAAGCAGGAAAACGGGGCCGGTCGGTTCTGCTTCTTGAAAAGACAGATAAACCGGGCAAAAAAATTCTAATCTCTGGTGGTGGTCGATGTAACTTCACCAACTTGTTTGCAGCACCAGACCGATATGTTTCTGATAACAAGCACTTTTGTAAATCAGCCCTGCGTAGTTATACGCAGAACGATTTTATAGCACTGATTGAAAAGCATGGTATTGCGTATCATGAAAAGAAATTAGGCCAATTGTTTTGTGACAAAAGTGCCTCGGGAATTACTGAGTTACTACTGGATGAGTGTGACACTACAGGTGTGACCTTATGGTGTGATGCTGGAGCAGAGAGTATCTCCAAAAACGAAAATAGTGTTTTTGAGCTAGTAGTTGGAAGGCAGAAGGTTCAAGCAAGTTCAATCGTTATTGCAAGCGGCGGATTGTCGATCCCGAAAATGGGAGCAAATGATTTCGCGTACCGAATTGCAAAAAACTACGGCATGAAAATGACGACGCCACGGCCGGGATTGGTTCCCTTTACGTTTGAGCCTTCGGACATGGATCGCTTCGCAGACCTTACCGGAATATCAGCAGATGTGCTGGTGAAAATTGGAAAAGTATCCTTTCGCGAAAATGTTCTATTCACGCACCGGGGGGTAAGTGGTCCTGCAATATTGCAAATCTCCTCCTTTTGGAAGCTGGGTGATACTGTTCAAATCGATTTTCTGCCAGACACAAATCTTATGGAGGACTTGCAGCGGTTGAGGCGTGAAACTCCTAAAAACGGTGTCAAAAAATATCTATTACAGCTTTTGTCTAACCGCTTGATGGAAAAGCTTTTGGAGAATGTAGGAGAGCTCCCTGAGTTTGGAAATTGCTCAGACAAATTGTTTGAGAAGATAGTTAAAGGCATCAAAAATATTGAAATTACCCCGAACGGAACAGAGGGGTACCGCAAAGCCGAGGTCACTGTCGGCGGAATTTGTACGAGCGAATTAAGTTCTAAAACAATGGAAGCAAAGAAGGTTGCGGGACTTTATTTCATTGGCGAGGCTGTAGATGTGACTGGTTTTTTGGGGGGCTATAATTTCCAATGGGCTTGGTCTTCAGGCTTTGCAGCAGGGCAGTATGTTTGATCTTACTGCGGCTGAGTGGCGTGGCATTTGCCCTGATTTGAGTGTTGGGCAAGAGGTTGCTGCTGATGAAATCGTTTTTAAACTATCAGAGCTAGATTCCATTGCAGATCAATTTTGGAAAAATGGTTATTTGAACCTTGCGCCGCAATTCGATGCAGTTGAAATCAACACATTGATATCAGGCTTGGAGGCCCTCAAAGACCATAATATTCCTCCAGTTTTTATATACATTTTTGATCAGCCTTGGGCATTGTTTGAGAAACTTCGGCATTTGGTTCAACATTTTTTGGGCCAAGAATATGCACTTCTCCCAAATTTTTGGGCGTGGCATTTGACTGAAACCGGCCAAACGGGGTGGCCACCCCACCGTGATTGCGATGCGGAAACGGTTTTTGACATCGGGTCCGACAAAATGTTGATGAGTTTATCTTTATGGATACCGCTGAACGATGTGGATAAAGATAATGGCTGTATGTATGTGATCGGGCGCCAACAAGAAGAGCAACTTTCAAAAGATATCAAGCTAGAAAAAGAGGCATTGCGACCCTACGCTACACCGCTCTCAGCTAAAGCAGGTTCTGTGCTAGGCTGGCCGCAAGATCTAGTCCACTGGGGAGGAGAATTTACTGAAAAAGCAAAATCTCCCCGAATGAGTCTGTCTTTTGAGTTTCAGAACTCTTCATTCGATCCGCTAATAGCTCCATTTCTTGATACTGGAAAGCCACCTGTGTTTGAGGAGAGACTAATCTTGCTAAAGGCACAGTTTGAGAAGTATCGACATATTGATCCGGGATTACGCTCTACTATTTAGAGCGCTTTTAAAAACACCAATCTGGCGGCTCCATATTTTCTCTCGTCTAGTAACTCGAAGCTACTTGGACAGTCAAATTTCTCTTTGGCCGCAAGTTCCACAACGCAGATCGTTCCTGTGTGGGTCCAGCCACCTTCCACTAGTCCCTCAAGCGCGGGCTCAGCAAGGCTTTTGTTATAGGGTGGGTCCATCAGAACAAGATCAACGGAGTTACCAGCTTTACCGGGCTTTGTGCCATCTCGTAGAAGCATGTCTGCGCTTCGACCTGCATCGAATGCAGAAATATTCTGCTTAACTAATTTCAGTCCGCCAACGTGATTATCGATAAAGGTTATATGGGTCGCACCGCGTGAGAACGCTTCCATTCCGAGGGCGCCAGTCCCAGAAAAAATATCCAGAACTCGGGCGCCTATTGGTAGTGGTCCCTCATCGGTCCGATACTCGCTTCCATGGCCCAGAATATTGAATAAGGCTTCGCGTGTACGATCGGCCGTTGGTCGAATATGTCCATCTTCAGGCAAGGCAAGTTTCTTGCCGCGATATGTGCCGCCAACGATCCGCATTACCGAATTCTCTTGCGTGTTTGTTTTGAAGAAGCAGATGTTTTACGGCGGTTTTTCCGATCCATATCTTGAGTTGGTCGTTTGCCGCTTTCCGGGTTTTCTTCTCGCGACGTTGGTCGTTTGCCGCGTTCCGGGTTTTCTTCACGTGACATTGGTTGCTTGCCGCGTGTATTTCTTTCCATCCGTTCAGCTGGTGTAAGGGGACCTTTCTTTTTAGGTGCCGCAGCTTTCTCAGGTTTTGCTTTATTCAGATTTTTAGGTGCGTATTGACCTTGATCTTTGGGCTTGCGGCTTCGGGCCGGGGCGATTTCATGATCATCATCATCATCTTCAAATTTTTCCACGCCCATTTGCTCTCGCAAAATTTTGGATTTAACTTCCTCAACTTCACCCGTTTCTAGTTCCCCTAACTGTAGCGGCCCATAAGAGACACGGATCAATCGCAAGACAGTAAAGCCAAGATGATCCATTACTTTGCGGATTTCCCGGTTCTTTCCTTCTCGCAAAGAAATGGTCATCCAAGAGTTCGCCCCTTTACTGCTATCTAGTGTTGCTTCGATACCGGCATAGCGGATGCCTTCGATTGTAAGTCCTTTTTCGAGGATTTTTAAAGTGTGCTCTTTCGGATGGCCATGCACACGCACACGGTATTTACGTTTCCAGCCCGTTGCGGGAAGTTCCAAGCGGCGAGCAAGCTCACCGTCATTCGTCAAAAGAAGCAGGCCTTCGGAATTCAAGTCAAGTCTTCCGACAGAAATAACCCGGGGCAATTCTTCGGGCAAGTCGTCAAATACAGTATCACGACCTTTTTCATCGCGGTGACTGGTAACCAGACCAACAGGCTTGTGGTACCGCCATAATCTTGGGCGTTCCAGCTTCGGAAGCGGATTGCCGTCCACGATAATGGTGTCTGTTTCGGTTACAGTGAACGCGGGGCTTTCAAGTTTTTCCCCGTTTACCACAACACGGCCATCTGTGATCCAGCGTTCGGCATCTCTGCGAGAACATAACCCTGCACGGGCCATACGTTTCGCTATGCGTTCGGATTTTTTTGTCTCGTCGGTCATGGCTTTGAAGCCTCCGCAATAAAGGCATCGAAGATTTTTCGGTCACCTTCTGAAATTAGATATTCTGGATGCCATTGAACACCAAGGCAGAAACGATATCGATCGTCTTCAATGCCCTCGATCACCCCATCATTGGCAATGGCGTTTACGATGATGTTTTCCGGGGCATCTTTGGCTGCTTGATGATGGGCACTGTTTACTGGCAATGTCCCTGTTCCCACAATCCGGTGTAGCAATGTACCAGGGGTTACCTTTACATTGTGACCAGCTTCGGTTCGCGGATTTGGTTGTTCGTGAGCAAGTGGTTCAGATATTTCGTCAGGAATATGCTGGATCAATGTACCGCCGAGTATAACATGGAGTAATTGTTGTCCACCACAAATACCCAAAACAGGTTTATTTGCTTTTAGCATCGCAACCGTCACGTTTTTCTCAAATGTTGTCCGGCGGTCTTTTGTCACGACAGTTTCGTGACGCGAGGTTGCCCCAAACATGGACGGATCTACATCAAAAGCCCCGCCAGTTACCACAAGACCATCTAACTTGGCGCAGTAGTCTTCGGCAAGGTCAGGTTCATGGGGCAGAGGGATAGGTATTCCACCGCTCGCAGTAATTACATCTGCATAATTTTGCCGAAGGGCATACCACGGCATGTTGGAATATCCACCGGGGTCTTCGGAATCTAAAGTGATGCCAATAAATGGTTTTATCATGTCTCCTTGTAAGCTCCTATTCGTGGCAACTCAATAGAAGAAGCCGCTTAGAAATAATTATCTGACCAGAGGCTTGTCGCTTGACGAGATAGAATACAAGCGTCACTTTAGGGTATGGATTTTGAAATAACGAACTACATGGAAGACGCGCTGCATACAGCGGAACTTTCGGCCCATCGGGGGGAAGTTCCTGTTGGTGCCATAATTGTAGACACGAAAACAGGCAGGATTATCGCAAAGACCGGTAATCAGATGATTGGTCGGCATGATCCAACAGCTCATGCAGAAATGCTTGCAATCCGCGCTGCAGCCAATATGGTTGGAAGCCAGAGATTGGTCGATTGCGACATGTATGTAACTTTGGAACCCTGCCCTATGTGCGCGGCAGCGATTTCTTTAGCCCGTATCCGCAGACTTTATTTCGGTGCGTTTGATCCGAAAGGCGGCGGTGTGGAATATGGTCCTCGGATATTTGATCAATCCACGTGCCACCACAAACCCGAAATATACGGGGGAATTGGCGAAGAACAGGCAAGCCAACAATTAAAAGAATTTTTTGCCTCCCGGCGATAAAAATAAGAACAGAACGAACAACAACAAAAACAAGGAAGCGTCATGAATTTCGAATATTCCGATAAAGTCAAAGAACTCCAAGAACGTGTGCAAGCTTTCATGGATGAACATATTTATCCGAATGAAGATTTGTTTTACGAGCAAGTAAACGAAGGCGATCGGTGGGAGCCGACAGCTATTCTTGAAGAACTTAAACTCAAAGCAAAAGAAGCAGGCCTTTGGAATCTTTTCCTACCAGAAAGTGATCTGGGCGCTGGACTTACGAATCTGGAATACGCCCCCCTCTGTGAAATCATGGGCCGGGTTTCATTTGCACCTGAAGTATTTAACTGCGCAGCGCCAGATACTGGAAACATGGAAGTGTTTGAACGCTATGCAAGTGAAGAGCTGAAAGAGCGTTGGTTGAAGCCACTTCTCAATGGTGAAATTCGTTCTGCTTTTGCGATGACAGAGCCCGCAGTTGCGTCTTCTGATGCGACAAACATTGAATCAGACATTACACGTGACGGCGATGAATATGTCATCAACGGCACGAAGTGGTGGACTTCCGGTGCGATGGATCCTCGCTGTAAAGTGCTGATTTTCATGGGTAAAACTGATAAAAGCGCGTCGATTTATAATCAGCAGTCAATGATTGTGGTTCCAATGGATACCCCGGGTATTAACGTAAAACGGTTCCTTCCTGTATTTGGTTATGATCATGCTCCGCATGGTCATGCTGAAGTTGAGTTTAAAAACGTTCGCGTCCCAGCGGATCATATTCTGCTTGGCGAAGGTCGCGGTTTTGAAATAGCACAAGGACGGCTTGGCCCTGGCCGTATTCACCATTGCATGCGTCTTATCGGTGTTGCAGAACGTGCGCTTGAAAAATTGTGTATTCGCGTTCAAAGCCGTGTTGCTTTTGGCAAGAAAGTTTCAGAACAGACTGTTACTTTGGAGCGCATTGCAGAATCCCGTGGGATGATTGAACAAGCTCGTCTTTTGACGCTTAAAGCGGCATACATGATGGACACAGTTGGCAACAAAAAAGCGAAAGCGGAAATTGCCATGATCAAAGTTATCGCGCCAAATATGGCTTGCCAAATCATTGATTGGGCAATCCAGGCCCATGGTGGTGGCGGTGTTACAAGTGACTTTGGTTTAGCATCAGCCTATGCCGGCGCACGTACTTTGCGTCTTGCAGATGGTCCGGATGAAGTTCATCGCAACCAAATCGGACGCTTGGAACTTAAGAAATACAGCTAAGTTAATTTGCCCGGCTTGCTGGGCGAGCTAATAATTAATGAAGGAGCCTCTGCCGGTGCAGAGGCTTTTTCTTTGCATCAGGGCAATTGCTCTTATATACATGCGAACTCTAGTTCGTGTTTTTGAAAGTCACTATATTATGTTCAAGACAGTTGGTTGGGTAGTCTTAGCGATTATCATTGTAATCGTCGGCTTCCAGTATCAATACGAAAGTCTTGATCCTTGCGAATGGATGACACAGGAAATAGCGATGAGCGCTGGCATCCCGGGCGTAAGTGGCCTTGGCAGCACTGCGGGTGCGATGATGGGCAAAGGTGAATGCCTTCAAAACTGGATGGACCTTCGGGTCAAAGGTGCAGAAAGCCAATAGGCCGGGAAAAACCCAGCCTATATAATCTAGCATTTTACTGACATGCTTACGCTTTCAGGATGCTCTTAGCCCCTAAATCAGACAACATTGTTGCAAAAGCAGCATAGGTTTTTGCACGATCAGAACTTGCATTACCATCAAGTCCTCGTTTGTAAACACCTTGGACAATCGCAGCTAATCGGAAAAACGAGAAGGCGATGTAGAACGGCCAATTGTCGATACCATCGCGTCCCGTTCGTTTGCAATATGCCTCGATATAGGCTTGTTCAGATGGTATCCCGCTGGCTTCATAATTTGTGGTTACCAACCCACCGGACGATGGGTGCATGAAATGGTAGGTCATGCAGTTATAGGCGAGATCTGCCAACGGATGTCCGAGGGTACAAAGTTCCCAATCCAGCACTGCAACGACCTCGGGCTTTGTTGGATGAATAATCATGTTTTCCAAGCGATAATCGCCATGGCAAATAGTGTTGACGAGATCTTTTGGCATATTTTGAGGAAGCCATTCGATCAGTTTTTCCATAGTTGGAACAACTTCGGTCTCAGACGCTCGATATTGCTTGGTCCATCGCCCGATTTGCCGCTCAAAATAATTTCCCTGTTTGCCAAAGTCCGTCAGTCCAGCTGCTTCGACATCAACATTGTGCATTTTTGCCAACGTATCATTCATCGCATCGTAGATGGCAGACCGCTCAGTCGCATCCATTCCAGGGAGTTCAGGCTTGCGCAGGATCCGTCCTTCTACTTTTTCCATAACGTAGAACGGCGTCCCGATAACTTCCGAGTCTTCACATAGGCTGTATGTTTTAGCGACAGGCACATCTGTATCTTGCAACGCTGACATGATGCGGTATTCACGCTCTACCGCATGGGCGGAAGGCAAAAGGATCCCCGGAGGTTTCTTCCGCATGACATAGTCCTGATCCGGTGTATGGAGCAGAAAAGTTGGATTTGACTGACCGCCTTCAAATTGGCTGACACTCAGCGGGCCAGAATAACCGTCGACATTGTCTTGCATATAGGCCACAAGGCTGCCCTCGTCAAACTTGTGGGCATCCCGAACTGCAGTGATTTCTGCATCATCAGCCATGGAGTTTCCTTTGCTCTTTTGTTTTGTTGGTTGGCTATTTATTTAAAATTAACTCTACTTGTTCCCAGCCTTTTAGCGCAAGCGGTTTGGCACGTTGCCCCATATCCTTAGCATGCTGGCTAGAGGCGGTTCCATCGACAACTCGGCCCATGATACCTTGCAAAATGGCGGAAAGGCGGAACATATTATACGCCATGTAGAAATCCCAATTGGCGATACTGTCACGCCCCGTACGCTCGCAATAAAGATCTACATACTCTTCTTCGGTTGGAATACCAAGAGATGGCAAATCCAGCCCTTTGAGGCCTCTGAACAGTTCAGGCTCTAACCGCCAAGTCATACAATGATACGAAAAATCAGCAAGTGGATGGCCCAAAGTCGAAAGTTCCCAGTCGAGAATAGCAATGACTTCTTTGCTGCCTCGGTCAATGATGGTGTTATCCAAGCGATAATCGCCATGAACTATTGATGTTTCATCTCCATCAGGAATATTTTGTGGTAGCCATTCCATAAGATTGTTCATAGCGTCGATGTTTTCGGTTTCAGACGCCTTATACTGTTTGGTCCAGCGATTAATCTGACGCGAAAGGTAGTCAGTTGGTTTGCCAAACCCTTCGAGACCAGCGGCTTTGTAATCTACTTGATGTAATTTCGCGATTGCCCCGTTCATGGAATTAAAGGCGGCAAATCGTTCTTTGTTATTCAAGTGGGGAAGGGCCGGGTCCCATTCGATATCACCATCCACAAAATCCATTATATAGAATATTGTACCGACAATAGTTTCATCCATGCATAGGCAATAAGTACGCGGAACAGGAACGCCTGATCCTTGAAGGCCGGTCAGAACCTTGTATTCACGATCTACAGCGTGAGCAGAGGGTAGCAATTTTCCGGGAGGTTTTTTGCGAAGAACATATTTTTTTGTAGGGGTTACCAGAAAATAACTGGGGTTTGATTGTCCTCCTTTAAACTGACGAATCTCTAACGGACCTTCAAACTCATCCACATGTTTTGACATGTAGGCTTCAAGGATAGTTGTGTCGATCTTGTGTCGCTCTTGAACATCCATTGTCCCTGAAAAGTCGGAAGATGAGTTTGTCATTCTTTTTTATCCTTTTATTATTTTTCTTCGCGCGCGATAGCTCTCCAGCCGATATCGGAACGGCAGAAACCATCAGGCCAGTTTATTTTATTAATTGCGCTGTAGGCTATTTTTTGTGCTTCGGTAACGCTTTTCCCAGTCGCCGTAATGCCCAGAACGCGCCCGCCAGTTGAGAGAATTTTCTGATCTACCTTTTTAGTACCAGCATGCAAGACCGTTACACCATCCATTTCGTTCGCTTCTGCCAAGCCACCAATTTCGGTGTTCTTAACGTAGGCATCAGGGTAGCCATTTGCAGCCATCACGACCACCAAAGCCGCTTCGTCTTTCCATGAAACGGATACGCCAGACAGGTTTCCGTTCGCAGTTGCCCGAAGAGCAGGCAAAATATCACTGTTGAGGCGGGCACATAGAACTTGAGTTTCCGGGTCGCCAAAACGGACATTATATTCGATTAGTTTTGGACCGTCTTCGGTGATCATGAGGCCCGCATATAGAACGCCAGTATAGGGTGTGCCGCGTGCTGCCATCGCAGCGACAGTTGGTTTGATGATTGTCTCCAATGTGGTCTGGATCATTTCATCAGTCATAACAGGTGCAGGTGAATAGGCACCCATACCCCCAGTATTCGGTCCGGTATCACCATCACCAACGGCCTTGTGGTCTTGCGCTGTGGCTAGTGGGAGAATGTCAGTTCCGTCAGTCAAAACAAAGAAACTGGCTTCTTCACCTTGCATAAATTCTTCAATAACGATTTCGGCACCGGCGCCGCCAAATTTTCCTCCGAGAATGTCATCAACAGTTGCCTCTGCCTCTGCCATGCTTGTTGGAATTATGACGCCTTTACCCGCAGCAAGGCCATCGGCCTTAATTACAACAGGTATGGATTGTGTTTTAAGATATTCTTTCGCGGCTTTCGCATCTGAAAACCGCTCGTATGCAGCGGTTGGAATATCAAATTCACGGCAAAGGTCTTTCATGAAACCTTTCGATCCTTCAAGCGCAGCGGCGTTTGCACGTGGACCAAATGCCTCAATACCTGCAGCGGCCAGATCATCTACGAGCCCGGCGACAAGCGGGGCTTCTGGGCCAACAACAACAAATTCGATAGCGTTACTTTTACAAAAATCGATTACATCGTCTGATTTTTCAGTATTCAGAGAGACACATTTTGCCACATCTTGAATGCCACCATTACCCGGTGCACAGTAAAGAGTTTCAATTTCGGATGATTTTCCAAGCGCCCAGCAAAGCGCATGTTCACGGCCGCCAGAGCCAATTACCAATACATTCATTTTAAGATGCACTATTTTCCTGTTTCGTTGTCCCCGTCAGTGGGTGTAAAGTTTGTAGCATACCAACGGGACGATACAAATAATCTAAAGGCTCTAAGTGTCAGATTCACCATTTTCCGAAAAATCGAATATTCATGAGTTCACTGTTTCTGAATTGAGCGGTGCCCTGAAACGTACTGTAGAAGATCAGTATGGTCATGTTCGCGTGCGCGCTGAAATCTCTGGGTTTAAGCAGGCTGCCTCAGGCCATATATATCTTGCTCTGAAAGATGAGAAGGCAGTTTTAGACGGTATCATGTGGCGCGGTGTGGCACAGAAGCTGAACTTTAGGCCGGCAGATGGCCTCGAAGTTATTTGTACTGGAAAACTCACTACATATCCCGGCCGTTCGAAATATCAGATGGTAATTGAGCGTATGGAACCCGCGGGTGTCGGTGCATTAATGGCTCTGCTTGAAGAGCGAAAGAAGAAGCTCGCTGCAGAAGGGTTGTTTTCGCCAGAGCGGAAAAAGCCACTGCCTAATATGCCTGAAGTAATTGGCGTGGTGACATCGCCAACGGGTGCGGTGATTCGAGATATCCTTCATCGACTTCGGGATCGCTTTCCGACTCATGTGTTGCTTTGGCCCGTGCTTGTGCAGGGAGAAAGTGCCGCCGGTCAAATTGCAACGGCAATTCGCGGATTTAATACAATACCTCAAGGTGGGCCTGTTCCGCGCCCAGACTTGATAATCGTTGCAAGAGGCGGTGGTAGTCTCGAAGATTTATGGGCATTTAACGAAGAAGAAGTTGTCCGGGCTGCTGCAGAAAGTGACATTCCTCTGATTTCTGCTGTGGGACACGAAACTGATACGACACTCATTGACTATGTATCTGACAGACGCGCCCCGACGCCTACGGCCGCGGCCGAGATGGCGGTGCCAGTTCGGTCGGATCTGTTGAATTATGTTGGGGATCTGGATCTTCGTATTCGTCGAGGCCTTACGCGTGCAATAGCTGATAAGAAAGACCGATTGTCAGGACTTGCACGAGGACTACGTGATCCACAATCCATGATCGCAGACAAGGCACAACATCTGGATCATCTGGATAGCCGTCTTCGGAGTGCCGTCAGTAATTCAGTGACGATGCGGCAACAGCGTTTCACAAGCGTTGCCGCCCAATTGAGGCCGGATTTGCTTCGGCGTGGTTTTAGTCAAAACACCGAACGGCTTGGGAATTATCAAGCTCGCATGGATCGCGCCATTTCGGTGACACGCGTTCGGGCCAATGATAGGTTGGTTGCCGGGGTGAGAATGCTAGAAAGTCTTTCTTTTCTGCGGGTGCTCTCTCGTGGGTATTCCATTGTTAAGGACGCGGATGGGGGTGTTATATCTTCCGTCAGCAAGATTGTCGAAGGACAAAATGTGGAAGTTCAATTCCATGACGGCTCGACTTCAGCTGTTATTAACGAAACTGATAATCCGCCTTTAAAGAAAAAAACGATAAAGCCAAAAAGCAAAAAGCCTGTGAATAAACCGGAACAGGGAAGCTTGTTATGATCCGCCTTGTGATCTTGTTTTGCCTGATTGCTCTGCCTGTGCGTGCAAGCGTTGAACTGTTGGAACTCTCAGGTTCCTTTACTCAAGGTGGGCTTGTCTTGGGGAAAACGGTACCAGGCTCGACGGTCTCCTTGGACGGAAAACGGGTTCGGGTATCGCCAAACGGTCAATTTGTCTTTGGGTTTGGGAGAGATTTTAAATCGGCTGCGCATATAGAAATTACGCTCGCCAATGGTGAACAAATTATCCGCGATATTCAGGTTAGCGCACGAAAATATAAAACGGAAAAAGTGAACGGCCTATCTCCCTCAAAAGTTACTCCCAGCGAGAAATTTTTAAAGAGAATCCGAAAAGAAAACGGCGAAATCGCTCGTGTTCGCTCGATCGATACTGAAAATGAATGGTTTAATTCAGGCTGGATTTGGCCAGCTGTCGGTCGGGTTAGTGGCGTTTTTGGTAGTCAGAGAGTGTTAAACGGTATTCCCAAAAGGCCGCATTTTGGGTTAGATGTCGCAGCTCCTGTTGGAACGCCAATTGTTGCATCAACTGACGGGATTGTCCGCATGGCGGAAAAGGATCTATATTATACAGGGGGGACGATTATGATCGATCACGGTCATGGACTAGTCTCTGTCTACTCACACCTTTCTAAACTGAATGTTGAGAAAGATACCTTTATCCGTCAAGGAACCAAAATTGGTGAGATCGGCAAAACTGGCCGCGCCAGCGGACCTCATCTGGATTGGCGATTGAATTGGTTTAAAGAACGTCTTGATCCGGAGCTTTTGTTGGGAGTGATGCCCACAAACTGAGCCTTAGGGACGTGGCTCAAAATCTTTTAGCAGGTCCATCAAGATGGGATGCATGGCTGTTCCGCTAGAGATTACCGTATCGTGGACCGGATTTTTCTGATTATAGACTAGCGTCTCATTTTTTGAGGTCGTTGAAATCCCCCCAGCCTCTGACAGGATCAGATCGGCTGCGGCAATATCCCAATCGCTTTTAGCAGAGAGTGAAAGAGACGCGTGATACTCCTTACTCGCGACAACGGCCATCCGGTATGCAATAGAGTTAAGGTGGCTGAATTTTGCATCTGGTGCATCTTCAAGCCAGTTGTGCCACTCGAATGCTTTCCGGCTCGCAAGTAACTTCGCACCGTCTAGATCCGATTTCACACTACAATCGAGTTTGTTTCCGTTAAGGGTTGCACCTTGTCCGATAACTGCTTGAAAAAACTCTTCTGTAACTGGGTTAAGTAGGGCCGCGCAGACCGGTTTACCGTTTTCAACGAGTGCAGCTGACACAGTGAATTCTGGTTTGCCAGCGATGAAGGAGCGGGTTCCGTCAATAGGATCGACAACCCAAACACGTTCTTTGCTTAAGCGTGCCGAATTGTCAGCAGTCTCTTCCGATAACCAGCCATAGTCGGGGTGAGCATCAAGAAGGGTTTCTTTCAAATATGTATCGATGGCAAGGTCAGCCTCGCTTACAGGGTCTCCGGGCTTCTTCTCCCAGCTTTTAACCTCGCCATGATAATATTTAAGTGCAATTTTTCCGGCTTCAGTAACTGATCTTACGAGTTCATTTTGCTCTTTAATAAAACGGTGTGTCACGTGCCTGCTACCATCATCCCTTCAATCCGCAAAGAGGGAGCGTTCGTTCCGAATTTAAATTCGAGATCATCGGCTGGCGTCAAGTTCATGAACATCTCTTTGAGATTGCTAGCAACAGTGAGTTCTGAAACCGGGAACGCGATCTCCCCGTCTTCGATCCAGAAGCCTGAAGCGCCGCGGCTATAGTCGCCGGTTACTCCATTTACGCCAAATCCGATTAGGCTGGTAATATACAAACCCGATTTTATGTCTTTGATGAGATCTTTAAAGCTCAGATCGCCAGCTTCCATATACAGGTTGGTTGTTGACGAGCCGGGAGGTGAAGAAGTTCCTCTTGACGCACGCCCGTTGGTCGTGAGACCGAGCTGCTTGGCTGACGCACTGTTCATGATCCAACTGGTCAGATCGCCTTTTTCGATTAGGTTGAGGCGGCTATTCTTGACACCTTCGCCGTCAAATGCTTTGGACGCCGCGCCGCGAATTCTATGAGGGTCGTCAACTATGTTGATGCTGGGCGCAAAAATTTGCTTCCCCATTTCATCTTTCAAAAAACTTGTCCCGCGGGCAACAGCGGCGCCAGAAATAGCACCTGCAAAATGTCCGATGATACTACTGGATACACGGTTGCTATAGATCACAGGTACATTGGCACTTGGCATTTTTTGCGGGTTCAAATTCTTAACTGTCCGCTCACCTGCCAGTTTTCCAATTGCTGCGGGATCACGTAAATCTTCGAAATGACGGCGACTGTCATAATCATAGTCCCGCTCCATCTTCGTGCCTTCACCGCCAATTACCGAGACCCCAACGGAATAATTTGAGCCTGAGTAAGTTCCGCGAAATCCGCCGGATGTGGCAAGGGCAATGGATGTATGGCCAAAGGAGGCGCTGGCACCTTCAGAATTAGTAATGCCTTCAACGGCAAGGGCAGCTTCTTCTGCGATGCGTGCACTTTGTGCAAGTTCATCGGCGCTTAGTTCTCTAGCATCATAAAGATCGAGTTCGGGGATATCTTTTGCGAGCAAGGTTGCATCAGCAAGGCCGCAATATTCGTCCTCAGGCATGTTACGGGCCATAGAAAGAGCGCGATCAACAAGTTCATCTAGGATTGTATCTTTTGTATCATTCGAAGATACAAAAGCTTGTTGCTTGCCAATGAGAACACGTAGCCCTAAATCATGTGCTTCTGAACGTTCCACTTCCTCTAGGTCACCTAGGCGATATGAGACACTGGTCGAAGTTCCCTGAACGCGCACAGCATCAGCAGCTTCCGCCCCTTTCGCGATGGCTTTTTGTACCAGCTCTTCCAGTATGTTGAGTGAATTTTGCTCGTTGGCTTTGTGATCGGACATGATTTTCCAGCAAATTATGAGATTGGTTATGTTCTTAAAGTAAGGAGTGACGGCGCAAAATGAAATCAGAAAATTTCGAAATACCCATTTACACCGTCGACCAAAAGTTTGATGCCTGTTGCAAATAGGAGAATATAAGCGATCCGATAGAAGATAATCTCTGGAACTAACTTATGAGCTTTAACACCAAGCCAAACACCTAAGGGCGCTAAGGGGACAAGGACCAGAGACGTTCCCAAGTTTTCAGAGGAAAACTGCCCAAGGTATGTGTAAGGGATCAATTTCACATAATTAACGGCGAAGAAAAACCACACAGACGTTCCAACAAACAGGGTTTTGTCGATTTTTTGTGGCAACATATAAAATTGAAGAGGTGGTCCCCCGGCATGGGCAACAAAGCTTGTGAAGCCTGCAAGACTTCCCCAAAAACTCCCTTTGACGAAACTTGGACCAATTTTCTTTTCTGAAATCTTGGTTTTGAACCAATAATTTAGTGTGAAAATTACGGCAATGGCGCCGATCATTATGCGCACAATATCATCGTTCAATATTGAGAACATAAGGGCACCAATGGTAATTCCTGCAATGGCTCCCGGCAACAGATAGGCAAGGTTACGCCAATCAGCGTGTCTGCGATACGCAATTAACCCAAAGATATCCATTGTGCATAAGATAGGTAGTATTATAGCCGCGGCTTGAACTGGAGGAATGGCAAGGGTGATTAGCGGCACACCTAGCATACCAAGGGAGCCTGCGAACCCGCCCTTGGAAATGCCAATAAGTAAAACTGCCGGAATTGCAACCGAATAGAAAAATGGGTCCGAAATGAAATTCATTGAATATTTATTTCCAGATTGCTTTTCCGCTTCCCGGAAGACCCAATTTTTCCCACATCTGGTCGATTTTGTTTACAATATCGTCGTCCATCCGGATTTTTTCGCCCCATTCGCGTTTTGTCTCTGGTGGTAATTTGTTGGTGGCATCAAGGGCAACTTTGCCGCCCAGACCAGATTCAGGAGACGCAAAATCCAAATAATCGATCGGCGTTCCTTCTATCATTGTAATGTCACGGACGGGATCCATTCGTGTGGACACTGCCCACATGACATCTTTCCAGTCTCTGGCGTTAATATCATCATCCACAATGATAAGAAATTTGGTGTACATAAACTGGCGGAGGAAGGACCATGCGCCCATCATCACGCGCTTGGCATGACCGGGATATGCTTTCTTCATAGAGATGACGGCAATGCGATAGCTGCAGCCTTCAGGTGGCAGCCAGAAATCTACAATTTCAGGAAATTGTTGCTGAATAAGCGGGATGAAAAGCTCGTTCAAGGCCTGTCCCAGCACACTTGGCTCATCTGGCGGACGGCCGGTGAAGGTTGACAGGTAAATAGGTTTTTTCCGCATAGTAATTGCGGTGATCGTAAAGACAGGGAAAGGCTCGACTGAATTATAATAGCCCGTATGATCTCCGTAAGGGCCTTCATCGCCATACTCATCAAGGGAGACATAACCTTCCAAAACGATCTCGGCTGTGGCGGGCACTTTCAAGGGAACCGTTTTACAGTCTACAAGTTCAACTTTCTGACCGCGCAACAGACCCGCAAATTGATATTCTGATAGCGTCTCCGGAATAGGGGTGACGGCAGCTAAAATAGTTCCGGGATCCGCGCCGATTACAACAGCCGCCGGAAGTGGTTCAGCCTTTTCCTTGCCCCAGCGCTGGTAATGTTGCGCACCACCACGATGTTTTAACCACCGCATCAGTGTTTTATTCTTACCAAGTTTTTGCATCCGGTAAATGCCGAGGTTAAAGCCATCGGTTTTACCATCCCCGGGTCCTTTTGTGACAACCAAGGGCCACGTGATCAACGGAGCAGGTTCGCCGGGCCAGCAGGTCTGAATTGGCAAGTCATCCAGATTGATGTCATCACCCGTTAAAACAACTTCCTGACAAGGTGCGTTTCGTACTGTTTTGGGGCGCATTGTCATTGCACTTTTCAAAACAGGCAACATTCCCATCGCCTCACGGATGCTAGCAGGGGGTTCTGGTTGGCGCAAGAAAGCCAATGTTTCACCAACCTCGCGAAGCTCTTCAGGCTTACGGTTCATACCCATCGCAACGCGATCAACTGTTCCAAACAAATTGACCAATACGGGCATTTTCGCGGGCTCACCGGTTTCTGTTACCGGATTTTCGAAAAGAACGGCCGGGCCGTCTTCTGCAAGTAAACGGGTCTGAATTTCAGTCATTTCCAGATCCGTGGAAACTGGCTCCGTTACACGGATTAACTTTCCTTCTTTTTCAAGAAGGTCCATGAAATCCCTTAAAGAGGCATAAGACATACGAAATTCCTTAAACGAGAACGTTGAATTTTCCCGCTACAATAGCGAATAGAACTAAAGCGCCAAATAATTTGTTGGATTTGAACAACATGAGGCATTTATCGGCATCGTTAATATCAAGGCTGCGCAACTGCCAAAGAAGATGAGCTGCAGCGCCTGAAATCAGGATGTAGAACAGAATAGAAAGATTCGTCAAATACGCACAAACGACAATTGTACTGAGTGTTATAACGTAAAATCCAAGTAGCCAGTGTTTTGTTGCTTCTGCAAATTTGAGAGCTGTAGATTTCACGCCGATCAGTGCGTCATCTTCTTTATCCTGATGGGCGTAAATTGTATCATATCCCAATGTCCAAGCAATACCGCCGACATATAAAATAACAGGAACGATGGTGAGCTCTCCTGTTACTGTAGCCCAACCTAAAAGTGCCCCGTAGTTAAATGCAAGTCCCAAAAAGAACTGGGGCCAATAGGTGAAGCGTTTTGCAAACGGATAGATGATCACCAAAACAAGGCTGCAAACACCGACAATTATGGCGAAGGTGTTGAACTGGAGAAGAATAAGTAAGCCGATGAGGCATTGAAACCCGAGCCATATAAACGCTTGAAAAACATTGACTTGACCGCTTGGAATAGGGCGTTTCTTAGTGCGCTCAACCTTCCCGTCATAGTTTCTATCTGCAATGTCATTTAGGGTGCAGCCAGCGCCCCGCATAACAAAGGCACCGATAGCAAACAGGATAAATAGGACCGCATCGGGGACAGAGCCGGCAGGTGCGGCAAGAGCGATTGACCACCAACAAGGATATAAAAGCAGCCAAGTTCCGATAGGCCGGTCAATACGCGATAATTTAAAATAGGGTTGCAAATAAGCGGGCGCGTAGCGATCGACCCAGTTTTGCTTGCTGGCATCAGCGATAATGCGATCTTGGTTTTTCGTGTTGGGATCTTGCATTTTGTTGCGCTCAGTTTCCTTGTGTAATGTGAGGTTTACCGCAAAGACTGGATGACATCACCTGTTGTTTGAGGTTATACCGCCTTAACATTAAATTTCGAGAGATTTTTCGTTATGGCACAGAAGCAATTTTCCGTTCGTATATATATTGACGCAGATTTATCGCAAGATAAGGGCGTTGTTTTGGATAAGACGCAGGCCCATTATGTCGTGACAGTTATGCGACGGAAAATTGGCGATGAAATTGTCTTGTTTAACGGCCGAGATGGAGAGTGGGTTGGCAAGGTGCAGGAAGTGCGCAAGAGTCACGCACTTATCAACTTGATTAGTTGCCTGCGTGAGCAAGCAGCTGAACCCGATATTCATTTGGTCTTCTCGCCTGTCAAAAAAATTCAAAATGCACTTATCGTTCAAAAAGCAACTGAGCTTGGTGTGTCTGAGTTGATCCCTGTTCAAACTCTCAGAACTAATTCTGACAGACCTCGTGAAGACAAAATGGTGCTACAAGCAATTGAAGCGGCCGAACAGTCTGAGCGACTGACCATTCCTATTATACAGCAAACACAAAAACTCGAAAAATATTTGGCAAAGATGGAACCGGATCGGGCTCTTATTTTTTGCCATGAGCGCCACGATAGCAAAGATCCCATCTCTGTGTTATCTGGATTAACAATTTCAAATAAGTTTGCAGTTCTGGTCGGACCCGAAGGTGGTTTTTCTGATGCCGAGCGCAAAATGATTATGAGTTGTGATAATTCGCACACTTTGGGATTGGGACCGAGAATTTTGCGGGCAGAAACCGCAGTAGTCTCCGCTCTCTCACTGTTACAGGCAGTTCGCGGTGATTGGCAATAACGTGTGTTTGATGTTTGTTGTGTAAAAGCAATTGGTTTAGAAATAAATTTTTTCCGGTTTTGTGCTTGATGCATCAATTTCAATCTATTACTTCATATAAAAGATCTTTGAGTGGGCGCTCATACGAACTGTAAAAAAGCAGAGGAAGCAATATGTCTGGTCCGGCTACTGGAAAAGCGATTGAAGTCGAGAATAAGGCTCAACTCGTAGAATTTGCTGAAAGCGGAAGTAAGCCAAAATCTGACTGGCGAATTGGTACCGAGCATGAAAAGTTCGGTTTTGATCTGAAAACCCTTAAAAGCTTACCGTATGAAGGACCAAGCGGCATTAAAGCCATGCTTGAAGGGCTGCAACGCTTTGGTTGGCAGCCGCAATTTGAAGGCGATAGCGTTATCGCGCTTACCATGGACGGGTATTCCGTAAGCTTGGAACCTGGCGGGCAATTGGAACTTTCGGGCGCCCCACTAGAAACGCTGCACCAAACATGTACTGAAGTGCATACTCATTTGGCGCAGGTCCGTGAAGTTGGCGACGAAATCGGTGTCGGCTTTTTGGGGCTCGGCTTTAATCCAAAATGGACGGTTGAACAAACACCAATTATGCCTAAAGGCCGATATGGTATCATGAAAGCCTATATGCCGACACGTGGTCAGCATGGACTGGATATGATGTTCCGCTCTTGCACAGTTCAAGTGAACCTTGATTACGGTTCTGAAGCTGACATGATCAAGAAGTTCCGAACGAGCTTGGCGTTGCAGCCATTAGCAACCGCACTATTCGCAAATTCCCCGTTTACTGAAGGCAAGCCTAACGGGCATCTAAGTCATCGCAGTCATATTTGGACAGACACCGATCCAGATCGTACTGGGATGCTGCCATTTGTTTTTGATGACGGATTTTCTTTTGAGCAATATGTGGACTATGCGCTGGATGTCCCAATGTATTTCGTCTATCGGGATGGAAACTATATAGACGCCTCTGGACAATCTTTCCGCGACTTTATCAATGGCCGACTACCTGCCCTGCCGGGGGAGCGTCCAAATATGGTTGATTGGGATAATCACCTGACAACGTTATTTCCAGAAGTACGCATGAAACGCTTCCTTGAGATGCGTGGCGCCGATGGCGGCCCATGGCGCCGACTTTGCGCCCTGCCGGCTTTCTGGGTGGGCTTGCTTTATGACGATGCAGCGTTGAACGCTGCGTGGGACCTAGTGAAAAATTGGACAACTGAAGAACGTCAGGCTATGCGTGATGGTGTGATCACTCATGCTCTTGCGACGAAAATCCCTGGCGGCCGTACAATGCGTGAGTTGGCGGCAGAAGTTCTGGAAATTTCAGCTGCTGGTTTGAAGGCACGTAAACGCCTAGATAGCTTTGGCGAAAATGAGGTTCATTTCCTCAACGCTTTAAGAACAACAGTTGAGCTTGGTATCACACCGGCAGAAGAAATGCTCGTACGCTTTCATGGTGAATGGGGCGGAACTGTTGATCCTGTCTATAAAGAATATGCCTACTAAGGCGAATTTTTAATCCAGATTGCTGATGAAATCTTGTGTAGCCTTTAGGGCGACGCTAGGTTTTTTGAGTATCAAATTCTGAATAGCCTTTAGATCTCGCGCCATCCTGCTCAATTTGGAGTGGGCTGCAGGGGTAGAGATTGCTCGCCTTCCTAATTCTTCTCGGATAAGGCGTCCAACTCTTTGTGCGCTCTCTGTATCTTCATTTTTCAATGGCTCCAATAACAGTGAAAAATGATCGGATAAAGTTGTTTCATCATGTTCTGACATGTCTTGAGACCTAGTGCTTTCAAGCAAATTCATATAGGTGAGAAGTGCAGACAATTCAGAAGGTTGTATGCTGGGTCCAGCAAATTCTTTTGATATGACATGACGTGTAAAGGCATCCAGAGTGGGTAAAGTCTTTAATGTGCCGTAAGGCGCGGTGTGGCTGACGCCTCGCAAAGATGGGATTGGGATTGGATTGAAAGATCCGTCATCAGTACCACTTTCCCAAAAAGAATGTGTTACATCGACCGTGCCTGGAGCGCCCGACAAACCGTTCATGTAAAATCTTGTATTTACATGTCCGTTTGGATGGCAGCTATTACAGGAGAGACCGATACGCACAGCTTTCTCACCAAGAAGCGAGGGGCTGTTGAATAAGAGTTTCCCAAGCAGAGGTTTTCCCTTTAACGGAATGTTATTTGTGAGCCATTCGTCAGGAGTAGGACCCGGGTCAATCGAGCTGCCGGACGGGAGCCAATTTGCGGGATCGGCTAAGGAGAGAGGCGGGGCTAAGCAAATTGTAACTGTACCAAACATAACAGCCAAATCTATGCGAAGCCCTGCCATAGGTTTGAAGGACTAGCTTGCTGTTCCGCCGACAGTTAAGCCGCCGAGTAGCATTGTTGGCTGGCCGACACCAACGGGAACGCTTTGGCCTCCTTTGCCGCAAGTTCCAATGCCGCTATCCAGTGCCATATCATTACCGACAGCCTTAACCTTTTTCAAGGCCTCACTCCCCGTGCCGATCAATGTTGCACCTTTTACTGGAGCCGTGATTTTGCCGTTTTCAACCAAATACGCCTCTGTACACGAGAAGACAAATTTCCCAGAGGTAATGTCAACCTGTCCGCCGCCGAAATTAACAGCATACAATCCGTTTTTAACGGAGGATAGAATTTCTTCAGGATCCCTGTCTCCATCCAGCATGTAGGTATTTGTCATCCGAGGCATGGGTTGATGGGCAAAGCTTTCACGGCGACCATTTCCCGTAGGTTCCACACCCATCAATCGAGCATTTTGACGATCCTGCATATAGCCAACCAGAATTCCGTCCTCGATTAAGGTTGTGCAAGAACTAGCGGTTCCTTCGTCATCTACACTTATAGATCCACGGCGGTCTGGTATTGTGCCGTCATCAACAACTGTGACGCCGGGGGCTGCAACGCGTTCCCCGATTAGGCCAGAGAAGACAGATGTTTTCTTTCTGTTAAAATCACCTTCCAGTCCATGGCCAATGGCTTCATGCAGGATAATTCCAGGCCAACCCGGACCCACAATGACATCCATCTCGCCGGCAGGAGCATCAACACTGTCCAGATTAACAATGGCTTGGCGAAGCGCCTCATCAACAGTTTCTTTCCAAGTATTTTCTTCCAGATAGAAATTATAACCTGTGCGGCCCCCTGTTCCGTGGCTGCCATTTTCGCGCCGCCCATTTTGCTCAACGACAACCGACACATTCAGTCGCACCAGTGGACGAATATCGCCAGCTCTAGCGCCTTCACTTCGTATGATTTCGATAGCTTGCCATGATCCGGTAAGAGATGCGGAAACTTGCACAATGCGTGGATCTTTCGCACGGGCATAGGCGTCAATCTCTGCGAGAGTTTTAACCTTCACATCAAAAGGGATTTCGCTCAACGGATTGTCTTCTGAATAAAGAGCGCGGTTGGCACCCGCAGGAGGCAGTGCAATGGAGCCACTTTTACCAGAAGTAACTGCGCGAACCGTTTCCGTAGCCTTGCTAATGGCTTCTTCACTTAACTCAGAGGCGTGGGCGAAGCCGGTCGCTTCGCCGGATACTGCCCGCAGCCCGAAACCTTGTGTTGTATCGAAACTGGCACTTTTCAGGCGGCCGTCATCAAAGGAGAAACCTTCAGATTGGCGATACTCGAGAAACAGTTCTCCGTCGTCGGCCCCCTCAAGTGCTTTTGAGACCAGTTTTTCAGCCGCAGATCTGTCCATCCCTGTATCTTCAAAGAATAGTTTGTCGGCCGTTTTTATGTCAGTCACTTGAGGCTCCAGTTTACAAAACGAAATAGTGGATAATTTGTATCTAACTAAGAATATGTGGGTTTGTTAGTCAAATGTCGAGAGAGCTATTTAAACATATTGAATCAGATGAAGCAGATTAGCGGCATTAATAATGCGACATTATGTCACATCTTGAATGGAGTAAGGGGAAACCCCTAGCACGTTTATTTTCTAATATTTTCGTTTAGATATGTATCTAAACTATTGTTTTTATGCGTCAAAAATGCGTTTTACACAATTCTGTAGTGCTTTTGTAAAACGTCTGACCATATTAATTGCACAGTTGCCCTTGTTCTTTGGGACATCCTTAGTGTAATTTCCGCAACAAATTGATCTAAATCATTTTTGATTTGCATCAGCAGACTAGGTATAAAGCAAAGACAGATAGAATTCCGAACGAGTATTTGGTGCGGAGTTCCAATAAGATTAAGAAGCTATTAGAGACGGGAACTAATGATGGCTATTGTTAAAAATATTGTCGCACTATTTACTGCGTTTGCAGTAACAGCGTTGACAATGGGCAGCGCAGTTGCAGCTAAAGGACAAGCAGAACCTTGGCAGCTTGGATTTCAAGATGCGTTTTCTCCTGTTGCTCATCTTCAACAGGATTTCCACGACACATTGATGATTTTGATCACGGCAATTACGCTTTTTGTGTTGGCGTTGATGATATATGTTGCGGTACGTTTCAATCGTAAAGCAAATCCGACACCTTCCAAAACAAGCCATAACACTATGATTGAGATAGTTTGGACAATCGCTCCAATTCTTATTCTTATTGTTATTGCCGTTCCATCATTGAAGCTTCTCTATTACGCAGACCGTATTGAAGTGGCAGACATGACACTCAAAGCGACTGGCTATCAGTGGTATTGGGGATATGAATATATTGACGAAGAAGAGTTGTCTTTTGAGGCTATAATGCTTGAAGAAGACGAGCTTAAAGAAGGTCAGCCCCGTTTGCTTGCTACTGACAATATGATTGTTCTTCCTGTCGACACAAACATCCGTCTGTTGATAACTGCAGAAGACGTACTCCATTCATGGGCCATGCCTGCATTTGGTGTAAAACTTGATGCTGTTCCCGGCCGTATTAATGAGACATGGATGCGTATTGAAGAAGAAGGCGTTTATTACGGGCAATGTTCTGAGCTTTGTGGTGCTCGCCATGGCTTTATGCCAATTGCGGTAAAGGCAGTCAGTAAAGAAGAATACAAAAAGTGGCTTGTGAAAGCTAAAGAAGAATTTGCTGGCTTGGATGCCCCCGCTGTGAATGTCGCAGCAGCATCCACAGTCACACAGTAATCGGCTAGAGAGAGGCGAATAAAATGGCGAATAGTGCAGCAGCCGCTCACGACGATCATAACCCTACGGGGTGGAAGCGTTGGGTTTACTCGACAAACCATAAAGACATCGGAAGCATGTATCTGATCTTTGCTGTTATGGCAGGGATCATTGGTGGTGCGATGTCAGTTTTTATCCGTGCAGAATTGCAGATGCCTGGCGATCAATTCCTCGATGGGAATTTCCATTTTTTCAACGTTGTCGTGACAGGTCATGGCTTGATCATGGTCTTCTTCATGGTGATGCCTGCGGTTATCGGTGGTTTTGGTAACTGGATTGTACCACTTATGATCGGTGCACCAGATATGGCGTTCCCAAGAATGAACAATATTTCATTCTGGTTGCTTCCTCCTGCTCTGGGCTTGCTTGTTATCTCAATTTTTGTTGAGGGACCTGCTGGTGCAAATGGTGTTGGTGGTGGCTGGACGATTTATCCTCCGCTTTCCTCAACTGTTGGGCAACCTGGTATGGCGGTTGATTTTGCGATCCTCAGCCTTCATCTTGCCGGTGCCTCTTCTATCCTTGGTGCAATCAACTTTATTACAACGATCTTCAATATGCGTGCTCCGGGTATGACCATGCATAAGATGCCTTTGTTTGTATGGTCTGTTCTGGTTACAGCGTTCTTGCTACTGTTATCACTGCCTGTTCTTGCCGGCGCGATTACAATGCTTTTGACTGACCGCAATTTTGGTACAAACTTCTTCATCCCTGAAGGTGGCGGCGATCCACTGTTGTTCCAGCATCTATTTTGGTTCTTCGGTCACCCTGAAGTTTACATCATGATTTTGCCGGGCTTCGGTATCATCAGTCAGATCATTTCTACGTTCAGCCGTAAGCCAGTATTTGGCTATCTCGGTATGGCATATGCTATGGTTGCTATTGGCGGCGTTGGCTTTATCGTATGGGCCCATCATATGTATACCGTTGGTATGAATGTTGATACGCGGGCATACTTCCTGGGTGCTACTTTGGTTATTGCTGTTCCAACAGGTGTTAAAATCTTCTCATGGATTGCGACAATGTGGGGCGGGTCTATTGAATTTAAGGCCCCAATGATTTGGGCGCTTGGATTTATCTTCTTGTTTACTGTTGGTGGTGTGACCGGTGTTGTCCTTGCCAATGGCGGCCTGGACGTGATCCTGCATGACACATATTATGTTGTCGGCCACTTCCATTACGTTCTGAGCCTTGGTGCAGTGTTTGCGATCTTCGCGGGCATCTACTACTGGTTCGGTAAGATGACTGGCTACAATTACTCTGAGACACTTGCGAAACTCCACTTTACGGTAACGTTTATTGGTGTGAACATGGTCTTCTTCCCAATGCATTTCTTAGGTCTTGCTGGTATGCCTCGCCGTATTCCAGATTATCCAGATGCATTTGCAGGCTTTAATGCAATTGCTTCATACGGCTCTTACATTTCAGCCTTTGGTGTTTTGATCTTCTTATTCACTGTCCTACATGCATTCATGCGCGGTGAAAAAGCGGCTGATAATCCTTGGGGTGAAGGTGCAACAACTCTTGAGTGGACTTTGTCTTCTCCGCCTCCATTCCATCAGTTCAATGAACTGCCAGTAGTTAAGTAAGTAAGACGGAGTATTTTGTGCCTGACACAAGCATAATACAAAACAACACAGCTCGTGCCGAACAAGGTTCTGCACGGGCTAGTGACTATTTTGCTCTGCTGAAGCCGCGGGTGATGTCACTTGTTGTCTTTACAGGACTGGTTGGAATGGCTGTTGCGCCTGGAAGCCTGCACCCTGTCTTGGCTTTTACGGCGTTGCTTTGTATTGCAGTGGGTGCGGGCGCTTCTGGCGCGATTAATATGTGGTATGATGCCGATATTGATCTGATCATGGAGCGGACTAAAAATCGCCCCGTGCCAGCCGGTAAAGTTACTGCAGGCGAAGCGCTAGGTATTGGTGTTTCTCTGTCAGTGGCGTCTGTCTTGTTGATGGGACTTGCTATTAATCTGGTCGCGGCCTTTCTCTTGGCCCTTACTATTGGTTTCTACGTCTTTATTTATACGATGTGGCTGAAACGCCGGACACCACAGAATATTGTTATTGGCGGTGCCGCAGGTGCGTTTCCTCCAATGATCGGTTGGGCTGCTGTTACAGGTGATGTCAGCATTGAAAGCCTTGTTCTTTTTGCCATTATATTCTTCTGGACGCCGCCTCACTTTTGGGCGTTGTCTTTATGGCGGGATATCGATTATGCCAAAGCAGGCGTTCCGATGTTACCTGTTGTCGCAGGCCGCGAGGCAACGCGCCGTCAAGTAATGTTCTACAGTGTTCTATTATTTCCAATTGGCGTGTCACCGTATTTCCTTGGATATGCAGGACCAGTATTTGGAATTGGGGCGACGATACTTGGCGTAATTTTCCTGTTTGGTGCCGCGAAGGTATGGCTGAAAAAAGACGAGACAAGTGCAAAACAACTTTTTGCATTTTCAATTCTGTATCTCTTCTTGATTTTTGCCCTCCTTCTTGGAGAAGTAATTGTGAACGGAGTGGTTTAAGATGACTATGGACGACGAAAAGAAAAAACTAAGAACCCGTAACCTTGTAGTTGGCGGGATCTTGGCTGCTATTGTAGTCTTGTTCTATCTGATCACTTTAGCGAAGTTGACAGTGAGCGTCATATGAACGACGCCTCCCGAAAATCCAAGCGTTTGGGTATTGGGCTTGCTCTCGTTGCTGTGGGAATGGTGGGTTTGTCTTTTGCCTCTGTCCCTCTGTATGACCTGTTTTGTCGGGTTACGGGATATGGCGGAACTACCCAGCGGGCAGAGACCGCATCAGATGAAATTCTGGATCGCAAGATCACGATCGATTTTGATGCAAACACTGGCCGGAATATGCCTTGGAAATTCAAAGCTGTCGAACGGAAGATAAGTATCAAAATTGGGCAAACAGGGATCGCTTACTATGAAGCGTTCAACCCAACGGATAAAGTGATTACGGGCACTGCGGCATTTAATGTTTCGCCGCAAAAGGTTGGCCAGTATTTCACAAAGATTGATTGTTTTTGCTTTACTGAACAAACATTGCAACCCGGGGAGCGGGTTGATATGCCTGTGACTTTCTATGTCGATCCAGAGATTGACCGGGATATTAATACGCGGGAAGTTGAAACAATTACGCTTTCTTACACCTTCTTCGTGACTAACGAAGCAAGTGCAGAGAACGAACAAGAAGTATCGAGTAATGAAATTGCGGAAAAGACTTCCGCATACGTAAACTGACCTGTCAAAAGGTCGTTAATTTAAACTACCCGGAAAAATACCGGGATGATTGCAGGAGTTAGAAATGGCAGATGCTCACGCTAAAAAGCATGATTATCATCTTGTAGATCCGAGCCCTTGGCCAGCCTTGGCCTCTCTTTCTGCGTTCATCACAGCAATTGGTGCCGTGATGTTCATGCATGAAAAAGGGTACGCTGTCTTCACTATTGGCATGATATTGCTTTTATATACCGCCTTTGTTTGGTGGCGTGATGTTGTGAAAGAAGGCGAACATCAGGGGCATCATACACCTGTGGTTCAACTTGGCTTGCGATATGGCATGCTTTTGTTTATCGCCTCCGAAGTTATGTTCTTCGTTGCGTGGTTCTGGGCATATTTTAATGCTGCGTTCTTCCCAACGGAAGCTATCGGTAGTGTTTGGCCTCCTCAAGGAATTGAAGTCTTTGATCCTTGGCATTTGCCTCTGGTCAACACATTGATCCTTCTGACATCTGGCACAACAGTAACCTGGGCGCATCACGCATTACAGCATGGCGACCGTAAAGGTTTGATCCAGGGATTGACGTTGACAGTTATCCTCGGCCTCGTGTTCTCAATCGTTCAAGGTTATGAATATTCGCACGCGGCCTTTGGTTTCCAAGACGGCATCTATGCGTCAACATTCTACATGGCAACAGGTTTCCACGGTTTCCATGTGATCGTTGGTACAATCTTCTTGTTGGTTTGTTTGATCCGGGCCATGAAAGGCCACTTCACAACCACACACCATTTCGGCTTCGAAGCAGCCGCTTGGTACTGGCATTTTGTTGACGTTGTTTGGTTGTTCCTCTTTGTCGCAATCTATTGGTGGGGTTCTGCCTAGGACCTCCTGAAATAATGCCTTTGATGGTGAAATGATTTCCTTCATATCGCATTGGTGTCTCCTGCAAATACCAGTGCATAATAAATGGGATTTAATTTTATACTAAGGCAGTAATCAAACCAGGGCAGCGGTACACAACCGCTGCCCTTTTTAATTTTAGTCTCACTGTGATTTGAAATGTGTGCCCTTAACCGCAGACGTTCTAAGCTTAATATTTGATAGCTCAGAACCTCTTCTCTTTTATTGGCAGCTGGTTTGATTTAAACTCACTTACGACAACAACTCAGATTTTAAGCTGCAATATTTATGAAAAAATTCTCTCCAGGTTATTTGCCGACCCTTATGACAATACCGGCGGTTCTCATTATGCTGACTTTAAGTGTTTGGCAGCTAAATCGGTATTTTTGGAAGGTTGAACTCCTAGATACATTGAACCAGCAACTAGCTGCAGCTGCGGTGCCGTTGCCTTCTGGTGACTTGGTTCCAGATGTCTGGAGTTACCGCCGAGTGAGTTTGGCGGGAACCTTCCTTCACGATAAGGAAATTCATCTATTTGCGCACACTGTGAAGGGCTTAAAAGGCTTTCAGATTATCACGCCCTTTGTTCGGGAAGATGCTGAAGGAACAGTCTTGATTAACCGAGGTTGGGTGCCTGAGCACAAAAAAGAAGCAATAACCAGATTAGAAGGCAATGTTTCTGGTGTTGTCGAGATTTCAGGGATCGTTCGAAAAGCGTGGGCGAAATCGTATGATTTTCTTCCCAAAAGCAATGCAGACACCAATGTCTGGCTTTATGGGGAGTTGGATGACATGGCAACGCATTTGAAATTGAACGTTTCCCCAGTTTTTGTCGAAATAGATGCGGGTCCTGTTCCAGGCGGCTTCCCAAAAGGCGGTCAAACACGCGTCAGCGTCCCCAATAATCATATCGAATATTTTGTAACGTGGTTAGGAATGGGCGGTGCGATGTTCGTAATCTATCTGGTCTATGGATACCGGCGGGCAAGAGATACACAAGTTTAAACAGGAACAATAATGTCTTCATACGACACTCTTGAAAAGCGTTTCAAACGCATGTCTGCGATAAGTGGTGCCAGTGCAATTTTGAACTGGGACAATGCTGTTATGATGCCCGATGGCGGCGCTGCAAGCCGTGCGGAACAACTTGCATCACTAGGTGTACTGCAACATGAGTTGTTAGTGGATTCCGAAATTTCGGATTTAATGGATCAGGCCGAACAGGAAGCGCCAGAACTAAGTGATTGGCAGCAAGCTAATTTGCGTGAAATGCGAAATAATTGGCGACACGCTAGCGCTGTCAATACAGACCTTGTTGAGGCTCTATCGCACGCGACATCAAAATGTGAAATGCAATGGCGGAGTGCCCGGGAAAACGATAATTTTTCTGAGCTTCAAGAAAGCCTGAATGAGGTTTTGTCTCTTACGCGTGAGATGGCTGATGCCAAAGCCGAACAATTCAATTTAACGCCCTATGATGCCTTACTCGATCAATATGAACCGGGATGTCGTCAGGAGCAGATAGACGTCCTCTTTGACGATCTGCAGTCTTTCCTGCCTACCTTTTTAGAAGAAGTTCTTGAAAAACAGAACGCAGGAAAATCGTTTGATGCGTTGGAGGGGCCGTTCAGCGTTGAGACGCAAAAAAATCTTGGTTTAACGTTTATGACGGACCTTGGTTTTGATTTTGAGAGGGGACGGCTTGATACCAGTCATCATCCTTTTACGGGAGGCACGCCAGATGACGTCCGTCTGACGACGCGTTATGAAGAGGATGACTTCACCCAAAGCCTGATGGGGACGTTACACGAGACTGGCCACGCCCTGTATGAGCAGAACTTGCCTAGAGAATGGAGATCTCAGCCAGTTGGCCAATCTCGTGGCATGGCACTTCATGAAAGCCAATCGTTGGTGGTGGAAATGCAACTTTCAAGAAGTGAAGCTTTTTTGACTTATGCGCTTCCGAAAATTAAAGAGGCCTTTTGCGGTGAAGGAGATAATTGGACGTTTGATAACTTCAAGCGGCTGTATCATCATGTAAATAGAGGGTTCATTCGTGTAGACGCGGATGAAGTTACATACCCCTTACATGTTATCTTGCGTTACCGCCTGGAAAAGGCGCTGTTGAGCGGTGATCTGCAGGTGCAGGACTTACCGACCTCCTGGAATGATGGAATGGTGGAGTTGTTGGGGATCCGTCCACCAAGTGACAAATTGGGCTGCCTTCAGGATATTCACTGGCCCGGTGGGGCGATTGGTTACTTCCCAACATACACAATGGGGGCACTTGCAGCGGCTCAGTTTTTTGGGGCGGCGGGGAATGCTTTGCCTGAGTTGGATCGTCAGATTAAAGAAGGTGATTTTGCGCCATTGGTCAATTGGCTAGAGAAAAATGTTCATGCGTTTGGAAGCCTGAAGACTACAGATCAAGTGCTTATCGATGCGACGGGATCCGCACTCAACACCGATGCCTTTAAAAAGCATCTTAAAGCAAGATATCTTTCGGACTGAAAATTCTGTCTATTTTGAACAGAGCGGTATAGAAAGAATATAGTAATACGTGTAATTTACGCGGAAAAATTAAACTTTGCCTGCCATCTAAGCTGGAGATAAAAGTGCGGTATATCAGTACACGCGGTGATGCGCCGACCTTGAACTTTGAAGAAGTCGTTTTAACGGGCCTGGCCCGAGATGGCGGCTTGTATGTGCCTGAAACTTGGCCACAGATGTCTGCGGATGATATCCGTAATCTGGCCGGAAAAACTTATGCTGAAGTCGCGGCAGAAGTCCTGCAGCCCTTCCTAGGGGATTGTATTAGCCCCGAAGACTTTAGGGCTATGACTGAGAAGGCTTACGGCACGTTCGCTCACAAAGCCGTTGTTCCTCTGACCCAGCTCTCGGAAAATGATTTCCTGATGGAGCTATATCACGGCCCTACGTTGGCGTTTAAAGATGTGGCCCTTCAACTGTTAGGCTTGCTTTATGATCACTTGCTAAGCCGCCGCGGAAAACGGGTTACAATAATTGGCGCGACATCTGGTGATACGGGATCAGCTGCTATTGAAGCCTGCCGCGGACGCGATGCTGTTGATATATTTATCCTGCACCCGAAAGGGCGCGTATCGGATGTTCAACGCAAGCAAATGACCTCAGTATTGGACAGCAATGTGTATAACATTGCCATCGACGGCGATTTCGATGACTGTCAGGCTATGGTCAAAGCAATGTTTAACGATCACGACTTCCGAGATGAGTTAGGTGTTTCTGCGGTAAATTCTATCAACTGGGCGCGTGTCATGGCGCAGATTGTTTATTTCGTTACGGCTGCGGTGAGCTTGGGAGGACCAGATCGTTCTGTCTCTTTCTCAGTGCCTAGTGGCAATTTTGGTGACGTCTATGCGGGATATTGTGCGACTAAAATGGGTCTCCCAGTTGATCAGCTAATCGTTGCAACAAACCGGAATGACATTTTGGCCCGTTTTTTCAATAGCGGTAGTTATCGAAAAGAAGGCGTTGATCCTACGGTCAGCCCGAGCATGGACATTCAGGTTTCCAGCAATTTCGAAAGATTATTGTTTGATCTGTGTGCCCAGAATGGGGCTACTGTTCAGGATTACATGCGTAAATTGGATGCAGAAGGCGGTTTTGATATTGATATGAAGCAATTGAACCAGATTATATTCTCTGCTGGAAATTGCTCCGAAGAAGAAACGCTTGAGACCATCCGCAAAACGTTGGAAGAAAGCGATAAGCTTGTTGATCCTCATACAGCCGTTGGATTGAAAGTGGCAGAAGACTGCCGCAAAGATCAAGCTATACCAATGGTTACTCTCTCAACTGCGCATCCTGCCAAATTCCCTGCAGCAGTTGAAAAAGCATCTGGTGTCTATCCTCAATTGCCTGCCCATATGGCGGATCTTTTTGGGAGAGAAGAAAAATTAGTTGATTTGCCCAATGACTTGGTCACAGTTCAGGCCTATATCAGAGAAAGAGCCCGAGTTTTAACCGCGGGCTGATGGAAAATATATAATGGCTCAAAAAGTATCCACTTTATCTAACGGTTTACGCGTAATTTCTGATCCGATGCCACATCTTGAAACCGCGGCGGTCGGGGTTTGGGTGGATACCGGTGCGAGACATGAAAATTTACCTGTGAATGGTATCTCGCACGTTCTTGAGCACATGGCTTTCAAGGGAACAGAAACCCGGTCAGCCCGTGAAATTGCGGAAAGTATTGAGGCTGTCGGGGGACATCTGAATGCTTATACAAGCCGAGATCAAACAGCTTATTATGCTCGAGTTTTGAAAGACGACGTCCCACTGGGAGTAGATATTCTCGCGGATATTTTGCAAAATTCTGTATTTGATGAAGCAGAACTAGCACGTGAACAAGAGGTCATTGTTCAGGAAATAGGGCAAACAAACGACACACCGGATGATATAATATTTGATCATTTACAGGAAACTGCGTTTCCAGATCAGGCAATCGGTCGTTCTATTCTTGGCATTGCAGAGCGGGTTCGCGGTTTTGATCGAGCTGTTATTTCCGATTATATGACAGAACATTATACCGCGCCGAAACTGGTGCTAAGTGCTTCGGGTGCCGTTGATCATGATGCCCTTGTGGAGTTGGCGGAAGAAAAATTTTCTAAACTGTCGAGTGGCGCCGTCCATGAGATGGAAGCCGCAACTTATAAAGGCGGTGAGTATCGCGAAGCTCGGGATTTAGAACAGGTCCATTTTGCACTTTCAGTTCCCGGTGTGACATACAACGACGACGATTTTTACACTATTCAAATCCTTGCTGGATTACTTGGTGGGGGAATGTCTTCACGGTTGTTTCAGGAAGTTCGTGAGAAACGCGGCTTATGCTATTCGATTTTCTCTTTCGCGTCTTCCTTCATGGATACAGGATTGTTCTCGGTTTATGCAGGTACGGGCCCAGATCAAATATCTGAACTCAGCAGTGTTATTGTGGATGAGTTGCTGAAAACCGCTAAATCCATTGACGAAAGTGAAGTTGCTCGTGCGAGGGCACAGCATAAAGCAGGCCTTCTCATGGGACTTGAAAGCCCGGCTGCACGCTGCGAAGTGCATGCGAGGCAGATGTTGATTTTTGGCCGGGTCATTCCGCCATCTGAAATTGAAGACGAAATCGATAAAGTGACAGCTGAGCGTATCGAAAACGCTGCAAAACGTTTGTTTGAGGGAGTTATCCCAACGATTGCAGCGCTTGGACCTGTGAAAAACCTTGAAAACTATGACCAATTTGCGGCAAGGTTCAATTAGGCGGCCAAATATGTTCGCCCCATGAGAGCAGTCTTGATTACCCTGCGAGGCGATTTTGCTACAAAAATTCTGGAAGACAGATCGTGACAATCCCATTTATGGGGATCGACTGTATTTGCGACATCCAAAGATTTCTGATTGGGCTGAGTGGTCGAAGATCCGAGAGATAAGCCGCCAGCATCTCGTGCCGTGGGAGCCAGTTTGGTCGCGAGATTCGTTGACGCGTCAGCACTTTCGAGATCGACTTCGTCGTTACGCGTCGGACGCCAAAGCAGACAATGGCTATGCGTTTTTTCTATTCAGAAATACAGATGATCAATTGCTTGGAAGCATAACGCTGAGCAATATTCAAAGGGGTGTCTCTCAAACCGGGACGTTAGGGTATTGGACAGGCCTGCCTCATATCCGGCACGGGTATATGTTCGAGGGGATATGCACACTGCTTCCGGAATTGTTTGAAACATACTCTCTTCGCCGTATTGAAGCCGCATGTTTACCTGAAAATATACCTAGTGCCTCCTTGCTTGAAAAAGCCGGATTTACGAGAGAGGGGTATGCTAGACAATATTTATGTATAAACGGGAACTGGCAAGATCATTTGCTCTTTGCGATCTTGAAGGGGGATACAATTGCTCCTAGCCAAATCGAAGAACGTCGATCAGGCATGGCCGGCATCACCGGAAAGTAACCCCGGATCAAAGCCCAGTTTATTAATCGCTGCATGCCATTTGTTACCAAGTCTGTCTCCAAAGACCAGATCATGGTCTGCATCGACAACAAGCCAACCATTATCCTGAATTTCTTTTTCTAGCTGTCCTGGACCCCAACCTGAATACCCTAAAGCAAGAAAACTGTCCTGTGGGCCTTCTCCAAGTGCCATACTTTTCAACATATCAAGCGTGGCAGTTAGAGCGATATCATCACAGATCATCATTGATGTATCGTGAATCATATCCGTTGTATGAAGAACGAAACCTCGTTCTGCCTCCACCGGACCTCCAAAATGTATTTTTTGACTATCAATCACGTCGATATGCGGAATTTCAAGTTGCTCCAAAAGGTCTTCAAAGGAAAGAAGATCAAGATTGCGATTGAGAACTATCCCCATCGCGCCTTCTTCACCATGGGCACATAAAAGAATAATGGCTTTTTTGAATTGCGGGTCAGGCATAGTTGGCATTGCGATCAGAATCTGACCTTCCAGATAACCTTCTTTTTGCTCTATGGTATTCGTCATATTACTGTCGCTCTTATTAAAGTGATCACCTGTAACTGAAGGTTGATCTAATTGTGACATCATAATTTCAAAAAATACTTTATACTATAGCGAGAGCTGATCTCTTCTCTCTAACTTGGTAACGAATGATGAAAAATGAAGCAAATTTATAAGTTTTTTTCTTTTTTTGCTACGCTGATGCTAATAACACCGTCGGTATTTGCAGTAGATTTGACATCAATTTCTAACTCTGATTGGGCGGTATCAGAGATGTCCCGTGCTCGATTGCTGTCGGTGACAACGGGAACGGGCGGGCAAAAAGAAGTCGTGCTTGGAGTTCACATCCAACTGGATAGGGGCTGGAAAACCTACTGGCGAAGCCCTGGCGATACTGGCATTGCTCCCACATTCGGTTGGAGCGGCTCAGAGAATATTGCGAATACTGAAATCTTATGGCCGGCACCGGAATCATTTGAAAGCGCTGGCTATTTATCCTGGGGATTTGAGACGGAAGTTCTGTTTCCGGTTAAAGTCACTTTAAAAGATGCAGACAAAGATCTTCGTGCCAAACTCGTACTGACTTACGGTGTATGCAAAGAAGTTTGCGTACCCATCCAACAAGAATTCTCTCTGCATTTACCGAATGCTGCAGCAGAGCAATCCGCGGAAAAGAATTTGTTCCAACAATATACAGCCTTGGTGCCTGCGCCACTTGGACTGTCGGCATTGGCTCAGCGTATAGAAATCAGGCACCTAACGAAGAATTTTTTGGAAGTCACGGTTGATACAAATAATTCCTTTGAAAATCCAGAGTTGATTCTTGAAGGAGAGGACGGAGATTTCTTTGCGGTCGAAAAAACTGTGATAGACCGTAATGGGAACAAGGTCTCCTTCTCAATAGCCGCTGATTTCGTAAATGATCCGAAGCGAATTTTGGGGCGCAAACTAAGAGCGACACTCATAGATAACAGTCAGGGCGCTGAAGCGAGTGTTGAAATAAAATAATCTGGCAAACGTCACATTTCAGGTTGTTTTTGTGGTGTAAGAGAAAGACTATGCTACAATTCTAGAAATCCTCCAATTTGCAACTAGGAAAAATTTAATGACTATTTCAGTAGGCGACAAACTGCCAAATGCCGATCTCATGGAAATGACTGCAAAAGGCCCTTCAAAATTAGCAGTTAGCGATTTATTCGCAGGCAAAAAAGTCGCAATGTTTGCTGTTCCAGGTGCGTTTACACCAACTTGTTCCGCGAAACACGTGCCGGGATTTCTCGCAAATCTTGATGCCTTGAAAGGCAAAGGCGTAGAAGAAGTAATTTGCCTGTCTGTGAACGATCCGTTCGTAATGGCAGCGTGGGGAAAATCGCTATCTGCAGATGGAATTCGTATGGTTGTTGATCCAGATGGTGCTTTCACAAAAGCAATGGGTGTTGAATTTGATGCGTCCGGTGCAGGCCTTGGTGTGCGTTCACGTCGGTATTCAATGATTGTCGACGACGGTGCTATAAGTCAATTGAACCTCGAAGAAACCGGTGGTTTTGAAGTTTCGGATGCTGAAACACTTCTTGATCAGATCTAGTTTTCGTATGCGGGGAGGGATGACCTCCCCGTTTTATCTATTTGAATTTTTCCATGCCCTTATTGGCCAATTGGTCAGCTTTTTCGTTTCCCGGATGCCCCGCGTGTCCTTTGACCCAATGCCAGCTAATGGTATGACGGGCGATAGCCTCATCAAGCTCCACCCATAAATCTTTGTTCTTAACTGGCTTCTTTGCTGCGGTTTTCCAGCCATTTTTCTTCCAGTTAGCCATCCATTTGGTAATGCCGTCTTTCACATATGTACTGTCAGTATGCAGAGCCACACTGCTGGGCCTTTTTAAGGCGGTAAGTGCATTGATTGCCGCGCTAAGTTCCATACGATTATTCGTCGTATCAGGAGCTCCGCCGCATATTTCTTTTGTTTTACCGTCAGCTTCCAGCAACGCGCCCCAACCCCCCGGGCCAGGGTTGCCCGAACATGCGCCATCTGTATAAATTGTTACTGTTTTTTCTGCCAATTTGTCACCTGTCGGCTGTGCATATTTGAATAAGTTTTTGCCAGCATATCTGAAACCAAAGGCAGGTCAGTAAAATAATTATATTTTAACCTAATTTTAGGCGCTTGGGTTCAGGATGATAAAATAATCTAAGAATTAACCTATTCTGTCTGTCGAGGACCTTGTGAACGCTATGACAAAAAAGATGTTCTCTGCTGAAAAGCAACAACTTCAACATGTGAGTTCAGATGTGGGGACGCCAGACCCCACCGGTGGTATGAGCCAAGAGCAATATGATGTGCTTTTAGGGGCTATACATTCATTAAGAGAGGATATTGCAGGAGGTTTTGAAGCAAAAACCGGCCCAACGCTCAATGAAGAAGTGCTTGAAGACTTTAAAAAAGAATTTGCAGAATCTATGCAATTGAAGATCGAGTTGGAAGAGCTCTCTCGTGTGATCTTGGAAACTCGGCGTGAAATCACATCGATAAACTCTCATGAAAAAGGGCCCAAAATTCATGCAATGACCGACCAATTGGATGCCGTTGTTGGTGATACTGAAACAGCGACAAATACGATTTTGGCGGCAGTTGAGACCATTGAAGATAAGAATGAGAGTTTAGAGCTTAACGCAACTGATCCTGATGAACTTGAAATTACGCAAGCCATCAGCAACGCCGTAATGAAAATCTACGAAGCCTGCGGTTTTCAAGATATTACAGGACAGCGTATTTCTAAAGTCGTTGGAACGCTCAAATTCGTTGAAGATCGTATTGCAACCATGATTGATATCTTGGGTGGAGAGGAGCAATTAGCTGACCTTGAAGGAGTTGAGCAGGACGTTCAAAAAGACGGGGACGTTGAACTCAGCGGCCCACGTGTTGAAGGCCAGGAAATTTCCCAAGATGAAATTGACGCGCTCTTTGATTAATCAGCTTTATTCGATCCCATATGCCGAGACGGTTTTAACATCCTGAAGAAAACGAATTTTCTTTAGATATTCGGCTGGATTTTTTGGTTTCACTAGCGCTCCTTCAACCTGGTTTAGCCAATCATACAGCCGTGTGAGGTAGAAGCGTAAAGCGGCCCCGCGGCAAAGAAGGGGGAGAGCCTCCAACTCCTCGTTAGAAACACTCCGTACACGGCGATAAGCATTTAACAGCTTTCGGGCTTTGGTAATGTTAAAGCTTGCATCACTTTCAAAGCACCAAGCATTAAGGCAGATCGCCAAATCATAAACAAGAAAGTCATTGCAGGCGAAGTAGTAATCAATTACGCCGCTAACCTGATCGTTCAGGAAGAAGATATTGTCGGGGAAAAGATCTGCGTGAATGACACCTTGAGGAAGATCTGACGGCCAGTTCTCTTCAAGAAAAGTAAGCTCATTCTCAATTTCTACAACTTCAGCATCTTTTATAGAATTGTCGTGCCGACTAGCAAGACAATCGTTCAGCAGAGGACGCCAGCTGTTCATTGAAAGCGTATTAGGTCTGCTAATTTCAAAGTCCGCAGCAGCGACATGCAAGTTGGCCAGACTATCTCCGAGCATGGCGCAATGATCTGGAGTTATTCTCCGAATGGAGCGGCCTTTCAAGAATTCGATAATGGCTGAGGGGCGCTCAGCAACTGTCGTTAGTGTCTCACCTTTTTTTGTTACGATTGGCCTCGGGGATACAAATCCTTTTTCTGCCAAATGTTCCATTAGGCCAAGGAAAAACGGCAAGTCGTCTTTATTTACCCGCTTTTCATAAAGCGTCAGAATGTAAAATCCAGTTTGCGTTTGAAGAAGAAAATTTGAGTTCTCGACGCCTTCTGCAATTCCCTTGCATGAAAGGGCCTCTCCGATATCATATTCACGCAACAGTGCATCTAAATCATCGTCGGAGATTTCAGTATATACGGCCATATTTTGTACCAATTGGGCAGTCTTTATTCCCGATAGAGAATTTGATTGCCTGTTATTTTTCTAAAATGCGTGGAAGCTTGAACGTAACATGTTCTTCACTTGTTGTTATTTCGCGAACTGTAACGTCATACCGTTCAGAAAATGCAGCAACCACTTCCTCAACCAGTGTTTCTGGGGCGGAGGCCCCGGCGGTAATTCCAATGTTGGTGCAATTCGCTAGTTTTTCCCACGGAATATCACGTGCGCGTTGAACCAAACTAACGTATTTACATCCGCTTTTTTGGGCCACTTCGACAAGGCGCATGGAGTTAGATGAATTGGGAGCTCCGATTACAAGAACACCGTCACATTCTGCTGCTAGTTCTTTTACAGCGGCTTGCCGGTTTGTCGTTGCGTAGCATATATCTTCTTTTTTAGGGGACGCAATATTGGGGAATTTGTTCCGCAAGGTTGCGACAATAGCTGAAGTTTCATCTACAGAGAGAGTGGTTTGTGTCAGATATGCAAGATCCGCATCGGGGTTTATTGGTGAAAAGGCTTGAGCATCTTCCAGAGTTTCCACAAGTGTAATTTTCCCCTCTTTTAACTGACCCATAGTCCCGATAACTTCGGGGTGTCCCTTATGACCAATAAGAATGATTTCCATTCCGTCCTTGTCGTGACGTTCGGCCTCTCTGTGGACTTTACTGACCAGTGGGCAAGTGGCATCGATGAAAAACATATTGCGGGTTTGAGCTTCTTCAGGCACCGATTTCGCAACGCCATGAGCTGAAAAAATGACAGGTACGTTCTTTGGTACATCACTTAGCTCATCGACGAATACAGCGCCTTTTGCTTCCAGATTCTCCACAACATATCTGTTGTGCACGATCTCATGACGCACATAGACCGGGGCACCGTATTTCTCTAATGCGCGTTCAACGATTTGGATTGCCCGGTCCACGCCAGCACAAAAGCCACGAGGGGCCGCCAAAAGAAGATTTCGTTGTTCAACTGTCATTTGCCAACCTAACATGTATGCGGGCGAAAATATCCCATTGAACAATAATATTTAATTGCCGAGCTTGTCATGCTTGCTAAAAAATCCTGTCCATCTTAAATTCGGCGGATTAGTACATCAAATTGCCTAAAATTACCAGACTTTGACGCGCCTTGGATAAATGCGGCATGTCAGAAGCGAAAGAATGCCGGGATGATACGTAAATTCAAACATTTGAAGTCCATTTCCCTTCTAGCTGGGGTGTTCGTCTTAAGTGCTTGCGCCGGAGGATTGGATACCGATTTATTTAGTTCAAGTAAGCGCGTGTTGCCTTGCCCAAATGTGGCGGTACTTCCCAATGCAGGAAATATCACCATTTTCCGGAGCGGACCGGGTCGTGATCTGGTTGATGTCGAGTTTGAAGGTGTTATTGTCCCAACCAGCGGTGAGTGCGTATACGAGAATGATGATAGCGAAGTATTAGCTGAGTTGATTCTTCGTATCGGAGCGATCAAAGGCCCAGCAGCGACTTCACAAAAACAAGTGTTCCCGTTTTTTGTGGCTATTGCAGACAATAATAAAAAAGTATTGGGTAAAAAGATATTTGAAAGCCTGATCGAGGTTCCGCAAGGGAAACGGAGAGGGGCGGTACAAGAGGAAATCATCCAAATAATCCCGATTGCCAGTGGCCGTTCAGGTGCAGACTATACGATTGTGATGGGCTTTCAGCTGACAAATGAACAGCTTGAGTATAATCGAAAAACAGCGAACTAAAAAAGCCAGCTTTTCGTCTAAAAAGATCATGCCATTTGACAGAAGCGAAAGCATCACTATTATCGGGGCATTCATACAGACGATCCCTGCGGGAGAGATGACTTAGAGTCATCGCCGAAGGAGCAACCACCTCGGAAACTCTCAGGCACCCGGACCGCAGGAGGATGAATCTCTGGAAAGCAAGCTGAATTTTCAGCTTCACCGAAGGGGTAAGCACAAAAAGCTATGTGGGCTTTTTATGTCAAATCTCTCAGGTCCTAAGACAGAGGGGGTTATTACCTACGCTTGGTGCGTTGGTGATTAACTTCTTTGTGGACTGAGACATACCTATGAATGATACCTCGCAGACAAAACAAACAGCACTTTATGATTTGCATGTAGAGCTCGGCGCTAAAATGACGCCCTTCGCTGGCTATGATATGCCTGTGCAATATCCTGATGGCATTATGAAAGAACATCTACACACTAGAGAAAAAGCTGGTTTGTTTGATGTGTCACACATGGGGCAAGTCGTTATTTCAGGCGCCAACCCTGCCAAATCAATTGAAAAACTGATCCCGGGAGATATTGAAGCACTCTCTGCGGGCCAGATGCGCTACAGCTTTCTGACGAATGACAATGGCGGCATCCTTGATGATCTTATCGTAACGCAACGCGGAGACGATTTGTTCGTTGTTGTAAATGCAGGATGTAAAGATCAAGATATTGCACTGTTCAAATCTGCACTGAAAAACGATGCGACAGTTACAGTTCTGGACGATAGAGCGCTAGTCGCCTTGCAAGGTCCCAAGGCCGTTGAGATTTTAGCACGGTTCAACCCAGCCGTCGCCGATATGTCATTTATGTCCTACCAAGAGTTGGAAATTGCAGGAGCGGCATGTTTCGTGACACGTTCCGGCTACACGGGCGAAGATGGATATGAAATCTCTATTCCAAACGAGCGCGCGGAGGAAGTTTGTCGGGCGTTTCTAGCTGAAGAAGAGGTCGCGCCGATTGGATTGGGTGCACGGGATTCGTTGAGGCTTGAATCCGGTCTATGCCTCTATGGGCATGACCTGACAACAGAAACAACACCTGCATCAGCGGGTCTTCTATGGGCAATCAGCAAACGTCGCCGCGAAGAAGGGGGCTTCCCCGGCGCGACGATCATTATCGATGAGATTGCTGCAAAGCCTAAAATGAAACGCGTGGGTATTTTGCCTGAAGGACGGGCACCCGCACGGGAGCATACCGAGATCGCGGATATGGACGGCAATGTAGTTGGTGAAATTACGTCTGGCGGGTTCGCTCCGAGCCTACAGGCACCAATTGCTATGGGATATGTCCCGCTTGAGCTCTCCAAAGCTGACACACAATTACAATTGATTGTTCGGGGAAAGGCTAGGGCGGCGAAAGTCGTGAAAATGCCGTTTGTCGAACAACGTTACTATCGCGGCTAATAGCCCGTTCAATTTTATTAGTAATAATAGGAAAATAAGATGAGCACAAAATATACAAAAGATCATGAGTGGGTGACAGTCGAAGGTGACGTTGCGACCGTCGGCATTAGCGTTTATGCGCAAGAGCAGCTTGGCGATGTTGTCTTTGTCGAAGTTCCGGACATGGGCCGTGAGCTGGAAAAAGGGGATGAACTTGCCGTTGTTGAAAGCGTGAAAGCAGCATCTGAAGTTTATGCACCGGTCAAAGGTGAAGTTGTTGCCGTGAATGAAGACTTGGAAGATAAACCTTCCTTGGTCAATGAGGATGCGCAGGGCGCAGGTTGGTTTGCGAAAATCAAAATTGAAGATACGTCTGATCTGGAAGATATGATGGATGAAGCTGCGTATAAAGAATATACAGAAGGCCTTTCCTAATGAGATATATGCCACATACTGCTGAAGAACGGCAGGCGATGTTGCAAAAGATTGGTGTGAGTTCGATTGACGATCTTTTCGTCGACATTCCTGAAGATGCACGTTTAACAGGTCTCTTAGATCTGCCAAAGCATGCGCCTGAAATGGATGTTGACGCAAAAATGCTCGCCTACGGCGCGCAAAATCTGTCGCCATCTTCTGCACCTAGCTTTTTGGGCGCTGGCGCCTATCGCCACCATGTACCATCTGTTGTCGATCATTTGATCCAGCGTTCAGAGTTTTTAACAGCCTACACGCCTTACCAGCCTGAAATTAGTCAAGGAACGCTACAAGCGTTGTTTGAATTCCAGACTCAGGTTGCTCTGATCACAGGCATGGATGTGGCTAACGCGTCCATGTATGATGGTGCGACTGCGTGTGCGGAGGCCGTTTTGATGGCGTGCCGCGCCACACGCCGTAAAAAAGCAATCCTGTCTTGTAATTTGCATCCGCATTATCGTGAAGTTACGGATACGACCGTTCAATTTACTGATTTCAGTGTTGAAAGCCTGCCCCCTTCAATAGATGGTGTGGAAGACCTTACCGCTGATCTTGGTAAAGATATTGCATGTGTCGTGGTCCAAAACCCTGATTTCTTTGGGCGTTTGCAGGATCTATCTGATCTTGCGGATAAATGCCACGAAGTCGGAGCGCTTTTGGTTGTTGTCGTAACGGAAGTTGTCTCCTTGGGCGCGGTTCGCTCTCCGGGTGACATGGGTGCGGATATCGTTGTCGGCGAAGGCCAATCAATTGGTGTTCCATTATCATATGGCGGCCCATATGTAGGATTGTTTGCGACACGTCAGAAATACGTTCGTCAGATGCCTGGCCGACTTTGTGGGGAGACTACCGATCAGGATGGTACTCGCGGATTTGTACTGACCCTGTCAACACGTGAACAGCATATCCGGCGGGAAAAAGCGACGAGTAACATTTGCACGAACGCTGGACTTTGCTCATTGGCTTTCAGTATTCACATGAGTCTGCTTGGTGAAGTTGGTTTTGCTAAACTCGCCAAACTTAACCACAGTGAAGCCGCAGCGGCAGCAGATAAAATTTCGGCAATCGATGGTGTTGACGTGCTGAACGAAACATTTTTCAATGAATTCACTGTGAAGTTACCGGTTCCGGCACAGGACGCTGTCGAAAAGTTGGCGGCTAAAGGCATTCTGGGCGGTGTTCCAGTTTCCCGGCTTTTGCCAAATGCTGATGGTTTCGAAAACTTATTACTGATCACTGTGACAGAAACTAACACTGACGATGATGTGGACCAACTGGTCGCTGCGCTGAAGGAGATTGCCAATGCTTAATGTTGGACGACCGTCAAGACCTGGTGCCGTAACACAAGGGCATGATTTGGAAAGCACCTATACAGGTAACAAAGCGTTGAACCTTGAAACACCATTGATTTTTGAACAAGGCGTCAAAGGTCGTGTTGGTGTGGATATGCGCGATCCAAAAGAAGTCAAAAGTCGCTTAGGCGGGTTGGAACGCAATGAAGAAGTTGGGCTCCCTGATTTATCAGAACCACAAGTGGTTCGCCACTATGTTCGCTTGAGCCGCCAGAATTACTCCATTGATGCTGGTTTCTACCCACTTGGATCCTGCACAATGAAGCATAATCCCCGCATTAACGAGAAAGCAGCTCGGATGAAGGGATTGGGTGATATTCACCCGATGCAACCTGTAAGTACCGTTCAAGGTGCATTGGCACTTATTGATGATCTGGCGCACTGGTTGAAAACTATCACTGGAATGTCAGCCGTTGCCATGTCACCTGCAGCGGGTGCGCATGGTGAATTGTGCGGTATCATGGCCATTCGTGCAGCACACGATGCTAAAGGTGAGCAGAGAACACGCATCTTGGTGCCTGAATCAGCTCATGGGACTAACCCAGCGACTGCTGCTCTATGTGGCTACAAGGTTGAATCTGTTCCTGCACGTGCTGATGGACGTATGGATTTGGACGCATTTGAAGCTAAGTTAGGCCCTGATGTTGCCGGTGTCATGCTGACTAATCCTAACACTTGTGGTCTGTTTGAAAACGATGTGAAGAAAATCGCCGATCTCATCCACAGTGTTGGTGGGTATTTCTATTGTGACGGTGCAAATCTAAACGCTATTCTGGGCCGCACACGCCCGGGAGACCTTGGTGTGGACGCAATGCATATCAACTTGCATAAAACCTTCTCAACGCCTCATGGTGGCGGTGGGCCGGGTTCTGGGCCAGTTGTTCTGTCAGATGCTCTTGCTCCCTATGCACCTGTTCCATTTGTTGTGGAAGAGGGCGGTAACTATTCTCTTCAAGAACAAGTTGAAGAGGGTGCCGCTAAAAGCTTTGGTCGGATGAAAACTTTTCACGGTCAAATGGGAATGTTCATTCGGGCACTGGCCTATATGCTCAGTCATGGCTCTGATGGTCTTCGTCAGATCGCTGAGGATGCAGTTCTCAACGCCAACTATATTCGTGTTGGACTGGACGATTTGCTTAACTCACCGTTTGAAGGTGTTTGCATGCATGAGGCTCTTTTCGATGACAGCACTTTGAAAGATACAGGGGTAACCACCCTTGATATAGCCAAAGCGATGATCGATGAGGGTTATCATCCAATGACAATGTATTTCCCGCTTGTTGTTCATGGGGCCATGCTGATTGAGCCCACTGAAAGTGAAACAAAGGAAACATTGGATCTATTTATCGGTAGCATGCGGCATTTGATTGAAAAAGCTCAGACTAGTAATGATCCAGAGTTTTTTGTTCAGGCGCCTAAGTTTGCTCCGCGTAAACGACTTGATGAGACCGCTGCAGCTCGTAGTCCAATTTTGCGTTGGACTGCACCTGAGTAATATTTGAAGGATATGTCAATCCTCCTATGGTCCCGCTTCGGCGGGGCCTTTTTTTTTGTGCTCGTAGTCTGACCAATGTGCGAAACAGGCAATAAAAAACCCCGCCATAAGCGGGGTTTTTTTACGGGTGGATGCGAGACTTAGTTAAGTTGCGCGCCCAAATCCTTAATAGATTGGTCGATTAGAGAGCCAGCTTCTTTTGCCTTGATGTTGTCTTTCATCAGCTTTTCAGCTGCTGTAATAGCAACATCAACGGCAATATTCTGAACTTCCGCAATTGCCTTCTCTTCAGCTTGCCTGATCTTGGCTTCTGCCAATTCCTGACGACGCGTTAGAGTGGCCTGTAGTTCAGCTTCGCTTTCTTTCCGAATTATTTCAGCATCTTCTTTCGCTTTAACAACGATTTCTTCAGCAGTTGCAAAAGCATCACGTTGACGGCGTTGGTAATCAGCATACATGGCTTGCGCATCTTCACGCAATTTCTGTGCTTCATCCAACTCGCTCTTGATGCGGCTTGCCCGTTCATCAAGTTGCTTTCCTACGATAGAAGGAAGTTTGAAATAAATAACAACGGCAATGAAACCAAGGAAGGCAATTGCTACCCAAAATGCGGGATCATGTAGCATTAGGCACTCCCCTTCGCACTAGCTTCAACAGCTGCGCTTAAATCAGCGTCGCTAACTTCAAGAGAAACAAGTCGGGAAACCGCAGCTTTTGCAGCTTCACCAGCAATATTCCGAACATTGGATAATGCTGTTTCCTTAGCATCAGCGATGCTTTTCTCAGCCGCTTGTGCTTTTTCCGCAAGTTTGGCTTCAAGATCAACCCTGCTGGCGTCCTGCTCTTTGGTGAGTGTCGCTTTAAGTTCAGACACCATACCATGGGCTTTCGCCCGAGCTTCTTCCAGCGCGGCTTCATATTCCGCTTTTGCCTTATCGGATTCTTCACTTAAGCGCTTGGCTTCATCCAAATCCCGGGCAATGCGGTCTTGACGACCTTCCAAAACCTCAGAAATGCGTGGGATAGCCACTTTTGCCATTGCGATATACAAAATGACAAAACTGATAGCTAGCCACACAAGTTGGGGTGGGAAGTCTACAAAATTGAGCTGCGGCATAACCGTTCCTAATTCCTAGCGTTCAAAAGTTCTTTAACTTAAATAGTTAAAGAGATTAAACGAACAGGATGATAAGAGCGATAACCATAGCAAACAGAGCAACAGCTTCTGTTAAGGCAAAGCCGAGCAGAACGTTACCAAATACTTTTGGTGCTGCTGCTGGGTTGCGCAAAGAACCTGAAATGTAAGATCCGAAGATGTTACCCAAACCAAGACCAACGCCTGCTAGTGCGATAGTTGCGAGGCCGGCGCCGATCATTCTTGCTGCTTCTACTTCCATGATATTTTTCCTTCGTTAAACAAAAACTATGTAATTGTTAAATAAAATTAGTGATGCAGGTTAATCGCATCGTTTAAGTAAAGACATGACAGGATTGCGAAAACATATGCTTGCAGGAATGCAACCAAGAATTCGAGACCAGTCAGACCAATAATAAAAGTAAGTGGAAGCCATCCGCCCCACCAACTAAGCCCAACAACAAATGCGCCAAATACTTTCAACAAAGCGTGACCTGCCATCATATTGGCGAAGAGACGAACTGAAAGGCTAATAGGGCGAACGAAATAAGAGATTATTTCGATGGGTACGAGAATAGGCATCAGGAACATTGGAACGCCACTTGGCGCAAACAATGTCAGGAATTTAAATCCATGACGCACAATTCCTACAATTGTAACTACTAGGAATACTGTCATCGCTAATCCAAACGTCACAACGATGTGGCTAGTAACAGTAAACGTGTAGGGGACCATTCCGATAAGATTACAGAACAATACAAACATGAAGATGGAGAAAATGAACGGGAAGAACTTGCGTCCCTCTGAACCGACATTATCTTTCAACATGTTCGCAATAAATTCATAGCTAAGTTCGGCCATAGATTGCATACGACCCGGAACCATCGCCCGTCCACGCATGCTCCATGTCAGAAACACAGTAATTGATGCAACAACAATGAGCATGAACAAAGAAGAGTTGGTGAATGAAACGTCGATGCCACCGACATTCATTTCAACCAAACGCTTAATTTGGAATTGCCCCATCGGGTCGATATGGAGTCCCTGACCTTCTGCCACGATACTATATCCCGTTTGAATCTGTTTCATACATAGAGAAGCAAATCATTTGCCACTCTCATTCTTCAAAGTCTTCCGGATTCATCGCCTTGGCAACTTTGTAGACATTATAAATGCCAACAAACATACCAATCACGACAAATACCAACAAAAATATAGGTTTCGTGCCCAACCAACTGTCGATCATCCAACCTAAACCGCCGCAAACCAGAAAAGCCGCTATTATCTCTACAGACAATCGCCAAGCTCGACCCAGTGCGCCGCTTCGCTCTACTTGTAGTCGTCCATCCCAGGAGCTTTGCTCATGTTTCTGACGCGCCTGCTCAAGCCGAGCTCTAAATTCTTTCTTTTCTTGAGGGGTCGGTTCAGACATTTCCGTCACATTCACGAAAAATTAACGTCATCCATTTCCCCCTTCTCAAAGCGCGGGAAACATACGGTCTGACTATCGCACTGTCAAGTTCGAATGAGCAGCTTGGTTGACCCTTGTGTAGAAAGTTAAATGGCACTGTGTTTTCCTAATCGATTTCGCTTTAGCTGATTTCGTTTGTCATCAGTTGTGCACGCGTCAAATCAACGGATACAAGTTGTGAGATTCCGCGCTCCGCCATAGTTACACCAAACAATCGGTCCATGCGAGCCATTGTAATAGGATGATGGGTTACAACGAGAAAACGTGTGTCCGATTGTTTGGAAAGTTGATCAAGAAGGTTGCAAAGGCGTTCTACGTTTACATCATCAAGTGGGGCGTCGACCTCATCAAGAACACAAATAGGGGCGGGGTTGGTAAGGAACACTGCAAATAGCAGTGCAACGGCTGTAAGGGCTTGTTCTCCGCCTGACAGAAGAGACATAAGCTGTAGGCGCTTGCCAGGTGGACTTGCCATAATCTCCAGTCCTGCAGCCAGTGGGTCTTCTGATTCCGTTAATTTCAAATGGGCATAACCACCCCCAAAAACCTGCTTGAACAGGTCTTGGAAGTGCGCGTCGACCTTCGTAAAAGCAGCTAGTAGGCGCTCACGGCCTTCTTTGTTCAAACTTGTTATACCTTGCCGCAGCCGTGCAATAGCGGCTTCTAGGTCCGTCCGTTCTTTCAAGAGGGTCGAGAGTTGTTCATCTACTTCGCTTGCTTCGATTTCAGCCCGCAAATTAACAGGACCCATGCCGTCTCGTTCTTTCTTAAGGCGTTCGACTTTACGCTCGCTGATGTCAACAGTGGGAATTTCCTCAGCTTCATCGATTTGACCCGCAGATTTGATTTTCTCTGGAGTGCATTCCAACTTTTCGTATATTTGTTCAGCCAAACTAGTCAAAATGTCGGCGGAATGCTCAACATCTGCTTGATAACGAACGCGCTCTTCGCGACAAGTGGCAAGGGATTCTTGTGCGAGGCGGAGTGCTTCATCACATTGCCTTAAAACAGATTCGGCCTCAGCTACTTGATCGCGAACTGCACTGCGAGCCCCGTCTGCTCGCGCCATCTCATCGGAAAGCTCTCCACGTTTTCTATTGATTTCCTCTGGTTTGTTCACCAAATCTTGCAGTTCTTGATCTGTCGATGAGAACCTAATTTCCAGTTGAGAGAAATGCTCAGCCATGTTGGAACTACGTCTGATCCAATTCTCGCGCTCTGCATCAATGGTCTGTAATCGATCTCCTCGAATTGCTGATTCGCGGAGTAATTGGTCGTGATTGCTGCGTACGGATCCGATCTTATCGCGCTTTAGTCTTAAGTCCGATTTGAGCTTATCCAGGCGAGATTGTGATTGAGATATATCTGGCAGATTGGATTGTTCTGTCTGAAATTTGGATAATTGCTGTTGCTCTTCAGTTATGTCGTTGTTCAGAGATCTTTCTTGATCCAGCAATGCTTCAAGTTTTGAACTTTTGGAAGACTGCGCACGCTCTTGTTCAGTTTGTCTGGCTTTCAAAGATGTGAGTTCTTTTTCGGCCTCCCTTTGCTTCACCCTAAGATGTTGTTCTCTTTGACGAGAATTAACGAGATGTTCTTCCGAGAGCACCAACCTCTTTCGAAGAGAATTTAGGGAGGTTTCCTGTTTTCCTTGTTGTTGCTCAAGATCGGCTAGTCGGTTGCGTTGCCCAATCCGGATGGCTGCGGCAGATTGTGTTCCTGCTTTTTGATGGAAACCGTCCCAACGCCATAAATCACCTTCCAATGAAATGAGCCACTGCCCGTATTCAAGCGTTTCTAACGTTTTTGCAATCTGATCATGGGAGCGGACAACTCCGATTTGGGATAAGCGTGCTTGTAGCGCGGGCTCTCCTCTTACATATTGTCCAAGTGTATCAATACCTGCAGGAAAGCGAGGAGGGGTAGATCTTTCCTCTACGGTTGCCCAAAATGCAGATGCCTTTGTATCTGTTGGTGCTTCCAGATCATCGCCAAGCGCCGCGCCTAATGCTGTTTCATATCCAGTATCAACTGTGAGCTTTTCTGAGACTGATTGCCAATTTGCATCCGTTTCGCGCTGAAGAAGTGTATTTAGGGCTCTGATTTCTGCTTGAATGGTGGCTAATTCTTTTTCAGCATCCCTGAAGTCTTCTCTAGATTGACGTTCTTGCTCATCGGCCTTCTGCCTTTCAACCTCCACCTCTTCTAGATTGAGGGTTAAATCTGCGGCCAGAGTTTCAGTGGTAACAATATCTGCTTCAAATTTAGTTCCCGTCGAGAGAACTTGAAGTTGCCCTGCAAGAGCTAGCTTTTCTTTCGTTAAACGTGCAAGCCGTTCATTTTGGCGGGCTTGATTTCTCTCAGCAGTCACTACTTGTTGCCTTAAGCTGTTGTGGTTAGCTTTTTCAGAGGCGATGACTTCTGTGGCTGCGTCTAGCTCTGACTGAAGCTCTCGAATGAGTATTTGGCGCCCAGCAATGTCTTCGTGCAAAGTCTTGAGTATCGGGCCTTCCTCTTTAACTGCGTGTGCAAGTTCTTCTTTTTCTCTGCGAAGTTTCTGTACGGCTTCAGCCGCGTCCTTTTCGAGATCTTTTTCCCGGTTCATGTCACTGGAAATCTGTGATTTTCGATCTTCCAATTGTTTCTGTGCTTTGCGAAGTCTTTCTTCTTCCGCATTTAGCTGCTCATTTTGCAAGGCCAATCGGTGGACTAGGGCAGCGGCAGCGGCTTCAGCATCCCGCAGTGGTTTTAAGGCTTCGTTGGCCGTTAGGCTTGCATTTTGTGCTAAAGCTGTTTGGCGAGTAAGCTCTGTAACTGCAACTGTTGCTTCTTTTAGCTTTTCTTTAGCCGTTGCTTCAGTTTTGGCCGCATGCTCATACTTGCGGTAAAACAGCATGGCTTCGGCTTTTCGGATATGCCCTGAAATATTCCTATAGCGTGTCGCCTGCCGTGCTTGCCGTTTGAGGCTGGCCAGTTGGACTTCAAGTTGCCCTGTTACATCATCCACGCGTTCGAGATTTGTCTCAGCAGCCTTTAAACGAAGCTCGGCTTCGTGCCGCCTTGAGTGCAAGCCCGAGATACCGGCGGCTTCTTCCAAAAGATGACGCCTGTCTTTGGGTTTCGCGTTGATCAGTGAGCCAACACGTCCTTGACTAACTATTGCCGTAGAATGAGCGCCTGTTGCCATATCAGCAAATAGCAATTGAACATCGCGGGCACGGGTAATTTTACCGTTTATTCGGTAATCTGATCCAGTCTCGCGGCGAATGCGCCGTGTTACATCAAGTTCAATATTATTATTGTAGGCTGGCGGCGCGGCGCGATCGGTATTATCAAGGCCCAGCGTAACTTCCGCCATATTACGGGCCGGGCGGCTAGTTGTACCGGCAAAAATGACATCATCCATAGCGCCGCCGCGCATATTCTTTGCGGAAGTTTCTCCCATAACCCAGCGGAGGGCTTCCACCAGATTTGATTTACCGCACCCATTTGGGCCGACAATGCCGGTGAGGCCGTCTTTAATCAATAATTCCGTCGGTTCAACAAATGATTTGAAACCAGACAGACGCAATTGAGAAAATTTCACGGCCCCTCCATTATTGTTTTACAAAAGCTTTTCTAGAAAACCTTTGACGTCTTCGTAAATCCATTCGCGATTTTCATCGCCAGTGAAATGATCGTAATAGTTAAAACGCTCACCATTAATAAAAATGGAAGGCGTGCTGTCGACGCCATACTCGTTATTGCCAACCATACGATCCATTAGAATGCGTTCACCCAGCTCTTGGTCTTCAAGAGCCGCATCAAATTTCGCACGTGGAACGCCCAGCATTTTACCGATTTCAGCCAAGTCTTCGGTTATGTTGCCGCCGTCTCTCCACTGAGGTTGTTTGCTATAAAGAATTTCCAGAGCTGGGAAAAATCTGTTTTTTCCAGCGGTATGGGCGAGAACAGACGCCTGAAATGCCCATCGATCCAACGGAAAATCTCGATAGACGAGGTAGGCTTTTCCTGTGTCAATAAAGTCTTTCTTGATCTTGTGAAGTATATTGTTGTGGAAATTTCCACAATGTCCGCATGTGAGCGACGCATATTCTACAATTGCAATCGGCGCAGTTGTATCGCCTAATACATTGTCGTCTTCAAGGATTTTCATGACATCTGCTTGCGCACTACTTGGCACCAGTGACGCGGCCGCGCCAAGTGCAAGAGGGGCAATAGTTGCTGAAGCTACAAAATGTCGACGTGAAACTGACAATTTTTGATCTTTCATACTAGATGTTGTGTTAGTATACCTTTTCATATGAGATTCCTCAAATCTTTCTACTGTTCTTGTTTTGTTAGAATTAAGTTGTTGAATTTATTTAATGATTTCTGCACCCGTGTGGGCATCTATTGATTTTCTTTGTTCTTTCGGCCTGCCATAGCAGCTCCCAGTTCTATTAAATTTTGCTTTAATTCTGGATCTTCAATTTGGTCGACGGTCTTATCAATCCAGTGTTGTTGTTCTTTGGTAGGAGGCGGAAGCGGCTGTTTTGTGCGCTCTTCAACGATTTTTACCGGTGCTTGAATCAACTGTAGGCGAGCAACAGCTCGATATCCGAAGAAACTATTGATTCGCTCAATGATTAGTGGTTCGAACTGTTGGAATTCTGGGGCAAACCCCGGTGTAACTCTAACTTTCAGCGTTGCGTCTCTATTTTTATTGCGTGAATAGGCCAACCGCTCTGGGCTGGAAGCACGTGCGAGGGTTGGTCCAACGATAGTTGCCCATTTGGAAAGGATATCAGCCTGTGCAAAACCACGCCGCACTAGTGCTGCACGCGTGCTTTTCCCGATTAAACTGCCGATGGCTTTTGGGCCTGATTTGTGACTTATTTTTCTCAATGGGTAAAAATCTCTTTTCCTACTGATGTTCTGCCTATCATATAGAAACAGACTTGCTGCTTTAGAATGATTTATTCAAAATAAAATGACCACTCACAATTTCGACAACTCCGAATTCGCTGCGCGTGTTCTTAACTGGTATGATGTAAATGCGCGATGTTTGCCGTGGAGATCTGCTCCAGGCGAATACGCAGATCCGTATCACGTGTGGCTTAGCGAAATCATGCTGCAACAAACGACTGTTGTGACGGTTGGTCCTTACTTTGATAAGTTTCTTCAGAAATGGCCGACGATTGAATTCCTTGCAACTGCTCCCCTTGATGATGTGCTAACGGCTTGGGCTGGCCTTGGGTATTATGCCCGCGCTCGTAATTTACACAAATGTGCCGCCACAGTTTGGCACAAATATGGCGGTGTCTTTCCAAATTCTGAAAAAGAATTGTTAGAGTTGCCAGGAGTGGGTCCATATACCGCCGCTGCAATTGCTGCCATAGCTTTTTCTGTACCTGCGGTGGTGGTGGATGGCAATATCGAACGTATTATAAGTCGGGTCTTCAGGGTTCAGGAAATTTTACCGAAGGCACGGGCCGAACTTAAAGAGTTTGCAGCGTCCGTAACACCAGAGTTGCGTACAGGGGATTATGCGCAAGCATTGATGGATATTGGCTCGCGTATTTGTAGCCCCAAAAAACCGTCTTGCAGTGAATGCCCTCTAGTTGACTTGTGTGCTGCCCATGGGAAAGGTGATGCAGAAATTTACCCAAAGAAGATGCCTAAGAAAGCGAAGCCAACGAAAATGGCATCTATCCTTTGGATTGAAAATTCTGACGGGGAAGTGTTGATGCGTCGCCGAGAGGAAAAGGGCCTGCTTGGTGGCATGATGGAATTTCCATCCACGGACTGGGAGTTAGTAGCGGAATTTGAAACTGTTGGACCCGGACAATTGCAGTCGCTAATTGATGAGCTGGGGATGAACGCTCTTGGTTCAGTGGATAAGACTGCAGAATTGGTGAAGCACACATTTACGCATTTTCATTTGAAGCTGTTGCCGCAGATCCTGTTTGTACGCGCCAATGATCTCGCTGCTTCCAATCATTTAAGATGGATCCATCCCTCAAAGTTTACAGAGATTGCGTTGCCAACGTTGATGGCAAAAGTTTTTGCGTCTGTAAAAGCTGAGCAAGGACGCTTGGGTTTCGATTAACCTAGAGCCCCGGAGAGACAAACTCTTCCCGGGAGATACTCCCGTTTTTGTCTTTATCGAGCAATTGGAAACGTTTGCTTCCAATAGCCAGAAATTCATCAAGGGTTAGGATCGTGTCCGCGTTTTTGTCAGCTTCTTTGTATTCATCTGTTACAGGAACTGGGGCATCTGCTGCAGATACGGAACTACGCAGCTTATTAGCTTTTACATACTCTTCAAATTCGACAGTGCCGTTCCCGTCTAAATCCAGACCCGAAAAATATCTCTTGCGAAATGATACGGCTTCTTTTTCGTCAATTTCATTACTAGCATCTCGATCGATGCCAAGAAATTGTGAGCTGTTAAATGTCGATGCACTTACATTGCTGGAAATCAGCAAGACCGAAGTCGCAATAAATAATATAGTTTTCATCAGAGAACCCCTCCAAATTTTCATACTAGAAGGGGATAACCCTTTTAGTTCATTTCCGACCGGACTTGCTGGCGTAACACATCGATTGAGACGGATTGTCCCTCCGCATCGAAATGCCAGAATGTCCAACCGTTACATGAGCTCGATCCTTGCAACTGCGCACCAACTTTATGAATAGAGCCAGAGACATCAGATGCAATGAGACTGCCATCTGCGCGTACCCTTGCCTTATAACGTTTGCGGCTATCAAAGAGGACTTGACCGGCAGACAGCAAGCCGCGTTCTACAACGGAGCCAAATGGCACCCGAGGCTCCTGACGTTTGCTTTTCGTGTATTCCAATTCTTCAGGAGAGTGGGCGCGAATTTTACTAATACGTTTTGATGCAACATCAATATATTTGGTTTCACGCTCAAGACCAATGTAGTTGCGGCCGAGTTTCTTTGCGACAGCGCCAGTTGTGCCTGTTCCAAAAAACGGATCAAGGATAACGTCGCCAGGTTTAGATGCCGCTGTTAAAACGCGATATAACAGGCTTTCCGGTTTTTGTGTTGTATGGGCTTTTTCGCCGTCAATTTTAAGGCGTTCATTTCCACTACAGATCGGCAAGTGCCAGTCAGAACGCATCTGGATATCGTCATTCATGACTTTCAAAGCGTCGTAATTGAATGTCATGCCTTTTGAATTTTTGTCCTTAGAGCACCAGATCAACGTTTCGTGGGCATTTGTAAATCGAGTTCCGCGGAAATTAGGCATTGGGTTAGTTTTACGCCAGATAACATCATTCAGCATCCAATAACCCAGATCCTGCAATGTTGCACCAACGCGGAAAATGTTGTGGTAAGAGCCAATTACCCAAAGTGTTCCATTGTCTTTCAAAACCCGTTTGGCGGCCTTGAGCCAATCATGAGTGAATTTGTCATAAGCTTTGAAGCTTTCAAACTGATCCCAGTGGTCGTCAACTGCATCAACACGGCTATCATCTGGGCGGCGAAGCTCACCAGAGAGCTGCATGTTGTATGGGGGATCTGCAAAGATCATGTCCACAGACTTTTCAGGTAAACTGTTCATCAATTCGATGCAGTCGCCTTGCAAAATTTTGTTTAGTGGCAGCGTTTGTTTGTCAGTCATTGCACTTCTTCGATTTGTTCGCGTTGACCTCAATACTGATTCGCTCGATTCGTATCGTCAATATATTTCGTAGAATCAGTGCGTTAGGCGATACTGTTAATTTTTGACCTCATGAGCATTTAAAATTTTTCTGATAGGCGCAAAACTTCGCCTATGTTGTGGTGTTACTCCGTAAAGACTCAACCCCTTGCGATGTTCAGCTGTTCCATAACCTGCATTTCTCTCCCATCCGTAGTGCGGATACAGTGCTGAAAGAGCACACATTTTTCGATCGCGTGTCACTTTTGCAACAATAGAAGCCGCGGAAATGGAGAAAGAAATACTATCTCCTTTTATAATAAGTTGTGTTGGGTGCCCAAGCTTTGGATCCCTGTTCCCATCTACAAGTAGGGCGGTGGGCGTAATTTTCAAATTTTCTAGCGCACGACGCATGGCAATAAAGGTTGCCTGAAGGATGTTATGTTCATCTATTTCAGCGGGGCTAGCTTCGCCAATACCGACTTCCGAAGTCTCGAGGATTTGTTCGAAAAGTGTTTCTCGTTTGGATCTGGAAAGCTTCTTGGAGTCTGTCATCCCGAGTGGATAATTATCAGGATCAAGTATGACCGCGGCAGCGACGACGGGACCCGCAAAAGGGCCCCGTCCAACTTCGTCTATGCCTGCGACGAGGCCGCCCAATTTTTTCTCATACTCAAAATGAGGCGTGAGCAAGTCAGCGCCCCATTGTATAAAATTCATCGTTCGGGCGCATGGATGTCAAATTGGCCATGCGGTTACTTAGACCAAAGAACGCAGTAATTGCGCCAATATCCCAAATGTCTTCATCGTCCAAACCATGTGCCCGAAGAACTGCGAAATCTTCATCGTTGATGGATTGGGCGTAGTTCGAAACTTTTAGCCCAAAATCAATCATCGCTTTCTGCCGGTCTGTAATGTCCGCCTTGTGATGATTTGTCGCCAGTTGATCTGCAAGAAGAGGCTGTTTCGAATAAATGCGAAGAAGTGCACCATGTGCGACAACGCAATACAGACAGCTATTATCTGAAGACGTTGCGACAATAATCATTTCTTTCTCAGCTTTGGTGAGGTTGCCCTCACGTAGCATAATAGCGTCATGATAATTGAAGAAAGCACGGAGCTCATCAGGGCGATGGGCCAATGCAAGAAAGACATTGGGGATGAACCCTGCTTTTTCCTGCACAGCGAGAACCATATCTCTCAAATCTTCCGGCAGTTCCATGACATCTGGCACGGAGTAGCGGCTAATAGGATGATCCGTCATTTTTATTGTCCTTCTTTACGCGTTGACGTTCACAACAGTACGGCCACGAATATTGCCTTCGAGCAATTCTTTTGCTGCTGGAATTGCTTCTGATAGCGAAATCTCGTTTGTGATCAACTCAATATGGGATATATCCAGATCCGTTGCTAGGCGCGCCCAGGCTTGCATGCGTTTATTACGTGGGCAATAGACACTGTCTACGCCGTTTAAAATAATGCCGCGCAAAATGAACGGTGCAACACTGGCCGGAAGATCCATGCCTTGTGCAAGGCCGCAAGCCGCAATGGCGCCGCCATATTTAATGCCTGCACATATATTCGCCAAAGTGTGGCTGCCAACTGTATCTACTGCACCAGCCCAACGTTCTTTACCAAGAGGGCGGCCTGGTGATGAAAGCTCAGCCCGGTCAATAATGTCTGAGGCCCCCAAAGATTTTAGGTATTCAGCTTCGTTTGGTCGGCCCGTGGAGGCAATGACAGTATAGCCAAGTTTCGCGAGAATGGAGATAGCAACGCTACCAACGCCGCCAGCGGCACCAGTTACGAGAATTTCACCTTTGTCAGGCGTCACACCTTGTTGTTCGAGTGCCATTACGCACAACATAGAAGTATAGCCAGCTGTGCCGATGGCCATAGCTTGTTTTGGTGTAAAGGCGTCCGGAAGCGGCACAAGCCAGTCACCGTTTACGCGTGCTTTTTCAGCAAGACCACCAGAATGAACTTCTCCAACACCCCAGCCATTCAATACCACTTGATCACCAGCTTTGTAGTCTGCATGGCTGCTAGTTTCAACAGTACCCGCGAGATCAATACCTGGCACTAGAGGGAATTTCCGCACGACTGGTGATTTTCCAGTAATGGCAAGACCGTCTTTATAATTTAGTGTGGAATAATCAACTTTTACTGTCACATTGCCTTCAGGCAGTTGATCTTCTGAAATGTCTGTAAGATTGGTTTCGTAGACGTCATCTTCTTTAGTAATCAAAATGGCTTTCATTCTCTTATTCCTTTTTATTATAATCGCCTGCAGTGAAATTGCTGTTTAATCCAGCAAAAAAGGCTGCAACGAACAAGTCGATTGGATTGGTTGATTTTACGAGCTTTGATCTAAGGATTGCGCCTTCCCAGCCAATCCAGAAAAAGGCTGCGAGGTCTTTAGTGTTTGAGTCCGAAGGGATGTCGCCTTGTCCTTTTGCTTCATCCAGGCATCCTGCAATGCGATGTTGCCAGTCGAGAAATGTATTTTCTAGAGGTTCTCTGAAATCTTCGCTCAAAGAGCCAAGCTCCTGACCCAGATTGCCGATTAGGCATCCTCGCTTGAAGCCGTACCTTTGCATTCCTTGTTTAGCATCGTCCACAAAATCGGTAATTCGAAGGAGAGGGGGACGCTTTTCATTTAACAGCCAGCGATCCAATTTTTTTGCAAAGAAACGTCCGTAATTATCGACGACAGCCAATCCGAATTCATCTTTGCTAGAGAAATAATGGTAGAAAGAACCTTTTGGTATTTTAATGTCTTTCAGTATTTCCACTATCCCGGTGCTGGCAAATCCTCGTTCCGTGAAAAGGGCTGTACCATGACGAATAAGTTGATCCCGTGTGTCCAACTGACCTTCGACGGTTTTCGGGGGGCGCCCGCGGGGCCGGATTGTCTTGTCCGTGTATTCCATCCTTATTTATAGACCGATCGTCTATTAAATGGCAAGGCGAGTTTTAATTGATAATTTTTGCTGTCACAATAAGCTTAGTTGGTCCCCTGGATTTTGCGGCGGCGTGAATAGGTCTGTATCTAAATCATACATTCGATTTTCGAGGTTCAATTTACGAGCTGCATTATGAAATCGCATTCTGATGAGATCTGCATAAGCACCGCTTCCACGCATCCTGTCATTGAAATTTGGATCATTATCCCGACCATTTCTCATTGACTGGATTAACTTCATGACCTTACTCGCACGATCTGGGTAATGCTTTTGCAACCAGTCTCTGAATAAATCGGAGACTTCATGGGGGAGGCGAACAGGAATGTAGATTGCTTGAGAGGCGCCATTATCTTTTGCAGCCTGCATTATGCTTTCTATCTCCATGTCATTTATAGCTGGAATAACAGGGGCGATTTGAACAATCACTTTTATACCTGCTTTTGCCAGTATCTCGATGGCTTTTAACCTTTTATTTGGCGCACTTGCTCTTGGCTCCATTAGTCGGGAGAGTTTGTTGTCGAGGCTAGTCACTGAGATACAAACACAGGTCAAATTTTCTAGGGCAAGGGGCGCTAAAATGTCGATGTCCCGTAATACGAGATCTGATTTGGTGGTGATGGTAAAAGGGTGCCTTGTCTCCGCCAGTAATTCGATAACGCTGCGTGTGATCTCATACCGTTTTTCAATAGGTTGATACGGATCAGTGTTGGTTCCGAGGGCTATTGGACGGCACTCATAGTTTTTGTTGCTTAGGGTTTTGCGCAACAATTTCGCGGCATTAGGTTTTGCAAATAATTTTCTTTCAAAATCTAAACCCGGGGATAAATCCATATAAGAATGAGTTGGCCTAGCGTAGCAATAGATACATCCATGTTCACACCCCCGGTAGGGATTTACAGATCTATCAAATGGTAAATCGGGAGAGGTGTTTCGGCTCAGGATGGATTTGGCAATTTCTGTTGTAACGGTGGTTTGAAAAGAACCATCATCCAGACGGTAATCACGCCATTCATCAGAAATGGTTTTTCGAGTTTCATCGCTAAATCGAGAGTCGGGGTTAAAGGTTGCACCTCTTCCGCGAATGCGGGGATCTTCTCTTTGGGGAAAGGGTAATTTTACCATTCCCCAACATATCAATTTTTAAGAACAAATCAAGAACAAAAATAGTCGGATCATTTTTGATTTGCTAAAATTGCAAGGCGCTGGATGCTGGCATTCTCCAGAAATTCAAATGCATCATCGTCCAGTTCTTTGAAGGAGAAAGCGACTTGATTTTTACCGAGTATAATTCTTGTAACTGTTGCTTTGCAAGAAACGTAAGTCCGGTTGTTCGGTGAGTAGGAAAGTTCAGATACTGTAACAACATCACCAACTGGGGGCCGCCCTTTATAATCTGTGATACGGAACCCACCAAGACTCCAGTCGTAAGTGTTTACATGTCGATCAGCAACCGTAAGGCTGAGCAAAGGCAGCTCGAAGCGATGGTCTCTTCGGTTATGAGGCCGGTATTTTCCAACTGTAAAGAAATTCGCCATGCTGCTTTTGTGCATCCCCCGTTTATTTTGTTTTGGATACTAACTATCGAGGGAAAATCTTAATAATCCGTATGCAAGTTTTGTATATTGGGTTGATTGTTTTAAGATTTGCTTCTTTTTTGGTGTTCTTGCAAGCGATCGAATAGTTCTACAAAGTTACAAGGCATGTATCTGTAATCAAGTTGATGCACCAAAATGTCATCCCAGCCATCTTTAACGGCCCCTGTTGAACCCGGCAGGGCAAAAAGATAGGTACCACCAGCTACTCCAGCCGTTGCGCGGGATTGTATAGTGGAAGTCCCAATTTTTTGATAGCTCAGCATTCTGAAGAGTTCACCAAAACCTTGAATTTCTTTCTCATAAAGTCCTGAGAAGGCTTCAGGCGTGATATCTCGTCCCGTAACGCCTGTACCTCCGGTGGAGATTACGACATCTACTCGATCAGATGAAATCCACTCTTTTACAACTTCTTGAATGTCAGAAATTTCGTCTTTGACAATTTTACGGTCGGCTAGGGTATGTCCAGATTTCTCTATGCGATCTACCAGTGTTTGCCCAGACCGATCTTCAGCAAGGCCACGAGTGTCAGAGACTGTTAATACGGCGATCTTTACGGAGATAAAGGTACGGCTCTCATCAATTCCGGGCATTTGTCGCGACCTTTCCATTTTTTGTATCTAACGGATAATATTGGGGCCAGTGCCCTTGTGCAATGTCATCCAGTGCGGGAAGTTCTTGTCCCAAGCGATGTCTGTAAATCCAAAAATTTGTCAGCACTCGCTTGATAAAGCCTCTGGTCTCGCGGCTTTGCATCGCCTCAATAAAGAAAAGTGGATCTTCACTTCCTTTAGCGCGTTTTTTCCATTTAATCAGATTTCCAGGGCCGCCGTTATAGGCAATGGTCAGATAAAACAGATTAGTTTTAACGTTTTTGTCCTTCATTAAATGCCTTAGATATTTTTGACCGAGTTCCAGATTATAGGAAGGATTAAATAGTTTGCGGCTCTTGCGATTTTTTAGGGATTTGTCATTAGCAAGATAACTTGCTGTTCGTGGCATAAGTTGCATCAGACCTTTGGCGCCAACCGGGCTTTTCGCTCTTGCATAGAAACCAGATTCTTGGCGCATAAATGCGTACAACAACGCACGGTCGACCTTAAAACCCTTTTGTGGTTTCCAAAGTGGCACTGGGTATAACGCAGCATCCCAAATTGTGTTCTCTTTTTCCCAAAGATAAAGACCCATCCGCATGGCCACTGACGGGGCCCCAATGCGTTCTGATAGAGAGAGCAGCATTGGAGCAAGCTTTGTATTAGCACTTGGAAACGCTGTCCGGAGTTCTCGCTCAGCCAGATAGAATTGCCCGGCCTCACTCAACGCGATTGCGCGGCGTGCCTCGGGCAGTTTGGCAAGCCAATCAAGGTCACTTTGTTTCAGCACGGGTAGTTTCCAGCCAAACGGCTTGTGGACCCCTAATTGACGCAAAGCCAAGAGACCGTAAAATGTATAGGGCTGCTGCGTGGCATTTTCCAGATACTGAAGCGTTTTTTCAGGTTTTCCCAGCTTCAAATAGGCTCTGGAAGCCCACCAACTTGCCCGACTTGCAGTCCAGTCTGATATTCGCTTTACATTGGTAAGTGCCACAAAATGCTTAGCAGCCTTCTTCAGTTTTTGCAGGCGCCATGCGGCAAGACCAGCTGTCCAGTTCGCATGAGGGGTATATTTTGACGCTCTCTTGAGCGCACCTTCAGCATATTCGATCGCTTTCTCATCATTTCCATATAGGAAGAAGCTGAGAGAAGTTTTTTCCTGAAGCTGCGCGTATTCAACGCGATCGAGAAGTTTGATGATCTTCTTTTGCTCAAGATACTCAGAAGCCTTCGTTGGTTGACCTCTAAACAAGTATCGACGCACCACTCTTTTTGCATGGGCGACTTCATTCCGCTTTTGTGCGGACCGTTTACGTTTACTTTTGTACGCCCGGGACACAAAAAACGGTTGTCCGGGGCCGGTTCCCCCCAAATATCGTCCTGATTTTGGTTTGGGTGTTGGTTTCCAGTCAGATCTGTGACGACTTACAGCCAAACGATATAATTTGCTTGATCCAGGATGGTCAGCATATTGCTTCATCCACATGTGTAACTCGGGGTAAGTCGCACGGTATTTGTTCGGGTGCATATATCTTTGGTATTTTACGTGACCAAGCAGAATTGGATTGTCAATTTTTTTAACAAGCTTGTCAGCGGCTCGCCAATCGCCATTTTCCTGAAGGTTGAAGATTTTTTGATACAGGCCTGCATCTTTGTCCGACAGGATAGAGGGGACCTCCTCGGCGTATGAAGAGGAGCCAAGTGCTATGTATAAAAATACGGTGGCTGCGAGGGTAGAGAGATGTGTCTGTGATTTTTTTTGCTTCAATGAGCAAAGAACCGAAATCAGACAATTTATTATAAACATACTGTCAAAACCAACGCGATTGAATGAAGAGTTACGTACCATATTTCAGGGAATGGGTATCATAATTGAGCGGTTAAAGCAGCTTTTAGTTTTAGAAGATCAGCCCAAGCCAATTTTTTTGACGCAGGATGCTCCATCAGAAAGGTTGGGTGAAAAATACTGAGCGCCGTAACTGTTTGTGAATTTGCCTCAACCGTTTCCCAACTTCCGCGTAATTTGTTAATACCTGTTTTTTTCTCAAGCAAGAACGCAGCGGCTTCACCGCACATAAGAATGTGCTTTGGGGATGCTAATTCGATATGCCTTCTGATAAAGGGAAGGCATATCGCTTGTTCTTCACGCGTTGGGACGCGTCCGCCCGGTGGGCGCCAAGGCAAACAAGCAGAAAGATATACAGCATCTTCGTTAAGTCCGATGGATCCCAGCATTTTCGCAAGAAATATTCCAGATGCTCCCGCAAAAGGAAGTCCGGATCGATCTTCTTCAGCAGAGGGTGCGCGGTCGATGATCATTAAATCAGCTTCTGGGTTGCCACGCGCAAATACAGTATTTGTGGCCATTGATTTAAGGGCGCATCCGCCAAAATTCTCTATCACGGCTTTTAGTTCCAAAATGGAATTTGCCGAGTTTGCTAGGGCATTGGCTTCCTGAACTCCCTGACCACTTGAAGCCGGTACACTGTTTGCCAAGACCTCGGGCTGCTGGTGAATTGGGAATTGCTTCGGTGCCGGAACAGAGTTTGGCTCAACTGGGGGTATATTAATTGCGGGCTGAGACGGCGCAGGGCGGTCAAACTGATTGACGGGCGTTTCACCAATCGCTTCATCCACACCAGCAAGCAGGTAGAAGTCCAGAATTTCTTTTATATTTGCGTCAGTTTGCATAAACGCATCATAGCAGGGCTTTGGCATAAAGTTGAAGCCATAGGTTTTATGTTTTCAAAATGACGTCAAAATCCCAGAATTTCGTAGGGGAAAGTTGGTGCTCCCTTTTCGCACCTATTGCTAGGACCATTACCTTTCTTTGTTCTTAGGGGCAGAAAACTGCCAAACTCCATGCGAAACAGGATTGACGCACCGCAAAAAAAATATAGTGTCTAGATAAAAAAAGGGATGGTAGGGCGCTCATAACTTTTGACAGAAGATCTCAAAAGTCGCGTACTACTGCTGAATCAACGATAAGATGCTAGAAGAGGCTTGATATGGAACGCGAATCTATGGAATTTGATGTCGTTATTGTTGGAGGCGGGCCATCCGGGCTTTCCGCAGCGATAAAATTGCGGCAGCTAAGCATGGAAGCTGGTTTGGATCTCAGTGTTTGTGTACTGGAAAAAGGTTCAGAAATCGGGGCACATATCCTGTCTGGCAACGTGTTCGAAACGCGGGCGCTGGATGAGCTTATTCCGGATTGGAAAGAGAAGGGCGCTCCGCTCAACACACCGGTAAAGTCCGAAAAATTCTTTTTCATGACATCCCACAGTGAAATGCGGCTTCCGAATTTTATGTTGCCAAAGCAGTTGCATAATAAAGGCAACTATATCATCAGTCTTGGAAACCTGTGCCGCTGGCTCGCGGAACAAGCAGAAGAATTGGGTGTGGAAGTTTACCCGGGCTTTGCTGCAGCCGAAGTGCTCTATCATGAAGACGGCAGCGTTAAAGGTGTCGCGACCGGTGATATGGGGGTTGGCCGTGACGGCGAAAAGAAACCAACATACGAGCCGGGTATGGAGCTGCATGCTAAATACACAATGTTCGCTGAAGGTGTCCGTGGCTCTTTAACCAAAACACTATTTGAAAAATTTGATCTGCGCGACGATTGTGATCCACAATCTTTCGGGATTGGTATCAAAGAGATTTGGGATCTAGACCCTTCTAAGCATAACGAAGGTCAGATTTTCCACACTTTCGGTTGGCCGCTTAAAACAGATACTTACGGTGGCTCATTTGTCTACCATCTTGAAAATAATCAAGCGTATGTAGGGTTCGTTGTGGCGTTGGATTACGACAATCCTTACCTGTCACCATATGACGAATTCCAACGCTTTAAAACACATCCGATGATGAAGGATATGTTAGAGGGCGGTAAACGTGTTGCGTATGGCGCTCGTGCGATTAATGAAGGCGGCTTACAATCAATTCCAGAGCTTGTGTTCCCAGGGGGAGCCGTTATTGGTTGTTCGGCTGGTTTCTTGAATGTGCCGAAGATTAAGGGCACACATACTGCCATGAAAAGCGGTATGATGGCAGCAGAAGCCGCCTTTAATGCACTTAAAGAAAATTCAGAAAGCCCTGCGAAAGTTTTGAGTGAATACCCTGATTTGTTCGAAGCGTCATGGGTGCGTAAAGAACTCTATCAAGTTCGTAACTCCAAGCCTGCGTTCAGGTGGGGCCTTTTCGCCGGTACACTCTATACAGGCGTGTCCCTAAAGGTGTTCGGCGGCAATGAGCCTTGGACTTTCAAAATTCACGAAGATCACAAAAGCTTGAAAAAAGCAAAAGACGCCGAGAAAATAAACTATCCTAAATACGATGGTGTTTTCAGTTTTGATAAACCGTCATCGGTTTTCTTGTCAGCAACAAATCATGAAGAAGACCAGCCTGTTCATCTGACATTGAAAGATGACAGCATACCGGTTGCCGTGAATTACAATGAATATGCAGGACCTGAACAACGTTTTTGTCCCGCTGGAGTTTACGAATTTCTTACTGATGACGATGGATCTAATCCGCGTTTGCAAATAAATGCACAAAACTGCGTGCATTGTAAAACTTGCGATATCAAAGACCCAACCCAGAATATCAACTGGGTTGTTCCTGAAGGTGCGGGCGGTCCAAACTATCCAAACATGTAAAAAGGCTCGTTATTCCTAAAAAAGGAATTATCTTGGTTATCAAGGGGTGATGAATACATTACTGTAACTTCAATATTACTCCTTGGTATCTAGATTGTAGAGGCATTTGGAATGGCGCAGCGGGTTAACAGAAAAATATTTATGTGTCTGTCGAGCGTAGCGGTGCTGGTTCTCCTCACTGGTTGTTCTGCAGTTGGTGAAGGGACGGGACGTGACTACGCACCCTTGCCTTTTCAGGATGAAGGCGGCGTTGACTCCTCTGTTTCTGCGACCCTTCCTGGGAAATATCTGGCAGGTCGCCAGGCACTCCGCGAAAAAGATACGCAATCAGCGACCGATTTTTTTGACGCAGCTTATTCCCTCAATGGCCAAGATGATTTCTTGCTGCAAAACACATTTCGTGCCGCTCTTTCCAATGGAGATAGTAAGCGTGCCCTAATTTTGGCCGAAGAGATTGTTAAACGTAATATCCCAAGGAATGACACAGCTCAACTTGTCCTGGCGATCGACGCAATCCACCAAAGCCGTTTTAAGGATGCCCGACAGAGAGTTGATGAGATAAAAGCCAACGGTTTTAATATTCTTCTAAAACCAGTTCTAAGTGCTTGGATTTTAGTTGGTGAAGGTAAATTACCCGAAGCAACTAAAGCCTTGGAACAGTTAGAAAAATATGAGGGTTTTAAACTTCTAAAATCTTATCACCTAGCGCTGCTTGCCCATGTCTCTGGGCAGACAGAACTGGCGAGAGAACAATATCGGTTGGCGCTTAAAGGGCCTTCAGGTCGGGCTGTAAGGTTGGTGCAATCTTATGGCACATTCTTGCTCGAACAAGGCGAGAAAGTTGCGGCACGACAATTATTTGAAAATTACAAAAAACGTTTCCCTTTAAGTCCCACAATTAACCGTCTGCTTGATAAACTTGAAAACGATGAAAGTATTGATCCGTTAATTGGATCGCCTATTGAAGGAGCCGCAGAGGCTCTATATAGCTCCGCAGCTATTATAGGGCAGGAAAAAGCAAATGGTGCTGCCGTTACATTTGCCTATTTTTCATTGATGCTGCGCCCGGACTTAACTGTTGCAAACGTTCTTCTTGCAGAGATTTCCGAAGATAGAGGACAGCTTGAGAAAGCACTTGGATATTATAACAAAGTTCCGGAACACTCTCCGTATTACTTGAATGCAAAAATCCGGATTGCCTGGCTTACCTATAAGCTGGGGGATGACGCAACCGCTCTTTCCACGCTTAATAAACTGACTATAGATAATCCTACAGAGGTCGAACCTCTTATCGTATTAGCTGACTTAAGTCGCGATAGGAAAGACTGGCAAAACGCAGCTGCTGCTTATGGTAAAGCCATAGATAATATTGGAGCTGCAAAAGCGCGTCTTTGGTCATTACATTATGCGCGAGGAATTGCGTATGAGCGGATGAACAAGTGGGAGCTTGCCGAAGCAGATTTATTGCATGCTCTCACATTAAAACCAAACCATCCTCAGATACTGAATTATCTTGGATATTCTTGGGCAGACCGCGGTGAAAAACTGGAAAAGGCGAAAGAGCTTTTGATTAAAGCTGTATCGTTGCGGCCCCGCGACGGATATATCGTCGATAGTCTGGGGTGGCTGTATTACCGGGTGCAGGATTTTGATAATGCAGCATTGCAATTGGAAAAAGCAGTCGAGTTGCAACCAGAAGATCCAACCATCAATGATCATTTAGGGGATGCTTACTGGCGGGTTGGCCGGCAAGATGAAGCCCGCTATCAGTGGCAGCGTGCTCTTTGGCTGGATCCGGAGGCAGATCAGATTCCAATTATACAGAAAAAGCTGAATGAAGGGCTCGCAATTCAGGTTGACCTTGAAAAATGAGTTTGTCGAAACTTGCCCGACCGAAAATTAATCTCTTCCTTCACATCACGGGTAAGCGTGCGGACGGATATCATCTACTTGAAAGCCTTGTCTGTTTTCCAGAGGGTGGAGACAAAATAAGGGTCCAATCAGAAGACCAGATAATTGTCTCTGTATCCGGGCCTTTCGCAAATATGCTCGGGCCCTCTCAAGACAATCTTGTCGTCTTGGCTGCAAAGCTTCTTCAAGAACAGCAGAACATAAATATGGGCGCTCATATTTATCTTGAAAAAAACCTTCCTGTGGCCTCTGGCATTGGTGGGGGATCGTCCAACGCGGCAATTTGTCTTCAGCTTCTATGTGAATTATGGAAAGTGACTCCCTCCAACGAAGAGTTAAAGTCTATCGGTGAGCAGATTGGAGCGGATGTTCCCGTTTGTCTTTACGGTCGGTCGGCGCTCATGAAGGGGATCGGAGAGATAATAGAGCCCGTAAGCTCGTTACCTGATCTATATATCCTGCTAGTCAATCCATTAATCTCTGTTTCAACGCCCTCAGTGTTTAAGACTCTTAACTGGGACAACAAACGGAATATGTTTCTGCCATTTGGTTTCTCCACTGATGTTGATGAATTCTTAGGCGAGCTGGAAAATTGCACAAATGATTTACAAACCCCTGCAATCTCTCTCGTTCCTGAAATCAGTTCTGTGCTAAGCGCAATTGACGCGCAAGAGGGATGTCGTCTCTCTCGAATGAGCGGCAGTGGAGCAACCTGTTTTGGCCTTTTCAAAACCCGTGAACTTGCAGAACGGGCAAGAGTTGCAATATTAGAGAGCCATCCAGATTGGTGGGGCGTGGCCTCTCGAATGAATACTGGGGCGGCAGAATAATGTTTGGGCGCTTCGCCACTATCTTTGTGGTTTTGATAGCAGCTGTCGGTTTAAGCGCATGTACAGAAAAACCCCCTCAAAGAATACAAGCAGCGAAATTTAACACGCCCTCATTTTCTGATGCTGAAGCAGTTTGGAGAAATGCAACGCTGGCGTTGCCAGTTCGCGGCTCGGTCGGCTCCATGGTCACGACCAATGACGGGGCGATTGGGTTGTTGCAGCTGGCTGGGGCGAAGCCCAGCACCCGTTGGCCTGTTATCCTCATACTTAACGGATGCGAACAGAAGGTCTCGCTTCAGCTAATGCGAGCGTTTGCAGAGCAGGGGTTTGTTACTTTCTCTCTTGATAGCGCAGCAAGGCGGCGTGAGCCGATTGACTGCGGCCCAGATAAGGATGGGCATGAAAGGGCACGGCTAAACTCACAGTATAAAGAAGGCGAGCTGGATTATGCTCTTAACGAACTTCAGTCCGTGTCTTGGGCAGATACGCAAAATTTCTTCTTATTAGGGATAGGGGAGGGAAGTACGACAGTTGCTCGAAACTCTGGGCGTTTTGTCAAAGCGAGAATATTAGCTGAATGGGATTGCAGTGGGGGATCGAGTGCTGTAGGGGTGCAAAATGACGAGGGTTCTCCTGTACTTTTGATCAACTCAGCAGGGATGCCAATTGGAAAACAAGACGGTTGCGCCACCTATCTAGTAAATCAGATAGAAAGCCAAAGTTTGACCTTGCCTGAAAGCTATCCAAACGGCATTTTGCTTGAGCCGATTGTCTTTACTCAGATGCTCCAATTCCTTGATCGCCAGCTGTTCAAATAAAATTTTCATTTTTTTGATTTTAGGGCTTGAGGTTACTGACCTCTTTCGATAGAAAGGGGCTCTCCAATGGGGTGTCGCCAAGTGGTAAGGCAACGGGTTTTGATCTCGTCATTCGCAGGTTCGAATCCTGCCACCCCAGCCATTTTTCTCTTAAGTAATTCAAATACTTAGCTTTTTGCGAGCCTCCAGCCGTGTGACTTGTTACTGGTCCACCGCGCTGGTCCACTTTTGTTATGAAAAGAGGACGCATATGAGCGACTATCTCCGACTCAGAAAAGGAATTTATCATTTCCGTAGAAAGGTTCCCGTAAATCTAATACAAATACTGGGTGTTCAAGAAATAATAAGATCAACGGGAACAGGGGATCGCCGGCTAGCGAAGAAAAAGGCACGGGAAATGCTTTTAGCCAGTGATCGGTTGTTCGAGATTGATTGCGTTGGGGAATTAATGGAAAAAGAACAACTGAAACAGCTTGCGCGGAAATACTATTCTGAAAAATTTGAAAAATTCGAAGAATGGATGGCAAATACTTCCAATAGAGAAAGTTACCCCACCATTATAGATGAGCTCTTGCGGCAATATAAAAAAGCCCTGAAAGAGAATTCTGGGGAACCAGTTGTTAAATCAAGAGATGAGTTTCTCGCTTCCCAGCAAATTGTGCCACTGAGCGATCCCAGAAAAGTTGCTCTGTTCGATCATTTTTTGCTTAGAGCTGAAATCGCATGTCTTGAAAAATTGAGAGAAAGTGACGCCGGAAATTTCGGGTATGTGCCAAATGATGAATTGTTTAAATATGATATTACCGAAAAACAACAGAATGCAATTGGCAAAAAAAACTAGCGTAAAGCCACTATTCTCTATTGCAAGTGAGGATCATCTTGAAAAGAGGCTATCGCAGAACGCGATAAATATTAAAACGGCGAGCGACTATAGGATGACATATCGTAATTTTGTTGATGTATTAAGAGATAAACCGTTTGACGAATACACAAGAGGAGACGTTAGCACGTATATGGACATTGCTACGCTTCTACCGGCAAATTGGTATCACAGTAAAGAATACAGAGGTTTAACATTTAGAGAGATTGTTGGGAAAACAAAAGGGAAGGATATTAAACGGCTTTCTCAAGGGGCGCTGGGGAAACATTTGAGGGCATTGTCCGGATTCTACAAGATTCAATTTCAAAAAGGAGAAATGGAAGATGAGGGACCTACAAAGCATTACAGAATATCCAAAGGGGCTCCGGAACGTAAGGAAAGAGTGATATGGCCCACAGATATGTTGGTTAAGTTATTTTCCGCACCACTATGGACAGGAGCAAAATCAATAAATCGGTTGCGACATCAAGGAAATGTGTTGCTCGCTAATCATAAATATTGGCTGCCTATACTGGCCTTGTTCCATGGTAATAGAACAGAGGAATTCGCTCAACTACGTATACAAGACCTGAGAGAAGAGGATGGAATATTCTGCTTCTATTTGACAAATGAAGAAGGTCTAAAGCTTAAGAATAATAATTCAAAACGTTGTGTTCCTATACACCCATTCGTCAAAACTCTTGGGTTCTTAGATTACTATAGAAGTATATCTGGAAATTCGACAGGTAGACTTTTTCCGGAAATGAAACGCGACACATTTGAGAAAAAATTTGGTCCGAATTTTAGCAAATGGTTTACAAGATATCGGCAGGAAATAGGCGTCTATGTATTGTTGCAGGACGCACATTCATTTCGGCATAATGCTACAAACAAATTATATGAAATGGATGTTGCTGAACACCTAATTGATGAATTAACCGGGCATAAAGGCGGCAGTATTAGTCGTCAGGTGTATAAGGGAAAAATGCCAATCGTTAAGTTATATGCAGCGATAGCAAAAATAGAATGGCCTGAGGTTGAAGAAGTGCTTTTGCGGCACAGACGAAAATTCTAATGTGAAAAAAGCGGCCACGGCACATTTGAAAATATCCAAAGAGATTTTGGTCGACGGATCAAAATATAATGAATTAATAAGTCGAGAAATTCAAAATATGAATTTGAACGTAGTAGGTTCAATAAGTGTATTGGTATGCACTGCGGCCGGGGTTTGTTAGGCACCCCTCAGCGGCGCTCAAATGGAAGAAGAGAAATGGTTAAAGCCTTTAAGTATATTACTGATGGATTTTACATCGCTGTTTTTGCAGTAATCCAATTTAACTGGATACACTTCTGTTGAATAAATAATGCGTTCATTGGTGTAAGTTATCTAAAACTACAGCCTTAAACAGCAAATTTACCAATGTTTTTAGATTTTGAATCAGCCGGATTTTTCTCTCTGAACGGCGTTATTCCCATTCTACCATTTTCTTCTCTACCCGGAGATATCAAGTTGTGCGGCGCCAGCCGCCGTCTTATTTTCATTAATCTATGATTTCTAGTAATTAACTTAGTGAGTCGCTACGCGACACCGGGCTTCGCCCGGAGAATTTTAATCTTTTCTATTTTGAAAATCTTATTCAAAGACTTAGTCTTTTCACATCAGCGTACTCTACAAAATACCTTTCTAGAGATGCTCAAATCCCCCGGCACCGGAAATGGACGCAAATGTGGCGTCATTGAACCATGCAAACATTATGTTGTTGCATAGTCCTCTCCAGTACCCAGAGGAATTTCAATGATCTTTCTGTCGAAGACTGTTTAGCACCGATCGATGGTTAATCGCAGTAGGCGGCGTTCCTTACCCACATATAAGTGCCGAAATCCAGGCCGTTAAGGCGCAAACGCGGTCACAGCTAGTTAGCTGCACACTCATTCACCGCAAACATTGCAACGATGAATAAATAAGTGATCGCTGATGAGGCGATCTACTATCTATGGCTTTACTCACAGTTTTACCATCTGCTCGGAGTGCGACTTCCTTATAATGCCGGTCTAAGTCCCGGTGTCATCAGTGAAATTGTGGTCGCTATGGTCAAATTTTCCAAATTCGATAGGTTGATTATAGGTGGATGGAAAACGCCTGTCAAAAATGGCAGAATTCTGGGGTTTGGTGAGCTTTCGATATTGAAGTAGGTGCTCCTAATCACTCATAGGAATTTTTTTCGACATTATCCGCAAGAAACTTGAAGCAATGGTGAGGCCGGTTTTTGATATCACTTTGATGCGCGAGCTTCCATGTTCTCAAATTTGACCAATGCACAACTGGTCCGTTAACTTAAAGTTATAAATAAGTAATATTACGGAGTTTGTATCATGATAAATAAGCAAAAATCTGCTTCTACAAAAAAAGTAAAGAATCAAAATAGACCACAAACCATGACGATTGAAGTTTGGGAAGAAATTAGGCTGATGTATGAGACGGGGAATTACACTCAGCGGCAACTAGCTAAATATGTAACAGCCAAAGGCTTTTCTTGCTATCAGGGGAATATCGCTCGACGTGCAGACAAATACAATTGGATAAAGGGTTCTCTAAGAGACGAAATCCGAGCGGAGGTTTTAAAGGAGTACAAGCAAACGATGGGAGAGCAGCTAGTTGATATGCTTCTGCAACACACAAGTGTCGCGCGGATGATGCAAGCTGAAGTGTTGCGTCATTTTCATAAATTGGCAGATGAAAGAAAAATTGACAAAAATCGCGTGTTACCACCCAACCAACTTGCAACTCTCGTAACTACAGCAAAAACATTGCAGGACATGGAAGCCCGTTCGTTTGGCTGGAATTACAAAGAAGGTAAACCGTATAGTGGTGCTGACGATGATGTAGCTGAGGAGTTACCTGTCTTGACAGTCAGAGTAATGACTGAAGAAGAAGAACAGGAAATCCGGGAGCAAGGAGCGAAACGGCTTGAAGAAATTAATGGCTAACACGGGCTCCAGAATATACGCAAATTTAGTCAATATTTGTGCAGAGAATAATTCGTTTATGTTGAACTAAATTGTAATGGTCCAAAATTGAACTGGTAGGCTTGACCCAAGAGAGTCGATTAAATCCCATAGTCGGCTCATCTCTCAATAACGGACGTTTATATGTCCTGATTGGAGGTTATTCTTTGTTCCGTTTTGTGCCAAAATCAGACATGTCACAGTCGACGGGTCAAGAGCCACTCAGTTCCCCTACCCCCCTTAATCTCTGGAGCTCTGGAGCTCTGGAGCTCCTCGCTAACAAATTTGATCTGACAAAGGCCGGCCCAATGCCCTTTATCTGAAAAACCGCACTCTTTCAGATTAACCGAATGCTGAAGGCCGCGATGCGTTTGAAGTCGACTTTAGTATGCTGATGCCGAGGATATGTACGAAGCAGCCGCGCCTGACCTACACTAGGCTGCGCTCAGAATCCTCGCTTGCAGCTTCGCCGACTTCAATTTCGCCGCGGGTTCTATTGCGCTGATGGAGCCGAGCGGTTGGTCCCACAACGGCTCGGCAATTCCCTGTAAATAGCAAATCCAATTCTGCTGCGGTTATTGGCGCAATTCCGGATCGCTAAATTGCTTTAACACTACCAACAAATTGCTCCACTTCCTGGCGCAATATATTAAAACGTTCGCTTAACGTTTTTGAAGCCTCTAATACTTCACTGGACGCCGTACCCGTCTGCTCCGATCCTGCCCGGACATTGACAATACTGTCGGAGACACTCTGTGTACCGGTGGCGGCTTCCTGAATATTGCGGCTGATCTCACTGGTTGCGGCCCCCTGTTCCTCAACGGCAGAGGCAATCATGGTAGCAATTTCATTCATCTCGGCAATGGTTTTTCGGATGCCCTCTACCGAGCTGACGGCATTTTGGGTTGCTCCCTGAATTGATCCGATTTGAGCGCTGATATCTTCTGTGGCCTTGGCTGTCTGACTAGCCAAATTCTTGACCTCAGAAGCGACGACGGCAAAACCTTTGCCGGCATCCCCGGCTCGTGCGGCTTCAATGGTGGCATTCAGAGCCAGCAAATTGGTCTGTCCGGCGATATCGTTGATTAAATTGACCACATCTCCAATTTTCTGGGCCGCTTCAGCCAGCTCGCGGATGGTTTGACTGGTCCCGTCAGCCGTTTCAACAGCCTTGCCCGAAATATTCGTCGAATGAGAAACTTGCCGGCTAATTTCATTGATTGACGAGGTCAGTTCCTCAGTAGCACTAGCCACCGACTGCACACTGACCGTTGCTTCTTCGGCTGCTGAGGCCACGGTCTCACTCTCCTCTTCGGTTTTCCTCGCAACCTCCGACATGGATTGGGCTGAGGATTCCATTTGAGTGGAACTCGCCGCAACGATGCCGAGAATTCCCTCGACGGTTTCGCTAAATCCCACAGTCATTCCGTTCAACTTTTCTTCGCGGGCCTGGCGTCTCGCCGCCGTTTCCGCGTCACGCTTGCGTTCACTTTCCAATTGATCTTGTTCACGCTGCCGTTCGTCCAGTGCCCTCTGTTCGCGTCTGCGGGCAACCTCTCTCTCTTCTTCTTCAAGCCGTAGCTTCACAATGGCGTTTTGTTTAAAGATATCAAGGGAACTGGCCATTTGGCCAATTTCGTTGGACAAACCCAGTGACGGTATTTCTATGTCTATGGCGCCATTCGCCAATTCTTCCATGGCATTATTCATCTCGCTTATACGTGTCGTCATTGTACGTGTTATGAGAAAACCAGCGATCGCGCTCAGCAGCACAGTGATACTGCCGGCGATAAGTAGCACACTGATAGCCGCCCGCTCATCCGCCTCGGCCGTCATCAAAGCCGCTTCGGTGAAATGCTCGATATCCAGCAACGCATCCACAAGCTCTTTGTCGATTTGTTTCTCTTGATGTTCAACTTCTTCAGCAAGTTCCAAAGCCTGTTGCAATTCGCCTCTTTCGGCTAGATGCAGCGTTTTTTCTGCCAGCTCTTCATAAATCTTATGTTCCGTATGGACCTTCTCCATGATAGCGAGGAGTGTCCGGAATTCAGTCTTATCCTTGTCGGTATGAGCGGTTTCGATCGCGTTCGTCAGGACCGCTTCGGCCTGTTTCAATTCGTCTTCAACCAGATGACCCAGTGTTGAAAATTCCTCCTCCAGCACCTTGAAATGAGCAAGGTTTGCTCGATCACCGGATAATCGCTGGCTCAGCGACATGGAACGTTCAAACAAAATAGCCTGTTCCAGTTGATGCAAAGTAACCGATGTGAATTTTTCGGTCAGCGGCATATCCCGTTCCGCAATATCCTCGATTTCCACTCCGATCGCTTGCATTTTAAGAATACTAAACCCTGAAGTACCTATGAGTGCGGCAATCAACAAAACCACAAGTCCATAAATACGTGTTGATATCTTTATGTTTTTCAACATTTCCTCACTCTTTCACTTAATAACGGGTACTTGACGAGCGGATCTACCAGCTGCAAAATTAATCAACAGGCGACGTTTTGATCTCGGCTACAAACTCCGCCGCTGTGTCAATAGCAAGCGATTAAATGAACAACGCACGAACGATTTAATTCCTGGTCTTCACACGCTGAATGTCTAACTCTTTAATTAGACTGACAAACTTCTGTTGCTATTTTCCTGCAACCCGAATTGGCTCTTATATGCTTTCCAAATGAATTGTATCAATTAGGTTATTAATTTGGAGCTAATTATTAAAAACTAATATTTTAGGCGCGACTTATTAGGGTTGTTTCAGCAATCGACCGCGCTGTAGTTCCCTCCCAAGCGACAAGCTGCTGCTCGCCGATGCAGTTTCGAGAGCCGCTGAGCAGCCCGGCTATAGGGGTGAACCTTGGAGTTATGACGGAATGGCGGCATGGAATATCGGGGTTACATGGAATATAGGGGTTGGTATGTGGCATTTATTTTCCGCCTAGTGACGCATAAAAGTCCGTTCGGGGTCAACTTGAGAAGTCTTGACGGCCACTTATTTGTGTCCTCTCAGCCCCTTCAATCCGAACACTGTAAATGTATTTTCAAATTTCTCTGAAATATCTTCCGCTTAACGTGAAAATTCAGACTTAAACTCGGCGATCTTAACGGGTCTCAAATGTGCCAAAAGGGGAAGCTCGAGATGCATATTTAGGAAAATGATTAAAGACTGCAAAGATGATCCGAATTACGAAAGAATTGCCACAATGCGTCCAGATACGGCCAAATCATCAATTTAGGGGCAGCAGCATGGCCGTAATTTAAACTCCTTCCATTTGCAGTGTGGTTTCACCATCTTAGCTTTCAATACTGATGCTATTAGAAAAATAATTGTTAATAGATAGTGGAGTATTATTAGGTACCAAATTTCTTATTGGAAATGCGCTTATGGACCAAGACTTGCGACACCTGGAGATATTGACGAAGGCAGAGCTAATTGCTGAAGTTCAGCGCCTGCGCGCATGTCACAGATTAACTGTCGAGCAAAACCCTAGTTCGCAGAGTGATTTTTCTGACGCAAACAAGGTGGATCGGTACGAAAATCTAGAAACAGAATTTAACGAGTTGATCGATGCTGTTGACAGTATGAACGCCGCGTTCATTCTGTATGATGCCAATAACCGCTTTGTCCGCTGCAATTCTCTACACAAAATCTATTACCCGCACCTGAGCGATGTATACCTGCCAGGCACCCCGCGCAGCGTTGCATTGAGACGACACGCTGAACATTTGGCAGACCTCGCGCCGGAATTCGATATCGAAGCCTACTTAGCGAAACGTGACATATACCGGGGCATCCCACGCCCTGATGAAGAACGTCAAATGACAAACGGGCGCTGGCTCTCTATTCGCGAACACTTGACATCGACCGGTGGTTTGGTAACCGTTCGCACCGATATTACTGACCGAAAAAAAAGCGAAGCCAAGCAGCATGAAAGTGAAGAGCGTTTTCGAGCGTCATTTAAATCCAGTCACGGCATAGCAACAATTACAGATATTGAAACGGGAACGTTTATTGATGTAAATGACGCATGGTTAACGCTTAGAGGTTTCGAGAAACATGAAGTAATCGGAAAGACAGCAGTTGAGCTAAATGTTTGGGGTTCAGAGGAGCGCCGAGAGGAAATTGTAAGCGAACTCAAACTTCGCGGAAGATTACTCAATTACGAAACACACGCCGTCACCAAGGCTGGAGAAATCCGCGAGACAATTATCAATGCCGAGGTGGTGAATATCCAAGGCAAGGAACTAATGTTTCTTTCTGGATCAGACGTAACCGAACGCAACCGATTTGAAAAACAACTCCGCCGGTCGCAGAAAATGGAAGCTGTTGGCCAACTGACGGGTGGCATCGCTCATGATTTCAACAACATTCTTGGGATAGTTTTGGGTAATCTGGAAATCATTCAAAGCTTACCACCGGGTGACAATAAAATTGCTGGTCGCATCGATGTCGCAAGAAAGGCAGTAGAACGTGGCGCTGATATCACCCACAAGCTTCTTGGATTTTCTCGGAAAGATCCACATGAAGTGCGGCTTGTGGACATAAATGGATCGGTCAACAATTTGCTGGATTTAGTCAGCAAATCTCTAACTGTCTCCATTGATATAAAAACGTATCTTGCAGATGAATTATGGACCGTTGAAATCGACCCCGGAGATTTTGAAGACGCAATCCTTAATCTGGCGCTAAATGCGCGGGATGCCATGCCAGATGGTGGCAAACTGACGATTGAAACTGCGAATATAGTATTTGATGAAGAATTTGTTGTGCATAATCCAAAAGCCTCAGCTGAAAGCTATGCCCAGATCACTATCAGGGATACAGGGGCAGGAATGACCAATAAAGTAATAGACAGGGTTTTTGATCCTTTCTTTACTACAAAGGAAGTCGGAAAGGGAACTGGGCTTGGGCTCAGTATGGTCTATGGTTTTGTTGAGCGGTCTGGTGGGTTCATAACTATTGATTCAGAAATAGGTAAGGGCTCAGCATTTCATCTGTTTATTCCCCGAACTATTGAAAATGCAACTGATCTGAACGATACAAAAATTACAACTGGCAAGCTACCTCTAGGTCATGAGAAAATATTGATTGTCGATGATGAAGAGGGACTACGCGATATTGTGGCCATTAATCTTGGTGACCTAGGATATAACACGCTTGTGGCAGGAGATGGGCCAAGTGCTTTGAAGATACTCGAACAAGAACGCGATATTGACCTTTTGTTTAGTGATGTCGTGATGCCAAAATTTATGAACGCTTATGAATTGGCTCAGAAGGCACATAAAAGACACCCACAACTAAAGATATTGTTGACCAGTGGTTATGATGAAAATCTGGGCGAAATTGAAAATGATGACCCCTTCCTTATCAAGCTGAGAAAGACACAACTGAAAAAACCTTACGCCATCTCTGAGTTGGCTATCGCTATTCGCGAGGCGTTGGATGAGGAACTCTGATGTCCGCAATGGGTCATGAACGGTTGTTTTTACCGGTCTGAAAACACTTCCGCTTAGCCCCCTTATAACGGACATTGAAAATGAAATTTCAGATTTCTCAGAAATAACTTCCACTTTCAGTGCAGCTGCGGACATAAACTCGCCGGTCCTAAAAGGTCTGAAAAGTGCCAAAAGGCGACATGTCACGTGCAACGGTTTTTGATGCATTTAGGTTCCCTGTCTAATCTTGAAATTGAAAAAAAACCTCGCCAACAAAATGAATATGGTCAATGAAATTTAACTATATATACATGAGTATTATTATGATCTAATGTTCATGTTCAAGGTATCCATGCGTTGTAACGCAACGTTATTAATTTACCGAGATAGAATATCATTTTCCCGTTCTTTGCGGCTCATGATTTTAAGCGGACTAATCTGTAGGGGGGTTACAAAAAATGAACTTTGTTAGAAATCTTATTCTATCTCTTGTTTTCGGAGGTGTCGTTTCTTTAGCTGCCACCACAACACAAGCTGCTGATTTCAACTATCAGTTTACGGGCACAGAAGGAACAGTATCAGGAACTATCACGCTCAGAGAAGTTAGAACAGGCTATTATACGGCAGAGCGTTTCACGATCAGAAGATACGAAAATCCAAACGGTACGATACGCACATTTACCATATTCATTGACATTCCCGATGTAGACGACCAAAATTTTATTTATAATACATTTAGAATGGAAGACGGAAAGATATCTTACTATCGGTTATTTTCCAAATTCTTACATATGTTACCATTCACTGTGATTAATTGGAATTCGTACAGTAAAGTAGGTAATGAATTATCTCTTTTCTTCCCCCCCCCAAACAATAAGATATCCTATAGGGGAAACCTCACATTCTCACCATTATAGTCCCACTTCCTGCGGCCCTCCCGTTATACGGCGCGGGTCTCGCAGTCATGGGATTTATAGGCTGGCGTCGTAGTCGTAAAGCCTGAGGGACATGAACAGGGGAATTCTCCAAGTTCCCCAATAAGCCAGCTATACAAACGTCTGACATACTGCTCAAGCGCAAAGGGGGTTAATTCCCTTTCTCGCTTTTACGTTCCAAATAGTGACATAAAAAGGTCCGTTCAGGGTCATAAGCAGACTTTTTTCTTAGCCAAAATCACTTCTGCTCTGCCCCTTCATAGCGGACATTTGCATTCTGAAATTGGATTTCTCAGAAATAGCTTCCGCTTTCCGCACAGTTGCGGACATAAACTCACCGATCTAAAATAGTCTCCATAGTGCCAAAAAGAGACATGTCACGGGCAATGATTTAAGAGCCAATCTGGTCCCATACTGGCTTGAATAACTGGATTAGGAAAATGGCACCCAGGGCCTCTCATCAGAAGCAACAATACGCCCTATTAACAACAGTATTTTCAGTGAAACCAGTCATATTGATGTCAAACGATTTTCAGCCCTTCAATCCGTGTAAATTTCATAAAAATGAGAAAACGGGCAGCATAATGCTACCCGTTTTCAATCCAAGGAAACTTCTGCCAGTTACGTAGACAGGAACGCCGGACAGTTGTTTCCAATAAGAGGCCAGGGAACGGACCTCCTTTACCCGGATCAAGGCTTTCACTGAGCGGCATCAAACTTGATGTCAAAACAAGTATTTATTCAATCAAGTACAACTCTTATTGCCACTTAAAACACGTTCAATTACTGGCGTGAACATAGCAAAGTTGCTATATATAAACGCAAATTTTATCGGATATACTGTCAATAAAATTTTTCGTATTTTTTTGATTTATAGGAGATAAATGACAAAATAAATGAGCGATTACATGAGCTTTCCCTGAGTGTCGAGCAAACCATCGACCAGAATGAATTATGGGAAATTTTAAAATCCAATCTTTCTTCATTTAGCATGCAGTGGGCCAATTATGCATTCGGACTGCTGGACGATCTTATCTTCATGTCTAATATGTCGGAAGAGTGATTGGAGACAAAATGGTCCTTCAGGTCTCGACAATTAATCAGCACTTTCAAAATGCAATGTGGCGTCTTAACGCAAGGGTCCGAAAGCATGCTATTGTAGTTGCCATGAGCAAACGCCAATTGTTCCTATCAAAAAGTCAAAGAACCAACTGCCCGGTAGTTAGCGCTTTTGCAAGCGCTTGTTCCCGTGTTTTTGCATTGAGGCGCAGTTTTGCTTTCTGGATATGCAAATTCACTGTAGCATTTTTCAAATTCATTTTTTCCGCTATTCGATCAGGTCGCAGCCCCGCAGACAGATAACGCAATACGTCTTTCTCACGGTCTGTAAGCAGATGTTTTTTATTAAAAAGCAATCCATTCGATGATTGAAAAAACTCGTCATTTGTCTTGATCTCAAATCGGGCCATGGCTTGATTTACCATATGGAAAACGATATTCAAACTAACCCCGTGCTGGGTATAAAGATCATGTACTTCCGCATCTGTTGTATTAAAAAATGCTGCACCGGCAGCCAGCGTGCTCCTAGAGGACGTTGGCAACGGCGTATAAAATCCGCAGCTTGAACCGAAATCTTTTAAATCTTCAAGCGCTTGCTGATTAATTGTATCTAGTCCTGTCCTGCCAATCCGAGTTTGACTATCAAATATTATCGTGTCCACACTGGAAATGCAGTGTTGTGTAACAAAATCAGTTGGAGCATATTTCTTTGCGTGAAGCGCACGCCAATCGTTGTTCATCGTCGAAAAATACGCAAGCTGGCCCGGCACACCATTAACGTAATTGAGGCCCGTTATGCTGTAGTAAAGCATGTGGTTTTTAAAAAGACGCCAAATATCCGCCTGTGAATTAGCAGATATTAGTTTTTGGTTAAAGGCTCGTACTCTATTGTCTTTATCGGAAAACATTATGCCCTCAACCTGTAAGCTTAGAAAAAGCACGTCACATTATTTTACATCAAACTAAATATTGTAATTTGTATTCTATCCAAAGGTAGAGGTTTGGTTTATGTCCTAGTTTTAGGCAGCATAAGATAATGTTTGTATATAAACAATTTTAAGTAATATCTATATGTATTTACAAAAAAATTAGGTCTGTATTTGAACCTAATATACCAACCAGATAACAAGCCTCTAGTTTTCTAGATAACTAATAGCTTCTCATAATATCGTTTTTCATATTCTACTGCGTTGTCGTGACAATTTCCTTCGCGGCTCAAGCTAGCTTCCAAGTTATTATCTATAAGGAATTTACGCCAGCCCGGGCATTTATACTGAACGTATTGACCGGAATGTATCAACACTTTCGCTTCTGGTTTCCGCCTTCAGAATGCCATCTGCAAGGCATCGATAACAAAGTCAGCCCGTGGATTACTTTTCATGCTCCAACCGACAGTATTGTGAGAGAACAGAGCCAAGACAATCACTAGATGCAGCCACCCCTTATAAATTCAAATAAATGTGAAATCTGTGACCGAGGCTCGATTAAGGCGATTGATCTTAAATTGGCGTGCCAGTGTTTTGGAACAGGAACCGCCATTTACAGTCAGCTTGTATTTGAAATCCACTATGTTGAACGAAGCCAATCTATTGAACTGTTATACAAACGCTTCCTACTGACCGGGCGCCAGAATAACAAAGAGAAAAGTCCGCAGTGGGTCACTAGCGGCTGTTTTCAACAGTCTGAAAACACTTCCGTTATACCCCCTTACAACAAACATCAGATTTTGAATTTTCAGATTTCTCTAAAATAACTTCCGCTTACAGTGACGAAACAGACATAAATTCGTCGATCATGCCCTTACAGTGCGCTAGCCTATTTGATTTTTGTCTAGTTCGCTTTCTTACCGGAGATAACAACGCCCGCTTTTCCAGCGCCTGAGTTTGCCGTTGCGGAGACCTTTGGTTTCTCCTTCTTGGGTTTTTTAGCTTCTTTATTACCTTTAGAATTATTACCTTTGGCCATTGTCTATCCTTTTTAATAAAATCCGATTTCCACAATACCTGACTCCTTTCACAAAACCCACTACTTCCGCTCTGGGTCAAATTCAGACCTGCGACACGGCTTAATTGGGTGGTCCGCTTTGCCTTCAACAACCGACCCTCTTTAAGTTTTAATTCGTTAAGTAGCTTTGCGTCAAATTAGACGACTGTCGTTAATCGTAGCGTATCAATGCGCGCTGGATTTATTGCAAGTACATACTAAAAAACTGAATACACCAAAGGGGCCCAAATTTTTCCTTCATTTACTCGGGGTACCACGGTCACTTTGCATAGCCCCCTAGTTTTTTTATTCGGCCTGATGGAATATCTAATACTGTTCGTCCGGCACTATTCAGAAAATGATTGCTCAGTCATTTCGCCAAGGACAACTTCGATTCCGAACTGATAATATAATTCTTATTTTATTATCAGTTGTTGTTTTCTGCGGCTTACAAGAAAGAAAACGGTTGAGGTTATTTCCTACTGATAATAAATATATGAAATCGAATGTTTTATTATCAGTTATTGGAGAAAATCATGGCGCTGGGCAAACAAGCGAAGGTTTTAACGGACAAACAGTGCCGTATTGTACTGAGGCACTTGGAAGAGTCCCGTTATCCAGTCAGAGACAAGGTTATGTTCCTTTTGTCTATTAAAGCCGGATTGCGGGCTAAAGAAATAGCCTCGATTACTTGGGCGATGGTTACCGATGCTAACGGTAATGTCTCTGACCATATTGCTCTTCCCAATACGGCCAGTAAGGGAAAGGGCGGCGGCCGGACCATTCCCTTGAACTCTGATTTAAAATCAGCTTTGATCGATCATCAATCGCGGTTGGGCGACAAGGCTGTCCCACAAGCACATATCATTCACTCAGAACGCGAGAAGATCAAAGGTATGGCTGTGGGGTCAATAACGGTCTGGTTCCATCGGCTGTACGCCGGTATGGGCTTTGACGGCTGCTCCAGCCATAGCGGACGCAGGACCTTCATTACGAAAGCCGCCCATAAGATTACAGAGGCTGGTGGATCTCTTCGGGATATCCAGCAGCTTGCCGGGCATTCTGATCTATCTACAACCCAACGTTATATCGAGGGAAGCAGTCAGGCAAAAGTTAAAGTCGTTGATTTGATTTAGATTGAAAGCAATTGATGGGAAGTTGGAGGTCAATACTACTAAATAAACAAACTGAGGTTTTCCCGACCATCGCAGTTCACTAGTCGGAAAAATTATGCCTCTTTGCTTAGCCTAGGCAACAAATCTAGTTGATCTAAATACCACATTTTTTCAAAGCTTCGCCAAATCCAGCTAGTGAAATTTTGTTAGGATCGCTTTTGATGTTTGCCGAGCTCTGCCTGAAAATTAAGTTTGTTCCAGATTTCATTTGATCAAGAATAGCGATCGCTTTACTTCCAGATGCCATAGTTGAAGGTGACATCAGTTGATGAGCAGACATTTGAGTGTTTTTCATCATCTGGGCGTATGCCTCTTGGTTTATGTTTGGGTTCCCCTTCATTACCTTGCTTAAGTCCTGCATGTAAGAGTTGTCTATTTCGCCCTCAATTTTCGTTTCTGAAGGGAAGATTGTCCAAGAAGCCATTCCATCAATACGCATTTGGGCGGTACCTATTGGAATGAAAGTTTTTGTGTTGCCAATAGTAATAGGAGGACGTGTCAGCCCAATGGATATTTCACCCTTCCTAATTTCCACAAGAGGGTAAATCGCGTTTGCCGTTCTCCAAGCAAAGCTATTACCTTGTTTGATATTCCATGTGGATATTTGGCATTTCGAAGAATCGTCGAAGGGATCTATTTTATTGCTAACGTGCCACTTGAACTCTGTCTGATTACCTGTCGTCTGGCAACCAACAAGTAAGAAACTCATAACTATCAGCGCAATTTTTCCACTATTCACTTTGATACTCCAATAGCAACTATTTGTTAGAAGTCCATGTTAGGCTGACTTGGTTAGCAAGCTCCTATTAGTTGCATCATGAGAAGAATTTGGCTTGATTGCAATCTACTTTATGGCTTGTTGTAAAAAAAACATGCGAAACTCGAAGTTGCATAAATTGCGTGGCGTCATTCTCCGTCAAATATGTGGAAGGTAGAGGGATATATTCAGAATATTCAATACCTAGTAGGATATTTTGATTAATCGAAAACCCAAAGGTGTATTGAAGGGAATAGTCCCGAAAAAATCAAGGCTGTGGATCCAATTTTAAAATTTGACGGAAAAATTGAGCTCATTTAATCGGCTTTTAGAAAATAAGTCATTTGCTGCGAGCAAGCAGAGCAAGTCTTCTTCACACGCAGAAAACATAATTGGTTTTTGGGATTTTGAAACTATTGGTAATAACAAAATTTCAGATGGGAACAAATGCAGCCAATACGTGGAAGCGTTTTTTGCAGATGGAAAATATATCTATCTGGACAGGTATACGGATAAAAACGGCTTGAAAATGATTTTCATCAAAAGCGGCATCTATACTTTGACGGACAAAAGTGTCGCCATCAAAGTAACGGCTGCTCAATTTATTCGAGACGGCGAACCCCAACCTAAAAAGAAAACAGAACAATATACAAAACGGAAAATTAAAAATATTGCCACTGATACCTACTCAACTTCAGATACTGAAAAATACTACATAAGAGATTCAAAACGAGTGGAACGTAGAAAATTGTCAATCGGTTGGGTGCGCTGTCGCGAAGTAGAAGTCTTATGGGCCTTGGAAAATGGAAATATTGGTGAAGCGTATTTCTCAACTGAAAATGACGACTTGAAAAAGGCGGTTACAGCTGAATCTCTTGGGAAAATGGCCGTATCCTCTTACGCTGTGAAAGATTACTCAAATGCCCGTATATGGGGAGAGAAGGCGGCTGAGAAAAATCAAGCTGAGGGTTATTGGGTGCTTGGAAAACTCCATTTTTCGGGAGCTGGAGGGTATAAATCCGATTATGTGGAGGCTGTTAAATGGCATAGAAAAGGCGCTGAGGCAGGACATCCAGGGTCTCAGAATGCTCTTGGCAATGCATATTACAGAGGACGTGGTGTGAAACGCGATAATTCTTTGTCCGTTGATTGGCATGAAAAGGCGGCTGAGCAAGGGCTGGTATCTTCACAATTTTTCTTGGCGACGACGTTCTGGTATGGAGAGCCAGATATAGAAATTGATCTTGAAAAGTCGTTGTTGTGGTTTGAGAAAGTCATTTCATCAAATTCTGTAGATGCCAAAATGATGGAACGATCCAGAAAAAGTGTTAGGCATTTGAAAGACCAAATCAAAGAGGAAGCAGAAGAGTTAAAACTCGAGCTGGCAAGGAAGAAGCAACAAGAAGAAATCGATAAAGACGAATTTTGGACTGCGATAAGAACCAATGATTTCGGGTCTGCTACGAGACTAATTCGTGCAGGGAAGTCCCCTAATTCACTTTTGGGAGGTATTTCTTACGTTCATCGCACAGCGTCGTATGGTTCCCCGAAAATGCTCGAATTTTTGTTAGCCAACGAAGGTGATGCTAATTCAATTCTCAAAGGTAAAACACCGCTTTTCCTCGCAGCTTCCAAGGGCAGAATTTCAAGCTTAGAAGTTTTGATTAAACATGGTGGTGATGTTCACGCGGAAATTAAATCGGGGATCAATATCTTATCATATGCGCTGGGTGGAGAAAATCTTGAAGTTGTCGAATATTTGTTGAAAAAAGGCGTTAAATTCACTCCTGAACTCAAAAAATACATTGATGAACTATTTAGAAAAAGACAAACGACAGGCTCCATCATTGTGCAATCAAAAGCACTGACTGACTATGTTATTAAATACGGTCCAAAGCCGATGCATGCTGTTGATTATGAAAGATTTGCAAGTACCAATTTCGAAGAATTCGATTCTGTTTATAAAGTGATGCAACATTTTAAAGGAAAACTGAATGCGGGTCAGGTCAATCGAGAACATCAGTTTTATATAACAGAGCTGGCAAAACAATGTGAAAGATTTATCGATATGACCATGGAAATGCATAACCGCAGACTTTGGTCAGCGCGTTTGGCAGAACAGTATTCATCCGAATGTTACCAAATGTATGAGAAGAATAAACGACTGTTCAAATCGTAAGTGTATGGTCTAGGAATTGCTCCTTCAAATCAATTTGATCAGTAAGTTCGGGATGTTGTACCGATGTGAAGGAGCTGTCGGCAGTACCGTATTATGCTGCGGATAGATCAGTGGATCGCTAAATATTCGAAAAAAGGATGCCAGTGAGGCCGGATTTTTTCAAATCTCTTGACGTGGTCCACTTTAGTGGTCCAAAATCGATTTTTTAGGGTTCGCAGTAAGTTTTTAAGTTATTGATATGTTTGAATAAATAAGAAATTTGGTTCGAATCCTACCACCCCGACCAACTATTTAAATTTGAGTGTTGGAATTGACAATTGTTTGGAGGTTTTTATCTTTCGTTGAATTTTCCGATAGGTATGACGATCATTGAAGTTTCTTATATTTCTCAATCAATTCAACCGGATATTCTCTGCAATGGGTCGCGAGGTGCAAGATGGTTAGATGCTCCTCAAAATTCTTGTCAGCCCATGGATTAGGGTCCAATTTGCATAACCAGTGGAAAAGGCCATCCGCAGTATACCAAGTTGTAGAAATGCTGTAGCCGAGTTTTGGCGTCATCGTAACTGCAATGAATTTGCTTCGATCAACAACCTTCATAGCATTGAGCAGATTATAGAGCGGTGTTTTTGAAAACTTCTCATTCATCTTACTCTCCGGTACCACGTTTAAACTCGAAGATGTTGCTGTTAATGAGATCACATCGGTTCTTTAGTGAAATGTGGTGGAGAGCTCGTGAGGTAATATTTAGTCATCCAATCCTATTTTCAGTTTTTCCGAGGAAAGGCATTGATAAATTTTCGCCATTAAAAGTGCATCATGTAAACGTATGTTGGGTGGCATTGGTTGGTCGGTGATATCAAATCGGTTGAGTAAAGCCTCCAGACTAAGAGGTGTATCTGGAAACAGAGCTTTTGCCATTTCAAGGGTGTCAATCAATCGATGCTTTGGGATTGGTTTTCTGTTTTCACTCAGAAGGACAGCGTTGATAAAGCTAATATCAAACCAACCGTAATGTGAAACAATCGGATCCTCACCAATAAACACCATTAATTCGTCGAGGACATCAGTAATCACCGGATGCCCGTTCACCTGAATATTATCAATACCGTGAACCGCTGTTGCAACAGCAGATATCAAAATTTGTGGATCAACGAGTGTATGAAAATTGCTCACTGTAACTTCACGATCAAGTAATTCAATTGCTGAAAGGGAGACAATTTTATCGACGTCTGGCCTTACACCCGTTGTCTCAATTGAAATAACGACTTCTCTTGCCCTGTGGTTTCGTTTTCTTGACATTGCCTATGACCCTTTGGTGATGCCTGTGGGTTTCGAATAATCTGGGTTATCCAGAGTTGCAGATAACATTCCCTTAAGGCGATCCTGACTTATTCCACAAACCCTTATGAATAACGATCATGGCAATGGTGTCATACTGACAATAGGCCAGTAGCGTATCCCGTAAATCTTGTCGGTTCTCGTCTACGGCAAATTCACCGCTGACCAATCTGTAGAATGCCTCTGCAGCTGCATCACCTTTGGCAATACCTGTAAGGTTGGCATAATCAAATTCAGGATCGAAAGCGTTGGCGATAGTTTTAATACTATAGGTGCCACCACTCAGAGAGAGTGGTTTTTTGAAAAATTCAGGTAGACATGTATGTGAGCGCACGACGGGGAGTAAGTCGCGCAGTCTGGGGAGAAGAGAAAGTAATTCTGCACTCCGCTCTGGGACACGCTTGGCGAGACTTTTAATCGCTGATTTTTCAGCAGTCGCATGATAGACGAGTATTGGATACTGATCTTTTCCAAGAATATCCAAGAGCTTTTCAGCGCATTCGCGAGACGGATCTACATCACCATCAGCCAGATATTCAAAATGGCTATTGGGCTTTGTTCCTTTGCCTAAAGATAAGCAATCAGAAACCGTAAGTTTTAAAAGCTCTTCTTTATTGCTGATAAAATGGCAGGACCACTGAAATGCTATCAGTTCCGTTGGGGTCGTATTTTGGAAATATGGAAGTGTAGGTCGCGAAAATTCAAAATCTAGATAATGTGCAGGGGGCCCAAAGTCACTTAACGCATCTGGCAACCCCTTCGATATAAATTCTTTGCCGGTTTTATGGGTGTAATATTCGCGGGATTGATCAGCGGAGAGATCGTAATCCAAAGGTATATCCGCAGCAGAAACGACTCCAGAAATTTCGAGAGCACTGGCAACCTTCCAATTCATCCGATACAATCTATGAACCCAATCCAGAGGTTTACTTGCCGTACAATCCTCCCATTGTTCGCATGTGTATGGCTTGCTACATCTGTTTTTATTGGGCGCGACTTCCGGCGCTTCGTTTCCAGCCAGCATAGACCTTTGTTCTGCGAGTGCAGTGGCAACCAGATTTTGGCGAGCTAACACAGCCTCGGTTTGATCTTCGAGCACAAAATAGGTTTCCCAATCGATTGTGTTGGTTGTCTTTGTATATTCTTTGTTTATTCGCCCAACTTGGGCAGAGCGTATTTTTAGACCGCATTGGGTCAATACATAATATTGAAGGGCGGCGTCATTAACATGGTGGTCTTTGACCGTTGAGGCCGATTTGATTTCTATAAGGCTCCAAGAGCCATCTTCGTGTCTCTGCAATATATCGACGCGAATTCTGATGTTGTTATATTCAAACGCGGCTTCAAAAATCGCCGGAATTGCAGCGTTATCAATTGCGTTTTGAGTAGAGCGTAGCGCGGCCTCATGTTCAAAAGCGGCTTCTTCAATAAGAATTCCGTCTGGAAACAAATTATGCGCGGCTTCTCCGATTTTTGAGCCAATGTGAAATCCGGAACCCGGGATAGGTTCTTGATAGTCAGTCTTTGAGTGACATTCCAGCCAGAGCTTTTTATGGCATTGTAGTCCGGAGATAAACTTGGATTTGGTGAGATGTGGCTCTCTTATTTTTGTGAACATATCTACCCCTCTCGCTAGTAACTTTGTTTAAGGTGACGGTTGGCAATAATGAGTATTGGTCACATTATTTGAAATCTCACTCGTCATTAGCAAAATTTGTAACACTCCCTTGTGTCAATTACGGTCGCAGAGAGCTTGATGAAAGCATTGAGTATGGATGCGACCAAGTTTTCCACGAGGCCACAGCAGCAGTCAAAATTCCTTGTGGTTCACAAAAAATATATACGACCGTTATTGACGCACATGACCTTTACAAGGGTATATCAGAACACTACGTTCTAGGGATATTACTGCTAAAGGAGGAATAAATACATTGGGAAATAGATTTGATGGCTCAGTAGATTTACTTCTACTCATGCGAATGCTGGAGCGGCCGCAAGGTATTACACTATCGAAAATAATTGAAGAATTTGACGTTGGGCGGCGAACGGCCGAACGTATGATGTCTGCTGTAAAGCGGCTGGCTTCGTGGCAGGGTGTTGGTCATACAGCATCCGATTATCAAAATGGCGCTATTTATCCTACCGACGTAGAAACAGATGACGGAGATGGTCGAAAAACACAACAAGCATGGCGATTGGACCCGGATTCACTCAATTCTTTAAAGCGTGAGAGCCTTTTCTTCGGTCGTGTCGTTAATGAAGAAAATACTATTGTTGCTCTTGATGCGGCCTTGCGGTTGTTGAAGAAAGAAAACCAAACCAGTTTTGTGAAAGACTTGATGCGCTTGAAGGAAGAAATTCTGCGTTCAAAAAGTGAGACGGTGCATTCTAATATCGAATACGCTGCAGAGTTATTGGAGTTTTCAACACGTCCGGGCCCGAAGAAAGACACGCCGCCGGAAACCTTGGCAAATTTGGTCCGCGCTATAAGTGCATGGAAAGAAATTTCCTTTGTCTACTCTGACCCATGGCATGGCACAACCACCAGAGAGACGTTCCAGCCTTATGGGATTATCAACGGAGAACATCACTACATTGTTGGCAAAGTTAAGGGGACGGATAAAATTGAACGCAGGAGAATGCCGAAGGTATCGGATCTAAATGTCCTAGAGACTACCTTCACAAAGGATGGCGATTTTGATCTGAAAAAATATGCCGACCAATCCTTCGGAACGTATCAAGAGGAACCCGCAATTAGGGTGAAATGGAAAATTCTGCCGAAGAAGAAACTTGGCGATCCAACAACACAATTCGGGTCATCGCCGAAAGGGGCTGAAGATGCTGCCGCTTACAAGTTTCACCCAACGCAGAAGCCATTGGTCCTTTTGGAGGACGGTAGCGTTATCGTTGAATTTGAGGCTAAAGGCACGATTGAAATGTGCTGGCACCTGTTTACTTGGGGGGATCGTATTGAAATTATTGAACCTGCGTCACTGCGGGAGACTTATTCAGATTTATTGAGTGCCGCGTTAGCGAACCACAAGTAATAAGAGATTAACTTTAGATGTGTATTGAGCATGGGTGGCTTTATGAGAATTCTAAACAATTATATTCGGAAAGGTAACCAATGACTGACTTGAATGAATGGGCTGAAGGCACAGATTTTAGAGAATTTGTTGATCATTTCGGATATCGACCTTCACTTAGTGTTTATGGGTGCGATCGAATTGAAGACACTCATAGCGATTTTTTCGCGTGGTTACTTGATCCGGCTGAAAATCATAATCTTGGGAACCAACCCCTCATTCAATTTTTATTGGCGTTAAAAAAATTGAGTCCGGAGAACGAAGGCGCACATGAAAAACTAGCCAAACTCAATGAAGGCCGATTGGTATTATCAAATGAATTTTTGGGTAGCTTAAAGGAACCTGCCACTAGCATTTCAAATGTTGATGTGAAGAGGGAGTTTCAAGACGCTTGGAATGGTAATGTTAGAAATTCTGTACGCCCTGATATTCTTCTTACGGCAGAAATCAACCAGACGAAATTTGTTCTGATTCTCGAAAACAAAATCTACAGCACAGAAGGCGAAGATCAAACTGTTGATTATTTTGACTGGGCTAAGAATAAATATCCTGAAGCGACAATATTATGCGTTTACGTCAATCCTTATCTAAACAAAAAACTTGCTGACTTAAGTAAGAATCCGTTTTCTTCAAATGATTTCATATTCATTACCTACCAATTTTTGTTAGATAATTGGCTGAAGGCATTCGGTGAAAGTAACCATAAGAATGTACAGATCGATGATTACATTCGAAGCCTTAAAAATCGCTCTCTCACCAATCGCTCCAAAAACAGAAAAAATGTTGCATTAGCCATATCGCAGCTGGATAGAGACGTTTGCAAAACATTCTTGGAGAAATCGAAGAAACAATTGCTCCGAGTTAGGGATGCATTGAGGTCCGATGATACAGAGATACCAAGCTTAGTTCACAAGATTATGCCAATTTTACAGGAGATAATCCCGAATTCTGATCTAGAACAAGACGGTTTCAGAGTCATTGAGGTTCGTAAAGGAACGGATCCTTGGAACGAAAAAAATGTCGCCGCGGGGCATCTAGCTGAAGGTGTAGCGACTGAATTGAATGCATTAGAAGCAGTCAATAGAGAGGTGTCCTTTGTTGGAGGCGCAACCTACAGATATATTATTCCAGCAGGGGATCCGCTATTGGGGCGTGGGATAATAAAATGGGGTTTTCGCAATATCGGTGCACAAATTGGATTTTGGATTAGCCCAAGATTTCAAGTGGAAGGTAGCAAAGCCTATCGCGGTAATTTTGAAGAAGTCTTTAGTGTTCTAGAAAATTTGACACGTGAAATAAACGAAAAACACAACCAAGCATATATCTGCAGAGAAAGGCCATTTGCGGAGAGAGTTGATCAACAAGAACATCCTTCAATTTTCGTCTACTCGACAATTAAGAGAGATGATGCTTCCGCAGGAATAGTCAGTAGCGAGCTAATAAAAATGGCAGAATATTTTGTTCCAGAAATGATACGAGACATTGCGACGGAAGGACAGTCGAAAACTTTGTTTGATCCGTTTGTGGAAGCTATTTAGCCCTTAAATCGACAATGGAATAGTTGCAACTGAGTGAGACTAATAGCTTTCAAGAGATGCTTCTCTATTTTGAATTAGCAAGGGCAAAAATATTCACAATGACCTTATTTTTTTTATCTATCTATCAATGTTAAATCGAGAAAAATACATGAGTAAGGCACTAATTGATCTGATGAACGATATTGTAGAATGCGATGAAGTGACAGAACATATGCGCAGTTTGCAATTTGAAGATCGGCCCCCCTCTATTTGCAGCTGATCCACTGTTCCAAGCAAAGATAGAAGGTTATCGTGAAAGCCACACATTACATCATCTAGCCGGAAAAATAGTAACGGCAAGAATGAGTTTCCTCGGCTTTGAAAAACTAAAGGGTCGTACGAGGCGGGCAAAGAAGCAGATGGTTGTGCGGTAAAAAGCGGCGTTACTTTCGTTAAACGTAAAGAAATTAAATATCACGATTAGGCGGTTAAACAATAATGTGCGACCGGTTCTGCCGCTGCCGGAATGTATAGATCATCTCATAAACAAAGAGGATCAATCATGGCTACTCAAGGAAAGAAGAAAACTTATAATTTGAGCAACGGAAAAAAAATTCCGGCCCGGGGTTTCAAAAAGAAGCCGGCAGGCAGACCGATGCCGAAGCGCAAGCGAAAATAGAAAGGTGACGCCCATCAATTCAGGTGTGATGGCTGGAACCTTTCACCCGAACCCAAAATGAGATGACAGCATGCAAACTGTCTTATGTTGAGGAATGGATAGAGTAATGAGCAAATTTGATGATGTGGGCTTTCCTGAGGGTGCAACTGAATATTCAATTGCATTGACGAATTCTGGAAGTGTTTTTTCTTATTGGCTGGAATCCAAAACGTTTGGTCAAAGCGAAGAGACTGATAAAGCTGTCGCCTTCTCAGAGCCTAAAGATGCATACGAAACGATACAGACATACAATCTAAATGCAAAGGCCCAAGACACGGGAGTTTTGCAAATAGTGGAAACACCTAATAAGGAAATAGACTCCAAAAATTCTGTTTGACGATAACCTAATTCAATTATCTTTTGTTCTCATAAAAATACATTGACGTGGTCCACTTTAGTGGTCCAAAATCGGTTTTTTAAGGTTCGCAGTCAGTTTTTAAGTTATTGATATATATAAGAAAATACGAAATTTGGTTCGAATCCTGCCACCCCAGCCATTTTCCTACAGACTATATTCAAGCCTTGTCATTTTATTCTAATAGCTTGTCTTATGCGGGCTGACAAAACGTATTGTCGGTAACATCAAAATCCGCCGAAGCGGATTTTGTGCCGGGTGAATTCATTAAAATAGAAATATATTTTTCTTCAGCTCTTTTATTTTACGTTGGTTGTTGCTTCGAAACGCTCCAAGTATTCTGGATGTTCAGTGCCCATCAACCGATCCCACCAAGTAAAGTAGAGACCGAAGTTCCATCTAGCGTTTTGATGATGCAGGTCGTGGTGGGTTACACTCGTTATCCATCCGAAGTAGCGGCTACGAGGCATACTGGCTGGGAATAACTCGTATCCCGAATGACCCATGACGTTTCGTATCACCATATGAAGGCTCCAAATTAGCAAGGCTACTGGATGAATTGGAATGAAAAGAGCAAATAAGGGGGCAAAGGCCACTTGAATGACAGCTTCAATTGGATCGAAACTATAAGCTGTCCATGGCGTTGTCACACGTGATCTATGATGCAATAGATGGGTGACGCGTAACACCGACGGAATATGCATCAAGCGATGGGTCCAATAAAAATATCCATCATGAGCCACGATCATCACTAATAGGCTTAACAAGAGATACGCCCACCCATAATCAGATATGTCTGTGTAGATTTTGTTTATGCCAAGGGTAGCAAGACCCATTATACCAAGCATGCTGACACTGGCGAAAATGGTAGCTGATAGTAAGGACCAGCCAATTTCGCGAAAAATTTGACGACGGTTAGTTTGAGTGATCTGAATTTTTCGGCTGCTTAGAGCCTTTGCAAGCACTACTCGTGTTACAAAGAATACGGCTCCCGCCGGAATTAGGTATTTGAGTATGTCATGGCTGACGAAACCCACCCAAGTGGAGAAATCAAACATGTGCTTCTCCCCCTGTCAGGGTTTTGCTGGCAGTTATCCAGTACATTATGTGTCCTGAAATATTCTGCTTTTGAAGCCTTACTTGACGGAACCCACATTGTCTAAGCAGTGCATCAATCTTTGCTGCTGTTCGCAAGTTGTAAATTGATGCAGGGAATTTTTCAGCAAAGGCAGCATCATCGCCTGATCTGAAGCCAAGGACAAACTGGCCGCCTGGGGTTAGAACACGCAGAATTTCTTGCAGGTGTATTTCCGGATTTTGCCAAAAATAGATAGTATGAACTGAATAGATTTTATTAAAACCGTCATTCAAATAGGGAAGATTGGCACTGTCTCCTTTGTCAATTTTCACGTGGCCTGAGGTTATAAGCTTTCTATTACGGCGACGAGCAACGTTGAGCATAACATCGGAGAAATCAATGCCAGTGACTGATAGATTTACGCACCGCTTAGCAGCACTCCGTAGTGTTTCTCCATGCCCACATCCCACTTCTAGTATCTTGTCGTTGGGTTTCATTTCCAACAAATTGAGAGTTTGAACGTTTTCTGGTTCCGTTTCACTTGCCATAATGAAGGCGACAAGATAGCCCAAGAGACCTGAAGGTCGTCGTCCCTGACGCGCAATAAACTCGGGTTTACGCATAATGAACTCCTCCGGTCAGAATGGAGAGAACGCTATATATGCGAATAAATTTGTATCGCTGAAAATCACGATTTTTGGCCATGTCAATACTCCCTAATTATTTCAATCGGGCGGAAAGTAATTCCCGCGGCGACAAATAGAGAGTTAGCTTGATCCTTGATTGCGGTCTTATCGATCCCGGATAAACTATAGTCGATTTCGAAATCAGCTATGTTTTGTAGTGATTTTGGTTAGTTGTTGTTCTTTATAACGCCAATTTTTGTGCACGGTATTCTTTTGGCGTTACACCAGTTTGTTCTTTAAATGCGCGGTTGAAGGGGCCAAGTGACGAATATCCGCAATCCATGGCCAAAGTTAAGATAGGCATTTTCACAAGCTCTGGATTGGATAGCTTCGTTTGAATTTCTGTAATTCTATGAAAATTTAGGAATTCGTTGAAATTGCGATACCCCAATTCACCGTTGATAAGTCTACGTAGAAGATATTCCTGTGTATCCAATTCTGCTGCCAGCTGTCCGATGGACAAGCCTTCTTGACGATATATGAAGCGGGCTTCAATAAGTTGCTTCAAATTTCTTTTCTGTTTCTCCATCTCTGGGTCTGTTGGAGATGAGATTGCTGAAGATTTCTTAAATGCAAATACGGGCTCTAATCCTGATTTTAGCTGTGTCATCATGATAGCAAAAACGAATGAAAGGAGGAAAATAGCCGCTATATTGATAAGCTCTAAAGTTTGTGGTGCGGTTTGATCTCTTAAGACAATTTCGACGACGAGTACGATGAGGATATAACCACCGCAAACACCAACAAACACATCGCGAAACTTCCGTCTTGATTCAACTAAATCACTAGCCTTTCCTTTTCTCGCGAGCACGAGAGCTGATACCGTAATCCCTAGTGAGAGAATTTGATGTAATGCGAGTGATACTGTCTCTGAGTTAAAAGCCACATTTGTGTCAGAATTCATACTTTCGGCATATCGGTGCCAAAACCCCAAAGCAATCATAATGACAAGCAAGACAGCGTTCCAGGGGCGCAGTTGAAACTGGTCATCAAAAATTGCCCGAGACATCAGAAAGAAAAATACTGCAGCACTATAGCAGCCAATAAAAAAGGGAACTTCAATAATACCTAATTGCCATTCACGAACCATTGGCGGGCATAGTAGATATGAGGCAATGCTAAAGCAAAAAAGAGCGACCAATATTCCAAGTTGTTTTCCATGTACATCTCGTAACCATAAAACAGCAATAAAGGCGAGGGCCGTGACACCGGAAAAACGTATCGCTATTTCAACAGTGCTCATACTTGTATACCTTGATTAAGTTTCAGTTCCATCAAACGCAGCCCTTTATCACATTACGTGCTGGTTTCTTCTTATGTTAAACAGGATGTCATCGATGGGAAAGAGAACTCTTGGTGCGTTATTAGGAATTCTTTTGTGCGATTACGGTGCGTTGCAACAAAAAATAACATTCATCTCGACTTTCCGATATTTTGAAACATAAGATAAACCGAATAAATCCGCACGTGATCTTGGTGGTCTCATCGGGAGGCCATTGCCAGAAGGATGGAACGAGGAGAAGGACGGCTTGAAAAAATCAGACGATGGTGCGATGCCAGACGACGGAACTACAGACAAAGCGAAAGAATTTGAAGGGTGCAGTGACCTTGAGATTGCCCTTGCCACTTGCTGGAAAAGATGCCTGAATGTTGATGGTCTTTTGTTCTCCGCCAGCTTTCTCGATCTGGGTGGCACGCCGGCCCTTGCTAAATCTCTGGCGATGGATATTGAGCAGGCAACAGGCCAAACACTGGATCCTGAAACGGTTCTACAGCTGGAAAATTTTGGCGCGTTGAGTACTATTATCAGTGCACCAGAAATTCCGCTAAGAGATCTGATAGTTACCTTTCAGGAGGGATCACAAAAGACAGCATTGATCTGCGTTCATGGCATTACTTACTACCGGGAAATTTCCACAATATCGTCCCCTGATACGCCGGTTTACGGGTTGCTAGCGAAAGAGCATCAGGCGCTTGTTTCAACCGTTGGTGAGGGTCAGGACCAAGAGGTCGATCTGGATCGTCTCATTGAAACCTATTACACCATGATCCGTAATCTGCAGCCAAAAGGCCCCTATCAATTGATAGGCCATTCCTTCGGCGGGGTGATTGCTTTTGAAATCGCAAAGCGGCTCAGAAATGAAGGGGAAGCTGTTGACAAACTGTTTCTCATTGATGCGCTGCTGAAAGATCCGTTTTATCCTTATATGGTTCAAAAAATCGTGAAATTATTTCGCTTGATCCGGCAAGGGAATTGGGGTGATCTGGGACGGATCATGAGACGGGTAGGGAGCAAATTCATGCGCTTCGGCCGCCATTGGCAATACCGTGTGAGCCCTTCGAAACTGAGCCCCTCAAGTCCCGCTCTGGCGGAAAGAGTTACGGGGAAATATCGGCAGGTCATGCATGGCTATATTCCGGCGAAGGGCGTGTATGACAGCCCTGTGATCCTTATACGGGCACATAAAACACGCACTCTCAGCGCAAATAGAGATGATTATGGCTGGCAGCCGTTGATTGGCCCACCAGTAGAGTTTATCGACCTGCCAGGGACGCATTTGACATGCGTTGTGCAACCGAACATCAACAATTTGGAGCGTTATTTCGCGAAAAATACATCTGTCTGAAATCTGTATTTCCTTTTTTGGAAACGAAATACAAGATTACTTCATGATAATTATATAATTAGATAAATCGCATCTTGTTATGAGGGTTTTGTCTGATATATGCTTAAAAACAAGACAATTGCTAGGACGTTGCCTGAGTATTGTCGGTTTATGGTTGATTGTCACCGTTCAGCCCTTCACTGTGATTGTTTGTTGGCGAAAAAGAAATGTATGGAATCACAGGCTAAAACGCAGACTGAGAAAGACGTGTTCAAGACGCTCTCGCCGGACACGGCTCATATCTGGCATTTTGACCTCAGGCAATATGTTGCTAGTGGTTTCTCCAGCATACTGTCGGCGGATGAGGCCGAGAGAGCTGAAAATTTTCGTTTTCGAAAAGATGAACTTTCTTACCGTTTTCGTAGAAGCATTTTACGGTCACTTTTGTCGGGATATCTAGAATGTCGGCCGGAGGACATTTCGTTCACCTATGGACCGCAGGGAAAACCAGGTGTCTGCACCGAGGAAAGTCGCCAACGGATACAGTTTAACATGTCGACCAGCGACGGAATTTGTGTGTTGGTTTTCTCAACCAACACCGTCGTCGGCATTGACGTTGAAAAAATCCTACCCTTGAAAGATTGTGAACAGCTTTTACAGATTTTTGCCACTGACCGTGAACAGCGCCATCTGCATCATCTTCATCGGACTGAAAGACTGAGCGAATTCTATCGATTATGGACGATCAAGGAAGCCGTCCTGAAGTCGGTGGGTTGCGGATTTTCAACTCCTGGAACATCCGTGGCTGTGCCGCCAGGGGGACTGGCACATGTAACAAACGAGGTCGAAATTGGACCGCAGAACGCCAAAAAACACAGGTATTTTAGGCAGCTGGATCTTGGCGCAGGGCTCTCTGCAGCTGTTGCCTCCGACCAGTCTTTACTGCACTTGCAATATTTTGACGGATTGGAGTACGGGGCGCTAGTGGATATTCAGTTAGGTGTGCAGGGCTTGATGAACAGAAGCATTAGATAGGCCAGAGAAGGGATCCGAAAAAAATGCGAAACGATTTGAATCCTGTGATTAAAGAGAAGTCAGTCGTTTCAGAATTCGAAGAATGGGTCCGGTTAGATAAAGACGCACCGGTATTGAGTCTGGACGGTGAGGTCTGGTCCTATGATGAGCTCAATAACCTAGCCAATCAACTGGCGCTCCGGCTGGTGGACGTGGGCGCAACGTCTGGCCAGAATATCGGAATTGATGCCAATTGTGGACGTTGGTTTGTTGTTGGAGTACTGGCGATCTTGAAAACCGGTGGCGCCTATATTCCACTGGATCCGCTGTTTCCTACGACTCGTTTGAGATATTGTGCTGAAGAAACCAGCATTGATATCGTGGTATGTGGTTCAGGATCCCTTCTGAATACCCATTTGACGGTCTCCCACTTTGTTGATTTCGAAGAGGCGCTGGATAAGACTAGACTAACCGGAAATTTGAACATACCTGTTGGGCCTGATGATATTGCCTATGTCATGTACACATCCGGTACAACATCCGATCCAAAGGGCGTTGAAATCAGGCATAGGAGCATCCTACATCTTGTCCAATCAGCAACCTATGTAAGGCTCGGACCGGCAGAAAGGCATTTGCAATTAGCGCCTACTGGCTTTGATGCTTCCACTTTTGAGATTTGGGCGCCCTTGCTTAATGGTGGTACCTGTGTTGTCTATCCCGGGAACACAATTTCACTCACCGAGCTTGCGGGTGTTTTGCAGTCCGAGAAGATTAGTGTTCTGTGGTTAACCTCTTCGCTGTTCAACATGGCGATAGAGCAAATACCGAGCGCGCTTAAAAATGTTACACAATTGCTGACAGGCGGTGAGGAATTATCGGTCAAACATGTGCAAATGGCTCTGGATTTGTTGCCTGAGACAGCACTGATCAATGGCTACGGACCCACGGAAACAACGACTTTTGCATGCAGTCACGCGATTACATCTGCCGGACTCGAGAGTTTTTCGTCCGTGCTCATCGGAAAACCGATAAACGAGTCCTATATTCGAATACTGGATGTCGATCACAATGAAGTGCCTGTGGAAACCACCGGCGAGTTGTGTGTCGGTGGTCCCGGATTGGCCCGTGGGTATATAAACGATCCTGCTCTCACAGCTAAAAAATTCATCGAATATTCTGATGATGGCGGCGGCAGGACCGAGCGGCTATATCGCACAGGTGATTTAGCGCGCAGGCACAAAAATGGATCCATCGAATTCTTGGGGCGGATCGATGATCAGATCAAAATACGTGGGCATCGCATTGAACCTGGCGAGATTGAAGCGATTTTGACGGAAAAGACTGCCTTTATCAACTGGGCTGTTGTCACATTTACCGCGCGAACGGGTGATCTCGCTCTCGGTGCTATCTTGGCCACGGGAGGGACAAAACCGACGATCGATTTAAAGAGAGTTCGAACCGTCCTTGAAAAATATCTGCCCGTCTATGCCATTCCATCAAAAATCCTATATATCGATACACTGCCGCTGACGAATAATGGAAAACTCGATCGGGCGACTTTGTCGGCTCTGCTCGGCGACACTGATTTGCAGGAGCAGACGGCGCGACGTTCCGTGACCGAGGAGACCAACGAAAGAGTTGCCAATCTCTGGAAGAAAATCCTTCGTGCCACAGATATCGATGACAATGATAATTTCTTCCAGTTGGGTGGCAATTCGTTGCAGGCGATCCAGATGATTGCAGAGGTTGGCGAATCTCTGCACACTCGTTTGCCCTTGTCACTGATATTCGCCCATCCGACACTGGCCGAATTCTGCGCTGCGCTGCTTCGAATTGAGCGACAGTCTCCGTTGTCGCCTGTCATCAATCAAGCGGCGATTAAAACGCGACAGCTCTCCTTTGGTGAACGACAAATCTGGTTTGAACATCATAATAGTTCTCGTCATATCGCCTATAACATTGTGATATCAATTGAGTTTTCCGGTCGTTTTCAATTGTCGGCGATGAAGACGAGCCTTCGCCAAATCGTCAGAAAACATGAAATATTCAGAACATCCTATTCTCAGGAAAATGAGCAGATCCTGGCCCGGACGGACAAGATCGATGATGTTTCCGTTATTACGACATCATTACAGGAGATACAGGCACCATCATTCAATGAGTTGACATCACAGCTAATCATGGAGGAGGCGGCACATGTCTTTTCCTTTACTGGTGAGACGCGGCCGTATCGGTTTCGGCTCATTCAATGCGCCGAACAGCATCACGTGCTGCTGCTCAACTTGCATCATATCCTGGTTGACGAATGGTCTATCGGCATACTTATGCAAGAGTTTGAGGCCGGATATGTACGGGCACTATCCCCCGTGTCAGCGGTTGGATCAACAGAGACGATTGAGCTGTATAGCGATTTTTGTTCCTGGCAACAGGCGTTGGTTGATGGACCTGAGTTTGAAAAACAACTCGGATATTGGCGCCGACAATTATCGGGCCTCTCTCCTGTCCTAGCTCTTCCGACTTCAGAGCAACGGCGTGAAGAGACTCTTTCTGGCTATGGTCGACTTGATTTTACCATTCCGGAACAAATGTCCACGGCTTTGGAAAATTATGTGTCTTCAAAAAAAACAACGTTGTTTGCCCTCTTACTATCGGTGTATGCCATTTCGCTGGCGCGGTTTGGCCAGCAGAACGAGGTGTCCATTGGCATCCCTGTTTCCATACGGGATGACAAGAAACTCCATATGCAAGTGGGATACCTGCTAAATACCGTTGTCATGAGAATACAGGCGAACAAGGGTATGGATTTTTCTGATATTCTCGAACAGGTGCATGAGAGCGTGTTACAGGCACTTGCTCATAAAGATGTTCCGTTGGAATTGCTGGTCATACATCTTGCCCCTGAACGGGACGACACAGGTCGACCCTTTTTTCAGACGCTGTTTTCCTTGCGCCAAGCACGGGTACATGGGGAGAGCATCGCTGAGTGTGACATTCATATTGCCTATCATAACGCTCCTGAATGCAAAACCGATATTGCCCTGCAGTTCGATCAGACTTCTGCTGGACTAAAGGGAGTGATCGAGTATTCACCGGCCCGGTTCGGCGTGTCGCTGATTGAGGATATTAGTGAATTTTTCCAATCCTTTCTGGAAAAGATAGTGACCTGTGAGGCTATTCCTGAGGCGCAAAGCGCCGCTTCATTCGTCCATATTAGGCCCTCGGAAGCGGAGGTTGAAGAATACAGCGGTTTTACGGGTGATTTTGAAGACAACAATGACTTGAAAATTGCTCTTTCAAGATGTTGGAAGAAATGCCTGAAAATTGACAGTTTTTCTGACTCTGACAGTTTTTTTGATCTTGGCGGAAATTCCATCAGGGCGTTGTTATTGGTTTCGGAAATCGAAAAAACAACCGGCCTTCATTTGAATTTGCCAGCGATTTTCGAATTCAAGACCTTTGAGGCGATATACAGGAATTGTGTAACTGAGAAGATGCCTTTGGGCGACCTCATCGTTTCGATTAGACGCGGATCGGAAAAGCCCGCTTTGATCTGTATTCACGGTCTGACCTACTATCAGGAAATAGCCAATATCACTCCGCCAGGTATACCGATTTACGGTCTGTTGGCAAAAGAGCACCAACTGCTTATTTCGAAATTGGGTGCTGGACTGGATTGGCACGTTAATCTGCCTGAACTTATCGACGCATATTATCAAATAGTTCGCGACCTTCAACCAACAGGACCTTATCAATTGCTTGGCCACTCTTTTGGTGGCGTGGTTGCTTTTGAAGTCGCAAAACGGCTCAGAAATGAAGGCGAGACTGTTGAAAGATTGTTTCTTGTTGATGTCCTTGTTGCCGGCTCTTCCTATTCCTATTCCTATCCCTATTTGAAGCTTTTGATACTGTGGCAACATGTTCGAAACAGGGAGTGGCGTCATTTGGCACGGAGCGTGCAAAGGATCTCCGGAAAAATCTACAGATCTACGCCTCTTGCGTCCTTATTTTCCAGTGCCTCATCTGCTCTCTCTCCTGGCAGAATTCTGGCAAGACAAGTCACGGCAAAATATCAACAAGTTATGGGAGCCTATTCTCCTGGAAGGGATCTGTATGACAGCCCTGTAATCCTTATACGGGCACATGACACAAAAACGATGAGTGCCTGTGCCGAGGATTTCGGTTGGCAAGCGGCGGTAAAGGAACCGATGGAATTTATAGATTTGCCTGGAAATCACTTGAGCTGTTTGTCTCAGGAAAATATTGAAAATCTGGCATGCTATTTTGAGAATAACATGGCAAAACAACATGGGTAATATGCTGAATTAGGTATCAGTTGTGATAGTAGAAGCGATCGAAAGAGCATGGAATGTCTGATAATATGGCGGTATTTCTTACATTTGTTTTTCTAGCCTTACTTCCTTGGCCCATTTGGCGTTTAGGATTGTTTGAAGCCTATCGTCTCTGTCAGTCACCTGTTGCTGTTCATCGGACTATCTTTTCGTCCGGATTTTTACGGGGTCGGGTAGGCAAGTTATTTGTTGGCCTTGGTATCTATTGGGCAGCGGTTTATCTAACACTGTATTTTTTCCCGGACCTCAAGATTGCGCTGCTGGTAACGGGATTTGTTGTCGCTGGATTTTACCTGATCCGCGCACGAACGGATTATGGTCTGTGGTCAGGGATGCCACCCGGTAAACTGACTTTTCTGCCCATTCAGCCCGCTCTTGATGAAAATTACTACCTTCAGAAACGGGAAAAATTGGGGCCCATTTTTAAAATTGGATCCCCGCCTGATCTGCGGTATCTGAGCTTTCGCCCGCTGGTTTGTATTGTGGATTTAAAACTGGGCCGTGAATTCCTGAAACAGCATGACTTATCCCTGCTAAATGAACCCGTGGCCCCGTTTAGTTTACAGTTTGAGGCTGGTGGCTTACGCGATATGTCCGATGTAGATCACAAGAAATACCGAAAACTACATCATCGCGCCTATTCCAATATTAACCCAAAATATCTAGACAGAATTTGCCGAGAATGTACGCAAACTGCATTGTCAAAAATGCAGTCGAGTAAAAAGACGTCTCGCTTAACCGGCGTAGATCCTCGCCCGTTTTTTGATCAAATGATGTTTGAAATTCTCGCCCAAATTCTATTTGGAATTCATCGGGGCAGCCCGCAATTTACAGAGCTCATGGGGCATGTTTATGAGATGAACCTGACCCATGTGACCCGTCGTACCCGTAAATCAAAATTCAGGCCCAAACTGCAAAAAACACTGGATTTCCTGCGGGATTACCACACATCGAAATCTTCTTCGATGCTAGGCGATACGAATAGAGAAAAATCCGTACTCGATCTGATCGGTGAACAGGACAGGAATGCAATTTTTGACGACAATGTTTTATGCAACCTATTGAATGATTTTTGGTCTGGCCGAATTGACACGACAGGTTTGCTAACTTGGACCTGCAAGTTTATAACAGAGAGTAGTGGCCGTACTGAACTGGCAAAAATTTCAGTCCTGAGTGACGACGCTGCAGACATCAGATCTGATAATTTTGTGAAAGAGGTACTTCGGCTCTCGCAAAGTGAATGGCTGCTGAGACGCGTTACAAAGACGATTGAATTTAACAATTTTAGAATAAAAAAAGGCTGGAATGTCAGGATCTGTGTACGTGAAGCCCATCGGCTCCCAGAGTCATTTGTCTGCCCGCATGCCTTTGATGTCGATCGGTTCGAACAGGATGAGCTGTCAGCTGCTCAATATGCCCCTTTCGGATTATACCGGCATATATGTATAGGTGGGCATATCGCTCATGCTGCGTCGCGCGCGCTGATTCTGTCAGCGGCGACAGAATTTGACATAGACGCGGTACAAGATGGGCCGCTAATTCATTTATGGCTTCATTGGGCTCCCAGCCGGTTTTTTAAGGTAGCTATTACTAACAAAACCTCTGGTTCCATCATGTAGGTTTTGGGCTTTCAAGATAAAACGATTGTCTCATGTGAGGTGCGTCAAGCTTCTTCTAGGATGGCGACGGAGCGTAAAAGCGTTGGTGGAGAAAAATGTTCTGGATCAATCGGATAGTGAAATCCAAACTTTGCTAATACCCTTCTACTTCAAGTTTCTGACTTGCCGTAGAGACTTTTCGTTTTCTTAAGTTTGTTCGGGTTTCGGTACAAAATTGAGGCTGTTTTATTTTGTGACAATCACCTGATTTGGCTACCAGAATTTGTGAGTAAACTGCTTATTAGGTGCTGGGCGGGAACCCGGCCTTGATGGGTCACTGAATGACCACATTTTTTTCTATCCAGGTGTTTAATTTCTCTATAACACTATCCTCCACGCTTAAGCTGCAGAGGATATAGCGTTTGTTTCCAGCAGGCATATCTGAAAATCGGATGAATTTAAATTCGTCTACGGAAAAGTTTGCCTTCCTGATCAAGCCATTAGCCTCTTCTTCTGCCATGAAGATGTAATCTGCTCTTTCCACTTTTAGCATATGTACCATATTCAGGTTTTCAACGGATACAGCCACCCGACTTGGGTTTGTCTCGCGAATAAGATCATCAATATATTTTCCGTAAGAATAGCCCTTTTTTACCAATAGACTTATTTTCTTGTTCTGAAGAACGTCCTTAAGACTTAGATCACTTTCAATGTTGATATTGCTGAATAAGGCCAAACCAATTGCCGGTTTGTCGCGATAAATAGGCTTGGTATATTTAGAGAATTTCTCTCTCGCTGAATTTTTAAACCATCCGACAAGGCAGACTTTGCCCTTATTCTTCTGGAGAATATTCATTTGCCGGATAGACGGAATTTTTTCCCAAATGTGCGGGATTCCCAATTGTTGAAACGCAAAACTTGCCGGTGTTCCCGTTAATCCTGTGACAACGCCTGGAGAAGCGGTAAGGAAATATGGTGGACGTTCGTTGTAGAGAAGACGGATGGGTTCATTAGCCTCGCTTGTAGAAATAAAATTTCCAAGTAAACCGATTACAAGAGACATAAAAATTATTTCTGTTTTCATCACAACTCCTTAGACGTTCAGTCAGTCGCGCTGATAGATGGTGCTAAATCCGGCAATTCTCAGATAAACTCTAAATCAAAGCCAATTGCAGTCAAATCCCACCTCTGATAGAAGGATTTTCTCCGGACGGGTCGGCAGATGGATGTTGCATCAACACATGCTTTGCGAAATAGCATTGAAGTTTAATATGTTTCATGAATTTTCCGTTACAAGAGGCCAACCGTTGTCCATTGCGTTGGAGGGCATTGTCAGAGGAAATGAGTTTGGGCGCTAGAGACATCGGATTTTTGCTCACCCGATGAAAGATGCCTTCCGTTATTTTAGGCAGTCACCTGAAATCACCTGCTTAACGGTAATAATGCACATTCGCTTTGGGCCATCATTACCAGACACCATTCAGCCAATCAGAACCTCTTGATAACGTGTTTACAGGCTAATGATGTTCAATTTGCGGGAACATTGTGGGAGCGTGTCAACTAGGGTTACCTATTTTTGCCCGAGAGTAAATTTCAAGGGAAGAACAGGGTATTCTTGGGTTTCTACGTTTTATGTTCGGCGGCGAGTAGGAACCTGCCGTATTATCGACTTCTGTCAAATAATCTTATTCCTCAGATCGAGCCATATGCCATTGCGCTTAAGCCACTGACCTAAAAGTAATACCTCAAATGGTTAGTAGAGAATACTCCAGAAAAAACTCATTCAACAATAATTAACTTCTTTCAGTCAAATTATCGGACAATTGTAGTGATTTCTCTACAGGCTAGACAAATAATGATTTGAAGCGGGCCTGTAAAAGAGTGTGGAGAGATAAGATGGGTATTAGTGTTCGTAACAAGTTGATTATGTTGCTTGTCGTATCAAGTTTTATTCCGGCAATTGCCATTTATAGTATTTTTCTCGCAACCGGTGGTGCATTGAAGGAAGCATTAAACTCTCCTCTGCAGACTGCCGCCCAACAACTCAACTCGGCAGTGGATAGCAATCTTGTAAAATTCTATAATGATGCACAAAGTTTCGCGAGTGATCCGAACCTTCTTTATCCCGCTAATATGAAAAACCTGAAACCTTCCAATCCTGTTGTTGCAGCAATAAATAAGCAGGTCACTCAAAATGCCGCTTATAAGCTGACTATGTTCCTGAATAAGGAGGGAAAGCCCCTTATCGTAAATACGGTAGACAATCAGGGAAATCCTCTCACCACACTTGATACCTTTTTAGGTACGAGTTTCAAGGACACAGACTGGTTTAAAAATACGATAGCCAAGAAGTTCGCAGACACCGGTGATGGATTTACCGGAACCGTAGTTTCTGCTCCTGAAAAGCGATCTTTCCTGTCTTCCGTTTATCCGGAAAATGACGGATACAGCATGATATTTGCAGCCCCTGTTATAAATGCTTTCGGTGGTGTTATGGGGATCTGGGTGAACGTGGTCAGTGTAGATTATCTTGAAAACGTCACACGGGATGCCTTTGGTAATCTTGCTAATTTCGATGGTGCTGGATATCAGCTCCTAAATGCTGAAAAACAGCTTATTATCGACTTCAATATAGCCAACCTTTCAGAAGATGGTCTTTTCACGCGTAATCTAGAAAACATGGCTGCGAACAATGACGTCATTAGCGAGGATGTCGCGGTCGTTTCCCTTGCAGAAGGAAATGACGGTTATTTGACGGATGAAACTGAAAACGGAACATATATTGTCGGATATGCGGTGAGCAAGGGGGCTTTCGGTTATTCCGGGCTTGGTTGGTCAACGACTGTTCGCATCCCTCAAGAACAACTTCACGCATCATTGGATACGGTTTCGTTCTGGATGTTATTGGCTGCTGCAATTGTTCTGGGTCTGGCACTTGTATCTGGAACTCTTTCTGGAATACTATTTGTCCGGCCGATTAACCGCCTAACGACTGTTATGAGCAGCCTGGCTGATGGTGATAAAAGTGTTGAGGTCCCTTTACTTGATCGCAAGGACGAAATGGGAGCAATGGCCAGCGCCGTTCAAATCTTTAAAACCAATGCGCTTGAAATTGACCGTATGCAGGAAGAAGACGAGAACCGCCGTACAGAAGAAGGCGCAGCCAAAGAGCGCCGAGATAAAGAGAAACAAGTGCGGGCCATTGAGCGCAAAGAAGAAGAAGAGAGACAGCAAGAGGCGGCAGAGTCAGCCAAAAATGCTGAAATGCTCGAACTTGCGATGGGCTTTGAAAATGGTATTAAGTCTGTCGTAGAAAACGTGACCAATTCGTCCTCACAGATGCAGGAGACGGCAGTCTTTATGCAAAAAACGGCGACTACGGCGCAGGAACAATCTGATTTGGTTGCTCAGGCTTCCGATAGATCATCCGGCAATGTGCAAACAGTGGCGGCTTCAGCCGAAGAGTTGACGGGGTCGATCTCTGAGATCAGTAACCTGATTACACGATCTGCGAATATCGCAACACGAGCTGTTGATGAAGCCGCAAAAACCGATGAACGTATGAAGGAGTTGTCCAAGGCCGCTGAACGCATTGGAGAAATCGTCTCCCTGATCAATGACATTGCAGGTCAGACAAATCTGCTCGCGTTGAACGCGACAATTGAATCTGCGCGGGCTGGAGAAGCCGGAAAGGGATTTGCTGTAGTGGCTTCCGAGGTTAAATCACTTGCAGGCCAGACTGCCAAAGCCACAGAAGATATCTCTGCACAGGTTGCAGGGCTTCAAAATGCATCCAGTGTCACGAGTGATGCCATTGTTGAGATTGGAAATACGATAGCCGAAATCAACGAAATCGGCACCTCCATTGCAGATGCTATGGAAGAACAGCGTTCAGCTACCAATGAAATCAGTAAAAATGCACAACGGGTTGCTCAGGAAAGTGATGATGTTTCCAGCAACATAACCAAAGTCCGCAAAGCCACGGGAGATACCGGAGGTGCTGCTGATCAGGTTCTGGATGCCGCACAGGATCTTTCAGGGCAAGCAGAAAAACTCAACGAGCAGGTTGATCTGTTCCTGAATAATATCCGTAATCAGAGTGCTGCGTAATGGTAATTTAAAGCAAGACGTATAGGTGGATTTAAGAATTGCCTAGTCTCATGGGACAAGTTTGTATTTCCATTAACAACTGGTAACATGGATTATCTTTGGGAAGTAAGTAACGGCAAGGGTGGAATATAATTCATGCGCGCAATGAGCAAAATACTGTTAGTTTTTTTGTTAATTTCCTATGGTCCACCTTTAGCCGATGCGATGGACATTAAAAAACGGTTTAACCAATCAGAAATAGATGATGCTTATGGTCAAATTGACGGCATATGGACGGGAACCTATAATTTCGTTCATTCGACGACTAAACTTCCTGAGACTAATATCAAATCTTTAGACGTAAAGATGATAATAAAGGGCAAAAAATTACTGTTCAATATTAGGGAAGTTGGGGGGGATTGGCGCGGAATAAGTGATCACCTAAAAATTCTAGTAAACAATTTGGTAGTCACTATTCATGCTGTAAATCCTCATAAGGGTTGGTTGGAAACTATCGACATAGTCATTCATAGAGAAACAAAAAATTCTGCAAAATTATATCTGCAGCGTTCAGTGAACAACTGGGCTGTCGAGGTCGAAGGGATCGACCGTATTTATAGTCTCATGGCAATTGGAAACTTAGTGAGACAATATTCGCCGGCAAATTGAGTTGAAAAAAAATGGCTATCAATTTTCCGTGAATTATTATACATATCTAATATGCAGATGTATTTGGGCGGAAGTACAATGATCTCTATAGAAAAAATTTCCAATATTTTTAAGTTGTTTTTTACTGTTTTATTCTTTTGCACACTGAGTTTTACAGTTCAGGCAGCCAGCTATGACATACTCTATGAAAGTGATACCGATACGACCACCAATGAATTGGTTCTGAATAGCTTTGACAGCTTCAGTGATGTAATTAACTATAATTATTCAGCAACCATAGTTGATGTAGACATCAGCGCGGCATACTCATCTACGGGATTAACCTATGATGGTGATGATTGGCATATCCTTTATGAGAGTGATGCCGATACGACAACCAACGAACTGGTTCTGAATTCCTTTGATACTTGGGCAGATGTTATTGATTACAACTACACTTCTACAATTATTGATGTAGATATCAGCGCGGGCTATTCTTCTACTGGACTAGCCTATGAAAATGGTAAATGGCATATCCTTTATGAAAGTGATGCTGATACAACGACCAATGAACTGGTTATCAATAGCTTTGATGACCTTGATGATTTAATCAATTACAATTATTCAGCAACCATAGTTGATGTCGATATTAGCGCTGGGTATTCCTCAACAGGATTTACTTACGATGATGGAGATTGGCATATTCTTTATGAGGCTGATGCCGATACAACGACTAATGAATTGGTCATTAATACCTTTAGTAGCTTTGGCGATATAATTGACTACAATTATGCATCAACAATAGTCGACGTAGATATTAGTGCAGCCTACAGTTCGACAGGGTTTAATGCGCTGCCGCCACCAGATGTCTCAGTTGTACCATTGCCCGCAGGAATATGGCTTCTCGGAACTGGTTTATTCGGTTTGTATGGCCTACAACGTCGGCGAGAAAAGATAGTCTAAACATATATCGTATATTGATAATACGGCCCATTGTGGCGGCCTTTTTCTTGATCATGTGATATCGATTATCTGATCGCAAAGGGATTGACTAAAGCACAGCCGGAATTTGGCATCTTCGCCGCAAAGCTAAATGCGGAATTGGTGGGATATGCATCTTACTACTCAATTCCGTTCACCTATAGCCTGCAGCCAACATTCGTTTTGCAGCAGTTGTATGTGAGTCAGTCTCATCGATCTAACAAAATAGGGAAATTTCTATTTAACGAACTGAAGCTTCAGGCCCGCGACGCAGGTGCAGGGAAACTTGAATGGCGAGTAATGCCTTCAAATACTCTCGCAAAACGCTTTTACAGATGTTTGGGCGGACTGGAAGAGGATACGTGGGAGCATTGGACAATCACACTGTAATCTTTCATCTCGGCGCGTTTGGTATTTTCATCCATTTTTGAATTTAATTAACCTTGTGCAGCAGTAGGGATTGGCGGTAAGGCCATCATTGCCACGTCAATGACGCGGTGGAGAACGGTGATGTTGGCTCCCGCACGGCAAAGGACACCCAGAGACAGAATCTGGCCCGAGAAGAAATCTGCCAGCGCTTCGGTATCTGAACCTGGAAGTAAATCACCTTGCTGCTCAGCCCTTTCAAAACGCAGGGCGAATGCTGTGCGCCGTTTTGCAACGAATGTTTGACTGAGAGAGACAATTTCTGCAGGCTGTACCGTCCCCTCGGTCAAGCAATTGACCAAGAAGCAACCTTCCGGATTTGATTTGTCAACGAGCATAGAGGCCGCAGCCTCTAGAAATTGCCGAAAACAGACAGAGACAGGTTTTGGGGAGTGGATGAGTTCTTCAAGCCAAGCAGCCCCGAAATCACGGATATACCGTTCAAGCGCCAGCTTATAGAGTGCTTCCTTATCACCAAAATTGCTATACAGCCCGGGTTTTACCATACCGGTTGCTGCCACGAGGTCACTCATCGAAGTGCCCGAAAATCCTTGTTTCCAGAACAATTTCATAGCTTCTTCCAGCACCATATCTGGATCTGTCTTGCGGGGGCGTCCTCGTCCCATCTTATAAGTCCGTTCTATGATTAAGTACCAATCGGTATTTTATTTGCTTGACAGGAAAAGGCAAGCCTTTATATTTTAATACCGAACGGTATATTATTAACCTTATCGCCTGCGGGCACCCTCTAGGAGAATTATCAATGAGTAAAATCAAAGGGCAAACAGCACTGGTTACAGGTGCAAATCGCGGTATCGGACAGGCATTTGTTGAAGAATTACTGTCAGCGGGTGCTGCAAAAATCTACGCAACAGCTCGGAATGTGGAGAGTCTGAAAAATCTTGTGGAGCAAGGGAGTGGCAGGGTTGTGGCAATCCAACTTGACGTAACAGATCTTGATCAAGTCGACCGCGCAGCTAAAAACCATACAGATGTTTCGCTTTTGATTAATAATGCAGGAATTGCCACGTTTGAAGGATTAATCGCGGCAAAGGATAGTAATGCTGCTCGCCAAGAGATGGAGACCAACTACTTTGGCACTCTGAATATGATCCGCGCATTTGCATCAACTCTTGGGAGCAATGGTGGCGGTGCGATCATAAATCTATCTTCGATTGGTGGACATGTGAATTTTCCGGTGTTGGGTTCTTACAGTGCCTCCAAAGCCGCTGTTCATTCGCTAACGCAAGGTGTCCGTGCTGAATTGGCCGCGCAGGGAACTTTGGTTGCCGGGGTATATCCTGGGCCAGTAGATACATCAATGGCTGCCAGTTTCCCCATGGATAAAACAGCGCCAAATGAGGTGGCGAAGGCTGTCCTTACCGGAGTTGACGCGGGGGAGGAGGATATATATCCCGACCCAATGTCCATTGAAATGCACGCGGCATTACGCGGGGACCCGAAAGCTGTCGAACGTCAAACCAGTGAAATGCTGCCTGCTTAATCATTAGCGATACAAATATACGCTTCTTACCTCCGCCCGGTAAACAAAGTGCCGGGCGGTTGGTTTAAGAATAGAAATACTCACAAGGAGAAAATCAGTATCACTTTGGTCTCGTAAATTCCTTGCGTGCTGCCTCAACTTTGGATCTGCACGCACAATCCTCAACATGGTCGTTGATTAGCCCCATTGCTTGCATGAATGCGTAGACGGTGGTTGGTCCGACGAACTTCCAGCCTTGCTTTTTTAAATCCTTTGAAAGGGCGATTGAGGCAACAGACGTTGAAGCCGTTTGTGGTTCTGAAAGTTGCGCTGGATCTGGTTCAAATCGCCAGAGATAGGCAGCCAAGGATCCATCTCGTTTGACAATTTCCTGAGCACGGCTTGCGTTATTGATGACGGCCTCTATCTTGCCGCGATGTCGTACGATACCCGCATCTTTAAGAAGGCGACCTACATCGTCTTGTGTGAAACGTGCAACTTTGTCGAAATCAAAACCGCAAAAAGCAGCTCTAAAATTTTCACGTTTGGCGAGGATAGTTCGCCAACTCAACCCAGATTGAAAACTTTCCAAACATATTTTTTCAAACAATCTTTGATCGCTCGCAACGGGGAAACCCCACTCAGTATCGTGATAGTCAAGAAACTCTGGTGCGCTACAGCTCCAGCGGCATCGCGGGTTCCCATCTGGGCCTAATATGGTTGTACTCATATGTTCTTATCCATGTTTCGTAGGGGTGCTTTATCCGAGAAGAAACTTTAACCGCTCGTCAGTTTTAGCCGGTGTGATTTCAAGGATTTCAGGGCTCACTACATTTTCTATAACGAACGGGTCTTCACTCACTCTGATTTCCAGATCTTCCCGTGAGGTGTCATGGGCAAAAACGGCACCGCCCAATTTCGGTTGAAGGCCACCCACCATCAAAAAAATGCCGTCATCAAAGCCGCGTTTGATCCATGCATTGTGCCCATCCATGAATTGATTAGCTTGGTCTTTGTTGTCTGAAAATTTAAGCTGTACGATAAACATGTAAGTCTGCTTTCTTGCTATTTTAATTGTGAATTGAACTTTCGCTTGCTGCTGTTTCGATGCTTGAATTCAGCCAGTGATACATTTGATCCACTTCTTGGTTGATGAATTCTTCGTCGTCGAAAGCGCTTGCCAATGTTGCAACCCCTTGACTGCGGGCAAGAAGATGCATGGCGAAAGTATCTGCGTCTTTCTCGAGGCCGAGCAGTATGAACTGCTGACGCAACCAAGTGCGGAAAAGCGTAAACAATTTGGTCGCATCGGCTTGTGACGCATGGTTTAGTTTGGAAAGTTCAGTGCTAAGCGTCCCCAATGGACAGCCATAGCGTTTAATATCGGTACGGTTCGCAATCAGAATATGGATGAAGCTTCGAATACGATCTAACGGCTGACGTCCATCCAGTTTCCATTGATCCAGCATCGCCTTTTTATTGGCTATTCGAAGGGTAATTACCGCATCCAAAATTTCGTCCTTTGTTTTGAAGTGGTAGTAAAAATTACCGCGCGAAATGTGCACTGTTTCCGCGATGTCGGAGAACGATGTATGTTCAAAGCCTTGCCTGTAAAAGAGCTGGTCAGCAGCTTCAACTATGTGGTCACGCGTTGTTTTGTTCTTCATAGAAAATATCCTAGGATGATCGTCCTATTTTAATTATTAGGATGATTGTCCTAGAGAGTCAATCGGATAAAATTGATGCTTTCTGGCGTGGAACACAAACAGAGCTTATTGAGTTCGAATATCGGAATAATGTTGTTTTTCTAATGCATGTGTGTGCTGTATATTGGACAAAAAGTAAAAAAATCTGGAGAACAGAAAAATGAATACCGCTCTAAATGAACTGCTGCAGATCCGCAATCGCACTGATGATGGTTCTGTTGAAATATCCGGCAAAGATCCAATCTATTCCACCAATTTTAAAGTCGCTGAAACGGCTGCAGGAGTTCTTGCCGCAACGGGTGCCGCGGTTTCAGATATTTGGGAAATGAAAACTGGACGCCGCCAGAATGTATCGGTTGATATTCGTCATGCCGCCGCCGCGATAAACAGTCATAGCTATTTGCAATTTCGTGAACCTGATGGGAGCTATCAGGCCAGACCAGACTCGCCCTTGGCGCAAATGGCTTATGATACCGTTAAAGCCTATCAAACTAAGGATGGGCGCTGGTATCTACCGCATTTTGGAATGAAACATCTGAAGGAAAAGGTGCTTGGTATTCTGGATTGTGAAATGTCCATGGAAAGCATCGGCGCCGCTGTGGCCAAGTGGGATGCTGAAGAGTTGGATGAAGCCATTGCAGAGGCGAACACATGTGGCGGTATCATTCGAAGTGAAGAAGAATGGTTAAAACATCCGCATGGGCAAGCATTAGCGGCTCAGGCCGTCGTCGAAATCGAAAAAATTGGGGAAAGTGATCCAGAACCCTTCCCAGAAGAGGGGCCCGCTCTTAACGGTATCCGTGTTTTGGATTTGACACGTATTCTTGCGGGACCAGTTGCGGCTCGAACTTTGGGGGAGCATGGCGCAGATGTTCTGATGATAGCGGCGAAGGGAATTCCGCAGCTGAAGAAATTTGTCATAGATTTATCTCATGGCAAACGGAGCTGTTTTTTGGACCTTAACGTTTCGGAAGAAGCGGCCCAGCTGAAAGAGCTGATTAAGGGTGCGGATGTTTTCTCTCAAGGATATCGTCCAGGAGTTTTAGACGCCCGTGGTTTTGGAGCTCAGGAGTTGGCAGCGCATCGCCCGGGGCTGATTTATACTTCTATTAATTGCTATGGATCCGGCGGTTCTTTTAGTGACCGCGGGGGATGGGAGCAGGTGGCACAATCAGTGACAGGTATAAGTCATGAAGCTGGAAACCCACCCACTCTTTTACCTGTGTTCGTCTGTGATTATATGACCGGATATCTTGGCGCATATGGCACGATGCTCGCACTGGCCAAACGTGCGGTTGAGGGCGGCAGTTATCATGTGAAGGTGTCTTTGTGCCAATCTGCAATGTTCCTTCAACGCCAAGGTCGTGTTGAATATCTGAAAGAGGGAATGGGTCTCTCCGACGAGCAGGTTGCACCGTTGCAGATGGACAGCGACACATCATATGGCCAAATAAGGCATTTGGGGCCAGTTGTCCGGTTTTCAGAGTCTGTTCCGAAATGGTCTCGCCCTTCACCAGCACTTGGCGGAGATCCCGCTGAATGGCTAAAAACAAGCTAAAACCCGTCCTCGTTGCCTTGTTGCAGACGCTTTTTTGAGCGATCTACTGTCACGATTTCGGTGATGTAAGCGTTTATATGGTTAATCCCACACATTGGAGGAATAACATGCCGAACGCAGACTATACGGTTAATGTTGAGCAACAGAAATTGATAATCGGAGAAATACTTGGAGACGTAACTGATGAGATATCGCTTGCCTTAGAAGCTTCCATTAATTTTGAAACAGCTCACCGCGTTATTGAAGACTTTTCCGAGAATAACCATCAGCGCTATTGTGTCGCTCCCGAGTTCTTTCAAGGTGTCATGGCATGCTTGAAACAATATGTTCGTAATGCACCAATTTTTAACATAACGCCTGAAAATTTGGCCAAGAGTATGAAAGAGAACCACAATTCGATCAAACGACAGATAGTGGACAGATACCAAGCCGCCGCTCTTGATGATCCTGAAGGCAAAGAATAAAATTAATCTATAACGTGAAATTCAGAGGCTCTGGTTTGGTAAATCGTTTGAATATTCATCTAGAAACAGAGTTTCTGAAGGACCTGATACTCCTGCATTCTTTCTGGTCACAGTTTTTACTCATGAGCGTTTCCTTGGCATCGCAATACCAAAACGAGGTCTAAAATGCCGCATAAATATCAGAATACTTTAGTAGAGTTCCTACAACAAACTGTCGTGGAAATACGGGCAAGGTCACTGGGCGAGTTCAATTCATTGCTTTTTGACAATATGGCGAGACTTTCATCGAAACACCCTGAACTAGTGGATTACGTCAAACCACTCCTTTCGGCATTAGATGACGTTATCGACCCTAAGAAGTATCCGGAGGATAAGGTTGAAATGGTTCGTCAACTCATCTTGGATCAGAGTGAAGATATCGTTGTCTATGCATTGAAATTGGCGGCGCCTATGCTTGCCGCGGATGCACCATTCGACGCTGGACAGGGGGAAGATGATGGCGGAATATCTGCTCCTGTTGGCGCCAGGAACAGGGAAGAGAAACATGAATATCAGGATCCCTACCAGTATTTCAGAGCTTCCTCTAAGAAAATGAAGAAGGAGATTTTATCTGGCTTATCCGCTGCTCAAACAAAGCAAATGGAAGAAAGGGAATTAGCCCATCTGAAAAGTGAGGTTTATATCGATTATACATCAACAAAAATCGAAATCCGCCTTGCTTTTGAAGATTTCTTTCGGATTTTTTCTGTTAGATCAGGTGGATTGGAAAATTATAGAATTCTTGGTAATCTGCTGTCAGATATTACTCAAAGTTTGATTTCAAAACCAAATATTAGAGATAATCTGGAGCAACTTTCGTATACCTGCCACGTCATGGCTAGTGTCACAAAGTTTGCCATTCTCCATGAGGAATTAAGAGGAAATGCAGCGCATTTCACAATTGACCTTTCGAATTGTGAATTGGTTTTTATTAATGAAGCTAGCATGTCGTACCTTGATAGAGGCACCTTCCCGATGCGTGACGTTGTGAAGACGATTGGCCTTATCCACGGGGCTGCAGCAACTATTGTTAATTTGAAATCCCGAGATGAACTCACGTGGATTGGAGTAGAGAAAGCAATCAAGTCTGCCGGACTTGAAAAACAAGAAGTTGAAAATCTTGTGCCTGTGCTTCTAAAATTGCTTTTCAGAACAAAAGTCAGAATGGAAAATGATCAGTTAGATCCAGAAGTGTTCTTCGAATGTATGCTGATCAATGCCTCTAAAATAATGGCAATTGTGTATAATATTGAAGACTTGACGGAGAAGTGTCAGCACTAAAGAAGAAATCCCAATTGATTTTTTGAAATTGTTGGCTGCAGATCTTCCTGAATATTAAGGGAAAAGCTCTGGCGTATTTGCAGCCTCATAAGAAGTTGAGAAGCATTAGATTTGTTAGGCAAGCTGAACTATAATTTCTCAATGAACGAAAAGGCTTGAGACTGTGAGCCGCAAAAAATAACAAGAAAGAAAAAAACATGCGAGCCATTGTAATAAAAGAATTTGGGCATTATCGGGAAAAAGCAGTCTTGGAAACGTTACTGATCCCCGAGCCCGGACCGGGGCAAGTTGTTGTTCAAAACAAGATCGCGGGTGTTAGTTTTGCGATGTCACTTGTTATGGCTGGAAAATATCAACGCAAACCACCACTCCCCTTTACGCCGGGGACAGAAGTTTCTGGTGTTGTACACAGCGTCGGTGCGGGAGTGACCCGCGTCGCGTCGGGTGATCGTGTCATGTGTAATGCGGATCAAGGCGGTAATGGCGGTTACAATCTCGTTGATGAGCTTTGCTGCCATAAAATTTCCGATGACATCAGTTTTCAAGAAGCAACCATGATGGTTCTTTCCTATACGACATCTTATGGCGCACTTGTCAGACGCGCAAAGCTCGAAAAAGGTGAGACGTTACTGGTTCACGGAGCCGCGGGAGCTGTTGGGGTGGCCGCCGTTGAAATAGGTAAGGCACTTGGTGCAACGGTCATAGCTGTGGCCGGAGGCAAAAAACACTGCGACATGGCAGCGCGACATGGGGCGGATTACGTGATCGATCATAGGGAAGATGAATTTAGAGAAAAGATACTGGAAATTACTGAGGGGCGCGGTGTGGATGTTGTATATGACAGCATTGGCGGCGACGTAACTCATCAGTCCATTCGCAGTATGGCGTGGGAGGGCAGGCTACTTACCATTGGATACGCGTGCGGTGAGATCCCAAAGATACCTGCGAACTTGCTTCTTCTTAAAAATATATCCGCGATGGGGTTTAATCTTGGGCATTATTACGGATGGACACCCGGGGTCGAGCGCAAAGATTTTGTTCACATTGTTGACGAAATGGTTGCTGGAGTGTTGAAGCTCCATAGCGAAGGAATGATCAAACCAGAAGTCGGGGCGGTCTATTCGCTAGCAGATTTCAATGAAGCCATGGACGCAGTTCTTGAGCGAAAAGTGGACGGGAAATGCGTTGTTGAGCTCACCGATGATGATTATTAAGCACTGCGCAGCGCGACACCTTCCAATGTAATTCGGTGCATCAAACGGCGTTCTCCATGATAATCGTTTAGAGCTTTATGCCACGTCGCACGATTATCCCACATGGCGATAGAACCGTCTTGCCACTCGAAACGATAGGTGAATTCTGGTTTGCTTGCATGCTCATACAGGTAATTGAGCAGAGGTTTGCTTTCTGCATCTGTCCAGCCTTTAAAGCGCAGGGTAAAACCGTCATTAACATAAAGCGCTTTTTTACCGCTAATCGGATGGCGGATTACAACGGGATGGACAGCATCCTGTGTTGCTTTTTCGGAATTTCCAAGGCGGTTAGTTGTGTCTAGTTTTCCACTTCCCGCTTTCGAATTCGCACCAAATCTGTGACGGGATGAATGTTCAGCTTCAAGTCCATCAAGTATCTTTTTAAGGCCGTCTGATAAAGCGTCATATGCTAAATACATATTGGCAAATAACGTGTCACCTCCATGATTTGGTAGTTCTTTTGCAAGAAGGATTGAGCCCAAGGCCGGTATCTGGTCGTAGGAGTGGTCCGTATGCCACCCCTCGCCAATAGCATATTTCTGATCCGGCTCCTTTCGAACCTCAGCAATCCTTGGGTGACCTTCGACAGGTTGGAAGAACCGGTTGATGTTGATAGTTCCCAGCTTTTCAGCAAATCTCTCATGTTCTTGCGGGATCAAATGCTGATCCCGGAAAAACAAAACGCCGTATTCACCCAGTGCTTCGATAATCTTTTGTGAAGTTGCGGTATCCAGGCCGGCTGCTAAATCGACATTTTCAACAAAGGCGCCCGCGCCGCCATTTGTTTGTCGGAAAGAAATTGCTGCATTTGTCATAATATATGCCCCATGGTTCTTTTTATGCCATTTTTGACGGTGCTTGATGGTCCGATACTAAACAGTAGAGAAGGTGAAGTTCAATACTTATTTTAGAAATCTAATAATGTGAATTTTGCAATAGCTGCACGGTGCCTTTTGATAGATTTTAAAGCAGTGCTTCATAAATTTCTTTTCGAAATTCCTGACGCAAGGGATAGGATCTGGACGGCATATATTGCGTCAGTAAAATTGCCCCGATCTGAAGAGTTGGATTAATCAGGAATACGGTGCCAGCCGCGCCTGTCCAACCGTATTCTCCCAACGATCCCGGCAAATTTGGCTTCTTTTCGTCGATTACGACACTAAAACCCAATCCGAAACCAATACCATCCCAATTAGCCCCATTAAAATCTTGTGCTCCGCATTGGGACATATCGCCATCAAGATGGTTCCGTGTCATTTCGGCTAAAGTTTCAGCGTTTAGTATTCTTGTCCCTCGAAGCTCCCCTTTATTGAGGAGCATTTGCATAAATTGCAAATAATCTGTGGCTGTTGATGTCAGGCCGCCGGAGCCACATGGAAATTCGGGTGGCATTAGGAAATTGCTCTGAGAACCTGGGTCAATTACGGAGCCAAGCTTTCCGTTTTCAATATTGTAGTTTGTGGTAACCCGTGAGGCGTTCTGAGGTTCAATTTGAAATTTAGTTTCTGACATTCCAAGCGGTACCAAGATACGAGAGGAAACAAACTCCTCAAACGGCATATCACTCCACACTTCTACTAAACGGGCTACGATGTCGGTTGCCATGCTATAGGCCCATTCCGTGCCAGGCTCATGCTTAACAGGCAGAGGACCAAGTCTATCGATAATACTCGTTAGATTGCCTTTACTCCGCATGCCGTCCAATTGGTGCTCAAGATAGAGGGGAACTAAATGGTCATCACTGAAGGCAGGGAGTGTAATGCCAGCGGTATGGCAAAGAATATGTCGAATGGTTACGGGAGTTTTCGCAGAAGTTATTTTGCCGTTCGGGCTTAAAACTTGGGTGTTTTCAAAAGAAGGTAAAAATTTAGCAACGGGGTCATCCAAATCGAACTTCCCTTCCTCCCATTGCATCATGGCGGCGATACTCGTAAGGGGTTTTGTCATCGAATAAATACGAAAAATGGAATCCCATTCCATTTTGGTTTTTGTTTCGATGTCTTGGTACCCATAATTCAGCGAGTGCAGGATTTCGTTTCCATCAGTGATGGCGGTAACGATACCAGCTATTCGATTGGAATCTACGTAGTTGGTTAGCAATTTGTCGAGAGAATTAAAGTTCCTGTTTGCCATGCTTTATATTTTCTTTTTCTTATTAGATAGTGCTGGAGGACTAAAAAAAGACAAAATCTAATGGAAATGTTCCGATATCAGAAATGATAAAAACTAAATTACATTTTTATTGACTTTGCCTCAGGTTGCATCTGAGAATACGGTGTGAGGGGTCACTACAAAAGAAATAAATTCTGAACGCTTAACAAAAAACACCTAATCGCGTCGGAATGACAACAGAAGCAAACTTTTACTGTGGGAGGAAAATATGCTGACTGTAAAGAAAACCAAAGGGAATTTGTTTTCAACTTTAGCTGTGGGAGCTTTGTTGTTGGGGTTGGGAGCCACAACAGCTGAAGCTCTTGAACTTCGTTATTCTGATCTGGGGCCGCCGAGGGGGCCACGTGCTGATACACTTAAATGGTGGGCAGGCGAGTTGGATAAACGTACTGGCGGAGAAATTACTGTAAAGTTTTTCTGGAGCCAATCTCTGGTCAAAGGCAAGGAGACGATGAAGGCTGTTGGCTCTGGATTGTCTGATACAGGTACCATTCTTGGTATTTATACGCCATCTGAACTTCCTATCTGGAACTTGGCAAATGCACCATTTGGTGTGCAAGATCCATGGGTTGGTATGCGCACTTGGCAGGAAATGCGGGAAACCGTGCCTGAACTCCGCGCGGAAACCAAGAAGAGAAATATTCGTATCTTCTTGAATTACACGACTGGTGCTGTTGATCTCGTATCGAAAGATCCAATTCGTTCTGTCGAAGATATCGCAGGTAAGAAAGTTCGAACCAGTGGTGGGTGGACAAACCTAATAAAGGCCCTTGGTGCGACGCCGGTAAAAATCGGGTTTGGTGAATTGTATCAGGCACTCGACCGCGGAACTGTTGACGCGACAATTAACTACGTGCCTGCTGCAAAAGCATACAAGCATTATGAAGTCGCTGGTAATATGACTGAAATCCAGATGGGACAGGTTTTGGGCTATGGCGCAGGTATCAACCTGAAAACCTACAACAAGTTTTCCGCTGGAAATAAAAAGATTTTTGATGAGCTGGGCATAGAATTTATGGATCAGTATGCGAAAAACTATCTAGAAGGAGCGATGTCCGCTAAGGCCGCGATGATGGCTGGTATCGATGGCAAAAAAGTTACGTTTCATACAGTAACTGATGTCGATAAGTGGAAAGCTGCTGGCGCAAGTTATACGACTGACTGGATCGCCAAAATGAATAAAAAGGGCCTTGATGCGGAGGCTTTCGTTATGAAGTTCGAAGCAACGAAAGCGAAGTATGAGGCAGAACTAAAAGCAAAAGGCTACCCTTGGACACGCTAAATTTAGAGAACTGATTTGGTGCGGCTTCATTGAGCCGCACCAATTTTTCTAGGGGAGTATTTATGTTTAGAGTTGTTGATTGGTTCAGCAAAGCATTTGCGTATCTCGCAATGGCAGTGTTGATATTTATCATGTTGTTCATAACGGTATCTGTGTGCGGGCGCTATTTTTTCAATCAACCCATTCCAGATGACATTGTAATTATGCAAGCGCTATTGGTCGTTCTAGTGTTTTTGCCATTTGCTTTTGTGCAGCAAGAAAAGGCACATCTTTCCGTTTCAATTTTAACCGACAGGATGGGCCCAAAAGGGCAGTTCTTTTGCGATATGTTAGGTCTGGTTGTTGGAATGATTTTCTTGGGAATAGTCACTGTTGCCTCATTTGGGGACGCCTTGGCTGCGTTTTTTGATGGTGCGGTGTTCGAAGGCCCGTTGGAAATTCCGGAATGGCCTGCACGGGGATCTGTTTGTCTTGGCACAGGTTTACTGCTGCTTAAATTACTTGCCGACTTCATAAAAGGACTAATTGAAGGTCCGTCGGATGTGCAAGTTTCGCACATGCCAGATCACTAGGATAACTACTCATGGAACCACTTAATTTAGGAATCTCAGGTCTTGTAATCCTGTTGGTGATGATCTTTGTGCGCATACCTATCGCCTTTGCGCTTGGGGTCGTTGGCTTTTTCGGTTTGATTTTAGCTATAGGGTGGCCGAAGGGGGGAGAACTTGATCTGGAACGCGGTTTTGAAGCTGCATGGTCATTTGTCAGTTTCGAGCCTTTTTCATTCATTGCCTCCTTCTCATTAGTTGCAATTCCGCTTTTCCTTCTTATGGGATATGTGGCTTTTCACGCAGGCTTTACAAAAGATATTTATCATACAGCGCGAATGTGGCTTTCTGGATTGAAAGGCGGATTGGCAATGGCTTCTGTGGCCGGCTGTGCAATGTTTGCAGCCGTTAGCGGATCCAGCCTTGCGACGGCTGCTGCGATGGGTAAGCTCGCGGTCCCTGAAATGCTGAGATACAAATATGACAAGGGTCTTGCCACGGGGGTTGTTGCCGCAAGTGGCACGCTCGGGTCATTAATACCGCCCAGCATTCTGATGATCCTTTATGGGATTTTTACGGAACAATCCATCGGTAAACTCTTAATGGCTGGTTTCATCCCAGGCGTACTTTCTGCTGCGATCTATATGTTGATGATATGGTGCCGTGTGGCAATTAATCCTGAACTGGCGCCGAACCCAGAAAGGGCATCGTGGAGCGAGAAGTTTCATTCCTTGAAAGGAACTTGGTCCATTATTGTTCTGTTCACTATAATTATGGGCGGAATTTATACTGGATTTGTGACACCGACAGAGGCTGCAGCAATTGGTGCTATCGGTGCTTGGGTACTCGCTTTTATATCTAAGCGAATGACTAAAGAGCGTTCAAAGAATGCGATCGTGGAAACCATTACCCAAATCAGCAGTATCTTTGCTGTTGTATTAGGGGCGAAAATTTTTGTTGGCTTTATTGCGATTACCGGTGTTGCGAGTGTCTTGGCCGATTGGGCACTCACGCTGGATTTACCGCCAATTGGAATTTTGCTAGCTTTGTCACTGGTTTATATCATTCTTGGTACTTTCATGGATCCTCTGGGAATTATGTTGCTAACCTTGCCGGTTGTGACGCCCGTGATTGAACAGCTCGGTTTTGATTTGATTTGGTTTGGCGTGATTATGATCAAGTTCCTTGAAATTGGGCTTATTACACCTCCGGTGGGTTTAAATGTGTATGTCTTGAAAGGCGTGGTGGGGGATTCCGTTCGTCTTGAAACTATATTCAAGGGCATCATGTGGTTTCTCTTAATGGATGTGGTGACCTTGTTTCTTCTGATCGCTTTCCCTCAAATCAGCCTATGGCTTCCAAGTCTCCTCTAAATTGTCATTACATATGTCCAGAAATGGATCGACATAAAGAAGGGCCAATGTTGCAAAAAGCAGCTTTGGCCCTTTTCATTTTAGAGCTAGTATTTGCTTGGGAGAATTTGACAACGTTGTTGGACAGCTTCGATGTTGAAATGTAATAGAAAATGTAATTCAATAAGCAGGGAAAAAAGACGATGTCAGCAACCTCTGAAGAGTGGCGGCCGCCTTTATCATTTGAAGAAAAACTAAAATCTATATTTGTGCCGCCTTCACTTTATATTTGGTACAAAGTAAAAAAAGAGCTGAATAAGGGCGAGGAAGAGATCAAGCTATTACCGTTTCTTGTACCTGCGGACCGTATAGCTATAGATGTTGGCGCCAATAAGGGTGTTTGGAGTTACATGCTAGCCAAACAATGTCGAGAAGTTCATGCGTTCGAGCCCAACCCGAAAATGTTTGACGTTCTGAAACAGTGCGCTGGCGATAAAATCAAAACTCATCAAATCGCCTTATCAAATGAAAGCAAAAAAGCTGAACTACTCGTGCCGCTCAGCTCCAAAGGTTACTCCAATCAGGGAGCGTCTCTTAGCTCGGTGAAAGTTTCAGGAGATCACAAATCGGTTTCTGTCGTAGCTTGCCGTTTAGATGACATGGATCTGGGGGATATAGGGTTTATCAAGATTGATGTTGAAGGGTTTGAGCTTGAGGTTTTAGAAGGGGCCCGAGAGACTCTTGCAAGATGCCGCCCTAATTTGATCATCGAAATGGAAGAAAAACACACTAAACGGCCTCTGTTAGAGCTAATCGAAACAGTATGTGGGTACGGGTATGAGGCATTTGCCCTCAACGGCGGTGTGCTTACAAAGTTCGAGCTCGCCCATGCATCGGATCATAAGGATCATTTCGGGAAATATTTGTTTAACTTCATATTTTTACCGAAAGATTAAAAACACAGACCAGCCTTGAAAAAGTTACTTTCATGGCTGGTCTGTTTTAATAGATGTTATCTGTGCGAATGATTAAACGTTGCGAAGCTCGCGCCTCAGAATTTTACCAACTGTTGATTTTGGCAATTCATCAATGAATACAATTTCCTTAGGGTTCTTGTATCCTGTCAGATTTTGGCGGCAATACTCTTTGATCTCTTCTACTGTGATGTCTTTATCAGGCAATTTAACGACAAAGAGTTTTACAGCTTCGCCGGTACGATCATCGGGCACACCAATGCAGGCGCACTCTGCGATGTTATCGAGCTCAGCTGCGATAGCTTCAACCTCGTTGGGGAACACATTAAAGCCGGAAACCAAAATCATATCTTTCTTACGGTCAACGATATGGAAATAACCATCTTCTGACATGTAGGCAACATCACCTGTACGGAAGTAACCGTCTTGGGTCATAACTTCGGCAGTTGCCTCTTCACGCTTCCAATACCCCTTCATTATTTGGGGGCCGCGGGCACAAATTTCACCATTTTCGCCTTGAGGCACTTCATTTCCATCGTCATCGCGAATAGAAATTTCAGTCATTGGGATCGGAATACCAATTGAGCTGCGAAATTCGCTAGATTTTGGTGGGTTGAATGTCAAAATAGGTGATGTTTCTGACAAACCATATCCTTCGCGGATATGACCTCCTGTAAGGGCCTTCCATCGATCTGAAACTGCTTTTTGTACTGCTGTGCCGCCGCCTGCACAATTCCGCAGGTTAGAAAAGTCGCATTTTTCAAATCCTGGGGTCATTAGCATGCCAGCGAACAAGGTGTTTACGCCGGTAATCATCGTGAATTTATGCTTTTGTAGCTCAGCTACAAACGCTGGCATATCCCTTGGGTTCGTAATAAGGACATTTTCAGCGCCTGCTAGGAAATAGCTGACGAAATTCACCATGAGTGCAAAAATATGATAAAGCGGCAATGCGGTGATGATTAGCTCGTCACCTTCTTGTACCAGATCGCCCACAAACGCACGATACTGTAGAACATTGCTGATGAGATTTCCGTGGGTCAGCATAGCGCCTTTTGAGAGACCTGTTGTCCCGCCCGTATATTGCAAGAATATCAGATCGTCGTGAGTGATTTCAACTGGTTCAAATACAAGTTTTTCTCCGGCATTTAGGACATCCGTTAGAGATGTGGCGTTTGAAATGCGTTCGTCTGCTGGCGGGCTTGGCAAAGCAGCATTACCCAAATCGCCAAGGGCAACGGTGATAACATTTTTAATAGGCGTGTTTTCAATGATTTCCGCCAATACAGGTGTGGAACCAGTGAAAATTATTATTGTTTCAACGTCTGCGTCATTTAGCTGGTGATCAAGTTCCCTTGGAGTGTACAGCGGATTTACGTTCACCTGAACGAGGCCCGCACGAAGAACCCCCAACATTGCCGCAGGAAAACCCATAATGTTTGGCATCATCACTGCAACGCGGTCACCTTTTTTATGGCCAAGGCTTTGCTGCAAGTAGGCTGCAATTTTACGAGACTGTTTGTCCAGCTCGCCAAACGTCATCTTGGCACCAAAATTCTGAAAGGCAGTATTGTCACCAAATTTGCCAATTGCCTCATCGAACATAGCTATGACACTTGGATAAGCATTTAAATCAACTGTCGTTGGAATATCGCTTCCGTAATGTTGGTACCAAACCTTGTCAGACATTTTTTTATTACTTTCTACTTGAAGACAATCGTAATTTTGAATTCTTAAATGGAAATTCCCAGAAACTGACGCCGATCGTAAAATTGTCTCGCCAGATATTCAACATTTTTATGGCCATCTTTGCGACTTAAAATCTAAAAATATCGTTCGGTTGCCGGAGATCCTAAATCCAGTGAAGAAGTACACCTTTATTGCCGGAGGAGTTCATTAACTTGAAAGGACAAAAAAACGGCTATTCTATGAACTATTTTAACTTGCGATAGTCAGAAACCGATCCTGTTTGGTTTCGCTAGAAAATTTAATTAAATTTTACTAATTTTGTGTTTGAATTATATAGTTGATTAACGCTCGACCTGCTGTTTTATGCTGGAATTTGGCGAATAGTACTTATTTAGTACCAAGTATTTATTCTAAAGGCATGGCAGAATTCCAAGTTGAGCTAGAGTTCCTTATTTGGAGTAACCTGTCATGAAAATGTCGCTCTCAAGAATGGTTGCCAGCTTGGGTTTACTAAATGCAGTAGCCCTTATTTTATTGACTGGGGCCTTTTATCTCTACAATTCATCACAAACAGACGTTACAAACAGTCACGAAAATAAGTACAGATCTTATTTGTTAGCTGATGAGTTGCGTCAAAGTTCTGATGATTTGACACGCCTTGCCAGAACCTATGTTGTCTCCGGGGATTCGAAGTATGAAGTTCAGTATTTTGATATTCTGGATATTCGTAACGGCAAAAAAGCGCGCCCAAATAATTATCATCGAATTTATTGGGATTTTATTGCAGCAGATCTACCTAAGCCTCAAGCAGATGGGGAGACAATTTCTCTTAATGAGTTAATGGTAAACGCAGGCTTCACAAAAAAAGAGTTTGGCTTTCTATCTCAGGCGCAGGCCAATTCAGACGGTTTAGTTGGTTTGGAAGTAAAGGCCATGAACGCGGTTAAAGGTTTGTTCGATGATGGGAACGGAAATTATACTGTTAAGAAAGATCCTGACTTCAAGATTGCAAGAGAGCTTCTTCATTCTGTTGAATATCACAAATATAAAGCCGATATTATGGCTCCAGTCGATAAATTCTTTGAATCTTTGGAACAAAGAACAAATGCCGCCATTGGTTCGGCTGAAGGGTTATCGGAATTTTATGGAACTCTAGCAACAATTGCTTTCTTGAGTGTGGCGGTCTCTGTTGCGATTACATTCTGGCTAGTTGTGAAGCGCGTAATTCATAGTCTTGGCGGAATGAACGAAGCCATGAATGAATTATCAAATGAAAACATGGATTACGAAATACCGGAAGCCGATAGAGAAGACGAAATAGGCGAAATGGCGAAAGCTGTGCAATTCTTTAAAGATGGTATGCTCGAACGTAGGGCGCTACGTGAAGAAGCTAAAAGATCAGAAAAAGAGCAAACCGAACGTATAGAACAAGAAAGGGTTGCCAGACGAGAACGTGAAGAGCAGGAAAGAATTAAAGAGCATGCTGAAGTGGAAGCACGTGAAAAACGGGCGAAACGAATATCAGATATGATCGGGAAATTTGAAAATACAATTTCAAATTTACTCAAAACACTTTCCGGTGCAGCATCCGAGCTGCAAAATACTGCAAATTCTATGGTTGCGACAGCAGATGGATCCAGAGAATTATCTGCTACGGTTGCTTCAGCGTCGCAAGAAGCATCTACCAACGTGCAAACTGTTGCGGCGGCAGCTGAAGAATTGACCTCTTCAATTCAAGAAATAAGCCGTCAAGTTCAACAAGCCAGTAGTGTTTCTGAAGATGCAGTTATTGAAGCCCAAAACAGTTCCGATTCGGTTGCCAATCTGGCAGATACAGCCAAGAAAATTAGTGAAGTCGTAGATATGATTAGTGATATTGCTGAACAGACAAATCTTTTGGCGTTGAACGCGACTATTGAAGCCGCGCGTGCTGGCGATGCCGGTAAAGGTTTTGCGGTCGTCGCATCAGAAGTTAAGAGCCTTGCTAACCAAACAGCAAAAGCAACGGAGGAGATTGGAGCCCAAATTAACGACATGCAAAGTGCTTCAGATGCTGCGGTTACAGCGATTGGAAATATCGGAAATGTGATCAAAACAATTCGTGAAGCAACGGTTGGTATTTCTTCTGCTGTTGAAGAGCAGAGCGCAGCGACTAATGAAATTTCGAGAAATGTTCAGGAAGCTTCAAGTGGCACAAATGAAGTTTCTTCAAAAATCGAAATGGTATCGGAGAAATCAAATGAAACAGGAGCCGCTGCCTCTGAAGTGCTCTCCGCATCCTCTGAGCTTGATACGTTGTCGGCGGACCTGAGAACAGAAATTGAAGAATTCCTTAAGGACGTTTCAGCGGCTTAGTGAAAAATTAAACAGACAAGGCGTGAAAGAATAATTACGCCTTGTCGCAAAATTTCTCTAACTGCGTACTAAACAATTTCATTAAGAGTTCAATATTACCAAGCCCCACATAATTTGGTCGCGTGATGAAGGCGAGTGTTCTGTGAGGGCCGGGTTCTTCCAGTTTAAGAGCTCGAAGCTCGGAGCTTTCATGTAGCATTTGATCAAGCGCCATTTGTGGAACTAAAGTAGTTCCCATATGCCCGGCTACCATTTGAACCAGAGTATGAAGGCTTGTTCCGGCTAACGAATGATCCATATTGGTCGAAGGTAATCGGCAGGCAGACAATGCATGATCTTTTAAACAATGCCCATCTTTTAAAAGTAACAGACGTTTTGTATCCAGCTCCTTACTTGTGATCCCCTCTTGGCCGTCTGGAACATCCGCATTATGGGCAATCACGTAGAAATCCTCTTCCCAAAAGCTGAAGGCATGTAAGCCTGAGTGAGCATAAGGAAGGGCGAGTATTGCAGTGTCAATTTCCCCGCTTCGAACCATTTCGACCAGAACATGCGATTGCTCTTCCACAATTGATAATTGGAAATCAGGATATTGCGACCTTACTTTAGGTAAAACTTTTGGAAGCAAGTAGGGGCCGATTGTGGGTATGAGACCAATCGTCATAGGGTGGTGCAGGGGCAACGCTTGATCCTTTGAAAGAAGATGTAAATCATCTATTTCCAGTTTGATATTTCTAGCTTTAGCAAGGATCTGTTCACCGATTGGTGTGATGAGGACTTTTTTGTTATCTCTTTCAAAAATTTGGACGCCAAGCTGCTTTTCAAGTTCTGAAATTGCGGTACTCAATGCGGATTGGGAGACACCGCATTGTGCCGCGGCCCGTTTGAAATGGCGGGTTTTTTCAACTTCCAGAGCATATGTCAGCTGTTTAAAAGTAAGCATTTTATAGTTCTATAAAATCGATCGTAAAATTCATTTTTATTCATTTTACATTAACGATGCAAGTCCCTAAATTCCAATCAACGTTACGAGAGACGTTGAAAATTTGAATAATTGTACAGCTTAGGAAACTAATTAAATGTCTATAATCAACCAAGAAATCCCTGAATTTACAACTGAAGCATTCCATAACGGCGAGTTCAAAACGATCTCATCTGAAGATGCAAAGGGTAAATGGTCGATTTTCATGTTCTACCCAGCAGATTTTACATTTGTTTGCCCAACAGAACTTGAAGATATGGCCAACCACTACGAAGAGCTTCAGGGTCTTGGTGTAGAAGTATATGCAGTGTCAACAGACACACACTTCTCACATGCAGCATGGCACGGTTCAAGCGAAGCAATCGGAAAAATCACATATCCAATGCTCGGTGATGCGACACACGCAATCTCTCGCGGCTTTGATGTGTTGATTGAAGACGCCGGTCAAGCGCTTCGCGGTACATTCCTTGCGAACCCAGAAGGCATTGTCAAAGTTGCTGAAGTTCACGATCTTGGTATTGGCCGTTCTGCAAAAGACATGGTTCGTAAAGTGAAAGCTGCACAGTATGTAGCGACACATGACGGCGAAGTTTGTCCTGCAGCATGGGAAGAAGGTGAAGCAACATTGACACCTAGCCTTGATCTTGTTGGCAAAATCTAGTTTTAAGTAAAAGTAATGTTGCAGCAGGCAGTATTTCTGCCTGCTGCTCGTAAAGAGTAAGGCAGAAACATGTTAAATCCTGAAATCCTCGAAGCCCTGAAGGGCTATACCGCCAACATGTCAAACAAAGTGACTTTGGTTCTGCAAACCGGTATCCATAAAAAACGCGCTGAACTTGCTAAGTTTTTAGCTGACTTCGCGACTGTGTCCGACAACCTCATGTTTGAGGAGCGAGATACGGGTGGCGCCCTTAGAAGCCCATTGAGCTTCATGATTGAAGTGGACGGGGTTCCTAATGGGATCGTTTTCTCCGGCATTCCTGGTGGTCATGAATTCAATTCTATGGTCTTGGCGGTTCTTCATTCATCTGGCACAGAACTTAAACTTGATGACAGTATCAAGAGCATTATCAGTAATGTCCAAGAAGACTTGAAGTTTGAGATATTTGTAAGTTTAAGCTGCCATAACTGCCCTGATGTGGTTCAAGCACTCAATCAGTTTGCAATTCTTAATCCAAAGATCACAACAGAAACATTAGATGGCGGTTTGTATCCGGAGATTATCGCAGAGCGAAACATTCAAGGTGTCCCAACTGTATTCTTGAACGGAAAAGTTTTTGCCAACGGCAAAATTGATATCGCTCAGCTCCTGGAAAAATTGATGGCTGAGTATCCGAATGTGACGGATGCTGATAAAGGCACTCAATTGCCGTTGCAGGATGTAACAATTATTGGCGGTGGCCCCGCGGGTATTTCTGCCGCGATTTATTCTGCCCGTAAAGGCCTGAATGTGACGATTGTGACTGATCGTATTGGCGGTCAGGTAAAAGATACTATGGGAATTGAGAATTTGATTTCAGTTTCCAAGACGACGGGGCCTGAACTTGTCGGCAACCTAATCAGTCATATGAACGATTATGAGATTACTTTAAAAGAACACTTGCGTGTTGACCGAATTGAGAATGGAGATGTGAAAACCATTACATTGTCTTCAGGTGAGCAAATTCGAACAAAGACAATCATTGTCGCGTCAGGCGCTAAGTGGAGAGAGCTTGGTATTCCAGGTGAGAAAGAAAACATCGGAAACGGTGTTGCTTATTGCCCGCATTGTGATGGTCCTTTCTTTAAAGGCAAGGATATAGCAGTTGTTGGCGGCGGGAATTCTGGTATTGAGGCCGCGCTGGATCTCGCTGGCATTGTGAAATCGGTTACCGTGTTTGAATTTCTGCCGGAGCTTAAAGCCGATCAAGTGTTGGTGGAGCAAGCAAGTAAGCGAGATAACATTAAAATTCTGAAGAATGTTGCTAGTAAGCAGGTTTTAGCCAAGGACGGAAAAGTAACTGCATTAGAATATCTGGACAGTGAAACTGAGGAATTGCGAACACAAGATCTGGCCGGTATTTTTGTTCAAATCGGATTATTGCCCAATAGCGAGTTTCTAAAAAATGTGGTGGATTTGACATCTCATGGTGAAGTTGTTGTGAACGAACGGTGCGAGACAAATATTCCGGGGATCTACGCCTGCGGCGATGTCACAACAGTTCCTTATAAGCAAATCGTTATTGCCATGGGAGAGGGATCCAAAGCGGCTCTGTCAGCATTCGATTACCTTCTAAAGAGCTAACAATGCGCTCAAAATATTCAAATGAAACAGTTCGCTGTGAAGTTTCTATTCGCAGCGGACTTTTTTTATACTTTTTAGACGGATCAGATCATTTCATGCGTTAAACTAAACAGTATCCTTATTTGGAGGTGTTTATGTCGGATGTAGAAGCATTTATTGCCTTGAACAGGTTTGGCCTTGGCGCGGGGCCTGGGGATCTGGAAATTGTGACAGAAGATCCAGCACAATGGCTTCGTTCTCAAATACGAGCTGATGCTGCAATTGCTTCTAGGCTTAATGCATTTGGTAGTTCTTCTGATATCGTTAAAGATATCTTCGAAGCGCGTATGACCAGCGACAAAGGGCTCATAAAAGAAGTCAAAAAAAAATATAATAAAAAATTCAGAATTGAAGTTGCAGCCCGAATGCAGCATGCAGTTCAAAGCACCACTCCATTTGCGGAAAGAATGGTTGCCTTTTGGTCAAACCATTTCACTGTTTCCAGAACGAAAGCGGTAACCGGCCCGATCCTTCCAGCATTCGAACGTGAAGCAATCCGCCCGCACGTATTTGGAAAATTTGACGACATGTTGCAGGCGGTTACGGGGCATGTCGCGATGTTATCTTATCTCGATAATGTGGTGTCTGTGGGCAAAAATTCGAGATTGGGCAAGCGACGCAATAAGTCCATGAATGAGAATCTGGCGCGTGAGATATTGGAATTACACACACTTGGTGTCAACGGTGGGTACACACAAAAAGATGTAATGGAATTTGCTAAGGCTTTAACAGGTTGGAGTTTTGGCGGATATCGTAATCGGAAGAATAAGAAGCGGAGAGCCGTGCATGGCGGGTTTGAATTTAATTCGGCAATTCATGAGCCTGGCGTGAAGAGCATTCTGGGAAAAACCTATCATGAAGGCGGTGTGAATGAAGCAAAACGAATTTTGACTGACCTCGCCCTTCATCGTTCTACTGCTAACTTTATTGCAACTAAGCTCGTTCGGCATTTTGTAAATGATGATCCTCCGCCTTCTGCAATTCGTAAAATTGAAAGAGTATTTTTCAATAGTGGTGGTGATTTGAAAGAAGTTAGTCAGGCCCTGATCTCACTTGAAGAAGTCTGGCAAGAGCCGCTACCAAAAGTTAAGACACCATACGAGATGGCGGTATCTGTCTTACGTGCAGTGGACGGAACACGCGTTCCGCCAAATTTACTGGCAAAGGGCTTAACCAGTATGGGGCACAGTCCCTTTAATGCACCTTCACCGGCAGGGTGGCCAGACGTCGCCTCTCATTGGTTGTCTCCCGAAGCGTTGATGCGAAGGGTAGAGTGGGTGCGAACTATTTCAACACGGCTTCCCGCCACCATGGATCCCACCAGATTACTCGCGCAGACAGTCGCCCCCGTCGCTTCGGGGCAACTACGCGATATGATAAGCGGGGCGCCAACAACAGATGTTGGGATTGCCTTGTTGTTTGCAAGTGCTGAATTTCAGAGGAGATAAAAATGATTAATCGACGTCATTTTTTATATGGATCTGCAATGGCAGGGTTAGCGACAGCGATGACGGGTCCGCGAATTGCGTATGCAACGGCACCCGGCGAAAATCGGTTTGTAATGATTATCCTCAGGGGCGGTATGGATGGATTGCATGCATTGCCGCCTTACGCTGACCCATATTACAAGAAACTTCGCCCTAGGTTGGCGGTAAAGGCCCCTGGCTTTGAAGGGGGTGTCCTCAACCTTGATGGCAGCTTCGGATTACATCCAGCTTTTGAGAAACTTCTCCCTCTATATAAAAGCAAAGAGCTTTTGTTTATTCCTGCAGCGTCTACCCGATATCGCAAACGTTCTCATTTTGACGGCCAAAACATACTTGAAAATGGCACGGGAAAACCGTTTGGAGCCAATGATGGTTGGCTTAATCGTGCACTTACACATTTAAACGACGGAGATCAAAGGTTGGGATTGGCTCTCGGCTCAAACGTTCCACTGATCCTACAAGGTGGAGCTGGTGTGCAATCATGGGGGAAAAGCCCTTTTGGAGAAGTCGACGAAGATTTTTTGATGCGCCTGACGTATGCATATGAAGAAGATAAATTATTTTCTTCTGCTTTTTCCGAAGCTCGCAATGCACCAAAAATTCCTGGAATGGATGAGGATGCTGGAAAAGGAAAAAGAAAAAGAAACAAAGAAAACACAAACCTGTTTGCTAAAGCGACAGCGGAGTTGTTAAACAGAGACGATGGACCGCGGATCGCTGTTATGGAAACGACTGGGTGGGACACGCATTTCGGACAAGCAGGAAGATTAAATCGACTGTTTAAACAATTAGGGTCGGCAATACTAACTCTTAAACATGGATTGCAGGATAACTGGGTAAACACTCAAGTTTTGGTCGTGTCTGAGTTCGGGAGAACCGCAGCGGAAAATGGTAATGGAGGAACCGATCACGGTGTTGGTGGTTTGGCGATTCTGGCAGGCGGTGCAATCAAAGGTGGCCAAGTCGTCGGGGATTGGCCTGGACTATCACCCCGCTCATTATACGAAGGGCGCGATGTTTTCCCCACGACAGATTGCGAAAGCATCTTTAAATCCATTTTGTCGAATGGGTACAATATTGGCCAAGCAGTTGTGGAAGATCAAATCTTCCCAAATAGCCGGAAATCAATACCTCTTGATGGTTTGTTTAAAGGTGCATGAACGTATTTCTTGAATCCAACGTTAGATCTATACGATGCACAGGGCCAAGAGCTTAAGCCAGCACGCTAATTGGACGTGCTTCCTAAAATCCGACACAACGTATCTAGAAAGCAGTATCTAATCAGGCGCTTTTTTTGTGAAAGGCAATAAATTGAGGGGGACATGCCAGAAATCTTAAGTGATTCGTGCGGATGTGACTTTTAAGTTACATGGAGAGTGGCGTTGGCTATATAAATATTTCATTTATAATATTTTTATTGAATTAAGTGTTGAATTAGAGATAGTGCAATATATCTATCGTCGGAAATTCCACTTTGTTTTCAGAGTTCTAGTGATTTTCGATATAACTTGAATTAGTCGCATTTAGACTGGATACTCATCTTCATTGATCAGTTGCACAACTGGTCTTCTGGATATCTCCCCCTCGATATCCGACCTTAGTATCAAGTAGCGTAAATAGTACCGAGTAGTATCAAGTACCCAGTAGTAGCGTAAATAGTACCGAGTAGTATCAAGTACCCAGTAGTAGCGTAAATAGTACCGAGTAGTATCAAGTACCCAGTAGTATCAAGTACCCAGTAGTTGAATAATTAGTAGTAGTATGTATCCTAATACCCCACTGGAATGTTCCATATTTCCAGATGATATTATGATCCCGGCACCCCCCCCCTTAGTGCCGGGTCATTATCTTTCTCCCTTCGGATATTCAGCCAGCAATTGATCTCTCAATTCGTGTAAATATCCGTCTCTCACATTTATCTCATCTAGATGCTCAATCGTGTTTTCCAGATATTCTCGACTTGTGCCAAGATATCCTTCTCCTTGAGCCAACCGTATGAGCGTTTCATCTACTGTTAGATGCGGTAGGTATCGCGAGTGTTTTCGGTTAACGACGAACGTTAATCCGGAAACGGTCTTACCTTGGAGCTTTATTTTCCCCCAATGAGGGAGGTACGCACCCGAGAGCATTTCGCGCATCCATAGGATCTGAGTTTCACTCTCAATTTCTTTAGGGTCGATCAAGAAAGCTTGTCCTTCACAGGAGCCGCCCGTATCAAGTGCGAGCATAATCCCCGGCTTCTCAGGACTGCCGCGTCCAATATTCATATGAAGACAGAAGTGTCTGCGATATCCATACAGTTTTGCGGGTTCCGAACTGACAAAGTTAAACGCAGGGTTCCATAACAAAGAACCGTAGCCAAACACCCAAAGTCCCTCTGAGGGTATCTCGCTTGAATTTAGGAATTGCTGACGATTGTTTTCTCGTTCTTCGTGTGTAAGCGCTTCATAAGGCCCATGCTTCCGTGCTTCCGCTATCAAATTATCAATTCTCTCGGGCGTAAAATCTTCACGGGTGAGCATAAGCAGCTTCCTTTATACGTTTATCGTAACAGCAGATATGGAACTACTGGTTTAGAGCGTCAGCTTTCCACTTTTCAGTTCTAAATAAATGGGTTCCAACTGCCGTGCGAGTGTTTCTTGTTCACTCGTTAATTCCACTTCCTTTGGGGAGTAGGGGGCAAATCCTGTTGAACTCTCAACGGCATTATACCAATGGGCGCCCCAGATGCCATCCTCCGGCTTTTTGCCTGCGGACCAGCCAAGCATCTTATCTGAAAAAGGAATATCACAAGTAGCACATAGCTTCTTTAGCATGTCGTCTGGTGAGTTTTGAATATCTTCGCCTTCAACAATTACAGGTGATTTTTCTGAGTGTTGACAGAAGTATTCGAACAATTCCATTTGTTGCTGAAAACCTGTAGAACTGGCATCCACCTGATCCCATTTTTGGGAAAAGGACGCTATTACCAGACGGGGATCGCGGATCAAAAAGCAATGAGTGTGCTCGGTCATATGCGACAGGTCTATCTGCGGGAGCATATGCTGGGTCATGTGTTTCAAATATAGAATTTTGGTTTTCTCAGGAAGCGTGTCTTCCATTTGAGAAAGGACGTCCTGCCAGTTCTGAGGCTGGCTAGCTAGAACTTCATCCCGCATTGGGTGCTCTAAGCCTGTTTCTTTTAAATAGAACGCATAGAAAGGTTCATCAACAGCAGTGCAGTCAGGACGATTGCCGAAAGATCGCATCATCGCTGTCGAGATATTTCGTGGTCCTGACCACATAGAAAATCGGGTAATGGACCCACTTCTTGACATAGTACCTCGTAAAACTAGGCGAATACTTGCGTATTCGCCTGTAAATATTAAAGACCCAAAATCAGTTTGGCCATAATGTTGCGCTGGATTTCGTTAGAACCGCCATAAATGGAAACTTTTCTTGCGTTGAAATACCTGGGGGCAACACCGCTGGAATAGTCAGAACCAAGTACATCTTCATTCTGTCCGGCACGAAGCGGGATGAACGGCATAGAATATGTGCCAACCGCCTCAAGCGCCATTTCCACAACTTCCTGATAAAGATCTGTGCCGCGACATTTCATAAGAGACGACTCTGGTCCCATATTTTGTCCTGAACTCAATTTACTTAGGATCCGAAGTTCAGTCATTTCCAAAGCCTGAATGCTCACTTCTAGCTTTGCTAGTTTTGATCTAAAGGATGGGTCATTGATAACCGGTTCCCCGCCATCAAGTTCTTTTGTTGCTATATTGCGAATTTTTTCGGCGCCACGTTTCAAGCGACCTGCATACGCATTCCCGCGTTCAAATTCCAATAGATATTTGGCGTAGGTCCAACCCTTATTCATTTCACCAACGAGGTTTTCTTTTGGAACAATAACATCGTCAAAAAATACTTGATTGACCTCTTGAGCACCTTTTACAGGGAGATCTAAAGTCTGAATGGGATCGACAGTAATACCGGGTGTTTTCATATCGATTAGAAGGAACGAAATTCCTTGCTGGCGAACGCCTTCATTTGAAGTTCGTACGAGGCAGAAAATCCAATCTGCATACTGCGCTAACGTGGTCCAGATTTTGGATCCGTTACAGACAAAATGATCCCCTTTGTCTTCCGCTTTCATTTGTAAGGAGGCAAGGTCTGATCCTGAACCTGGTTCAGAATATCCCTGACACCACCAATCTTCGTTGGACAGCATCCGCGGAAGGAATTTCTTCTTCTGTTCGTCGTTGCCGAATTTCATGATTACAGGGGCACACATTTTCGATCCGAACGGAATTACACCTGGCGCATTATGATTGGCCATCTCAGTTTCAAAAATGTATTTTTGAGTTGTCGTCCAGCCCGGCCCACCATGCTCAACTGGCCAATCAGGGACAAGCCAACCCTTTTCATTTAACGACTTCTGCCAGCGAACATGATCTTCTTTTGGAAGATAACTATTTCGATTTTCAGCCATTTTTTGCTTTAAATCAGCATCCAAATTCTGATTGATAAATTCGATCACTTCCTTGCGGAATGTGTTGTCTTCAGCTGTAAATGAAAGATCCATGCTTTCCTCGTTATTTTTATTACTTGTTTTCCAACTAGCGCCATCTGAGCGGAAATTGTAGCATAATTTATGTGATGTCGCGCAAGCGATATCGACAGACTACAACTACATTCTCGGAGATGAAATGAAAAAAACTGTAAAACAAATGGTCAAGGAAGCCAACGGCCGAATTGAGACTCTCTCCATCGAAGATGCTTTGGCAGCCCATGGTCAGGAAAATACCTGTTTTGTTGATATTCGCGATGTGCGGGAGTTGGAGCGTGAAGGGGTTGTTCCTGGCGCCATACATGCACCGCGTGGGATGTTGGAGTTTTGGGTGGATCCAGAAAGTCCGTATCACAGGGAAGAATTCGCAAGTGACAAAAAATTTGTGTTCTTCTGTGCCGCTGGATGGCGATCTGCACTTGCCACTGACACTGTTCAATCAATGGGACTGGAAAATGTATGCCATATTGAAGGCGGATTTGGCGCGTGGAAGAAAGCGGAAGGCCCTATTGAAGAACGTAAATCTAAGAAAAGTTAAGTCCTATTTAGATCTTGAGTTTGAAAAATTTAGAAATTAGCTTAGCGATACTTTGCCCAAAGCTCAGTTATCCTACCACTTTTTTCTAATTTCATTAATTCTCTATTGATCGAACTTAGCAGTTTTTCTGGGTTTGGTGCGGCTTTTGAAATCATTAGATGAAGATCAAAAGTCGTACCAGTATCTGCCGGTACTATCACAAGATTAGATTTCTGATTTTGGTCATCAGATCTGAATATTGTATTAGCCGCGACTTCCTCAAGTGTTAGAAATGCGTCACAGCGTCCTTCCAGTACCAGCTTCAGGCCATGCTCCACACTGTTGGTTCTAAGAGAGATATCCTCATCTTCAAAATTATATGCACTTAGATTTGTTCCCCTGTTTGAACAAACAGTATGATTTGATTGTTCGAAATCATCAGAGTTGAGCTTGTCAGAACTCGCCCATTTTGAACCAGCTTTCACTATCAATGAAGGGTGTAGGACGTGCATTCTTTCGCTGTAGAGGAAGAATTTTTCTCTACTTTTTTGTACGAGCCGTCAGCGATGATTTGAAAATTCTGCCCCTTTTTTACCCACCCGTAGCAGCGTTTCCACGGTAGAGCAGAGATATGTACAGGTTGTGACATTGACTTAAAAATTTCCTTTACGATCTCAATGGAAATTCCCTTCATCTCGCCGGTTTTGGCCTCGTCCTCCCAGTAATGATAGGGGGGATAGCCGCCGTTTCCATGGCATATGGAAATGGTGTCTTTTGCAATTGATAGGTTAGGGGATAGAAATAATATAACCAATAATAGGGATACACAGTACTTCATGTCTTTCTCACCTCAAGGTGTTTCTTTTCCTTGTTGTTTCAGTAGAAACGCGAAATAATAATACTGAGTTAAACGTATATTTTTTATGAATATAGGTGACATTCTAATGTTGAAACTGACTAATATTAGGAAATTACTAGGATTATTTATTTCGATATTGTTCTTTTCAAGCAGCGTATATGCCGAAGAACGACGACTGCTGATTGATGCACATATTCATTATAGTCATGACGCATGGGATATGTTGCCACCGAAAGTAGCCATAAAAGTTCTGAGAGACGCAGGCTTAAAAAATGCCTTTGTTTCAAGCTCTAGCGATAAAGGAACACAGCTTCTTTACAACGAGGCACCCGATCTAATTGTCCCCGTTTTACGGCCATACCGTAAAAGAGGTGAGCTTAGTACTTGGTTCTTGGATGAGAGTGTCATTGAGATGATCGAAGGCCGTCTCTCGAAATACACATTTGCTGGCATTGGTGAATTCCATATTTTTGGAGAAGACGCCAATGTACCTGTTATGAAACGAGTGGTGGCGCTAGCAAAGGAATATGGCATTTTCCTTCATGCACACTCAGATGCGGAAGCCGTCGAGAATATCTTTAGACAAAATCCGGAAGCAATGGTGCTTTGGGCTCATTCAGGTTTTGAGGGGCCGGGCAAAATTTCGGAAATGCTCGCCAAATATCCCAATCTGAGGGCTGATCTCGCGTTTAGAAATGAACATGCTGATAGTGGTAAAGTCGATGAAGCATGGCGTAAATTATTCCTCGCATTTCCCAACCGAATAATGATCGGTACGGATACTTATACCCCTGAACGCTGGTACTACGTTATTGATCATGCTAATTGGACAAGAAACTGGTTGCGTGATTTACCCAGTGAAGTCGCAGATAAAATAGCATACAAAAATGCACAAAAATTAGCAGATTGGGCGCTTAAGAAATGAAGTTATCGAGTTTTTGTTTGGGAGTTTGCTTGTCTTTTTTCTGGAGTGGAATATCGTTAGCGTGTGACCTGACTAAGACAGAGAAATCAGCTCACGGAATTGGCGAGAATTACACTGTATCGTTTTTGACTACGCCGGAAAAGATTATGGTGGGAATGCCATTTTCGATACTTTTGACTGTCTGTAAAAATAATGGCGAAGCTTTTGATGGGAGTGTGAAGGTCACAGCGTCAATGCCTGCCCATGGCCATGGAATGAACTACAAACCCTCGGTCGCCAAACTGTCTGGTGGAAAATTCAACATGGAGGGTTTTCTATTTCATATGCCGGGACGTTGGCAGTACGCATTTGATTTAACAGACGGTTCTGCCGCAGAAAAAATTCTCATAAATCATAAGTTATGAACACGCTTGCGCTAAGGCTTTTTGCAATATGGCTTGTTGTATTTGGATCTGTCGGAATTTCTTTAGCAAGCGAGTTTTTTTCTGAAGCAGAGAAAACTATCATCCAGTCGTTTGGTCCATGGCCGCCACCACTTATTGCTGACCCCAGCAATAGCGTTTCCCAAAATTCAGAGGCGATATCGCTAGGTAAAAAACTGTTTTCTGAAAGGCGATTGTCTTTGGGGCGAGATTTAGCCTGTTCTGATTGTCATGCACCTGATCAATTCTTTACTGATGGAACCGCGCTCAACTCCGCTCATGGCCGTGCAACGCGGAATACGCCTGGATTGCTTAATCTTAGGTGGAGCAGTTGGTTTGGATGGGGCGGTGCCGCTGACAGCCTCTGGGCGCAATCCATTCGCCCACTGCTTTCCAAAGAGGAAATGAAATTTACTGGTAAAAAATTGAGAGAACTATTTAGTGAAGACATAGCATTGACCCAAAAAGTACAAGAGCTTTTCGAGATTTCAGTCGTTGATCAATCTGATGAGGCGCTTTTTGTGATAGTTGGGAAGTTGCTTGCGGCTTACGAGGAAACGTTGATCTCCGGTTTGTCTGAGTTTGACCGTTTCAATGTAGCCCTGTCGGCTAGTGACAACATTGGGATAGAAAGCTATCTCGCAACCGCAAAGCGGGGATTGAAAATCTTCATTGGAAAGGGGCGATGCAACCTTTGCCATTTCGGACCAACCTTTACGAACGGTGAGTTTGGCGATATCGGGGTTACGCAGTTTATCACAAAAGGGCGGATTGATAAGGGGAGGTATCAGGGGATTAAAGCCTTACAATCGAGCCCGTTCAATCTATTGGGTGAATATAATGACGATCAGCAAGGGACGTCGAGAGTTCGGACTGAACATGTCACGTTGCAACATCGAAACTGGGGGGAGTTTAAAATTCCATCCCTTCGAAACGCCGTAAAGACAGCACCATATATGCATAATGGAAGTATTGAAACGCTTGCGGGCGTTGTTGAGTTTTATTCAAATCTTGATGAGGAACGGCTTCACATCCGAGGTGAAAAAATTCTAAGAACGCTAAATTTGACTCCGCAAGAAAAGAAAGATCTCGTGGCTTTCTTAAGGACACTCTAGTCATAAAAGACAAAGAGAAAATGGAGAGAACTTTCAAGCTCTCTCCATTCAGTATATCAGTTTTTCTTTGTGCCGAATAGGCCACCTAGACCGCCTTTAATACCGTCGGTTATACTGCCTAGGCCACTTTTGGATTCGCCGTCGGTGGTTGCGCCGCCTTTGAGAATACCATCAAGCTGCCCTTTTCCAACTTTCTCCAAAGTATCCTTTAGCGCTTTCGGATCTGCCATATTGCTAATGGCGCCAGCAAGGTCGGGAGCATATTGAGGATTGGCCCAATTGCCCGATATTATAATCGGAATACTGATGCCTGTGGTCCCACCGCTGCCTTGCCCTTCACTGGATGCAGTTACCTTTGGCACAAGTCGATAATTCAGTGTTTTAGGAGGCATACTGACAGTACCTTTGCCTGTAACCTGAATGAACGGGTTCAGCAATTTTAGATCGTTATTAGTCAGGAGCCCGTTTACGATATCGTAGGTTCCAGAAAGTTCTGCGAAATCGGTTTTCTGAACGTCCCCTCCGCCTGTAAATGCACTTGTTACATTGCGGGCCATAGCCGCCAGATTGACACCTGTGATGGCACCATCGCTGAACAGGATCTTGCCCCCGCCGTTTAGATTATCAACCATCGTTTTTTGTGATGTGCCAACAGTCGTAATGGCGAGTTGAAACATTCCCGTTCCTTCAAGACGCTCAAAGTCAGCCGCATCAGTAAGGAATGGTTTTAATTGAAGTCCTTCAAGCGTAAATTTCTGGGATATTTTGGCTTGAGATTCACTTGCATCCACAGTCACGTTGCCTTGTCCGCGGCCGTCATAGAGTGCCAGTTCATCCAAGTTCAGATCAAAAACACCATTGTTTAAGACAGCATTTAAAGATGTTTTGCCGATGGTCATTTTCTGAATTAGAAATTTGCCAAGTGTTAGTTTGAATTCTGCGTTAGCAGCTTTTAAGCCGCTGAAATCAATTGGGGCACTGTCCCAATTTTCACTGCTTGCAGGTGCGGCAGTTTTTTCTTCTGTCGCATTTCCACCACCCTCTGTGAGGTATGGATTTACGTCAAGAACAGGAAGATCCAAGCGTCCTTTCAATGATGGGACTTTTCCGCCAAGATCTACGGAAAAATCGCCATTGGCTTGAATTTGGTCAAATGCAAGGTCTGCGTTAGTGAACGAGTAAACACTACCGTTCACTCCGACCTCACCTTTGATCGATACCTTCTCAAAAGTTCCTGCATTTGCTTCAATAGGCTCTGCGGCCCAAGCGAGGAGTCCTTTTAGCGATGGGACATCAAGTTCAGTGCTCCCACCAAGTATTAGAGGTGCAGTTGATTGAAGGTTGCCGTCAAATGTGAGGCTTACTTTTGCTGATTTTACAGCAGCTTTCACGGATGTTGCCCTGTTTTTGAGAACAGCTCGAAGAGCACCAAGCTCAGTATTTAGCTCAATTTTCTCACCCCGCCAAACGGCAGAGCCTTCTGTCCGGAAGATTTCGTCCAAACCGCGTAAATCGAGAGAAAGATTAGCTTCTTTAATTTCGTGGCTGACATTTGATTGAGCATCTGAATATGTGATGGATCCATCAATAATTTGGACATCACCTAGATTTAAATCTTGAATGCCAAGATCCATCTCACTCTCTTCATCACTTTCCTTGGCTTCGCTCGCCTCTTGTTCTTTTTCAACTGATGCAAATTCCCAGTTCTTCTTGCCTGCTTTATCAATTTCCAGAACAATAACAGGTTTGTTGAGAACGAATTTATCCACAGACACCTGACCGGACAAAAGCGGCATAAGGTTGAGTTCAATGGTAAGTTTTTCGATGCTCGCCATGTTTGGGACGTTGCTATTGGGCGTATTGGAAAATGAAACCTTGGTTGCATTCAGGCCCAATACCGGAAAGACACTTACACCAAATTCCCCGTCAATGGAGAGAGTTCGCCCCGTTGCATCGTTGGCAGCGATCATTATTTCTTCTTTCAACCTTTCTGTAGGGACCAGAAAGGGGATCGCAATTACTGCGACAATGATCAAAACGATCAACCCAATTACGCCATATACAAGCTTCTTCATGATTTTCCCCTTGTGTCGAACGGTTTGTTACTGGCCTCGACTGACCAGATAAAGCCCCATGAACATCAAAACAATACTTGGTAAAATGTACAACTCAAAACTTTCGCCAAAGACTAGATACCCAAAAAACAATGTGGTTATTGTAATAAAATAGGAAATTTGACTGAAATAAACAGGGTCGGCGATACGCTGTAACTCAAAATAGAAGATAAAGCCAACATAAGACATAATAATATTACCAGTCAGAATGGCAGTTTGAATATTTGATGTAAATCTTGGAATGATTGGAGCGTCGGTTAGGAGAAGGGCCGGCAGTAATAAAATGCTCGTCGCGATGAGCATTCCTGCCGCGAGCGGAAGAGACGCAGACCCCGCAGGCCAATCAATACTTCTGTAAATATTTCCAAGGCCCAGGAATACAGGAATAGTAAATGCCAACAATATCCAAAGCGGAGGAAGCAAGGCGATCTCCTCAGGGTTTTTGTTGAGCATGGGCGGTAGCACAATTATTAAGGCCCCAAACAACCCAAACAGCATTCCGATAATCTTCCACTTACGTATTCGATCAAGGCGCATGATGAGCGAAAAAGCATATGTGAAAACAGGGGACAGCGGATAGACCAGACCGGTAAGTGCCGCGCCGATTTTAATCGATGCGGTGAAAGCCAGTGTCGTTGGCAGCGCATTACCCAAAATTCCAGCCACAAAATAATATCTAAGATACCGGGGACTGAATTTTAAAGGTTGCTTTTTAAATGCCGCAGTTAATGCGAGAAGTAATCCACCCGCAAGCATTTGCCAGAAGACAAGAGACAAAGGCTGGATACCATGATTTGCCGCCACCTTAGCCATTGAGATGGTCGCACCAAATAACACTCCGAATATCAGTACATAAAGTGGCGCCCGATATTTGCTGGCAGCAGAGTTTGTCATTTCTTTTGGCAATCCGATATTCTCAAGAAGTGTTGAAGTTACTTTCAACAGCTTAGAAAGAATTAAAAGAAATGTGTAAGAGAAAATGTATTTGGACAAAACAAAACCCCTAAGTTTTTAATTCTTAGGGGTTTTGAATTAGGAAACGTTCTATTTGATTATGAGTTCCGGTCCCATTAATTTGGTCGGTAACCAAGTAGACATCTGCGGTATGTATGTCACCATTATGAGGAAGATGAACATAATCCCCACAAATGGCAATGCAGCTTTTACGACCCGTAGAACTGACATATTCGCGACACCTGCAGTCACAAACAAATTAAGTCCGACGGGCGGCGTTATCATCCCAATTTCCATATTCACCACCATAATAATTCCAAGATGAATAGGGTCGATCCCCAACTGCATGGCAATTGGAAATACCAGCGGGGCAACAATCACTAGCAGTCCTGATGGTTCCATAAATTGGCCGCCAATCAATAGTATGATATTGACAACCACAAGGAACATAATAGGTCCGAAGCCTGCACCTAACATGGCTTCTGTGATAAGCTGAGGAATACGCTCTTCTGTTAAGACATGCTTCAAGATCAGTGCATTGGCAATGATGAACATTAGCATGATCGTGAGCTTGCCGGCTTCCAGAAGCGCCTTCTTTGTATCTGGATGCCAGAAAATCGAGACAGTTTTTAGAACGAAGTTACGTGTGCTTCCACCTTCGCTGCTAAAGGGTCCCATGTCACGATACACGAAATTTGCAATGATAAACGCATAGACTGCGGCAACCGCAGCCGCCTCTGTCGGTGTAAAGATACCGCCGTAAATACCGCCCAGAATAATTACAATCAGCAATAATCCCCAGATGGCATCGCGTGCAGATTCGTATATTTCTCTCCAGCCGGCCCAAGGCTGAGAGGGAAGGCCCTTCCATTTTGCGGTGACATAGATGCCGATCATCAGCATCAATCCGGCAATGAGGCCCGGAATGACGCCTGCCAAGAACATTCGTCCGACGGACACGTCAGTAGCAGAGGCGTAAACGACCATAACAATGGACGGAGGAATTAGAATTCCGAGCGTTCCCGCGTTACAGATTACGCCTGCTGCGAATTCCTTGGTGTAACCTGCTTGGCGCATACCAGCGATAACGATGGAGCCAACAGCAACAACTGTTGCAGGGGAGGAACCTGACAAAGCCGCAAACATCATACAAGCGAAGACTGATGCGATAGCGAGGCCGCCCGGCATATGGCCAACTGTTGCGATCGCAAAGCGGATAATACGGCGTGCAACGCCCCCCGTTGACATGAAGGTAGAGGCCAGAATGAAGAATGGGATTGCCAGAAGCGTGTAATGGCCTTGAAAGGCGGAGAACATGGTCTGGGCAACAGATGTGAGCGACCCGTCAGAATATATCAACAAGAAAATGATACTGGACAGACCAAGCGATATAGCGATTGGAACGCCAATGAACAAAAGTGCGATGACGAGGGCAAAGAGAATTAGAACTTCCATGGATTAATTTTCCCCGTGTGGATGTGAACCCATGGTTTCATCCATGTCATCAGCTTCGTGACTGGCAATAATTATGTCGATTTTACCTGTTAGAATTTGCCAAGCTGCTTGTAGAAAGCGGAAGGTTAAAAGCAGCATTCCAAGTGGGAGTGCCAGGTATGGAATGAATCTTGGGAGCTTTTCATAGCGTTCCCCTTCATTTAGCCATTGTGACAAAAATTGAAGGAAGTCGGGCATGGGAACGTCATCTGTTTCCAAGAAAGCAAGTTTCGTCACAAAAGGATACCAATAATCCCAGCTGCCTTTAAGCATAAGGGCGCAAAAGGCGAGGCATGCTGCAACGGCCAGCAAGGCCATAATACGGCGCGTGGGGCCGGACAGCATATTTATAATAACATCGACACCTAGATGAAGGCTCTTTTTGGCGCAATACGAAACGCCAATCAGTACGAGCCAAGCAAATAGAAATACCGTTGCTTCCAAGGCCCATAAAAGATTATCGTTGAAGACGTATCGAGCAATAACGTTGGCAAATGTCACGAGCGTCATTAATCCTAAAAATATAGCGATTAATGTTTCTTCGAGACTATCCACCCATTTTCCAAATGACGAATGTGGTTGAATTGTCATTGGAGCCTCCCTAGGTTCCATAAATATATACTAGTTAAATATCCCGAGGTCCGTATTGCTACGTTTGCAAATTTGTAACCCCGGAATATTTCATTATTAGCCTTATCGGGCTATTTAAACATCAGGTTTAGTTTGCAGCCTGTGCAGCAGCAATAGTGTCAACCCCAACGTCTTTTTCGAACTTAGCCCAAACTGGCTTCAACGCATCTACCCAAGCTTGACGCTGTTCAGCATTAAGTGTGCGAACAGTTCCGCCAGCTTCAATGATTTTAGCTTTGTTTGCTTGGTTCACTTTGAAGGACTCGCTGTTGCGAGATACTGTGACTTCTTTGATAATTGTGCCGAGCTGCGTGCGAATATCGCTTGGCAGGCCTGCCCACCATTCATCAGATGTAACCAACAGGTAATCAATGATACCGTGGTTGGTTTCTGTCACGCCGTCCTGAACTTCAAAGAATTTTTTACCGTAGATGTTAGACCAAGTATTTTCCTGTCCATCAATAACTTTAGTTTGTAGTCCGCCGTATACTTCCTTAAAGGACATTTTCTGCGGATTGGCACCAAGTTGCATGAACTGAGCAACAAGAACGTCTGAAGACTGAACGCGGAATTTAAGACCGCTTGCATCACTTGGGTTTATCAAAGGTACGTTTGCAGACATCTGTTTCATACCATTGTGCCAGAAAGCCAGACCTTGCAGTCCTTTTCTCTTCATCGCATCTTTCAATTGTTGACCCGCGTCAGAGTTTTGGAAAGTGTCAACGGCTTTGATGTCTTTAAACATAAATGGTAGATCGAAAACACGGAATTTTTTGGTAAATTTTTCGAATTTTGAAAGTGAAGGCGCTGCTAGTTGCACGTCACCATTCAATAGGGCTTCAAGAACTTTGTTGTCGTCATACAAGCTGGAGTTTGGGAACACTTCCATGCAAGCTTTGCCGTTCATTTCAGCATTAACGCGTTCGGCAAGAACTGTTGCCGCAATACCTTTTGGATGCTTGTCAGTATTTGTCACATGGCTGAATTTGATTTTTGTTTCACCCGGATCGCAGTTGGCAGATGCCTGACCTGCAGATGTAACAAGAAGCGCACCAACAGCAGCTGCTGTTATAAATTTATACATTGAATTTCTCCCTGAAATTTCGTGTTGTATTATTATCTGGAAATATAATGTCCCGTTAATCGTTAAATGTAATCGCAATTCATGTGCCACGTTTACGCTACGGGAAATAATACAAGTTCGATTTTGGCTAAGATACTGATTGTACGGAATTTATTAACGTACGTCTAGCGATCCTTAGAAATGTCCTTGCTTCCCATATGGGTGAACTTCTACCCAAAGATCATAAGACATGTGTAAAGGGCTACTCAATGCGTTCAGAGGTTTCAGACGCAATTCGGTGTTTTTGCATTTTGTCGTAGAGGGTTTTTCGTGAAATTTTTAAAGCCTCGTAGGTTGCTTTGAGGCTGTTGTCGTTTTTTGCGAGTGCGGTTTGAATCAGATTTTGTTCATGTGTATTCATTTGTTCTGCGAGCCCTTGTGTCTCATCGAAATCGACAGGGGCAACTACATCTGTGTTCACCAATGTAAAACGAAGTGCCGCGTTCTGTAGTTCACGGACATTCCCGGGCCAGTTATGGGCACGCAGTTCAGATATTTTCGCAGGCGTCAGTGAAATCGGAGGCTTGTTGTATCTAACGCATGCCAGGTCAACGAAATGCTTGAATAAAAGGGGAATGTCATCACCGCGCTGTCTCAATGGCGGAACGAACAAAGAGAGGACTTCTAAGCGATAGTACAAGTCTTCTCTAAAATAACCGGCACTCGCCCTTTCGCGAAGATTTTCTTTGGTCGCGGCAACTATCCTGACATCAATTTTTACATCATCGTTACTGCCAAGGGGAACAACGACCCTATCCTGCAGGACGCGCAGCAATTTAATCTGCAAGTCCATGGGCATACTTTCCAATTCATCAAGAAATAATGTCCCGCCATTTGCATACTCAATTCGGCCGATCCTCTTTTTGAGTGCGCCGGTAAAAGCGCCGGCTTCATGCCCAAACAGTTCGCTCTCGATCATGTTTTCCGGTAAGGCTCCGCAATTGATCGCCACAAAACGACCGTTTTTTCGTGGACTATAATCATGTAGGCTTCTTGCTACGAGTTCTTTGCCAACCCCTGTTTCACCATGGATCAGAACATCCGCATCAGTAGCGGCGAAATTCTCAACTTCCTGACGGAGTCGATTTATCTCGGAAGAGTGCCCAACAAGTCTGTTTTCAAGGCCTTTCCCTTTTTCAAGGGCTGTCCGTAGCGCAAGGTTCTCGAGCGCAAGCCTTCTCTTTTCAAGGGCACGCCGCACTGTATCTACAAGAATTTCTGACGCAAAAGGTTTTTCAATGAAATCATAGGCGCCGTCTCGGATGGCTTTTACGGCCATCTGAATATCTCCGTGACCTGTGATCAGGATTACGGGTAATTCCGGGTCCAATTCCATGGCCTGGTTCAGAACATCTAGGCCACTTGCACCCGGCATTCTGATGTCGGTGACGATCACACCGGGCCAAACTGGGGTGACACAATCCAAAGCTCCGTTTGAGTTGTTAAAACATTCTACTTCAATATCTGCAAGCTCCAAGGCTTGAGAACAGGCTGTTCGCAAATGTTCTTCGTCATCAATCAGTATAACTTTGTTCATCATCCTAAAGCCTTTTTGGCGAAGTTTGCCTGTTTCAATCGAAGCGTGAAATTGGCCCCGCCGCGTGGATCATTGTGTACGGCAATGCTACCACCAAATTGATCAATAAGGGCATGAGTAATCGATAGGCCTAGCCCCATTCCTTGCCCGACTTCTTTTGACGAATAAAAGGGATCAAACACGTTGATAATCTGATCTTCTGCAATTCCGGCCCCAGTGTCCCTTATTTTGATGATGACGTCTTCATCTTCAAATCCGGCTGATATGTGTATTTCCTTGACCGGAGCATCCTCCAAAGCATCAAGTGCATTAGAGATTAAGTTTACAAATACCTGTTGCAGGCGAACATCGCCGCCCATCACAGCAATATCGTCAACGGATATGGTATTTATGATTGCTATACCTTCGCCTCGGATACGCTGATCCATTAGAAGAAGGCTTTCATCCATCGCAGATTTTAGCGATGTAGATCTTATTTCAATCACTTCTTCTCGAGCATAGGTTCTTAGGTTTCTTATAATGCGAGCCATACGTTCCGTGAGTTCGGATATGCCTTTTAGGTTTTGTTTTGCAGTGTCGTGACGTTTCCGATCCAGAAATTCCCGCGCGTTGTCGGCGTAGGAGCGAATGGCGGCAAGGGGTTGATTTAATTCATGGCTTAAGCCCGCTGACATTTGGCCAAGAGCTGCTAGTTTGGCAGTTTGAACCAACGTCACCTGAGTTCTACGAACTTCCTCCTCTGCTCTTTTGCGTTCAGAGACTTCGTTTTTGAGCTCTATGTTCACATTGGTAAGATCGTTTGTCCGTTCGAGGACTCTCCGTTCAAGCTGGGTGTTAGACTCTTCTTGCAAAGCAATCCGATCAGCCAAACGTTTTCGGCGTTCGTTCATTGCCGTTGCTGCAAATATTAAACTGATCAAGAAAATGGCGGCGGTGGCAACAGATGCTCTCACGCGGGCACCGACGTCTTTCGTGCTCGCAAGTAAAAGGATCCGCAATTCTGCATCTGCCATATATTCTTCTTCAATAAGAAATTGTTCCTTCAATCGTTGCCCACGATCCTTTTCCGTGGTGATCGTAATGATATTTCCGCCGCTGAATTCAGCCTCTGCCGAAGATATAGAAAGGGGGTTCAGCGGTTTATTTTGATACTGCTTACTTTCTCTGAATTTGGTTTTCACTTCTTTGGAAAGGGGGGAGAGGGTTTGAAATTGCCATTTGGGTTCGCTGCTGAGAAAAATCACACCAGCTTTATCAACCACGATAACTTCACCATCTTGATCTTGCCAAGATTTCTCGTGGCGCCCAACCTGAATTTTGACGACAAAAACGCCCAATATTTTTTTGTTGTCGCGAACTGGATATGCAAAATAATAACCCCGTTCACCAGAGGTTGTTCCAAGTGCAAAATACCGACCTAAACGACCATCCATCGCAGCTTTAAAATATGGCCGATAGCTAAAATTTTTGCCAATAAAGGTCCGAGTGCTAGCCGCTACGGTTTTACCAGTGCTGTCCATCAGATACGTATCCAAAGCACCGGATATAGTGCTCAAGCGCGAGAGTTCTACACTGGCATTTTCTATCTCTGTTTCTGTTGGGGTACCTCGCAATAAACCCTTGAATCTTTCATTTTCACCTAGCATTTGTGGCAAATAACGGTATTTGGACAAGTCTCCTTGCAAGGCCTGCACGATTAGGCTGAGAGTATGCTGACTACGTTCACCGATTTGATCAAGCGTAATTAAGCGCGACCAGTACGCCGTTTGCCACAACACGAGCGCGCTTAAAACGGTACCAATGAGTGCCAGTTTAAACCATGTTCTTTGAAATATGTTTTTACGCATTCTGGCCGATCAAATACAAATACTGAGATTTCCTGTAAGGTTCATAATACTCTAACGGAAAGCCAAAACAAACCCGCCTGAGACGGGATGTTGAATTTATCGTTTTCCTATTCTGCTTTGTCTAAATTCTGCCTCTAATTGCTGTATAAGTGATGCGGTATCGTTTTCGGTTTTTTCGCTTGGAAAATTATGAACGCCATAATTAAATCGGCAGTGCTTGGATATTTGTTATTCTTTACCTCAGTTGGGGTGAGAGCAGAGCAAGTCGACGTGCAAATTCTATTGGCCATTGATGTGTCTTCAAGTGTGAACTACGAAGAATTTGATTTGCAAATGCGCGGATATATTGCCGCATTTCGTACCCCTGAAGTCCTCGAGGCCATTCAATCTGGCGCACACGGAAAAATAGCCGTTGCAATGACACAATGGGCCGGATTGCAACAACAGCGTCTGGTTTTGGACTGGACAATCGTCTCAAATGCGGATGAAGCAGAACGTGTCGCCGGGCAGATTGAGTATGTGCCAAGAGCCTTTCCCTTCGGCGGCACAGCCATTACAAATGCCCTCCGTCACTCATACAAACAATTCGATAAGTCCCCATATATTTCGCAGCGTAAGGTAATTGACATATCTGGTGATGGGCGACCATCAATTGGGAAAGAACCAGCTAAACTCAGAGATGAAATCATCGGGAGCGGGGTCACGATCAACGGTCTTCCGATCCTTAATGAAGAGCCGGATCTGGATCGTTATTACGTCAAAAATGTACTAGGGGGCGTCGGAGCATTTGCTGAAGTCGCTGCTGATTACTCAGATTTCTCGCGCGCAATTTCCCGTAAATTGGCGCAAGAGATCAAAGGTGTCTTTTACGGAATGTAGCCTTAAGGGCGCGTATCCTGTTTAGCTTGGTCTGGGCGGTTCAGACTGAACACATCCATCACCGCTGTGTAATCTTTGTAGCCAAGGCGTGCCAGCGGATGATATTTAGTCATATCAACCATACCCTCTGTAATGATGCTGTCACTAATATGAATACCCAAAACTTGCCCAAGAACCATTCTGTTGGGGGAATTGGCGTCATTGCTTGGTAAATCAATCACCTGCAAGAGCTTGCATTCCATATTTACCGGACTTTCTTGTACCCTGGGAACGCCAACAATATTCGACGGTGCTGCCGTGAGGTTAGCAAGATCAAACTCATTTACGCTGCGATTGACCATTTCGGATGTTGCGTTCATGGCGTCGCGAATTTCGTAGGTCACAATATTGCAGACAAATTCACCAAGTGCCGTAATGTTTGCAAACGTGTCTTTTGGCCCACCTTCTGAATGGTTGCCACTAAAACCCAAAACAACAGTTGGCGGATTGTCCGACATGGCATTGAAAAAGCTGAACGGAGCAAGATTTAGCTCACCTTTTTCATTTTTGCTGCTCACCCAGCCAATGGGGCGAGGTGCAATAAGAGCCTTGAAAGGGTTGTGCTTTAAGCCGTGATGGTCAGAAGTTTCGTAGAACATGCTTGATCTTTCCAAGTGAATAAACGACGGCGCCCCGAAGATATTCAAAATATATATAGGACTGGAGCCTTCCTATCACTGTTTTATTTTCTTTATTTGCAAGAAGTGTTGTGTTAAATCGTGATTATGACACAGGAACTACAGATCAAACGACGACGATAAACTGCGCTTACCAGCGTTGACCATTGATTCTGCCTGCTCTTTCCAAATTTGAACAGTCTCTGAGCTTGCAAATAGTTATACCTAATTCCTAGTCGGATTTTGTCATGTATCAGATTATCCCCGAGCGGTCAGAAGATGCCGTATCAATAGAAACTCTTTTAGGTCAGTGTTTTGGTAATGAGCGGTTTCGTAAAACTGCGTATAAAATTCGTCAGAACGTTACTTCCATCAAAGCGCTTAATTTTGTGGGAATTTCAAACGACGCACTTGTTGCGTCCATCAGGTATTGGCCGTTAATTGTCGGTAAAAAGACATCTGCTTTGCTTTTAGGTCCTATTGCGGTTCATCCGGATCGGCAGGGCGAGGGGATTGGGGTCGCTCTCATTTGGGATACCCTTAAGTTAGCTAAAAATCTCGGACACTCGTTGGTGGTTTTAGTAGGGGATCCTGAATATTACGAACGTTTTGGTTTCGTTTCAGCGTTTGATAATGGTCTTCAAATGCCAGGCCCAGTCGCGCGTCATCGGTTTCTAGTGTGTGAACTCCAAGAAAATGCTTTGTCCGGGGTTCAAGGAATGGTGCATGGCGCTACTGATACGTTAGATGAAGCCGTAAAGATCTGCGAGTTTACTCAAGGTGATTAGCGTCCTTCACGCCACCAGAGAATACACATGCTGCCAATAAGCAGAAACACAACAAGAAGCGGTGGAATAAGCTGTGTTTTTGTGTAGCCACTAATACTGTATTGTTTGTTCGCTCTAAGGCCCCACCAATAATTGGTGGATTGCTGAGCCGTTGGAGAAGTTCGTTTGAATGATGGGAGAGCCCCATCCGCGATCCAATGGATCCCGCCGCCACTCTGTATTGCAATTGGCTGCATATATTTATCAGTTGCGCGGACGTTTCGTTCTTCAAGCGGATTGGGAGAACCTACGGCGACAAATGCATCTATTCCCGTCGAACTTAACTTGTAGAGACCATTTACTGAAATGGGAACCGAACCGATTTGAATGCCTGATTTATCTAGCTGCAATTTTAGTTCAATATTTTTCCCGTCAGGATATCTGATCATAACTAGATCGTTTAAGTCGCTGAGAGAGCGGCGTGTGATTTCAAGTTTTCCACCAACCCGCTTCGCAGTCAGCTGCTCTTCTTCCAGTTCAGGTTCTTTCATGAGCCAATGGGCAATACGGCGGAATAATTCTGCTTGTGGGCCCCCGCCATCGAAGCCACGGCCCCAAAGCCATGCATGATCTGACATAAGCTGAGCAACGCGGCCTTCCCCCTGACGGTTTAGAATAAGTAGCGGCCGATCAGATGAGCCTGTCATTAACACTGTACCAGCTTTGATATTGGTATCGATTAATCTGAACCAGCGTCCCCATTGATCAGCGCGACCGTTGGCAGATAAGGAGGCTGTTACTGGATGTTTGAGGCCAATTTCGTTCAGGCGAGGAACATAGGGTTGCTCGAAAACGCTGCCGGTAGGGCGTCCGGGGAGAATGCTTGCCAAGGATGTTCCGTAGAGGCTGAGGGGGCTGGCAAATGACGGACCAGCGGCTTCCAATAAAGCTCCGCCATTTTCAACATATGAGACAATATTGTTTAAATAGCGCGGAGACAAGACACCCCGTTTTCGGTACCTGTCGAATACAATTAGGTCAAACTCGTTCAGTTTTTGTTCAAACAACTCGATAATTGGAAAGGGGATCAAAGACAGTTCTTTCAACGGAGTCCCGTCTTGTTTTTCTGGAGGACGCAAGATTGTGAAATGTATCAAATCGACCGAGGGGTCAGATTTCAATATATTGCGCCATCCTCTCTCTCCTATATGGGGTTCTCCGGAAATTAATAGGACTTTCAATCGATCCCTTATGCCATTTATGGAAACTACCGCAGTATTGTTCTTCTCGCTGATTTCACCGGATAAAGGTTCGACGCTCAAAATGACATGGTTGGCACCACCATGGGGTACTATCAATCCCAGATCCTCAGAACGGCCGGTTAAGGTTGCAACGCGTTTAATAACTTCCCCATCCAATCGTGCTGTGAGAACAACGGTTTTTGGTTTTATTTCTGGTCCAAAATCTTCAACTTTGTATTTGATTTGAACAGATTTCCCGATAATTCCATAAGAAGGTGCAATATCGACGGTGATAACTCTGTCAACTTCGCCTTTTGTACCGGTTATAACGGTGTGGATGGGACCGCTTCCTTTAACCACTTTCGCGGCCATTTCTACAGCATCATGCACTTGGCCATCTGTGACTATAACAGTGGCGGCGAGGCGTTCTTTAGGAAGTGTCTCCAATGCGATTTCTCTTGCCTTGAAAAGGTGAGTGCCACCAGCGCTCTCAGACAGGGCCGTGGAATTGGATGTCACTGATATAACTTGGACCTCCACATCTTTAAGTTTTTGTAATTCTTGCAACAGAGTTTTCTTTGCTTGTTTTGCTTGTTCTGCTCTGGCCCCAATCGACTGGCTAGTTGTTTCGTCGATAACCAACAACACGATGTCTTTTAAGAAAGTTCGATTTTCAGAAATTATAGCGGGGTTCAGAAGGAGTAAAAACAAAGTTGCCAACAAGAGGAACCGAAAGATCACCGCTTTAGTGTTTTGCCAGTATGCGTAGCCTAATAAAATCAAGGCTACACATGCCATAACGCCAAGCCAAAATATTGGTAACGTTGGCTCTATCGAGAGTGTGGATACGAAGTCCAAGTCACTCATTGGCTTAACCTGTTGAGGATTGCAGGTATGTGAACTTGATCCGCCTTATAACTACCAGTTAAAGAATACATAACAAGATTTATGCCAAATCTTCTGGCAAGTTCTCGCTGGCGTTCGCTTCCTGGAATAACAGAGGCCATAGGCCTGCCATTTTTGTTCGTGGCCCATGCTGCGGCCCAGTCGTTGCTGCCGATCAAGACGGATGAAACACCATCGTTGCCACTTATGTCCGAGGCATCGGAAATCCAGAGATCTCCGGTTTCGTAGCGGCCCGGAAAGGCTTGCATTAAATAAAATGATCGGGTTAGGACATGATCTACCGGTACCGGCATTAATCTTGGAATGTGAATTCGAGCAAGGAGTTGTTGTAGTCGTTTGTTCTCGGGGCTATTGGCAATGATCCCACCATATCTGCCGCTTGCATGCTGATTTCTGGTGTCGAACAAGATAATTCCGCCAACAGAAAGATACTTGTTAATGTTGTTTACTGCCATATCGCTGACCACTGGAAAGTCGGGGGTAATAGGCCAATAGACAAATGGGAAAAATACAAGCTCGTTCGTTTCAATGTTTACAGGAAGGGGCGACGCGGTTTCTACCGAAGTTCTTCGGGTTATGACCGTACTTAATCCCTGTAGGCCAGATCGCGAAATTTTGTCGATACTGCTGTTGCCCGTTAGGACATATGCCAGCCGGGTATCTAGTGTTGCATCTAATAGACGTTGAAGATCTTCCTCGGCGGTTGCGAGATTGGAATTTAGTGAAATTCCAAGAAAAAGGCTGAGCGGAACAAGAACTGTAAATGTAAATATACCGCTTGTTCTCCCCAACGAACGCAAATCCCCTTGAATTGACAGAACCATCAGTAGGTCGAGTAGGATGAGACAAAATACAAGCGCCAAAATGTATGGCTGCATTTCTTTTTCGGAAATCATATCCATCGGAAATACTGACGCATTCATTTTCTGTAAATCTAGAACGTCATAGGAGATTTCCCCATCACCAACATTTAGAGCAATTTTGAACATTGGCGTACCGTAGTGCCCGGCTGGATTTTCAGGACCAATTCTCGGTGTTTGAGTTCCTGAAAGATTGAGATCTGCTACAGTGGAGGTGTCGTCAGAAAGCCCTCCGTAGCCATCCATAATCGCCAAAGGGGGAAAAGCCGATTTCGTTGAGAATAGAGCGATGTTATTGTTGGCGAGTTGTCCAATTTCGCGCAACATCTCCACAAATAAACCAGATAAGGGCAAATTCGACCACTTCGTCGTTGCCGTTGTATGGAACAGAATAATTGTGCCTTCTCCCCACTGATCTGCAGTTACAAGAGGAGTGCCATCAGCTAATTGTGCCCATGTTTTGCGGCCAAGTTCAATGGAGGGAACTGCCAGTACTTGTTTTTTTATGGTTATATCCGCCGGGACACTAAGCGTACTAAACGGGCTGTTTTTAGGCATTTTCCCGATAGGGGCAGGTTTACTCCATGAAATACTTCCGTCCAGATTACGGCTACCAGATCTTAGGCGAACCGGAGTGAGGGTTGTTTGAGAATTTGCAAGTTTTGGACCGGCAAATCGGACAAGGACGCCTCCCTTGTTGATCCATTGTTTAATTTCTTTCGTTTGTTTTTTCGAATAGGAACCAACATCACCCATAACAATCAGAGAGTTATCACTTTTCAACAGATCTGCGAGTGGGGCTTTTTGTAAATCGAAGAAGGGTAGAAGCGCTTTTTCAAGGTAATGGTTTTCACGTAAGAAGGCCTGAACCGGGGTTGATTGTTGGTCAGATATTAGCCCCAGTTTTCTGCGTTGATGACGGTGATCCATTAAGTATCGTGAAGCAGCACTATTGCTGTCAACTATCTCCAAGCTGGTTACATCGTTTCGAACTTGCGTTGGCAGAGTGATCGTGACAGTTGCTTGTAATTGTTTGTTTTCAAATTCGAAATTATTCTGCGCAAGAATTTTGCCGCCGCGCCCTCTTGCGATCAGTGTCCCTGTTCCATTTGTGGATCCTTCAACCCTAACAACAGGAATGACTGTATTTTTCCCGTCGAAATCTGGACTGCCGATAGTGAACGGAAAATCTCTGTTTGTGTCGGAATAGATTGTTAAGGGGCCAATTTCTCCTAGGCTATAAAAAACGTTTTGGGTTTTGTGTGCAAGGTCAGAGCTAACTAAGGCATCACTGAGCCAATAGAATGAAACCTTTTCCATTTGGCGAAACTGATCCAACAAGTCTTGAATTTGGAGACGTTGCATGGGGACAGAGGTTGGCTTGAACGCTAGCATTTGATCCATCGCCAACTCTGGGCGAACAGCTTGCAATTTCAATTGTTTGTTATTTGGATTAGCTGACAACGGCAACAAATAAACCATGCGCTGCTGTTCTTTCATATCCATCAGAAGATTTTTAAGTCGCGTTTCGAATTCGTTCCAGCTGGGGGCCGCTGCCCAGCTATTGTCTATGAAAATAACGGCGGGGCCGTCACCTTTTACTGTTGTCGACGGGTTCAGGCGAGGTTCCGCAAGTGCAATGATAATAAGGGCCGCAATACACATTCTTAACACCAATAGCCACCATGGTATGGATGTTGTTGTTTCTTCTTTTTGTTTTAAACGAAGCAAAAAATACACTGCAGAAAATGCGACTGTTTTGGGGGTGGGCGGGCTAATTTTGATGAGCCAATAGAGAAGTGGTAGACCAAAAAGTGCTGCCAATATCCAAGGGTTCACAAATGAAAGTGAAAGAAGGGAAGAGATCATTTAGTTCTTCCCACTTAAACGTCTGAACAAACTTACGAGAGTTTCCGCTGGATTGTCTGCGGTTTGGTGAAATATGTAGGTCCAATTGAATTCAGACGCTAATTGTTCAACGGATGACTTATGTTGTCTAAATAGTTGTTGATATTCATCCCGAATATTCTCAACGTGACCAATTGTAAGGTCGTTTGCACCATCTAGATCCGTAAAGCGTACACGCCCCTTAAAGGGAAGCGTGACTTCCGCCGGATCTGCAATATGAAGCAAGATACCTCTTGAACCAGATGCCGCTGCAGCTTCTAAATTTATTTTCAGTTTTTCCAGTGGCATCAAAAAATCGCTGGCAATCACAATACGAGATTGTCTCGGAACATTGCCTTCCAATAATCGGGAGCCAAATTCGGTAGGGTGTGTTTGCAGCAGGAGTTCTGCGAAGTGATCAATATGTGCTGGGCCGTGAGAACTTCTTTCGCCGCTGACGAGGAGAGCATAGTCTTCATAACTTCGGTGTAACAGGAGCGCTAATGCGAGATAAAAGACACGGGCACTCTCCAGTTTAGTGAACTCGGAACGCGGAGAGCCATAAGTCATGGACAGACTTTTATCCAACCATAGCCAGACACTTTCGTTGGTCTCTAACTCATGTTGTCGGACAAACGGGTTTTCGCGTTTTGCACTTTGGCGCCAATCGATCTCACCGGCACTATCTCCATGTGCATAAGGGCGAAATTGCCAGAAATCTTCGCCGGTTCCGCTCTTATGTCTTCCATGAATTCCTGTAGAGACAGTGCTTGCCAGCTGTTCGGCTTGCAAAAAAAGTGCAGGAAGGGTTGCAGCCAAATGTTCTGCAAGATGGCGTTCTTGTTTCTTTGTTTGTGATTTTCTGCGGCCAAATGCCATGTGCTATCTCAGCGGTTGTAGAAGAGCCGAGATGATCTTCTCAACACTTAGGTTTTCGGCTCTGGCTGCATAAGAAAGGGCCATTCTGTGTTGTAATATGGCTGGAGCTAGAGATATAACATCGTCAATCGAGGGACTGTATCTACCGTCCAAAAGCGCTTTTGCTCTGACAGCAAGAATTAATGCCTGACTTGCACGAGGGCCGGGCCCCCAATTTAAATACTGGGACACAAGCTGGTTTTCGCTACTTTCTGGTCGTGCACTTCTTACCAATTTCAAGATCGCTTCAATGACGTGATCGCTAACGGGTATATCGCGCACTAATTCTTGTGCTTGTATAAGTTCAGCGCTGGTGAGGATAGGTTTGATAGAAGTTTCTTTGTTACCTGTGGTTTCCAGTAAAATTCGCCGTTCTGTTTCCGGATCAGGATATTCCACATCAATCTGCATCAAAAATCGGTCCAACTGTGCTTCCGGCAATGGGTAGGTGCCTTCTTGGTCAATGGGGTTTTGTGTTGCTAGAACATGGAATGGGCTTGGTAAGTCGTACGCGACACCCGCAATAGTGACTTGTTTTTCTTGCATCGCCTGTAATAACGCGGATTGAGTTCTAGGGCTCGCTCTATTGATTTCGTCTGCCATTAGCAATTGGCTGAAAACAGGTCCTTTAACAAAATGAAAATGCTGCCGTCCGTCTTCATCTTTTTCAAGAATTTCAGATCCAAGAATGTCAGCAGGCATAAGATCGGGCGTAAACTGAATACGTTTCTCCGAAAGCCCCAATACTGTACCTAATGTTTCGGCAAGTTTTGTTTTTGCAAGACCGGGGACACCAATTAATAATGCATGGCCACCAGCGAGTATTGTGATGAGTGCCTGTTCAATGACAGTTTCTTGGCCAAAAATTTTCAAACCAATTTCAGTTTTTAATTCGGTGAATTTCTCACAGAATACTTGTACTTGTTCGAGAGTTTTTTCGTCTGAACTTTGTAAATTTTCCATGATTTCAGCAAGTTCCTTTTGAAAAACTGGTAAGCTCTAGTACATATAACTATAGAATAAGCTAGGATAAGGCTAAATTATGACAAGTTCTGAGTCCACCGATGGTCTGAATGCTATAATAAAACAGATCAAGGACAAAAAACATCCACCAGTGCATTTGTGGAACCCGGATTTTTGTGGCGATCTTGATATGAAGATTGCACGGGATGGGACTTGGTATTATATGGGGTCTCCCATAGGCCGGATGCCATTGGTCAAATTATTTTCAAGCGTTCTGCGTCTGGATGATGATAAAAAATATTATCTGGTCACACCAGTTGAGAAAATCGGAATTATTGTCGAAGACGCACCGTTTGTTGCTGTTGAGATGTTTCGCGAGGGCGAAGGTCGCTCCCAAATTCTGAGTTTTCGCACTCATGTGGATGAATATGTTGTCGTGGATGAGGCGCACCCTTTACGCATTTCATTCGATGAAGGCACAGGGGAGCCATCCCCTTATGTCATGGTACGTTCAAATCTGGAGGCTTTGATTGCGCGTTCAGTTTTCTATGATTTGATTGAGCTGTCCGGCGAAGAAGAAATAGATGGGAACATCAAATTTGGTGTTTGGAGCAGGGGTGTATTTTTTGAATTTGGTTCTGTAGATGAAATTTTTGGCGAATAATAAACAAGTCTTAAGAGACGTATTCCAGTCGTTTCTGGAACCTTCACCGAGTGGCTTCTATGAGCATTTGGGGAAAGAAGGGGGCTTTAAAGGTGATCATGATCTGAATCCAGCGAGCCACCCGTGTGAAGTTAAAACACTTAAACCTGCCGCTGTATTAGTACCAATCGTTGTACGTGATGATGAGCCCTCTGTCATTTTGACAAAGCGAGCAGCACATATGAATAAACATGCCGGCCAAGTTAGCTTTCCAGGTGGCCGTGCGGAAAAAGAAGACGGGACCGCGGTACAAACTGCGCTTCGGGAAAGTCAGGAGGAGATCGGTTTGGATCCAACGCTGGTTGAAGTGGTCGGTACTCTTAGCACCTATGTAACGGTCACAGAATATTCAGTGACGCCAGTGGTCGGGTTGGTTGATCCCAATTTTGAATTAAAAGCGGAAGAAAGTGAAGTTGCCGAGATATTTGAAGTCCCGTTGCGGTTTTTACTGGATCAACGCAACCATCAGAAGCATAGTGGGTTTCACAATGGGATAGAACGCTTTTGGTATGCAATGCCCTATAATGACTATTATATTTGGGGCGCAACCGCAGGAATGATCAAAGACCTTTCAGAAAGGGCAAATCGATAATGGTTCGAGGAATACTCTTTCATATAATACCATTGCTTGTTCCCTTCATCGTTTACGCGATCTATTTGTATTATCTGAAAAAGGCGGGCGGCGAGAAAACGTGGCAGGGGAAATCTGTTGCAGTCTTGACCCTTATCGGACTGTTTTTTATGGCAATAAGTTTTATCGTCTTGTGGGTTTTCCAAGAACGCTCCGCCGATGGCGTTTATATTCCGCAGCACATGGAAAACGGTAAACTTATAGATTCGCAAGTCATCCCCAGAAAGCAGAACTAAATTATTCATGAGCCAGATGGTCAAGCTCCATGATCTGAAGAAAACTCCGCCACCTTGGATAACGTATCCCGAAACGAAGAAGGTTCTAGAAACTCTTAGGATGAGTGGCGGCGAAGGCCGGTTTGTTGGGGGATGTGTGCGGGATGCGCTTTTGGGGCACATCAGCGATGACATAGATATTTGTACAGATCTGAAGCCAGATGCAGTTATGACGGCCTTTGGAAACGCGGGTGTTCGAGTTATCCCAACCGGTTTGAAGCATGGCACAGTTACGGCGATCCTTGGGACACACAAATACGAAATTACGACCTTACGCGTAGACGTGTCTACTGACGGCCGACATGCCGAAGTTGAATTCACTGCGAACTGGCAAGAAGACGCAGCGCGGCGCGATTTTACCATCAATGCCCTCTATCTAACTGAGGAGGGGGAGCTTCTAGATTACTTCGATGGCATAAATGATTTGCAAGCCGGTCAGTTGCGTTTCATTGGAGATGCAGATGCGCGCATCGAAGAAGATCGCTTGCGGGTTCTACGATATTTCCGTTTTTTTTCGAGGTTCCATCGGGGGACACCAGATCCGGATGCCATTGCGGCTTGCGAAAATGCTGTTGGGAAATTAGGGCAATTATCGTCGGAGCGTGTGACGCGTGAGTTTATGCTCCTTTTGGAACAGAGAAATTCTACCGATGCCTTGCGTCTAATGGAGCGTTCTGGCGTTCTTCAAGCTGTTCTTCCAGGCAATGCTTCGTTGAAGCTCTACGGAAAACTGCTCGAACTACCAACTTCCAGTGATGCATTGCAACGCTTGTGCGTTCTGTATAACGGGAATTTAGAATGGGCTAAGAATATCGCCACTTACCTTCGTCTATCTACAAGGTTTGAAGCACGCCTAGTTTTAATGTGTGCTGAAGATTTATCCTTATTGCTTTCTACGACCGAACAAAAGGCTGAGCTGTATAAGTTGGGGTGTGAAGTTTTTAAGGACAGAGTATTACTCGCGTGGGGGCGGGGCGGGCATACTGCGATTTGTCAGAGCTATCTGGAACTTGCGGAAAATTGGCAAATCCCAAAATTACCCGTTAGCGGCAAGGATTTGTTGGCTACTGGAATGAAGCCGGGACCGGTGGTTGGGGAAAATCTTAAGCGACTGGAAAAAGACTGGATCGCGAGTGACTTTCTGCTTTCCAAAGATCAACTGCTAGTTCGCATTGGATCCAGTAACTCCTAATATCCAACCTTCTTGCATCCGAACATCTTGTTCTACTGCCGTATCAAGATACGCCGGTGCTGCAAACAGTGATTTGATGGTACCAGAAGTATTATGGTCCCACAGCGAGTTCAGGCAGGCGCTGACTTGCCGAGCGTCTTTAATGGGATGATCAATGTCATCATACTTACTCAAGCTTGGCCATACCTCCGCAAGCACAATATCTGAAAGCTCTTCGTCCCAATGGGTTTCAAATGGCCAAAAGCGAACCGGTTTTTTGCGAGAGGACGAGGTCGCGAAATTGTATAACTCTGCAAGTCCGGTAAGTGTCTGACTGCCAACAGATCCTTGTCCAAGAAGTTGCCAGACATTCATGATCCTGTGGGCCTGTCCGCGAAGAAGGTGCTCTACCCTCCGCCATTCATTAAATCCGGTGTAGTTGAAAGGCGGTTTCGTGGGCGTCAAGTTCGGTAATAGCTTGGCAGATGGGCACCCCCAGAATGGGCCGCCTGTTTTGCTAAAGCGGGTATTCAAAAGGTCTGCGACTTCAAAGCGGTTGTTGCTGTCCTGTTCATCAGATTGTAAGAGCTTTGCTAAAATAGCGCCGGCGTCTCTTCCCCCTCCAAGGTTAGAGCCTGCCGGATAACCAAATGGAAAATCAAAGGCAAGTAAAGTCGGACCATTTGTCCGGTCAGTCAATTCTTCTAGTCGGTTCATGCAATCGCGCCGTGTTCGAAAGTATTCTGGGGCTGAAGGCGACTGTCCATCTGTCCATGCAATCCAGCATCTATCTGGACTTGGTCTCTTTGGTCCGGGGCGGTTTGCCGCCGACCAGTCCACCACAGCGATTAAATCAAAAATTGCTCTGCTCCCGACCAAACAAATGCTAAAATACTATTTCAAAATTGATCTGTCATTTTGTTCGACATTACGCGTTGTCTTAATCATGAAAAAGACAAAAAGTCAAAATAGGGTGGAAGTATATTGCCGCTAACAAATAGGAGCGATTTATGAGGCATATTCTTTTAGGAACTGCATTTGCTGTATTTTTAACAGCATCGTCTGTCAGTGCTGTGAGCGCGGAGGAAAAGAGTGCTGATGAACTTGCCGTTGAGGGTTTAAGTAGGCTCATGGACGCTCTCAGTCTTTTTGTGGATGCGATCCCTCAATATTCAGCACCGGAAATTCTGGATAACGGGGATATAATTATCCGCCGCAAGAATAGAAAAAATGACGATGTGGATGATGACGAAGAGAAGCCGGAGATAGAGGAAACCACAACCTGATTTCTTTTAACCAATTACATACCGGAAATCGGATAGTTACGGGATTACAATACCCATATAAATACCAGCATGTTGATTGTTGGGAGCACCGTTATGGAAAATAAAGAAAAGTTGGCAGCGATTGCTGAGCGAGACGCAGAATATGATGGTGTATTCGTATATGCGGTAAAAACGACCGGTATTTATTGCCGTCCTTCTTGTCCATCCCGACACGCAAAGCCAGAAAATATGATTTTTCTGGAGAGTACGAATGAAGCCAAAGGGGCAGGGTATCGCGCTTGCCTGAAATGTAAGCCGGATGAAATTTCTCTAAAAAACCCTGTTAATGAGTTAGTTCGCCAAATTTGCCGATTTTTGGATATAGCCGTCAGCAACTACGATGGTCACAAGCCTACGTTAAAGCAGTTGGCCGATAAAACGGGATATAGCGAAGATTATCTCTCTCGCAGTTTTCGGAAAAATATGGGGCTAGGACCCATGGAATATTTCGATGCTCTGCGTAATCAAGCGCTTAAGAAAAACCTGCAGATGGGAGAGTCTGTTGCAGAAGCAGCCTTCGGTGCCGGATTTGGCTCTTCCAGCAGGCTATATGAAGGAGCTGCAAAACGGTTAGGTATGTCACCGGCGTCTTATGCAAAAGGCGGTAAGGGTGCGGAAATCGCCTACGTTATCGTGGATTGTTTTTTGGGCCGGATGCTGGCAGCAGGGACCGCACAAGGTGTTTGTGCAGTCTATTTTGCGGATGACGATCAAACATTAATCGATGATCTGCATGAAGAATTTCCCAAAGCCGAAATCGGCCGTGAAGTTGGAGAGCTTGCGTATTGGACACAAAAAATCACTGATTTTTTAGAAACTGGCGGAACCGTTACGCCCGATATTCCGTTGGATATGTACGGAACAGCCTTTCAGCGACTTGTATGGCAGGAGCTTCTTAAAATAGCGCCCGGTGAGACGAAAACCTATAAACAGGTGGCGACACAAATCGGACGGGATAAATCTTCGCGGGCCGTTGGGCGTGCCTGTGCCACAAACCCCGTTTCTTTGATCGTTCCTTGTCATCGAGTGCTTGGAAGTGACGGCAAGCTTCACGGCTATCGCTGGGGGTTAAACCGTAAAGCTGCCCTGATGGCATGGGAAAATAGTGCTTAGCCCTTTGCCGCAGATTTGGTGAGTGCTACAGTTTTGGCCTGCCTTGCTTTCATTTTTTCCATAAGGGCGGCTCTTCTTACGCGGTATTTTTCACGGGCTTTTGCCATACGGATTTTGGTGTCTTTATTGCGCTCATCCTGCCAAATTTTCATGACTTTTTTGCGATAAGGCACATTGTATTTCTTTGTTTGAGAATGGTAGTGGGCGACCGCGATATTCCACGAGCGCGAAGTCCGTTGTAGCTTTTTAAGGAGTTTGCCCGCGTAATCAGCATTCACAATTGGATCAAAAGCCTCTTCTAAAGATCCAAAAGCTTCTGGGTGCCAATAGAGGTTTACCTGCATACAACCGACATCAATGTTTTTAACACCCTTTGCTTGAAGTTTGCGGACTTCGGCGATGGCGGCACGTTTGCTAGGTAAATAACGGCCCCTGCCTTCAGAATATACTGTCCATGGCCAGGCAATAATTTCCCGTTTCTTGTTATGCCAACGACCTGTTTCGGTGAGCGAAATCGCATTTAGTAGCCTCTTTGGAAGTCTGTAATTCTTCTCTGTAACGGAGGTTGCTTGGCGGCAAGTGTTGAGGAATTCTGCGCCACTCGCCGGAAATTTGGCAGCGTGGGATAGGCTTGAAAAGCTAACTAACATAATAGAGACAATAAAAAACAATACTTTTGGCATCTGGGTTCTCCTGACACGGTTTATGCCAAAAGTGATGCAAGGTGCATGCCGTTTTATAAGTTAGTTCTCAAATACCGGAAAATTCTCATGAAGTTGCTGAATGAGACTAGTGATGTTTGTCTCTAACTCTTGCATGCCTAAATTTGAAGTGAGCGAGGATTGATCCATATAGAGGTTACGATTTATCTCTATTTGCAACGCATGAATGTTTTGACTTTGATTAGCGTAGCGCTGGGTAATATATCCTCCGGCATAAGGTGAATTGTAAGTTACTGAATAGCCGGCACTTGAGAGATGATCATAGAAGAAATCGCTCAGCTCCTCATGGCAGGAACGGCCAAAACGTGTGCCTAAAACAATGTCTGATAGACCTTCGTCGCGGTCGCCCTGAAGCGTATTGCCCGGCATTGAATGGCAATCAACCAAGAGTGCAATTCCGAACCGATCAAGGCATTCCTTCAAAAGAGATTGAAGGGTTTCGTGATAGGGGAAATAGCATATTTCTAACCGGGATGCGGCTTCCTTGAAAGTGATTTGTGATTTATGGATCATGGCGCCAGCAGTCACGATTTTCGGGATTGTTCCTATGCCTGCGCTTACACGAGGCGTATTCGTTTTAGCGTAGGTAGGCAGACGATCTTCAAACATGGAAGGGTCGAGCTCATAGGCATCTCTGTTTACATCGCAAAAGGCGCGCGGATAACTGGCCCTTAGCAACGGTGCGCCAAGTGCGGGGGCGGCAGAGAAAATCTCATTCACTTTAAAATCTTCTGATTGACGGAGCGAAATTAAATTCAACGCCGATTGCTCGACGAAATCCGACGGGTAGTAACTCCCGCTATGAGGCGAGGAGAAGACAGCCGGTATTGTCCAGTCATCAGGGTAGAGAACTTCAATTGGCTCTATCTTCAAACGCGTCACATGTTACTCCAGAATTGTCGGAACATCAAAGAAATGCTAATTGAGAAAAATATAAATATCTTAACACTGTTTTTGCCATTTATAAGCCAATAGTATAGGTTGGTACGAAGAATTCAATGATAGACACACAACGGCGCTAAATCTTAATGGCTCGCATCCTTTTGGCGGAAGACGATAATTCAGTCCGATATTTCCTTGCTCGTAGTCTTGAACTTGCCGGGCATGAAGTTCTGGCTTTTGCCGACGGCGAGGACGCCCTACCAGCCTTGAACGCAGGGCCCTTTGATATCCTAATTTCAGATATCGTTATGCCTCGCATCGGTGGAATTGAACTTGCCATGAAAGCAAAGGAAATTACGCCATCTTTACCTGTTATTTATATCACCGGTTTTGCTGCGGTCGCCATGGAGGACCCATCGGGCCTGAACGGTATAAGCCAGATGATATCCAAGCCTTTCCATTTGAATTCCCTTGTGGAAGCCGTGGATCATGCGTTGGCAAAACGGGAAGCTTCATAAGCAAAAGAATTTGACGTCCCGCGCCAAAAGATACTTGCCAAGCCACATTTGCCGGACTATAAGTCGCCCACTTCATATGTGTCACAGCATAGAGGGTGTATAGCTCAGTTGGTTAGAGCGTTGCCTTGACATGGCAGAGGTCACAAGTTCGAATCTTGTTACACCCACCATTTATTCTTTTAGTTACAGTCGTTTAGTAACTTCAGGAAAACCTCCGAAAAGCCTAAAGTATCGATCTGTCACACTAGTGTCACAGTGACGGAGATACATAATGGCAGCGTATAGAAGACGTGGGAACAATTGGCAGGTACAAATTCGCCGTGAAGACCATCCTCCTCTCTCGAAATCCTTTAAGCTAAAATCAGACGGCGAACGTTGGGCTAGAACTATTGAGTCAGCTATTGACCGTGGAGAGCTTATTCAAGCATCAGGTACCATCTCGACCCTAACAACTCTTGCCGATCTGATGGTACGCTACAGGGACAATGTGACACCCAAGAAGCGCGGTGCTGAGGTTGAGACACTCAGAATCAACAAGTTCCTACAACACCCACTGTGTAGCACTAAGCTCAAACACATCACTCCTCCATTAATCGCTCAATACCGAGATGACAGACTGAAGACCGTCTCAGGTGAAACTGTTAGGCGAGACCTGACAATCATTAGTCATGCCTTCAATGTCGCTATCCGTGAGTGGGGCGTCTCCATCCTCATCAATCCTGTGACTCGCATAGAAAAACCTAAGCCAGCTAAAGGTCGCGACAGAAGAATCACTGAAGACGAACTTCAAGCATTACTAGAGGGATGTACCAAGAGCAGGATCACCTACCTTGCGCCCGTTATCAGACTTGCGGTCCACACTGGTATGCGTAGAGGTGAGCTTCTGGCAATGCGCTGGGAACATCTTGATCTAGAAGACAACGTCCTACTGATACCGCAGACCAAGAACGGTCATCCACGAGAGATACCCTTGAGTGAGGACGCTGTGCGGGTTCTTAGGGAACTAGACCCTCAAGAAGGCGGGGAAGTATTTGGTGTTGCAGCTAATGCCTTGAGGCTGTCTTGGGAACGACTCAGGAACCGTGTTGGTCTATCAGACCTCAGGTTTCATGATCTCAGGCATGAAGCCATCAGTCGCTTCTTTGAGTTGGGCTTAAGTCTGCCTGAAGTCGCCCTTATCAGTGGTCATCGTGAGCCAAGAATGTTGATGAGATACACCCATCTGAAGGCCAGAACTGTTGCACAGAAATTGAATGCCATTTGCTCAGTCTGAAATCCCTAAAGTGAGACTAGGGTCAGAAATGAACGCTGGAAATGGGAGAGATCTGTAACGGGTTGAAATTACTAAGATATTCAGCTTATCTGAAGTTTTGACCCGTTATTGGACACTAAGGTGACCCTATAGAAGAATAGACCATTTTTTTTGGATCACTCCAAATTCAGTTCTTCAGCACCACTGGACACTAAAGTGACGACATAGACTACCCAGTCGCCTTTTGGAACATTCCAAAGTTTGTTCTTTAGTCACTCATCAGAGGGCCTCTAACAGCCACTCATTTCACAACATCAACACAAGACACCCTGCTTTCATCTGTTGACCTTCATCAGACGGAGCGGGGTTTTCTATTTTGGAGAGCAATTAATGCCAGTCCTACCAGATCTTTTTGTCCAGCGCATGGAAGAAAGTTGGATCAAATTCGGAATTACCCCATCAGAGCAGTTGAGAAAACTCTGGACACAAACGGTCAACATCTACAATCAGAAAATTAATAGACTATCCCCAACAACAGACACAAATATTCAGGTAATCGCAGCTGAGACAGGCACAGGTAAAACTGTAGGTCTCACTATGTATTGTTCTTTGCTACCTGAGACACACGGCTTACTGATAGCGTCGAGAACCAAAAAACAAGCAGACGAAATTGCACAAGATATAAATGATACTATTGGTAAGGACGTAGCTAAAGCCAGACATGAAGACGCTGTTGTTACACCAGAAGAGGCGAAAGAGGTTCGGTTCTTATGCATTACACACCGTGCCTACGAGATTGCCCTTGAGAACTATTCCTACGGTAACGAAAGTAGCCTGAATGTTCTTAATACATTTGGAGACAAAACAAGGTGCCTCACGGTCATTGATGAAGCTCCAGACTTCACGAAAGGCCTCAAGGTTACTCTGGATGAGATAACCAATGCTCTTGGTAATATTCCACATCACATTGAAGTCAAACATCCTGTTGCACATAAAGCCATTCACGCGCTTCAACGGGATCTCAAATCCAAAGCAATGAACAGGCAGGTGGACGGATCTATTACTCACGTAGCGCATCGCGAACCCTTCGCAAACAAAGAGGACTACAACATGAGAGAACTGATAGCGTCTATGAGAAGGCACAATGGCTTTGAGACACAAAAGATTAAGGATAAGACCATCAATACACTCAAAGAGATCCAGAGCATTGCCAATACTTGGAGTATTTACTTTAAGGAAGGGATCGTTGTTTCACTAAGATCAGTGTCTCTGCATCTTCCTCCATCAGATCAGCATATTGTCATTCTTGATGCTACAGCTTCTCTCAACCCGACCTATGACTTCATGAACGGAACCGCAGTTCCAACTTTAGCAAAAGCGAGAAGCTACTCCAATGTCACCCTACACGTGAGGCGAAAGAGTGGCTTGGGAAAACACAAGATGATCAATAAGCGAAAGGAGCGGTCTGACGTACTTATGTCCCACTTGAGTAAGAACTTAGGAAAAGAGAATATGGTTTTCGTGTGTGCTCATAAAGATGTGGAAACGTCACTTCATGGGTATGAACTTGAGTTCGAGAATTATGATACTGCTCATTGGGGTAATATTGATGGACACAATGATTGACACGACTTCGACACAGCAGTAATCTTTGGTCTCCCTTACGTTCCCAAAAGCCAATTCATGATGACCTATTGTGCTCACAAAGGATTACGATCTGATGATTGGGTCTCGAGTTCAGACATTCGTAACAGCGCTGGTGAAGACATCCTCAAGACCATGGAAGTTAAGTCAATGCAGACTAAAGTTATACAATGCATCAACAGAGTGAGGTGTAGAAAGGTTACGGATGCTTTGGGTAACTGTGATCCTACAGACATATATATCCTGCTGCCTAAGGGGAAACTCGGAGACAAACTTTTAGAGGGTATCAAAAAGGAGATGCCTGACATCAGGACCATGGATTGGAACATTAAGTTCACTGAGGCAGGTCGAAAGAAACGAAGTTCAAAGTTTGAAGACAGCTTAATTCACTACTTTGCCAACATGAATGCAGGTCAATATCTAGCAAAAGACATCAAAACACATATAGGAGTCTCAACTAGACAATGGAAAAGACTAATAGAGAAGCTTAAGGATGAAACTAGTGAACTCTTTAAGTCTATGAAAAGTTCAGGTGTGGTGTTGGTGCAGTCGCTCAAAGGACGAGGTTCAACTACCATATTCGTCAAAGCCTAAGAATGGTGCCATTTAACCTCTAAAAGAACTAATAGGAAACTAATGGCACTATTACTTTTATAAGACAAATGGTGGTCTTAGGTCGACTTGCCCCAACATCATTATTTGTGGTCAGTAACGAGGTAGTCTTTAAGTCCACTAAGATGATGTTTGTGTCTTCAATGTTAATGTTCAAAACCATAGTTAAGCTGGGATCTAAGGTTTGACTATGGTTAGAACTCAACTGAGACATAAGCTATTAGCCCATTGATGATTATATCCTCTATGAGGTATCAGTCTTGTGTGACTTTAGTTCTATCATTAACTTGATTGTCTGCATCACAGAGGTCAGAATCTTGGTCCCTCAATGGCACTAATGTTTGACCAAGGTTTCATCTCCTACATTTATTGTCTTCATCTCTTTGATGTTTGGGTGAGACCTAAAGCTCGCTCTGGGGCCACTTGAAGGATACCAAGTCCAGCTTGATTGATGCGACATCAGTTAAGCGGGGATTCTATTCTAAGTATCTATAGGGTTCGACCCCCGTTATGTCCCTAAAGAGGAGGAGATGTTAATCTTCAGAACATAGTCAAATCCTTGGTCAACTTAAAGAACTTTGTGTCTTACCAAGGGTCCCCTCACCAGTTGCCCTTCTCTTACTCGTCGAACTGTAAGTCTGAACTAAAGTCCACTAGAGCACCTTTGGTCTGACAAAAGTATCACTCCAGCTTTGGATGTCGTAATTACATGTTGTCGATCACAAGGCTCTGACTATCGTTTGACCAAAGTAGGCCACAAATGAAACCTCTTAAGCTGAGTGAAACCGTAGACTCATAGGACAATTGATTGAATGGGCTGAGCGTCATCCGAAGGAGTAACAGTTATGCACGATGACAATAGAGGAGCACCGGTTCAACTCGGGAGGCAACTGCCAGTCACGCAATGACTCCAGCGCTCGATATAAGAGTCACTGGCGGTCAAAACATTGGGCCGAAGGCGGGAAAGACGGCCAAACCAGCCCAATAAGTCCTCAGCGACTCTCTACGGGACTCTTAAGGTCAGGCACAACACCGCTGCTAGAGGCAGATCCCTAACATCCATGTTCAGACCAACAACAAGAACAACTGAAGGGTTTAGCGGGGTTTTTGAAATGGAGGTACAGGGGACAGGTATGGAGGGCTTGATCTAAAGCTTGGGACTCCTTGAATTACCTAGGGCAACATCTCAACTGAAGGTACATGCGGAATACTTGGGACTAACACCCGATGACCCTCCTAATTGATTACCAATGCCAAGAGGGTAAGAAACGTAGAAGAGATAGGTTGGTTCAATCTCGCAAAAGATGTTCCTAACTCACCATAACGAGTTGGTTAAAATCACCCCACTAAATAGGATTTATATGGTCAAACACAGGACACCTCTAAGAGTCCAAATAAGAGTTGCTGACGGCCTGTAGGCGTGTTGACCCTGCGCGATACCTGTATATCGTCAAGAGTTCTCAGCGATTCTCTGAGCGGTTCCTGCAGCTAAGTGCTGGTTGTTGCCAATTACACCACCTTCAATGACATTATGTTTATCCAAACTAACCGTAATAGTGTGCCGTTGAAGTCACACCTCAATCTCAAATGAGTAATGTCTATTCATGAGTATGATTAACAATAGATTAATGTTTGACAGCTAAATCATATTTCGTTCATATAAAACGAGTGAAGTTGTTCGACATTTCTGTATTTTTCTAGTTTCGGTTACTTTTCATCCGCCAAGCGGAGATTGAATCGTAGTTTATAAGTATGCTTTTAATAGTAGTTATAATTATATTTGTTTGAATAAATCTGCGGGCGAATAGACTAATTTGAATTAGAGGGCGAAATGAAGAAATTATTGTATGCGGCCGTTACATTATTTGTGTTGGCGACAGGCATTAATGCGAATGCGGCTACTTTAAACGCGGCTGGCGGAATATTATATGGGGCCTCAGGCGTCGATGTCGGCGGAACATTGTATGACGTAGAATTTCTTGATGGTACTTGTATCGCTCTTTTCGATGGTTGTGATGATGTTACTGACTTTACATTTCAGACAGGCGCGGCTGCTAATTTGGCTTCTCAAGCCCTACTGGATCAAGTTTTTATAAATAGTTCTTTAGGTGATTTTGATGCATCCCCAGAAAAAACTAACGGTATATCGAACACCCATCTGGGAACTATATTTACTGTCTATTCATACACGGCACCAAATATTATAGATATGATTATAACATCTAATTATAAAGGTACTAATTCTGATAGTTATCGAACATTTCTTTCATATCTAAACCATTATGATCAAACAAATCTCGCTATCCAAACATTCGCGCGATGGACGGTAACTGCCGTCCCCCTCCCTGCCGCATTTCCCCTATATGGCGCGGGTCTCGCGGTCATGGGCTTCATCGGATGGCGTCGCAAGCGTAAAGCCTGAAGGATACGAACAGGATAGGCCGTCAAGCCCTCATGTGAGCCAAGCATTCCAACGTCTGACATGCTGCTCAAGCGAGGAGAGGAATTACTTTCTTCTGCGGCTCTTGCTCATAAAGCCGAACAGCATGACGGACAAACCCGATTAGACCTCTTTTCGCCAACAAGAGACATCAGTTAGTGTTTGTTTGTTGATTATCGCTCTCAAGTAACCTTTTTAGTGCCAGATTCATTTTGTGATACCCCTCAGTTAATACATTGGGTGGCAGATCGGCAAAACCAATAAACAGGCCCTTGAAGTCTTCATTGTGTACAAGCTTTGTCATACCACCGTCAGAGTTCTCAAGCAGAAATACGTGCTCCCCATAGAATATTCCTTTAATTCCGCCTCCCCACGTTAGTTCCTGATTGTCCTTCATACGCAATATGTGAACAGCGGGAACATCTATTGTTTTACCATCTGGTCGGTGCACCCTTACTTCAAGTTTTCTGCCTATCGTTGGCTCTCCCTGTACTCGAATGTGATAGGGGTTCCAACTACCGTAACTCGCAAAATCAACCAGCTTGGCAAATACGATCTCCTTCGGGGCATCGATTATTATTTCTGTGCGAACGGGTATGTGAGTTGTACAGCCGACGAACAAAAAGGCAGTCAAAATCACAAGTATCATTTTCATATCGATCATCCAATTAAGTTGTATTAAGAGAGCGTATCGATCGTTCCAAATCGCGACTTCACTCTGGTGTGTATTCCCAAAATTACTGCGTTGGATTATCGCGTCATCGACATCTGTAGTATTGTATAATCACGCCAAAAATTGGAAATAGGCATTTCAGCTCTGGATCGATAGCAAGTCTGCACCTCATAAGTGGTCCTGCTGTGCGGCTGAAGTGAGGGATTCACATTGCATTGTATGGCTAAGCGCTGGTGTCTATTGGAGAGACCATGGCTTACCCTCAATGAACTGAAGCTTCTACAGATCTCTATTGCTCCAGAAGCCACCCTCAATGGTCCGATCCAATAATAACAATAACAATAAGAGGGTTTAACGGTATTTTTGAAATGAGGTATGGCGGACAGGTATGGGAAGCTTGAATTAGAGCTTGGGACTCCTTGAATTCTTTTGACGACATAACGCCCCTCAAGAAAATTGACACAGACTTAACTATCCAGATGCCCGCCATGACAGAATGAGGCGCTGGAGGGAGTGACATAAGCTATCTAGCTGTAATTCTTGGAGCCAACTACTGTTCAGAATGGACGTCTAAAGGGAACTGAACAGCTGTCCTTCTGATTTGATCGTCCGTCATTCCCAATGCAATATGATGCTTTTGCTAGTTCGGTTCTACCTTCAACAAGGGACAAAATTCGGGCCATTATGGTGAAGGTTAATAGGTCTGTAATGTGCCAGAAGCTGATATATAACTGGTTGATGAATAGGAGCCTTATGGTGCCTGAAGGTGTTTTTCCTGCTTGGTGAACTTAGATTCTGTTCACCTTTCAGTTCTCTGATACCTGCTTTTGGAAAATCTCAAACAGTCCTTCCTTTTTAATATCTCTAATTGTAGCAGTAAGGATATCAGCTATAGGCTCATGCTTCTTCTGTAAATACGGATACAAATCAATTCGGTCAACATGACCTGCGAAGGTAATAGTCGATTTTTTTAATTCTTCGTCAGCCATATCATTCTTTGCGCGACTTCCATCGGCGTATATATAGACGTCAGTTCTTCCATTAACGAGTTGCTTTAGACCATTCAAGTTTGAATTTGGCTGAGATATCAGCTTGTCCTTATCGATGAAACCGATCAAATGTTGTTCGCTAAATTTAACTCCCTCAAGATAACCCACCCTGTAGTTCCCATTTTTCAAATCTTCCCAACTGGTAATTTTAATCTTCGGATCAGTGACAAAAGCGTCGAAAAATATCGCTGCATGGCTCTCATTCACACGGACGTAATAAGGGTGTTTCCCCTCCTTGTTAAAACCGTAGACCCTTGTTGCATCTCCATCCACCCTGCCTGTCCGCATCAGGTAGATACCTCGCTTTTGCGGGTAAGATTCAACTTCATAACTATATCCCAACCTCTTAAACGCTTCGGTCAATACCAGAGTAGTCAATTTTTCTAAATCTGATCCAAGGGGAGCTGCAGTTGAAAACTTCATTACCCCCATTTCGTCGGATTTGACAGCAGACGGGACAGTCAAGACAAGAATAAATACGAAACATAAACTTGCTGTGATGGTTTTCATCTTATTGCTCCATGTGGCCATGAGCGGAATTTTTTCACTCAAAGCAAGTGTGACGTTCTGGTTTACCAAACATATTGGCAATGGAGCCTTACATGTCAAGAACAAGGTTAGAACCAAACATCCGGTCGGCTTTGGGTCAAGCTCGGCCCTGTGTGGCGGGTTCATTGGCGGGTCCGCTTTACATCGATTAGCTGAAGCGCTGGAGTAAACTGGGAAGACCTTGGCTTATCGTCAGTGGACTAACATTCGTACACATCTCCATTGCTTCAGAAGCTCCCCCCAAAGGTCCGATCTAATAATAACAACAATAACAAAACGAGGGTTTAACGGTATTTTTGAAGTCGGGTAGGGCCTGAGGGGGACGGGGGTCAAATCTCAGTACGGGACTCCAGTCACTCATTTGTCTAACAGATGTCTTTACAAGAAGTTGTCACAGTAGTGTCACAGTAACTGTCACAATAGATCACCTTTTCTGTTGCCTATGTCAAAACGGCAGGTTATCCTCGCTGTTCATAACAGATTGATATGCATAGGTTTTATATTGGTTGGTAGCGGGTGTTCTTAGTAGCTCAGTTGGTTAGAGCGTTGCCTTGACATGGCAGAGGTCACAAGTTCGAATCTTGTTACACCCACCATTTATTTCAATGACTTAGCGGAATTTATAAAGCTCATGATGCGCTCTTGGGCGACCTTTGGGCACATCGGGACTTCTGATCTAATTTTACTTCCAAATATTGTCGGTGCTTGGTTGCGGGCTCAACACCAAATAGGGTGACTTCATGCGTTCATTGGCAGTATCACTGTAACAGTTGTACCTTGATCTACAATGCTGTCGATTTTTAAGTGGCCGTCGTGAAGTTCTACAAGCGCTTTGACTATCGACAGACCAAGACCAGTTCCTTGATGGCTGCGATAAGGATTTCCCTCAGATCTCACAAAAGGTTCTGTTATAGTTGGTAGCTTGTGTGAAGGTATGCCTTTTCCCGTATCTTTGATACTGATCACATGTTTTTCATTGGCTACCGAGGCGCAAACAGTAATTTTTCCGTTATCTGGTGTGAATTTGGCGGAATTACTGAGAAGATTTAAGACGATTTGCTTCATCGCCCGCCGATCTGCAAACATTTTTGGAAGATTCTCGGGTATAACGGTTGATAGAACTACACCTTCTTGTAACTTTGACTCGATTGTGGCTTTTGAGCATTCTGAAACAACATCTTCTAAAGCCACATACTCTTTACGCAGAGTGATTTTTCCTTGCTCAACAACTGAAATATCCAGAATGTCGTTAATCAGATTTAGAAGATGTTGACCGCTGCAATGCACATCCTTCGCATATTCAACATATTTTTTATTGTTTACTGGGCCAAGAATTTCGTTCTCAATTATTGAGGAGAAACCGATAATTGCATTGAGAGGAGTTCTTAATTCATGGCTCATATTAGCCAGAAACTCTGACTTAACACGATTGGCTGACTGCGCTTGTTCAGAGGCTTCAATTAATTCCAGATTAATCAGATGAATTTGTTCCAACATATGGTTGAAAGCGTTAGTCATGTCATTGTGTTCTTTGAAGGGGATCCCCTTCATGGCCTCTACACGAAGAGACATGTCTCCTAGTGCAACTTGCTTTGCTGTAGCCGATATTTTGCATAAGGGTCGAGACAATACTCCCGACAGACGCCAACTGATAATCGTGGCTATAAGAATGCCGATTGCAGCTACCGCAAGAACTACCATTTGGAGCCGATTGGATTCATCAACAAGCTCCTGAAACGGCTGGGGAACCATGACACCCCAACCTGTAGCTTTTACAATGTTAAATCCAGCAATCATGTCAGCTTTTGCTGCAGGCGAGAAAAATTGGATGACCCCCGATTTCCTCTGCATCATTTGCTGGATGATGGGCAGTTTGGAAATGTCCTTCATTTCGTCCACCCACTTGGGAAGAGGGTGGGCAATAAGTTTGCCGGTACTGTCGACAATGGCGGCGTGCCCGCCACGACCAAATGAAATTGTCTGCTGGATTTCTTTTATGTATTCGGTGTCGAGTTCTCCAATATATAAATATTCTCCATCATTTGTGAGCAGAAGATAAAAGGTGGGCTGTCCCTTTTCGTTTTTCACAAGATTACTCATGAAAACTTCGCCGGGATTTTCCATTGCTTGTTGTCGAAGATCTGACAGATTGCTGAAAATCGGTTGTGAAAATTGTTCGGAGGATATGCAATCCTTGACGCAATGCTGGCGTTTGATATAGCCTTCGGCATTCACCGCGCAGACATGCCTAAATCCCATAGAAGACAGCATGTCGCCAAAGTTGGAGTATTTGTTTTCTGTGCGGTTGTGGTGGACAGATGTAGCAAAAGCAATTTTCGCATCCTTTACATATCGATCCAACGCCATGACAAGATTGTTTGCAACCAGAAGGTGGTTGTCATTCACTGAGTCAATTTCTTGTTTTAGTGTGTGTTGTTGTTGCCAAAAGGCTAGAATAACAACAGGGACGGTGGAAACAAATAGCATTGCAAAAAATAAAATAGAACGTAATCGGACGGAAAATTTTTTTTCATTCATCAACGAAGCTCCGCTTCAAATATCTACATTTTCAATTACTCGCTCTCTTTTACTATTTGCGCAAAGTACATCAGTACTTGATAAATATTAACAAATACTAATTTATTAAAACTAACTTATACCTGTAAGAAATACAACTTAGTGCAAGTAGATTTTGCAGCGATTGTCATGAGAGATCAACTTTCCTATTGTCTGTACCAATAATTATACGAGTTCATATTCTCCCTAGCATGGCCTATAGGAATTGGTGAGGCTTGACCCTTAAATGAGTGGAATAGCCCTACAGTTATATGTTCAAAATTGCACAATTAACGATCGGCATACCCTATATGGGGGATGCGACCTCTTTAGAATTACTGTAAATCTGTTCTTAATAATCAGTTAATTTGCTTTTGCGTAACGTAGTAGCGTAGTTGGTGTAGGGTTTTGTAATGAATAATATTGATGTTGTATCTGGGCAGAAAATCTCTCTTAATGTTAAGACTATTGACGATGTTGAGTTTGCTGAAAAAGGCAATGATCTCCTAGTCAAAATGCCCGACGAGGAAACCTCCCTCTATTTGAAAAACTTCTTCCTTGCTGCGGCGACTGAAGTTCCCCCCATGCTCACGTATTCTGATGGCTCAGTTATTTCTGCCGCTGAGATCACAGGGAAGATTGATGACTTTGACCCGTCGATTATAGCACCAGCAGCGGGCGGTGGCTCTGCTTCATCTAGCGGTGGCGCTGGTTTTGACGCTTATGCAGACGATGGTATCGGTAATGGCATCAGCACTGAGAACCTACTAGAAGCAACTGAACTTGAATTCGAATTGGAAACGGTTGAGCGCAGTGAAGTTGTTGAACAGACAATAAATGTTGACGATCTTGATCCTTGCAGCGAACTGTTCGATGTACGTGTCGCTGCCTATAGAGCTGCATTTCCGGATCAAAAGAGTGATGATGGAGATAAGTATGGCTTCTCCGAAGGCTCGATTTTGGCTGGGGATCATATTCCTAGTAGCGGAGATGCCCAATATTCAGTAGGCCAAGCAGATCGCAATAACGACATCATAGACGCAAATGATTTTGAGAATGGTCAAAATTGGCTGGTGGGTGATATCTATAAGGAGATAACCGACCGAGATAATTTCGATTTGGAAGTATCCTATTCGGGAAGTGAAGCCACCGACAATCCAAATGCAACACCGATTTTTAGTGATAAATTGATTGCCGATGATGCGACGACATTAATTGTGGGCGATATGTTGGTCGTAAATAACAGCGACATTAACGCCAAAGCATCAATTGACCTTACAGTAGAGCCTATGGTTGATGCGTCATTGCCAGTGTCGTTTGTTCCGGAAGACAAAATTTATTCCAACATTGAATTCAATTCTTTTAATGATTCAATTGTCGGTGGCGTAAACACAACGACCATGATTGGCGATATTGCTTACATCTCGAATAATAGTGAACTTGGCGATGAAGACGGTGAAGATCTCAACAACAATAAAGCGTCCCTTACGGCGTCGTTAAGTTTTAGCGCGAATACGCAAGCTTTGACGAACAACGAATTTAACACATATAACGATATTATCGACGGAACAGCAGGGTTACACGATCAGCTCATCGTCGGTGACGGTGCAGCAGGGAATGAACGTCTTGAGGGTAATGGCGAGGTCGTTCAGTGGACTGATATGACCATTTCAAACTCCATTTCATTATCCGCGAGTATGGGAAATGACATTTCTGGGAATGAATTCTACCAAAATAATGATCTGCTAACAGGTGGCGATGGCAATGATATTATCGTTGGTGACGCGTATCTGGAAGCCGGGCAACTTCCCGATGATCTCCTAAGTCCGTCGCATACGGAACCTTCTCGCTTAGATCTGGATACATCTATCAGTTTGTCATCGCGCGGCAGCTTCGAAATTGGAAATGAGCCGGGCGTTTATATTCCTCTTGAAGGCGGTGTTATTGAAGACAACTTCTTTAGCACATTCAATGATATCATAGATGGCGGAGCTGGAAGTGACACCCTTGTTGGTGACAGCTTTATGGAAAACAATCTGACTAACGGTGAAATTTATCGCAATCCTCCTGAAGTGGTGCTGCAAGCGGAATTGAATGTGGGGATCGTAAATGAGGTTCCAAGTGATATTTTCAATGACATTAGCACAGGTGAGTTTGACGAATTTTATACTATACCCGGCATTGTCAGGAACAATACTGCCAGCGAATTCAATGACATTATCCGTGGTGATGACGGGACGGGAATTGACGATGGAAATCAAAATGATTTGATCGTGGGCGATATGCTGGTGACAGGATATTCAGTCAACGTCGAATTGAAGGTTGAACGAGAAGAAAAAAACTATAATGAACCAATTGAAGTAAATTTTGGTATTTCCGAAAATAACCAGTTGACCGCATTTAGCGATACTTTGATTGGCGGACTTGGTGACGATACAATAGTTGGCGATGTTGCTTTCATTGCACATGATGACGATCAGACAATGTTCATTCAAATGCTGGGCAATAAATATCTTGATGACTATGAAACTCAGCGGGAAGATGCCGTCGCCTTTAGTGACTATTTATGTGGTGGTGCAGGTGACGACCTTCTAGTTGGTGATTTCCTGGGCAATTATGAATATCGGCCAATTGGCATATGGAATAATGGAAGCCCATACGAAATACATGGTTTCAAGGCTCTCACTAACGACGAAACACAGTTTTCAATGCAGATGTTCAATGACACCCTGCATGGCAATGAAGGCAACGACACGCTTCTCGGTCAAATGGGTGATGATGTGTTGATGGGCGGCAGTGGAAGCGATGAGTTCCGCTATGAAGGCAGCCATCTGTGGGATGTGATTGGGGCAGATACAGTCTCCGGTGATGATTACATCAACTTGACGCCCGACAATCCGGTTTATCTTGCCGAAGGTCATGATGTGATCATGGATTTCAATCATGAGACTGAAGGCGATACCATAAATCTGGACACCTTGTTCGACAATCTTGGTATTGGCGAAAATGAGGACTTGAGGGCTTATCAAGTCAATATTGCTGACAACGTGTTGACGGTCGAAGGAATTGATAATTTCTCCATCACTGTGAAGGGTGATAATTTATCGGATATCAGCATGGACGATAATTTCACATCAAATCAGTTGAGTGAAATGGGCATTGTGGTCAGCGACGTCTCCTGACCCTATCCCGTCTATAACAAATTTCCTTTAAAACCCGCCCGAGATATTGTGATATATCTTCGGCGGGTTTTTTTTGTTTTAAAGTGGCGAACTTATGACTGTTGAAGCGGTACAGGAACATTTACAGCGTGGGGCCATGGATAAGGCTGTCGCTGCCTGCGAAGAAGCCGTTAAGTCCGACCCCAAAGATATGAATGCACTGTCGATGCTGGGCCAGCTATATTCGAAGGTCGGCAAGCCCGATAAGGCCGTCCCTATTTTTCAAAAACTATTGAAATTCCAGTCCAACAATCACAATTTCATGAACCATTTGGCGATGGCGTTGTCAGCTGAAGGAGATTATGACGGAGCGCTTGAACTATATGATCAAGCCGCTGCTCTTAAACCTGATTTTGCAATTGGACTGAATAATCAGGGCAATCTTCTGCGCCATTTAAAGCGATTTGAGGAAGCTCGCTCAGTTTATGAAAACGTCGTCAAATATATGCCAAATGCTGCCATGGGGCATCTTAATCTTGGGCGCACGTGTCTTTACCTTGGCGAAGATGCAAGGGCAGTGAAATTGTTCCAAGTCGCGTTGGATATGGCCGACGTAAAACATACAATCCTTGCCGGGATTGGCGGTGGATATAAAGACGTTGAAGACTTTCCAAATGCCGCCGTCTTTTTGAGTAAGGCGATAGAAACCGCTCCGGATGAGGGGAAATACTATCAGGATCTTGCGAAGGTGCATCGTCAGCAGGAAAATTATGAAGATGCCAGCAATGTTATGAAATTGGCTTTGGAAAAGCTTCCGGCAAGTGCCGAGATTTTCAACGAGTATGCATTGATCAAAAAGGACATGTTGCAGCTAGAGGAGGCTGAAAAATTCTTTAAAAAAGCAATCGACCTGAACCCGGAACATGCCGAAAGCTGGGGCAATATTGGGAATGTTCATAAAAACAAGGGAGACTGGGGGGAGGCGTTACGTTGCTACAATAAAGCGCTGGAATTTAACCCTGACCTGATGAATGTTCATTTTGCCCGTGCGCGAATTCATACCTTCGAGAGTGGCGGTCCTGAATATGATGACCTTATTGCCTTCAAGGAAAAAGAGGATCTGTCAGATGGGGACAAATGTCATCTTGCCTATGCTGTGGGTAAGGCGCTGGACGACATGGGCGATTATCGTAATGCCTTTAAAGAATACGCCCTCGCGAACAATATAAAACGTTCTGAAACCAAGTTTAATATTGATGCACATAAATCCAGAATGAAGCAATGTGCCCTTCATTTTAATGAAGCAAACCTTGCCGGCGGGACGGACGACGATTTACCAACACTGGTTTTGATTATTGGCATGACAAGGTCAGGCAAAACGCTGACTGAATCTATTCTGTCTCAGGATGATCTTATTCATGACTTGGGGGAGGATAAACGATTTCCAGATGACCTCATAAATCTTGTCGATCATTCTAAAGGGGACAAAATTTTCCCCAAGGGGTTTGATGACGTCCCAAATGAAGACGTGCGGGAACTGGGGCTTAAATATTTGCGAATGCTGAAGGCGGAGAATGCTAACGCGAAAGTGTTTGTCAATACACTGCCATCCATCTTTCCGTTTATCGGGGCAATGTTTCAGGCGATCCCCGGAATGAAAGTGATCAACTGTCATCGTCATCCCATGGACCAGAGTTTGGAGACCTATTTTAAAAACTATCAGGATGGGAACGGCTATTCCTATCATATTCCTTGGCTTGGGGAATACTGGCTGCATTATCGTAGTATGACCAACCATTGGCGGAAGCTGTATCCCGATCGGGTCCTCACAATCGAATACGAAAATCTGGTGACAAAGCCTGAAGAAGTTCTGCCAAAATTGTTCGCTCATTGTGGCCGGAAGTTTTCCAAGAACAAACAAAAGGTGAGTTTCAATACAAAAGGCGTGGGGCGTTGGAAAAACTACGCACCGGAACTCGACGATTTACGCAAAGCTTTTGGAGTTCCTGCACTACCTTCTGGTTAATCTTTGTATCTATAGTGGATTTATAGAAGTTCCCATTCGAATTTCACAGATCGCCACTACTGCGAAATCGTTGAAAAATATGACGCTTGTTCCTGATGAATTAGACTGTGAAACCGATGGCTTAACGAGAAATATTTAGCCATACCCTCATCCGCCGGTCGAAAAAAAGAGTTCGCGTGTGAATTGGACGTAATTGCTCTCTATCAGCATAAAGATAACGAAAAACAGAATGAGAGATGGTGGCATTATGACAGCATAAAAAAGAGCCAATCGCTCCCATGCCATGTGCATAAAAACAGCTATGATCAGTCCTGCTTTAGCAATCATAAACACAAGAATCAGAGTCCAGCGGAGGAGGCCTTCGAAATTCAGGTAGTCCACCATGTAAGAGAAGAAACTGAGGACAAAGAGTAATCCCCAAATCCAGAGATAAATGCTTATTGGATGTTGTTGTCCTTTTGCGCTCGACATAACAAACCTCACCACAAATAGAAAAACGCGAAAATGAAAACCCAGACCAGATCAACAAAGTGCCAGTAGAGACCCATAATCTCGACACTTTCGTAGTTGCCTTTCCGGCTGGTAAAAAAGCCTCTACGCTCATTGTCATAATCACCGCGCCAGACTTTACGGGCGACAATCAGCAAAAAGGCAACCCCCACCGATACGTGAAATCCGTGGAAACCAGTGATCATGAAAAATGTTGATCCAAACTGCGGCGCCCCAAAGGGATTGCCCCATGGGCGAACGCCTTCGTGGATTAGTTTCGTCCATTCGAACACCTGCATGCCAACGAATGATGCGCCGAATAAAGCCGTTAATAATATAAGGAAAGTTGTTTTGCGCCGATCCCTTGCATAACCGCATTTAACAGCAATCGCCATAGTGCCGCTACTACTGATCAGGATGAATGTCATAATGGCAATCAGCAAAAGAGGGAATATTTCGCCCCCGATTTCCAATGAAAATACCTGACTGGTATTTGGCCATGCGACCTCGGTTGAATTGCGGACCGTCATGTAAGAGACAAGAAATATTCCGAAGATAAAAGTATCGCTCAGTAGGAAAACCCACATCATGGCTTTACCCCAAGGAACCTGCTTAAAACTCTGCTGATCCGCTGACCAATCACGGACGAAACTCGTCCACCCTTCCTTTTCTTTGTGAATAGGGGCGTCAGTTACAGGAGGCTGCACCATGCTTTCCACCTTTCTTCAGGGAGCAATGTTAAAAATTGCGGTACGGTCAGAAAAATTATGAACCAAATTGCTAATAAAAAATGCCAATAATGGGCCAGAAGCCGTGTCGTTTGGGTAAGTGCTTTTGCCGGAGTGCCATCAAATGTTTTTATGGCGCAGTGGAGCCAAACAATGAGACCGCCCAGTAGGTGCAGTCCGTGTACGCCGGTTAATAAATAGAAAAAACCGTTGATGGGGTTTACATTCGCGTAATACCCAAGCGCGATCAATCGCTCCCATACAAATAACTGGCCACCGATAAAAGCGACACTAAATACGCCCGCCAATAGAACATATGCCTTAAGAGGGGCCGCGTCCCCTTTGGAGGCTGCCAATTGTGCTTGCCATAGCAAAAGACTGCAACCGATTAGAAGTAGACTGTTGACCCAGAGCAGTGAAAACCTTGGAAGTCCTTGCCAGTCGGGAAAGACGATACGCCCTGAATAGGCCACATAAAGCAGAAGAAAGAGCACTGTTACAACGACAAGGAATAACCGAAATCCCAGAGTTGCTGAGGGGATTCCAGAAGCCTCGCCTCCTTGGTACATGTTGTCATATACCGCCTGATCATTTGTCCATGGTTTACTGGATACTGTTTTGAACAGGCTCATGTTTCCTCTGCCTTCACGCCATCGGGGCTATCTGGTGCGACTTTTATGTCAGCAGTGGCAACATTTTGAGGGACATAATCATCGGCAGCGCCGGGAACACTGTAATCGTATGCCCACCGATAAACGACAGGGAGCTCTTTTCCAAAATTACCGTGCCTTGGCGGCATATGGGTCGTTTGCCATTCCAGTGTATTTGCCTGCCAAGGATTGGGTTCGGCTTTCTTGCCTCGGAACGTGCTCCAAACCAGATTGAAGATAAAGACGACTTGTGCGAAACCGACTGTCAGGGCCATCACAGTAATGAAGGCATTCAACGTGCCAACTGAGTCGGGAATAAACGATGTTTCCCCCAGTTCGAAATATCTTCGGGGAACACCAACGAAGCCCAAATAATGCATGGGGAAGAAAATGGCATAGGTCCCAAGGAACGTAACCCAGAAATGAAAACGCCCAAGTCCTTCATGTAACATTCGGCCAGATATCAGCGGGAACCAATGATAGATGGCGCCAAACACTACCAAGACCGGTGCGACCCCCATCACCATATGGAAATGGGCAACGACAAACATGGTGTCAGAAAGCGGGACATCCACAACTACGTTCCCAAGGAAAAGCCCTGTAATTCCGCCATTTACGAACGTGAGGATAAAAGCCAGCGCAAACAGCATGGGAAGATTAAGCCGGATATTTCCCTGCCATAAAGTCAATATCCAGTTATAGACTTTAATCGCCGTTGGGATGGCGATAATTAAGGTAGATGTGGCGAAGAAGAAGCCAAAAAACGGATGCATTCCGCTCACATACATATGATGTGCCCAGACAACGAAGCTTAAAACCCCGATGATTAGTATAGCCCAAACCATCATGCGGTAGCCGAATATGTTTTTCCGGGCGTGGGTGGAAATGAGATCAGACACAATACCAAATGCAGGAACAGCTACGATGTACACTTCTGGATGGCCAAAGAACCAGAAAAGGTGCTGGAACAGTATTGGGCTGCCGCCGTCATGTCCCAGTTTTTCTCCGAACTCGATGATAAATGGCATGAAGAAGCTGGTGTTTAACAATCGGTCGAACAGCATCATAATAGCACTTACAAACAACGCTGGAAATGCCAGTAAGGCCAGAATAGTGGCGACAAAAATACCCCATATTGTGAGAGGCAGACGCATGAGTGTCATGCCCCGCGTGCGCGCTTGAAGAACTGTTATGACGTAGTTCAGCCCGCCCATTGTGAACCCGACAATGAAAAGGGAGAGAGAGATGAGAAGTAAGACAATTCCCCATTCTTGTCCTGGGGTTCCGGAGAGGATGGCTTGGGGCGGGTAAAGTGTCCAACCCGCACCAGTTGGGCCGCCGGGCACAAAGAAGGTCGCTACCAACACTAAAACAGCCAAAAGGTATATCCAGAAGCTGAGCATATTCAGATATGGAAAAACCATATCCCTTGCGCCGACCATTAGCGGAATAAGGTAATTACCAAACCCGCCGAGGAAGAGGGCGGTGAGTAGGTAAATCACCATAATCATGCCGTGCATGGTGATAAACTGGTAGTAGCCTTCTGGATCGATGAAGTCGAAAGTTTCTGGGAAACCCAGTTGTAGACGGATCAGCCATGATAACACGAGTGCAACCAGTCCAATGAGTGCTGCTGTCACAGAATATTGCAAGGCAATCACTTTGGCATCCTGACTAAACACCCACTTGGTCATAAAACTCTTGGGGTGGTACAGGTCCATTTCAGGCATCTCTGTTGGCGGTACGTCATCAACGCCTGTGCGACTTGCCTCTGACATGAATTAGTCCTTTCTTGTTTTCTCCTTCGGGGACTTCTACTACTTCTCTTCTAGGGTTGCCGGCTTGTTGTCACTTGCCACTTTGATTTGATTTTCTTGTTTCAAACGCGCTTCTTCCATGACCTGTTTAAAAGTACTTTGCTCTGCAATCCATTCATTGAAATCTGCCTGACTTTCAACGATCACGTCGCCGCGCATCTCGTGATGTCCTGTGCCGCAAAGTTCGGCGCAGAGGATCTCAAATTCTCCTGTACGGATAGGTTCGACCCAAAAATAGGTAATCATGCCGGGAACGAGATCCATTTTTGCTCGAAACTGGGGAATGAAAAAATTGTGTAAAACGTCATGAGACCGCAACAAAAACTTGACCGGTTGGCCCATTGGTAAATGCAGGGTGTCAGCATCCACCAGAATATCATCCTGACCATTGGGGTCGTCTGGATTGAGACCAAACAGGTTGTCATCATCTACATATTTGGGGCTGGTCGTTCCTAGCTTGCCATCCTCGCCTGCATAGCGAAAACTCCATTGCCATTGTTGTCCAAGGACTTCGATCTCACTCGCATTATCGGGGACAGTGACATATTGTTGCCAAACGAATAAGCCGGGTGCCAACATTCCAAACACGCCAATTGCGGTGAGAACAGTGAGCCATATTTCCAATTTTTTATTTTCAGGCTGATAATGTGCACGTCTATTTTCGCGATATCTGAACTTATATACGCAATAGGCCATGAAGAAAACAATGGCTACAAAGACTGTACCAGTGATCCAGAACGTGATGGTCACAGTTGTGTCGATGTAACCCCAGTTTGAGGCAATTTCAGTCCACCACCAAGGACTAAAGATATGAAAAACGACCGATCCGACAGCTACTAGTATCAGGATGAGTGCAACATACATGTCCCGTCTTCCCTCAGGCTTAATTGCTGGTATACAGATTTATTCAGCACGGGAAACTCGGGTTCTCAGAACTTCACTTTAACCTTCGCATGTGTATTACAACATCGATTTTAGGCGCATAAAACGCGATTTCACGCCCTCATGGTGTCATGAACCGTACATTTCCATTCCAAGATATAGCTAGCCTTATTAAATAATATATCAAGTGCATACGTTGTTTAAGGAGATTAGTTTTTGTGCACGGTATTGGCGATGGCGGTTTTTCGCCTATAACCCTTCGTGGTGATACTGGTGTGATGCAGTGCACAAATTTTCTTCTTTACAGAACTTTATTTGCTGGCTAACATCTCGGCCATGGAACAGAAATTCATACATAACGCGATTGTCGCCGTCATTATTCTTAAGAATATGGCGGAGGTTTCGTAACAGCAAAACTTCCGCCCTTCTGGGGTGGTTAGTTATGCAATTTTCTTCCCCTCGGCGTAAACAGGAGAAGAAAAATGAAATCACAAGAAACACCCCCATCTCTTCATTTCTTTTGTGGCAAAGTTGCTGCAGGTAAATCGACCTTGGCGCTAGAACTGGCCGAAAGTGAAAGTGCTGTTCTGATCAGTGAAGATTTATGGCTTACACGGCTTTTTCCTGAAGAGATAAATACATTTGAGCAGTATTTGACACTTTCTGCACGCCTAAAACGGATATTGAAGTCCCATGTAACTGAACTTCTAAAAACAGGCACATCGGTTGTTATGGATTTTCCCGGGAACACTCGATCACAACGTGCATGGTTTAAATCACTCGCTCGGGATGCTGAGGTTGATCATTGTCTGCATTATGTTGAGAAAACAAACGCGGAATGCTTAGTTCAGCTCAAAAAGCGTAACAAAGAGCGACCAGAAGGCTCAAAATTTACAAGCCCGGAAGAGTTTATGATGGTTACTGGATATTTCGAGCCACCTAAAGGGGAAGAAGGTTTTACTCTTCGCCACCACTAGGTAGATTGAGGTCTGGCAATGTCAGCTGAAGACGTAGATGTATTGTGTGTCGGTAATGCGAGAGCTGAGACAGAGGGTGTAAGCAGCTTAATGTCCATCTTTTGCATGGCGGCAAGGATCTGCTTGTTTACGTCATAGCGGATTTGAAAATAGGAGCTGCCAGGCACCCATGCCCGAAATCCAATAACTAATCCGCCATAAGTGAAATCATGAATGCCAACCTGCGGTGTTGGCTCTTTTGTAATGCCATCAGTGGTGTTCAGAATGCTCTCGATTGCAGAAATAAGCTTTTCCGTGTCGACATCGGCTGGAACACAAAACCCGCTTTCTAGTATTCGGGTCTCGTGGGAGTTGACGATGACTTGCCCAACAATTTCCTTGTTAGGAATGGCAATTTGTTCGCCGTCTTCACCTGTCAGGAATGTGATTCCCAAAGTGATTTTCTCAACGACACCATTTACACCGAGAACCGTGATTACATTTCCGACAACGAAAGGCCGGGTCAGTATGATTGAGATGCCTGCTCCAAAGTTGGAAATTGGGCCCTGTAAAGCTAATGTGATGCCTAACGAAACGGCACCGGCCAGCGCAATAAGAGGTGCAATGCTGATCCCGAAATTACCAAGAGTTATGATGACCAGCAGTATCATCAAAATAAGCTTGGTCGTACTTCCAATGAATTGTGAGAGCGTTAGGTCTATGTTCTTGGCAAGTGCAATTTTGCTAATGCGGTTGCCAATCCAGTTGGCAACCATAAAGCCAAAGGCAAAAAAGGCGAGCGCACCCAGAATTTGAAATCCGTACTTAACGGAAAACTCCAAAATCAGGTCAACCCAACGGTTGACGGACTCCAGATTTTTGTCCAAATCATTCATGATCTCGCCCTTTAAGTTATATTATTTGAACAGGCTTTTAACAGCACCAGCAGCGTCTTCTACTGCTTTGCCAGCATCTTTTGCCGCATCGCCATCTGTAAGGCCTTTGGTGAGGGTATCTGCAGCTCCTTTGACGCCGTCAGTCAGTCCTTCCAAGGTCTTGCCAACGCCGAGACCGGTTACAACTGCCATTGCCCCGTTAGAGACTGAATTTACGATTTGAGCAGCGACCTCTTCTGGAGTTGCGCCGCCATCTTTCTTCCCAATATCTGTCATTTGGATAGTAGGTAAATTACCTTCAATTTTTTTGTTCATGGTAATCGGGGCTTTGACGGTTACTTTGCCATTGGAAATAGTCAGTTTGTCGATGATAATTTTTGGTCCATCTTCTTCACCGTCAGAAGATGTTTCAGCGGATGATTTATCATCTGAACCTGCATTAGCCTTCATAAAGTCATCGATGTTTTTCTTCAACGCATCCAAATTGTTTGTTGTGGCGTTAAGCTCATATGTGATCTGCGGCGCGTTGATCATAATTTCCGTGATGTGAATTAGTTTGTCATTGGTTTCAGCGGTATTCAGGGTCAACGAAATCTCGCCCAGCTCGAAGGCTGAAGGTTCTTCGAAACCAGCTGGATTACCGACTTTAAGGCCACGCAATGCGCCCTTGCCGGATGTTACATCAATATCAACCTCTGAAAGAGTAACTTCAGATTGTGTAACATCAGAGCCGTAACCTTCAACGGCAGCAATAATGATTTTATCAAGGTTGAAGTAGAAAACACCTAAAAGAATGGCCATTACTACAACTAATACGGCAAGAACACCGCCAATTATTTTACCCATTATTGCGTCCTCAATATTTGCAAATAAAATTATATATTGGGTATAGTCCACTCTACGGCTATAAGGCAAATTTTTATGCTTGACCCCTGTTGCGACAAATTTGAGGGTGGGGTGTGTTCAATTTGATGACAGAGCGGAACAAACTATACTAGAATGCCCCACAATTGTTTTGGGCCTTATAAAAAGAAGGAAATAAAAATGGGACCACTTGCTGGAGTGAAAATCGTTGAAATGGGGGGTATTGGCCCCGGACCAATGTGTGCATTGTTGCTTGCAGATATGGGCGCGGAAATTATCCGCATCGATCGTATGCAGGAAACCGGATTGGGAGTGCATACGGATCCAAAGTTTAATCTGCTAATGCGCGGGCGGAAATCTGTCGCTATTGATAGTAAATCCAAAGAAGGTCAGGAACTCATTCTGTCCTTGATCGAACAGGCTGATGGTTTGATCGAAGGCTTTCGCCCCGGTGTGATGGAACGTTTGGGCCTTGGACCGGAGATTGTTTTTGCGCGGAACCCAAAAGTTGTTTTTGGTCGTATGACAGGTTGGGGACAAGATGGTCCAATGGCTCATGCTGCCGGTCATGATCTGAATTACATCGCACTCTCTGGTGCGTTACACGCAATCGGCCGGGAAGGTGAACCACCAACTATCCCACTAAACCTTGTGGGTGACTTCGGTGGCGGTGCCTTGTATCTCGCAATGGGAATGCTGGCCGCAATTATTGAAGCGCGGACTTCTGGTAAAGGCCAGATTGTTGACGTTTCTATGGTTGATGGCGCGGCGAGCCTGATGGCAACATTCTTTGGCTTGAAAGCAGCGGGCCGTTGGAAGGACGAGCGTGGTACCAACATTCTTGATTCAGGCGCGCATTTTTACGACGTCTATGAAACATCAGATGGGAAATACGTTTCAATCGGATCTATTGAGACCAAATTCTACAAAGAACTTTTGAGACTCACAGGTCTTGAAGGTGAAGATCTTCCACATCAAATGGATGACGCTGGGTGGCCTGTAATTCGGGCACGCCTGACAGAGATTTTTAAAGGCAAAACACGTGACGAGTGGTGTGAGATTATGGAAGGGACAGATGTATGCTTTGCACCAGTTCTTTCGTTATCCGAAGTTGCTAATCACCCGCATAATATCGCGCGGGAAACTTTTGTCGAAGTGGACGGCGTTTTGCAGCCAGCACCGGCTCCGAAATTCTCTCGGACTAAATCTGAAATCCAGCATCCACCTTGCGCTCCTGGACAGCATACGGACGAAGTATTGGGTGAATGGGGCGTTGATGAAAGTACAATTAGTACCCTGAAATCTAAATCAGTTATTAAATAACAGTATTTCTGTTGCATAAAAGAGCCGGATTTTTCCGGCTCTTTTTTTATGTTTATTCGATATCTGCTTCAAAAACTTGACGTAGAGCTCATTTTCCAAGAACCTCTTCTAGATGGGCAAGGGAGGTGTATATGCTATTAAAACATCCAAACGCAGATAATACCGAGAGCTCGGACGAGGCTCCGCTGGTTCTGGGTGGGCATGAGCAACAAGAGGCTTCCCGAAAATCTGGCGCTGCCTCCATGTGGTTTACGCTGCTGTTAAGTTGCGTCTCGATAGGTTGGCTTGCTGCTATTGTCTTATATGCAGAAAGAAATATTGGCTGGTCCAATATCCTTCAAATGCTCCCCCATGAAATAGGTGCTTTTTTGGCGGGTGCCTTCGCACCTCTTGCATTTTTATGGCTACTTGGGGCATTTGCAAAACGGGGGCTGGATAATAAACTTCATGCAAATGCATTGGACGCCCTGATCCGGGAGCTGGGTTACCCAAGCCCTGAAGCTGAAGCGCGTGTTGCCAGTTTAACAATGACACTGCGCAGGCACGCGCGTGAAGTACAGAGTGAAACTGAAAATGCGGCGGAAAAGCTCGGCAGCGTAAATACGGTTCTCGGGAAACAACGCGATATTGCGGGTGAGATGACAGGTAAGTTGATCGAACATGCAGATCATCTGCAGGGCGAGTTGGATCGACGTGTTAAAATAATCAATGAGTTGCTGGCTAAAGCTGATGTTCAGAAAGAAACATTAGATACGATTGCATTTACTCAAGAAGAGGGAATGCAAAAGGCTTTGACCGCTGCTGAAGAAAGCAGTGAAGCAATGCGCGCAGCCTTGCAATCACAAATCGAGGCGCTTGATAAAGCTGTAGAAGATGCGGAACAGAAAGCCACGCGTCTAACTCATAAATTAGAACAAACCAGCCAGGGGATTGAAGCTGTGGCTCACCGCGCGCTAGAGCGAGCGGAAAGTAGCAGCGATGGCCTCGCGAGCCAAATACGAGGGCTGGACGAAGCTTCGGAAAATGCTCGTCAGAATATTGATCGTGGAAGTAACCATCTCAAAGAAAACGCAATCAGCGTGGAAAATGCTGCCAAAACGGCTGTCGTTGAGCTTGAAAAAGTGGGAGAGGAGCTGCGTAGAAATACAAACGATCTTATTTTGTCAGGGGATAACTCGCTCGAGCGACTGTCGTCCCTGCGGGATGGGTTAAAATCAAGTACAGGGGACGTGGAAGTTGCCATTGATGCTTTGCAGAACAAGCAGTCGGCTTTTAAGTTGGAAGCGCAAGAAGTTGGCAAAGAGGTACAGCATGCAACAGAGCAGCTAACTGAGGAAGGTAAGCGCCTAACTGCGTCTGCGGAAGATATGGCTGCAAATTTGGGATCTGCTAGCGAGAATTTGCGGAGCGAAGCGACAAGCTTGCAGCAAACATTCAACCGTGCAGAAGACAGTCTTGCCGATGTGAGTGATGTTCTGCAAAAAGGGCATGACTTGTTAAACGCAGCAGGCGACAAATCTCTGTCTGATGCGGATCAGCTTAAAAAACGGATGAAGGAACATGCTGAGGAACTTCATAGCAATAGTGATATAGTTGCTAACCGCACGCTTGAAATTCAAGAACAACTTCGCAAACAAATCAATGCATTGCAGATCGCGTCGCAGCAAGTCAATGATATGACATTGGAAATTTCTGCGCGTCTTGAAGAAAATGTCGATAATTTATCGAAAACAAGCCTTGAAACCAGTAATCAAATCACTCAAATCGGTAGCGGTTTCCAACGGCAAGCCGATGCCTTGACGTCTGTGACAGCACGCGTTTCGAATGAGATTAAAGAAGCGGGTGAGGGGCTGAAGCGCGAAACCCAAGACATCGAACAGCATGGTGAGCGGACATCGAAAAGCATACGAGCAGCGTCAGAGGAACTTGAGAAAAAACAGAAGGAACTTATTTCCACGACCGACCTTTCGAAAGCCAAGTTGGCGTCTGCGGTTGAAGAAGCCGTCCGCCACCATCAGGATCTTATGGCCAGTGCAGAGCGTGCAACAATGCAAGCCAAGCAATCTGGCGAGGCAGCTTATTCGCAAAGTGCAGAACTTGCCCGTACAGCAGAAAAGGCCTCCGCAGAACTTCGGGCGATGGGAGATCAGGCGAGAAACCATATTGATGATCTGACAACGGCCGCAGAAAAAGCCAACCGTGAGGGAAGTTCTTTATCCACAAATACTAAGCAAAGCATCGAGGATATTTCAGCGGCGAGTTCTTCTGCAAAAGAGCAACTGGATGAACTCGCAGGTCTTTCAGAAGCGGCAAGAAGCAGTGCTGAAAGTATGGAGAAAATTCTTAAAAGTGAAACTCTTGCACTTACTGAAGTTGCGAGAAAATTGGCTGATAAATCTGAATATATTGAAAGCACGATGGCCGAACGTGCGCAGTTGCTTCAAAAAACATCTGGGCTAGCTAATATTGCAGGAGATGGTTTCAGACGTAAAACCCTTGAACTTGCCAAGGCGAGTGAATTGATGTTAAGCGGCTTGCAAACTGCTGATGAAGCGCTGGCAAAACACAAGCGAGCAATAGAGAACACACGCGCGAGATTTCATGTTGATCTAGACCATATTAGCAACCAGATGACTGAGGCTGGACAGCATGCCAAAGAGCTTGGTACAGAAGCTGCTCAATCCTTTAAATCAAGAGCCAGTGAATTGATTCAGTTCTCAGATCGTGCACATCAAGGTTCCAAAGAGCTCGCGGCACAGTTCGAACAACAGAAAAGGCGGTTGGAAATTACAGCGCAGCAGGTAGAGAACTCTCTCAGTGAAACATCTGGTATTCTGAATGCTGAGAGTATCAATCTGCGGGAAGCTTCAAGTAAGGCCGCAGAAGAGGCTCTTATCTCTAGCCTGAAGTTTCAAAAACAGGCGGAGCGTCTTAAAACTGCGTCTCAAATGGCAACGCAACAATCCGAAGAGATTGCAGCAAAACAGCAAAGCACGTCAGGTGAAGCGTTTAGAAAAGCATCTACGTTAATCGTTGATAGTCTTCACTCTATGTCTATTGATTTGGCACGTTCCATGGATAATACGTTGCCCGAGGATCTATGGAACCGTTATCGCCGCGGTGAAAAAAGCATATTCACACGCCGATTATTGAAGGGTAAAGACACTGAACGGATAAAATCTCTTTATAGAGATAACGGGGACTTTAGGCGGTATGTGCAGCAATACCGCGCTGCGTTTAACCAGCTTTTGGATGAAACCGAGCAATCGGAATATTCTCAGCTTTTATTTGAGACATACGCAAGTTCCGATGTTGGTAAAGTCTATCTACTGCTAACAGACGCATTGGGTGGCGATCAATAAATGGATGGCTGCGTGGGTTTTCCACGTAGAAAAGGGGGGAGAAAATGTCAGAAGACATAGAAGGTGGTGATGTTGTCGTGCAAGCAAAAGCTAAAGGTGCGGCCAAAATGGCTCAGATCGTCTATATCCTGTATCTCGCCAGTATCATATTTGGCGTAACAGGTATTATCGGCTTGATCATGGCTTATGTGAACAAAGGGGATAGCCCTGATTGGTTGCAGACCCATTATCAGTTTCAGATAAGAACATTCTGGATCGGCATTCTTATTGCTATAATTGGCGGTATCACCTCTGCGTTTGGCGTAGGGCTGATTATTCTGCTTGGATTACTCGTCTGGTACATTATGCGCTGCGTGAAGGGTATGAAATACCTTGGACAAAGTGAAGTGGTGCCGGATCCTAAAACCTGGATCTGGTAGGAAACACAAAAGCCCGCGAGAAAGCGGGCTTTTTCTTTGGAAGTCTGAGATGGTTATCAGCTTTCGATTTTTGCGATGATCTGGCCCTCTGAAACCGGGTCGCCTTCTTTTACGAGAATCTCCAAGACCTTGCCATCTTCAGGCGCCTCTACGGGGATTTCCATCTTCATGCTTTCAAGAATAATGATCGGGTCATCTTCATCAAGAGTTTGGCCTACTTCAGCTTCGATTTTCCAAACTTTGCCGGCGATTTCACTTTCGACTTCTAAGACTGCCATATTCCCTCACTTTTTTCTGTTGGTTTCTCGGGGTGTCTTATGCTTCCACAAGACGAGGTAGAAACCAACAGAAAATTAGATTAAGTGAGAATTAGCTAGCGAGACTTTTCGACATTTTTTTACGCTCGTTCGGGTCGAGGTAGCGCTTGCGAAGACGAATGAAGTTTGGCGTCACTTCTACTAGTTCATCGTCATCGATGTAGGCAATCGCTTGCTCAAGGCTCATTTTACGGGGTGTAGTTAAACGAACCGCTTCGTCTGTACCGGATGCGCGAACGTTAGTCAGTGCTTTCGCTTTGAGCGCATTAACTTCCAAATCATTCGGGCGGTTATGTTCACCAAGGATCATTCCTGCATACACATCAATACCAGCACCGATGAAGAAGAAGCCACGAGCTTCAAGGTTCCAAATCGCAAATGGTACGGATTTACCTGAAGAATTTGCGATGAGGACACCATTGCGGCGACCTGGAATGTCACCTTTATGCGGGACATAAGAATGGAAAATACGGTTCATGATACCGGTACCGCGCGTGTCTGTCAGGAATTCGCCGTGATACCCGATAAGTCCGCGTGTTGGGCAGATAAAGGTAATACGGGTTTTTCCGCCGCCAGAAGGCCGCATATCTGTCATCGTTCCCTTGCGAATAGCAATTTTTTCAACAACGACACCGGAGTATTCTTCATCAACGTCTACAACCACTTCTTCAAGAGGTTCCAAGGTGTCGCCAGTTGCTTCATCTTTGCGGAACAAAACGCGTGGCCGGCTAATTGACAGCTCGAATCCCTCGCGGCGCATTGTTTCGATCAAAACACCCAATTGCAATTCGCCACGGCCTGAGACGATATAGCTATCGTCTGTTTCGCTATTTTCGACACGGATCGAAACGTTGCCTTCGATTTCTTTCATCAAACGGTCTCGGATGATCCGGCTTTGAACTTTGTCACCGTCACGTCCTGCAAGTGGAGACGAGTTGATGGCAAATGTCATCGAGATTGTTGGTGGGTCGATTGGAAGGGCATCCAGCGCAACGGTTTCTTCAGGTGTCCCCAAAGTATCTGCCACGGTTGTTTTTGAAAGACCAGCGACAGAAACAATGTCACCAGCACGGGCTTCTGAAATCGGTTCACGCTCTAGTCCGCGGAACGCCATAATCTTAGTGGCACGTGCGTCTTCTATTTTTTTCCCGACGGGAGAAAGACCCTTAATAGGGTCATTTGTCTTTAATACACCGGATTCTACACGACCAGTAAGCAAACGTCCAAGATATGGGTTGCTTTCAATTGTTGTTACCAACATCCGGAATGGCGCTTCTTCATCTACAGTTGGTGCGGGAACATGTTTTGCGATCAAGTCGAACAAAGGATCAAGGTCCTTTCGTTCTGCATCCATATCAGCTGCGGCCCAGCCTTCTTTGGCTGATGCGTAAAGAACAGGGAAGTCGAGTTGCTCTTCGTTTGCATCAAGGGCAATCAACAAATCAAAACATTCGTCCAAAACTTCATCAGGGCGACCATCAGGGCGATCTGCTTTATTGATGACCACAATTGGCTTCAATCCAAGCTTAAGTGCCTTTTGTGTCACAAATTTTGTCTGTGGCATTGGGCCTTCAGCCGCATCGACAAGAACAACAACACCGTCAACCATGCTTAGGATACGTTCCACCTCGCCGCCGAAATCGGCATGGCCCGGTGTATCCACAATGTTCATGCGGATGCCGTTCCATTCAACGGATGTACATTTTGCAAGAATGGTAATCCCACGCTCGCGCTCCAAATCATTGGAGTCCATGGCACGCTCTGCCACCTGTTGGTTTTCGCGGAATGTACCGCTTTGTTTAAGCAGTCCATCCACAAGAGTAGTCTTCCCATGGTCAACATGGGCTATGATGGCAACGTTACGAATTTCCATGATATCTTATACAATCGCTAAAGTAAGGGCGCGCGCAGTATAGCGGCGACGGCGCATATAGCAAGCCTCTCTCAAAACTTTCATAAAAAGGCTCTAATGCAATGAAATTATAAGGTCTGTTTCGCTTCTCTTGCGAACCATGATGTATAGGTAAAACCCGGAGGATGAAAAGCAATAGCAGACCAGATGAGTTTTCGGTGAGCGCCGTAATATCGGCGGACCACTCGGAGGCCTGCTGTGCCTTCGGGTACTTTCAGTTTATTTGCTTCTTCAGCCGTTAATTGGTGCGGGCAAATTTCCTGCGCAACTTCGGAAACTTGTTCACCATAACCCTCCTGAAGAAGGGCGTGCGTTAAAGAGGATGGGGCTTTGGCAATTAGTTCAATAAGATCGACGTGGCTTTCCTGAAAATAAAGGTAGAGGAGCGCATCAGGTGCAGATTGGATATTAGGGCTACGAAGCAAGCAGACACGCCACCAATTCTCTTTGTAGGCACTATGAATGAGGTTGGCTTCGCATGCGCTTAAGTCGATTTGTTTGCAATCCAGTTGAGTAAGGCAAGCGTCGGGGCCATGCTGAACGAGTTCTGCCATGGACTCGATTTTCTGGACAAACTGCTTGGTGCCGCCTTTTGATCTGACAATAGTACCGGATCCACGCCGGCTAAAAGCAAGCCCCCAATCCTGTAAAAGGCGGACTGCATTTCGAACTGTCTGCTTGCTGGCAGAAAATTCGATCGCGTAGGCAGCCTCAGTAGGAAGCAAGCTTCCAACTTCGTAATAGCCATCGGAAATTCGCTCCCGCAGAACATTCGCGATGGTAAGGTATTTGGGCTCTTTAGCTGTTTTTAGCATAACGTATTTTACTTTAGGGACGCCTAAAATTCATCTTCTGACATATTTATTGTTGTGACGTCTACCGATTTCAACAAATGGGCCCAGGGACCAACTCTGCAGAGTTCATATCTGAAGAAATACTGACACGCGTTGAGTTTGCCCTGATAAAAACTCTTGTCTTCATCACTGGTGGGGGAACTTAGGGCTGTGTTCGCGACAATTGCTTGTTCCAACCATTTCCACGCGATGACGACATGACCAAACATATCAAGATAAAGCGTGGCATTTGCGAGAGCAGTGTTAACGTTTCCTTTTTGCAATTCTGTTCCGATTAGTTGGGTGACTTCAATGACTTTTCCGAGTGCGCCTTGGAGTAGATTCGAAAATTCAACCAAATTTTTACTAGAACGCGCCTGATCAGCGGTTTGGTTGATTTTGGACGCAACAAGTTTAAGTCCTGCGCCGTCATTCATCATGACTTTACGACCTAATAAATCCAGCCCTTGAATGCCGTGAGTACCTTCGTGGATCGGGTTTAATCGATTGTCGCGATAATATTGCTCAACCGGGTAATCTCGCGTGTAACCGTATCCGCCAAGGATCTGAATGGCATGTTTGTTGGCTTCCAGGCAAAATTCACTGGGCCAGGATTTGACTATTGGCGTCAGTGTATCGAGTAAAAGTTTTGCTTCTTTTCGTGTAGACCCATCCGGAGCAGTATTTTCGTCATCTACAAGTCTTGCCGCATAAAGGCAAAGTGCCAACCCACCTTCAACCGCTGCTTTTTGTGCTAAAAGTAGTCGTTTGATGTCAGCGTGTTCGATTAACATCAATTGCTTGGAAGTTGGGTCTTTACCATCTGGATGGCGTCCTTGTGGCCGATTTTTGGCGTAATCGAGGCTATAGAGGTAACCTGCATAGCCAAGGCTTACGGCACCAAGTCCAACACCTATTCGGGCTTCATTCATCATGTGAAACATGTAGAAAAGACCTTTATGTTCCTCGCCAATCAGATACCCAACCGCTCCGTCCTGTTCTCCAAAGTTAAGCAAAGTATTGGTCGTGCCGCGGTATCCCATTTTATGATTAAGACCAGCAAGGCTAACGTCATTTCTTTCGCCCAAAGTCCCGTCGTCGTTCACTAGATACTTCGGAACAACAAACAGCGAAATTCCTTTAACCCCGTCCGGGCCGCCAGGTACTTTCGCTAAGACAAGATGAATAATGTTTTCAGACAGTTCGTGCTCGCCTGCAGAAATCCACATTTTATTTCCGCTTAAACGATATGTACCATCGTCTTGCGGTATTGCGCGCGTCTTGATATCTGAAAGAGACGATCCTGCTTGCGGTTCCGACAGGCACATTGTGCCAAAGAAACGTCCCTCAATCATCGGCTCCATAAAGGTTTTTTTTTGTTTGTCATTTCCGTAGGCACGCAAAACGTTTGAGGCACCAACGGTCAAAAACGGATAGCCAGCTGTGCCCACATTTGCGCTTGTGAAAATCGCATTGCATGACATGGCGATAGTGGCCGGTAACTGCATGCCGCCGACATTATAGTCATGCTGGGCGCCCATAAACCCGGCCTCAACAAAGGCATCGAGTGCATCCCGAACTTCAGGGATGATGGTAACTTTCTCCCCATCAAATGTCGGCTCGTTTTGATCGCCTTTTTGATTGTGAGGCGCAAACAAATCGCCGGCAATCTGTGTTGCAGTTTCAATGACAGCCTGAAAGACATCATTGTCGTGGTCACTAAAACGGTCTCGATCGCATAAATCGCCAACCTTCAGCATTTCATCCAATTGAAAAAATAGGTCGCGATTACTGATGGTAGGGAGGGACATTTTTCACTCTCATTATTGATGTATGAGTTTCCAAAAATTCTAAGCTGTCTTTTAACACATTCACCGTGAGAGGACATTTGTTTTTCTGAAATTGAGCATTAGAGTTTCTCCAATTCTCTGGAATGATTGGTTGGCAAAAGGATTTAAAGATGAAATAGTATCGACAGAATGTGATTGGGGTCACATTTATTTGGTATGATTATGTGTCGGTGATCACAATTATTATCACCTTTGGGAGTCGAGTATGATAGTGGTTCCGTCTGCGCCAATGCGGAATAATAAAACAGCTTCGGTTTACGCGAACACTGTTTTTTCAGAAGACGAATGTGATCGGATTCTGGCGACGCTGGAAGAAAATGAGTGGGAAGAGGCTATGGTGGGAGGCGCTGTTGAAAAGGGCGTTTTCACAGTCGAAAAAGAACACCGGAGCAATTATCAGCAATCGATAACTGTGGACGAAGTTGGGTATCCGTTAAATCGGATTGCTCAGGAAATTAGTATCGCAAATTCCGCATTATGGAGATTTGATCTGGGCGGATTTGCTGATGACGATATGCCGTGGGTAATGAATTATTGCCGTCAAGGAGATCACAATAACTGGCATGTAGATCTGGGGCAGGCTGCAAATGCATCTCGGAAGTTAGGTTTTTCTCTGCAGCTTACTGAAGGTGATGAGTATGCTGGCGGTGATCTTGGGTTTCATAGAGTTGAAAAGGATCGCAAGGAGCTAACAGGGAAAGGCACGCTGATCGTTTTTCCATCTTTCTGGTTACATCGGGTCGCACCAATGACAAAAGGTGCAAGAAAAGTTGTTGTTGGCTGGATACATGGCCCAAGTTTCAGGTAATAGGACGCAAAAATGAACAAGATATCCTTGCTACCGCTTAGAAATGCAAATGTGTCTCTTTCCATGCATTGGCCTGTTTTCTCTCCCCAGGAATGTGCGCAAATTTCGGCGCAAGCGGACGGTTCTCGGTGGCAAAGTAAGCTACCGGTTGGGCCAGGAAATGTTTCGGTGTTTCCAGATGCCACTGAAGCAAAACACATCGAGTTTCAAAAGTTGCCATTAGGTAAAAACGCTTATCCTTTGGACCAAATCAACTTTGGTACAAGCCAAGTGAACTCTGACGGATGGCGGTTTGAGTTAACGGGTATTCCCGCAGATGATATGCCGTGGCTTGCTAGGCATAAAAAAGGAGAGAGCAAAGGTATTGAGTGGCAAGTTGATCTTGCTGAATCCTTCACATCGTCACGGAAGCTTTGCTTCATTGTACAACTGTCTGATTCCAATAGTTATGAGGGTGGAGATGTCATCCTGCACAACACGCCAGCACAAATAGAGGGGTACCGTGCACAAGGCTCGATTATTGTTTTCCCATCTTATTGGTTACATAAAGTCACACCAGTAACTAAAGGGACACGTCAATCGATTGTTGGCTGGATGCATGGGCATAGTTTCCGCTAAAGGGATTAACCCCACAGCTTTGGGCTAACCGGATGCATAACGCTATCATCAAATTGAATGCCGTTTGGGCGGTCTTTTTCAAGCAATAGAGGTCCGTCCAGATCGACAAAACGTGCAAACCCGCCCAATTGCATAGCCGGTGCCATACCAAGGCTTGTTCCAAGCATGCAGCCAACCATAATGCCAAGTCCGAATTCTTTTGCGGCTTCGGCCAATTGCAGCGCTTCTGTTAATCCGCCGGTTTTGTCCAACTTGATGTTGATATAATCATAATTAGCCGCAATCTGATCCAAGGTTGATGTGTCGTGGCAGCTTTCGTCAGCACAAATGGGAACCGGACGTGCCATTTCGCCAAGGCTCATGTCACTTCCTGCCGGAAGGGGTTGTTCAATTAATTCAACACCAAGGTCCGCCATGGCAGGGAAATAATCTTCCATCATGCGCGCGTCCCAAGCCTCATTTGCATCAACGATCAATCGTGTTTTTGGAGCAGAGTTTCGAACAGCTGCAACGCGTTCAATGTCGCCATCACCGGCTAACTTTAGTTTGATCAACGGGCGGTGAGCATTGTGTCCTGCTGCAATGCCCATTTTTTCAGGTGTATCCAATGAAAGTGTATAGGCCGTGATAAGGGGGCCGGGCGCTGGAATGCCAGCCAGTTCATGAACGCTTTTACCTGTGAGTTTTGCTTCTAGATCCCACAAGGCACAGTCAACAGCGTTTCTTGCAGCACCTGATGGTAACAGTGTTAAAAGGTCTATTCTGCCAGCACCATGAACAATAGCCTCGCGGATCGTGGAGATTTCATCAAGAACAGTGGAGGGACTTTCTCCGTAACGAGGATAGGGAACACATTCGCCCCGTCCTGTAACGCCGTCTTCATTAATTTCCACAACAACGACATCCGCAGCGGTTTTTACGCCGCGGCTGATCCGAAAGCTGCCACGAATAGGCCAGCTTTCCTGAAAGGCTACAAGCGTGCGTTTAGCCATTATAATGCATCTACTATGGAGGCGACACCCGTGCGGTAGGCGTCAACACATGGTAATTCGAATTCTGCTTCCAGATCTTTTAGAAGTTTATCGCCTTCTTCAACTGACAAGCCAGATGTGTTGACACTGATCCCAACAAAGCGTGCATTCTTATTTGTCAGGCGCGCAGTCACGAGATTAAGTTCCATGCATTCTTTCAAGTCTGGTAAAGGCTGATGGGGAATGCCCCGCATATGTTTCCTTGTGGGTTCGTGGCAAAGAATAAGAGCATCTGCTTGCGCGCCATGGAGGAGACCAAGGCTAACACCAGCGAAAGAGGGATGGAACAAAGATCCCTGGCCTTCAATAATATCCCAGTGATCGTCATCATTTTCTGGGGACAAGACTTCTACGGCACCAGATATAAAATCAGCGACAACAGCATCAATTGAAATGCCAGTACCTGCAATGAAAATGCCGGTTTGTCCTGTCGCACGAAAATCAGATTTTATACCGCGTGCTTTCATTTCTTTTTCGATGGCCAAGGTCGTGTACATTTTGCCCACAGAACAGTCAGTCCCGACAGCAAGCAGGCGCTTTCCAGTACGGGGTGTCCCTTTTCCTGTAGGGACATCTTCGCTCGGATGTCTTACGTCATAAAGATTTCGGCCAAGTTGATCGGCAGCTTGTTCAAGTTCCGGAATGGAAGACAGACGAATGTGAAGGCCGCTCGCAATATCCATGCCCGCTTCCATGGCTTCAATTACGCTTTTAATCCAGTGTTCTGGTAGGAAGCCACCAGAATTCACTATCCCAATAACCATTGTTTTGGCCCCATTCTTTGCGGCTTCCTCAATGGAAATATCTTTAATTCCCAGATCGGCCTGACAATTGGGCAGGCGCATTTGGCCAAGGCACCAGTCTGGGCGCCAATCAACAATACCTTGAGCCGTTTTTGCGCCAAGCTGGTCTGGAACGTCTCCAAGAAACATTAAATATGGATGTTGCATGATTTTATGAAATTGCCACAGAGGCAATATTCCCTTCCGCTTCGAGTTGCTGTTGTTCCGCGCGTAGTTTTTCGATTTCATCATTCATGGCAGTCATGCAAGTCTCGCTTGCCCATTCCCGGTGTTGGTCCTTCGTAAAGGCAACAGCGTTCCGGTAATACATAAATGCGTTTAATTTACACCGCGCATAGTTATTTTGTGTTCGAACGACCTTGCCAGGCGTCCCCATAACAATGGAATTATCTGGAATTACAGTGCCTTCACGTAGGAACGTATGCCCCGCGATAATACAATTATCTCCGATGACGCACCCATCCATAATCGTACTGTTAATGCCGATTAGGCAGTTGTCACCAATTGTGCAGCCATGGATGGTGCAATGGTGAGTGATAGAGCAATGCGCGCCGATATGGGTTCCAGTGGTATCCCCGACATGAATCATCGCGAAATCCTGAATATTTGTGTAGTCGCCAATGGTCACTTCTCGAGCTTCAGCTCGGATAACCGAGTAAGGCCACATAGAGGCACCTTCACCAATAGAAACTTTTCCATAAATCAAAGTAGAAGGGTGGATAAAGGCGGCTTTATTAACGCTTACGTCCTCACCAAATCTGCTCATGGGTATCCCTTATACCTTTTAAATTCAGGCTGTTTTTTAAACACATAAATTCTCCCAATCTTTGATGGGATTACTTTACGGTATTTTATCAGGATGTGAAGGGAGGTCAAATAGATGTTATCAGGAAGTGTTTGTCGTTGTTACTTAATTTCGTTGTGTTGTTCAGGTTGCTACTGCCCAAGGTGAGCTTATGAGCCAGTTTTCCAAAGTTTCTTTTTCCACTGGACGGCTCATGTAATATCCTTGCGCGACATGGCATCCCAACCCTGCAAGCATATACCAAGTTTCCCGGTCTTCAACGCCTTCAGCAACAACAGAAAGATCCAGATTGCGCGCCAATTCAAGAAGTGTTCTGACAATAACGGCATCATCCGATACTGTATTCATGTTCAGGACAAAGCTTTTATCAATCTTAATCTCATCTACTGGCAATTTGCGAATATAAGCGAGAGATGTGTAGCCAGTTCCAAAATCGTCAATGGAAACTTTTACGCCTAGATCGTGGAGCCGATTAACGACGTCAGTCGCACGAACCACGTCTGAGATAATAGCGCTCTCTGTAATTTCGAGTTTTAGAAGTTCGGCTGGAAAACCGGCTTGTTCAAGCAATCTGTTGACGATATCTGGGAAGATCGGGTTGTGCAATAATAGGGCTGAAATGTTTACAGAAACAGTTAAGCGGTTTCCATTGCTCAACCATTCAGCACCTTGTTTGATAGCGACATCGAGGACCCATCGAGTAAGTGGTTCAATACTGCCAGATCCCTCTGCAAGGGGGATAAAATTATCTGGAAATAGGAGGCCTTTTTTCGGGTGCTGCCAACGGACGAGAGCTTCAACACCAATAATTGTGCTGTCGTGCATTCGGATCATTGGTTGATAATGAAGACGCAATTGATTTGCTTCGATTGCATCTGGTAATTCTTGTGAAAGCTTAAGCTGCTGGCGTCTTTCAGCATCTTCTTGCTTTGTATACACCATGAAGCGGTTTTTATCGCGCTTTGCAGCGTATAGTGCCGACATCGCTTTATGAAGGAGCGTATCAGGATCGTCGTCGTCTTCCAGCTTTGCAATGCCCATCGTTGCACTCAAGGATGTTGCTTGACCGTCTAAATAATAGGGTTGGCGTAATTCATGAGATAACCTTGCGGCAATTGTTGTGTCAGATATTTTTGACAAACCCCGCCCAAACAGGAGTAACGCAAATTCGTCATCTCCCAGGCGACCGACAATCGACCCTTCAGGTGCGAATTGTATAAGGCGTTCGGCAACGGTGGATAGAACAAGATCACCAAAGGCATGACCCTTGCTTTCGTTCAATCCTTTAAAGCTATCAATGTCCAGAATGATGAGAGATACTGCGGTGTTTTTTGCCTGAGCTTGACCAGTGATTTCTTCAAGTTTGATTTTGAAATTTGTGCGGCTTATCAGTGATGTCAGTTGATCGTATGCATGCGCAGATTTCTGACTGTTTTGTTTCTCTGTCGATTGGGCGTACAGACTTCGAAGGCGACCTGCGTGAATGACGCTGGCGCTCAAACGATCCATTGTTAAATCTTCAAATGCAATGCAATCTGCAGCGCCGTGCAGCATTAACTCAGCCGGGCCATCAACAACAATAATAGATAGATGTGGTGTTGCTTGAGAGTAAGTCTCCAGCAAATCAAGTGTCGTATTGTGGCCAATCTCATAATTTACGAAGATGTATTGTGTGTGGTTCTCTTCAATTTTTTTTATGAAGTCATTATCAGGTTGAGAAAAGGTACCGCATACAGAGGTAGCAAGCAAAGTGAGCTTGCTTGTCACCCTGCTACCTGTTTCCAGTACAAGAGGGAACATGTTGTGAACATCAAGCCGCGATGAGGTTTCACCGCTGATGTTACGCCTAGTAGCCCAGCGTTTAGCTAGGGGGAATGCCAGTGATGTTGTTCCAACTGAAATCAAAATTTTGCTCTACTGTAAGGACTGACTGAACAGGACGTAGATCTATCCCGATATCGCGCCACAATAAAAGATAGTGAGTAAAGAAGGTCTTAATCTTTTCGCTAAAGTTGAAGAAAAATTTTTGAGAATAATAAAAGGAGAAAGTCGAACAATGTAGCTGGCACCAAAATTAGCCAATATTCGTTTGTGCCTGGAAGCCGTTTCTATGCAACAAATGTTTCTATTTTGTCTTTATGATTCATTTGTTGCGTAAAAATTATTTGGGGAGTAGGGTCTATGAGAGAATGAAATAAACCAACTTCGTAAGAAATTGACTGCAGATGGCTTCAAACGATAAAACAAATTTGTTGGTGGAAATCGAAGCCAATTTTGATGGATTGAGCCCGCAGTTAAAAGTAGCGGCAAGATATATATTGAGCTCCCCTGACGATGTGGCAGTTTATTCCATGAGGGAAATTGCAAGCAGGGCATCGGTGCAACCCTCTACAATGCTTCGCTTGGCAAATAAATTGAATTACGGTACGTACAACGATTTTAGGGACGCATTTCGAAAAAGACTTTCAGCCCCCTCAACCGGCTATGCCGCACGTGCAAGAAGCCTGCAAATGAGGCAGACTGAAGCCGATGGCAACAGCCTGATATCGGAGATGGTTGAGGCTGAACAGTATAATATACAAACAACGTTTGACCGGATAGCTGACGAAGATTTTTCTGCTGTAGCAACTCGGGTCGTTAACGCTGAAACCCTTTATATCGTTGGTTTAAGGAAATGTTTTTCGCTGGCGACATTCTTCCACTACGCAACTCGAGTTTTTGTTAAAAGAGCGCATCTTGTAACGGGTGCCGCTGGAATGTTTCGTGAAGAAATCTCGCAAATAAATAAGGGCGATGTTGTTCTTGCTATTGCCTTTGATCCCTACACTTTTGAAACAGTGGAAGCGGTTAAGGTTGCGAGAGCGGTTGGAGCAACGATTGTCGTTGTAACAGATAGTAATGTATCCCCGTTGGCCAGAGACGCAGATCATGCTTTTATTGCAGCCAATCGCAGTCCTTCCTTTTATCGCTCGTTGTCCGGTGCGCTAATGATTTTGCAAACGTTAATCGCAGCGATTGTGACGGAGCTGGGAGAGCCCGCAGTTAAGGCGCTTGACGGGTCTGATCAACGGCTTCGCGATCATCAAACTTATTGGAAAAACTAGGCTTTAATATGACAAAAGTATTTCACAGAGCCCCAAATGCCACGTATCCAGTCGCAACCCATGGCGAGGGTGCCTATATTTTTGATACCTCTGGTAAAAAATATCTGGACGCCTGTGGTGGGGCCGCTGTTTCTTGTCTTGGACATAGCAATCAATCGGTAAACGACGCCATCAAAACGCAACTTGAAAAGATCTCGTTTGCACATACTGGGTTTTTTACTAATCCGGCAGTAGAAGAATTGGCCGAATTTTTGGTTGCGAGGGCGCCTGGAGACCTAGATAGCGTCTATTTTGTATCTGGTGGATCGGAAGCCGTAGAAGCTGGGTTGAAGCTTGCGCGACAATACTTTTTGGAGCGTGGTGAGACCAAACGAACACGTTTCATTTCTCGGCGGCAAAGTTATCACGGAAACACTTTGGGGGCCCTTTCTGCAGGCGGAAATGAATGGCGAAAAGAGCCCTACGCACCCTTGTTAATGCCTGTAGCGCTGATCTCCCCTTGCTATGCCTACAGAGAGCAGCGCGCGGAGGAAAGTGAATTCGAATTTGGTCAACGGGTTGCCAATGAATTGGAGGCAGCGATACTTGAGGCTGGACCTGAAACAGTTTGCGCATTCATTTGCGAGCCAGTTGTAGGGGCAACTCTTGGTGCTGTCTCTCCTGTTCCCGGGTACTTTAAGCGTATTCGTGAAATTTGCGATAAGTATGGGGTCTTGCTTATTCTGGACGAGGTTATGTGTGGCATGGGCCGTACCGGCTCGCTATTTGCAATTGAGCAAGAAGATATTTCACCAGACATTCTTGTAACGGCAAAAGGACTGGGGGCAGGTTATCAACCGATAGGCGCGATGATGGCCTCTAAGGAAATTTTTGAAACGATCCGTCAGGGAACGGGATTTTTTCAACACGGCCATACGTATATGGGGCATCCGCTGGCGTGTGCTGCCTCACTTGCTGTACAAAAATATATTGTGGAAAACGACCTCATTGAAAATGTTGTTTCAAAAGGCGTTGAGCTCATTAATGCGCTGGAAAGTGAATTTGGACAGCATCCTCATGTCGGCGATATTCGTGGACGGGGATTATTTCAAGGGCTGGAGCTGGTTCAGGACAGGGAAACTAAACAACCGTTTGATCCATCGCTCAAGTTACATGCTCAAGTGAAATCAGCAGCGATGGAAGCTGGACTGATGTGTTATCCCATGGGCGGAACAGTTGATGGGAGAACTGGAGATCATATTCTTCTCGCACCTCCCTTTATTGTTACATCCGATCAAATCGATGAAATCGTGAGTAAGTTGACGTTGGCACTTAAGAGCGTTCTACCCGCTTAAATCAGATGAACGTGGAAGATATTAAATTGGAACCCTTAATCGTTACTGTTGCCCCGAATGGCGCCCGAAAAACAAAAAAAGACCATGACCGGTTGCCAATTACGCCTGAAGAACTGGCTGTTGAAGCGCACACCTGTATGATGGCGGGTGCTTCAATGATCCATCTACATGTTCGCGGTGACAAAGATGAACATTCATTGGATGTTGGGCGTTATCGTGAAGCGATGGCCGCAATCAACGACAAATGTGGCGATGCTCTCCTTATTCAGGCGACAACTGAGGCCGTAGGTATGTATTCAGCGTACCAACAAATGGCGATGGTTCGTGATTTAGTGCCGCCATCGGCATCTCTTGCTATTCGTGAGTTAGTACCGGACGGTGGTGAGCGGGCAGCAACAGCCTTTTTCCACGAATTGGCAGAATTGGAGATACTCCCTCACTATATTCTGTATTCAGATGAGGACGTTAAGCGTTTCAACGATTTGCGGAAACGTGGCGTGATTCCGGATACCAAGGCGTTTTTGCTGTTTGTTCTTGGGCGTTACACTGAAAATCAAACCTCCCATCCACGCGATATATTACCTTTTTTAAGAGCGACGGATAATCGCGACGCTTGGTCTGTCTGTGCGTTTGGCCCGCTTGAACATGCGGCTGCAAGTGCAGCTATTGCATTAGGGGGCCACGTCAGGGTAGGGTTTGAAAATAATATGTTTTTGAAAGACGGTAGTTTGGCTCGCAGCAATGCGGATTTGATTACACAAATAAGTCAGGTTTCTGCAGTAGTTGGGCGCCCTGTTGGCGGTGCTACTGATATAAAAAACATAGTAATCTAGTAGTATAGTATTGAATTTTATTGGCTTTTCATTCGTGACGAGTTGATTTGAATTTCCTCAAGGCCTAATGCAGGCTTTTGGGAGAAAAGGGTCCTTTACTAATATGATTTTGGTGAAGGAAAACTAATTCAGAGGCATCTAATTCAAGGTGCCCTGATGCATTAGACAGGTTGAGGAGAAAAAAATGTTGAAGATCTTTTCTATCGCAGCAACTGCTGCAGTAGCTTTTGGCGGCGCGATGGTAGCATCTGCTCCGGTACAAGCAGAACAATTTATTACAATTGGCACAGGCGGCCAAACCGGCGTTTACTACCAAGTTGGTGGTGCTATTTGTAAATTGGTAAACCGTGGAACTAAAGATCACGATATCAAATGTACACACACGACCGGCGGTTCCACGAAAAATATTAACGGAATTCGTGCCAAAAACCTGGACATGGGTGTTGCGCAGTCTGATTGGCAATTTCACGCCTATAACGGAACGGCTCCTAAGCAATTCCCTGATGGTGCCTTTAAAGAACTTCGTGCTGTATTCTCAGTACATCCAGAGCCATTTACAGTTGTTGCACGTGCAGACGCTGGCATTAAAACATTTGCAGACCTTAAAGGTAAACGCGTAAATATTGGTAATCCAGGGTCAGGCCAGCGCGGTACAATGCAAGTTGTTATGGACAAAATGGGCTGGAAAGTAAGTGATTTCGCACTTGCGTCTGAGCTTAAATCTTCTGAACATTCTGCTGCACTTTGTGATAACAAAATCGACGCGTTTGTGTTCACTGTTGGTCATCCAACAGGAAACATCAAAGAAGCCGCATCGACTTGTGATGTGAAATTGATACCAGTAACTGGTGCTGCAATTGATGCTTTGGTTTCTGAAAACGATTATTACGCTAAAGTATCTATTAAGGGTGGAATGTATACAGGTACTGCCACTGACACACCTGTGTTCGGTGTTGGTGCTACGTTTGTATCCTCTACATACACATCTGATGAAACTGTGTACCAAATCGTAAAAGCTGTTTTTGAAAACTTCAAACGTTTCAAGAAAATGCATCCTGCATTTGCAAACTTGGACAAAAAAGCAATGATCAAAAACAATCTTTCTGCGCCACTGCATCCAGGTGCTGTGCGTTACTATAAAGAAGCTGGCTTAATGTAATTTAGCCTTATTGGGCGGGAGGATCTCTCGCCCAATTTTACTTTTGTCCGTCAATAATCAAAGGGGCTAGGCGGATATGTTGCACTAAATGTAACTGGGGGGAAAATGAGTAATACAACACCAAATGATGGCACGCTAAGCTCAAATGAGCTTGAAGACTTAGTGGCCTCTACGGATACAGGTGGCCGAACACCTGAGAGTAGATCAATTGCGATGCTAATGGCAGGTATCGCTCTCGTATGGGCTATATGGCAAGTGTGGATCGCATCCCCGCTGCCCTACATGATAGGTTTCGGTGTATTCTCGGGTAGAGAAGCGCGCCCCATTCATTTGGGATTTGGCATTTTCCTAGCATTCCTTGCTTACCCTGCATTTAAAAATTCTCCACGTCATCGGATACCGTTTAGCGATTGGATATTGGCAGGCGTCGGGACTCTTTGCGCACTTTATGTCTTTATTTTTGACAGTGCGTTGTCGGATGCTTTGTTGGGTACTCGCTTGAGCGATCGACCCGGTAATCCTAACGTCTTTGATATTGTTGTTGCGAGTGTCGGTGTTGTTATGCTTCTTGAAGCAACACGCCGCGCTTTGGGGCCACCATTGATGGTGGTCGCTATCGTTTTCTTAGCCTATTCATTTTTAGGACCCTATGCTCCCGGCTTTCTTGCTTGGAAAGGTGCTAGTTTTGGTGCTGTAGCGGATCATCAGTGGTTATCTTCAGAAGGTGTCTTCGGAATTGCGCTAGGTGTTTCTACCGGTCTCGTTTTCCTCTTTGTTCTTTTTGGCTCTTTGCTCGATAAAGCGGGGGCAGGTAACTACTTCATTAAGGTCGCGTTTTCCATGATGGGACATATGCGCGGCGGACCGGCGAAAGCTGCGGTTGTGGCATCTGGGATGACGGGCCTAATTTCGGGCTCTTCCATCGCTAACGTAGTGACCACAGGCACATTTACCATTCCCATGATGAAGCGGGTTGGCTTTTCGGCTGAGAGAAGTGGTGCTGTTGAGGTGGCCTCTTCTGTAAATGGACAAATCATGCCGCCTGTTATGGGGGCTGCGGCCTTCCTGATGGTAGAGTATGTGGACATCAGCTATTTCGAAGTTGTAACCCATTCTTTCATTCCAGCCATTATTTCCTACATTGCACTGGTTTATATTGTTCACCTTGAAGCTCTGAAAAAAAATATGCTAGGTCTTCCCAGAGCAATCGAGCCCAAACCTTTGAAACAAGGTTTGCTCGCTTTGGGAATTACCATCTCGTCTATCTTGATCTTGGCAGGTGGAACCTATTATTTGTTCGCGTTGTTTGAAGCCTTAGGCTCCTCTCTGAACCAGTTAATTGCGGTTGCTATCGTATTCGCACTTCAAGGGGCTCTTTATTTTGGTGTCAAAAAACAGACAAAGGATCCGTCAACACTCGCGTCAATAATCTCAGCTGGCGGTATCGTCCTCTGTAATGTTGTTATCGGCGCTTTTGGTGTTTTCTTTGTTGTTGGTGTTGTTACCAATTTAGCGGGGCCAACTTTGGCACCCTGGATCCTTGGTGCAATGATCTTGGCGACATATGGTTATCTAGTCTCCATATGTGCAAAGGTTCCTGACTTGGTAATGGACGATCCGAATGCTCCGATCGATGCGCTGCCGGAACCTAAACCTACAATTTTGGCGGGTCTTCATTTCTTGCTTCCAGTTGCCGTTTTAATATGGTGCCTGATGGTTGAACGTCTCTCACCAGAACTGTCGGCCTTCTGGGCAGTGAGTTTGATGATCTTTATTCTGCTCACGCAACGCCAGTTGTTTGCGTTTTTCAGAAAAGAAGATCAACACGGCAGATTAAAGCAAGGCTTCGATGAGCTTATCGATGGTCTTATATCTGGCGCACGCAACATGATCGGTATTGCCATTGCAACCGCCGCCGCTGGTATCATTGTTGGAACAGTCTCCCAAACGGGTGTTGGTTTGGTTCTAGCTGAGTTGGTCGAGTTCTTAAGTCAGGGACAAATTCTCCTGATGCTGATCTTCACTGCCATTTTGAGCCTTATTCTTGGAATGGGGCTACCAACGACAGCCAACTATATTGTTGTGTCCTCACTTCTAGCACCAGTCATTGTAGGCTTGGGCCAGCAAAATGGTCTCATCGTGCCGCTTATCGCAGTGCATCTGTTCGTGTTCTATTTCGGAATTATGGCAGACGTAACACCACCAGTTGGGTTGGCATCGTTTGCGGCCGCCGCCGTATCGGGCGGTGATCCAATTCGAACAGGATTCATCGCTTTCTTCTATTCTTTGAGAACTGCAATTCTTCCGTTCTTGTTCATCTTTAACACTGATCTTTTGTTAATTGATGTGACACCGTTGGAAGGGGTGATTGTGTTCATTGTCGCGACGGCAGCGATGCTGCTCTTTACGGCTGGAACACAAGGGTATTTCCTTGCCAAGTCAAAATTATGGGAATCAACTTTGTTGGTATTGATTGCCTTTACACTCTTCCGGCCTGGTTTCTGGATGGATATGGTTGTGCCTCCCTTTATCGAAGTGGCACCGGCGAATATCGAGAAGGCTTTTGGAGGGGTTGAAACAGGCGCAGAGATCAGACTTATTGTGCAAGGTGAGAATGATGTGGGTGATCCCATCAGTATCACCGCTATATTACCCGTTGAGAAAGACGGGAGCGGCGCAGACAGGCTTGCTGCAGTAGGACTTGAGTTGCTGGTTGATGGGGCTAATGTTGTTATCGATGATGCCGCGTTTGATAGTATCTCACAGAAAGCTGGACTGGATTTTGATCAAAAGATTCAATCTGTCCTGCTGCCATCAGATCAGCCGGCAAAGAGTTTATTCTATATACCTGCCTTGATGCTGTTGGGCTTGATTGTGCTTTTCCAACGCCGCCGCAACGGAACACCGATTACTCAGTCAGTCCCGGTCTCTTAAGGAAGGAATTTTGATATGTTTAAACACATTCTTCTTGCTGTTGATCTAGAGGCTGAGGAGTCCTGGAAAAAGATGGTGCCAGAAGCTGTATCATATGCCTCTCATGCCCATGCAACGTTGCATGTTATGACGGTGCTGCCAGATTTTGGGATGAGTATTGTAGGATCCTTTTTTCCTAGTAATCATGAAGAGAAAATGCTTCAGGAAATGAACAAACGCCTGCATGATTTTGTTAAGGAAAATATTCCGACTGATATTAAGGTTCAGCATATTGTCGGGCATGGAACTGCATATGAAGAGATTCTTCGAATTGAGAAGAAGATCTCCAGTGATCTTATTATTATTGGGGCGCATAGGCCTACAATGCAGGACTATTTGTTGGGGCCGAACGCCGCACGTGTCGTAAGGCACGCACATTGTTCAGTTCTTGTTGTTCGAGATTAAAAGAAAAAACGGCCCGAATTATCGGGCCGTTTTTTTTGCTTAACTGCAGAAATCTATTTCATAGTTTCAAGATACGCGATGAGGTCTGCGCGTTGTTTTTCTTTTTTGATACCTGCGAAGCTCATCTTAGTTTTCTTGACGAATTTTCTAGGCTTTTTCAAAAACGAATTCAGAGTGGCAGCATCCCATGTTAGGCCAGATGCTTTCATGGCTTTTGAATATTTGTAGCCTTCGACAGAAGCTGCTGCGCGCCCAACAACACCAAAAAGGTTCGGACCGCTTTTGTTTTTCCCGCCTTCGTCAGCTGTGTGGCAGCTTTTGCACTTCTTGAAAATTTTTGCGCCTTTTGCCGCGTCGCCTGCTGCTGCTATGCCTGAGGATAGGCAGATTGAAGCAACGATGCTCATTGCCAACAGTTTCGCTGTGTTCATGGAAGTCTCCATATTTGGGTTGTGTTACTCTTTGTTAGTTTTGATAAACTTACGAGCAGTAAATTAAAACAAAATTAAGACGATCCCAAGGTATATTTTGGCTCATAGGACTGAATTTGAGCTAGTTTGGGTGCGGCATATTGTCCAACTGAAAGCTCATCGTCATTAACCGTATCTTAAGATAAATCCCTTTAGATGGCTGGATGGAATATTTTAGTTTATTGGAGCCAGTGTGTCTGAAAACGGTTCTTTAAGCCCAGCCGATGTCGAGCGTCTGTTAACAGATCGCTCTCCGGAAGCACGTGCGCAAACAGTTGAAAAAATTGCAGGCGGTCTCGCTGGGCATAAGTTTAGTGAGAAGGAGCGCGCAGAAGCCGAGCAAATTTTTCGTTTGCTGGTGACAGACGCCGAAGTCCTTGTTCGCAAAACTCTCGCTGACACGTTGAAATCACTACCAGAGCTACCACATGATATCGCATTTTCTTTAGCGAATGACATATCTGATGTGGCTGCGCCTATGTTATCTTTCTCAGACGCGCTGAGTGATGAAGATTTAGCAGAAATTATCAGCTCCAAATCAGAAGAACACCAAGGCGCTATCGCAGAACGTGCGAAAGTATCTGAAGTTATTTCTGAAAAACTCGCTGATACTGGAAACGAAAATGTTGTTGCCAAATTGATGAGCAACGAAGGTGCCCAGATATCTGACAAAACCTTTGAAAAGGTGCTGGATAAGTTTGGCGATAGCGAAAAAGTAAACGCTCCCATGGCTAGACGGAGCGCACTGCCAATTACGGTTACAGAACGTTTGGTGACGCTCGTCTCGGATAAATTACGGGACCATTTGGTAAGTCACCATGACATGTCACCGACAATAGCCACCGACTTGATCCTTCAAAGTCGAGAAAAAACCATGATTGGTTTGTTGAAAGACGGTACCAGTGAAGGTGAACTTGTTAAACTTATCGATCAATTGCATAGAAATGGTCGGTTGACGCCTACAATTATTCTTCGCGCACTATGTGTAGGTGACATTGATTTCTTTGAAACAGCACTGTCCATTGGTGCAGATATATCTGTGTCGAACGTTCATATGCTTGTAGGTGATCCGGGCGGAGAAGGGCTTAGGCAGCTTTGTAAGAAATTTAATATCTCAAAGGGGCTCGTTGAAATGATGCGTGTTACCATCGGGGTGGTAAAAGAGTTGGATTATGACGGTGATCCTGGAGACCGCGAGCGTTTCCGTAATCAAGTGATACAGCGGGTGCTAACGCATTTTGAAGATCGGTTTGATGCGGAGAATGTTGATTATCTGATTTCAAAAATCAGTAGTGCTGACTCTGGCGAAACAGCGGCCGCTTAAACTATTCACAAAATCTGCCAATTGAAATGCCGGCTTTTAGCTGGCATTTTTGTTGTTAGGGCCCTTGATAATCGCCAATGTGAGAAGAACTTGCGCAAGAATATAGGTAATCCAGATTAATGGCCCAGACAGTGAAAATGGCATCAAGAACTTATTTATTGCGATTGTACTGTCTGAGACAAGAAAGCTAAGCGCTCCTATAACCACAAGAGCGGCCGGATAGGCCGCGTAGATCGCTGACACGGCCATCATGGCAATAACTGTTACATAGACAAATACGGGGGCTTTGAGCGCACCAAGAGCGGGCCAGAGCATAACGAGCATTCCAATAGACAATAGAATTATCGCTGCAATAGCAATTTGCTTGCCTACCGGCAATGGTTGCCAGTTTCGCGCGCGTACGAAAATCAAAATATAAAGAAGGTGAGCAATCAAAAATGATCCCAGACCATGGGTGAAGTAATCAGAACTGCGGATCGCTAGAAACGCATCCCCCAAGCTCGAAAACAGAAGGGCAGCAAGGGCAATTTTTTTGATTTTTCTGTCTTCAATGGCCCAGAATGCGAGGCAGGCAAGTAATATGCATGCACTAGATTTTTGAAAAATATTTAGGACAGACCCATCCTGGAAAGGCACAAGCAGGTATGTAACCGCTAAGCCCACAGCAAGTAGAAGTAAAGCACGTTGGTGTCTGGAAAAATCTGGCATTAAGACTTCACTATTTCTTTCGTCTAATTCCAATGGAAGAGCCTAATTGTTGAGGTGCAGGATTATGCGCTTGATCTTCCTGCAATACTTTAAGGTTGGCTAGAATATGATCCGGCATAGGGTGTGCTTTGGGACCTGAGGCATCAATATGTAGGATCATTTGTTCGGATGTTGCCGCTAGAAAACCGTCATCTTTATGATGCATTTCCAAAAACAGATGAATACGCTTTGCATCACAATCGATTACACGAAAAGAGATCGCAATCGGGTCTCCCTCTTTTACTTCCTGCAGATAACTTACATGCGTTTCCAGCACGTATACCGTATTGCCTGAGGATTTTCGGTATTTTCGTGTCATTTGGATTTGGTCCAGTAGAACATCAAGCGATTGATCGAATATCAGCACGTAATATGCGACATTCATATGTCCGTTATGATCAATCCACTCAGGTAAAATGGACAACTCTTTTAGTTTTTGTAAATTATTGTTTTTCATGGTCCAAACATTAATCAATTTTTTTAAACTGTAAATGCTTTAGATATTTGTTTGTACAGATTATAAGAAGATATCAAATTTGTACTGCTGATTTGTCAAGTTACGACAACATGGCTATTTATGAAAAAAGAGGGAATTCATGTCTTTGTCATCAAGCATTCTAGAAAGCGCCTGTGCTGAACTTGAAGAAATCCTGGGAGATCGGTGCACGACCGCGCAATCTGTTCGTGATCAGCATGGTAAAGATGAAAGTTGGCACCCCTCTTGTCCTCCGGACGTTGTGTGTTTTGCAAAAAGCACCGAAGAAGTATCCAAAATTGTTAAAATCTGCGCCAAATTCAAAATACCAGTAATTCCATTTGGCGCAGGCACGTCACTTGAAGGGCATATCAATGCAGTAGAGGGTGGTGTCTCTATTGATCTAAACCAGATGAATGAGATTATTACCGTCCATTCCGAGGATCTGGATTGTGTCGTGCAGCCGGGCGTCCGCCGCAAACAATTAAACGAATTTTTGCGTGATACAGGACTTTTCTTTCCCATTGATCCGGGAGCAGACGCCTCCATTGGCGGAATGGCTTCAACACGCGCGTCAGGTACGAACGCAGTCCGCTACGGTACGATGAAAGACAATGTGCTAAGTTTGACCGTTGTGTTGCCAAACGGCGAGATTATTAAAACCGGTGGCCGCGCCAAGAAAAGCGCTGCGGGATATGATTTGACACGTTTGTATATCGGATCAGAGGGCACGCTTGGTGTCATTACGGAAATCACGTTACGCCTTTATGGGATTCCAGAAGCCGTTGCGGCGGCAACTGTTTCATTCCCAGATATAGAAAGCGCCATTCAATCGGTTATTTTGACGATACAGAGCGGCATCCCTGTGGCCCGTATCGAGCTTCTCGACGATATTCAGGTGGACGCCATCAACAAATATTCCGGTTTAGACCTACCAGTGCAGGCGACCTTGTTTTTGGAATTCCACGGAAGCGATTTAAGTGTCAAAGAGCAATCTGAAATGGTGGATAGTATCTGTCAGGATTTTGGAGCGAAGGACTTCCAGTGGACCACGCAAGCCGAAGACCGTACACGTTTGTGGCAAGCTCGGCACGATGCTGCTTATGCAGCAAAAGCACTTCGAACAGGGGCCTCTATATGGGCTACCGATGTATGTGTGCCTATTTCCAATCTGGCTGATTGCATTATGCAGACTAAAGCCGATATGGACGAGAGTACTTTAATTGCACCACTTGTTGGTCATGTAGGAGATGGAAATTTCCATCTAGCTTTTGTTCTGGATATGGACAACCCTGATGAAATTGCTGAGGCTGAACGTCTTAATAGCCGCTTGATTAAACGGGCGCTTTCCATGGACGGCACCTGCACTGGCGAGCATGGCGTTGGTTTAGGCAAAAAGAAATACTTGAAAGACGAACTTGGTGAAGGCGCCGTTGGCGTGATGTCTGCGCTTAAGCTTGCCCTGGATCCAGACAATATCATGAATCCAGGCAAGATTATCTAATCGCCATTTCGTTGGTATCTTATGGGTTGCAGTGCGGGATAGAGATTCCTTCAGGAAGCCGTGTCTTCTTGTTTCCGCACGCTCCCTGAAGTTGGGATTGTTTCAGATCATCGGCACTTTCCATATCAGTACCTGATAAATTGGCCCCCCAAAAATATGCGCCTTTCAAATCTACATCGGAAAAGACAGCATTTGTTAGATTGGCACGATAGAAATTTGCGTGGGTAAGATCAGTATCTGAAAAATTTGCATTGGATAAATCCGCACGTGTGAGCGTTGCATTTTTCAGTTTTGCATTTTTGAAATTTGCATTTTTAATTACAGCCCGTTTCATGTTCACATTTGTCATCTGGGCATTTGAGAAATCAGCGTTCGAGAAATTTCCGCGTTTCATATAGGCTTTGCGAATATCGGCGTCTCTAAAAGTGCTGTTTTCAGCAATGGCATTTTCAAGATCAGCATCGCGTAAATCCGCGTTGTTAAGTTGAGCACCTGTTAGGTTTGCTTTCTCAAGATCTGTTTCTCGTAAAATCGCACCGGATAAATTTGCGTTTTTGAGATTGGATTTTTCCAGATCAGCGCGTCTCAAATCTGCCCCTTCAAGTATGGCACCCTCAAGATTTGTTTCTTTTAACAGGGTGTCACGCAATGTCGCATTCTTGAGGTTTGCCCCCGTCATTGTTCCAAATTGCATCTCTGCTTGTCGAAGGTCGCATGACGGGCAGTTCCCATCCTTCTTAAATTGGATCATGTCTTCTGCATCAGCGGCATATGAGGCAGCCGGTAGGCTTAAAGAAATAAAGGCAATTAAAATTGCTAGTTTCATAAATGCGCTCCTGATTATTAGTAGATTTAACAATTGTGCGTTGTAATAGTATTTAGATAATGCCGAGCAGAATAATTTCAATCAAGGGTCAAGGTTTGACATCCAATTCTCATACTGCCACTATCGCCTGAAAATACGAAGAATAAAGATGAGTTCAGCGAAGAAATTCGCCACTTTCATAAAGATGGATATATCTATGATTTCTGCAGTCCTATGGGATTTCGGGGGCGTTTTAACGACGAGCCCCTTTGAAGCTTTCGCTAGATTTGAAAAAGAACAGGGATTACCTGAAAGCTTCCTGCGCAAAGTAAATTCAACTAATCCAGACAATAATGCGTGGGCAAGGTTTGAGAGAAGTAAGGTTAGTGCAGAAGAGTTTGATCAACTTTTTTTGGAAGAAAGTACAGCTCTAGGACACCCGATTTCCGGGTTTGAAGTCATTAAATTGCTCTCTGGTAATATTCGCCCCCGAATGGTTGCAGCACTTGAACGCATTTCAAAGGGCTACCAATGTGTTTGCCTCACCAACAACGTGCCGGCCGGTAAAGGGCCCGGGATGAGCCGATCTGATGCAGAGCAGAAAGCTGTGCTGGATGTTATGCAGATTTTTGATCAGGTCATTCAGTCCAGTAGAATAGGAATGCGGAAGCCAGACCCACAGATTTACTCTTACACTTGTGAAAAGATGGGCGTTGCGCCAGAACAGATCCTATATCTGGATGATCTTGGTGTTAATTTAAAACCCGCAGCAGCCATGGGTATGAAAACCATCAAAGTGATTTCTGAAGACCAAGCGCTTCAAGACCTTGGTGCTCATCTTGGGCAAATATTCGACTAATCCCCCGTTCAATAAATCTACAGGCAGTGTAATCATGAACCGTTTTCTGGAACATACCGGCGCGAAATATCCCATAATTCAAGCCCCTATGGGATGGATAGCTAGATCTCAATTGGCGTCGGCCGTTTGTAATGCCGGAGGTCTTGGTATTATGGAGACCTCTTCAGGCGAGACAGAAAATTGTATCGCTGAGATTAAGAAGATGAAAGCGCTGACAGATGCACCTTTCGGAATTAATCTACCGTTATTGTTTTTACGCGACGAAAACATGATTAAGTTTGTCGCTGAATCTGGTGTCAAATTTGTAACTACGTCTGCTGGTAATCCCGCGAAATTGATCGAAATTTTGAAGGCTCATGATATTACGGTCTACCACGCAGTCCCTACAGTAAAAGCGGCCTTGAAAGCAGTAAACGCTGGCGTTGATGGTCTCATAGTAGAAGGCGGAGAAGGTGGCGGATTTAAAAATCCGGAAGAAGTCTCCTTGCTTGTCCTTTTGCAGGCTATTCGCGAACAAGTGGATGTCCCCATGGTCGCTGCGGGCGGTATTATAGATGGCAGAGGCATGGCAGCTGCGTTTGCAGTAGGAGCAGAAGCAGTTCAAATGGGGACGCGTTTTGTTTCTGCAAAAGAAAGCCCTGTTCACAGCAATTTTAAACAAGCAATTATCGACGCTGAAGATGTAGGGACATTGGTCTTAAACAAAAAAGCAACGCCTTGTATCCGGGCTCTTAAAACAGAGCGGACGAAGGAAATCTACCAAGAAGGGTTGATACCTAAAGATATGTTTGCGCGCATCAAGGAGTTGTATTTTGGGGGCGATATGGAGGCTAGCGCAGGCCTTGCGGGGCAATCAGCAGCTTTGATCCACGGAGAGAAATCTGTTGCGGATATCATCACGGAAACCGTAGAAGGGTTTCACAAAATTTGTGGTGACATGGGCGCTCTTGCTGCAAAGAAAAATTTCTAACTAGATAACTTGCGTTGCGGTTCAATCGTCGCGGCGCAAGAATTTAGCGGGCTTTGTGCCGCTTGTTTCGTTTTAGTTCATCAAGTTTTTTCTCTTCCCATTGATCCATATAATGACCTTTACCAAAAGCTCTCATACCATCCAACGCGAGAACGAGGAGCATTGGCAAAGTTGGCCATATGAACCACAAGTAACCGGGAGAAGATAATATATTTATAAGAAACAAGAAGACCACGAGACACCCGACTGTCATGCATCTACGGTAGAAGCCAGCCTGACGTCTTATTTGTTTTCTAAGGGCCTGTTCTTCTGCATCAGATGTTTGGATAACCGGTTCTTCTGATTTTCCTTCGGGATTTGAGCTTTTTGCAAGATCCAAAGAATAGACAGGGATCGCTTCTTCGATATTTTTTACTTTTTTCTCTCCAAGGAAATTAAACCCGATTGGAAATTTGCCTTTTACGTGGTCGTAAACTGTTCCAGAAATGCAAATTCCATCTTTAGGAGCAAGACTCTCAAGGCGGGAGGCAATATTGACCCCATCTCCAAATATGTCTTCACCTTCAATGATAACATCCCCGAGATTGAGGCCTATGCGGAATGATAATGGAACATCGTCAGGCGCATTTTGCCTATGCGCTAGTAACATTGTCTGGGTAGAAACCGCGCAATGGACAGCCTTAACGACACTTGAAAAATCGGCAATTACAGCGTCGCCGGCCATATTGATGAGGCGACCAGAATGTTTCTCTATCTCAGAGACAATAATCTTACGTGCATTTTTAAGAGAATGGAGCGTGCCTTCTTCATCCTGTCCCATCAAGCGGCTATAGCCCGCCACGTCAGCGCACAGAATTGTTGTGAGTTTTCTCTCAACAGACGAAGGCATACCTAATTCCAACTCCTTAATGATCAGAAGCACTCATAAATTTTTCCTCTAAACCGGTTGAAAATGCAAGACCTTCTGCTGTGATGACCATCTCATCCTTCCAGTTTTCTCGGACTAAACCTTTTCTCACTAATGCGATCCAAACAGCTTCGTTGAACAGACCGCTTGCGTCTTTTGATGTGACGGTATAGCTGCCAACATGCATGTGATTTCCATGAGCATGAGGAAGGCGTGTAATTTTCACGTCATCTGTATCGTCAAGTTTCATGGAACTGTCAGGATCGCTAGCCAGCACTTGCAAGAGAACAAGGGTTTTACTTTGAAGCGGGTTCAGTTTAATTTTTTTGTGTTGGGGCAATGTACTCTACCTTTACTTTAGTTCATCGACAAATGCTGCAATAGCATGGCCTATTTCGTTTGGGCTATCTTCTTGAATGAAATGAGTGCCCTTTACTGTAACTTCTCTCTGGTTCGGCCAACTCCGACAAAACTCTCTTTGTTTGCCTGTTAGGATGGATCCAGGGTCAGCGTTTATGAATAACTTGGGAAGGTCGCTGGATTCTAACCAGTTGGCGTAGCTTTCTACAAATTCTGTAACATCTGCAGGCTCGCCGGCGATAGGGATTTGTCGTGGCCACGTGAGGGTCGGGCGTCTATCCTCTCCGGCTTTTCGAAACGGTCTTAGATATTCGCGCTGTTCTGCTTCTTTAAGCGGCCGGATGATGGATCCGGGCAGAACACGCTCAATAAAAATATTCTTTTCCAGAACTAGCTCCTCGCCTGCCTCACTTCGAAAGCCTTGGAAAATATTGCGGGCACCTTCTGGCCAATCATTCCAACTTGCTATGGGGCGGACTATCGCTTCCATATAGGCAATACCGTTCACAGCGTTCTGATTATTATTTGCCCAATCGAAACCAAGCGCAGATCCCCAATCATGAATAACCAGAGTGACATTCTTTTTTACATTTAGATAATCGAGCAAGTCTTTGAGGAAGGCACGATGTTGCACAAACGTATATTTATCCGGCCTGCTGTCAGGTAATTTTTCAGAATCGCCCATTCCAATTAGGTCAGGCGCAATCAATCTGCCTTTTCCCTCAAGATGAGGCATAACATTGCGCCAAAGATAACTGCTGGTAGGGTTTCCATGTAAAAATACGATGGGATCGCCTTCACCCTCATCCACATAGGCCATTTTAAGGCCTCTGATGGTCGCGAACTCTTTCTTATATTTCATCTCGACAGTCATTGGCGGCTTTTCCCACATCAAGATTAAAGTCATATTTTGAAACAAGTATAGCCGCCAGCTAGGGAGATGCAAAGCTGAGATAGGTCGTGAGTTATTAAAACATAAATGTCCGCGGGGGAATTACTCTGAGGTAAGCTCGAGTGTTTTTTGGTGTCGATTGGTTTGCTTGTATGAGGCGATTACTTTTTTTACGTCGTTTAGCGTAATGCGGTCTCTTGCTAGGACAGCGTGTAGTATGGGGTCAGCTAGAAGTTCTTCAACTTCTGGCTCTTGCGTGTTGTACCATTTTGTTCCCACGATTAGGCTCCTTCGCCTGTATGTTGACGCTCGCCCCCTTACTAAGTTGATAGTGCGTCAGAAATGTGAACAAAAAGTTTCATTTCTAAGGCAATGGCAATATTTATTAATCTCGTGAGGCGAAAGTGAAAGATGTTGAAAACTTTAGGAAAAGTTTCGTTCTAACTCTGATCTTCGTCAGAGGGTTTCTGGTTGCTGCTGTCTTTTTCTACAATTTTATTACCTGACAGGTTATTGGATAAACTGTCTGCCTCTTGTTTTTCTTTCTGTTTTTGGCCTTTTGTGCGTCCGAACTTTACCCGGTTTTCAGATGCTTCTTTGGCACTTGTTTCTCGGGTTTTATGTTTACGGAATTTGTTTAGATTGACAACATCACCCATGAAAAACTGATCCCTTAAAAAGTGTACGGATACTATGAGATTAGTCTTTACGGTAGCTATTTCAAGAGAGAAAGAAAACTACCCATCAGCCTGTTGTTGTACTTCGTGTAGGACAAATAACCGTATGGCACTTGATAGGTTGCCTGTTCTGTTTTCATCTAATTCGGCAATTAGCGCGTTAATACTAATATTTCGGCTTTCTGCAGCCTGACAGAATAAATCCCAGAATTCTCGCTCGAGAGAAACGCTGGTTCGATGCCCCGATATACTGACAGAATGTTTGACAATATCGTCAGTCATATAAGGGCACCTTGTTTCAGATTTTTTTACGGGCGAAGAAATCGTTGCCTTTATCATCCATGACAATAAACGCTGGGAAGTTTTCAATTTCGATGCGCCAAATCGCTTCCATGCCAAGTTCTTCGTATTCCTGAACTTCGACTTTCTTAATGTTGTTCAGTGCAAGAATAGCTGCGGGACCGCCAATAGACCCCAGATAAAATCCGCCATGTTTATTACATGCGTCAACAACGGCTTTACTGCGATTGCCTTTGGCCAGCATAATCATGCTGCCGCCATGGCTCATAAATTCATCGACGTAACCGTCCATCCGGCCCGCTGTGGTTGGACCAAATGAGCCTGATGCATATCCTTCAGGAGTTTTTGCAGGGCCAGCATAGTAGATAATGTGGTCTTTGAAATACTGCGGAAGATCCTGACCGCTTTCCAATAGCTCTCTCAATTTTCGGTGAGCAAGATCACGTGCGACAATGATTGTGCCGTTGAGGCTAAGCCTCGTGCGGATCGGATACTCTGACAATGTAGCCAAAATATCTTTCATCGGGCGGTTTAAATCAATTTGAACAACGTTGTCGTCCAGATGCTCGTCGGAGATCGCAGGTAAAAATTGAGCCGGATCTGTTTCCAGTTGCTCCAAGAAGACGCCATCTTTGGTGATCTTGCCTTTAACTTGCCTGTCAGCTGAGCATGAAACGCCGATGCCGATGGGAACACTTGCACCATGCCGGGGCATTCTGATGACACGAACATCGTGGCAGAAATATTTGCCGCCAAATTGTGCGCCAATGCCGATATTTTGAGACATTTTGTGGATCGCATCTTCCATTTCAAGGTCACGGAAGGCGCGTCCATGTTCATTCCCCGAAGTTGGGAGGCCATCATAATATTTGGTGGAGGCCAGTTTAACTGTCTTCATGGTGTCTTCAGCGGACGTGCCGCCAATAACAATTGCCAAATGGTAGGGCGGGCAAGCAGCCGTTCCAAGTTCGGACACTTTTTCTTCAAGAAACGGCATCAAACGATCGGGCGTTAAAACACTTGGAACAGCTTGATGCAGGAATGATTTATTGGCTGAGCCGCCACCTTTAATCACAAACAGGAAATCGTATGTGTTGCTATCTGTCGAATAGATATCGATTTGTGCAGGAAGGTTGGAGCCGGTGTTTTGTTCATCATACATGCTCAGCGGTGCCAGCTGGGAATACCGCAGGTTTGTTTCGTTATATGTCTTGTAAACACCCTTGGAAAGTGCTGCTTTATCGTTACCTTCAGTCCAGACAAGTTGTCCTTTTTTGCCCATGATTACGGCTGTGCCCGTATCTTGACAGCTTGGTAGAACCATACCGGCTGCAACGTTGGCATTTTTAAGAAGCTCGGTCGCGACAAATTTGTCGTTCTCAGAGGCGTCATCATCATCAAGAATTTTGGCCAGTTGTTCCAGATGTTCTGGGCGTAACAGATGAGATGCATCGCGCATGGCTTCTGCGGCGAGAAGCTCTAGTGCTTCGGGTGCAACCTTCAGGATTTCTTTGCCGTCTACCTCAATGGTAGAGACATACTGGTCAGTGAGTTTTTTGTAAGGCGTTGTGTCCGCGCCGGTTGAGAAGATTTCCTGATAATGAAATTCTGGCATTGTTCCGTTTATCCTGTCAGACCTTGAAGACCGGCTGTTCACTGTGCTTCCGGGCTTTAGATTAAGTCAGGAAGCGGCTTTGCCTATCCTCATGTGGGTATGTGATTTGATAATTTATTTATTATTGCGAAAGGCGTCCAGTGCTATGACTTCGCCTAATTTATTTTCTTCTTTATCCGTTTGCGTATTCTCGTCTGAGGTTTCATCAGCTGTTTGTTCATCTGCAGTATCATCCGCAGCTGCTTCACCATCACTCGCAATGTTGAATTGTAAGCCAAACTGTACGGACGGATCAGCGAAAGCCGTAATTGCATCAAACGGGATGATAAGTGTTTCGCGCTGGTGATTGAAACTCAATCCCAAGCTGAAAAACTCTTCTTCGATGATAAGGTCCCAATATTGGTGCTGCACAACAATTGTCATCTCATCCTTATACCGCTCTTTCAAATGAGCAGGTATAGACACGCCGGTATTATGGGTCTTGAAAGTCACATAAAAATGCTGTTGTCCTGATAAGCCGAACTCAGCAGCGTGATTCAGGGAATCACGAACCACATTAAGCAATGCATGTTCAACAAGTTGGTTGTAGTTAATTTCGCCGACCATCGCTTTTGTAACACTCCAGCCCGTCCGGAAATCGGTTGAGCATACTTAGTTGGGGAGTTTCCCAATTTTATAAGTGAAGGGGCTTCTGTTGCCAGGTGCCCCTCCGAACCCCGTGTAGTGCAATTAAGCAGCTACGGCAAATGCTTCATTATCGTTTGCATTTGTAGTTTTTGACCCCGGTAACGGTGGTATCATGCCGAGCGAAAATCACATCTTTACTGCGCGCGTCGAACCTATTTCGCCCCCATAAGAATGGTGGAGGCGCCGGGTACCGCCCCCGGGTCCGCAACGTTTATTCCACGAAACATTTATCGCCATAGTCGGTTGCCCGACATCTGTAATATAGACACCTGCTGCGCATATTAAAAGGGGCGAAATCGTTATATGCGTCAGTTTTCGTTTTTACGCTCATATATGCAAAAAGTATGATCGAACTGATCTTTGTCCGATGCCTTATTAAAAGTGCGAAAAGTCTCTTGCCAATGGTGCTCGTCAAGGGGGGCGAATTCAGTATCCCCGTCGATTACAGCGTGAACCTGCGTTAGATAAAATCTGGTTATCAGCGGCTCAAATAAACGGTACATTTCGCCGCCGCCAATAATCATGATTTCATTTTGGTTATTTTGTTCAGCGTCTTGTTTGGCAAATTCTGTCGCTTGTTCAGCTGAATGTGCAGTAAGCACATTGTCAGGCGCATAAGATTCGTCACGTGTAAGGACAATGTGGGTTCTGTTGGGAAGTAAACCGGGAAGAGATTGAAACGTTTTTCGTCCCATAATCATTGGTTTGTTCAATGTGTTTTTCTTGAACCATTTCAAATCATTTGAAAGGCGCCATGGGAGATCGTTGTCTGATCCGATGATATGGTTTTCAGATACGGCCAGAATTCCGCTTAACTGCATGAAATCGGTCCTTAAACAGCGATTGGGGCAGGGATATTGGGAGCAGCTTCATAATTTTGAAGCGTAAAATCTTCAAACTTGAAGTCAAAGATATCCCTAACATCAGGATTAATAGCCATTGTTGGCCATTTTCCGGGAGAGCGGGTAAGTTGTAAGTCAGCCTGCTCGACGTGGTTGGAATACAGATGAACATCCCCAAAACTATGAACAAAGTCACCGAGTTCCAAATCACAAACCTGAGCCATCATCATTGTTAGGAGCGCGTAAGACGCAATGTTAAAAGGCACGCCTAAGAACACGTCTGCACTGCGCTGATAAAGCTGGCATGACAGTTTCCCATCCGCTACGTAAAATTGAAATAAGCAATGACACGGGGGAAGCGCCATATTTTCAACTTCAGCAGGGTTCCAAGCGGTTACGATATGTCGCCGTGAGTTGGGGGTGGATTTTATTTGGCTCACCAAATTAGTAATCTGATCGATGTGCTCTCCATTTGGCGCAGGCCAACAGCGCCACTGATATCCGTATACGGGGCCGAGATCTCCGTTTTCGTCTGCCCAGTCATCCCAAATTCGGACACCATTATCCTTTAGGTATTTGATATTGGTATCACCTGCCAAAAACCAGAGAAGTTCATGGATGATAGACTTCAAATGCAGTTTTTTGGTTGTCAGCATGGGGAAGCCTTCTGACAGGTCAAAGCGCATTTGGTGGCCAAATTGACTGTAAGTGCCCACGCCAGTACGGTCGCCCTTATAAGTTCCGTTTTCTCGGATTGATTTTACGAGATCCAAATATTGTTGCATCTAAACTACTCATCTACCTTTAATGAAGTACCAACTCGAGAAGTCGGTTTGTTGCGACAAAGATAGAATGTTTTAATAACTTTCGCCATAAACTAAAGCCACTTGATTAAAGAAAACGCCAAAAGGCAATTATTAAGAATGAACGCTTTTGCTCAGTTAAACTCCAGACAGGCAGCGCACCTGAAACTGATTCCCCGAACTGCGCAGCAGATTGTGCTAGTTGGCACAGAAGCCGCTCATATCGGACAAGCGTTCAAACACCTCGCACCAAACTGCGAACAGGTTCGTTTTCCGAATATGAAGCGGTTCAAACAACATATGGAAACAAACCCAGGGGTCTTCGCTGAAATGGATGCGGTTATCTGGGTTGGCCAAACTTACCAACGCGCAGACCTCAAAACTGATCTTGAATGTTTGAAAACAGTTCTATCCGAAAACGGCGTTATTATTCTGGAGATTCTCAATCCGTTTTATTTTGGTAGATTAGACGACAAAGTCGGGGCTGGGGTCTCTTACCCTGAAGAACTGATTAAAGGATTGTTTTATAAAGCGAAGGCATATTCACAAGGTCTGAGAACAGAAATTCAGGACGCGGGGTGGCGTATTGAGCATATCTTTCGTGACAATACTGGTGGGTTTGGGGAGTGGTTGAACACGAGAAAGAGAGAGCATCCAAGCTTATCGGAAATACTGGACCAACTTGACCCTGTGACAAAATCGCAGCGGTTTGTGTTTCTGCTAAATGAAAAATCAGTACCTCAACTCCGTATTCAGGCACAGGTTCTAAAACCAATTGGTGGTGTCAACGATGTTCGGATAACAGAGCCTCTCGCAGCCCTATCAAGTATACCTGGGGTTTTAACGGATATCCGCCGTGTGCAGACTGTGGTGCAGGGGCACTTAAATCTAAACAAAATATTCTTATGGCACAGACCCGTTCTGACATTCGAAAAGTCCTTGTCCCAAATTCAAAGCCTTCGCCGGGCAGGTTATTTGATAATAACTGAATTCGATGATCATCATTCTCCCTGGCCTGAAATCGCTCAAAACAGCTTCCTGAGTTTCGCGGGTGTGCATGCAGTTCAAACAACAACACCTGCGCTTGGTAAAATGTTTGAAAAACTTAATTCAGAAGTCGCCGTCTTTCCAAATCAACTTTCTTTTTTACCGGATAGAGATTTATCGCACCCGTCTGAAATTTGCCGGATATTTTTTGGGGCGCTTAACCGGCAAAGTGATTGGCAACCTATTTTGCCAGAGGTAAACAAGATACTTTCCAGTATCAAAGGTAACTTCTGGTTTGACGTTGTTATGGACAAGAATTTTTTTGATGCGTTGGAGACAAATCGCAAAAGCTTCATCCCTCAGTGTGGCTATGAGGATTACAAAAGTCACATTCTGAACGCAGATATTTCATTGATGCCTCTGTTAGATACAGAATTTAACCGGATGAAATCGGATTTGAAGCTTGTGGAAGCCGCAGGGCATGGTGCTGTTCCTCTCGCAAGCTCTGTTGTTTATCGGCAGGCAGATCCAGAAGAGATTTTCTCGAAATTTTGCGAGACCCCTGAACAATATGCAATAGGACTTAAAGACCTAATCGAGGATAAACCTCGGCGTCTGAAAATGCAGAATAAAGGGCGGGAATATGTACGGAACTCTCGTTTGATTTCAGATCATGTGCAAGACCGATACAATTGGCTGTTAGGTCTCTCGGAGCGGCGAGAGGAATTGGATCAGGCACTCTCAAAAAGATTGAAATCTATATTGCCGCGATAGCCATTCAGGCAACCACTTTGTCCTGAAGAAAATGTCGTCCTTCTGGATCTTCAATTTCTATGACCCAGATATCCCGGTCGAAACCTAATTGTTTTTCGATATATGCATCTGCAGTTTGTTCGGCGACCCAATCGGCGCCAGTGCCTTGTAGCCATTGTCGTCCACCAGTTTCAAAGTTTGTTGTTGGCGTCAGCACCATACACATATCATTTAACCGGTTAATTTTAACGAGCACTGTTCCCGCCGTGTTATCGCCGCGCCTCACAACAAAAACAGGAACGTTCATAAAGCTGCAGGTACGGATGTGGGCTTTAACCCATATTTCTGCTTTTAACCTTGGTTCCATTGAATGACCTTTAACAAACGGGCTATGAACTATCCCTATCTAGCAGGATTTCATCGCGAATGCGAAGCAATCTGTTTCGCTTGGGCAAGTCATTCTTTTGTTCGCAAAATATGGCATCTTGTTCCAGTTTTTCGATTACTTGATCGCCATATTTGTCTTTGTAATAGTGCGCCATTGATGCCTGATTTAGATGCATGCTCGATATCCTACCGTTTAATCTGTTTTACTTCATCGTAACGAAAGCAGCTTGTTTGATGGTCATTGATCATTCCAACGGCTTCCATAAAGGCATAGACAATGGTGGGGCCAACAAATTTGAAGCCACGGGATTTGAGATCTTTCGAGATAGTTTTGCTAAGGGATGTTTCTGTTGGGATATCTGACATTTTGTCCCAAGAATTTTGAAGAACCTCACCGCCTAGATAACTCCATAACAAGTTTGAAAAACCGTCTTCTTTTTCTTCAATGTCGAGAAGAAGCTGGGCCCCTGCTATTGCCCCCAAGATTTTAGCGCGATTTCTGACGATGCCTTTATCTTGCATCAGGCTTTCAATTTTCGCGTCATCATAGCGCGCGATAATCTCAGGGTTAAAGCCATCGAAAGCTGCAATAAAATTGTCGCGCTTCTTCAGAATGGTAATCCAGGATAACCCTGCTTGAAATCCATCAAGGATGAGCTTTTCGAATAAGGCACGGCTATCGTATATGGGCACGCCCCACTCTTCATCGTGGTATGCTTGATATATTGGATCATCTCCACACCATGTGCAGCGGTGTTTCCCATCAGTTCCCAAATTAGTGTGGGTAGTCATATGATTATCTCTTCATAGTTCGCGTTTTGTTCCTATTTACTCTGCATAGGTATCAAAGGCAAGCTTTCTCACTCTGAAAGGTCGGGGAGGATAACGTAATCAGGTTTGGTAATTTGTAGTCCATCTTCGGCGGTCAGAACATTACCCGAGCCAAACTTGTTCCATTCTTTTAATCGGGTAAAAGCAAGTCCAAAGGGCGCTTGAAACGCTGCGACAACTGCCACTTCAGTATCTTGAAATTTGATACTGTCGCCAACTACTAACTCTCCGTCATACTTGAAAGTGAATATCCGTTTTTTTATCTTTGCGCGATATTTTGTGCGAGCAGTAAGCTCTTGTCCCACGTAACAGCCTTTTGAAAAACTAACGCCATGTAATTCTTCAAAATTGGCTTCCAGCAGAAAGCTTTTCTCTGGAACAATGTCTGTACCGCCTTCTGGTACACCCAGTGATAATCGATGCGCGGTATAGTCTTCGAAACTGACTTCAGTGCAATTCGTAAAATTGTCAGCCCAACTAGCGTCTTTTTTGAAAACAGCTCGATATCCAAGGGAGCCCATTCTTGGATCTGCATATAAAACATGATCGTCACCACTTGTCAGTTCTCCAAGTTCCTTTGGGAAATCGTCAGGTGCAGGTCCAAAAATAGCGTGTAGCGTAAACTCTTCAGAGGCATCTGCGATAGTGACGTTGGCGCGCAGTTTATACATCGTCAGCCTCCGAACCAGATCGGCCTTTCTATCGCTAAGGCACTCAACAAAAATATCGCCTTGCCATTCAAACAGGAAGAAATCGTGCAGAAACTTTCCTTGAGGCGTTAGCAATGCAGAGTAGATCGCTTTTGTATCGGAAAGGAGCGCAAGATCGTTGCTCACCAGATTTTGCAAAAAAACCTTGGTATCTGCGCCGGACAGACGAAGAAGAGAGCGATTAGTGAGGCGGGCAATGTTTGATGCTGACATATGTTTCATTTTGCTGATTATGGTCTAGATAGTATGTACCCTATCATTCAAGATATTGGATGCAAGTAGTCATCTCTTGGCAATAATCAATTAGCAGGTTAAGAATGGCCAACATTTTCACGGAGGCCCGAAAAATATGCAAGTCGATCTATACGTAAAAAATGGTACAGTTGTGTCGCATCGCGGCATTGAAGTTGCCGATATTGCGATTAAAGATGAAAAGATTGTTGCTTACGGTGACTTAAAAGATATCGAGGCAAAAGAAGTCATCGATGCGACTGGGTTGCATGTGCTTCCGGGAGTGATTGACACTCAAGTGCATTTTCGTGAACCGGGCCTTGAATACAAAGAAGATCTCGCCACGGGGACGGCCGCAGCTGCTATGGGCGGTGTCACTGCTATTTTTGAAATGCCAAATACCAATCCACTAACGCTTACCGCCGCAGATATGGCGGATAAAGTTCGTCGTGGACGTGAGAAAGCATGGACGGATTTTGCCTTTTTTATTGGTGCCGCTGCAGAGAACGTGTCGGAGCTTGCCATGCTGGAGCGACAAGAAGGTGTCTCTGGTGTGAAATTGTTTATGGGCTCTTCTACAGGGAGCTTGCTTGTTGATAACGATGAAGATATCAGGCGCGTTTTAGAGGCAGGATCTCGCCGTGTCGCCATTCATGCAGAAGACGAACCTCGTTTGTTGGAACGTCGGCATTTGGCAAAGGATACAGTTTTAAATCATCCGGTTTGGCGAGATGAGGAGTGTGCTTACCGGGCAACCCAGCGGGTGTTGTCCATAGCGCGTGAAACCGGGCGCCGCATTCATGTTTTGCATATTACGACAAAACAGGAAATGGAACTGCTTGCACAAAACAAAGATATCGCAACCGTTGAAACGACACCGCAACATTTAACGCTGTCCTCCCCAACTTGTTACGAGGAACTTGGTAGTTTTGCTCAAATGAATCCGCCTATTCGCCAGGAAGAGCACCGGCTTGGGCTCTGGCAAGCGCTTCGCGATGGTATCGTCGATGTAATCGGTTCTGATCATGCTCCGCATACTCGGGAGGAAAAAGAGAGACCTTATCCAGAAAGCCCATCAGGTATGCCGGGTGTTCAAACACTGCTGCCATTGTTGCTTGATCACTACAACAAAGGGGAATTAACCCTTGAGAATATTGTTGATCTCACATCAGCTGGTGCCGCGCGTATTTATGGCATAGCGGGCAAAGGCCGGATTGGTCTTGGGTTTGATGGGGATTTGACCCTTGTTGACTTAAAACGCAAAGAAGAAATCACAGAAGAGTGGATCGCCTCAAAATGTGGCTGGTCGCCATTTGTCGGGAAAACCGTTCAGGGTTGGCCAGTGGGGACAATCATTCGCGGTCGTCAAGTTATGAAAGACGGCGAACTAATTGGAACTTCAGCCGGTCAGCCCGTCAAATTTCAAGAATGCATGTAGGCGAATAAGTAACAAGGAAAGGCCTTAGGCCTTTCCTTTTGCAACAAAATATGGGTTGTCGTGACCGTCTTTACCGTATCCAAGCGGCGCCCCGTCAAGAGTTTCAACGCTGCCACCGGCGGCCTCTAAAATGGCCTGACCTGCGCCGATGTCCCATTCCATCGTACGGCCAAGTCGCGGGTAAAGATCTGCTTTTCCTTCTGCAACCAGGCACAGCTTCAGCGATGATCCCGCAGATATTAAATCGGCTACTTTGTATTTCGCGATATAATCATCGGTCTCAGGTGTTCTATGTGAGCGACTAGCTACGACTGTAAGGCCTTCTTCAGGCGCATTACGTGTTTCAATTTTGCGTGCTTCAGTCCCAGGCTCAACGATCCACGCGTTGCCGGGGCCGGAAGCATAGTAAGTCGTATTTTTGGCGGGAATATGAATAACGCCAATAGTTGGTTTACCGTTTTCAATAAGAGCTATATTTACTGTAAATTCGCCGCGCTTGTGAACAAATTCTTTTGTCCCATCCAAGGGATCAACAAGCCAAAAAATACCGCCTGAAAGATCCGGAATATGGCCAGCGTCCACGCTTTCTTCTGCAAGGACAGGAATGTCGGGCGTGAGAGCCTTCAGGCCTTTCAGGATAATTTCTTCCGCAGCGACATCTGCTTCAGTCACTGGGGAGGCATCGTCCTTTGTATTGACTTCAAAATCACGATTGTAAATCTCTAGAATAACGTCACCAGCTTCAATGGAGATGCCAGTTATAGCTGCTGCAAGTGCTTCGTGATCTAGTGTCATTTTTGTATCCTGTAAGGGCTGTTTGCTTGGCGAAACAATACCTGATTTCGATATTCTGTCACCCCATTAATTGCGCTGCTTTACAATGAGAAGTCAGCACGCAATAGTGACCTTATGAAAGAATATGAAATTGTACCCGATCCAGATGCTTTTGGTTTATCTGAAGTTGTAAGTGGCGTTGACCACAATGGAAACGACGTTGAATTACCTGTCGTTGTTGAGAAGCCGCTGACGCTGTTTCTAAATAAGCAGGAAGTCGTTACCATGATGACCATAGGTGACTATCCTGAATACCTTGCTGTTGGGTATCTGTTAAACCAGAATATGTTGCAAAGCGATGATATCGTAACAGGTGTGGATTATGATGAAGATCTGGGTGTTGTCGTTGTACGGACACCATCAAAAACAGATTTTGAAGAGAAGTTAAAGAAAAAAACCCAAACATCCGGTTGCGCCCAAGGAACTGTTTTCGGGGATGTTATGGAAAAATTTGATGACATCACATTAGATCGAGATGCTCGGCTCAAAACATCGTGGATTTACAATCTTTCGAAAAAAATTAATCAGCTACCATCGTTGTATCTGAAGGTCGGCGCCATCCACGGATGCGTATTATGTGAAGAGGATAAGCCACTTGTCTATATGGAGGATGTGGGCCGACATAATGCCATTGATAAGATCGCAGGCTATATGTGGGCAAATAAGATTGGCCCGAAAGGTAAAATCTTCTATACGACCGGACGGCTTACTTCTGAAATGGTGATCAAAACAGTGCAAATGCAAATTCCTATATTGATATCGCGAAGCGGTTTTACTGCCTGGGGAGTGGATCTTGCATGCCAGTCCGGCATGACACTTGTTGGACGCGCCAAAGGAAAACGCTTTCAGTGTTTGTCTGGGGCTGATCGGCTGGAGTTCGATGCTGATCCAAATCAGGTGGCGGATGAGAGTAAAAAATTTCAGCGAAAGGCTGGCCAGTGACGGGAACTATGAATATTCCATGTGTTATTTTGGCAGGAGGTCAATCAAGGCGCATGGGCGAGGGAGATAAATTCCTGAAAGCTATCGCCGGAAAAACATTGCTGGATCACATAATTGGTCGGATTAAGCCGCAGGTGAGTGAAATCCTGCTCAATAGCAATATACCGCTGGAAAATGCAGAATGGCCAGTTGCGCATGACGCTGTTGAAGCTGGGCAGGGACCGCTTGCTGGAATTCTTACTGGTCTGGAATACTATCTGGACAAAGGATGTACTGCGACGCATATGTTGAGCATACCCGCAGATGCCCCATTTATCCCCCGTGATCTAGTTGAGAGGTTATCAAATGGTCTCACCGCTAGTCAGCATTCGATCGTTATGGCGTATTCAAGAGAGCGAGTTCATCCTGTAATCTCTCTTTGGCCTTTCTCACTGGCAAAACAAATGAGGGCAGCCCTGATTGGGGAGGATCTTCGTAAAATTCTGGTGTTTGCTGAAAGATACAGTTTAAACAGTGAGCGCTGGACAGACGACGAAGGGGATCCATTTTACAATATCAATACGCCCGATGATTTGGAGGAAGCTAGAAAAAGAATGGAAGCGGAAAAAAGCTAGCGCATCCCGGTTTCGAAACCTTCAGAAGAGAAGCCTAGTTCTGATAAACCGATTTCAAGATAATCACCTAGTTGCCCCATGTTGACCAGGTATTCAGCTACTCGACTGCCGCTGATATCTTTCGCTTCTTCGAGAGCTTCATCCCATTCATCAACAGAAAAAGTTCCGCGCCCTACCCAAGCCAATGCAACCAAGTTTAGGCGTTCCTCTTCGTTGAATTTCTCAATTACGCGGCGAAGCTCTAAATATCTGTCTTCTGGTGGAGGAGCAAATTCAAGGTCGTCACTGATGTCCGGTACTTCTGTGAACTCGTCGCCGCCTTCCTCTACCGTTGCATTGAGAGCAAGAGAGTTGATGATAACATCACAAACTTTTTCCACAGCGATTTGAAGCATTCTGACTACCTTACATTGGACATGTCTATTGTTAATCAGAAAAAGCTAAAATAAAAGCTTAAAGAAACCCCTAAGGTGAAAAACTTCTTTTAATATTTCTTGTTAAGGCAGAATTCCTAATAGGGATTTCTTGCGCAACTCAACCCTATCTGTGAGAAATTGAGACACAGCTTTGATCCGAGCCAAATCGTGAATGTCTTCGGGGGTGTTAAGCCAGAAAGTACGATTTACTTCAATATCACTGGGGAGTAGGCAGATTAGATCTGGATGCTCGTCAGCGACAAAGCAATGCATGATACTGAGCCCGGATCCTGCTAAAGTCGCCTGAAATTGGAAGACAATGCTGGAGCTTTTTAGCGTTACATTGGGGTTGGAAACGAATTCGCCTAAATACAGCATTTGTGGATCGGGCACCAATTCATCGATGTAGGAGACGAAATTATGGTCCTTCAAGTCGTTCATTGAGTGAATCGGTGGATGTTTTTCTAGATAGGCGCGACTGGCATATAGTCTCAATGTATAATCAGTAAGTTTTTTTGAGATCAACCGTCCCGAACGCGGCCGCTCCAATGTAATAGACAAGTCCGCCTCACGTTTTGACAAACTGACAAAACGATCATTCGCCACAAATTCCAGCTCGATTTCTGGGTGAAGTTCCTGAAATAGGGGCATATCCTGAGATAAGAACTGACTTCCGAACCCTTCAGGCACGCCGAGGCGAACGACACCAGTTAGGTTTCGGTTCTCTCCGCCAATATTATCTAGAATACTGGCAGACGCACTTTCCATAGATTCTGCTTGCGTTAAAAGGCGCTCTCCTGCCTGAGTAAGGACGTATCCGCGCGTTGTACTTTCAAATAATTTTGCATCAAGTTGTTGTTCTAATGTTGAAATTCGACGACTTACTGTTGTGTGATCTACCTTTAAGGCCTTGGCGACCTCTGTTAGGCGACCTTTACGGCTGAGTTCTAGAAAAAAGCGAATATCATTCCAGTCAAACATCGTTTTGTTCCTATGTGCAAAATTACACACGTATTGTGCAATCTTATCTAATTACTTTGCATTTATACCCATGTAAAGTCGCCTCCATTGAATTACATTTCGGGGAGCGAAATAGATGACAACCCAGATTAAACATTTTATCGACGGTAAATACGTTGAAGGTAAATCAGGTAACTTCAGCCCGGTTTATAACCCAAGCACAGGCGAGCAATCAGGCAACACACCGCTTGCAACTGCAGAAGAAGTCGGCGATGCGATTGCAAGTTCGCAAGCAGCATTCCCTGGCTGGGCCGCGACATCTCCAATTACACGTGCCCGCGTTATGTTTAAATATAAGCAGCTGGTTGAAGAAAACATTGAAGAACTTGCTGCCCTTCTTGCAAGCGAGCATGGTAAAGTCCATTCAGATGCGAAAGGATCTATTATTCGCGGTCTTGAGGTTGTTGAGTTTGCATGTGGCATTCCGCATCTTCTTAAGGGTGAATTCTCCGACAACGTATCTTCCGGCATCGACATGTACTCTATGCGGAAACCTTTGGGCGTTGTCTCTGGTATTACACCGTTCAACTTCCCAGCCATGGTTCCAATGTGGATGTTTGCGGTAGCCATCGCATGCGGTAACACGTTTGTTCTGAAGCCTTCTGAAAAAGATCCATCTTTGCCACTACGTCTTGCGGAATTGATGTTGGAAGCTGGTGCGCCAAAAGGCGTTCTGAACGTTATTAACGGTGACAAACTTGCCGTTGATACATTGCTTGATGATACACGCGTAAAAGCGATCAGCTTTGTGGGCTCTACTCCAATTGCTCGTTACGTATATGCACGTGCTGCCGAAGCTGGCAAACGTGTTCAAGCAATGGGCGGCGCTAAAAACCACATGGTTATTATGCCAGATGCAGATATGGAAAAAGCTGCAGACGCTCTTATCGGCGCTGGCTACGGTTCTGCTGGCGAACGCTGCATGGCGATTTCTGTTGCAGTTGCGGTTGGTGACGCTGGTGATCAACTAGCTGAATTGCTTGCAC
>MAAN01000010.1 GCA_002163135.1 Alphaproteobacteria bacterium 46_93_T64
GTGCTGCTAATCCCGCCGCGTTGATAACGTGCCTGCATTTCAGTTCTGTATCATGGCTTTTTACGATAAAGCCGTCAGGTACAGGCTCAGCCGAAATAAAAGGGGCATTATAAGCGATAAAGCTACCGTGACGTTCGATTTCACCTACGAGTGAGAGCATGTACTGATGCGTATCGATAATACCGGTGGAAGGGGAGAGTAATGCGCCAGAACATTTAAGCGCTGGTTCCATCTCTTTGGCCTCATCGGCGGATAAGTATTTAAGATCGTATACGCCGTTGTCTTTCGCCTTCTTATCTATGTTATGTAAAATGTCTAATTCTGAATTAGTGCTGGCAACAATCAGTTTTCCAAGCCGATTGTGAGGAATTGAGTAATTTTTGCAATATTGATAGAGCAGTTCCTTACCCTCAACACAAAAACGGGCTTTCTGGCTGTCTTTTGCGTAATAGATGCCGGCATGGATAACTTCCGAATTGCGTGAAGACGTTTCTTCTCCAAAATGACTGTTCTTTTCAAGTACCAGAACGTCCTTATCAGATTTAGATAGTTCACGAGCGATGGCCAGACCGATCACGCCAGCACCAACCACAATATTTTCAACATCATATGACATGATATTGTGTTAGCAGGTAATTGGAGCGGGTCAAGCATCGAAGGTGCGCACCCTCACGAAAGAGTGACATTCTGTAGAGTTCCAAATGTGTTTGTTCAGTGTATCTTTGGTATATGACAATTTTAAACGTTGCACGAACCTTCTTGAGCATTTTGTTGCTTTGTTTGACTTCAGGCATGTCGCTGGCGGATCCAAATTTTTGGAAGCACGAGTGGCCTCAAACTGATTTCACTAAAACATCTATTGATTATCTTGAGATCCTGTCCGGTGGTCCGCCTAAGGATGGTATCCCTGCAATTGACAGTCCGAAATTTGTACCATTGGCCAAAGCCACCCATTTAAAAGAAACAGAGCCGGTTATCGGTTTGGTCATTGGAAAAGAAGCAAGGGCGTATCCGCTTCAAGTTTTAATGTGGCATGAAATTGTAAACGACACTGTGGCGGGGGTGCCAATAGCGGTGACCTTCTGTCCGCTTTGCAACGCATCCTTGGTCTTCGATAGGCGTATCACTTTGCCCAACAAAGGTGAGGTGGTTCTTGATTTTGGAACGACGGGAAAACTACGTCGCTCAGATCTGGTAATGTATGACCGCCAAACTGAAAGCTGGTGGCAACAGTTCACTGGCGAAGCCATTGTCGGGGAACTTACCGGTCGTTCTTTAAAGATGTTGCCTGTGAGAATCGAATCATTTGCACGCTTCAGAAGCCGGAATCCAGAAGGAAAAGTCCTTGTTCCAAATGGAAAGTATGACCGTTCTTACGGGGTTAATCCGTATAGAGGGTATGACAGTCGGGCGAAACCATTTCTCTATCACGGGGAAATGCCGCCCAATATAGCGCCATTGGCTCGTGTAATCACTAGTGAAGGACATGCATGGTCGCTTGATTATCTCCGGCAGGAAAAACGGATCCAAACCAGTGATGGATTGATATTGGAGTGGGAAAAAGGGCAGAATTCAGCACTTGATGCCTCTGTAATAGGAGAGGGTGTTGATATCGGAAATGTCATCGCCTACAGGATAGTGGGCGGAGAGAAGACTGATATACTATATACGGTAGACTTTGCGTTCGCTCACTTCGCCTTTAATTCTGATGTTCCAATTATTACGAAATAAATGCTCTTGGAGCTGAATCCACATTTCATCGAAATATTTAGTAAAAATATCCGACTTGTCAGACAAGCAATGCTGGTTTAATTCTGGGTCTCCGGTGTTTTTTGATCAAGACCGGGCTTGGGATATGAAGTTGGAAACGTGGAGTGAACTGTGACAGTTACAATTGAGGAAACAAAGCCTGAAAGTAATGCTCAAACGACGCGTGCCCACATTATTGTTCTTGGAAATGCAAAAGGCGGATCAGGTAAATCGACTACCTGTATGCATGTAATCGTGTCTCTGCTTTCTATGGGATATCGAGTTGGTGCCATCGATCTGGATGGCAAGCAGAAAACTCTTGGTCGCTATATAGAAAATCGTCAGGATTTCGTGACGAAAATGGGGATAGCCCTTCCCATGCCCACGCTGTCAGTGATCGTGCCGAGTTCTAAGAAAAACATGGATGAAGCTCAGAGTGATGAGCGATCTCGTTTCGTAAGTGCCCTACAAAATCAAGTGTACGGAAATGATTTCGTGGTTGTGGATTGTCCGGGTGCAGACAGTTTTATTGCAAAACTGGGTCATTCTTTTGCTGATACTTTACTGACACCAATGAATGACAGCTTCATCGATTTGGATCTACTTGCGAAAGTGGATGCGACAACTTTTGAAGTAGAACGGCCTAGTTGGTACAGTGAAATGGTCTGGGAGCAACGTAAGCGCCGGGCACTTATTGACAAGCATCAGATCGACTGGATCGTGATGCGTAACCGTCTTTCTCACACAGACGCGCATAATAAGCGGAATATTGAAGGTATTTTGGCCAAACTGGCATCTCGTATATCTTTTAGATCAGCAGCTGGTTTTGGGGAGCGGGTTATCTTTCGGGAACTCTTTCTCAAAGGTCTTACAGTGCTCGACCTTAAAACTAAAGGTGTCGGTGTGAAAATGTCCATGAGCCATGTGGCAGCCCGGCAGGAAATACGGAAACTGATTAAAACTCTCCGACTCCCGGGTGTTGAAGAGCGCCTTGACCAGATTTAGAGACGTCTTCTTAGAATCATCCTTTTAGAGACCAATTTTCTAAAATCTGCTGACTACCAATGTCCCTTTTTTCCGTTGGCGTGATACTCATCACACCTTCAAAAACTAACCTGTTTTCAACGCATTAAAACGTATTTAATCTAAAGTTTAGATAAATCACCTCAAGAATTAACCTGTATATCTTATATTAACGTTTGCTGTGTATATATAATGTTCATAGGTAAAAGCCAAATGATTTGGAGTATTCCTTAGTAAATCTTTGGCGGTCACAATTCAAAAGGAGGAGCGTATGTTGAGCGTTATTGAGTATCATCTTTCAGCCTACAGTATATTACGCATGCGCTCTGTCATTTCTATTGGACTTTCAGTGCTAGTATTTGCGGCGATGATGGTTTCATTTCAAGTGACAGAGGCAACCGCGCAAAATGCATGTTTCGAACGCGGAGCACTTATCAAGCACTTGAATGGAAAATTTGATGAAGCACCCATCGCAGCAGGGCTGGCCGCAAATGGCAGTGTTTTAGAAGTTTTCACAAGTCCCGACGGTGTTACCTGGACAATCGTTTTGACACAGCCTGACGGCGCAACTTGTGTCATGGCATCAGGCGAATCCTGGATGGGAATCCCATTGCCAAAAAAAGGTAAAGTCAGCTAATAGCTGACATTGTACAGAAGGCCGGCGTTTTTGTACTACGCCGGTTTTTTATTGTCTGTTTGTAAGACGCCTAAATATTCAAACAGACATGCCTTCTCTTCCAAACCAGATATTTACAGAGTTGTACGGAGAAGTCTAAAAATCTGGAAACGAGATGCCGGCCTCAGTAAGGTTTACTCGCATATCAGACTTAACGATCTCTAGCGCAGTTTCGTCTGGTGCTTCGCACCGGCCGACTAGTACAGCTTGCGTGTTCGATGCCCTAAGAAGCCACCAGCCCCCCGCTACGGTCACCCGTACGCCGTCGATGTCCGAGTAATCAGCTCCTTTATTACGGAGTAACTCCTGAGTTCTGAGGACGGCATCAAATTT
>MAAN01000001.1 GCA_002163135.1 Alphaproteobacteria bacterium 46_93_T64
TTTCAATGACTTAGCTGAATTTTCCCAAAGCTGCTAGTTGCTCAAGGCACCTATAGAACACCCTGAGAACTGCATAGTTTCCCACACCACATCCTCTATCATGCTGTCTGCTTGCATGCTTATTTTACTCTGTGCTATCGGAATGTTTAAGATCTGTTCGCCAAACGAGGCTTGGATATTTCTGCGAAACGGTAAGGCGTTCCGAACTTTAGGGTTAACTGCAGCGCACGTTGACGACAAACGATCTAACAATCGAGACGAAAATTAGCATCTTCCAGTCCGGCTGTAGGAACAAAAAATGCAAATGTTTAAGTCTCCCGGATCAGCTCATAAATTTCCATATAAACTCTGCAACCCACAATATATTCTTAGGGAAATCGCACCACACTTTTACTTCGCCTAAAAACCAGTGATATAAACCTGCGATATCGGTTACTCGGCCAACACACCATTATCACATAACAATAATTTTGCACTATTGATCAATCTAATTATTGGTATATGATAATTTCGCCCAAAAATAGAGCGCTAGACTCTTTCCGATTGAATCTTTTTCTTAAGAAGAGTTGAATGCTTGAAGACAACAAGCGCAAAAGCTTGAGTCGAAAGCAGGAGGAAATGTTCATGAAACTAATAAAAGCTACACTTGCGGCGGCAATATTCAGTGTTGGATTCGGTTATTCAGCTCTAGCAGAGACTGTTACATTGAAATTCCACACATTTGTACCAATGCCAGCTAATTCCAATGCAAAATTCGTCAAGCCGTGGGCTGACAAGGTTGCAGCTGAATCGAACGGTGAAATCAAAGTTGAAATGTATCCATCCATGCAGCTCGGAGGAAAGCCACCTCAGTTGGTAGACCAAGTTCGAGAAGGAGCTGTGGATATTATCTGGACAGTAGCTGGATATACACCTGGACGTTTTCCAAGACTTGAAGTCTTTGACCTTCCGTTCATGCCCGGAACCGCTTTAGCGACATCACAGGCCGCTCAGGAATACATCGAGACAGTTGGTGCCGACGACTTAAAGGACTACAAAGTTCTTGCTGTGCATGTGCATGCACCAGGAAAATTTCATACAAAAGAGACCTTAATCAAGTCGAGCGCTGATCTTAAAGGCCTGAAAATGCGCGGTCCAACGCGTACAATCAGCCAAATGCTTGGCAGCTTAGGTGCGTCTCCAGTTGGTATGCCAGTTCCACAAGTGGCCCCATCGCTCTCAAAAGGTGTCATCGACGGCATGGTTGTTCCGTGGGAAATCATGCCCTCCTTCAAGCTACACGAGTTGACAAAGGCCCACACTAACGTTGCGGGTGAACGCGGCCTTTACACAACTCCCTTCCTGTTCTTGATGAACAAGGCAAAATACAACTCCCTCAGTGATGCGCAGAAGAAAGTAATCGATGCAAATTCCGGTCTGGCACTTGCCAAGATTGCCGGTGCAGCATGGGACAGTTTTGAAGCGCCAGCTCGCGGGCTTGCCGAGAAAGCTGGTGGCACTTTCCACACTATCGACGGCGCTCCTTTGGAGGAGCTGAAAATGACAGGCGAAGGCTTTGTGAAAGACTGGATTGCCAAAGCTGACTCTAAAGGTCTCGATGGTGGAATGCTCGTTGAAAAGGCTCGAATGCTGATAAAGAAATATGAGCAGTAAAGCCGAAATTACCGGATTAGATGACCATATCCGTCCAGACGACATGTTTGGACGGGTATTGTTATCTCTAGCTAATGTGCTCGCTGTTTTTGGCGGTCTGGTGTTACTGACTATTGTCAGTATCAATTTTGTCTCCATTATTGGAAGAGTTCTTTTTTCCTCTCCCTTGCTGGGCGATTTTGAGTTGGTGGAAATGGGATGTGCGGTTGCCATCTCTTCCTTTTTGCCGCTTTGTCACATGAGCAATGGAAATGTCATTGTAGACTTTCTGACCGCGAATTTGGGTGATCGCGCGATTTCAGCACTTGATGCCATAAGTTCATTGGCCTTTGCTGGAGTTGCCGGTTTCTTCACTTGGCGTATGCTCTACGGGGCGCAAGACATGTACAATTATCAGGAAGAAACAATGCTGTTGCAATTTCCGGTGTGGATCCCATTCCTGCCCGTTGTGTTTTCCTTTTTTCTATTATTTGTATGCTGCCTCTATACTTTCGTTATGAAAGCAGCGTTTAGCATTAGGCGTACCTAGTTTCATGGATCGAGTTACCTTAGGCCTTATCGCATTTCCAATATTGTTTTCCGTGCTCGCGATACGTGTGCCAATTGGCCTTGCGATGTTAATTGTAGGTTGCAGTGGCACGGCATTGATTGCGGGTTGGCTGCCTATTATGTCCCTTGCAAAAACAAGTGCTTGGCATCTGTTTTCCAATTATTCGCTTTCGGTCATCCCTCTCTTTCTGCTTATGGGGAACTTCGCCACAAAAGCAGGAATGAGTGAAGCTCTTTTCAAATTTACAGGCGCTTGTCTAGGGCACCGTAAAGGCGGAGTTGCAATGGCTGCTGTTGGTGCCTGTGCTGGGTTTGGCGCAATTTGTGGATCCTCACTGGCAACCGCGGCAACAATGGGAAAAGTTGCGATACCTGAACTAAGGCGCTTGGGTTATTCGGACTCTCTTAGTACAGGCGCCCTCGCAGCAGGTGGGACGCTCGGCATCCTGATACCGCCTTCAGTTATTCTAATTATCTATGCCATCCTCACTGAACAGAATATCGCAAAGATGTTTCTTGCGGCGTTTATCCCAGGAATAATTGCGGCGTTGGGGTATATTTTGGCCATTGCCTTATTTGTCCGGTACGTTCCTAATTCCGGCCCAGCAAGTCCAAAGATCCCTTGGGGGAAACGCTTGAAACTGTTTCTGGAAATTTGGCATATCATTACCATTTTCACAGTTATGCTGAGCGGAATTTATTTGGGCTGGTTTACACCGACCGAAGGCGCAGCCATTGGGGCCGCAGGAACAGGAATTGTAGCCGCGTTTCAAAAGAACTTTAATCTCGCGGCCCTGATTGAAGTTATCAAAAGTACGGCTGTGACGTCTGCGATGATATTTCTGGTTTTGCTGGGTGCGGAATTTTTTAATTCCTTCATGGCCTTAACTCAGCTTCCAAATGAACTTGCCAATTTCGTAATCGACAACAACTTTTCGCCGTATGTCGTTGTTGCCTGCATTCTAGTTCTCTATCTGATGCTTGGGTGTTTAATGGATAGTTTAGCGATGATCTTGCTAACCATTCCAGTATTCTTTCCCCTAATCATGACCATGGATTTTGGGATGCCCCAAGAAGAGACTGCGATCTGGTTTGGCATATTGACCCTAATCGTCGTCGAGGTCGGGCTCATCACGCCGCCTGTCGGGCTAAATGTGTTCATTATCAACAAAATGGCGGGTGATGTAAAAATCGGAGATACATTCAAAGGCGTACTGCCTTTTCTGGCAAGTGATCTGGTCAGAGTTGTCCTGCTTTTTTCGTTCCCGGCAATCACTTTATTCCTGATCAGGTAGTATCCTTAAGACGTGAAGGGTTAATCATACGGACAAGCCCTAATAACTCGGATAGCTGATCAACGGATCTCGTACCGGCGACATATCTATCGCGCCGTAACAATATGGCGTGGTTTAGATAGCCTATGAAGGGTTTGGTTGAAAAAATTCGACTGCGATCACGCACAATCGGAAATTCTGCTTTTGAGGGGGTTGTCCATTCTGGTGTCAGTCCAATTACTACGACACCACACTCATTCATATCTTGTAGAATTTTAGCAGAAATGGCCACTTCGGGGCGTTCGGCATAGATTAGCAAGACAGGTTTGTCGGGAAGCACTGTATCCAGCAAAACTTGCTTTCGAACGTGATCTTCAACAACAGGCTGTGGGATCATCTGACCGACGATTGTCTCCTTCACTGTCTTATCGTCAGCTTCAATCAGTCCCACTTCAAACCGTGGTTTGGGCTTATATTTCATCTGCGCGAAATACTCCCGAGCAGGTGGATAAACGCCGAGCGCTCGAAAAGCGCCGCGAACAAGCGCACCTTGAAACGAAGACGTCGGCATCATGATCTTCCCCATACGGAGCGCCAAAAGAATGAGCGACCATGCATGGGGTTTTCGTTCGATCTCGTAACTATCCAGCAAACTATGTTCGGCTTTGGCAGAAAGAACTGTTGCCAATTTCCAGGCAAGGTTATGCGCATCCCGTAACCCGCTATTCATCCCCTGCCCTGCAAATGGCGGCGTCAAATGAGCGGCGTCGCCCGCAAGAAAGACACGCCCCTTACGCCAGTTTTCGGCAATGCGAGCGTGAAATGTATAAACTTGATTTCGCCGAAATTCTTCTGCTTCATCAGGTCCAACATCCGCGAGAAGCCGTCGTGCAAAACCTTCAACTTCTGCTAAATCTGCGTCCTCGTGCTTGTGAAGCATAAACTCGTACCTTCGGATACCATCCGGCCCAGGCAAGGTTATGCATGGTCGTTTTGGATCACAGAAGACTTCTGTATGAAAGCACCTGTTTTTAGTAGTTTTCAGATCAACTATCAGCCACGGTTCTTTGTAGGTTGTGCCTTCCATCTTGATCCCAAGGGACTTACGCACACCAGAACGGCCGCCATCACAGCCGATCATATACTGTGCGGAAATAACGAAATTTCCGTCCGGGCCTTGCATATTGGCAACAACACCTGAGGCGTCCTGATCAAAGCTGATCATTCTGGTCGAGAAATTAGCTTTAACACAGCTATAGCGTTTCAGGCCGTCTCGTAATATCGCCTCCAAATCCGGCTGCTGAAACGCATTGCGCTTATCGAAACCAAATTCTTTCGAGACTGGCTTAACGGTTGCAAACTGCTTTTTGTTTGGACCGCGATAGATTGATCCATACCCAGCTACAGATACTTCCTGAACCGCCTTATGTAGCCCCACAGCCTGCAAGGCCCGCATTGATTCATCATCGATTGAAACTGCGCGGGGTTCTTGCACCGTTGTTGCATTGGCTTCAATGACAGTTGTTTTAACATTCATCGAGCCAAGCAGATTTGCCAGCAGTAACCCAGTAGGACCTGCTCCGATGATTAATATATCGGTATCCGTCATCGAAGTCATAAGACGATACGTTCGCTCAGGTTTCAGACATAATTGGATTAACAAGTGTGCCAAGGCACCCGATCTCAACTTCTACTGTATCACCGGGAAACAGGTAGACGGGAGGTTCGCGCTTGTCGCCAACGCCGCCAGGTGTTCCTGATACGATGACATCCCCTGGCGCTAGGGGCGTGAATTGCGATATGTAGGATATCAGTACTGGTACAGGAAAGATCAAGTCCGAGAGCATTGCGTCCTGCATCACTTTCCCATTTAAGCGTGTTTGAATGGGCATTTTGGTATAGTCGCCGACTTCATCCGCCGTTACCATATAGGGGCCGAATGCTCCGGTGCCGGGGAAAGTTTTACCGGGCGTAAACTGAAACGTGTGGCGTTGGTAATCGCGGATGCTTCCTTCATTATAACATGCATACCCAGCCACATGATCAAGGGCTTTATCCTCGGGGATATTACGCCCTCCTGTACCAATAATAACAGCCATCTCGCCTTCATAGTCAAAGCGTTCTGAAACATCTGGCTTAATCATCGCCTGCCTATGGCCCACTTGGCTATCTGCAAAACGTGTAAAGATGGTTGGAAACTCAACATCTGGCCGGTTGGATTCTTTCTTATGTTTTTCATAATTCAAACCCACGCAAAGAATTTTCGAGGGGTCGGGAATGACCGGCATGTGTGAAATATCTGAAAAGCTGAAATCAGGGTGCTTGCCCTCTATGTATGCCGCAGCAGACGAAAGCAGATCCGCAGAAATCGCTTGCTTTAACGATGTAACGCCTTCAGCCAATTTGTTGGTCAGGTCGACAATCCCATTGTCAACAACAGCACCAAATCCAACTTGACCTTTTCGTGTATAGCTCGTCAATTTCATTTTATTTACCCAATTCCAATTATCAGTTTTATGTCAGGGGGTCCGGTTAATTGCCCAACCCCAAAGGTTCAAAGTTCTTGGTTCCTGTATCCAGTCTTTCACCTGCCGGTCGTGAACCATTTCAAGTTCAGCAGAGACTTCAATCATGTTGCCGTCAGGGTCTTCAATGAAGGCAAACAGGTTGTTACCGGGCCCATGCCGACCAGGCCCCCAAACCAATTTGATATGCTGCCCAGCGAAATGATCACACCAGTCCCGAATAGTGTCCCATTCAATTACTTCGTGACAATGATGATCAATCCCTTGTCTGTTTGATTTGAAACAGGCAATTGTGTGATGTTCATGCGTTGAAGTCATGAAACATCCTGTCAAATTACCGTCTTCATCAAAAACACGATCAGTCACCCTGAAACCCAGCTTTTCGTGATAAAAACTCACTAACGCATCTGGATCGAACGTCGCGAAAGTCAGATGTTGAAGACGTCCACGCAGCCCCGTTTGCAGGATTTTTTCCCCGGAATTCAATCCAAAGCAAACTTTGTTTCCATCCGGATCAACTACAGCAAAAGCATTCCCACATAACCATGGTGAGGGGTTTTCCTGAATTTCGACACCATTATCACACGCATATTTGTGAAATTCCTGCAGATTGTCCGCATCGAGGCAAGTGAAACCGGCATAAGCGAGCTTTCGGTCTGTTCCCGCAAGTACAATTATTCTGCGCTCTGGGCCAGAACAACGCCATTCCTTGTCAGAAATCCTGAGACTATTCATATCCATAGCTGCAGAATGAAACTCTGCTAGCCGTTTTGGATCAGAACTCTCATAGGCCAAGTGGTCGAGATAGGCCCCGGTAAGCACCGCATTCTTAGTCATTATCAATCTTCTCGGTCAGCCATCAACATTGCGCATAATTATCATATATTGATATTTTTGCAATATTTATTAGACAGTAAATTCAGTTATTGATAATATCGCTTAGTATGAAACAGCACTTCTGGATCGCTGATAGATATCTTTATAGGCATCGTCCATGTAATTTTCGATTAACCGGGAATGGGTTGATAACAATGAAACAAGACGAACTTGCACCACGTCATTCAAGTGTTTTTGCTCCAGAATGAAACTGAGAGAGGCATCAATACCCATGGATTTATTCCGGATCGGCGACGCCAGGCCAACCATACCTTTATCAACCTCTCCTTGTGATATACAAAGTGAGCGCTTCCGAATTTTATCGAGCTCTTCAGTAAGCTTATTATTGTCAAAATTCTCTACAGCAGAGATTTTTTTCAACAACTTTTTCCGCTTTCTTGCTTCAAGGCTCGCCAAGATGGCTCTTGAGGTTGCTCCTTTTAAAATTGGCATCGGGCGCCCACGCTCATAACTGGTTTTCACATCAAAACTATGGGAACGGGATTCAGCCACACACATCACCTTTTCGCCATGGAGTCTGGCAAGGACGACGGAACAAGGAATACCGGAATGCTCGACAAGTGTTTCCAAAAAAACGGCCCCGGATCGCACCAAAGGATCGGTCGCACTGATAATACGTTCAAACTGCAGAAAAGTCGGGCCAAGCCGATAGTGGGAATCGACAGTACTTTCGAGAAACCCAGACGCGACAAGTTCACGAACAGTCCGGTAAACTGTGCTCGCCGCAGTATCCAATTGTTCAGAGATTCCTTGAACGGTCCAGGAACTATTTCTCACGGTAAAAAGATTCAAAACCCGCGCGTAACGGTCGATGCCTGTCATTTTTCTAACTTATTGCCGTTTGTTATGGAATTTAGTGTCAGACTAAAACGTTCCTCTATTCTACACAATAGATCTGCGGATCTAAATAAAAAATTATTACTTCTCCATAATGACACTGAAGGGTCGAACTCATGTCTATATCGGCACTAGGTTATATCGGAATCTACTCTCAGAAAAACGAGGATTGGATCAACTACGCAACGGCCCAGCTTGGGATGCAAGTGGCAGATTCTGGCGGCAATATATCCGCATTTCGAATGGATGATCGCAAACAACGCTTAATCGTTGAAAACAATGAAGCGGAAGGTCTGGCGTTCATAGGATGGGAAGTAACCGAGAAGAAGGATTTACAATCATTTGCCGCAAGACTGGAAATTGCTGGCCATCAAGTTCGCTCTGGCAGTGCATCTCTATGCGATCAAAGACATGTGGATGAGCTAATTTACTTCGGTGACCCTGAGGGAAATCGAATTGAACTCTTTTTCAATGCAGAAGTGACGAAAGAAGAATTTATTCCTGGCAGAAGGATTTCCGGATTTAAAACAGGCCCGCTTGGAATGGGACATGTTGTTCTGAATGTCGTAGACGCCGAAGTACTCATGCCATTTTACAGGGACATCCTTGATTTCAAAGTTAGTGACTATGGAAGATCACCAGTCCCACTCTACTTTTTCCATGTTAATGGGCGTCACCACAGTTTTGCTATGGTTGGCACTGGAAAACGGGGCTTTCACCACTTCATGATTGAATACACGAAACTTGATGATGTCGGACAAGGGTTCGACATAGCCCAGCAAACACCAGAAAAAATCGCTTATACTCTAGGACGTCATACCAATGACTACATGACATCCTTTTATACCCATTCTCCATCCGGTTTTTTTGTTGAGACCGGCTGGGGCGGCAGGGTCATTGATATGGATACGTGGACTCCTCATGAAACTTTTGCCGGTCCCAGTTTCTGGGGTCATGATCGGCTCTATCTTCCAGACGATGCACGAGAGAAATTTAGTCAAATGCGACTTGAAGCGGCAAAAAACGGGCTTCAAGCCCCCGCGGTAATTGACTGTCCTTGGCTCTATTCAAACATCAAATCGTAGCGAGTCCCTATATGCCGACCAAAAACAAAAAAATACCTGATTATGACGTGATTATTGTCGGTTTGGGGCCGGTTGGAGCAACCCTTGCTAATCTGCTCGGGAAATGCGGCGTTCGAACACTGGTCCTTGAAAAAGAGGCGCGAGCCTATCACTTGCCAAGGGCCGTACATTTTGATGACGAAGTGATGCGTATTTTTCAAAGTATCGGCGTTGCTGATGCCATTGCAGAAGTTGTCAGGGTCAATGTGGGCATGCGATTTATCAACAAAGATGGTGCGCTGCTGATGGATTGGCCCCGCCCTCAGGAAATCGGTCCTAACGGGTGGTATGCAAGCTATCGTTTTCATCAACCCGACATAGAGGAAATACTCCGCCATGCAATATCAAGACACGCTACTGTTGAAGTTAAAACACGCACTACGGTACTTGATCATTCGGAGGATACAGAGGCTGTAACGATTAAGTTTACTGAAAACGACGGATGTGAAGTTCAATCTGTAACAGCGGCCTATGTGGTAGGATGTGACGGTGCCAATTCGATCATTCGCCAGTTTTTGGGATCCGATATGGAGGATCTCGGCTTTCAGGAACGATGGTTGGTCGCCGATGTTATTTTAAAACGGCCGAGGCCGGATCTCGGTGATTTTACAGTGCAGTATTGCGATCCAGAACGGCCTTCGACTTACGCCAGAAGTCCCGGGGACAGACGGCGGTGGGAAATTGCTGTTCTCGATCACGAAGACGCCGAGGACATTTGCCGGCCAGCGACTGTATGGCAACTCTTAAGCCGTTGGATCTCTCCCGAGGATGCAGATCTCGAACGCTCAGCTGTCTATACTTTCTATTCTAAAATTGCGTCCAGATGGCGCAAAGGGCGGTTACTCATTGCCGGTGACGCGGCCCATTTAACACCCCCTTTTATGGGACAGGGAATGTGTGCGGGCATCCGGGATGCGTCAAACCTTGCTTGGAAACTTTCCCTTGCTGTAAAGGGAGGGAGCGATCCGTCTCTGCTTGACAGTTACCAGAGTGAACGATCGCCCCATACACAGGCATATATTCAGACGGCTATTCACCTTGGTGGATTGATAAATTCAATGGATTCGAAAGCAGCCCTTAATTCCGCGTTCCAGCAACCCGACGGATCCGTTCGTATGAAAAGCATAGCGCCCCCGCTTGGAGCGGGGCTTGGCGCTGGAAAACTAGATAGTAAACGGCGGTTGTTCCCTCAGTTTAAACTAACAAACGGGATGATGCTCGACGATCTGATTGACTATAGACCTGCCCTTTTGATCAACAGTCTCAAGCTTCCAAACGGTGCACAGATCGCCAAACAATTAGGCTCAAGCGATCTGAGAATAATCACTTCCAACGAAGAACCCGCCTTACTGGATCATTTGGAAGCCTACGGGTGTTCAGCACTTCTCCTTCGTCCTGATAATTATATCTATGGCCTAGCAGAAACAGAAGCCGACTTGCGGGTCCTACTTGATAATGTGAGGCGGGAAACGATGTCGTGAACATGAAATTCATTGCATTGAGGAAGATTAGACTAATGCCGACGACTCGGCGATAAAGTTAATGTGACAACCCCCTCCGATTAATGCCATAAGAGCAGAATATCTATTTGATAAACTCCCAAATCGAAGAATTATTATGACCAGCCCGCTTATCGTTCTTGATACCCTGCCATCCCCCAATGAGTTTTATGGCCTTTATTGGAACAGGCGCCCATTTGTCGTGCGATCTGGTGTCAGCAAGTCCCATATGTCTGCGTTGATTTCCGGAGATGAGTTAGCGGGTCTCGCAATGGAAGAAGACCCCATGTCACGCATGGTCATATCCAAAAGTAACGCAGCAACGTGGACAACTCAGTTTGGCCCTTTCAGTGAAGACGATTTTGCCAGCATCGGAGATGAAAACTGGAGCCTGCTCGTTCAAAATGTAGAGCAGTTTCATCCAGAAACCGCCGAATTACTTCGGCATTTCAATTTCGCCCCCCGCTGGTTGCTAGATGATATTATGGTCAGCCTATCAACCAAAGGCGGTACGGTTGGCGCACATATCGACAGTTATCATGTCTTTCTTGTGCAAGGGAGCGGCCGGCGACGCTGGAAAGTAAGCCATGAGCCAATCCGTAACGAGGTCTTTATCGAAGGCATTGATCTAAAAGTATTAGCACATGAGTTTGACGGCGACACCATCGAGGTGGCGTGCGGGGATGTTTTGTATATACCCCCTAACTTTGCCCATGAAGGAACAACACTTGAACAAGCGCTTACTTTTTCCATTGGATTTTTAGGACCCAAATTCTCCGAATTATTGGGGGGATACAGTCAATATCTTGCCGCCTTTGAAGATCTTGATCCTCGATATGTGGGCGACGAATTGAACGATAACAGCGCGGGATTTGTCATAGACCATACCGCCGTGGACTATATCCGCGGCCGTCTCGTAGAGCGCTTGGACTCCTCTGATTTCACACAATGGTTGGTGTCATATTTTACAGAATCCCCACACGAAGAGTTTGGCAACTATACAGAACGTGAAGATTGCTTGTCCCTTATTCAGTTTATCGAAATTTTGGAAAAAGGGGCAAACCTGATAAAACCAGAATACGTGAAATTTGCTCTGACAACAGATGCAACAGGCGCCTTCTCCCTTGGGTTCGATGGACAAAGCTTTACCTTCAGTGACGGGTTTTTTGGGGTGATCCAGAAGCTTATGAAAGGCGAAACCGTAAGCTTTCTAATACATAAACAACTGTTCACGGTTCCAGAAACAACCCGTTTTTTGCTGGAGCTTTACAATCACCAAGCTCTGGAATTTGTTGACTAGTACTCAAATATGAGCGCTGCAATGATACATGTGATGGAAAAATAGTCGGTTGTGACTAACGATGGAATAAAACGAATGCTATACTATTCAAGGCAACCGTATATGATTTCACCGAATTTGAAGATCACTTGGGAAATTCTTACCAAGTAGTTATGAATATTGACCTTACTTATCAGTGGAATAACAAAAATTTCACAAGAAACTTCATACTATTTTGCGCTTAGGTCATTCGGCGGATCCGGCATTTCACCAACAATCCCAAGGCGGATTGTCTCCACCAAAATTGACAGCCAAAAAATCTATAAAGACACGCATTCTTTCGGGCATATATTTTTTCTGAGGAAAAACCGCATATAGAGTTTTGTACTGCATGGCGTAATCCATCAACATCCGCACAAGTCGGCCTGATATTATGTCTTTGCCCGCAATAAAAGTAGGAAGTCGTCCAATGCCCAATCCTTGCAACACCGCTTCTCGCAAAGCTTCGCTATTATTTACGCGATAATTGCCATTTATCCTGATCGTTTCCTCTTCACCGTTATTAATAAACACCCATTCGTTAGTCACTGTGTGATGGGTATACATCAGACAATTGTGATGACTTAGTTCTGACGGCAACCCAGGTGCCCCATATTTTTCAATATAGTCAGGGGAGGCACACAAGACACTTCGAAGCGGCACCAGCTTCCTCACAGTGAGTGAACCATCAGTCAAGCTATCTGTTCTTATGGCAAGATCAAAACCTTCCGCAATTATGTCAGTCCAGCTATCAGTCATTTCAATGTGAATATCTATTTCCGGATATTGCTTCAAAAATTCAGGAATTATCGACGCAAGATGCGACACGCCAAAAGACATAGGGGTAACCAGACGGAGTGTTCCTTTTGGGATATTCTGCAATTCGGTTGCTGCGCTCTCGGCTTCCTCGGCGGCTAACAAAGCTTGCTGTGCGTGTTTGTAGTAACGTTCTCCAGCTTCGGTAAGGCTCAATTTACGGGTAGACCTGTTAAGTAATCTCACACCCAATCGTGCTTCCAACCCTGTTATCCGCTTGCTGACAGCTGACTTAGTAATTCCCAGGACATCTGCTGCCTTAGAAAAACTCCCTTGCTCGATAATCGCCGCAAATACTGGGATAGAGGCAATGTCTTGCATAACGTCTCCGATTGTTGAGTTGAATTCAACTATGTAGTTTCAAATAACTACATTATCACCATGACAGAAACAAATAAGTTTTGTGAAGAGAAAAAAGACCCACAGAAGGAGATATTCAGTGATCCGATTAGAACATATAAACCTTGTTGTTAAGGACATCGAAGAGACACTCAATTTTATCCAAACAGCGTTTCCTGATTGGAAAGTTCGCGGTACGGGAGAAAGTGAATGGCACGGCAATAAACGTCACTGGTTACACGTTGGCACAGACGACCATTACATTTCTCTCAATGAAGGAAACAATGAGGAAAATCGTGACCTAAGCGGCAACTCTCCAGGCCTCGCTCATATCGGGTTTTGCGTTGATAATGCTTTGGAAATTTCCGATCGCTTGCAACAAAATGGATATGAAATTACCACTATCGGTGCCGATCACCCCTTTAGACGCACAGTCTATTTTATCGATCCTTCGGGTTTCGAATTCGAATTCATTCAATATCTAAGCAATAAACCGAGCGAAAAGAATATGTATGGCGGCGAAACGTCCTCAGTAAAACGACTTCATTCATCCCAGGAACAAAAGGCCTAAACATGACCAAACAAATATTAGTAAAGCAACTCTATGAAACAGTGGATGCCAGAAACACAGATGGCCTTTCCAAATTTCTCTCAGATACCATACGTTTTCGCATCGGTAATCATGACACTGTTGTTGGCAGAAGGAATGTGCTTGCTGCAAACGACGCTTTCTTCAACAGTATTGCCGGCATGACCCATAAAATTGAGAATATCTGGGTACAAGGGGAAGATGTGATCTGCAACGGATCTGTCGATTATGTACGACTGGATGGCACGCCCTATTCTGCCCATTTTGCAACAACCCTCAAAATGCGAAATGAAGTTATTGAAGACTATTTTGTCTATGCTGATATTTCCCAGTTATGATGAAAGTGTAAGTTTGTCATATCAATATTGATCGTCGCTTTTTTTGTTTCTTAAGTCTTGTTTGAATTTTGCTGGAGCAAGTTGTGTGTTGACAAAGTCGATTATTTTTACATAATCACCGTTATGCCAAAAAAAATTGATATTGAAAAACAACGCAAAATGATCACCAATGCGGCGATCACCGTTATTAACGAAACGGGTCTTGAAGGTACACGTCTTCGAGATGTGGCGCGCGCCGGTAATGTCACAACCGGCGCTGTCACACATTATTTCGACGGGAAAGAGGCCGTGTTAGACTCCGCCCTTGAAGAAATAGTAAGACGTACATTGGAACGAATTCAAAGGCCCATTGACCCTGACATGTCATGGGATGTGCCTGCGTTTATTCGGCGCGTCTGCTATTACCTTCCTGTTGACGACGACGGCCGACAAGAGTGGCGCGTTTGGCTTGCTTTTTGGGGGCGCGCTATCGCGGATGATCGACTTCGCACTATTCACCAAAACTATTACAAGCAATTTGTAGAAGGATTAGCAAGGCATCTTCACATGCTGCGGCCCAGCACCCAACAAGCCTCCAACGAAGAAGCATGCAATTGCGCTGATGCGCTACTTGCAGCAATTGATGGCATTGGAACGCGTGCGACACTTGAGCCGAAAAACTGGCCCGTAGCACGCCAACGAGAAACACTTACTTATTTAATCACACCGATGCTTTTGAATTTCTCTACGGTCACCCAGAATAAAAGGAACCCCGACGTATGACAAACCGCAGCATGCACGACGACGACCCGCTCGAAGACTTTATCAAGCGGGACATAACCCTTAATGGCGTGCAAAAAAGGGTCCTCATAGCCGGTACTGGGCCTGCGGTGATTGTAATGACCGAAATGCCGGGCATCAGTCCGCATGTTGCACGTTTCAGTCGCTGGGTTCGCGATGCTGGATTTACAGTTTATATGCCATCCCTGTTCGGGAATGACGGTGTTATTCCGAGCGCGGAAGATGGAGTTGCGATTTTCAAACGCGCTTGCGTCAGTGCAGAATTTCACGCATTTGCGGGTAAAGGGTCCAGTCCAGTTACCCTTTGGTTACGTGCCCTTGCAAAACTGGCGCATGAAGAATGTGGTGGCCCCGGCGTTGGTGCCATCGGTATGTGCTTTACAGGCAATTTTGCGCTCTCGATGACACTTGAACCCTCTGTTGTGGCGGCGGTCCTTTCTCAACCCTCTTTGCCACTGGACGACCCTGCTGGCATTGAAAGTTCACCCGCAGAAATCGAGACCGTACGCAACCGTCTCGAAAAAGATGACCTTACTGTTCTGGCCTATCGATTTGAGGGAGACAATTTCTGTATGGCACAACGTTTTGCAGCTTACGAAAAAGCGTTTGGAGACCGATTTGACGGACGGGTCCTCCCGGATAGTGCCGCGAATACAGATGTACCGCCGTTTTTCAAACAAAATGCTCCAGCTCCCCACAGCGTCGTAACGGCTCACCTGATCGACGAAGCAGGGCAACCAACGCTAACAGCCCGGGATGAAATTCTCACATTTTTTGGTGAACGACTGTCAAACTAGAGTCGAATGGTTCTTAAGTACCGATGCTACTGGCGATACTTAAGAACTTCCAAATTAGTTAATCAATATTCAATTTTTATCAAATATAAATGAGTAATACTAAGTAACGCGAAGTCAGCACAACAACGAGCCCAAAGAATCTAATAAACAATATCAGAGAATTGCAATCCATAAATTATTAGGTATTCGCAATGCAATCAGTAGACAAAATCGTTTCATCTCGATTGTTCAAGGATCCATTACAAGAATCGATTATTAGTAAAATTGAAATGAGATCCGGATCATCGTGGCTGATTACTCTGGGTTATGTTTTTATAATCAGCTTAATATATTATAGTTTGGCCCGGTTAGGCCTGTCCCTTCAATTCGAACAATCTCAAGCGACACCAATTTGGCCACCCTCCGGTTTTGCGTTCGCTATCTGCCTTTTACTGGGACAAAGAGCATTGCCAGGGATCGCATTTGGAGCCATCGCTGCAAATCTAGCTGATTTTTACTTCAAATCCGAAGCAGACATCGAATTTTCTGAATATTTGTCACGGCACCCTGCTGAAATAATCGTCTGCATAAGTATCGGTATCGGTAATACACTGGAAGCGTTCGCTGGTTTATATCTCGTGAACCGATTTGTGCCCAAAAACACATTATTCAAATCGATCAAATCAGTCGTTGTCTTTGTATGCATTTCACTGGCGATTTGTACAATAAGCGCCTGTATCGGTGTGTTGTCACTTGCCATCTCAGGTATTTTGCCCGATTTCCTTTGGTCATCGGTTTGGTTCACGTGGTGGCTGGGGGATACGGCAGGCATTCTGATATTTACCCCTGCAATCTATGTCTGGCTCGCAATGCCTGTCAGAGAACTACGCAAAGAATTGTCACCGACCATGGTTCTTGGATTAATCGGACTATCTCTTTTTGGCGCCATTACATTTCTTGAGCTTGGCAATCTTTCGTATCTGAGCGCACAAGCCTATTTGCTGATACCAGTGCTGTTTGCGATCGTATTTGTTACGGGTGTTGGCACTGCAACTTTAGCAATACTGATCATTTCTGCTTTATCCATACTGGGAACAATAAATGAGCTAGGTCCCTTTGTCCGAGGCAACCAGAATACTTCTTTGTCACTCCTGCAAGGATTTGTAAGCGTTATTTCCATCACCTTATTGTTGCTGGACAGCGCCTTACGTGAAAGGCGTGATGCACTTGAAAACCTCAAACGCACCCATGACGAACTTGAAGATCGGGTCAAGGACCGTACTCACCAATTGGAAACGGCTAACCGTTACTTAGCGCAATCAAATAAGGAGCTCGATGATTTTGCCGATATTGCGACAAATGATCTTAAAAAACCTATTCGAGAGATTGATAATCAGATAGCAAATATTCTAGAGGACTATGGAGGAAAATTAGATCGTACTGTCGTAAATCGCATTGAGAAACTAACCGAAATTCTGCGCCGCCTCGAAACTTTGATTAGCACCCTCTTACATTTTTCTCGTGTTGGACGGCGAGATCTTTTGATTGAGGAAGCTGATTTACAGAGTAGTGTTCAGATGGTTTTAACCTCCCTAAAAACAAGGCTTGATGAGTTAGATATTGTGGTACGCATTCCCGCCACGCTACCACGCTTCAAATGTGATAACGCAAGGGTTGGTGAAGTTTTCCGTAATCTCATAACCAACGCAATGAAGTATAATGACAAAGCAGAGAAGTGGGTCGAGATCGGGTACGAACAAAACGGTCCCAATACCAAATTCTATGTCAAAGACAACGGCATCGGAATAGAAGACGACAACAAAGGCAAAATCTTTACGATTTTCAAAAGACTACATGGTGAAAACCAATATGGAGGAGGCACCGGAGCAGGTATGACCATTGTAAAGAAAATTGTTGAGCTGCATGGTGGCCGAGTTTGGGTAGAATCCAAGGTTGGAGTAGGGTCTACGTTCTATTTCACACTAAAAAAGGACGAAAGATTAATCCGATAAGTGCAAACGCACACCGGTCGCACAGGCTAAAAATTAGCGCGTTTTCTCTTAATCCAACATATTTCGCAATTTTTTACCCAAATCAACCCTGCTATAAGGTTTACTCAACAAATTTGTAGCCAATTCTGAGAGAAACTTATCAGTTCCATGTACATATTTTTCGTGATTTTTGGTAAAGCCGCTGGTTAGTAATATTTTTAGATTTGGAGATGCCTCATGTGCCAGTTTCGCCAACTGATACCCGTCCAGATCACCCGGCATAATGACATCGCTAAAAAGCAGATCTATATCTTCATTGTCAGCAAGTTTTTCTAAGGCGTTACGGCCACTATTTGCTGCAATCACATCATATCCAAGCTGAGTAAGAGCCATAGTCGTCAGCTCAAGGAGGCTCTCTTCGTCGTCAACAACAAGTACCTTTTCCGTGCCAGCGACTAAATCTCGCTGATTTATATTTGCTCGAGGTACAATTTCCATTTTACGGTTGGCCCGCGGAAGATATATCCTAAATGTTGTTCCCGCATCGGGTTCAGAATAAACTCTCATATGCCCACCTGACCGCTTAACAAAACCGTAAACCATACTAAGGCCTAATCCAGTTCCACGTTCAATAGGCTTAGTCGTGAAGAAGGGCTCAAATATTTTCTCCCGGACGTCCTTGCTCATACCACAGCCTGTATCACTCACAGAGATCATTACAAATTCGCCAATTTGCCCGGTTGGATCGTGTTTTAAGTAGTCTTTATCCAGAACCTTATTTTCAGTTTCTATGATAAGGTGTCCTCCATCCGGCATCGCATCACGGGCATTTAGAGACAAATTGAGGATCGCATCTTCAAAGTCCCCTGTGTCTATCAAAACTGGCCAAATATCATTAGATAATTCTGTTGTAACTTCAATAGACGCGGTCAACGACGTAACAATCAAGTTTTCCATCGTAGATATAAACCCGTTTACCGACGTCAAACGTTTCTCTTCAACGCTCTCTCTTGAGAAGCTTAGAAGTTTGCGGGTGATCTCCGCTCCTCGTGCAGTTCCTTTAAGGCCTTTTTCTATACGCTCTAACGCCGCTTCGTTACCGATCAACATTTCCTCAAGGAGCTCAAGATTTCCCTGAATAATTCCAAGTATATTGTTGAAATCATGGGCAACACCCCCTGTTAATTGCCCAATTGCATCCATTTTCTGAGAACGGCGCAATGCTTGCTCTGAACGCCTAAACCCGGTTACATCTCGCGAAACACCAGCCACGCGTACAATTTTCCCGGCAGCATCCTTAATAAGTTGGCCCTCGGAGTGGATTATCTTTTCCGAGCCATCCGGATAACATAACCGGAATTCTAAATCGTACCCGTTTCGACCTTCGATAAAACCTTGAAATGTTTCTTTGAGATTGTCTTTGTCATCTGGATGAACACATCGATACCAAATAGAGTCATCTTCAAATAATTCTTCTGGTTTGTGCCGCCATAGAGGTTCAAATGCCGGATTTACATACAGAACTTTATAGGAACCATTTTCCTCAACATTCACCAACCAGAATACCTCGGTCAGATTATCAGCAATTGTCCGAAAGCGTTCTTCACTCTCTCGAATACGTTCTTCTGAAATTTTACGTGATGTAATGTCTTGGCCGACACCCCGATATCCCAAAAATTCGCCACTCTCATCAAAGTGAGGCCGACCACTTAGGCTAATAAATCGGATTTCCCCATCAGGTCGGAGCCATTGATACTCAAAGTTATCAATATCTGACCTGTTTTCCAGATCTTGAAAATACTTCTCCCAACTGTTGCTTTCAAAATCTAGATTGCCGTATTGAACTTCTTGCCTTGTTTTTCCAATAAACTCACTAATTGCGACGCCGGTAACTTCTTTTACATTTCCCGCGAAGTAGTTAAATCGAAGGTCTTGATCGATTTCCCAAAACCAATCAGCTCCAATTTCAGCGAAATCGCGAAATCGTGCTTCGGCTTCAATTTTCTCTACTTGTGATTGCTTTATTTCTGTTATGTCGCTGCCTATGGAGATTATGGACCCATCACTCAAGCGCTGATCCTGTACCTGAAACCATTTGCCTCCGACGATCTCAGTTTCGAAAACACCCGATGCAGTTTGATAATGGTCCATTCTATTTTTAAACCATGCATCTAACTCGTATTTATCTAATTTATAAAAACCGATTTCCAAAGCCGCTCGGATAAACCCTTCGAATGGTTTCCCTGGATCCAGATAGGAGGACAATTCTGGAATTAACGAACGCAGTTTTTCGTTGCAAAAGACGACGCGGCCCTCTTTGTCACACAAGGCAATAGTTTCTTCCATTGCATTTATGGCTGTAATGAGCTGGTTAGCCTGAAATTGTTTCTGTGAAAGTGCAATCGACTGTTGTTGAACTGTCTTCTGAAGCGTTTTTGTCGCATCCTCTAGCTTTAACTGTACGTTTCTCAGTTCTGTAATATCAGTATAAGTAGTAACGAACCCATCTTTGACCGGGGTCCCAATAATTTCAATAACAGTTCCATCTGGGCGAACACGTTCAAACTTATGGGGATTGAATGAGAGAGCGAGTTGTATTCTTTCTCGTATTTTTTCCTCTAAATTCCCCTCTCCATATTCACCGCGCTTCGCGTTATACTCAAACATTTGCAGCATGGTGGTTCCAGACTGGCCAAATTCTGGCGGAAACTCTAGGAGTTCAAGGAAGCGCGCATTGCTGGCAAGGAGGTTTAGATCTTTGTCGAAAAGGGAAATACCGTGTTTGGTATTTTCTGTGACAATTTCGAGAATCCTATTTCGTTCCTGTAGGTGTTGCCTGCTCTTCTCAATTTCACCGGCTTGCTGACGATTTTGTTTATCTAATAGATCGTTGACTATCTGGTACTTTTTCTCAGCCAAACGTGTTTCTGTAATATCGGTATAAGTTGTTACCATCGCATGGTCGGCTGTAAAATTTCCTTCAATCAGAAGCACAGTCCCATCGGGCCTTTTACGTTCAAATGAATGCGGAATACGCTGTTTGGTTAGCTTAAGACCTTCATTAACAATCGTATCTATATCACCCGGCCCATACTCTCCGCGTTCAGCATTCATTTTTAAGAAGCGAGCAAGGGGTGTCCCGATTTTTGCTAACTCCAAAGGGAAATCTAGCAATTCTGCAGCTTTTTTATTCCATGCGACTAAATTTAGATTTTGATCAAATACCGTCACGCCTTGTGAGAGGTACTCAATAAAGTCGAGATTTCCTAATTTTTCATTCATGCTATCTGTATTGCCAAAATAAAATCACCCGATTACTGAACGGCTCACTTTATCAATATATAGTAAAAACAGTTTTATTAAAATAATCTGTTTTTCCTCCAAACGAAAAACGGAAACTTCAAAAAACAAAGTGCCCTAAAGCCAGACTTCACTCTTGATGAGACGGAGGTATAAAAAGTTCGATTTCCTCTCCGACACCGCGTAAAGAGTGACGCCCTAAGGAGTGCCACTTCTCCTCAAGATGTGCAGCAACTTCACCGGAAATCAGTATCTTTTTTTGAAGAAGTTTTGTCATGCCTTCGATACGAGAAGCTTCATTAACGGCTGCACCGATTACGCCAAATTCTATCCTGTCTGGCGTCCCAATATTGCCATACATAACGCGGCCCAAATGCAATCCAATACCATAACCCAAAGGGTCTTTTCCTGCCTTCGCGCGGTCACTGTTTAAGTTCGCCATGCGAGACATGGCCTCTTCTGCCGATTGGACCGCAAGCCGGCAGGCTTCATCATAATTATTCGTTTTCGTATCAATCGGAAAAATAGCAAGTACTGCATCTCCAATATATTTGAGGACTTCTCCCCCGCCGTCGAGAATGGCCCCTGCCATGCATTCAAAGTATTGATTAAGAAGCGACAAATATTCCTGACTTGGCAACGTGTCGGCCAAATTTGTCGAACCTCGTAAATCACAAAACCAAATAACCGAAAGAATATCCTCTCCGTCTCCGCGTTGTATTTTTCCGGAAAGAACTTTTTCCCCTGATTGATGCCCCAAATACGCATCTAGCAAATTTCTGGAAACTCGTTTGAGCGCCATAATTTCAGCTAACCGCGACAAGGCAGGTCTAATTTTACGAAGACCGTCCAATTGTTTGTCTGTAAAACCACCGGGCTGACAGGTTGACCAACTTGCGGCATGAATTTCACCATTGGTAAATTCAAGCGGCATGATGAGGTAATCCGTTATCCCTTCATCGCGGAAACCCTGCAATATAAGAAAATCGTCTGGGCAATCCGGATCTGCCAGATGGCGGCGAATTTCCTTATTAGTCTCAAGAACATGCAAAATGGGGCTGCGTTTGTATTCGTCTGAATCAAGCAGACTATAAGGGGCTTCTCCGACCTCAATTGTTGGATTGTTCTTATGCCAATAGAAGGCTCGACCCATAATGTTGGGATGTAGTGTCGTGACAAAAACGGCCGAGCGGAATAACGGGATACCGCAGCGCAGCAAGCGTTCGCATAAATGCAACAATATATCTTGCGATAAGGGGGCCCCAGGCGCCCCATCTACAAGCCAGTCAACAACCGGGGCTGTAATAGATGGTTGCGGTCTATTCATTTCATTCATGCCATATCCAGAAAACGATTAAGTACATTCCATAAATATAACCTACGTTGAACGATAAACAATCATTGCTATAGATCTGCCCCTCATTAAAGGCCGGAGAGTGATTTAAAAATATCTTTGGACGTTACAGATCCGATTATTGCGCCCTCTGACGTCACATCCAAATTCTCTGAATTTTCCCACATCATATGAACAAGATCACGCAAAGGCGTCTCTTCACTAATAGTCCGTGAGGCAGAACCGTCGGAACTCTCAGACATTATATCCCCGGCACACAACACATTAAGCGGGTTCATATGGGCCACAAACTCTTTGACATACGAGTCGCTTGGGTTGAGGACAATCTCCTGCGGAGTACCAAACTGGTTAATCCGGCCACCTTTCATGATGGCAATTTTATTGCCAATTTTCATGGCCTCGTCCAAATCGTGGCTCACGAATAAAATTGTCCGTTTGGTTTTCTCTTGTAGTTCCAGCAATTCATCCTGCAAATGAGCGCGGATTAACGGATCCAACGCACTGAAAGGCTCATCCATTAACAAAATCGGTGCGTCGGTTACGAATGCACGCGCAAGTCCTACTCTCTGTCGCATACCACCGGAGAGTTCGGTGATTGTGCGATCGCCCCAATCTTGTAAACCTACAAGTTCCAACTGCTTCGCAACACGCTCTTCGCGCTCGGTCTTTGAAATGCCAGAAAGCTCTAACCCCAGACCTACATTTTCGGTAACAGTCCGCCAGGGCAATAATGCGAAATTCTGAAAAACCATTGCAACCGCTTGCGTGCGCAACTGAAGAAGGGTATTTTTATCGGCAGTCCCGATATTCACCATCTCACTCCCATTACGTACAGAGACAGACCCTGCCGTAATTGGGTTCAGGCCATTGACGGTTCGCAGCAACGTGGATTTTCCAGAGCCGGACAATCCCATCAAGACGACAATTTCTCCAACGTCAATATTTAGGCTACATTTAGAGACACCCAGAATATTTCCAGTTTTCTCCTGAATAGTTTCTCGGCCTTCACCTTGATTAGCAAACTGAAGCGCCGCGTCAGTCTTACGTCCAAAAATGACAGACACATCTTCAAACTTGATCGCTGTTTCCATTTGCCTAATCCTCTGAGGAGCGGATCAAACGATCCAGAATGATGGCGACCACAACAATGGCAACACCGACTTCAAATCCTTTGGCAATATTCACTTGATTTAGCGCGCGCAATGTTGGCACCCCAAGGCCGTCTGCACCCACCAGCGCCGCGATGACAACCATGGATAAAGACAACATGATTGTCTGAGTTAGGCCTGCCCGTATTTGCGGCATGGCATAGGGAATTTCAATTTTCCAAAGGATCTGCCATGAGTTACCGCCAAAGGCAACGCCGGCCTCTTTTAGATCCGGCGGCGTGCTGGAAATACCAAGTTGAGTCAACCGAATTGGGGCGGGAAGCGCAAAAATAACAGTGGCAATCAATCCCGGAACCATTCCAAGTCCAAACAAAATCAATGCCGGGATAAGGTAGACAAATGTCGGTATCGTCTGCATGAGATCGAGAATTGGCCGGATAGCTGCAAAAAACCAAGGTTTACGTGCTGCATAAATACCGATGGGAATACCAACCAGCATACAAACAGCGGTCGACGCCAAAACAAGAGCAAGTGTTTGCGTTGTTTCTTCCCAATACCCCTGATTAACAATGAGAAGAAGCCCGAGAAATACAAATGCCGTAAATCCAATGGATCGCCGCAAATACCATGCAAGAGCTGCAGCCAATACTGCGGCAATTAGAGGATGAGGAAATTGTAGGACAAAAAGAATTGCAGAAATAAAGCCTTCTAAACCAACCGCCAACCCGTCAAAGAACCATTCGCCATTGTCTGTCAGAAAATCAACAAACAGTTTTGCCCATTTTCCAATCGGCAACTTTTCTTCTGTAAGCCATTCCATAATTTACGCCACACTCTTCTGGAAATAAAAAAAGGCTGGTCCAAAACCAGCCTTTAAGTTCGCGGATTAGAGGCCGAGGCTGGATTTCACTGCCGGCAGACCTTCTTTACCGTCCAGCGTTTTAACGCCGGCTAACCACTTATCAAGAACTGCCGGATTTTTCTTAATCCACGCTTTCGCAGCTTTATCAGGATCTTCATTGTCATTTAGGATCGCGCCCATGATTTCATTTTCCATGGCCAGACTAAATTCAAGATTTTTAAGGAGCATTCCGACATTCTTACAATCTGCTGAATATCCTTTACGGGTATTCGTATAAACTTCAGCACCGCCAAAGTTCGGGCCAAAAAAATCATCCCCGCCAGACAAGTAAGACATTTTGAAGTTGGCGTTCATTGGATGAGGCTCCCATCCTAAAAACACCACATGTTGTTTCTTTTTACCGGCACGCGCGACTTGTGACAGCATGCCTTGTTCAGAGCTTTCAACGACCTTAAAGCCAGCAAGTCCCATGGATTTTGTCTTGATCATATCTTCAATCAGGCGATTGCCATCATTCCCGGGCTCAATGCCGTATATTTTGCCTTTTAGTTGATCTTTGAATTTTCCGATGTCAGCAAAGGATTTCAACCCAGCATCATACGTATATTTTGGAACAGCCAATGTATATTTGGCGCCAACTAGATTACGGGCAACTGTTTCTACCGTACCGGCGTCACGGTATGGCTTAATGTCCGCTTCCATGGTTGGCATCCAATTTCCAAGAAACACATCAATGTCACCATTTGCCATTGCGGTATATGTCACCGGAACGGATAGAACTTTTACGTTGGTCTTGTAACCAAGCGCTTTCAGAACTGTGGAAGTTGCGGCGGTTGTTGCCGTAATGTCTGTCCAACCAACGTCTGACATGCGCACTGTGCTACAATCTGCATAGGCCGCTGTAGAAAATGCAACACAACCCAGTGCGATAACTGAAGTTTTAAGTAAATTACTCATGGCATAATTCCCCATATTATTTGTAATGCTATTTTCAAGAAACAGCTTCTCCCAGTCTAAAAGACTGTGTTATTTAGATTTTTCTCACCCATCTCAATGCGACACCTGTGGACGGCTTTACGACATCCAAAGCTCTACTTTGTTTTGGGCGTTCTGCAGCGCATACGACCACACCCATGCCTCAAAAGCAACATGCAGAGATAGATTATGAGCTTTTCCTCAGCTAGAATAGGCGGTATAAAAAACTCAATTCCCGCCATATTTGATCAAAAGAGCCAAAATCATGAAACCGTCAATTGCCTTTATCGGACTGGGTGTTATGGGACACCGGATGCTAACAAACATGTCTGCACATGGCGGATTTAACCTCGCTGCCGCATGGGATCCCAACGAAGATGCATGCCGCATGGCCGCAGAACAATACCCTGACATCAAAATTGGTGAAACGGCGCTGCAGATCATTACAGATCCTGATATTGATGTGGTCTATATTGCCAGCCCTCCACAATCTCATAAAGAATATGCCACCGCCGCGGCTCAAGCCGGAAAAGTCGTTTTTTGCGAGAAACCCCTAGGCGTAGATATTCCTGACAGCCGGTCCTTAGTGGAGGAAGTTGAGGCAACTGGCGTCCAGAATGCTGTAAACTTCCCTTTTGCGGACAGTCTGGCAATCAACACGATCCAGCAACAGGTACAAGACGGTTCCACCGGAGACATTCTAGGTGTTGATCTGCGCCTTCACTTCTCAAGCTGGCCGCGCGGCTGGCAGCATTCTGCCTCATGGCTTTCCATGCGCAAAGAAGGCGGTTTCGTTCGCGAGGTTGGCTCTCATTACGTGTATCTCGTAGAAAAATTGTTTGGACCTGCCACTTTTGTCGATGCCTTGGTTCGTTATCCAGATGACACAACTTCTTGCGAGACCCATTTTCACGCTCAACTTGACTGCAATGGCCTACCTGTCTCGTTTGCTGGCGGGGCGGGCGGTGTCGGTCCGGATCGTGTTGAGTTTACTGTTTGGGGCTCCAAAACTTCCTACCGCTTATGGGATTGGATGAATTTAAAATCCTCTACAG